>NZ_LOWB01000109.1 GCF_001522865.1 Burkholderia sp. TSV86 | reverse complement strand
GGTGGACTCCTTGCTGTTCGCGGCGCGCATTGCCGCTACGGGCTACGCCCTTCGCGCCAATGCGCGCCAGCATGAAAAACCAACCACTGTCAGATTTAGTCTAGTCCACCGCACTTGCAAAGAAATGCGTGGTTTTCGCCGAAGGCTGTTTTGGACTATTCACGAGCAAAGTGGCGGCGTCCTATCTGCGCTACCGGCCCGAGCGCTGCCTCGCCGTGATCGATAGCGCCCAGGCCGGCAAGCGCGTGCAAGACGTGATCGGATATGGCGGTGACATCCCGGTTGTGGCGGATATCGAACAAGCGCTGGCGTTCGGCCCGGAGGTGCTGTTCATCGGCAAGGGGCTGCATTCCGCGCAGCTGCCGCCCGGATGGAAGGAGCCGATTCGCACGGCGATGCAGCGCGGCTTGCATGTGATCAACAGCATCCATTTCAGATTGCATGCCGATCCGGATCTCGCGAAAGCAGCGAGCGAGGCCGGCATTACTGTCTGGGAGACGAAAGAGCCGGTGCCGCTCGAACTCAACAAGGCGCGCGTGCTGGAGTTGGACTGTTTCGTCGTGCATACGTGCGGCAGCGATTCGAATATCGGAAAAAAGACAGCGGCGCTCGAAATCACTCACGAGGCCAACCGGCGCGGCATCCGCACCGGATTCGCGGCGACGGGGCAAACCGGCATGCTGATTTCCGGCACCGGAATCGTCGTCGACTGCATTCCGAGCGACTTTGTCGCCGGCGCGGCGGAAAGGGTGGTGCTCGATGCGGCAGTGGGAAACGACTGGGTCGTGCTTGAAGGTCAGGGTTCGCTCAATCACATCGGCGCGAGCGGCATTGCGTTGGCGCTGCTGCATGGCGGTTTGCCGCATGCGCTGATTTTCTGCCATCGGCTCGGGCTCGAGCGCACGAAGGTCTGGAATACAAAGATTCGGCCGCTTCCGGAGCTGATCGGGCTCAACGAAGCGCTGACCGTCTTCGAGCGGCCGGCGAAAGTGGTGGCGATCAGCGTCAACAGCGCGGGCTTGAGCGACGAAGCATACCGCCACGAAGTGCAGGTGCTGCAGGAGCAAACCGGCCTGCCGGTGGTCGATCCCTGCCGCGACGGCGCCGGTCTGCTGGTGGATGCGCTGCTCGCCTACCAACAAACGCTCGGGATGCTTCAGCCGGCCGGGGAGACTATGCAATGAAAGACGCCATCGTCTTGCTGATGCATCAGGGCAACTCTTTTACACGCGAACTCAATACGCTGCTCGCCACACGTGATATCGCGCTCGTTGCGCTCAGTTCGTTGCCGTCCGATCCCGATGTATTCGAGCGGAACAAAGCACTGCTCGACGACTGGGTGCTCGCCGATCACGCCGAACTCACGCAGGCAGACGTCGAGCAAGCGGTTCGGACCTTCGAGCAACGTCATTACCGGCTGCTCGCAGCGATCGCGACCTTCGAAGGCTATCGCCTGCTGATGGCCGATCTGAACCGTGCGCTCGGCTCACGGGATGCACCGCGCGAGGCGCTGGAGATGAGTTTGGACAAATTCCGTTGTCGCGAGTTTCTCCGTCGCGCCGGGCTCAGCGCGGTGACGAGCGTGCGGCTCAACGAGGGCGAGGACCCGGCGCGGCTCGACCTCGATCCGTCGCGCCGTTGGTTCGTCAAGCCGGTGCGCGGCGCGGCATCGTTCGGGTGCTTCATTCTGGAGAGCGTGCGTGATCTCGACGATTTGCCGAGGATGCAGGCGCAAATGCTGGACGACCGGAAATTGTCGGCCATCTTCATGGGCAAGTACGGGTTTTTCGCCGAAGAGTATGTCGAAGGGCCGGAATTCAGCTTCGAGATCGTCGCGGCCGATCGCCCGCGCGTCATTTGCATCCATGAAAAAGCGCGCGTCGAGCGCTTGCAGCGCACCACGCTCGAAAGCATGTCGATTTCTCCACCCATTTCGCTAGCGCGCGACATCTTGCTGGACGGCGCGCGATTCGTCTGCGATTGCCTCACGCGTATCAGTTTGACGCAAGGGGCGTATCACGTCGAGATGAAGTATTGGGAAGCGAAACGGCGCTGGGAAATCATCGAGATCAATCCACGCATGGGCGGCAGCCTGATCAACGCCAGCACCGAGCGCGTAACCGGCGTGTCGATGCTGGACATGTGGCTGCGCTCGCTGTTGCTGAAGAACGATGCCGAGTGCGCGATGTTTCATGCGTTCATCGACCGCGTGTCGCAGCTTGCGGGCCTCGACGATCCAGCCGAACGGCGCGCCACGCTGTTCGTCAGCAAGTACGGAGAAAAGGGCCGCACGATCAAGACGATCGAATACGAGGCGGCCGGACAGCCGCCCGATCTGCTCGAACTGCACGGAAAGCCAGGGTTGAAGCTCGAAGATTCGGACCGCGCGATTTGTGTAATGGATGCGCTTTGGGTGGTCGACAAACACGCGCTCGCGCAATCGATCGACGTGCTCGAGCACGAATCGGACGCGCATTTTCGAATCAGCTATTGCGAATAGCCGGCGCGTCAGCGCGGAGGCGTTGTTTTTGCAATCCAGTCCAATTTCAGTCGGGAACTCATGCTCATGGTCGATCTATCTCATCCGGCGTTTCAGGCGCATCTCGGCGGGAAGCTGCAGATGACGGGCAGGGTGAACATCGAAACCCGCGAAGATCTGGCTCGCGTCTATACGCCCGGGTTCGCGCGCGTCGCGGCCGCGATTCATCGCGATCCAGAGTTGATTCGGCGCTACACGATCCGGCAGAACACAGTTGCGATCGTGACGGACGGCACGGCCGTATCCGGCATTGGCGACGTCGGCCCGTATGCCGCGCTGCCCGTGATGGAGGGTAAGTCACTCGTGTTTCGGCGCTTCGCCGGCATCAATGCGGTGCCGATCTGTGTCGACACGCGCGACAGCGGGGAGATCGCCGATACCGTCGCGCGCATCGCCCCGGCTTTCGGTGCGGTGATGCTCGAGGATATTGCCGCGCCACGCTGCTTCGAGATCGAGGCGCGGCTCGAATCGGTGCTGGGCATTCCGGTATTGCACGACGATCAGCACGCGACGGCGATTTCGGCGAGCGCCGCGCTGCTCAATGCGCTGGAGCGCGTTGGCAAGCGCATCGGCGAGATCAAGGTGGTGATGGTGGGAGCGGGCGCGGCCGGCACCGGCTGCGCGAAGATGTTCATGCAACTCGGCGTGACGCGGCTGATCGCGTGCGATCGGATCGGCGCGATTCATCGCGGCCGTGCCGATCTCAATGCATCGAAAGCGTGGTTTGCCGAGCATACGAACGGCGCGTGCGAGACCGGCACGCTGCGCGACCTGCTCGCGGGCGCGGACGTGTTTCTCGGTGTATCGGGCCCGGGCGTGGTGAAGGCCGACGATATCGGATCGATGGCGCGCGAGCCGATCGTGTTTGCGCTGGCGAATCCCGAACCCGAAATTCTGCCGGCCGACTTGCGTGGGACGCGGGCAATCGTTGCGACCGGCCGCAGCGATCTTCCGAACCAGATAGACGGCGGCCTTGCGTATCCAGGGCTCTTTCGCGGCGTGCTGGACAGCCACGCACCGGCGTTTACCGATGCGATGAAGCTGGCCGCCGTGCACGCGATTGCGGGGTTGGTGGATGCGGATCAGCTCGATGCCGGCCGCATCATTCCAGACATCTTCGACGAGCGTGTGATGCCTGCCGTCGCGGCGGCCGTGGCGCAAGCGGCGTGACGGCCATGCCGAATGCAGCCGGCAAGCTTCGCATGAACGGTTCGATGGCGGCCATGCCGTGCGGCGGCGTGTCAAACGGCAAGATGCTCGACGGCGCTTTCCAGCACGGCTTGCTTGAGTTGTTCGAGCGCGGGGGACAGTTTGCGGTGCGCGCCATGCAGACACAAATCCACCGTGGGCAGCTCCGGCAGCCCGTCGCGCACGCCGAGCCGGCGAAGCGTGGGCGGAATGCCGGCCGCCGTGCGCAGCGTGATGCCGAGGCCCGCGGCGACGCCTGCCCACAAGCTTTGAAGGCTCGCGGTCGTATAAGCGAGCCGCCATGAAATATTCGCGTCGTCGAGCGCCTGCACGCCCGCGCGACGAAAAAGGCAGGGCGGATTGTAGAGCGCGAGATCCAGTGGAGCGCCGGCGCTCGAGCGGTGGGTGAAGTTTTGCGGGCCGATCCACGTCATCGGCAGCGTCGAGACATGCACGGCATCGGGGCGCGCTTGCTGGCCGAGAGCCAGCACTAGATCGAGTTCCGCTTTGTCGAGACGCTCCAGCAGCAGGCGATTGGGTTCGACCGCGATTTCGACGCGCACCGCGGGATGGGTTTTTTTGAATGTGCCGAGAACGCCGGGCAACCAGGTTTCCGCGAAATCGCTGGGCAAGCCGAAACGCACGCTGCCTTCGAGCGCCGCGCCGCGCACCGAGCGTATTGCTTCGTCATTGAGATCGAGAATGCGCTTGGCGTAGGAGAGGATCACGTCGCCCGCATCGGTCAGCACGAGGCCGCGCCCTTGGCGGCGAAACAGCGGCAAGCCGACTTGTTCCTCGAGCTTGCGGATTTGCTGGCTGATCGCTGATTGGGACCGGCCGACGCGCTCGGCCGCGCGGTTCAGGCTGCCCAATTGATGAGCGGCCAGCAGCGTTCGCATCACATCCATATCGAGATTCGGCAGAGACATGATTCAGTTTTCCCGCAGCATCGATACGGAATTATCGCATCTCCTTCAGAGTTGTTTGGCTATCATCAAAGCCGCATGCAAAGCGCCGGCGCGAATGCCGGTTTGACGCAGATGAGCAATGAATCCGATACCTTGGATGACGAACCCGGAGACTCGATATGACGAACGCTGGATCGCTGATTCGATTGGCCATGAAGCTGGCATGCGCGGGCGGAATGCTTGCGATGCCGATCATATCGGTTGCGGGTGGTGCGCCGGCTTCGCTTGCCGGCACGTGGATGCTCGTGGCCGCGGACGTCGAGCATGCGGACGGCACGCGCGGCCGCGATTATGGTGCCGCGCCGTCCGGGCTCTTGATGATCGATCGCGCCGGGCGTTATTCGTTGCAGATCTTCAAGGCGGAACGCGAGCGCTTTGGCTCGGGCGACAAACGTTCGGGAACGCAGGCTGAATACAAGGATGCCGTGATGGGATCGAGCACGCACTTCGGCATGCTCGAAATCGATCCCGCATCGCACACGCTGGTTTTTTACATTCAACATGCGTCGTTTCCGAACTGGGAAGGCGAGCAGCAAAAGCGCACGTATGAACTGAACGGCAATGAATTGAGCTATCGCGTCGTCGCGCGCCCGAACGGCGATGTGCCGATATCGGTGTGGAAGCGCGTGGACTGAGCGCGCCGGCAGCACATGGCATGGTCCGCGCGGCCCGCGCGGGGACGGAGCATCGGCGCAGGAGCGATTCAGCCTCTTTGCCCGCCGGTGATGCGATTCGGATGACTATGGAGGTGCCGTTGCTTGCGTCGACTGTATGGGAGTGGGCCTGGGTGCCGATCGTCTTGTGCGCAGCATTGGGACGCACCGTGCGCAATGCCGCCCAGCGCAGCCTGACCGAGCAGGCCGGGACATTGCCTGCAACGCTCGTGCGGTTTCTGTACGGCCTGCCGTTTTCGCTGCTATGGGTGCTGTTGTTATCGCGCATGGGGGGCGGGCTGCCCGCGGTAACGGCGGCGTGGGCGGGGTGGTTGACGCTGGGGGCGCTCGCGCAGTTGGGCGGGACCGCGTTGTTGCTGATGGCGATGAAGCAGTGCAATTTCGTCGTGGCGGTGGCGTTCTCGAAAACCGAACCGCTGCAAGTGGCGTTGGTTTCGCTGCTGGTGCTGCATGAAGCGCCGGGCGGGCTTTCGATGCTGGGCATGCTGATCGCGATGCTGGGCGTTATCTTGCTGACCTGTTCGGGACCGGGGCGGCGTGCGACGGATGTGGGCGGCGGGTTCGGTTTATCGGCTGTTTATGGGTTGGGCGCGGGCGCGGCGTTTGCATTGATGGCGGTCGGCTATCGCGCGGCGGCATTGCATCAGCCGGGCGTGACGCCGTGGATGAGCGGCGCGTGGGGCGTGCTGTGGGCGCAGTTGATCCAGTCGGTCCTGCTGGGCGGATATCTGCTGCTGGCGAATCGCGCCGGATTGCTCGCGATCGTTCGGATCTGGCGTTTTTCGTTGACGGTCGGAACGGTCGGCGCGCTGGCGACCATCGGCGAACTGACCGCGCTTGCGCTTCACGGTGCGGCGGACGTGCGCACGCTCGGGCTGGTCGAGGTGCTGTTCAGTTATCTGGTGTCTCGCAAGCTGATGCGCGAGAAGCTCGGCATGCTCGAGCGCTGGGGGCTGATGCTCGTGACGTCCGGGCTGATTGTCGTGTGCGCGCAATTCTGACGCTGTAAGCGGCCGCGAGCGGCCGGCGGCGCTCGTCGCCGGGCCTGAACCGGGGCTGCATCGATAGGGAGAGAGTTCATGTCGTCTGCGTTGACGTTTCGCGAATTGACGGTCACTGCCGTAAGGTTGCCGATGTCGAACCCCATCCGGACGGCAAGCGGCTTGATTGCGGATGCGCCGTTCGTGCTGATCGATCTGCACACCGAGCAGGGCGTAACGGGGCATGCGTATCTGTTCGTATTCACACCGCTCGTTCTCAAACCGCTGTCGACGCTGATCGCATCGTTCGGCGAGCTGCTGGAAGGCAAGCAGCTTATTCCGCTCGATACGCGCGATCTGCTCGAATCGCATTTTCATCTGGTCGGCAATACGGGGCTCATCAGCATGGCGGTGGCCGGTGTCGAGATGGCGCTTTGGGATGCGCATGCTCGTGCATTGGGCGTTCCGTTGTCCCGCGCGCTCGGCGGCGCGCCGCAGCCGATTCCTGCGTATTCGAGTATCGGGATGCTCGGTGTCGACGCCAGTTGCCGGCTCGCGGAGCAATCGCTGGAGCGCGGCTTTCGGGCGATGAAAATCAAGCTCGGCCATATTTCGCTCGAACAGGATCTCGAGGTGGTGGCCGCGGTGAAATCCGTGCTCGGCGCGAAGTCGATGCTGTGCGTTGATTACAACCAGGGGCTGACGGTGGACGAGGCGATTCGCTGCTGCAGGGCGCTCGATTCGTTCGGTCTGGGCTGGATCGAGGAGCCGACTCGGCAGGACGACTACGCGGGACATGCGCGCATTGCGCGCGAGACAATCACGCCGATTCAGATGGGCGAGAATTGTTTTGGGACGAACGAGCTTGGCAAATGCATTGCAGCCGGCGCATCCGATCTGTTGATGTTCGATCTGATGAAGATCGGCGGCGTCTCGCGCTGGATGCAAGGCGCGGCGTTGGCCGATGCGGCGTCGTTGTCAGTGAGCACGCATAACTATCAGGAATTCAGCGCGCATCTGATGGCGGTTACGCCGACCGCGCACTGGCTGCAGTATTACGATTATGCCGATCTCGTGCTGGCTGAGCCGATGCGGATCGTCGACGGCAACGCGGTGCCGAACGACACACCGGGCAGCGGCGTTGAATGGGACCAGGCGGCGCTGGCTCGTTATCGGATCGCCTGAAGCCGCGCGCCACGCCGGGCAGCGGCGGTACCCGCGATCGTTGATATCGGATGCGGCTTGCGCGGCCGCTTCCGGTCCGCTCAGGCCGCTGCGGCGAAGCAACCGGTGGCCGGGCCTGTGTGCCGTCGATATCCGCCATTCATGGCGCCGGAACGGACGCACCCAGGCGCGCCCATTCCGGCGATATGGCGCAAAGCCGGGCAGTGACGCGGGCAATTTGTTTTTTTCGAAGAAATGCGCGGAACCGCATGCGCTGCCAGCAGATGACGCGAGATGCCCCTGGCAGCAGTTCAATATACGTTTGTCGATGCTTTGTCCGCTCTTTCGCGGATCAGATCGATGCCGCGCACGGCCGCCGTGGTGCGGTTTCGGACGCCCAGCTTTTTGAACAGTACGCCGATATGCATCTTGACCGTGACGATTTCGATGCCGAGCAAATGGGCAATCGCTTTGTTTTGATAGCCACGGATGATGTAAATCAGGATTTGCTGCTGCCGGGACGACAGTTTGGGAGGCGCGTGGCCGGATTCGTTATCCAGCATCGGCTGTAAAGTGGATTGCCAGATGGGCTTGGCAGGCGTGCACGAACTTTCCAATGGCATCGTGCGGGATTGCGATCGAGCACGATTGCCGGCCTGCGACGCTTGCGTACCGCTGCTTTCGAGTTTGAATCGCTTGTCCACTGGAATCTCCAAGGTGGTGGGAAGGAAGTATGACGACGCGCGAGGCGTCGTCCGACGACTTCGATTCATTCGTCCGCGGCTGCAACGTAGTAATGGTTTGCAGCAAGACTTTCCACGCCGAGTTCGCGGAACTGATCGATGAAATCCGGAAATGAGCACGACACGTCGGCATAGCCGTCGAGGTTGCACGCATTGTCAAAACGCAATGCCGCGACGAACAGCGACATGAAGTTGCGGTGATCGCCGCAACTGCTGAGCGAAATCCCGCCCGCATAACGATCCCTGCCGCGTGTGACGAAGCCGTCCGTGTGGCCGTTCGGATGCCGGATGATCTCGATGTCCGCGCCGAGCTTGCGGACTTCGCCAACCATCGATTCGATGCGCGACGATTTGTGAAACCGCGTGACCGAGCCGCCCCGCACGGTCAGCTTGCCTTTGACGAAAAGGCTCAGCGCGACGAGTGTCGGAATGATGTTGGGGCCACTGCTGACGTCAAACTCGAAATTGCCCTCGAGGCCGGCATTCGAGCTGTCGACTTCGAGTATGTGGCCGGGCGCGTAGCGCAGCCGCACGCCGAGCGCTTCGACGATGTCGATGAAAAGTTTTTCGCCTTGCAGTGTTTCTTGCTGGATGCCGGCAATCCGATAGGCGCCGGGAAAAAGCGCGCAAGCCAACAGCAGATAGGAAAGCGAAGTGAAGTCGGCATTGATATGCGTGTCGAATGCCCGGTACGCTCCGGGCGACACGCGGTAGGCGGTGTAGTCGGGGCTGGTTTGCACGTCGAGCCCCGCGAGCTTCATGAAATCGAGTGTTTGATCGATATACGATTGGGATAGGACAGGCGGCGTCATCCGGATGTCGATGCTGCGTTGCGCGAGCGGCGCAGTCATGAGCAGCGCGGTGACGAACTGCGAGCTGATGTCGCCCGCCAGCGTGCAGTGCGAGCCGTCGAGCGCCTTACCCCAATTGATCACGGGAGCCTTGCCTTCGTCGCCGAGATAGGTGAAGTTCGCCCCGAGCACATGGAGCGCATCGAACAGCGGTTTCATGACGCGCCGGCGCAGCGTGGCATCGCCCGTGAGAATCGTCGGAATGCCGCGCATGCTGCTCAATGCCATCATCGTGCGGAATACGAGCCCGGAGCCTTTTGCGTCGATGACGTGGACGTCGTTGCTGAAGCGGCCGCCGGTGCCGGTGATCGTCAGCGCACCGGCGGTTTCGTCGATCGTCGCGCCCAGCTTGCGGCAAGCGGTTTTCATGGTTTCCGTTTCCACGCAGCGCAAGTCGTTGCGCACGGTTGAGATACCCTGGGCGAGACTCGCGGCGATGATTGCGCGCTGCGTTTCCGGTTTCGAGGCGGGAACCCTCATATCCCGCCCCAACGTCTTAATCGGTTCGACACGCAAATACATATTCCCTCCAAATGATCTGAATTCTGCGGATCGTGAAATGAGGAATCGGTTCCGGGGATACATACATGATCCGCCTGCCGAACCATCGGCAGGCGGCAAAAACGGCGCTGGCACGTTGGCATCCGGGATGCCGCGCGTCGGCGCTGGCGCTCACGCAGCGGATTTTTGCGGTGCCAATACCGTGTCTTCGTAGATTTCGCGGAAGAACATGGCGAGGATTTCCTGTACATCGTCGATGTACTTGAACACAGCCTCGTAATCCTCCTCGCTGAGAATGAGTTGATTGAGGATCTTCCACATTTCCAGCGAATGATCGTCTCGCGTGTCGACGACGAGATGCGCCTCCTGCCCCTTGATCAGATCGTGGCCAAGCGTGGATTTGAGATTCTTTACGATGTCCGGTTGCAGCTTGGCCTGTGTATATTCGACGAGGTAGTTCGATACCACCGGCGCCATCGGGTGTTCATGTTCGAGGGTGTAATAAAAGAAGCCTTCAAAAAGTTTGGTCGACAGATAAGGCTCGGTATTCAGGATTTCCTCGATCGACACACCGGCTGCTTCGCAATCGCGGATGTAGAGCTTGTCATGCAGCATTTCGTCGGCCTGATAATGCGCATAGTCTTGTGCGGCAGCCGGCGAGATTTGCGCGATCTTATAGATGGCCTTGGCCTGGCTCGCTCGTGACAGGCGAATGCGCCACACGTGCTCGATCAGCGTGCGGCGGTAGTAATTCATGTTGATATTTTTGTCTTTCATGTGCGACGCATAGGGAATCGACTGACGCCATTCCTCCATTTTTTTATCGAGATATCGGTCGATTTTCGCTTTGCGTTCCAGGCTTTCCGATTCGGAGAAGAACGGTGCGGGATGCGTGATGCCGGAATTGCGGACTCGGTTCATGGATGCCTCCAGAGACGATCGCGGGAAAATGAAACTCGGTGAAATGGATAAACGGTCGACGACCGCGCTATTGCAGGGACAATTCGAATAGAAATACCTCGCTTATGGAAGTGTGGCTGGCTGATGTATCTGGTCTCTTTCGAGGGTCTCGATATGTTTTTTTGTTTGGTTTGCACACTCGCCAAAATTGGAGCAAATACGAGAATTGCTCGTTTCAATACGAGTTTGCGTTATTGCTCTTATCTGTTGGTGTTGGTGAAACCATATCGCTCATAATATTCATTTGAACGACTTGGTGAAGATATCCGAAGGTATATGGCGCCGTCGAATCGGCGTGTTGCCGGATATGCCAATTTATTTTGGCAGCCATTTAAGATTTAGATTGAATGGTGACATGAAACTTCGATGAATTAGTCCGTTTGCACCAGAGTGGAGCGTATGCGTCATGCAAAACGATATAGACCGGCGTGCAATAATGAAAGGCTGAGGGCGCGCCGATTAGCTGGATGTTTATCTGAAAAGCGCCTCGTTCTTGAGGAGTGTGAATGAACAACCATATCGCCCGAGTCGAGTTGGCCAAAGCCTACCGGCTCATCAATCACGGGCCGACCGTGCTCGTATCGGCCCGTCACGAGGGCGTGGACAACGTGATGGCGGCAGCATGGGTGTGCGCACTGGATTTCTCTCCACCCAAGCTGACGGTCGTGCTGGACAAGGCGACAAAAACGCGTGCGCTTATCGAGCAGAGCGGCTTGTTCGCGATTCAGGTGCCGACGGTGGCGCAATTACAGCTGACGCATGAAGTCGGCACCGTGAGTGCAGTGGACGAGCCGGGTAAGCTGCAACAGGCGGGTGTGACGCTGTTCGACATCGACGGTTATGCGTTGCCGTTCGTTGCGGGCTGCTCGGCTTGGCTCGCATGCAAGCTTATTCCCGAGCTTCATAACCAGCAGGCTTATGACTTATTCATTGGCGAGATCGTTGATGCATGGTCCGACACGCGCGTATTCCAGGGGGGCCACTGGCGCTTCGAGCGCGCGGGCCCGGCATGGCGGAGTCTGCATCATGTCGCGGGCGGCCATTTTTATGCGATCGGCGAGCCGCTGTCGGCCCGTGCGAACGAGGCGGCCGGGTTGGAGGGAGAAGCGTAGCGAGGGTTGATCGAAAAACAAAAAGCGCGGGTTGCGCGCTTTTTGTTTTGTGGAGGGCCGAAGGGATCAGTTGGGATGCTTATGGGCAAAACACCCCCCTCAAACATCAATATCCCCCGCCCGCAACGCATTCGACTCGATAAACGCGCGCCGCGGCTCGACTTCATCGCCCATCAACGTCGTGAAAATTCCATCGGCCGCGATCGCATCCTCGATCTGCACGCGCAGCAAGCGCCGCACATTCGGGTCCATCGTGGTTTCCCACAGCTGCTCGGGATTCATTTCGCCGAGCCCCTTGTAGCGCTGCTTCGACATATTGCGCTCCGCATCGGACATCAGCCATTGCATCGCGCTCTTGAAGTTCGACACCTCGGAGCTGCGCTCGCCGCGCTTGATCAGCGCACCGTTGCCGATCAACCCCTTGAACGTATTCGCGGTATTCACGAGCTGCTGGTAATCGGCGGTGATAAGAAATTCCTCGTCGATCACCGACACGCGAACGTTGCCATGGTGCGGCCGCTCGATCCGCAGCGACCGGTGCTCGCGCACTTCGTCATACGCCGGCAGAACCCGCACTTCGTTCTTGTGTGCGTCGTCCTCGAGCGCGGCCTGCAACGCTTTCGCGGACGCTTGCATTGCCGTGTCGTTCGACAGATCGATCGATACGCCGTCCATGATCGCCTCGAGCGCCGCCGGGTCGTACAGCCGTCCGAGCCGCTCGATCACGCCGCGCGACAGCAGATACGAGCGCGCCAACTCGCCGAGCGCATCGCCCGAGATGGAGGCGGCGTTTTCCTGCGGCACGAGTTCGGAGTTCTGCAGCGCGAGCCGCAGCATGTGCGCGCTCAGCTCCGCGTCGTCTTTCAGATAGCGCTCGTCCTTGCCAGCCTTCACTTTGTAGAGCGGCGGCTGCGCGATATACACGTAGCCGCGCTCGATCATCTCCGGCATCTGCCGGTAGAAGAACGTGAGCAGCAGCGTGCGGATGTGCGCGCCGTCGACGTCCGCGTCGGTCATGATGATGATCCGGTGGTAGCGGAGTTTGTCGAGATTGTAGTCATCCTTGCCGATTCCGCAGCCGAGCGCGGTTACGAGCGTGACGATCTGTTCGGATGACAGCAGCTTGTCGTAGCGCGCCTTCTCGACGTTCAGCACCTTGCCGCGCAGCGGCAGGATCGCCTGGAATTTCCGGTCGCGCCCCTGCTTGGCCGAGCCGCCGGCCGAGTCGCCCTCGACGATGTAGATTTCCGACTTCGCCGGGTCTTTCTCCTGGCAGTCGGCGAGCTTGCCGGGCAGGCCGACGCCGTCGAGCACGCCTTTGCGGCGCGTCATCTCGCGCGCCTTGCGCGCGGCATCCCGCGCGCGCGCCGCCTCGACGATCTTGCCGCAGATGATCTTCGCGTCGCTCGGTGTTTCGAGCAGGAATTCCTCGAGCGCCTTCGCGACCACTTCTTCCACCGGCGCGCGCACCTCCGACGAAACGAGCTTGTCCTTCGTCTGCGAGCTGAACTTCGGCTCGGGCACTTTCACCGACAGCACGCACGACAGCCCTTCACGCATATCGTCGCCGGTCGTCTCGACCTTCGCCTTCTTCGCGATCTCGTTGTCGGCGATGTACTTGTTGATCACGCGCGTCATCGCCGCGCGCAGGCCGGTGAGGTGGGTGCCGCCGTCGCGCTGCGGGATGTTGTTCGTGAAGCACAGCACGTTTTCGTTGTAGCTGTCGTTCCATTGCATCGCGATTTCGACGCCGACGCCGTCCTTCTCGCCGTTGATGTGGAAGATGGTTGGATGCAGCACGCTCTTCGTCTTGTTGATGTACTCGACAAAGCCCTTCACACCACCGACGAACGCGAAATCGTCTTCCTTGCCGGTGCGCTGATCGGTCAAACGAATGCGCACGCCATTGTTCAGGAACGACAGCTCGCGGATGCGTTTCGCGAGGATGTCGTAGTGGTATTCGACCGTGCCGAAGATCGTCGGATCGGCCATGAAGTGCACTTCGGTGCCGCGGTTTTCGGTGTCGCCGATCAATTGCATCGGCGAGACTTCGACGCCGTCGCGCGTTTCGAGCACGCGGTTTTGCGCGACGCCGCGCTGAAATTCCATGAAGTGCTTCTTGCCGTTGCGGCGCACGGTCAGGCGCAGCCAGCTCGACAGCGCGTTCACGCACGACACGCCGACGCCGTGCAGCCCGCCCGACACCTTATAGCTGTTCTGGTCGAACTTGCCGCCCGCGTGCAGCTCGGTCATCACGATCTCGGCGGCCGAGCGCTTCGGCTCGTGCTTGTCGTCGAGCTTGACGTCGGTCGGAATGCCGCGGCCGTTGTCGGTGACGGAGATCGAGTTGTCCGCGTGGATCGTCACGTGGATATCGTTGCAATGGCCGGCGAGCGCCTCGTCGATCGAGTTGTCGAGCACTTCGAACACGAGGTGGTGCAGACCGGTGCCGTCCGACGTGTCGCCGATGTACATCCCGGGACGCTTGCGCACTGCCTCCAGACCCTCGAGAATCTGGATCGACGATGCGCCATAGCTGTTTTCGGGCTGCGAATTGTGCTGTTCAGTCATGGATTTCTTCCGGTTCTGCTGGCCGCCGGCAAGGCAGCGCGGTACTTCTCAAATCGCCATAAAAACGCCAAAGGGGCTTGCCGCCCCTTGGTATATCGGTCAGTCGCGCGCGCTCAAATGCGCATCGGCATCACGACGTACTTGAATTCGTCGTTCTCAGGCACGGTGATGAGCGCGCTCGAGCTTGCGTCGCCGAGGCTCACCTGCACGGTGTCGACCTTCAGGTTCGCGAGCACGTCGAGCAGATACGTGACGTTGAAACCGATGTCGACCGTATCGCCCTGGTAGGCGATTTCCAGTTCTTCCTGCGCTTCCTCCTGGTCGGCGTTCGTCGACATGATTTTCAACTGGCCGGGCGCGACGATGCAGCGCACGCCCTTGAACTTGTCGGACGTCAGGATGGCCGCGCGCTGCAGCGAGCGCTGCAACTCCTCGCGGCCGATCTCGAACGTGTTCTTGTGGGCCTTCGGGATCACGCGCTGGAAATCGGGGAACTTGCCCTCGACGAGCTTCGAGACGAGTTCGACTTGGCCGAACGTGAATTTCGCCTGCGTCTGCGCGATGTCGATCTTGACGGTGTCGTCGATATCCTCGAGCAGGCGCTGCAGTTCGAGAATCGTCTTGCGCGGCACGATCACTTCCTGGCGGCCGAACGAGCCTTCGATCTTCATTGACGAATATGCAAGGCGGTGGCCGTCGGTCGCCACCGCCATCAGCCGGTCGCCGTCGACGACGAGCAGCATCCCGTTCAGGTAATAGCGAATGTCCTGCTGCGCCATCGCGAAATGCACCATCCCGAGCAGCTGACGGAATGCTTTTTGCGGCACGCTCAGGCTCGCGCCGAAATCCTTCGCTTGCGCCACGGTTGGAAATTCGTCGGCGGCGAGCGTTTGCAGCGCGAAGCGGCTCTTGCCGGATTGCACGGTCAGGCGCTTGTCAGCGAGCGTCAGCGTGACCTGGCCGTCCGGCATCGCGCGCAGGATGTCGAGCAGCTTGCGCGCCGCGACGGTGGTCGCCACCTGATCACCGCCGACGCCGAAATCGGCGCGCGTGGTGATCTGGAGTTCGAGGTCGGTCGACAGAAACGACACGTCCGAGCCGCTCTTCGTGATCAGCAGATTGGCGAGGATCGGCAACGTGTGGCGGCGTTCGACGATACCGCTCACGGTTTGCAGCGGCCTTAGGAGGGTGTCTCGTTCGGTCTTGACCAGTTGCATAGAGTTCCTTCGTTCAAATAACGGCCTGCAAGCCCCGCAGCGCCTGCCCGGACGGGCGGGCGGCCCGCCGCCGGGAGGCGGTCAAACCAGTATTGTGCCTCAAAACCGAACCGCCCCTTTTAAATTGGGGCGGTTTTGCGCTTATCAAGCCAAGCGATCCGAGCATCATCCCTTCAGCGTCTGCTCGAGCACATGCAGTTCGTGATTGAGTTGCGCGTCCTTGCCGCGCTCGTCGGCGATCTTGCGCACCGCGTGCAGCACGGTCGTATGGTCGCGCCCGCCGAACAGCTCGCCGATTTCGGGCAGGCTCTTCTGCGTGAGCTCCTTCGCGAGGTACATCGCGATCTGCCGCGGCCGCGCGATGTTCGCTGGGCGCTTTTTCGAATACATGTCGGCGACCTTGATGTTGTAGAAATCGGCGACGGTTTTCTGAATGTTCTCAACCGAAATCTGCCGGTTCTGCACGGTGAGCAGATCCTTCAGCGCTTCCTTGGTCAGCTCGATCGTGATCTCGCGGCCGTGGAACTTCGAATACGCAAGGATCTTGCGCAGCGCACCCTCCAGCTCGCGCACGTTCGAGCGCAGATGCTTCGCGACGAAAAACGCGACGTCCTCCGACAGGCTCACGCCCTCCGACTGCGCCTTTCTCATCAGGATCGCGACGCGCATTTCGAGTTCGGGCGGCTCGATCGCGACAGTCAGCCCGGAGTCGAAGCGCGAGATCAGGCGATCGTCGATGCCGGAGATTTCCTTCGGGTACGTATCGCTCGTGATGATCACCTGCGCCTTGTTCGCGACGAGCGCTTCGAACGCGTAGAAGAACTCCTCCTGCGTGCGCGATTTTCCCGAGAAGAACTGAATATCGTCGATCAGCAGCAGGTCGAGCGAATGGTAGTAGCGCTTGAAATCGTCGAACGCCTTGCGCTGGTATGCCTTCACGACGTCGGACACGTATTGTTCCGCGTGGATGTAGCGAATGCGCGCGCCGGCCTTGTCGAGCAGCAATTGGTTGCCGATCGCATGGATCAGGTGGGTCTTGCCGAGGCCGACGCCGCCGTACAGGAACAGCGGGTTGTACGAGACGCCGGGATTGTCGGCGACCTGGATCGCCGCTGCCCGCGCGAGCTGGTTCGCCTTGCCGGTCACGAAATTGTCGAACGTGAGCACCGGGTTCAGTTTCGAGCGTTCGTACATCGAATCGGCTTCGCCGTTCGTCGGCGCGCCCGAGCCGGGGCGCCAAGTCCGGCGGCCGGCCGCTGCCTCGTGCGCGGTCAGGCTTGGCAGATCGAGATCGGCATCGTCGGCGGCGCTCAATGCGGCGGCGTTCGCTTGCGCGGCATGCGCGGCGGCCACGGCGGCAGCGGCGGCAGCGGCCGCCGCGCTGGCGCCGGCGGACGGGCTCGTGTCGGCGGCGCTCGGCGAAGAGGCGGGCTGTATCGCAGCTGCAAGCGGCGCGCGGGGGGCGGGCGCCGCCGCGGCCGGGCCGGCGGCGCGCTGGCCCGCTTTCGGATCGAGGACGAACTGGACTTCGATCGGCGCGTTCCAGAAATCCCGGGCCAGATCGGCGATGCGGCCTGAAAACTGGCTCTTGACCCAGTCGAGCTTGAAGCGGTTCGGCGCGGCGATCGACAGCGTGTTCGCGGCGGCATCGAATGCGATCGGGGCCAGGGGTTTGATCCACGTCACGTACTGCTGAGGCGTCAATTCACGCTCCAGCAGGGCGGAACAGTGTTGCCAAAAATCGTTCATCGAAGAAGCGGTCGTTTTTTCGGTTGCACGCACAGGCGCCGCAGCCCTTGTCGCGGATGCGCAACATGCGCAAGCGGACCGGCGCGGCCGTGCGGATATGCCCCGGAGGCTTGCGCAGCAAGGGTTCGAGCGCGGGCGCGGGCCGAGGCGGTGTGTCGGATGGATGGAGATAAGGCGAGATTCTACCGCCAAACGCGTCGCGAGCGGGAGTTATCCACAGGGCCGGGTGATGGGTGGCGCGCATCGCGGCGGCTGGTGAAACCGCGGGGCGCTGCCGCCGTCGCGGCCCGTCTGGTCGTCTAAAGTATTGACCGCCAAGAGAAAAACGGTTTAAATAGCGGGTTCCGCGAAAACCAATCCTTTTTCCGGCGATTGCGTTCGCCCGGTTGCCTCGAAAGAGAGGGCGCGCGGTCCCGTATTCCCGACATTCTCGAACTTCAGTGAGAGCAACATGAAACGTACCTACCAACCTTCCGTGACGCGCCGCAAGCGCACCCATGGTTTCCGCGTGCGCATGAAGACGGCGGGCGGCCGCAAGGTCATCAACGCCCGTCGTGCGAAGGGCCGCAAGCGCCTCGCCATCTAAGGGCGGGCCGCGCGCTGTGTCCGCCGTCCGCAGCGATGCGGGCAAGGCTGCCGCTATTGCGGGTTCGATTCCGTTGCCAGCGTCCGCCGTCTTTCCCAAAGCTGCGCGACTTCTGAAAACGGATGAATTCTCATCCGTTTTTCGTTTGTGTCCGTGGCGGCGCACCGCGCATTTCGTGATCTACGGCAAGCCGACGGGGCGCGACGCGCGCCTTGGGCTCGTGGTCGGCAAAAAGCATGCGCCGCGTGCGGTGACGCGCAACTTGGTCAAGCGGCTCGCACGCGAGGCGTTTCGCGTGCGGCGCGCCGAGTTCGCGGGCTGGGACATTTTGCTGCGCCTGCATGCGCGCTTCGATACGAAAGCGATGCCGAGCGCGGCATCCGCGCCGCTCGCGGCGTTATGCGCGGGCGAGATCCGCGAGTTGCTCGATCGGGCTGCGCGGGAGGTTGCGCGTCGCAATGCGGCCGCGTCTGCGTCAGATTGACGAATGCGCCGGCTTGGATGCGCGCGTTGTTCACGGCGGCCGGTTGGCCGGATCGGGTAGCCGGGGTAGCGCGGCCTGGGCAGGCGAAACGGCCGGACCCTGCCGGCCCGATCGGTTCTGTCTGCTCAGCCAGGCTCGACCGGGCAGAGATCAGGGTAGTCAGGTCGTCGGCTCGAATGCGGCGCATCGGCGCCGCCATTGCTATGCAAACGGTATTGTTCGCGTTGCTGCGCTTCTACAAGCTTGCCGTGAGCCCGCTGCTCGGCAGCCGATGCCGTTTTTATCCTTCTTGTTCGGATTACGCGCGCGAGGCAATCCAGTATCATGGCGCCGCGCGTGGCACTTATCTCGCCGCCAGGCGGCTGTGCCGATGCCACCCTTTCTCCGCGGGCGGCATCGACCTCGTTCCGCCGCCGCCCAACTCCGACGCACGCAGCGCGCCCCGCGAAGCTGACGCGTCGTCCCATCGATTCTGAGACTACGCATGGATATCAAACGCACCGTCCTATGGGTGATCTTCTTCATGTCGGCTGTCATGCTGTTCGACAACTGGCAGCGATCCCACGGGCGCCCGTCGATGTTCTTCCCGAACGTCGCGCAGACGCATACCGCGGCGAACGCGGCTGACGGCGCGCCGGCCGCGAGCGGCGCAAGCAGTGCGGCGGCGGCGGCGTTGCCGGCCGCGGCCGGCGAGGCGCCCGGTTCCACGGCGCCCGCCGCGCAGGCGCAGCTCGTGCGCTTTTCGACCGACGTCTACGACGGCGAGATCGACACGCGCGGCGGCACGCTCGCGAAGCTGACGCTGAAGAAGGAGGGCGACGGCAAGCAGCCCGATCTGTTCGTCACGCTGTTCGACCATACCGCGAACCATACGTATCTCGCGCGCACCGGCCTGCTTGGCGGCGATTTCCCGAACCACAATGACGTGTTCACGCAGGTCGCCGGCCCAACGGCACTGACGAGCGATCGGAACACGTTGAAACTGTCGTTCGAATCGCCGGTGAAGGGCGGTGTGAAGGTAGTGAAGACCTACACGTTCACGCGCGGCAGCTACGTGATCGGCGTCGACACGAAGATCGACAATGTCGGCACCGCGCCCGTCACGCCGACCGTGTACATGGAACTTGTGCGCGACAACTCGTCGGTCGAGACGCCGATGTTCTCGCACACGTTCCTCGGGCCGGCGGTCTACTCCGATCAGAAGCACTTCCAGAAGATCACGTTCAGCGACATCGACAAGAACAAGGCCGAGTACGTCCCGTCTGCCGACAACGGCTGGATCGCGATGGTTCAGCACTATTTCGCGTCCGCATGGATTCCGCAGCAAGGGGCGAAGCGCGACATTTATGTCGGCAAGATCGATCCGTCGCTGTACCGCGTCGGCGTGAAGCAGCCGGTTGCGGCGATCGCGCCGGGGCAGTCGGCGGATGTGTCCGCGCGCCTGTTCGCCGGTCCGGAAGAGGAGCGCATGCTCGAGGGCGTCGCGCCGGGGCTCGAACTCGTGAAGGATTACGGCTGGGTGACGATCATCGCGAAGCCGCTTTTCTGGTTGCTCGAGAAGATTCATGGCTACGTCGGCAACTGGGGCTGGGCGATCGTGCTGCTCACGCTGCTGATCAAGGCCGTGTTTTTCCCGCTGTCGGCGGCGAGCTATAAGTCGATGGCACGGATGAAGGAAATCACGCCGCGGATGCAGGCGCTGCGCGAGCGCTTCAAGAGCGATCCGCAAAAGATGAATGCGGCGCTGATGGAGCTTTACAAGACCGAAAAGGTCAATCCGTTCGGCGGCTGTTTGCCGGTCGTGATCCAGATTCCGGTGTTCATTTCGTTGTACTGGGTGCTGCTCGCGTCGGTCGAGATGCGCGGTGCGCCGTGGATTCTGTGGATTCACGATCTGTCGCAGCGCGATCCGTACTTCATCTTGCCGGTGCTGATGGCCGTATCGATGTTCGTGCAGACGAAGCTGAACCCGACGCCCGCCGACCCTGTTCAAGCGAAGATGATGATGTTCATGCCGCTTGCGTTCTCGGTGATGTTCTTCTTTTTCCCGTCGGGCCTCGTGCTGTACTACGTGGTCAACAACGTGCTGTCGATCGCGCAGCAGTATTACATCACGCGCACCATCGGCAACGCACCGAAGAAAAAGACGAGCTGACGCGGCTGCGTGCAGCGCGGCGAGCGCACCGCTCGCCGTTGCGGCCGTTGCGTCTTGGCGGACGATGTAAAAAAACCGCCCGGTTTGCGCCGGGCGGTTTTTTTTATGGAAACCGTTCGATCGGACGGATGGCCGCGCAATCAGCGCTTGGGCGTTTCGCCGCCGTAGAACTGCTCGATTAGTTCCTGCACCAGATAACGATGATGCGGCGACAGTGCTTCGATTTTCGACGCGAGTTCGATCGTCTCGGGCGTCGGAGGATATTTTTCGTCGCGCGGCAGCGGCTGCGGCGTCGCGCGCGCGGTGCTCGGCGGCGGACCGTAATGCAGCCAATGCAGATCGACGCGCAGCCATTCGGCAAGCGTTTGCAGTTTGTCCTGCGTCGGAATCGTGCGGCCCGTTAGCCATTTGTGCGCGGTCTGTGGAGACACCGGATGCTCGCCGCGATGACGCAAATTGAAATGCAAAGCGAGTTCCGTCGCGCCGGTTACTTTTTCTGGGCTGCGCAACAGGGCGAATTTGAGACGTTCGGTGAACGCCGCTTTTTCTTCGAGTGTCGGCATGGCCAGATTGTGCAGTTCGACCACCGCCAAGAAGACAACCAAATGGGCTATATTTAGCTTAACTGAGCGATTATTTAACTGGCAGGCGTGGGATGTAACGTGTTCATCTGTGAGAACCCCCGCTTTTCACGCGGCGATCAGCGGCGGTTTTTCGATGCCAGATCGCGTATTTGTCGGACAAATTGATTAGCTCAGCTAAGATAAGTGTGGGCGGACGGAAAGCCATCTTTCGATTTCTGCGTGGCCAAGTAGTATAGCGCCGTCAAGCTACAATTCGACATACGAACCTATTTGCCGCTTGCTGATTTCCCGTTCATTTATCGCTGATTGACTGCCATGCTCGCTACCGATTCCGATCCGATTGTTGCCATTGCCACCGCGTCCGGGCGGGGAGGGATCGGTGTCGTGCGCATGTCGTTCGGGCGCGCGGGCGAAGCGGCTGCGTTGGCGCTCAGCGAAGCATTGTGCGGTACGCGGCTCACGCCGAGGCACGCGAGCTATGTGCCGTTTCTCGACGGCGACGGCAATCCGCTCGATCGTGGCATCGCGCTCTATTTTCCCGCGCCGCATTCGTACACCGGCGAGCACGTGCTCGAATTACAGGGGCATGGCGGGCCGATCGTGCTGCAGCTCGTGCTGCAGCGGTGCATCGATGCCGGGCGCGCTTATGGCTTGCGGCTTGCCGAGCCGGGCGAATTCACGCGTCGCGCATTCTTGAACGACAAGCTCGATCTTGCGCAGGCCGAGGCGGTGGCCGATCTGATCGAGGCGAGCACTGAGGCGGCCGCTCGATCGGCCGGCCGCTCGCTGGACGGCGCGTTTTCTCGCGATATTCATGCGCTCGTCGATGACGTGATCTCGCTGCGGATGCTCGTCGAGGCGACGCTCGACTTCCCGGAAGAGGAGATCGATTTCCTCGAAGCCGCGGATGCGCGCGGCAAGCTTGCGCGTATTCGCGAGCGGCTCGCGCAAGTGCTGAACGACGCGCGGCAGGGCGCGCTGCTGCGCGAAGGGCTGTCAGTCGTGCTCGCCGGGCAGCCGAACGTCGGCAAATCGTCGCTGTTGAATGCGCTCGCAGGCGCGGAGCTGGCGATTGTCACGCCGATTGCCGGTACGACGCGCGACAAAGTCGCCCAGACAATCCAGATCGAAGGCATTGCGCTGCATATCATCGATACGGCAGGGTTGCGCGAGACGCAGGACGAGGTGGAGCAAATCGGCATTGCGCGCACGTGGGGCGAGATCGAGCGTGCCGATGTCGTGCTGCATCTGCTTGATGCGAGAAGCGGCCTGGGAGCCGACGACGAGGCGATCGCGGAGCGCTTTCCGGCGAACGTGCCGGTCGTGCGCGTGCTGAACAAGACGGATTTGACCGGCGCGCCAGCGGCGGTTGAGCGCCTCGCCGCGCGCTCGGGCGGCTCGGATCTGTGCGAAGTGCGGTTGTCGGCAAAGCGCGGCGACGGAATCGATTTATTGCGTGGCGAGTTGCTGCGGATCGCGGGCTGGCAGGCGGGCGCGGAGAGTGTTTATCTTGCGCGCGAGCGGCATTTGATCGCGCTGCGAGCAGCGCGGGAGCATCTCGCGCAGGCGGCGGAGCATGCCGAGCAGAATGCCCACGCGCTGGATCTCTTCGCCGAGGAATTACGCCTTGCGCAAGAGCAGTTGAATTCGATTACCGGAGAATTCAGTTCCGATGATTTGTTGGGCGTGATTTTTAGCCGGTTTTGCATCGGGAAATAATCGATCGAATACAAGTGAAGAAAGGCAATTGCTGAACCGATGAAGGTTTCGCCGTCCAGCGAAACTGCCTTGTTGCGCCACCCTCTATCAGTTGGCTGAAGCCAAGGCTAACGCACAATGGCCGAATCCGGTACCGCAACGGATTCGGCCTTTTCATTCGGCTCGAATGCGGCGCTCGCCCGGACGATGGCGGTGAACCGTACAAGAGTCTCATAGGAATGTAGGGAATCGTACATTCGGTATTGATGCGATTTATTACGCTCGCGCTTCAGTGTGGCGCCCGATCCGATTCGACGAATGCATTGCGATAAGCCGACATTTCCACCAGGCCGACGCAAGAGGTAAAAGCATTCGCGCGCCATATTTGGATCTCATTCGTTGGCTCGTTCAACGCCATCCTGACCATTCTGACCATTGCGCGGGGAAGTCATGGCTTTTGCATATCGCCGCCGCGCGCTGTCGTATCCAGAGACCCTGCGATTTGCCGCACGCGCTATCCCCACACGGGCGGCAAACGCTGCTATTTGTTAGCCGCGTTCCGTGATTTTCCACATGATCTTTCGTCAATTCGTGTCACGAGCGGCAACTGCCATGCACTGCGTGTTGCTATGCGTGACAGTGTTAGCCGGTACGCGTCACGCTCACGCGCAATCCTACCGTGACGTCGCGCCGTTGCCGCCGCCTGCCGCCGCCAAGCACTCGTCTCCTGCATTGCCCGCCGAGCCCGAAGACCGTTCGACGGCCGTCGCGATTACGCAACTGCGCGGCATTAAGTTCATGCGTGCGGGCGTTTCATCGTCCGAAGGCGGCGCGCATAGCGGCACATCGAGCGCTGACGGCAGCGTGCGCGAGACCGGCCTGCCGTTGCTGAACACAGCGTTTCTCGGCCGTCTCGCGGCCGATATCGGCAAACCGCTCACCTTCGCCCGTCTGGCCGAAATCCGGCGCATGGTCGTGCAGGCGTATCGCGACGCCGGGCGGCCGCTCGTCGATGTTTATGTGCCTGAACAAGACGTGAGCGGTGGCGAGGTGACGATCGCGGTCGCGGAATTCCGGCTCGGCAACGTATCGGTGCAGGGCAACCGCCATTTCTCGACGGCGCTGCTTGAGCGCGAGATGCCGCTGTCGGCTGGCAAACCGATTCGCGCAGACGACATCGATGCCGGACTCGCGTTGCTGAACGAGAATCCGTACCGTCGCGTCGATGCGGTCTATGCGCCTGGCGTCGCGCCCGGCACGACCGACGTCGTACTGAACGTCGACGATCGTCTGCCGCTGCGCATCTACGGCGGTTACAACAACGCTGGCGTCCGGCAGCTCGGCCGCGACCGGGTGCTCGCGGGCCTCGATTACGGCAACCTGTTCGGCGCCGACATTCGCTTCGGATACCAAATGACCGCGAGCAACGATTTGTTGAGCGGCAATCCGGCGATCGAGGGCCGCCCGAACCGCCCGCGCTTCATCGCGCATGCGATGAATCTCGTTGTACCGCTGACGCCCTTCGACAGCATCGAGCTATTCGGCGTGTTCGCACGCAGCACGCCGAGGCTGCCGGACAGCTATCGGCAAGACGGGATCAGCTCACAGATCAGCTTTCGCTACGGCCGCCGGCTGCCGTCGCTGGCTGGCTGGCAGCAGCGCACGCAGTTCGGCTATGACTTCAAGCGCTCGAACAACAATCTGGAATTCGGCGGCTTTCAGGTGTTCAACGCGAATACGCACGTTCATCAATTCGTGTTCGCGTATGACGCGTCGAAGAGCGACGCATCCGGCGACACGCGCGTCAATGCGTCGCTGATGCTAAGCCCCGGCGGTTTCGACGGCAACAACCGCGATGAAGCGTTCGATGCGGCGCAGCTTGGCGCGAAGGCGCGCTACCAGTATCTTCAACTGTCCGCTCAACGCGACACGCTGCTCGGCGCATCGAAATTCATCTGGTCGATGCGTGCGCAGATGCAATGGACGAACAGCACGCTATTGCCGAGCGAAAAACTCGGCCTGGGCGGCGATGCGACGGTGCGTGGCTACGAGCCTTATGCGGCACAAGGGGATCGCGGTTGGAATATTCAATCGGAGTTGCGTTCGCCTTCGTTCGGCCTGGGCGCCGTCGCGCTACAGCCGTTCTTGTTCTTCGATGCCGGGCGCGTGTGGAACCGCACGCCGCAGCCGGCAGATATCAACAGCGCGTCGCTGGCGAGCATCGGTGCGGGCTTTCGGTTGCAGGCCGCGCGCTTTGTCAGCGTGCGCGGCACGCTGGGATTCCCGCTGCGCTCGGTCGTGCCGAACGGATCAAAGGCGCCGCAAGGCGAGCTTTTTGTCGTTTTCGGCAGTTAAGCGGGAGCAGGATTGCGCGACTGGCAGGAGCACGGTCTCGAAGATCGACGGGTAACGCCCGGCATCGTGGTGCCCAGGCTTGCAGTCCTTGCGGCCAGTTGGTGCGCCGGAGTCCGACGCGAGTGCTGGGCGAGCGCAGCGTTTTGCGACGTGGGTTATGTATGCGTCCGACCCTTTGGAATGGGAAACAAGGGTACGACGCACATACCGGCCAAGCACCCGACGGGTTAAGCGACGTCACTGGCTGGCCGAGCGTCGGCGCGCACACCGAGTACGCGCGATGCGGCACGACGCGCGCATGAGATGATAAAACTTCTGTCGGAGAGCGGTGAATCAGTGCGTGGGAACGCCGCGCTCAATGCCGCCGCAGCAGACGCCACGGATGACGCCAATCGGCATGCGCGTGCGCCACGTGTTCATCGCGCGAATGCTTCTGGCGGTGCTGGTGCTCCTGCCATAGTTCGTCGGAATACAGCACCGCCACGATGAGCAGCGGCAATACGAGAAAAACGCCCAATATCAGTTGCTCGATCACGATCGCCTCCGTCGTGCGGCGGGAACCCTCGATTCATTTTAGGCTCTGTACTGGAGCCCGCAGTCATTTTCAGTTGACGAATTTTCCGGCATCTCCGGCATCTCCGGCGCACCGGCGCACCGGCGTCCATGCCGTCCGTGCGCAGCGAATCAAATGACTCAAGGACATCCATGCAAATTCAGAATGAACAGCACACGCTCGCGCTAAGACCGCTCGAGCGCCAGGATCTGCGTTTCGTTCACGGCCTCAACAACGACGCAAAAATCATGCGTTACTGGTTCGAGGAACCATACGAAACCTTCGCGGAACTGTCGCAACTGTACGATCAGCATGTGCACGATCAGCGCGAGCGCCGTTTCGTCGTGGCGGACGCGGATGGCGAGCTTGTTGGCCTCGTCGAGCTGATCGAACTTGACTATATTCACCGGCGCGGCGAGTTTCAGATCATCATCGCGCCGAACCAGCAAGGCCGCGGTTACGCGACGCACGCGACGCGGCTGGCGGTTGCCTATGCGTTCAAGGTGCTGAACCTGCGCAAACTGTATTTGATCGTCGACAAATCGAATGTCGCGGCGATTCACGTGTACGAGAAATGCGGTTTCAGGCATGAAGCCGAGTTGATCGAAGAATTTTTTGGTAACGGCCAATATCACAACGCATTACGGATGTGCATATTTCAGCGCGATTATTTCGCGGCTCAGTAGCGCGCCGAGGAATTGCGCGGTCGCGAATAAAGCCGGCTGGCGTGTATGCCGGCGTGCGCAATCGGTGACAGAGTGCCGGCGGCATGAGCCGCTGGCATTTTTTTTGTATTCGGCATATCAGAAAGACTTTGTGCGGCACTGCGAAATTTTTTGACGACTTTATGTGCGGCGCATCAAATAGACCGGCAACGCGAATTGAATTATCCAACTCGTTCATTTGCGTCGCGAGCATGGAACGGAAAGTCTTGCAGAATAAGACTTTGGTAGATTATGAAAATCCGGAGTGCGTATTTTCCCCGAAATGGCACACGATGCTGGAACCGGTATGCATGGGTCGTGACGGGGTGCGGCAATACGTCGCTATTGCAATCGCACAACGATTGTGCTTGCAGTCGCCGTTGGTTCTCCTAGCATGAACAAGTGCGGGCCGACGCATGCCTTTAAATACATAGCTAATGAGCGTATCGGCGCGCGAGTATGGGAGACACGATATGAAACGAACTGGTCTTTTGCTTGCGTTGATAAGCGGCATCGTTGCGTTTTCCGTTGCGCAGGCAGGCGGCGATGCGTCGCTCAAGCCTCGACAGGAAATCCAGCTCACCAAGAATGCGTGGGGATGTCTGTCAAAAGATAATTTGGATTCCGTACTGAGCCATGAGCGCGACGGACGCTCGCAAGCGCGGCAGCAGTATTTCGATGACTTCCGCTGCCTGTCGGTGCCGGAAGGTCAGCGCTTCCGGGTGGTCAGCGTCGACAAGGGCGACGTGCAGTTCGTGAGCGCCGAGAATAGCGACCAGCAAGGTCTCTGGACGGACGCACGCTTCATCAAGCAGTAACGGCAGGGCTCCCGCGCGGCCGTCTTGCGGCGGCGTGCGGGCGTCGGCCGGGGTGACATGGTTGCTGCGTATGGCCTGGGCGGCGCCCGGGCCGCTTTGCGTTTAGCCCGGCCGTCCGATCGTTTTATGCTTGCCGCGCGTGTATCGCGCATTCTGTATCATCATGCCCCGACTCGAATCAACGGCCTGTATGGGGCACGATGCTGGAATGGCGCTCAAATCGACGATCTACAAGGCGGAGCTGCAAATCGCCGACATGGACCGGCATTACTATGCCGATCATTCGCTCACCGTCGCACGTCATCCGTCCGAGACGGACGAACGGATGATGGTGCGCATTGCCGCGTTCGCGCTTTTCGCGGATGAACGGCTCGAATTCTGCAAGGGTCTGTCGGATACCGATGAGCCCGATCTCTGGCAAAAAGATCTGACGGGCGCGATCGATGCGTGGATCGACGTCGGCCAGCCTGACGAGCGGCGCATTGCGAAAGCGAGCGGGCGCGCGGGGCGGGTAGACGTGATCGCGTATGGCGGCCGCGCGTCCGATATCTGGTGGCAAGGCGCGCGCGCGAAGGTGGAGCGGCTGCGCAATGTGCGTGTGGTGTCGCTGGTGGACGGCGTGGCCGCTGCGCTGGGCGGGCTTGCACAGCGGACGATGCGCCTGCAATGCACGGTGCAGGACGGCGCGGCGTGGCTGTCGAGCGCAACGCATGACCCGGTGGCGATCGAATGGACCGTGCTGAAGGCGCGGGACGACGTGTGAGCGTGGACGGCGCGTGCCGCAAGCTCCGTGCTCCAGGATAAGGCCGCAGGCTGCGCTGTGCACTGAAGCTCCCGCCGCTTTCGCGTCAGTGCGCGGCGGCTTGCGGCGGCCCCTTGAGTTCAACCATATTGCCTTCGGGGTCGTATAGATAGATCGACGGCCCGTAGCCATCTGCGCCGTAACGCCGCTCGGCATCACCCGGCCGTGCACCGTGTGCGGCAAGATGAGCGCGCAACGCGGCAGCGTCGAACGGTTCGACGCGCAAGCATAGATGATCCATGTTGTGGCCCTGTCCGGGCGCGCAGTCATGTGGCGAACCGCCTGACGCGCCGAGCGCTAATAGGTCGATCAGCGATTTGCCGGCGCGCAACTGAACGAGCCCCAAGTCCGGCTGCACTTTCTCGACGTGGCAGCCGAGCGCGTCGCAATAGAAGCGCGTCATGGTCTCCAGATCGGTCACGCGCAGTACGACGTGATCGATCTCGCGGATATGGGGTTTCATCAAGAGCGTTTCCTGTCCGGGGAGTCTTACCGAGTGTAGACGGTCCGGGCGGGCGGCGGAGGGCCGGTGCAAAATCGATGGACGAAAAAAAGCCCGTTCGTATTTGAACGGGCTTAATCCATATCAGGAGGAGACATGGAGGAGACAGTTCCCACTATACACATCCGGATGGTGCAATGCAATATTCGATGTGCAAAAAACATCAGAACAGCAATCTGTCGCAGCCGCACTGCGTCAGTCAAAATGGGGCCGAAGCCGATATGGAGGCGTGGTGGCGGTGAGGCGAGCAGCGATCTGCGTCGATTGTGTAAACCATGGGACGAATGAGAGCGCAAGATTCAGCGCGTGACCGGATGCGGCGGCGTCTACAGTGGCACGCATCCGTTCCGCTTTTGCGAGGTCATGATGAAAAAGCTGGATTATTCGACTGACGACGCGCGCTGGGCCGCGCTCATTGCGCGCGACGCCCGCGCCGACGGCGCGTTTTGCTATGCAGTCAGGACAACGGGAGTGTTTTGCCGTCCGTCATGCGCGTCGCGGTTGCCGCTGCGCGAGAATGTCGCGTTTTTTGCCGATGCGGTCGCGGCGCGCGCGGCGGGCTATCGCCCATGCAAGCGCTGCCGGCCCGAAGGGCTGCCGCGCGAGCTTGAGATCGTCAATCGCGCATGCGCGGTGCTTGACGCGCATCGCCAGGATCGTTTCACGCTCGCGCAACTGAGCGACGCCGTTCACCTGAGTCCGTTTCACTTGCAGCGGCTGTTCAAGCGCGTGGTCGGCGTGTCGCCGCGCCAGTATCAGGCTGCGCAGCGGGGCGCGGCGTTGCGCGAGGCGTTGCAAAGCGGCGCGGCCGTCACGCGGGCGGCTGTCGATGCGGGCTTCAATTCGTCGTCGAGGCTCTACGAATCGGTGCCGCGTGAGCTTGGCATGCTGCCGTCGGCGTTTCGCCGCAAGGGCGCGGGGTTGACGATCGCGTATGCGACGGCCGATACGCCGCTCGGTATGGTGCTCGTCGCGGCTACGGACAAGGGGATTTGCAAGATTGCGTTTGGCGACGCAGCCGAGCTGCTCGTCGACGAGCTGCGGGCGTCATTTGCGAATGCGGCGCTGGTGGAATCGCCTGAGCGGATCGCGCCGTTCGTCGAGCAAATCAACGCTTATCTGAGCGGCACGCGCGAGCGTTTCGATCTGCCGCTCGATATCGCCGCAACCGCGTTTCAGCAACGCGTATGGGACGCCTTGTGTCGGATTCCTTACGGCCAGACACGCAGCTATACAGAGATCGCCGAAGCGCTTGGCGTGCCGCGCGCGGTGCGTGCGGTCGCGAGCGCTTGCGCGTCGAATCCGGTCGCGCTGGCGATCCCGTGTCATCGCGTCGTGCAAAAAAGCGGCTCGCTCGCCGGTTATCGGTGGGGGCTGCCGCGTAAGGCAGCGCTGATCGATGCCGAGGCGCAGCGCGCGGGCGGCGAGTTTGCCGCCGCGCTCGCCGTGGACGACGCGACTTGAGCGCCGGCGCACAAGCCGCAGCCGCTGCGTTGCTCGCCGCTCAGCCAGGTGGCGTCACGTTCGAGTTGCCCTTCAAATCTCCATACGATTGGCCGCGCGTGCTGCGCTTTCTGGCGGGGCGCGCGATTCCCCGCGTCGAGGCAGTCGAGGGCGGCGCGTATCGGCGCACGATCGAATATCGTGGCTCGGCGGGCATGCTCGTGGTGCGTAAGCATCCGCGCAAGCGCTGTCTTGTCGCGCTTGTTGAAGGCGAGGCGGCGCGCTGCGCGGATGACGCGCTCGCCGTGCGTTTAGCGATGATGTTCGATTTGCGCGCCGATCCCGCCGTGATCGGCGCGCATCTCGCGCGTGACGCATGGCTCGCGCCTCTTGTCAGCGCTGCGCCGGGCTTGCGCGTGCCGGGCGCCTGGTCGAGCTTCGAGCTGATCGTGCGCGCGATCGTCGGCCAGCAAGTGAGCGTGAAGGCGGCGGCGACGATCGTCGGGCGGCTTGTCGAGCGTGCGGGCGAGCCGCTTGCCGACAAGGCGCCGCATGCGGCAACCAGTTGGCGTTTTCCGGAACCGGCCGAGCTTGCCGCGTGCGACTTGTCGAATGTCGGGATGCCGGGCAAGCGCGTTGCCGCATTGCAGGGCGTCGCGCGCGCGGTCGCGGCGGGTGACGTGCCGATCGACGCCTATGCCGACGACCCGGCCGGCGTGCGCGCCGCGCTGCTTGCGCTGCCGGGCATTGGGCCGTGGACAGTCGAATATGTCGCGATGCGCGCTTGGCGCGACGCCGACGCGTGGCCAGCGACCGATCTCGTGCTGATGCAGGCAATCGCCGCGTGCGATCCCGCGCTCGACCGGCCGGCCAGCCAGCGTCTGCGTACCGAGTCGTGGAGGCCGTGGCGCGCTTATGCGGCGATGCATTTGTGGAACGAGATCGCCGACCGGGCGGGCGCGGCGCGCGGCGGATAGTGGCATAAGCAACGGATAGCGGCTGGCAGGCCCCGCGCGCGCATAAACGGGCGGGGCGGTGCCGAGGGCGGGTCAAGCGAGCGGCGCGGCGAGATGTTAAAGTGCCCGCTACCATTTCATTCCCACAACTGATCCGCGCATGCCGCGCGGCGTTGAGCCATCCTTGCGCATCGATGCTGAACAACATGACTCCCCGCCAGACTGACCGGCTGCTGCAACGCCTCGCCGTGTTGAGCACGAATCCGACACGCGAGCAACTGCCTAACGGGCTGCGCGGCATCGAAAAGGAGAGCCTGCGCGTGACGCGTGACGGAATGATCGCGTTCACGCCGCATCCGCGCGTGCTCGGCTCGGCGCTGACGCATCCGTCGATTACAACCGACTACTCGGAAGCGCTGCTCGAACTGATCACGCCCGCCGAACGCGACGCCGCGACGACGCTCGCGCGGCTCGACGAATTACATCGCTATGTCTATGCATTGATCGGCGACGAGATGCTGTGGACGGATTCGATGCCGGGCCTGCTGCCCGCCGACGACGAAATCCCGATCGCGAATTACGGCGTGTCGAACATCGGCCGCCTGAAAACGGTCTACCGGCGCGGTCTCGCATATCGCTACGGGCGCACGATGCAGTGCATCGCAGGCATCCACTACAACTATTCGTTGAGCGAAGAAGTGTGGCGGCGGTTACATGCGGAAGAGGGCTCCACCGCGAACCTGGTCGACTATCAATCCGAGCGCTATCTTGAGTTGATTCGTAACTTCCGCCGCACGAGCTGGCTGCTGATGTACTTGTTTGGTGCGTCGCCCGCGCTCGAGCTGGGTTTTCTGCGCGGACGTGCGCACAAGCTCGATGCATTCGACGCCACGACGCTGTATCGCCCGTATGCAACTAGCTTGCGCATGAGCGATCTCGGCTACTCGAATACAACCGCGCAGGCCGCGCTCGAAGCAGACTACAACACGTTACAGGGTTATCTCGACGCGCTGTCGAAGGCGGTCAGCGATCCATATCCGCCATACGAGGCGATCGGCACACATCGCGACGGCGAATGGATTCAGATCAACACGAATGTGCTGCAAATCGAGAACGAGTTTTACTCGACGATTCGGCCGAAGCGCGTCACCTATTCGGGCGAGCGGCCGCTGCATGCGCTGGCGTCGCGCGGCGTGCAGTACATCGAAGTGCGGTGCCTCGACATCGACCCGTTCGAGCCGGTCGGCATTTCGCTCGAAACCGCGCGCTTTCTCGATGCGTATTTGCTCGTTTGCGCGCTCGATGCAAGCCCGCCGCTCACATGCGACACGTATCGAGAGTCGGATGCGAATTTTGGCCGCGTAACGCTGGACGGGCGCCGGCCGGGGCTTGAATTGATGCGCGACGGCGTGAGCGTGCCGATGCGCGTGTGGGCCGACGAAATGCTCTCGAAGATCGATGCCGCAGGCTCCGTGCTGGATGCGATTCGCGGCGATGATGCGCACGCGCGCGCGATTGCTGCGCAGCGCGCGAAGCTCGACGATCCGGAGCTTACCCCGTCGGCGCGCGTGTTGCGCACGATGCGCGAGCGGAGCCAGTCTTTCATGGAATTCGCGCGTGCGCAAAGCGAAGCGCATGCATCGTATTTTCGCGCACGGCCGCTCGACGATGCGGCGATGCAGGAAGCGCAGCGGCTCGCACAGCGCTCGCTCGATGAACAGGCGGAACTCGAAGGAAAGAATGCAGGGTCGTTCGATGCGTTCGTCGCCGCGTATCGCGCTTATACGCTGAATCGGTTCAGCGTTTGATGGCGCGAGGATAAGGAGGCGGGCTGGCAGGAGGCGGTAGCCTTGCGCGCGCAGCGCGCCGCCCGTGCGGGGCGTTTGCTGGGCGTCGAAAGCCGTTCGAGTTGGTGCGCGCGAGGCGTGCGTTTGGCATCGGCCGGCGGTGTTGCGTGCGACCCGTTTGCCGGCTCGGGGAGGTTTCTGGCCGCAGTGTGCGAAGCCGGCTTGCACCGAGTCGTGCGAGACGAATCCAGCCTGTCATGCTGCCGCATTAGTGAAATTGATCGCGGCGAATGCACTTGAACGGCTCAAGTCAGCGAGCCACGAGACGCGCGTGAACTGAGGCTTCTGAGAGGCCAAGTGCCTTGAGGCGCGGATGTTGCGCCGAAGGTATTAAGGATATAGCCAGATTTGTCTCGCATTATCACTACCGGTTGGCGTTGAACATCCAATCCAAACCTTTCGGCCGGTTGCATACGCGGTCAGGGCTACCGCCAATATTGCCCGCCCATAAGGTTTATTCACCCCATTGTCGTAAGCAAGATATGCCCAACTGCCACCTTTTATGTGAACGATTGGTATATATTCGGAATCCGCGTATGCCAAGCCATCAATGTAACCGTAGTCTTGCTTGCAAGACAGGGTGACGTTGTAATTGCTTGCATGTGAATGGTTGGGAGCCGATCAGGCCAGCTAGAAGGAAGGCGCTATAAATCAGCGATTTATTCACGATTCACTCCGTTGTGGGATGATTCAAGAAGGGGTGAAAATTTTAAAAGCGCGCCCTTTTTTCAATTTGTTATTTTTATCATCCTTGCCGTCGCCGGAAATTTTTTCGAATGGCAATGTTTCTATTTCGGAAATCAATGGCGACACGTATGGGCCTGGTATTCGGGCGTTCAGTAAAGAGTTGTCGCAATTTAAATTTTCCATCTTTGCATCGAAATAATTTTCATCGCGCGCGTTGTTTTATTTGGTTTTGCAATCTTGTATTTAGGGGGCGTTCGGCGTCGTTCCTGACTGAATCCAATCTTTGGCCCGCAGCGGGTAAATGAGTTTCCTATTATTGGCAACTAATATTAAATTTCTTGCAATCCTTTGTGGCGCCGAAATGTCGCGATTTTTTTGTGGGTGAGCATATCATTGTGGATCGATTGAAGTCGGCCAAAGGCAGTTTGGCCGGCAATTCTTGCGACATTTATTTAAAATTCATTTCTTACCGGATCGTTATGAAGCTGAGTTGATGGGTCGAGGAAAATATTTCCTGGTAACCAAGTTTGTCAGACTGCGGCACTTCAAATAATTTGATCGTATTTGAAGTGCTTGAATTTATGCTGTATTGAATTGGCGATAAAAATGCAATGCCATTCGGTGACTTGAATAATGCACCAGTCAGTTGCATGCAAGCCCACGATTTCCCTTGGTGACGTCAAGCGCAATACGAACCGTGCGCTGCACAAGTGACTCGCTTGGCTCGACCGGCACTTTCCGGCCTCGTTGGTAAACGCGGAAGATGCACGGCGGACGGTTATCGAAGCCGATCGCGAATGGATAAATGAATCTGAATTGTCGTTGCTGTTCTTGCAGAATTACCACGAAAACGGCAATCGCGCGGACTTTATTGTGTAGATGGCTGACACGGCGCAGAGTTGGGAAGATGTCGGCAATAAGCGGGCGGTGCTGAGGAACGCGAAGGGCTGAGCAATTTCCGCGACGTGTTCATGTACACGCCGAACGGGACGAAGGGCGGCATCAGCGTATTCCGGTGTCGCAAGCCGCTGCGAACGACGAATTCGTCAACGTCGAAAGCGTGATGCGCGATATTAAATATCGTCCAATATCGGCAGGAGGGTGGAAAAGAAAAAGGGCTTAGCAGCGATGCTAAGCCCTTGAATTCTTTGGTGGGGCGTGAGTGACTCGAACACTCGACCTACGGATTAAGAGTCCGCTGCTCTACCAACTGAGCTAACGCCCCAACAGAAGCGAGATTATGCGCAAACTTTTCAGGATTGTCTAGCCCTTTTCCGCATTTTCAACAAAAATTTTTTCGAGCCTTCCCCGCGCCTGTCCGATTCCTGACGGCGCGTCGCATTGCGCGCGCTCCCGGTATGATGACGCCGAAACCTTGTCGCGCGGCGGTCGCGCGGCTTTTTCTGGGCTGACGATGATGGACGAAAATACTGTCCGCGATTTGCTGGACCGGCTCCTTGCTCCGTGGGTCCGTTCCCTTTCCCTGACTCCCGTGACAATCTCGGAGGAGGGCGTCACGCTCCGCTTGCCGTTTTCCGGCGAGCTTCGCCATTCGGGAGGCGTCATCTGCGGTCAAGTGTTCATGGCGGCCGCCGATACCGCGATGGTTGTCGCGATCTCCGCCGCGCTTGGCGAATTCCGGCCGATGACTACGGTGGCGTTGAACACGCATTTCATGCGCCCGGTGCGCAAGGGTGACGTGCTCGTCACGGCGCGCGTGCTGCGGATGGGCCGCAATCTCGTGTTCGGCGAGATCGAGCTGTTCGACGAGGACGGCAAGATGGCTGTCCACGCGACATCGACCTATGCGCTTGTTTCCTGAGGGCGCTTCGCGGATACAGGGGCGCTAATTCGATGTTCGAGCAGATCGTTTTTGCGGGAGGCGGCAATCGTTGCTGGTGGCAGGCCGGATTCTGGGATGTCGTGCGTCCCGCGCTCGACTTGTCGCCGCGTGTGATCGCCGGAATCTCGGCGGGAGCGGCCACGGCCTGCATGCTCTATCTGCGCGATTCGCAATGGGTGATGCGCTATTACGAGGCGGCGCTCAAACACAATCGGAAGAATGTCTATTGGGGCAACCTGCTGCGCGCCGAGCCGATATTTCCACATTATCGAATTTACCGGCAGGCGCTTCTCGACATTTACGGCGAGCCGTTTGCGAGGCTTGCCGCCGCGCCCGAGATTCGCGTTGGCGTGTCGCACCTGCCGCGCTGGCTCGGTGCGCGTAGCGCGGTGGCGGCGGGGCTGGTCGCGTACAACCTCGAGAAATACGTGCGCAAGACGCTGCATCCGACGTTTGGCCGTTCGCTCGGTTTTCTGCCGGAGTTCGTGCGCGCGCAGGATTGCGCAGGCGTCGACGAACTTGCCGACTTGATCCTGCAATCGTCGTGCACGCCGCCATTTACGCCCGTCCTGCGCCGCAATGGCCGGCCGGTGCTCGACGGCGGCATGGTCGACAATGTGCCCGTCGGCGCGCTCGATGCATCGCCGGGGCCGGTGCTCGTGATGGTCACGCGCCGCTATCCACGGCCGCAGATGTTCGCGGTCGACCACGGCGGCCAGCGGCGCATCTATGTGCAGCCGTCGAACAAGGTGCCGATCTCGAGCTGGGACTACACGAGTCCGCACCAGATGCAGCATGCTTACGATCTTGGGCGGCGCGATGGCGAGCGTTTTGTGATGGCGGCTGCGTGCATTGCCGGCGGGGCTGCCACGCGAAGCCGCTGAGTCGGGCGGGCCCGCTTTCCGGGGTTCGCTCGCAGGCGTCGATGCCCACGTCGGTCTACGCAGATTGGAAAACGCGCGCAGGCCCACGGCAGGCGACCTAAAATTTTGATCGACGGATCGACGGATCGACGGATCGACGGATCGACGGATCGACGGATCGACGGATCGACGGATCGACGGATCGATTCCGGCCGCCGCTCCCGCGTCACCATCGCCGCGCGCGTCGCATATCGCGATAGCGTCATGCCGCCGTCGGCTCAGCCGGCCAGGGCCGAGGTTATCGCCGCGACCGCCCCGGCGTCAGCGCGTCCGGATTGACGACGCTCGAGATGTCGCCGGCGTCGAACGCGAGGATGTTCTTGAACGCGGCGCTGAAGTAAAGCTCATAGCTTTCGCGCTCGACATAGCCGATATGCGGCGTACAGATCACGTTTTCCATCCGCAGCAGGCTGTAGCCCTGCAGAATCGGCTCGCTTTCGTAGACGTCGATGGCGACCATCCCCGGCCGGTTGCGCGCGAGCGCGTTGACGAGCGCGTTTTCCTCGAGCAGCTCGGCGCGGCTCGTGTTGACGAAAAGCGACGTCGGTTTCATCCGCAGCAAATCGTCCAGCTTGACGATGCCGCGTGTGTCGTCGTGTAGGCGCAGATGCAGCGACAGCACGTCGACTTGCTCGAAGAACGCCTCGCGGCTTGGTGCGACCGCATGGCCGTCTGCGCGCGCGGCTTCGAGCGAGTGCTCGCGGCCCCAGATCATTACGTTCATCCCGAACGCCTTGCCGTAGCCGGCGACGAGCCGGCCGATCTTGCCGTAGCCCCAAATGCCGAGCGTTTGCCCGCGCAGAACTTGACCGAGCCCGAAGTTCGGCGGCATCGCCGAAGTTTTGAGCCCCGATTGCTGCCATGCGCCCTGTTTCAAGTTCGCGACGTACTGCGGAATGCGGCGTTGCGCGGCCATGATGAGCGCCCAAGTCAGCTCGGCGGGCGCGATCGGCGAACCGGTGCCCTCCAGCACGGCGATGCCGCGCTCGGTGCAGGCGTCGAGATCGATGTGCGACGAGATGCGCCCCGTCTGGCTGATCATTCGCAATTGCGGCAGCTTGCCGAGCAACTGCGATGTGATGTGCGAGCGCTCACGGATCAGCACGAGCGCCTCGACTTCGGCCAAGCGGCTTGCGAGCTGTCCGAGGCCGCGCACCGTGTTGTTGAAGACCTTGACCTCATGGTCGGCGAGCATGTCGAAGCAATCGAGCTTGCGGACCGCGTCCTGGTAGTCGTCGAGGATGGCAATTTTCATGGCGTGTTTCAGGGTTCGCGCGGCTTGTGGAAGTGGGCGGCCGTTTGGCGTCGGCGTGCCCGGATCCGGCCCGGTTTTGGGGTCGTCATGATCCTATGACGGCGCGGGAACAGGTGTATCTCTTTTTAACAGCTTGTTACGTAACGCGACAAGTTGTCGCACATGGGCGGCGCCTAGGATGCTGTGCTCCTGCTTTATATCGGTCAGATCGCGGTTTTTGTGCGTCTCAATTGGCGGGTTCGCTCGCCATGCAGACCAAATTATCTCTTTTGTCAGAACAATTGGCCTATCCTGAGGGCTGAGCTAAACAAGTTTGAAGGTTTTCTCAGAAATTTCGTCAGGAATTGAGCAACTCTGCATTTTTTTCGCTGTCGTAGGAAAATTACCCATTTGCTTCACATTTTTGAAGCTGTAACAGCGGTAGGAGTGGAGTATGGATCATTTGCAGTCGATGCGAGTGTTCGTGAAGGTGGCGGATCTCGGCAGCTTCGCGCGAGCCGCAAGCGCGATGGATATTTCGAACGCCGTCGCGACGCGTCACGTCGCCGACCTCGAAAGCCGGCTTGGCACCCGCCTTCTGAACCGCACTACCCGCAGTCTTTCGCTGACCGAGTCCGGCCAGGTTTACCTGGAACGGGCGCGCCAGATTCTCGACGAGTTGGAAGACGTCGAGCAAATGGTGGTCGCGCGTAACCATGAGCCGGTGGGCACGCTACGGATCGTCGCGCCCGTCGTTTTCGGCCTGCACAACCTTGCGCCAGTGCTGCAGTCATATACGCAGCGCTATCCGAAAGTCGTGCCTGACCTGACCCTTGTCGACCGTCAAGTCGATCTCGTCGAGGAAGGCTTCGACGTCGGGGTCGTGATCACGCGCCAGATGCGCAGCGCAAGCATCGTCACGCGCCGGTTGACGACCGGCTGCATGGTGGTTTGCGCGACCCCCAGTTATCTGGAGAAGCACGGCGTGCCGACCCATCCGGAACACCTGAGCGAGCATCCGTCGCTGAGCCTGCCGGCCGAATACTGGGGCGACGAGCGAGTATTCACCGGGCCGGATGGCGAAGTGCGCGTGCGGCCGGCGAACATCATCGTCGCGAACAACACCGAAATGCTGCGTCAGTTCGCGATGCTCGGCATGGGTATCGCGATCCTGCCGAGCTACCTGATCGGCAGCGACATTGCGCGCGGCAAGCTCGTGCGCCTGTTGAGCGATTACCGGTTGCCGCAGGTCGAGATCAACATCGCGTATCCGAGCCGCCGTCACTTGCCTGCAAAGGTCCGCACGTTCATCGATCATCTCGTCGAGTACTTCAGTCAGTCGCCCGACACGACGCTGGGCGAGCAGTGGGCTTCGCAAGGCGGTTTGGGACAGCCTGTCGACGTGCATGCCGAAACGCACGCCGAGCACCCGGACGCCAACAACGGGCCGACGCTTGCGCCGCGGTTGCCGCGCTCGCCACGCCCGCGCGTCGTCGTGCCTTCGCCGCTGTAATGCCGCAGTAATAGCGCTCGGCAATACGATACGCAGCGGCGGTTGGTTTGGCGCGATTGTGGCGCGGCGCCACGCTCATTGATTGGCGAGCGGTTTGTTACTTCGCATTGAACGTGATTGAAGGAAAAGGCGTGGGCTCATTGAGCGCCGCGCTTTTTTTTTGTGAGTATGCCGATGCGGCGTGCGCGGATTAAATTGCGGCGTATGCGGCGTACCGCGCGTGCTACGTGACCTCCGTTGTCGAGCAGTGCCACGCAGGCCCGCGGCGAACCAAGGCTGGCGAACCAGCCTTGGTCGGTTGGGCGCGAACCCGGCGCGCGGCCAGGGGCCGAGCCGGGCGCTCCCGATGCGGTGAATCAGGAACCCGTTTTGCGCGCCGGTGTCTTGCGGGCTGCGCTCTTGCGGGCCGGCGCAGCTTTCTTGCCGCTTTGCTCCGCTTCTTGCGGTGCGTCGTCGGACGGCGCCGATCCAGCCGCGCTCTTTTTCGCCGCAGCGGCTTTGGGTTCCTTTTTCTCGAACTCGAAGCCGATCTTGCCATCCGTCTGTTTGACGAGATAAGCCTTGAAGTTACGCTCCGTGCGCGACGATTTGAAGTTCGGCAGCAGATCGGTGCGGCCTTCTTCGAGCAGCTTCGCCATTTGCTCGCGAGTGATTTCTTGTTGCAGGATCACCTTGCCTGAGCGGAAATCGCAAGTCTTCGGATTCGCGACCGAATGCTCGCAGACATAGCTCATCCCGTGCTCGAACACACGGGCCTTGCACTTCGGACACACGCCGACGGGTTCCTGCGCGGAGAAGTCGGGCGCTTCGCCGTCTTCGCTGCCCTGTTCCTGGCCGAAATCAAACTCGAGCTTGTAGTTTTTCGTCTCGTCGTCGAACGTAAGCTTGAGGATGGCCGAGAACGGCCGCCCCATCTTGCTGCGAAAGCCGGACAACGGACCGATTTCCTTCTTCTGCAGCAGTTCCTCGACCTCGGCGATCTCGAATTGGCGGCTGCCCGGAATCTTGGAAATCGAGAACTCGCATTTCGTGCATGCGAAACGCCGATAGTTCTCCTTCACCTGGCCGCCGCAATTCGGGCAAGGCGTTTCGAGCGTTGCGTAATCGCCGGGGATCGTGTCGGAGTCGTACTCCTTCGCCCGCTTGACGATTGTCTGCGTCATCCGTGCGATTTCCTGCATGAACGCATCGCGTTGCAGGTTGCCGCGCTCCATTTGCGCGAGCTTGTATTCCCATTCGCCGGTGAGCTCGGGCGCGGTCAACTCCTTCACGTCCAGGCCGCGCAGCAGCGTCATGAGCTGGAATGCCTTCGCGGTTGGAATGAGTTCGCGGCCCTCGCGGACGAGATATTTTTCGCCGAGCAACCCTTCGATGATCGCCGCGCGCGTCGCCGGCGTGCCGAGCCCCTTTGCCGCCATCGCTTCGCGCAATTCGTCGTCTTCGACGAGCTTGCCCGCGCCTTCCATCGCAGACAACAGCGTCGCTTCCGAATAACGCGCGGGCGGTTTCGTCGTCAGGCCATGCGCGGCGATCTTGTCGGTCTTGACTTTCTCGTCCTTCTGCACCGGCACGAGGTTCGCGTCCGCGCCCTCGGCGTCGCGGCCGTACACTTGCAGCCAGCCCGGCTCGATGAGCACCTTGCCTTCCGTCTTGAAGTGATGGCCGACCACTTCGGTGATCCGCGTCGTGACCCTGTATTCGGCGGCCGGGAAGAACACCGCCAGAAAACGTTTAACCACGAGGTCGTAAAGTTTCTGCTCGGGCTCCGACAGCGATTTTGGCGCTTGCAGCGTCGGGATGATCGCGAAGTGGTCGCTGATCTTCGAATTGTCGAAGATCCGCTTATTCGGCTTCACCCAGCCCTTGTCGAGCACCTGCTTCGCGTGCGGCAGGTAGTTGTTGCTTTCCTTGAGCATCTCGAGCGTGCTCTTTACGGTGCCGAGGTAGTCCTCCGGCAGCGCGCGCGCGTCGGTACGCGGGTAGGTGAGCACCTTGTGCTTTTCGTATAGCGCCTGCGCGAGCCCGAGCGTGTTCTTCGCGGAGAAGCCGAAACGGCTGTTGGCTTCGCGCTGCAGGCTCGTCAAGTCGTACAGGAGCGGCGAGAGCTGCGTCGACGGCTTTGATTCCTCGCTGACGATGCCGAGCTGATCGCGGCAGGCGGCGACGATCGTCTCGGCGGCGGGCAGGCTCCAGAGGCGCGAGTCGCGCTTCTCGGGATCAAACTCGTCTTTCTTGAACTTCGGATCGAACCAGCGGCCTTCATAGAAGCCGCCCGCGCAGACGAACTCGGCTCGCACTTCCCAGTAGTCGCGCGGCACGAAGCGTCGAATCTTTTCCTCGCGCTCGACGACGATCGACAGCGTCGGCGTTTGCACGCGGCCAACCGTCGTCAGGAAGAAACCGCCACCCTTGCTGTTGAACGCGGTCATTGCGCGCGTGCCGTTGATGCCGACAAGCCAGTCGGCCTCCGAGCGGCAGCGCGCGGCGTCGGCGAGCGGCTGCATTTCGTTGTCGCCGCGCAGATGGGCGAAGCCGTCGCGGATTGCCGCGGGCGTCATCGATTGCAGCCACAGCCGCTGAACCGGTTGTTTCGCCTTGGCGTGTTGCGCGATCAGGCGGAAGATCAGCTCGCCCTCGCGCCCCGCGTCGCAGGCGTTGATCAGACGGTCGATGTCCTTGCGCTTGATCAGCTTGGTCAGTACCTTCAGGCGCGACTCGCTTTTCGCGATCGGATTCAGATCGAAGTGCGGCGGAATGACCGGCAGATGCGCAAAGCTCCATTTGCCGCGCTTGACTTCGTATTCTTCCGGCGCGGCGATTTCGAGCAGGTGGCCGACCGCCGACGACAGCACGTACTCGTCGCTTTCGTAATATTCGTCATGCTTGGTAAAGCCGCCCAAAGCTCGCGCGATGTCGTTCGCGACAGAAGGCTTTTCCGCAATGATGAGTGCTTTCGACATGACAATGTATATGGGTGGACCGGGCGAACCCGGTTACAGGCTCTTTTACGACGGCTTTATAGCACACAGCGCCGCATTGGGAGCCTGCACAGCAAAAAGCGGGTCATCATAAGTGGGGGCAAGGGCGGCGGCAAGCCTGACGCGTGCATCCCGGCGTAAACAGGTGGAAAAATTTTCTTCGATGCTCATTTTTTGAGGGCCGGACAATTTTATTCGAACAAATTGCGAAGCTTGGGCGCGTGCGGCACGCCCGGCAGCGCGGTCAGGTCGGACAGCATGCGATCGACGATGCCCGCGTGCGGCAGCACGGTGCCGAAGAAGCGCACGGCGCTAGCGTCTTCGATCAAAAGGGTCGGAAAATTCTCGACGTCGAGTTCGTCGAGCCGGTCGGCGTGCGTTTCGATATCGATCCACGCGAAGCAGGCTTCGGGGTGGGCGGCGGCCAGCGTGTCAAAAGTGGTTTGGTATTCGCGGCACGTGCCGCACCACTCGGCGCATAGGCAGGCGACGAACAGCGTGTCCGGATTCCGGAGGCGCTCGGCGATCCGATCCTCGTCGGTGTCGAGATTCAGCGCGGGCATGGTTTTCCTTGTTTGGTCGGGCGGCGGTGCGGGAAGCTCCCGCGCTCACGCCGCTATTGGCCGGAATTTAGCACGGCGCTCGTCCCGCGCGCTTGCGGGTGCTGCGGCGAGCTGTCGACGCGGGTATAGCGGCCGCCCGGCAGCGCCGCGATGCGGCCGGCCAGCTCGAGTTGCAGCAGCAGACGGTGCAGCGCATCGGCCGGCAGCGCCGCGCGCTGCGCGAGCAGTTCGAGCGGCACGGGGCTGTAGCCGATTGCATCGAGCAGCCGGCGGGCGTCGGTGCCCGGCTCCTCCTGTTCGATCGGCGCGCCGGGCTGGGCTGAGCCGGCCGAGCCGACTGACGCGGCCGGTTCGGCGGGCGCAGTGGCCCGCACTGCCGCTGCCCGGCTCGCGGCCGCTGGCCGCGCGGGGGCGGGACCAAATTCATCGAGCACGTCCGAGGCTGTCTCGACGAGCTTCGCGCCATCGCGGATCAGCGCGTGACACCCCTGCGACAGCGGCGCGTGAATCGAGCCGGGAATCGCAAACACGTCGCGGCCCATGTCGTTTGCGAGCCGCGCGGTGATCAGCGAGCCGGATCGCAGCGCTGCCTCGACGATCAGCACGCCCCCCGCCAACGCGGCGATCAGCCGGTTGCGTTGTGGAAAATGCGCGGAGCGGGCTGGCGTGCCGAGCGGCCATTCGGAAACGAGCGCACCGCGCTCGGCGATTTCGTGTGCAAGCGCATGATGCCGGGCCGGGTAGACGAGGTCCGCGCCGGTGCCGATCACGGCGACCGTGCTGCTCGCGCCGTCGAGGCCGCCGCGGTGCGCGGCGCCGTCGATGCCCAGCGCGAGGCCCGATACGATCGCAAGCCCAGCATCAGACAACTCGCGCGCGAAGCGGGTTGCGTCAGCAAGCCCTTGCGGCGTCGCGCTCCGGCTGCCGACGATCGCGACAGCGCGCGCATGGAGCAATTCGATCCGCCCTTTTATATATAGCAGCGGCGGGGGATCGTGCAGCGCCGCGAACGTGCCGGGATAGGCCGGATCGCGCTGCGTGACGAGCGCGTTGCCTGGCTCGTCGATCCAGGCGAGCGTTAGGTCGACACGGCGCGCAAAATCGTCGGCGGGCGGCATGAGCACGGCGCGCGCGGCCGCCTCGCCGACGAGTGCCGCCAATTCCGCATGGGACGCGTCGAAAAGCGCAGCCGGCGACGCAAATGCGTCGACGAGTGCCGTGCGCGCCGCCGAAGGCACGCCGGATAACGCCGCGAACCGCACCCACGCGGCGAGTTCGGCGCGCGTGAGCATCAGCGGCGGCATGAGTTGATCCTCGAGAGGCGTGGCCTGCGATACGTGTCATGCCGTGATAAAATTTTCATCATCCGAAATAAAACGAAGAACGAAGTGCCGTGCGCGCGGAATCACGGCGCTGTGCCGGCCGTCTCGACGCACGGGCTATGCTACGGCGTCGGCTCCATCTTGACGCCGGGGAGCGCGTCGCGGCAGTCTGCCGGACGGCTAACGCAGGCAGATCGCTCGTTCCTCCCAAACCTGAACATCATGGCTTTGCTGAACATCCTCCATTACCCCGACAAGCGGCTGCACAAGGTCGCCAAGCCGGTCGACAAGGTTGACGACCGGATCCGCAAGCTCGTCGCCGACATGGCCGAGACGATGTACGCCGCGCCTGGCATCGGCCTGGCGGCAACGCAGGTTGACGTGCACGAGCGCGTGATCGTGATCGACGTGTCCGAAGAAAAGAACGAGCTGCGCGTCTTCATCAATCCGGTAATCATCTGGTCGAGCGACGGTAAGCAGGTGTATGAGGAGGGCTGTTTGTCGGTGCCCGGCATCTACGACGAGGTCGAGCGGCCCGAGCGCGTGCGCGTGCGCGCGCTGAACGAACATGGCGAGACGTTCGAGATTGATTGCGAAGGGCTCCTCGCGGTGTGCGTGCAGCACGAGATGGATCACCTGCTGGGGCGCGTATTCGTTCAATATCTGTCGCCGCTCAAGCAAAGCCGGATCAAGACGAAGATGAAGAAACTCGAACGCGCGATGTAATGCGCGCGGCCGCAGCACTGTCTGCTTCCCGATTCATTTGCTATGACACATTCACTGCGGGTCGTTTTTGCCGGTACGCCGGAGTTTGCCGCGGCGGCGCTTGCCGCGATCCATGAAGCCGGTTTCCCGGTGCCGCTCGTGCTCACCCAGCCGGATCGCCCGGCTGGACGCGGGATGAAGCTGCAGGCGAGCGCAGTGAAGCGCTACGCGCTCGAGCGCGGCATTGCCGTTGCACAGCCCGCGTCGCTGCGCCGCGCGGGCAAGTATCCGGCCGAGGCGGCCGCCGCGCTCGAGCTGCTGCACGCGACGCCGCACGATGTGATGGTGGTCGCCGCGTATGGCTTGTTGCTGCCGCAGGAGGTGCTCGATCTGCCGCGCCACGGCTGCATCAATATTCATGCGTCGTTGCTGCCGCGCTGGCGCGGCGCCGCGCCGATTCACCGCGCAATCGAGGCGGGCGATGCGCAAACGGGCGTCACGCTGATGCAAATGGACGCCGGGCTCGATACGGGTGCGATGCTTTACGACGCGCGTGTCGCGATCGCGCCCGACGATACGACGGCTACGCTGCACGATAAGCTTGCCGCGGCCGGCGCGCGGCTTATCGTCGACGCGCTTGCCGAGCTGGAGCGCGCCGGCTCGCTTGCGTCGACGCCGCAGCCCGCCGAAGGCGTGACGTATGCCGAGAAGATCGCCAAGCACGAGGCGGCGCTTGACTGGCGCAAGCCGGCGGCAGCGCTCGCTCGGCAAGTGCGGGCGTTCGACCCGTTTCCGGGCGGCATTGGCACGCTCGATGGCGTGGCGCTCAAACTTTGGGCCGCCGACGCAGTGGCCTCGCGTGGCGACGCGGTGCCCGGCACGATCGTCGACGCCGGTCCCGATGGCGTCGTGATCGCCTGCGGCGAAGGGGCGCTGCGCGTCACGCAGTTGCAGAAGCCCGGCGGCAAGCGCTTGCCTGCCCGTGAATTTCTCGCCGGCTCGCCCGTGGCGGCCGGGCAGCGCTTCGAGCTTCCCGGCGTTGCGTAGCCGCGCCGCCGCCGGATACGAGTTCAACGCAATCGCGCGCGCGACGCAATCGGCTGAACGACCAGGTCGCTATGCGCGGCGCGCGCACGTAGAATCTCTTCGCTAATCCGTTTCGAGGAATCGCATGTTCGGCATTACTCATTTCGGCTTGTTCGTTGCGGCAGTTTTTTTGTTGAATATCACGCCGGGGCCTGACACCGCCTACGTTGTCGGCCGCAGCATCGCGCAGGGGCGCGGCGCGGGCCTCGTGTCCGCGCTGGGCATTTCGGCGGGCTGCTGCGTCCACGCGCTGGCGTGCGCATTCGGCTTGACGGCCGTGTTGGCCGCGTCGGCCACCGCGTTTACCGTCATCAAGATCGTGGGCGCGGCTTATCTCGTCTATCTGGGTGTGCGTCTCATCTTCGCGAAGCACGAGCCGCAGGCCACTGAAGGCGGCGCGTGGCTGGGCGCCGATAAATCGTTGCGCCAGCTTTTCATGCAAGGCTTCCTGACCAACGTGCTGAATCCGAAAGTAGTGCTCTTTTTCGTGTCGTTCTTTCCGCAATTCGTCGCGGCCGACAGCGACCATAAGGTGCTGGCGTTCTTGACGCTGGGCGCGGTGTTCGTCGTGATGGGCACGACGTGGTCGTGCATCGTCGTTTGGGTGGCGGCCGGCGTCACGCAGCGCTTCGCGGGCAAGCCTCGTGTGAAGAAATGGCTCGATCGGGGCATTGGCAGTGCGTTTATCGGTCTTGGCGTGAGGCTTGCGGCGTCGCAGCGCTGAGGGTTGAATTTTCTCGACAAGCTCTTATCTAACAGATCGCTTACAATCAAGCGCTGTTGCCGATATCGGTGCGGCGAGATCCCCGCAGACGAGAATAAGGAGTGGGAAATATGTTTAATTGGGTCAAAACGGCGATGCTGATGGCCGCGATCACGGCCCTCTTCATCGTAATCGGCGGCATGATCGGCGGATCGCGCGGCATGACGATCGCGCTGCTGCTTGCGCTCGGTATGAATTTCTTTTCGTACTGGTTCTCGGACAAGATGGTTCTGCGCATGTACAACGCGCAGGAAGTCGACGAGGCGACGGCGCCGCAGTTCTACCGGATGGTGCGCGAGCTGGCGACGCGCGCGAATTTGCCGATGCCGCGCGTCTATTTGATCGACGAGGATCAGCCGAATGCGTTTGCCACCGGCCGTAACCCCGAGCACGCGGCGGTTGCCGCGACGACGGGCATTCTGCGAGTGCTGTCGGAGCGCGAGATGCGTGGTGTGATGGCCCATGAGCTTGCGCATGTCAAGCATCGCGACATCCTGATCTCGACGATTTCCGCGACGATGGCGGGCGCGATTTCCGCGCTCGCGAATTTCGCGATGTTTTTCGGCGGGCGCGACGAGAACGGCCGTCCTGCGAATCCGATCGCGGGTATCGCGGTCGCGCTGCTCGCGCCGATCGCAGGCGCGCTGATCCAGATGGCGATTTCGCGGGCGCGTGAGTTCGAGGCCGATCGCGGCGGTGCGCAAATTTCGGGCGATCCGCAGGCGCTCGCATCGGCGCTCGACAAAATCCATCGCTATGCGTCCGGCATCCCGTTTCCGGCGGCGGAACAGCATCCGGCCACTGCGCAGATGATGATCATGAATCCTCTGTCGGGAGGCGGTTTGCAGAATCTGTTCTCGACGCACCCGGCCACCGAGGAGCGGATTGCCCGCTTGATGGAAATGGCGCGCACGGGCCGCTTCGACTGACAGGCAGCGCAGGTGCGGGCGCGGCGCCGTTGATGCCGGCTGGTCGAGCAATGGCGACGTTTGAGCATTAGCGCCGCGTCTTTCGAATGGCGCCCGATTGCCGGATGGCCGAACCCCGGGCGCATTCGAATCCTGTCGCACGAGGCATCGTTTCGGGCCGGCGCGCGAGTGAGCGTCCGGTGGACGGCCGGACGAGGCCGGCAATCATTCGGTCGTCCGGCTGAACGGGTCATCTGGCAATCTCGCTACAATATCCCCCTTCGCTTGGGCCGTCAGCCGGCCCTTGATGCCTTCCTATCTTCGCTCGGCGCGAGTTCGTATCCCGCGCCGCGCGCACTGAGTTCCAATGACCCAGATTCGCCGTCCCCGATCCCGTACATCCGATGCGCCCGCGCGTTCGCGCGCGCCGCGCCTGTCGGCATTGCATCTCAGTGCCGATTCGCTCGGTTTCGCGCTCGATGGCGCAGCCCAGGCGGTCGACGCAGTCGCGCGCGGTGTGGCATTGCCCGCTGCGCTTTCGGCCGTGCAGGCAGAGTTGTCCGCTGGCGTGCAGACGGCTTCGCGCGGCGCGATCCAGGATATCGCGTATCGCGCGATGCGTCGGCGCGGTACGGCGCAATGGCTGATCGCGCAATTCGTCGCGAAGCCGCCGCCCGCGCACGTGCAGGCACTCCTCGTCTGCGCGTTCGCGCTGCTCGTCGACGATGAAGCGCATGCGCCGTATGCGCCCTTCACCGTGGTCGATCAAGCGGTGAGCGCGATCGGTGCGCGCCGCGAGTTTGCATTTGCGAAAGGGCTCGTCAACGCGGTGTTGCGCCGTTTTTTGCGCGAGCGGGCGGTTTGGCTGGAGCGCGTGCAAGCCGATCGGCGCGCGCGGTGGAATTACGACGCGTGGTGGATCGACGCGGTGACGCGCGCATGGCCCGACGCGTGGGAGCGCGTGCTCGCGGCGGGCGACGCGCCGGGGCCGCTGACGTTGCGCGTGAATGCGCGCCGCATGACGGCTGGCGCTTATCTCGAAAAACTGCGTGTTGAACAGATCGACGCCGAGCAAATTGGCTGTCATGCGGTGCGGCTCGCGTCGCCGCTGCCGGTCGATCGGATTCCCGGTTTCGCGGAAGGGGCTGTTTCGGTGCAGGATGCGGGCGCGCAGTTCGCGGCTCAATGGCTTGGCGCGCGCGACGGCATGCGCGTGCTCGACGCATGCGCGGCGCCCGGCGGCAAGACGGGCCATATCCTTGAGTTGGCCGACGTCGAAGTCGTCGCGCTCGAAAGCGATCCGCAGCGCGCGCAGCGCATCGGCGAGAATCTCGCGCGGCTTTCGTTGCCGGCCGGCCGGGGCGGGTGCGACGTGCGCGTCGGCGACGCGGGCGAGCCCGCGCAATGGCACGACGGCCGCGCGTTCGATCGTATTCTCGCGGACGTGCCGTGCTCCGCGTCCGGCATCGTGCGCCGCCATCCCGATATTCGCTGGTTGCGCCGCGAGGCCGATATTGCGGCGCTGGCCGCCGAACAGCGCCGCATTCTCCGCGCGCTCTGGCCGCTGTTGAAGCCGGGCGGCGAACTGCTCTACGTCACGTGCTCGATCTTTCCGGAGGAAGGCGAGTTGCAGGCGCGCTGGTTTGGAGACGCCTATCAAGATGCGGTACGATTGGACGCGCCCGGGCAATTGCTGCCGCGGAGCACGTCAGGCGGGGCGCCGGTCGATGAGCCGGGCGGCTTGCGCCGGCATATCGATCACGACGGATTTTTCTACGCGCGCTTTCAGAAACGGTGACGATCAAACGCTTCTTTCCACTTCGGCTCGCGGCCGTGCTTTGGGTCGCGTTGACGCTGTGCCTTGCTGCCGTTCCCGTCGCGCATGCCGATACGATCGCTGTGCAACGCGCGTCGCTGCAGTCCGACGGCAGCGGCTGGAGTCTCGATGCGAAGTTCGATTTCGAGCTGAACAGCAGCCTTGAGGATGCGGTCAACAAGGGCGTTCCGCTCTATTTCACGACCGATTTCGAACTGAGCCGCGCGCGCTGGTATTGGTTCGACGAGCAGCCGGTCTCGGTATCGAAGACGATCCGGCTGTCGTACCAGCCGCTCACGCGCGACTACCGCGTGTCCACGGGCGGCCTGCAGCTCGTCGGTTTCACGACGTTGAAGGAGGCGCTCGCGATCGTCAAGCATGTCACGTCATGGCACGTGATCGACAAGAGCCAGGTGAGTCCGGGCGAAACCTATACCGCATCGGTGCGCATGCAGCTCGATACCGCGCTGATGCCGAAACCGTTTCAGGTGGACGCGGTGAACAACCGCGATTGGAATCTCGCCTCCGACTGGAAGCGCTTTACCTTTACGGTGGCCGAACGTGCTAAATAAAGTACGGGTGCGCCGCGCGGCGAGCGGCAAGAGCCTTCTGGTGCGCGTGATCGTGTCGACTGTTGCGATCACGGCGTTGCTGCTGCTCGTGCTGCTTGCGGCGGCGAGCGCGAACACCGAGTTTTTCGATCGCTACTACTCGTGGCTCTATTCCGCGAACATCGTCGTCGCGCTGGTATTCCTGCTCGTCGTGCTCGGGCTCGTGGGGATGATCGTCGTGCGGCTGCGCAAGGGCAAGTTCGGCACGCGGCTGCTCGCGAAGCTCGCGGTGTTCTTCGCGCTCGTCGGCGTCGTGCCGGGCGGGATCATTTATATCGTGTCGTATCAGTTCGTGTCGCGCAGCATCGAGTCGTGGTTCGACGTCAACGTCGAGACGGCGCTTACCGCCGGCCTGAATCTCGGCCGCGGGATGCTCGATACGTCGCTTGCGGATCTGCAGACGAAAGCGAAGCTGATGGCCGAGCAACTCTCGAGCGCTGACACGCACACGAACGGCACGACGTTGACGCTATTGCGCCTGCGTGACCAGTTCGGCGTGCAGGATGCCACGATCCTCGAGCCGGGCCGCAGCACGGGCGCGTCGCCCGATGTGCATATCGTCGCGCAGGCGTCGGGCAATTTCGCCACGCTGATTCCGGACGACATGCCGACGCCGCTGATGCTGAGCCAGGCGCGCGAGCACGGCGGCTATGCGGTGATCGAGGGGGAGGTGGACGGCGATCCGCACGCGCACGGCTCGAAGGGCGCGCTCAGGCTGCGCGTCGTTCAGCGGATTCCCGATTCGTCGATGGCGCTGCTACAGCCCGGCGAGCGCTATCTTCAGCTCACGCAGCCGGTGTCGCCGGTGCTCGCGCGCAACGCCGACGCCGTGCAGCGCGCATATCGCGAATATCAGGAGAAGTCGCTCGGCAGAAGCGGCTTGCGCAAGATGTATATCGGCACGCTGACGCTTGCGCTTTTCCTCGCGACGTTCATCGCGATGATGATCGCGCTCGCGCTCGGCAATCAGCTCGCGCGGCCGTTGTTCCTGCTCGCGCAGGGGACGAAGGAGGTTGCGGAGGGCGACTATACGCCCAAGCGCGAGATCAAGACGCGCGACGAGCTGGGCTTTCTCACGCAATCGTTCAACGCGATGACGCGCCAGCTTTCGGAGGCGCGGCTCGCGGTCGAGAAGAACCGGGTCGCGCTCGAGCATTCGAAAACCTATCTCGAAAGCATTCTCGCGAACCTGACGGCGGGAGTGTTCGTGCTCGACCGGCAATTTCGCCTGACGACCGCCAACCGCGGCGCCGAGCGGATCTTCCGGCAGCCGTTCAATTCGCTGATCGGCACGACGCTCGATCAGATTGGCGTTGTCGCGGAATTCGGCGCGATGGTGCGCAAGGCGTTTGCCGATCGCGAGGCGGCGGGCCAGGGCAGCGGCGACGATCGCGGCCACTGGCAGCAGCAGTTCGCGGTCGACGTGCCGGGCGAAGCCGATCCGCTCACGCTGCTCGTGCGCGGCACGCGGCTTGTGTCGACGGCGAGCGTGGCGGGCGTCGCGGACGATCCGCAAACCTCCGGCTACGTCGTCGTGTTCGACGACATCTCCGACGTGATCTCCGCGCAGCGCTCGGTTGCATGGGGCGAGGTCGCGCGGCGGCTCGCGCACGAGATCAAGAATCCGCTCACGCCGATCCAGCTATCGGCCGAGCGCCTGCAGATGAAGCTGTCCGACAAGCTCGCGCCGCCCGATGCCGAAGTGCTCAAACGCGGCGCGACCACGATCGTCAACCAGGTCGCCGCGATGAAGCGGATGGTCGACGATTTCCGCGAATATGCGCGCACGCCGCCCGCGATGCTCGCCAATCTACAGTTAAATGATCTGGTGAGCGAAGTGTCGACGCTGTACGGTGTCGGCGAGGGCAAGAGCATGATCGTCGTCGAGCAGGCGGCGCTGCCGGTGATTCGCGGCGACGCGACGCAATTGCGGCAAGTGATTCACAACCTGCTGCAGAACGCGCAGGATTCAGTCGCGGATGTCGAGCATCCTCGTGTGTTGCTCGAAACCAAGACAGTAGAATATGGCGATCCCGACGCAAACGGCAAAGCGCGCGTCGCGGTACGGCTGACTGTCTCCGACAATGGTCCGGGTTTTCCGGCGCGCATTCTGACGCGCGCATTCGAGCCCTACGTGACGGCAAAAGCGAAGGGTACGGGACTCGGTCTCGCGACGGTGAAGAAGATCGTCGACGAGCACGGTGCGCGGATCGATCTGCGCAACCGGATGCATGGCGACGTCGTGGAAGGCGCGCAGGTCTCGATTCTGTTCCTGCAGCTTGCCGATGACGCGACGGGCGCCGGGGGCGGAGCAAATGGCGGCGCCGCACCCGCGAAGACAAAAGCAACTGTGCAGACAAAGGCAGCGTAAATGGCGACCATTCTGGTGGTGGATGATGAAATGGGCATCCGGGAATTGCTCTCGGAAATTCTCAGCGACGAAGGGCACGTCGTCGAGGTCGCGGAGAACGCGCAGGCCGCGCGCGATTACCGGCAGCAGCAGGCGCCCGATCTCGTGCTGCTCGACATCTGGATGCCTGATACCGACGGCGTCACGCTGCTCAAGGAGTGGGCGGGTCAGGGGCAGCTCACGATGCCCGTCATCATGATGTCCGGCCACGCGACGATCGATACGGCCGTCGAGGCGACGAAGATCGGCGCGCTCGATTTTCTCGAGAAGCCGATCACATTGCAGAAGCTGTTGAAGTCCGTCGAGCACGGCCTCGCGCGGGGCGCGGCGCCGTTGCCGGCCAATGCCGCGGCCAAGCAGGCGCCGGGGCCTTCGACGATCGCATCGGCGGCGGCGTTGCCGGCGCTCGACGACGCGGGCGCGGTGCTCGCGGGCCACACAACGGCCGCGATCCCGTTTGACATTCCGTTGCGCGAGGCGCGCGATGCATTCGAGCGCGCCTATTTCGAGTACCACTTGGCGCGCGAGAATGGCAGCATGACGCGCGTCGCGGAAAAGACCGGGCTCGAGCGCACGCACCTGTATCGCAAGCTCAAGCAGCTTGGCGTGGAATTGGGCAAGAAGCCGGCCGAAGGCGCGGCATAAAATTTCCGCCAAGGGGCTTGATCACTGCTTCGCTTCTGGCTATAATCTTTTTTCTTCGTGGCCCGGTAGCTCAGTTGGTAGAGCAGCGGATTGAAAATCCGCGTGTCGGTGGTTCGATTCCGCCCCAGGCCACCAGCAGTATCCCACCCCAAGAATCGCCAGATTCTTGGGGTTTTTCGTTTGGGAAGCACTGCATTGTAGTGTGGCGATTTTCGGCCGGGTTGGGGTGGCGTGATAAAATCTTCGTCGACTCAAAGACTTAGGATCTGGCGAGGCTGCTCGACACCGTCCGTTCGAAGCCGTCGCAGATCCTTTTTCGTTTCGGCGCTCGCGCACGGCTGAGCCCGTGCGCCGCAAGCGTTCACGACGCCCGCCCGCCGTGCGCGAGATCGGCGCCCCCGGCCGTGCGGCTGCCTATACTGGGTAAGCTGGCGCTGTCGGCGAGCGCGCTCATCATTCACGGAGTATCGAGGTGATTCGGACAGATGCTAAAGACGGCGCGCTCGTGCTGTTTTCCGGCGGCCAGGATTCGGCCACCTGTGTTGCATGGGCGCTCGAGCGTTACGAGACCGTCGAGACGCTCGGCTTCGATTATGGCCAGCGGCATCGTGTCGAACTCGAATGCCGCGAAGGGGTGCGCGACACGCTGAAGCGCGATTTCCCGCAGTGGGCGGGCCGGCTCGGCGACGATCACATGATCGATCTGTCGGTGCTCGGCGCGATCAGCGATACCGCGATGACGCGCGCGATCCAGATCGAGACGGCCGCGAACGGCTTGCCGAACACGTTCGTGCCGGGCCGCAATCTGCTGTTCATGACGATCGGCGCGGCGATTGCGTATCGCCGCGGGTTGCGCGCGCTTGTCGGCGGGATGTGCGAGACCGATTTCTCCGGTTATCCGGATTGCCGCGACGACACGATGAAGGCGCTGCAAGTCGCGCTCAATCTCGGGATGGACACGCGCTTCGTCGTCGAGACGCCGCTGATGTGGCTCGACAAGGCCGACACGTGGCGGCTCGCCGAGCAGTTGGGCGGCACGCGGCTCGTTGATCTGATTCGTGTCGAGACGCATACGTGCTATGTCGGCGAGCGCTCGGAATTGCACGATTGGGGCTTCGGCTGCGGCGAGTGCCCGGCGTGCAAGCTGCGCAAGCGCGGCTATGAAGCGTATCGGTGCGGCGAGCACGTGACGCAGGCGCCGGCCTGACGCAGCGGCGCGGTGCGCGCGGTCAAGCTGGCGGCATCGGCCGGTTTCAACAAGTAACGAAAGCGAGTGGCGGGAGCCGGGCGAGAGTATGACGTACACGGTCAAGGAAATCTTCTACACATTGCAGGGCGAGGGCGCGAACGCTGGGCGGCCGGCCGTGTTCTGCCGGTTCGCCGGCTGCAATTTGTGGTCGGGGCGTGAAGCGGACCGTGCGAGCGCCGTGTGCCGCTTTTGCGATACCGATTTCGTCGGCACCGATGGTGAAAACGGCGGCAAATTCGGCGATGCTGAGGCCCTGGCGGCAAAGGTCGCCTCGCTATGGCCGGCGGACGGCGCGCACCGCTTTGTCGTGTGCACGGGTGGCGAGCCGATGCTGCAACTCGATCAGCCGCTCGTCGACGCACTGCATGCGGCTGGCTTTGAAATTGCGATCGAGACGAACGGCTCGCTGCCCGTGCTCGATTCGATCGATTGGGTCTGCGTGAGCCCGAAGGCCGGCGCGCCGCTCGTCGTCACGAAAGGCAACGAGCTGAAGGTCGTGGTGCCGCAGGACAACCAGTGCCTGGCCGATTACGCGCAGCTCGATTTTGAGCATTTCCTTGTGCAGCCGATGGACGGCCCCGCGCGCGATTTCAACACGAAGCTCGCGATCGACTGGTGCAAGCGCCATCCGCAATGGCGGCTGTCGATGCAGACGCACAAATACCTGAACATTCCCTGAGCCTGACGCTTCATTCATCGTGCTGATTACCCGAAAACTCGAATTCGACGCGGGCCACCGCATCCCCGACCACCGCAGCCAATGCAGGAACTTGCACGGGCATCGTTACGTGCTCGAAATCACGCTGCGCGGCGATCTTGTCGAAACCGAGGGCGCACCCGATCGCGGCATGGTGATGGATTTCGCCGATGTGAAGGCGCTGGCGATGGAGCACCTCGTCAACCAGTGGGACCACGCGTTTCTCGTCTATGCGCGTGACGAGGTCGTGCGTTCGTTTCTCGAAAAGATGGCGGACCACAAGACGGTCGTGCTCGACCGGATTCCGACCGTCGAGAATCTTGCGGCGGTGGCGTTCGACATACTCGCGAACGTCTACGATTCGCATTACGGCGTCAATTTGCGGCTCGAGCGCGTGCGGCTTTACGAGACGCCGAATTGCTGGGCCGACGTCGAGCGCGAATCACGCGGATGACGGATGCCGGCACGTGATGCGCCGGCGGCATGCGCGGGCGTGCTGGCCGGCCATCGCGCGGCCGATGTCGCGCGCGCCGGCGGATGTGAAGGCCGGCGTGGACGGGCGCATTAGGTGTGCGCCGTGCCGAATGCATAAGCGGATCGGCCCAGGTCGCGCCCGTCGAAACGTGGATCGATGTGTAGATTGGTGCGAAGCGGGCGGTCAACGTGCGCGCGTATCACCGCGCTCAGCTCTTCATCAACCGCCTCTGCCGTCCGACGCTCATGATGAGCCCGACGGCGATGCCCAACGTCGTCAACGCGGTGCCGCCGTAGCTCATGAACGGCAACGGCACGCCGACAACGGGCAAGACCCCGCTCACCATCCCGATATTGACGAACGCATAGACGAAGAAGGCGAGCGTGAGCGAGCCGGCGAGCAGGCGCCCGAACACCGTCGAGCCTTGCGCGGCGATATAGAGACCACGCGAGATCAGCGCCATGTAAAGCGTGAGCAGCACGAGTCCGCCCGCGAGCCCGAACTCCTCGGAAAACACCGCGAAGATGAAGTCGGTGTGCTTTTCCGGAATGAACTCCAGGTGCGCTTGCGTGCCTTTCAGATAGCCTTTGCCGAGCGGGCCGCCCGAGCCGATCGCGATCACCGCCTGGATCGTGTGGAAGCCCTTGCCGAGCGGGTCGGAAGTCGGATCGAGCAGTGTGCAGACGCGGTGCTTCTGATAGTCGTGCATCAGCGGCCAGACCACCTCGGGCTGGCAGATGCGATCCTCGAACACGGCGATCGAGCCGATCGCGATCACCCCGGCGACGAGCACCGGCACGATCAGCTTGAACGACAGCCCCGCGAGATAGATCACGAAGAGCCCCGCCGCGAACACGAGCACGGCCGTGCCGAGGTCCGGCTGTTTCGCGATCAGCCCGACAGGCACGAGCAGGATCACGAACGCGACGGCGAAGTCGTACCAGCGCAGGCTGCTTTCGCGCCGCTGGTAGTACCACGCGAGCATCAGCGGCGTCGCGATCTTGAGGATCTCGGACGGTTGGATCACGACGCCGACGTTCAGCCAGCGCTTGGCCCCTTTCTTCGTCATCCCGAATAGCGCGACCGCGACGAGCAGCGCGACGCCGAAGGTATAGAGCGGCACCGCGAAGCGCATCAGCGTCTGCGGTGGGATATTGGCGATGCCCCACATCAGCGCGAACGTCAGCATGATGTTGCGCAACTGGTCCTCGACGCGGCCGGGCATGTCGATGCTTGCGCTGTACAGCGTGACGATGCCAACGCACAGCAGCAGGAATACGATGAGCGCGAGCGGCCGGTCGAAGCCCGCGAACATTTGCTTGATCTTGTCGAGCCAAGCGCGCTTGTCGAATTGCATGCGTGCCTCCGTTATTCGTCGATGCCGCCCTGCGCCGGCTTGGCGGCGGGCGCGCCGCGGTTGTCGTCACGCGGCACGGCGGCGGGCGGCGACGCGTCGCTTGCGGGCGTGCGGCGGGGTTTGCGAGGCGGCGCATGGCGGCGCGCAGCGGCCGCGCCGGCTTCGGAGGGCGCGGCCGATGTCGAGCTTGCCGCCTGCGTGCCATCCTGCGATCCGGCGGCCGCACCGCCTTGCGCGCGCCCGTCCGCCTGGGCGGCGGCATTGGCGTTCGATGCGGCGCTCGCTTCGCTCGCCGCGTTGCCGGATGCGCCCGCGCCGGACGCGCCGCTCGCGGCCGCCGGCTGCGTCGGCTGCGCCGGCAGCGGCAGCGCCTTGAAACCGGCCGCGATCGCGACCGCTTTGGTCGCATCGCCGATCACGGGCGCGTTGACCGGCTCGGTTGCCGATGCGGCGGCCGCCACCGCCGCCGCCTCCGTCGCCGGATTTTTGCGCTCGACCAGATAGAAATCGAGCACGCGGCGCGCGATCGGGCCTGCCGACTGCGCGCCCCAGCCGCCGTTCTCGACGATCAGCGCGAGCGCGATCTGCGGATGATCGACGGGCGCGTATGCGATGAAGAGCGCGTGGTCGCGCAGATGTTCGGCGAGCAGATGGCCTTTGTAGTTGCCGCCTTGCAGTGAGAACACCTGCGCGGTGCCGGTCTTGCCGGCCGCGAGGTAGGGCGCGCCGCGGAACACTTTGTACGCGGTGCCGGACGGATTTTCGATCACGTTTTCCATCCCGCGCTTCACGACGTCGAGGTCGGCCTGCTTGAGCGGGATCGTGCCACTCTCCTTCGGTACGGTCAGATGCCGCTCGCGCGAGATCGGATTCTCGATTTCCTTCACGAGGTGCGGCTTCATGATCACGCCGTCGTTGGCGATCGTCGCCGTCGCGTGCGCAAGCTGCAGGATGGTGAACGAGTTGTAGCCTTGCCCGATCCCGAGGCTGATCGTCTCGCCGTCGAACCATTTCTGCTGCGCCGCTTTCTTGAAGGTCTTCTTCTTCCACTCGGGCGACGGCAGGATGCCGCGTGCCTCGCCCTGAATGTCGATGCCGGTGAGCTGGCCGAAGCCGAACGGCTTCATGAAGTTGGCGATCGCGGTGACGCCGAGGTCGCGCGCGAGCATGTAGAAATACGTGTCGTTCGACACCATGATCGCGCGATTCATGTCGACCCAGCCCTGGCCCGAGCGCACGTCGTTGCGGAACGTATGGCCGCCGAACGTGAAATAGCCGGGGTCGTGGAAGCCCCAGCCGGGCGTGCGCTTGCCGAGCGTCAGGCCCGCGAGCGCCATGAATGGCTTATACGTCGAGCCGGGCGGATAGGTGCCGTGCAGCGGCCGGTTCAGCAGCGGCTTGTCGGGCGAGTTGTTCAACTCGTCCCAGGTTTGCTGGTCGATGCCGTCGACGAACGCGTTCGGATCGAAGCTCGGCGACGACACGAACGCCAGCACGTCGCCCGTTTTCGGTTCGATCGCGACGAGCGCGCCGCGTTTGCCCGCGAATGCCTGCTCGGCGATCTGCTGCAACCCGATGTCGACCGACAGCACGAGATTGTTGCCGGGCGTGGCCTGCGTGCGCGACAGCGTGCGCACGGGCCGCCCGCCCGCCGTCACCTCGACCTCCTCGAAGCCGGTGAGCCCGTGCAGATCCGTTTCGTAGCTTTGCTCGACGCCCGTTTTGCCGATGTAGTCGGTGCCTTTGTAGTTGTTCGCGTCGCGGCGGGGGTCGTAGTTGTCCGATTCGCTGTCGTTGTCGTCGCTCATCGCGTCGATCCGGTCCTGGTCGCGCTTCGAGATCCGGCCGATATAGCCGATCACGTGCGCGGCCGTCGGCCCGAGCGGATATTGGCGGAACAGCCGCGCGCGCACGTCGACGCCCGGAAAGCGCCAGCGCTGCGCGGTAAAGCGCGCGACCTCGTCGTCGGTCAGCCGGGTGCGGATCGGCAGACTCTCGAAATTCTTCGAATCCTCCTGCAGCTTCTTGAAGCGGCGGCGGTCGCGCGCGTCGATCGGCACGACTTCGGACAGCGCGTCGATCGTGTTTTCGAGCGTGTCGTTGAGCTTGGACGGCGTGATCTCGAGCGTGTACGCGGAGTAGTTCTTCGCGAGCACGACGCCGTTGCGGTCGGTGATGATGCCGCGGTTCGGGACGATCGGCGCGACCGAAATCCGGTTTTCCTCGGCCTGCAGCGCGTATTTGCCGTGCTGCCAGACCTGTAGATAAAAGAATCGCGCGGCGAGCAGGCCAAAACAGACGAACACGAACACGCCCGCCGCCGCGACCCGCAGGCGGAATGTCGAGAGCTGCTGCTGTGTGTCCTTGAATTCGGTCATGCGTTTACGGATGAAGGGGCGCGCGCGGCGGCGCGCCCGCCCGTGCTTCCCGCATCGGCGGGCAAGCGGCTGGCGGCAGGCAGGCGGCGGACGTTCGACGCGTTCATCCTCGGGCGCCGTGCGTCAGATCGGCCGCGTGTCGTCCGGATCGACCGGGCGGCGTTGCGGCATCAATAGCAGATGGCTGGCGACGGGCCACAACGCCGCCTCGACGAACCCATCGACGAGATAGCTCCAGCCGGGAAATGCGGCGCCCATCAGCAGGCGGATCACGAACGGCACGAGCTGCGCGATCACGAGCAGCGGCGCGACATAGAAGATCTGCACGCCGAGCGGCAGCCACAGCACGCGGCGGTGAATCGTGATCGCGCCGTATGCGAGCAGCGTGTAGGCGAGCGCGTGCTCGCCGAGCAGGCCCGCGTCGTGGACGTCCATCAGAATGCCGAGCAGGAACGCGACGCCCATGCCGACCTTGCGCGGCTGGTGGACGTTCCAGAACAGCACCACGAGCGCGACGAAATCGGGGATGCCGGGAGTGCGGCCCCACGGCATCAGATTCAGCAGGAACGCGGCCGCGAGACTGAAGACGATGAAATACGGGTTGACCGGCTGCAGGATGTATTGCGGACGGTTCATCACTGCGCTCCTTGCGGCGGCGCGGCCGCGGGCTTGGGCGGCGCGGCAGGTTTCGCCGGGCCCGCGGCGCGGTGGGGCGCGGCCGGCTTGGCGGGCGCCGCAGGCTGCTTGGCGGGCGCCGCATCGGCAGGCTTGCCGGCGGGCGCGCCGGATTCTGCTTGCGCAGCCGGTTTGGCGTCAGCCGCGGTGTTCTTGTTCGCGTCCGGTGCGGCTGTTTTCTGCTTATCGGCGCTCTTCGCGGGCTTTTTGCCCTTGGCGGCCTTCGCATCGCTTGCGGCATCGTCGGTGGCGGGCCGCGGCGGGATGTCGTTACGATAGTGCAGCACCAGCATGGTGCGTGCGCCGCGCACCGCGGCGATCGGCTCGCAGACGACGTGCGCGAACGCGGTATCGGCGAGCTTATCGACGCGCACCACCTTCGCGACAGGCAGCCCCGGCGGATAGACGCCGTCTAGCCCGCTCGTCACGAGTTCGTCGCCCGCCAGCAGATCGGCGCTCGTCGGCACGAAGCGCAGATCGAGCGAATCGCCCTTCGGCGTGCCGTAGATCACGCTGCGCAGCCCGGTGCGCAGCACCTGGACGGGAATCGCGAGGTCGCGGTCGGTGATCAGCGTGACTTCGGCTTGCAGCGGAAATACGCGCGTGACCTGGCCGACTACGCCGTCCTCGTTGACGACGGGCGCGCCGTTCTGCACGCCGGTTTGCGAACCGTGGCCGATGACGATTTTTTGCGAGAATGGGTCGCCCGTGTCGTACTGAATCTCGACCGGCGTCGCCTGCGCGGCGATCTGCTCGCGCAGCCCGAGCACCGCGCGCAGATGCGCATTGTCGGCGGCAAGCTGATTGGCCCGGTTTGCCTGCAGCGAGAGCTGCAGGTTGCGCGCATGCAGCTGCTGATTCTCGCTGCGCAGCGCGGTGCCCGTCACCGCGAATTCGGCTGCGCCCATCAACAGATCGCGCGGCACCAGTGCCGCGCGCTGCAGCGGGTAGAGAGCGGTGCCGAGCACGCCGCGGACGATCTCGAGCGTTTTGAAGCGCGCATCCGATACGAGGAGCGTGATCGCGAGCACGACGAAGAAGATCAGCCGCACCAGGGCGGACGGACCTTGCTTGAAGAGGGGCGGCGGACTGTATTCCATGGTCGGCGCCGGACGCGCGATCGGTTAGATGTTGCTCAGACGCGCGAAACGCGCGACGGTTCGGCGATAGCCTGGCCGTGGGCGCCGCGCGTGTGACATCGCTGGCCGATGGGACGGTTATTCGTAAGAGAAGATGCTGCCGAGCTTGTCCATCCGCTCGAGCGCCATGCCGGAGCCGCGCACGACGCAGGTGAGCGGATCTTCGGCGACGAGCACGGGCAGGCCGGTTTCCTCGGCGAGCAGGCGGTCGAGGTCGCGCAGCAGCGCGCCGCCGCCCGTCAGCATCATTCCGCGCTCGGCGATATCCGCGCCGAGTTCGGGCGGCGTTTGCTCGAGCGCGATCTTCACCGACGACACGATCTGGTTCAGCGGATCGGTGAGCGCTTCGAGGATTTCGTTGCTGGAGATCGTGAAGCTGCGCGGAATACCCTCGGACAGATTGCGGCCCTTCACTTCCATTTCCTTGACTTCGGAGCCGGGGAACGCGGAGCCGATTTCCTTCTTGATCGCCTCGGCGGTCTGCTCGCCGATCAGCATCCCGTAATTGCGGCGGATGTAGTTGACGATCGCTTCGTCGAACTTATCGCCGCCGACGCGCACCGAGCCCTTGTAGACGATACCGCCGAGCGAGATCACGCCGACTTCCGTCGTGCCGCCGCCGATATCGACGACCATCGAACCCGTTGCTTCCGACACCGGCAGCCCGGCGCCGATGGCGGCCGCCATCGGCTCCTCGATCAGATAGACCTGCGAGGCGCCCGCGCCGTGCGCGGCTTCCTTGATCGCGCGGCGCTCGACCTGGGTCGAGCCGCACGGCACGCAGATGATGATGCGCGGCGACGGCGAGAACATCCGCGATTCGTGCGCCTGCTTGATGAACTGCTTGATCATCTGCTCGGTGACGGTGAAGTCGGCAATCACGCCGTCTTTCATCGGACGGATCGCCTCGATGTTGCCGGGCACCTTGCCGAGCATCTGCTTTGCTTCCTTGCCGACCGCCTGGATCGTTTTCTTGCCGTTCGGGCCGCCTTCCTGGCGGATCGACACGACGGACGGCTCATCGAGCACGATGCCCTTGCCGCGCATGTAGATCAGGGTGTTTGCGGTGCCGAGATCGATCGCGAGATCGTTGGAGAAATAGCTGCGCAAAAAACCGAACATTCAGAATCCTGTCTCGCTCTGAGGCCGGCCCCGTGCGGACATGGCGCGAAGGGCGGCAGCGGAAAAAATAACAGCCTCGGATCGGGCGGACGAGGCCGCTCGGAAGCGCGAAGCTGCGAGTGAAATCCTCCGGACCGGCACGCGGCGCCCGCGCGGCGTGGCCGTGGCGCGGCAAAGGCAGTCCTGGTCTGGGTCGAACGCGTAATGATACCTTATAATTTCGCAGTATTTGAACCGAAACGGGCGGTATTTTCGCCGCTTCGCCCCCGATTTTCGAGGGCTCGATCCAGCCCTCCAACCCCCTGGCGCGGCGCGCTCCGTCTGCCGCGCCAAGCTCTTGTTTTTCCGGTGATCGCATGGCCTTGACCCTGACCGATGTGAAACGCATCGCGCATCTTGCGCGGCTCGAAATGACCGATGCCGACGCCGAGCACACGCTCGGCCAGCTCAACGAATTTTTCGGCCTCGTGGAGCAGATGCAGGCAGTCGATACGACGGGCGTCGCGCCGCTCGCGCACCCGATCGAGCAGATCCAGGAAGTCGCGCTGCGGCTGCGCGACGACGCCGTCACGGAAGCGGTGAACCGCGACGACAATCAGCGCCCGGCGCCCGCCGTCCAGGACGGGCTGTACCTCGTGCCGAAGGTGATCGAGTAAGCGCCCGATGCGGGCCCCATCGTCAATCCATGAAATTCACGCAATGCACGCAAAAAGCCTGATTGAACTGCGCGCCGCGCTCGACGCCAAGCAATACTCGGCCGTCGAACTCGCGCAGCACTATTTGAAGCGGATCGACGCCGCGCGCGATCTGAACGCCTTCATCCACGTCGATCCCGAACTCACGCTCGCGCAGGCGCGCGCCGCTGATGCGCGGCTTGCCGGCGGCGACGCCGGCCCGCTGACGGGCGTGCCCGTCGCGCACAAGGACGTGTTCGTCACGCGCGGCTGGCGCTCCAGCGCCGGCTCGAAGATGCTCGCGAGCTACGCGAGCCCGTTCGACGCGACGGTGGTCGAGCGCCTGGCGGCGGCCGGCATGGTCACGCTCGGCAAGACCAACATGGACGAATTCGCGATGGGCTCGTCGAACGAGAATTCGGCGTTCGGCGCGGTGAAGAATCCGTGGGACCTGAACGCCGTGCCGGGCGGCAGCTCGGGCGGCAGCTCGGCGGCGGTCGCCGCGCGCCTGGCCCCCGCCGCCACGGGCACCGATACGGGCGGCTCGATCCGTCAGCCGGCGTCGTTCGCCGGCGTGACCGGGATCAAGCCGACTTACGGCCGCGTGTCGCGTTACGGGATGATCGCGTTCGCATCGTCGCTGGATCAGGGCGGCCCGATGGCGGCCAGCGCCGCCGATTGCGCGCTGCTGCTCAACGCGATGGCGGGCTTCGACGAGCGCGATTCGACCAGCCTGGAGCGCGCCGACGAGGACTTCGCCCGCCATCTCGGCCAGCCCTGGACGCCGCAGGCGGACGCGGGCAAGCCGCTCGCGGGCCTGCGCATCGGCCTGCCGGACGAATACTTCGGAGCGGGCCTTGCCGACGACGTGCGTGCGGCGATCGACGCGGCGCTCAAAGTCTACGAAACGCTTGGCGCGACGCTCGTGCCGGTGTCGCTGCCGAAGACCGAACTGTCGATTCCGGTCTATTACGTGATTGCTCCCGCCGAGGCGTCGTCGAACCTGTCGCGTTTCGACGGCGTGCGTTACGGCCATCGCGCGGCCGAGTACCGGGATCTGCTCGACATGTACAAGAAGTCGCGCGCGCAGGGTTTCGGCCCCGAGGTCAAGCGTCGGATTCTGGTCGGCACATACGTACTGTCGCACGGCTACTACGACGCGTATTACCTGCAGGCGCAGAAAATCCGCCGCATCATCGCGCGGGATTTCCAGGAGGCGTTCAAGCAGTGCGACTTGATCATGGGCCCGGCGTCGCCGACGGTCGCGTGGGATCTTGGCGCGAAGGGCGACGATCCCGTCCAGATGTATCTCGCGGATATCTACACGCTGTCCGTGAGCCTCGCCGGCTTGCCCGGCATGAGCGTGCCGTGCGGCTTCGGCGCGGGGGCGAACGCGCGGCGTCCGGTTGGCCTGCAGATCATCGGCAACTATTTCGACGAGGCCCGGATGCTGCAGGTCGCCGATGCGTTTCAGCGCGCGACCGATTGGCACCAGCAAATTCCGGCGTGGGGGCACGGTGAGCCTCCACGCTCACCAGGTTCGTTGCCCCCCGGGGGGGCGGATGCCTCCGTTGAGGCAGCTCGGCGGGAGGCATGAGCATGACGCAATGGGAAGTCGTTATCGGTTTGGAGACGCACGCGCAACTGTCGACCGTCTCGAAGATTTTCTCCGGCGCGCCGACGCAGTTCGGCGCGGCGCCCAACACGCAGGCGTGCGCGGTCGATCTCGCGCTGCCGGGCGTGCTGCCTGTCGCGAACCGCGGCGCGGTGGAGCGGGCGATCCGCTTCGGTCTGGCGATCGGCGCGACGATCGCGCCGCGCAGCATCTTCGCGCGCAAGAATTATTTCTACCCCGATCTGCCGAAGGGCTATCAAATCAGCCAGTACGAGACTCCCGTCGTTCAGGGCGGGCAGATCACGATTCAGGTGAGCGCGAATGAAAAGGCCGGCCAGCAGGCGTATGCGAAGACGATCAATCTGACGCGCGCGCACCTCGAGGAGGACGCTGGCAAGTCGTTGCACGAGGATTTCGCGGGAATGACGGGCATCGATCTGAACCGCGCGGGCACGCCGCTGCTCGAGATCGTCACCGAGCCCGAGATGCGCAGTGCGGCCGAGGCGGTGGCATATGCGAAGGCGCTGCATGCGCTCGTCGTATGGCTTGGCATCTGCGACGGCAACATGCAGGAAGGCTCGTTTCGCTGCGACGCGAACGTATCGGTGCGGCCGCTCGGCCAGGAAAAGTTCGGCACGCGCGCCGAAATCAAGAATCTGAATTCGTTCCGCTTCCTCGAAGAGGCGATCAACTACGAAGTGCGCCGCCAGATCGAGCTGATCGAGGACGGCGGCGAGGTCGTGCAGGAAACGCGCCTGTACGACCCGGACAAACGCGAGACGCGCTCGATGCGCAGCAAGGAAGATGCGCACGATTACCGCTATTTCCCCGATCCGGATCTGGTGCCACTCGTGATCGGCGCGGATTGGATCGAGCGCGTGAAAGGCGAGATGCCCGAGTTGCCCGCCGCGATGCAGCAGCGCTTCGTCGATCAGTACGGCCTGACGTCGTATGACGCGAGCGTGCTGACGTCGAGCAAGGCAATGGCTTCCTACTTCGAGGCTGTGGTCGCGAAGGCCGGTGCCGCGCAGGCGAAGACGGCCGCGAACTGGCTGATGGGCGACGTATCGTCGCAGCTCAACCGCGACGGCATCGACATCGACGCGAGCCCGGTGTCGGCCGCGCAACTCGCGCTGCTGTTGCAGCGGATCGCCGACGGCACGATCTCGAACAAGATCGCGAAGGAAATCTTCGTGACGATCTGGGACGAGAAGGCAACCGACGAAGCCGCGGCCGACCGCATCATCGACGCGAAGGGCTTGAAGCAGATCTCCGACACCGGCGCGCTCGAAGCGATCATCGACGAGGTGCTTGCCGCGAACGCGAAATCGGTCGACGAGTACCGCGCGGGCAAGGAGAAGGCGTTCAACGCGCTCATCGGCCAGGCAATGAAGGCGACGAAGGGCAAGGCGAACCCGCAGCAGGTCAACGAGCTGCTGAAGAAGAAACTCGGCTGAGCGGGCGCGCGGTGCCGGCGCGCCCGGCACCGCGCGCCTGCGATTTGCCGATTCCCGCATCGATTTCAGGAGGTGCCGATGGCCAAGCAACCGTCGCTCGACGATTACCGCGTGCCGTACCACACGCGCGAAAAGGAGGCCGCCGCATTCGCGCTCGATGCTTTCGATCCGGCCGCCAAGCCGTTCTCGGCGGGCTCGAAGGAGGCCGATCGAGAGCGGCTGTCGACGGTGTCGCTCGAGCTTGACGCGCAGCAGGAGCGTTTGCATACGCAAAACCGCAAGCGCGTGCTGCTGGTGCTGCAAGGAATGGACACGAGCGGCAAGGACGGCACCGTGCGCGCGGTGTTTCGCGAAGTCGATCCGCTCGGCTTGCGCGTCGTGTCGTTCAAGGCGCCGACACCCGTCGAGCTTGCGCACGATTTTCTTTGGCGCGTGCATGCGCAGGCGCCCGCGGCGGGAGAGTTGGTGATCTTCAACCGCAGCCATTACGAGGACGTGCTCGTGCCGCGCGTGCTCGGCGCGATCGACCGGGACGAATGCGAGCGGCGCTACCGGCAAATTCGCCAGTTCGAGGAGATGCTGGTCGAATCGGGCACGACGATCGTCAAGTGCTTCCTGCACATCTCGAAGGACGAGCAGCGCAGCCGGCTGCAAGCGCGTATCGACGATCCGACCAAGCATTGGAAGTTCGACGTGTCCGATCTCGACGCGCGCAAGCATTGGGATGCATACCAGGCCGCGTATCGCGACGCGCTTGCCGCGACGTGCGCCGAGCACGCGCCGTGGTACGTGATCCCGGCCGATTCGAAAACGCATCGCAACGTGATGATCGCCGAGCTGCTGTTGCGCGCCCTGACCGGCATGAAGCTCGATTATCCGCCCGCGAAGCAGGAACTCGCTGGCGTCAAGATCCAATAAGCCGCAACGGAAAACGCATTTACTGGACGGAATCCATCATCATGCTGCGTGTCATTACCGCGAATCTGAACGGCATCCGATCGGCCGCGAAAAAAGGTTTCTTCGATTGGCTCGGCGAGCAGAGCGCCGATTGCGTCTGCGTGCAGGAAATCAAGGTGTCGGCGAACGATCTGCCCGCCGAATTCGTCGAGCCGCACGGCTTCAAAAGCTACTTTCACCATGCTCAGAAGAAAGGCTACAGCGGCGCGGGGCTCTATTCGCGCCGCGAGCCCGATGACGTGATCATCGGTTACGGCAGCAGCGAATTCGACGCGGAGGGCCGTTACGTCGAGGCGCGGTTCGGCAAACTGTCGGTGGTGTCGGTGTACGTGCCGTCCGGTTCGAGCGGCGACGAGCGTCAGCAGGCGAAATACCGCTTCATGAAAGAATTCATGCCGCATCTGGCCGAGCTGAAGAAAAAGCGCGAAGTGATCTTGTGCGGCGACGTGAACATCGTCCACAAGGAAATCGACATCAAGAATTGGAAGAGCAACCAGAAGAATTCCGGATGCCTGCCCGAAGAGCGCGCATGGCTGACGGCGTTGTTCGACGATGTGGGCTATGTCGACGTGTTCCGCACGCTCGACCCGCGGTCCGAGCAATACACGTGGTGGAGCAATCGCGGCAATGCGTATGCGAACAACGTCGGGTGGCGGATCGATTACCAGATCGCGACGCCGGGCGTGGCGAGCACCGCGAAACGGACGTCGATCTTCCGCGACATCAAGTTCAGCGACCATGCGCCGCTGACGGTCGACTACGATTACAAATGAGCGGCCCGCGCGCCTGACGCGCGCGGGCCGCGCGATGCGCGGCCGCGCGGTTTGCAAACGTATTGGCGGATTCGAGATATCCGGTCGCTTCCTGTCCGAACCCGCCGTTGGGCCGACGAATCGGCCAAGGGCGTATTCGGTGCACAGCCGCGGCAGCCGTCAGGCTGCGAGCTTCGGCTTCAGCGACGCAATGTCGATCACGAAACGATACTTGACGTCGCTCTTCAGCATCCGCTCATAGGCAGCATTGATCTGCTGCATCGGAATGATTTCGATGTCCGACGTGATGCCGTGCTGCGCGCAGAAATCGAGCATTTCCTGCGTCTCGGCGATGCCGCCGATCAGCGAGCCCGCCAAGCGGCGGCGCTTGAAGATCAGGTTGAACACCTGCGGCGACGGATGGTCGTGCTCCGGCGCGCCGACGAGCGTCATCGTGCCATCACGCTTGAGCAGGTGCAGGAACGGATTCAAGTCGTGCTGCGCGGCAACCGTGTTCAGGATGAAATCGAAGCTGTTCAGGTGCGCGCTCATCTGCGCGGCGTCCTTCGAGATCACGACCTCGTGCGCGCCGAGCCGCTTGCCATCGTCGATCTTGGACGGCGACGTCGTGAACAGCACGACGTGCGCGCCCATCGCGCGCGCGAGCTTCACGCCCATATGGCCGAGGCCGCCGAGCCCGACGATGCCGACTTTCTTGCCCGGCCCCGCGCCCCACTGGCGCAGCGGCGAGTACGTCGTGATTCCCGCGCACAGCAGCGGCGCGGCGCCGGCCGGATCGAGCGTGTCGGGCACGCGTAGCACGAACGCCTCGTCGACGACGATTTGCGTCGAATAGCCGCCGAACGTGACGTCGCCCGTCACGCGGTCCTGGCCGTTATAGGTGCCGACGAAGCCGTTTTCGCAATATTGTTCGAGCCCTTCGGCGCAGCTTGCGCACGTGCGGCACGAATCGACGAGACAGCCCACGCCGACCAGCTCCCCCGTCTTGAAGCGCGTGACGTGCGGGCCCACGGCCGTTACGCGGCCGACGATCTCATGCCCCGGCACGACCGGATAGAGACTGTTTTTCCATTCGTTGCGGGCTTGATGGAGATCGGAGTGGCAGACGCCGCAATAGAGGATGTCGATCTGCACGTCGAGATCGCGCAGCGTGCGGCGCTGGAATTCGAACGGCGCGAGCGGCGTGGTGGCGCTCGACGCCGCATAAGCATAGGTCGTGCTCATGGAAGCTCCTCGGTGTCGACCGGAGCAAGAGGCTTGGCGCCTATTCCGGTCGGATGTAAAACAGTCAGTCGATCCGGGCAATGGCTTCAGCCGTCGCCCTTACCCTAGGTAAAAACCATCAATGGGAACGGGCGCTTTACCGCTCCCTCGCCGTCATCTCGGTTCCGGCCGAAGGAATCGGCTGAAGTCGACGCTTCGGCAGCGATGCCGGCCGGGCAAACGCTCGAATTCCTGCGCTGATCCGATACTGCGCACGCCGAACCAATAATGCCCGGCCGGCCGAAAAGACGGGTGCCGCGCGTGGCGCGACGCACGAATGCGGCGATGCGGCAGCACGGGTGCACATCGTAAGCACGCGTCCAAGCCGGCGGAATACCTGAAGGTCCGCAATGCTTGCCTATTTCTCTCGAATTGCACCGTGCGCAGCGCGCCGGTGCGGTTCCGATGCTAGATTGCAAGCCTGATTCTCTTGTGTGCGCATCTTGTTCAATGAGCTTCGAACCCTTTTTAGACGACGCCGGCGCGCGCGTGCAGCGCCGCATGGTCGAGTTGCTCGGCTGCCTTGCTCCCAATGAAGGCTCGACGTGTGCCGCTGTCGAAGGCGTGCGCTTCATTCGCGCGAATCGGCCGGTGCCCAGGGTGCCGGTGCTGTACGAGCCGAGCATCGTCGTCGTGTGTCAGGGCCGCAAGCGCGGCTATCTGGGCGAGGAGACCTTCGCTTATGACGCGCAGCAGTACCTGGTGCTGTCGGTGCCGATGCCGTTCGAATGCGAAACCTATGCAACGCGCGCCGAGCCGTTTCTCGCGATCTCGATCCGCATCGATCTCGCGGTGATCGCCGAGCTTGCGATTTTGCTGAACGAAACGCACGGCGCGGCGGCGAGCGAGCCGCGCGGCATTTATTCGACGCCGCTCGACATGCCGCTCGCCGATGCGGTGCTGCGTTTGCTCGAAGCGCTGGTGTCGCCGCTCGATACGCGCGTGTTGGGGCCTTCGATCATGCGCGAGATCGGCTATCGAGTGCTGACGGGCGCGCAAGGCGACGCGATTCGCGCGGCGCTCGCGCAGCAGCATCAATTTGGGCGGGTCGCCAAGGCGCTGAGGAGGATTCACGCGAATCTAAGCGGCGATCTCGATGTCGGGACGCTCGCGAGCGAGGCGGGCATGAGCGTTGCCGCGTTTCATGCGCAGTTCAAAAGCGTGACGGCGACGTCGCCGATGCAGTACGTGAAGACGACGCGGCTGCATCACGCGCGGCTGATGATGGTACAGGACGGATTGAGCGCGGGCGCGGCGGCGGCGCGTGTCGGTTATGCGAGCGCATCGCAGTTCAGCCGTGAGTTCAAGCGTTTATTCGGGCGCAGCCCGAGCGACGAAATCCGCTGGATGCAACTGCCGGCGGGCCAGCAGCCCACCGGACTCGACGCGGCGGGGTGACACAGGCGTGCGCACGCCGGGCGGCAGCGAGCGGGGAACGGCGAGCGGGGAACGGCGAGCGGGGAACGGCGAAATCCAACCACAACGGACGCGCGCAACGAGCGGCCGTGCACGGCGCGCCTTCAGCGTCCCGCTGCCACCTCACGTGCCTTCGTATTGTCCGCCGTGCCGGTTTTAGCGTCGTCCGCACGCTTCGTGCTCGTCTTGTCGAGCGCCTTCTTGTAGAGCGGCATCAGATCGGCAAGCCGCTTGCGCAGATCGTTCCGGCGCCGCGCATCGTAGGGGTGCGCGTGGATGAGGCCGTTGTCCTGGTCGCCGCGGGTCGCGGCGGCGAGCTTGTCCCACAGCGGCAGCGCCGCGCGCGGATCGAAGCCCGCACGCGCGGCGATGTCGCCGCCGATCACGTCGGCCTCCGTTTCATCGGTCGGATCGTAGCGGACCGACGCGAATCGCTCGATGGAGCCGATCGGTTCGGGCACCGGCTCGGACAGCCCGAACAGCGGCGGCAGCCGCGTTGCCCCGAATGGCGCGGCCTGCTGCTCGCCGAGGCTCGCGCGCACATGCTCACGCAGCGCGTGCGCGATCTCGTGCGCGAACAGCACGCCGAGTTCGTCGTCGGCAAGGCGCAGTTTGTCGAACAGCGCGCTGTCGACGAGCACCTTGCCGCCCGGCAGGCAGAACGCCCGGATCTTGTCTGAACGCAGCACCGCGACTTCCCAGTTCCAGCCCTTCACGCGTTCGTTCCATTTGACCGCGTAAGGTGCGAGCCGCGTGACGATCATGCGCAACCGCTTCACGCGCGGATTGTTCGGCGGCAACAGCCGGTTGCGCTGGGAGGCGTCTTGAATGGTTTGCCGGAACTCGGTGCCGGTCAGTTGCTCGAGGAGCGGCGACGGAATCAGACTGCGAAATGTGAGCGCGTTGCCGTAGCGCACTTGCGGCTCGGCGTGGCCATATCGCCACGCACCATTTGCGGCAGCCGTCGCGACCGATGCAGGCGCGCTGGCTGTCGGCTGCGCGCCGGGCGCCGAAGGCGCCGCAGGGACGGCTCCGTCGGCGATGATGGCCGCTTCGGCCGCGCATGGCCGAACGCCAGCCGGACCGATTGCGCCGAACGCGATCCCGCCCGCGATCGTCAGCGCGAGCCGGGCGGCGTGCAGCCTAGCTGGCACGGGCGGCCTCGTCGCGGGTGGCGCTGCTCCACGGCGCGATTTTGATGAGCAGCAGCATGCCGGGAATGCCGAGCGCGGTGCAGACGAGGAAGTAGTCGAACCAGCCGATCTGCGACACGATGAAGCCGCTCGACGCCGACGCCAGCGTGCGCGGCACTGACGCGAGACTCGTGAACAACGCGAACTGCGTCGCCGTATAGCGCGGATCGGTGGTGCTCGCGATGTACGCGGTGAACGCGGCGAGTGTAAGGCCCGTCGAGAACGTCTCGAAGCCATAGATGAGCGCCATCAGCGCCGGCTGCGGGCCCGCTTTCGCGAGCCACGCGAAGCCGAGCGTCGAGACGAGCTGCACGATACCGAAGATCCACAGCCCGCGCGCGATGCCGATCTTCACGAGCCAGACGCCGCCGATAATGCCGCCCGCGAGGCTTGCCCACAGCGCGGTGGTTTTCGCGATCACGCCGATTTGCGTCTTATTGAAGCCGAGGTCGAGGAAGAACGATGTCGACAGCGTGGTCGCCATCGTGTCGCCAAGCTTGTAGAGGAAGATGAAACCGAGCACGAGGAGCGCGCCGCGCCAGCCGTCCCGGCTAATGAATTCGCGAAACGGCAGGATCACCGCATCCGTCAAACTTTTCGGCGGCGTGCCGCGGACTTCGGGCTCGCGCACGACGAGCGTCATCAGGATGCCGGGCAGCATGAACGCGCCGGTGACCGCGAACACGACATTCCACGGCAGATGGTCGGACAGGATCAGTGACAGCGAGCCCGGCACCAGCGCGGCGATCTTGTACGCGTTCACGTGCACCGCGTTGCCGAGGCCCTGCTCGGTGTCGCGCAGCAACTCGCGGCGATACGCGTCGATCACGATGTCGGCGCTCGCGCCGAAGAATGCGACGAGCGTCGTCAGCGCGGCCACCGTCCAGATCGAATCGCGCGGCGATACGAAGCCGAGCGCCGCGATCGCGAGCGCGACCAGCAATTGCGTGACGAGCATCCAGCCGCGCCGCCGCCCCGGGCGCCAGCCCGGCAGGCGCGGAACGAAGCGGTCCATCAGCGGCGCCCACAGGAATTTCCATGTGTAGGGGAACTGAATGAGCGCGAAGAGGCCGATTTCCTTCAGGTTCACGCCTTCCGAGCGCAGCCACGCCTGCACGAGATAGACGAGCGTGAAAAGCGGCAATCCCGACGTGAAGCCGAGAAAGACGCAAATCAGCATGTGTGTGTTCAGATAGGCGCGCCAACCTGGGTGGTCCTCATGGGCGTTGAGGGCGGGCGCGTCGTGCGGCGGCTTGGTCATCGAGCTACGAAGATGGTCGAACTAGGGTTGTATCCGCTTGACGCGGTAGACCGCAAGACTACCACGCCAGTTCACTCCCCACCGAATCGGCTGCCCTTCGTGCAGCACCGCGCGGTCGAGAATCTCGACGCCGACCTCCGGCGCGAGCGCTTCGAAATCCTTGATGGTGAGCACCCGCACGTTCGGTGTGTTATGCCATTGATAAGGCAGCGATTTCGACACCGGCATGCGCCCGCGCAACACCGACAGCCGGTGCGCCCAATAGCCGAAGTTCGGAAACGACACGATGCATTCGCGGCCGACCCGCGCCGTCTCGCGCAGGATCGCGGCCGTTTGATGGATCGTTTGCAGCGTCTGCGACAGGATCGCGAAATCGAAACTATGGTCTCCGAACAGACGCAGCCCATCCTCGAGGTTTTGCTGGATCACGTTGATGCCGTTTTTCATCGACGCCAGCACGCCCGCGTCGTTGATTTCGACGCCGTAGCCCGACACCTCCAGCTCCTCGGTCAGCAGCGACAGCAGCGATCCGTCGCCGCAGCCGAGATCGAGCACGCTCGCGCGCGGCTCGACCCAGCGCGCGATCGTGCGAAAGTCCGGCCGCGCGGACAGCGTATTCAATGCTTGTGGATTCATGCGCCCACCTCGTCGGCAATGCGTTCGTAATAGGCTCGCAGCAGGTTGTGATAGCGCGCGTCGTCGAGCAGGAACGCGTCGTGACCGTGCGGCGCGTCGATCTCCGCGTAGGACACCTGGCGGCGGTTGTCGAGCAGCGCCTTCACGATTTCGCGCGAGCGCTCGGGGGCGAAGCGCCAGTCGGTCGTGAAGCTGACGACGAGATATTTTGCCGTCGTATGCGCGAGCGCCGCGGTCAGATCACCGCCGAACGCCTTGGCCGGATCGAAGTAATCGAGCGCGCGCGTGATCAGCAGATAGGTGTTTGCGTCGAAGTAGTCGGCGAATTTGTCGCCCTGATAGCGCAGGTACGATTCCACCTCGAACTCGACGTCGAAATTGAAGTTGTACGCATCGAGCGCGCCGTCCGCGCGGCGCAGCGCGCGGCCGAATTTTTCGGCCATGTCGTCGTCGGACAGGTAGGTAATGTGCCCGATCATCCGCGCGACACGCAGGCCGCGCTTCGGCTTCACGCCGTGTGAGTAGTAGTCGCCGCCGTGGAAATCGGGGTCCGACAGGATCGACGAGCGCGCGACTTCGTTGAACGCGATGTTCTGCGCGGACAGCTTCGGCGTCGACGCAATGTCGATGCAATGCGCGATGCGCTCCGGATACAGCAGGCTCCACGCGAGCGCCTGCATGCCGCCGAGGCTGCCGCCCATCACCGCGGCGAAGCGCTCGATGCCGAACGCATCGGCGACGCGCGCTTGCGCATGCACCCAATCCTCGACCGTGACAACCGGAAAGCGCGCGCCGTAGGGCGTGCCCGTTGCCGGATCGATGCTCATCGGGCCGGTGGAGCCGAAGCACGAGCCGAGATTGTTCACGCCGATCACGAAGAAGCGGTTCGTGTCGAGCGGCTTGCCCGGCCCGACCATGTTGTCCCACCAGCCGATGCTGCGCGGATCGTCCGCGTAGACGCCCGCGACGTGGTGCGACGCGTTGAGCGCGTGGCAGACGAGCACCGCGTTCGAGCGTTTGGCATTGAGCGTGCCGTAGGTTTCCACCACGAGCTGATAATTGCCGAGCACGTTGCCGCTTTGCAAGCGCAGCGGTTCGGCGAAATGCAGGGTTTGTGGCGTGACGATGCCGATCGATTCCATTCTTTGCGCCTGATGACTGGGCGGCTAAACGGTGTCCGGCATGCGCGAGAGGCTAGGGAGCGCGGCTGACGACCTCTTTAGCCGCATTTGTAGTGAACCGGCGGGAGGCAAGCCTCTGCCGGTTCGCGCGCCCGCAATCGAGTCAGCAAATCGGCGCGCTTTCCGGGCGCCGCTGCAAGAAGCGCAGCGACGACAAGTCGGGCAAGTATAACGGAAAAAGGGCGACGGCAATGCTCGGCTGAGCGCTCGGCTTGCGTGCGGCCGCCGGCCCGGTTGCGCGCTTCGGCACCGCGCGACCGGATTTGCCGGATGACAAAGGCGTGACGCGCGTGCGCCGCCGCGCGCGTTGCCGCTACTGCAAAATGAGCTGCAACTGCGCGTCGGCATGCTCGGCGGGCGCTTTCGTGAAACCGCTTTTCGCATAGCGATGCCAGCGGCCGAGCACGTAGCTGATCAGCAGGCTCGCGCGCAGCGTCGGATCGTAGCCGTCGGGCAGCGGCAGCGCATTGCTGGCGTGTGTGGCGGGAGCGCCGTTGCCGGCGCGGGCTTCGGCGAGTGCGACGCGCAAGCTTTGCTTGACCGATGCCTCGATGCGCTCGAGCATTTGATCGATGCGCTCGGCGAGGCGCTCATCCTCGCCGACGAGCGCCTCGCCCGTCAGCACGCGCGTCATCCCAGGGTTTTTCGCCGCGAAATTGAGCAGCATCAGCGCGATCGAGCGCGCCTGCAGCACGCCGTTCGGCTCGTTCGCGGCAATCTGGTTGATGAGCCCGAAGAATGTTTCCTCGATGAAGGCGATCAGCGCTTCGAACATCTGCGCCTTGCTCGAGAAATGGCGGTAAAGCGCGGCCTCCGAGACGTCGAGGCGCGCGGCGAGCGCGGCGGTCGTGATTTTTTCGCGCTTCGGCGCTTCGAGCATCGAGGCGAGCGTCTGCAGGATGTGAATGCGGCGCTCGCCCGGCTTCGGGCGCGTGCGCGGGCGGTAAGCCGCGGGGTGTTCGCCGTCGGCCGCTGTGGTTACTGCCGGATCTTGCGGGTGAGTCGGCTGCATTTTCGTCGCCCCGATCGAGAGCCCAGTCTCAGCGATTTTAGCGAACCAATGCGACGGTCGATATAGTGCGGCCGGCCGTGGCGCGGTAAGTGCCCGGGCAGATGTCCGGTGATCCAGACCGTGCCGATGCCGAGCCGCTTGTAGCGTTTCAGGTGGCCGCGCGTGTCTTCGACGAGGATGGCGTCCGACAGGCGCGCGCGCGCGTCGCGCAGCGCGCGGCGCAGCATGGCCGCGTCCGGTTTCGCGCGCCAGCCGCGGCGATCGCGCATTTGCTCGATCGCGATCACGCGCTCGAACAGCCGCTCGATGCGCAGCTCGCGCAGCACGTCGCGCGCATAGGTTTCGGGCGCGTTCGTCAGTACGATCTTGCGCCCGGGCAGCCCGGCGACGAGCCGGGCGAGCCCGCGCTCGGCGCGCACCATCGCCGGCAGATCGGCGAACGTGTGGACGGCTTCCAGAAAATCGGTCAGATCGATCGGATGGTGGCGGGCCAGGCCGATCAACACCGCGCCGTAGCGGTGCGTGTAATGCTTGCGCAGATGGTCGGCGCGCGCATGCTCGATTTGCAGCGCGTCGACCAGATATTGCGTCATCGCCTGGTTGATCGCCGGGAAGATCGCGTGCGTCGCATGGTGCAGCGTGTTGTCGAGATCGAACAGCCACACCGGGCCGCCCGCGAGCGGCCGGATGCGCCGCGAGCGACGCCCGGACGGCCGCTGCCGGCCGGCAGGCTGTATCCCGCCGGCCGGCAGCGGCGCGTCGTGAGCAGGCTTGCGGCGCGCGTTCAATGCGAGCGGATCATCGTGCCGAACGGCTGTTCCGTCAGGATTTCGAGCAGCACCGAGTGCTCGATTCGGCCGTCGACGATATGGACCGATTTCACGCCGCTCTTCGCCGCGTCGAGCGCGGACGAGATCTTCGGCAGCATTCCGCCCGAGATCGTGCCGTCTTCGAAGAGCGCGTCGATCTCGCGCGCTGACAGGTCGGTGAGCAGCTTGCCCTGCTTGTCCATGACGCCGGGGATGTTCGTCATCATCACGAGCTTCTCGGCGTTCAGCACGGTCGCGAGTTTGCCCGCGACGAGATCGGCGTTGATGTTGTACGACAGGCCTTCCTCGTCGAAGCCGATCGGCGAGATTACCGGGATGAACGCATCGTCCTGCAGCGCCTTCACGACAGCCGGATTGATCGCCTCGACTTCGCCGACCTGGCCGATGTCGACGTATTGACCGGGGTTGTCGCGATCCGGCATCAACAGCTTGCGCGCGTGGATCAAGCCGCCATCCTTGCCCGTCAGGCCGACCGCGTGGCCGCCGAAGTGATTGATCAGCATCACGATGTCCTGCTGCACCTCGCCGCCGAGCACCCATTCGACGACTTCCATCGTCTCCTCGTCGGTCACGCGCATGCCTTGGATGAACGTGCCCTGCTTGCCGATCTTGCGCAGCGCATGGTCGATTTGCGGGCCGCCGCCGTGCACGATTACCGGGTTGATGCCGACGAGCTTCAGCAGGATCACGTCGCGCGCGAAGCCTTGTTTGAGCCGTTCTTCCGTCATGGCGTTGCCGCCGTATTTGATGACCACGGTTTTGCCGTGATATCGGCGGATGTACGGCAGGGCTTCGGCGAGGATTTCGGCTTTCAGCGTGGGCGAGATCTGCGACAAATCGAGGGGATCGGACATGGCGGCGACTCTGGGTGCGAAGCGGTTGAAACGGCAGGCAGTCGAAACAGGCCGAATTGTACAGGAGTGTCGCAGTGCAACATGCGGTTTTTGGCCGTTCGGCCGAGGTGGCCCGCGTGTGGGCGGACGGAGCGAACAAGGTGCGCGAACGGGTTTTTCGAAGCGGCGCACATGCATTTTTCGTGTGCGGCGCTTATGCTTGGGAATGGCGTAGCGCTTACGCGGTCTGGCGGCGGCATCGGGCGGATCGTATTGCGGCGTTCGGCATGGCCGGCGGCCGCCGCGTTTGCCGCTGATTTTGCCGGCGTCTCGCCGTGTTTTTTCTATTCCACCTCGCCTGACCGACCGATTCCCGTTTAGCGATGACCAACCCAGCCGCTTCATCCGATCTTGTCAGCAAGCGCTGCCCGCACTGCGGCAGTGCGTTCGACTGCGGCGTGCGCATGCAGCCGTTTGCCTGCTGGTGCGCGGCGATGCCGGCGCTGCCACCCGGCGCTCAGCCCGCCACGGGCGGGCGCTGTCTATGCCCGCAATGCCTTGCCGACCGGCTCGCGCCGCGCGTGTCGTCGGGCGTTGGCGCAACACGCGAAGGCTGAGCGGCGGTTACACTGCGCGGATGCAACGAAGAATCACGATCACCACCGCCAGCGGCCGCGTCAACCTGAGCCATCTGTTCTGGCTGCGCAATCTCGCAATCATCGGTCAACTCGTCACGATTGCCGTCGTTCAGGCTTATTTCGGCGTGCATCTGCCGCTTCCCGCGATGCTGATGGTGATTGCGCTGGAGATCGTCTTCAATGCGCTGACCTGGGTGCGCGTATTGCGTGCGCGCCCCGAGACCAATTTCGAGTTGCTCGGCCAGCTCTGGGTCGATCTGGGTGCGCTGTCGGCGCTGTTGTTCCTGTCGGGCGGAACGACCAATCCTTTTGTGTCGCTGTATCTACCGTCGCTCGCGATCGCGGCCGCGGTGCTGCCCTGGCATTTGATGATCTGGCTCGCCGCGTTCGCGGTCGCGTGCTATCTGGCGCTCGGCTTCGATTCGGTGCCGCTCAATCTGGACAATCCGGCGAATCTGTTCGACTACTTTCGCGCGGGCATGTGGGTGAACTTCATGGTGAGCGTTGGGCTCATCGCATGGTTCGTCGCGCGCATGTCGAGCGCGCTGCGGCAACGTGACGCGGCGCTCGGCGAAGCGCAGCAGGCACTCTTGCGCGACGAGCGGGCGGTCGCGCTCGGCGTGCAGGCGGCGACCGTCGCGCACGAGATGGGCACGCCGCTATCGACGATCGCGATGCTGACCGAGGAACTGCGCGAGGCCGCCCGCACCGATCCCGGCCTTGCGCGCTACGACGCCGATCTGAAGGTGCTCGAAGAGCAGATGTCGCAGTGCACGTCGGCGCTCGCGCGGCTGCGCAGCCGCGCGTCCGAGCGGCCGAACCGCCAGTCGGTCGCCGCTTGGCTCGGCACGTTCGTCGAGCACTGGCGGCTGCGCCATCCGCACGTGAGGTTCGAGCAGCTCGGGCCGCAGCCGCGCGGCGTGGTGCTCGACGACACGGTCGCGGTCGGCCAGATCCTGACTATCCTGCTCGACAATGCCGCCCGCGCGAGCCGCGATCGCGTTACGCTGGCGGCGGCGATCGTGCATGACGGCGCGCGCGATGAAATCGTATTCGAGGTTTGCGACAACGGCGCGGGCATTCCGGCCGCGCTGCGCGATGCGCTCGGCTCGATGCCGGTCGACAGCACGCAGGGCGGCCATGGCGTCGGCCTGTACCTTGCGTTTAGCGCCGCGGCGCGCCTGGGCGGCTCGATCGAGCTTGCCGATGCGAAGCCGCGTCCGGCGGGCGCGGCGCCGGGGCGTTCGGCGCAGGCCGCCTCCGGGCGCGGCACGCGGGCGATCTTGCGCGTGCCGGTCGAGCGCGAGAGCGGCGCCAGCCCGGGCGCGGACGCAGCTTGAGCACGCACGGGCCCAATCGCGCGGGCCGAATGATGAACGCAAACCGCTGGAAAGATGGAGCAATGTCAATGAGCGACAAGAATTTTCTCGTGATCGACGATAACGAAGTATTCGCCGGCACGCTCGCGCGCGGCCTCGAGCGCCGCGGTTACACGGTGCGTCAGGCGCACGGCAAGGACGATGCGCTCAAGCTCGCCAGCGCGGAGAAATTCCAATTCATCACCGTCGATCTGCATCTCGGTGACGATTCGGGACTGAGCTTGATCGCGCCGTTGTGCGATTTGCAGCCGGACGCGCGGATTCTCGTGCTGACGGGCTACGCGAGCATCGCAACCGCGGTGCAGGCGGTGAAGGACGGCGCGGACAACTATCTTGCGAAGCCCGCGAACGTCGAATCGATTCTTGCCGCGCTGCAGACGAACGCGAGCGAACTGCAAGCCGAGGAGGCGATCGAGAATCCGGTCGTGCTATCGGTCGATCGGCTCGAATGGGAGCACATCCAGCGTGTGCTCGCGGAGAACGGCAACAACATTTCGGCGACCGCGCGTGCGCTCAACATGCATCGGCGCACGCTGCAACGCAAGCTCGCGAAGAAGCCGGTGCGGCAGTGAGCGGCTGTGCCGGCCGCCTCGGCGCGGCAGGCGGTTCGTTCGGCAGGCGTGGTGATCGCGGCGGCCCGCCCGGCAAGCGCCGACGAATGGATCACGGATATTTTCGAGGCCGCGCGACCGAGCCGCCTCGAACGCCGCCGCCGATGCATAACCGGCCCGGCTCCGGCTCGCACGATGGGCGATTTTCGGGCTACGAGTGAGCCCCGCGATGCGTCTTAGCGAAGCGCGCCGCAAAAAACGGGCAGCCCCGCCAAGGGCTGCCCGTTCTTCGTTGATGCGCGGCGTTGCCGGCTGCCGCGATCGTCAGGTCGTCACAACACGTAGCGCGACAGATCCTCGTTCTTCGATACCTCTCCGAGCGCGTGATCGACATAAGCCGCATCGATCGTCACTTGCTGACCGGCGTGATTGCCGGCCGAGAAAGACACTTCCTCGAGCAACTTCTCGATCACCGTATAAAGGCGCCGCGCGCCAATGTTCTCGGTTTTCTCGTTAACCGCACAGGCGATCTCGGCAAGCCGCCGGATGCCGTCATCGGCGAATTCGAGCCGCACGTCCTCGGTGGCGAGCAGCGCCTGATACTGCTTGACGAGGCTTGCATCGGTCGCGACCAGAATCGCTTCGAAGTCCTTCACGGACAGCGAATCCAACTCGACGCGGATCGGAAAGCGCCCTTGCAGTTCGGGAATCAGGTCGCTCGGCTTGGCGAGATGAAACGCGCCGCTCGCGATGAACAGGATGTGGTCGGTCTTCACCATCCCGTACTTCGTGTTGATCGTCGTGCCTTCGACGAGCGGCAGCAGATCGCGCTGCACGCCCTGCCGCGATACCTCGCCGCCGCCGCCTTCGTGGTTGCGCGACGTGATCTTGTCGATCTCGTCGAGAAATACGATGCCGTTTTGCTCGACGTTCTGCACGGCCTTCGTCTTCACTTCCTCGTCGTTGAGCATCTTCGCCGCTTCCTCGTCGATCAGCAGCTTCAGCGCTTCCTTGATCTTCAGCTTGCGGCGCGTCTTCTTGCCGCCGCCGAGGTTCGAGAACATTGAGCGGATCTGCTCGGTCATCTCTTCCATTCCCGGCGGCGCCATGATGTCCATGCCGAGCGTTGGCTGCTCGATGTCGAGTTCGATTTCCTTGTCGTCTAGCTGCCCTTCGCGCAGGCGTTTGCGAAACGTTTGGCGGGTCGCGTTGTTGTCGTCGTTCGCATGCTCGGCGCTCGCGCCGAAGCCCACCGCGCGCGGCTGCGGCAGCAGCACGTCGAGAATCCGGTCCTCGGCCTGGTCCTGTGCCTTCGAGCGCACCTTGCGCATCTCGAGTTCGCGGGTTTGCTTGACCGAGATCTCGATCAGGTCACGCACGATGCTATCGACGTCGCGGCCGACGTAGCCGACTTCGGTGAACTTGGTCGCTTCGATCTTGATGAACGGCGCGTCGGCGAGCTTGGCGAGGCGGCGCGCGATCTCGGTTTTGCCGACGCCCGTCGGCCCGATCATCAGAATGTTCTTCGGCGTGATTTCCTGGCGCAACGGCTCGGCCACTTGCTGGCGGCGCCAGCGATTGCGCAGTGCGACCGCGACAGCCCGCTTCGCCTTGTTTTGCCCGATGATGTGCTTGTCGAGTTCCGAAACGATCTCGGCAGGGGTCATGGTGCTCACGGCTTCTCCTTACTCGATGGTCTCGATGACGCGATTGTGGTTCGTATAGATGCACATGTCGCCCGCGATTTCGAGCGCTTTTTCGACGATATCGCGCGCAGACAGATCGGTGTTCTCCACGAGCGCGCGCGCGGCCGCTTGCGCATAGGCGCCGCCCGAGCCGATCGCGCAGATTCCCTCTTCGGGGTCGAGCACATCGCCGTTGCCGGTGATGACGAGCGTCGTGTTCGCGTCGGCCGTGATCAGCATCGCTTCGAGCCGGCGCAGCATCCGGTCGGTGCGCCAGTCCTTCGCAAGCTCGACGGCCGCCCGGGTCAGGTTGCCCTGATGCTTTTCGAGCTTTGCCTCGAAACGGTCGAGGAGCGAGAACGCGTCGGCGGTGCCGCCCGCGAAACCGACGAGCACCTGGTCGTTATAGATACGGCGCACTTTGCGCGCGCCGCCCTTCATCACGATATTGCCGAGCGTCACCTGGCCGTCGCCGCCGAGCGCAACCTTGCCGCCGCGCCGCACGGAAACGATCGTCGTGCCGTGAAATTGCTCCATCTGTATTCCTTCAGAAAGGCCGGGGGAGGCGGGGCGCCCAGCGCCGCCGCTTGATGCGACGCGCGGCAAGCACCGGCCCCGCGGGCCGGTTCACCGCGCATTGTTCTCACATCTTAGGGCAGGCGCCGCAATATCAAGAGCGGGGCGCGAACGAGCCGTGCCGAGCGACGAAAAAGCGCGGGGAAAAGCCGGTAAAAAGGCGGGGGCGCGGACGCGTAGCGGGAAAACAAAAGCGCGCGGCAGGCCGCGCGCTTTGCTGTAAAGCGTGTTGGGGGCGCAAGGCAAGCCCGCGCCGCAGCAGGGGTCAGTCGCCGAACAGCTTCTGCCGCAACTCGCGACGCTCCTGCGCCTCGAGCGAAAGCGTGGCCGTGGGGCGCGCGAGCAGACGCGGAATGCCGATCGGCTCGCCCGTTTCCTCACACCAGCCGTATTCGCCCGATTCGATCCGGGCGAGCGACTGCTGGACCTTCTTGAGAAGCTTGCGCTCGCGGTCGCGTGTACGCAATTCGAGCGCATGCTCTTCCTCGATCGTCGCGCGATCGGCAGGATCCGGCACGATTACCGTTTCGCGCAGATTCTCGGTCGTCTGGCCCGCGTTGCGGAGAATTTCCGCCTGCAATTGTTCGAGCCGATTTTTGAAGAAGGCGAGCTGGTCCTCATTCATATAATCCTTGTCGCTCATCTTCAGGATTTCGGCTTCGGTCAAGAGTTTCTTCGTCATCTGCTTGCTTCTTCAATGTGCGGCGAACGATAGATATTGCCCGCACTTTGGGATTACCCGCAACAGCCCTTGCAATTCTTTGCCATTCGCTGCGGCGGGGCCGAAAGCCTCCGGATACCGGCGCCCCTCTCGTTCAGGATTCCCCCGCGCGCCGGATTGCGCATTGACCAGCAGGTGGACCGCGCCGCGCTGGCGGGCCCAGGATCGATCGTTTACTCCGTGGCCCCGAGCGGGCGAGTATTGTAACTGAATCGCAAGCCACTGCTGTATCGGGTCGATCCCCCGCCGGTCAAGCGGCATCCTGAAAATATAACCCGCAAATCGAGAAAAAGCGATGACGAGCGCGTGCCCCGCCTCATGCGCGCCGCGCGCAAAGCACGCACACTTTACGCGAGGCAGGCGTCCAACCCGTCGGTGATGAGCTCGCGCGGCAGATCGATGCCGATGAACACCATCTTGTTGGTTTTCTTCTCGGCCGGCAGCCACTTCGCCGCGAGATCGCTGCCCATCATCTGATGCACGCCCTGGAACACCACCTTGCGGTCGACGCCCTTCATATAGAGCACGCCCTTGTAGCGCAACATCCGCTCGCCATAGATCTGCAGGATGCCGCCGAGGAAATCCTCGAGCTTGTTCGGATCGAATGGACGGTCGCTGCGGTAGACGAACGACTTGATCTTGTCGTCGTGATGCGCGTGGTGGTGATGGCCATGATCGTGCGCGCAATGGCCGTGATCGTGGTCGCAATGCGCGTGATCGTGGTCATGATCGTGCGCATGGTCGTGATCATCCTCCGCGAGGAAATCCGGGTCGATTTCGAGCTTCGCGTTCAGGTTGAAGCCGCGCAGGTCGAAGATTTCCTTGATGTCGGCATCGCCGAAATTCACCATCTTGACCGTCGCTTTCGGGTTCATGTGCAGCAGCCGGTGCTTGAGCGCCGCGAGCGTCGCATCGTCGACGAGATCCGATTTCGTGATGAACAGACGGTCGGCGAAGCCCACTTGACGCTGGACGACCTCGTGCTCGTCGAGTTGCGCGCCGGCATGCTTTGCGTCGACGAGCGTGATGATCGCGTCGAGCAGGAAATCGTCAGCGATCTCGCTGTCGATGAAGAACGTCTGCGCGACGGGGCCGGGGTTTGCAAGCCCGGTGGTTTCGATCACGACGCGCTCGAAATCGAGCTTGCCGTCGCGTTTTTTGGCGGACAGGTCGGCGAGCGCGCGGGCCAGATCGCCGCGGATCGTGCAGCAGATGCAGCCGTTGCTCATCTGGATGATCTGCTCGTTCGAATCCTGCACGAGAATCTCGTTGTCGATGTTTTCTTCGCCGAACTCGTTTTCGATCACGGCGATCTTCATGCCGTGCTGTTCGTTCAGGATGCGCTTGAGCAGGGTCGTTTTGCCGCTGCCGAGAAAGCCGGTGAGGATGGTGACGGGAATGGCCATGTCAGTCGCCTGTGGTTCGTGAAACGGGGTCGAAACTGGGAGGGGCGGCGTGCGATGCTCGCCTGGGTGCCAACTCTTTATTGAAACATACCTGTCAAGCCCCTGCCGCCTGTCCGTTCGGGCGGCGGGGGCGCGCTGCGCAGACCGCTCAGATCGGGGCGCTCACGCGATTTGCAACAGCAGCCCTTTCAGATACTCGCCTTCGGGGAATGCGCTGAGGAGCGGATGATCGACGCCCGCGCCGAGGCGCTTCAGGATCCGCGCGTCGACGCGCGCGTCGGCGGCCGCTCCCGCGACGATTTTCTGGAACAGATCCATGTCGATCGCGCCCGAGCACGAGTAGGTGAACAGCAGGCCACCCGGGCGCAGCAGCTTGAAGCCGCTCAGGTTGATGTCCTTGTACGCGCGCGCGGCTCGCTCGACGTGCTCGCGTGACGGCGCGAATTTCGGTGGGTCGAGCACGATCAGGTCGAAACGCTCGCCGTCGTCCGCCAGGCGGCGCAGCGTCTTGAACGCGTCGGCGTCGAGCCATTCGGCGCGCGCGGCGTCAAACCCGTTCACCGTCACATTGCGTTGCGCGAGCGCGAGCGCGTCGCCCGACGAGTCGATCGATACCACCCGCTTCGCGCCGCCCGCGAGCGCGGCGAGCGAGAAGCCGCCGGTGTAGCAGAAGCAGTTCAGCACGTCGCGCTCGTGCGCGTATTGCGCAACGAGCGCGCGGTTGTCGCGCTGGTCGACGTAAAAGCCCGTTTTGTGGCCGTGGCGAACGTCAACGTGATAGCGCACGCCGTTCTCGGTCGTGATCAGCGTATCGGGCGGTGCGTCGCCGGCCAGTACGCCGGTCTTCTGCGCGAGCCCTTCCTTTTCGCGGATCGATACGTCCGAGCGCTCGTAGACGTTCGGGCAGCCGGTCGCTGCAACGAGCGCCGCGACGATCGCATCCTTCCACGCTTCGACGCCCGCCGCCATGAATTGGCAGACGAGCTGGCCACGCTGCGCGCCGGCCTCGGGTTGCGCCGTGCCGGCTGCCGGCGCGGCCGCATGGGCGGGCGGCGCCGGTCGGGCGGCGTGTTCGGCGCCGTGGCTGGCCGCCGTGTGTTCCGGCAGGGCCGGCTTTGCCGTGTCTTGCGACGAGGCGGGCACCGCGGTGCCGCCCAGGAGAGCGTGCTGGGCGACGTAATAATCGACGATCAGCCCCGGCAGCCCGTCCGCCTCGCCGAATACGAGCCGCACTGCGCCGGTATCCGAGACGAATGCGCGCCGATGCGCGATCGCGCGCTGCACGCGGCGCTTGAAGAACGCATGGTCGATCGGCTCGGCTTCGTCGAAACTCCACACGCGCAGCCGGATCTGCGAGTGCGGGCTGTACGCGGCGCGCGCGAGAAAGCGGCCGTCATGCGCGCGCACGACGACCGTCGCGCCCGCCGCCGGCTTGCCGTCGACGCGCTCGATCGCGTTCGCATAGACCCACGGATGGCGGCGCAGCAGGGATTTGTCCTTCGACGGTTTGAGCGTAACGGTATGCATGTCGGAATCGAAAAGGCCGCGCTGGACGCGGCGGGAAGGAGTTCGGAAAAACAGGCGCGGCGCGTATCAATCGCGTTTTTTCGCCCGCGGATGCGCGCTATCGTAAATCTTCGCGAGATGTTGAAAATCGAGCGACGTATACACTTGCGTCGCCGAAATGCTCGCGTGGCCGAGCAGTTCCTGCACCGCGCGCAGGTCGCCGCTCGATTGCAGCACGTGCGTCGCGAACGAATGGCGCAGCACGTGCGGATGCACGTTCGCTGGAATGCCGGCAGCAAGCGCCGCGCGCTTCACGCGCTCGCGCACGACGCCCGGCGACATCCGGTTGCCGCGCACCGACAAAAAAAGCGGATGCGGATCGTGCTTGACGAACTCGCCACGCACCGCGAGCCATGCGTTCAGCGCATCGATCGCCTTGCGCCCGACAGGCACCTTGCGCTCCTTGTTGCCTTTGCCCCGCACCGTGACTTCCGCCTCGGCGAGATCGAGCCAGCCCTCGGACCGGTGGCCGCCTTCGTTCACGTAGCCGACATCCAGGCCGATCAATTCGGCCAGCCGCAGACCGGACGAATAGAACAGCTCGAGGATCGCGCGGTCGCGCACGCTCTCCGGCGTGCCGGACACCGGCGCATCCATCAGCGCGGCCGTATCGTCGACGGACAGCGCCTTGGGCAGCGTCTTGCCGCGCTTGGGCGCGCGTACCGTCGCGACCGGGTTCGCCGGCATTTCGACGCGCTGCGCGAACCAGCGGTAGAACGCGCGCCATGCCGACAGCCGGTGCGAGATCGAGCGCGCGGACAGCCCGCCCGCGTGCGCGCGGGCCACGGCGCCGCGCATGTCGACGGCGCTCAGGCTCGCGAGCGGCCGGCCGTTCGCGAGCTTCCTCAGTTCGTCGAGTTCGTGCGTGTACGCGCGCAGCGTGTGATCCGACAACTGCCTGACGTGCCGCAGGTTCGACAGGTACGCGGCGATCGGATCGTCGGTCATCGTAGTGGGTGGCGTGCGGTCGCGGGCGCGGCCGTCAATGCGGCAGCAGGCGCGTGAGCGCCGCGCTCGCGAGCGTGCCGATTTGCGTGAGGAAATCGGTGCCCATGCCGTCGTGAAAGCGCCGCGGGTCCGGCGAGCCGAGCACGAGCAGCCCGAACGCGCCCGCGCCGTCGGTGTCGCCGGCCGAGGGCGCGCGCAGCGCGATCAGCGCGATCGATTCGGCCGCGCCGGCCGCCGCCGTATTGCCGCCGCCGTCGGCGGGCGCCGCGGCCGCCGCGACGGGCGCGAGCCACTGCGCGGCTTCGAAGCCGGTATTGGCGCCGCAATAGGGGGTCGCAAGGCTGTTGGTGAAAAGCCGCACCTCCTCGCCGACATTGCGGGCGAAATCCGCGTGCGCGTAGGTATCGGCGACGTCCCAAAGTCTGAGCGCCGTTTGCGGCACGTCGAACACGTCGGCAAGGCCGGCCGCGATCGAGCGCGGCAGTGCATACGGGTCGCGCTCGGCGATCACGCGCGCGGTCCAGCGGCTGAACTTCGCGGCGAGCCCGTCGTTCTCGTGGCCATAGCGCACCAGCTCGGCCAGACGCCGCTCGAGATGCTTGTTCTTGTCGCGCAGCATCTCCATCTGCCGCTCCTGCAGCGACACCGCGGCCTTGCCGTGCGGATTCGCGAGCTTGATCGTCGCGAGCAGTTCCGCGTGCCGCGTGAAGAATTCGGGGTTGGCGAGCAGGTAGTCGGCGACTTCGCGATCGTTCATGGGCTTCTTGGGCAGAGGTTCAGCAGATAAAAAGTCAGGCGGGCAGGTCGATCACGCCTTCGAAGACGGTTGTCGCGGGACCGGCCATCGCGAGCGGCGCGGCTTCGTCGCGCGCGCCGTCCCACGAGATCGTCAGCGTGCCGCCGTGTGTATGGACCGCGACCGGCGAATCGAGCGCGCCGCACCGGATGCCCGCTGCGACCGCCGCGCATGCGCCCGTGCCGCATGCGAGCGTCTCGCCCGCGCCGCGTTCGTAGACGCGCAGCCGCACCTCGTTGCGCGACACGATCTGCATGAAGCCCGCGTTCACGCGCTGCGCGAAGCGTGGATGGCGCTCGATCGCCGGCCCTTCCATGGCCACCGGATACGCTTGCACGTCGTCGACGATCTGCACCGCGTGCGGATTGCCCATCGACACGACCGAGATCCAGCGCGTCGCGCCGTTCACGTCGAGCGGCCACAACGTGTCGGCGCCGTCGCGGCGGCCTTCGAGGCCGTGCGCGTCGAACGGCACGCGCGCGGGTTCGAACACCGGCGTGCCCATGTCGACGACGACCTCGCCGTTATCCAGCATGGTCAGCGTGATCACGCCGTGCTTGACCTCGACGCGCACGCTTGTTTGGCTGGTGAGCCCGCGATCGCGGACGAATTTCACGAAGCAGCGTGCGCCGTTGCCGCAATGCTCGACTTCACCGCCGTCGCAATTGAAGATCCGGTACTTGAAATCGGCGCCGTCGACGCTTGGCCGTTCGACGAGCAGGAGCTGATCGGCGCCGATCCCGACATGGCGGTCGGCGAGCGCGCGCACCTGCGCGCCCGTGAGCGGCGGCAGCGCGCGGGTGTAGCCGTCGAGCACGACGAAGTCGTTGCCCGCGCCGTGCATTTTGGTGAACGAGAGTTTCATGGACGCTATTGTATGCGGCGTATGCGGCGGCGCGGTCAATAGAAGCCCGGCTCGCCGGGCGGGCGCGTCTTGAAGCGCTTGTGCACCCAGTAATACTGTTCGGGCAGCTGCGGAATCTGCTCTTCGAGGAACGCGTTCATGCGGCGCGCGTCGAGCGCGTCGTCGCCTGTCGGATAGTGGTCCCACGGCTTGAACACCTTCAGCCGATAGCCTTTGTAGCCGGGCAGCACCTCGCCGATGAACGGCACCACTTGCGCGTGGCCGGTCTTTGCGAGGCGGCCGACGGCAGTCAGCGTGCACGCGGGCACGCCGAAGAACGGCACGAACGTCGAATTGCGCAGCCCGTAATCCATGTCCGCGCCGAGCATCACGGGCTTGCGGTCGCGCAGCCAGCGCAGCACGATCCGCGCGCTGTCGGCGCGCCCCGCCATTTCCGCGTCGAAGCGCCCGCGCGCGGCTTTCGCGACGGCCTCGAGCGTCGGGTTCGAGAACGGCTGGTACAGCGAGCCGCAGCGGCGTTGCAGCGAACGGTTGAGCCAGATCGAGCCCGCCTCGATGCCGACGAAGTGCAGGCCGAGAAACAGCGTCGGCGGCAGGTTCGGGTCGGTGAGGTCGATTTCGCTGTCGACTTCGATCAGCTTGTCGAGCTTTTTCTCGGAGCCGAACCACTGGACGCTGCGCTCGACGTAGCTGCGGATCGCATGCCGGAAGTGCTTGCCGGCCACGTCGTTGCGGTGCGCGTCGCTCCAGTCCGGAAAGCAGAGCTTCAGATTGGTGTGGACGACGCGCTTGCGCCGGCTCGGGATCTGGTAGAGCAGCCAGCCGAGGCCGTCGCCCAGGCGCGCGGTGAAGCCGTATGGCAGGATCGCGAGGAATTTGAGCAGCGCGACGGCGAGTTGGGTGCCCAGGCGGCTCAGCATGCGGCGCCTCCGTCGGTCGGCGGCAGCCTCGCGGGGAGGCGGGACGGTGAGAGAAACGGCACGATCAGCGGCCTGTGAGAATTTGAGAAAGCCGCTATAATAAGGGCTTCGCCGAGTTAACTGACAACTTGCGGGGCGAAGCCGGCTGGCGCTGCGAGCGCCGACGGCGCAGGAAATCCGCTAAAGCGTCGCCGCTTCGGGCCTCTGGAAGCTGGCTACGTGAACTTTTAACCGTAACCACCATAGGAGCCAGAGACCGTGGCAAACGATTATCTCTTTACGTCCGAATCCGTCTCCGAAGGCCACCCGGACAAGGTTGCCGACCAAATCTCCGACGCGATCCTCGACGCGATCCTTACGCAAGACAAATATTCCCGTGTTGCCGCCGAAACGCTGTGCAACACCGGTCTCGTCGTGCTGGCGGGCGAAATCACGACGACGGCCAACATCGACTACATCCAGATCGCGCGCGACACGATCAAGCGCATCGGCTACGACAACACCGATTACGGCATCGACTACAAAGGCTGCGCGGTGCTCGTCGCATACGACAAGCAATCGCCGGACATCGCGCAGGGTGTCGACCGCGCGCACGACGACAATCTCGACCAAGGCGCGGGCGACCAGGGCCTGATGTTCGGCTATGCGTGCGACGAAACGCCTGAGCTGATGCCGCTGCCGATCTACCTGTCGCATCGCCTTGTCGAGCGCCAGGCGAACCTGCGCCGTGACGGCCGGCTGGCGTGGCTGCGCCCGGATGCGAAGTCGCAGGTGACAGTCCGCTATGTCGACGGCAAGCCGCACGCGATCGATACCGTGGTGTTGTCGACGCAGCATGCGCCCGACATCGAACTGCCCGCGCTGCGCGAGGCCGTGATCGAAGAAATCATCAAGCCGACGTTGCCCGCCGATCTGATCAAGGGCGACATCAAGTTCCTCGTGAATCCGACCGGCCGTTTCGTGATCGGCGGCCCGCAAGGCGATTGCGGGCTGACCGGCCGCAAGATCATCGTCGATACCTACGGCGGCGCGGCGCCGCATGGCGGCGGTGCGTTCTCGGGCAAGGACCCGTCGAAGGTCGACCGCTCGGCCGCATATGCGGGCCGCTATGTCGCGAAGAATATCGTCGCGGCGGGCTTGGCGTCGCGCGCGCTGATTCAGGTGTCGTATGCGATCGGCGTGGCTGAGCCGACGTCGGTGATGGTCAATACGTTCGGTACCGGCCGCGTGTCCGATGAAACGATCACGAAGCTCGTGCGTGAGCATTTCGACCTGCGTCCGAAGGGCATCATCAAGATGCTCGATCTGCTGCGCCCGATCTACGAGAAGACCGCCGCTTACGGCCACTTCGGCCGCGAGGAGCCGGAATTCTCGTGGGAAGCGACCGACAAGGCAATCGCGCTTGCCGAAGCGGCCGGCGTCGAGCCAGCGGTGCAAGTGGCCTGAGCCGCGGGCTTGCCGCGCCGTTACGGCATGAGCGATAGGATGCCGCCCGGTTGAGCGCCGGGCGGCATTTTTTTGATTATCTCAATGTGATCGGACGCAAAGACATGATCGGCTGCGCCGCGTGAGCCGGTTTCGGAGGCGAAACGCAGGCGGCTAATCGAAGCCCGCCCGCGCGGGCCATGCGCGCGGCGTGTGCCGTCCGCCGCGCTGCGGCACGGACCGCGTTAGCGCGTCAGCGGGCAGCGAATGCGAACCAGCCGGTGCTCGTCGCCAGACGGCGCGGCCGGTTGATGCGGCGTGCCGCCGCGCTTGCGCGACGCGCCGGCTGCGCGTTCGGGCGCAGCGACGAAGGCTTGGGCAGCAGCGAACGCAGCGCGGTGCGGCGGGCCGCTGCCTGCGCGCGCATCATCGACAGCAATGCATGCAGCCACGTGCGCAAACCATCGAGCCGCGGCTGATGCCAGCGCGCGCGCTCGGCGAGCACGTTGGCCCGGGCGCTGTGGTGACGCAACGCACGCGTGATCCGGGGCGACGCGAACCGCGCGCCCTTGGTGGTGCGATGAAGATAGGAAGGCAATCGAAAAGGCATGACGGAATAGTGACTTGCTTGGCGCGCCCGTGAGGGGGCGCGAATTCAAAATGGCCGTGACGGCACGGGATTGGGTCGGATCGTACCGAAAGCGCGGGTGCTCCGCTGCCTGTCAGAAGCGGCAGGTATGATCAGACTATAGACGGTTCATGACGCCAGAAAGTCATGGCATGTCGTGCCAGTCGAGCGTTCCGGCGATGCGTCGTTCATCGTTAGTGATATGAATGAGGCCGGCAGTTCCTTTGCGCCGCGTCAAATTTTGTGTGGCGATCGAGGTTCGCTTTCAACAGATCGTCAGATTGCGCTGCACGCCGGTTGGGACCGTTTTACAATCAATGATTCATCACAAATATGTGAATGTCCCATGCCGTCATTGCACCCGGAGTCGATCCACACGCAAATCCAGACGCTGCGCGAACGCGGTTTCGTGGTGGCGCCGGCGCTTGTCGCGCCCGAGCGGTGCAAGCAGCTGAGAGCGATTGCCGAGCGGCAGCTGGCCGATGCCGCGCAACCGCTCGAGTTCGAAGCCGATCTGCGCTATCCGGGCGCGCCCGAATCGCGGCATGCGCCTGGCGGCCATACGGTGCGGCGTCTGCTCGACGCATACGCGCGCGATACGGCGTTCGCCGAGCATGCGACGGCGCCGGAGATCAGCGCATGGATGCGCGCCTATTTCGGCGAGACGCCGGTGCTCTCGCGCGCGCATCACAATTGCGTGATGACCAAGCATCCGGCGTATGGCAGCCTGACCGGCTGGCATCGCGATGCGCGCTACTGGTCGTTCGAGCGGGCGGATCTTGTGTCGGCCTGGCTCGCGCTCGGCCCGGAGACGGACGAGAACGGCGCGCTGTGGCTTGTGCCCGGCTCGCATGAAACGGCGCTCGGGCCGGAATGCTTCGATGACGCGAAATTTTTCCGCAGCGACATGCCCGAAAACCGGCGGCTCATCGAGCAGGCGGTGTGCCCGCCTCTCGCGGCGGGCGACGTCGTGTTTTTCCATTGCAATACGCTGCATTCGGCGGGGCAGAACCGGACCGATCAGGTGAAATTCTCGCTCGTGTTCACCTATCGCGGCGACAGCAACCCGCCGGTGCCAGGTTCGCGTTCGGCGTCGAAGCCGGAAGTGCGCCTTTGAGCGTGCGGGCGGCCGAAGCGGCGCGGCCCGCGCTCGCGGGCTACGCCTAACGCTTGCCGCTTGGCGTCGATAGGCCGATCAGCCCGACGAGCGTTGCCACGATACCGCCCGCAATCAGCATGATCGTCTTCGTCGACGGCGAGCCGGTGAAAAAGCGCGCGACGCCGTCGTTGATCGAGTGGAACGACTGGCCGCCGAAATACAGCAGGACCACGCCGCCCGCGATGAGCGCAACGAAAATCGCTCGAACCATGAAAATCCTCGTTGAAACGGATAGTGAAGACGCCGCAGTGTAGGGGAGTGCCGCGCCGGCGTCCATTCGCGCGCAGTTTTCTGCACGGCCGGCGATCGTTGATTAACATGGCGGCTTCGGCGCTTTCATATCGCCGGACGGCGTCCGGCTTTGTTCAATGTCTTGACAGGAATTGTGATGGGCTACGAAGCAGCTTCCGATCGTTATGCGGACATGCAGTATCGCGTCAGCGGCAAATCCGGGCTCAAATTGCCGGCGCTGTCGCTTGGGCTGTGGCACAACTTCGGCGATACGACGCCGATCTCGACCCAGCGTGACATTCTGCGTACCGCGTTCGATCTCGGCATCACGCACTTCGATCTCGCGAACAATTACGGGCCGCCCTACGGCAGCGCCGAAGCGAATTTCGGCCGCCTGCTGCGCGAGGATTTCAAGCCGTACCGCGACGAATTGCTGATCTCGACGAAGGCGGGCTGGGACATGTGGCCGGGCCCGTATGGCAGCGGCGGCGGCTCGCGCAAATATGTGCTGGCGAGCTTGGATCAGAGCCTCAAGCGAATGGGGCTCGATTATGTCGACATCTTCTATTCGCACCGCTTCGATGCGCACACGCCGCTCGAGGAAACCGCGGGCGCGCTCGCGTCGGCCGTTCAGCAAGGCAAGGCGTTGTATATCGGGATTTCGTCGTATTCGGCGGCGAAGACGCGTGAGATTGCGAAGCTGCTCGCCGAATACAAGGTGCCGCTGCTCATTCACCAGCCGGCTTACAACATGCTGAACCGCTGGGTGGAAGAGCAGAAACTGCTCGACGCGCTCGACGACACCGGTTCGGGCTGCATCGTGTTCACGCCGCTTGCCCAGGGACTGCTTACGTCGAAGTATCTGAACGGCGTGCCGGCCGACGCGCGCGTCAACAAGCCGGGCGGCGGCTCGTTGCAAGAAAGCCACCTGAGCGCGCAGAACCTTGAGCGTGTGCGCAAGCTCAACGAGATCGCGCAGCGGCGCGGTCAGAGTCTTGCGCAAATGGCGCTCGCCTGGACGCTGCGCGATGCGCGCGTCACGTCGGCGCTGATCGGCGCCAGTCGCGCGGAGCAGGTGCGCGAAAACGTCGCCGCGCTCAAGCAGCTTGCCTTCAGCAACGAGGAACTCGTGGAGATCGACCGCTATGCGACGGAAGGCGGGGTCAATTTGTGGGAAAAGCCATCCACCGATCAGGCAATCTGATCGGTGATCGGCCGCGATTCTGACGAGCGGCGCGCGGCACGCCGCGCTGGTTTCGGCGCACCGGCTTCGAAACTAGCGTGGGCGGCGAAAGCGGTGCGGCTAGATCAGCGCGGGCAGCCCTTCGACCAGCAATACGGCAACCACGACCCCGAGCATCGCGCCGAGCACGCGCAGCACGTTATGGCGGAACTCGGTCGCACAGGGAACCGCGCCCAGAAACAACGCGCCCGCCAGTGCCATCGGGATCAGCAAAATAAAGTCGCCGATTGTGAAGTAAGTATCCATGCCAGTCTCCTGTTTTATCTGACCGGCCTGCGTGCGATCGCGGCCGGTTGCTTCGAGTATAGGAAACGGCTCGCGGTTTTTCGTTGTTCCGGCGGGGTTGCGGGCGGAAAATCGCCGATTGTTGGGTTTACCGCAAATAAACCGACGAAAAGCTTTCGTTCGATCTTTCTTGATGCTTTCCCGTTTGCGGTGGGGCAATGCGCCGACGCGTCGAATGAGGCAGTCGCTCGGCAGGGTTCGTTCATATTTCTCGACTCGGTGGCGCGGTGCAATAAGCAAGGCGCCCGCTCTTGCCGCGCGGCGGACGCCTTGCGATCATGCGGCCGTCATCCGTGAGCGGTGCGGCGCAACGCCAGCGCGAGCCCCGCGACGATCGCGATCATGCCGATGATCTCGAGCGGTGCGAGCCGGTTGCCGAGCCATACCGCATCCATCAGCGCGGTCACGACCGGGACCAGATAGAAGAGACTCGTCACATTGACGAGATCGCCTCGCTGCATCAACAGATAGAACAACAATTGCGCAGCCACCGAAATGACAATGCCGAGCCACGCGAGCGGTAGCGCGAGCGACCAGCTCGCTTCGAACCGGAGCGGCTCGAACGGCGCGATCAGCAGGCACAAGCCCAGCCCGAGCGCGTTCTGCAGCGGCAGCACGTCGATCGGCGCGGCGTGCACGCGCTTTTGCAGCAGGGTGCCGGTGGTGATCGCGAAAAGTGCGCCGAGCGCGCAGGCGATGCCCGATAGCGTTGCGCCGCCCGAGAGGCTGCGATAGACGACCAGGCTCAGGCCCGCCAGCGCGAGCGCGAGTCCCGCGAGCCGAGTGCCGGACGCGCGGCGCTCGAGTACGGCGAGCGTGAGGATCGGCTGCACGCCGAGGATCGTCGCGAGGATGCCGGGTGCGAGCCCGCGCTCGAGCGCGAGCAGATACAGGATCGAATAACCGCCCGTGAGCAGCAGCCCGGTGGCGACTGTCGCGCAGCGTGTGCCGGACGGCGGCAGCCAGCGCCGTCGCGCGAGCGACAACGCAAGCAGGACGAGCGACGCGAGCGCGAAGCGCGCGCTCAGGAAAGCGACTGCGGACGCGTGTCGCAGGCCGAGTTCGGCGAAGATCGCGCCGCTGCTCCATAGCAGGACGAACAGCGATGTCGCCCCGTGCGCGGTGAGCGCGGGTCTGAATGAAGCCATCTGGAATCCACCTGTCGATCGGATCGATACGCTCCGTCCACGAGTGCCCGCGCGCCGCACCGCGCGGCATATCAGCGTGCGGTGCGAGGCGGTTCGCGGTGAACGGAGAGCGAAAAGAGGGGCGCGGCGTTCAGCCGGGCAGCGCCACCGAAGGCGGCGCGCCGACAGGCGGCGGAGCGGCAGGCGGACGATGCACACACGCGAGCCGTGCAGTCGACGGCTGGAAAACGGCGCGGGCGGGCAACGACGGATTCATCGCGATGAGTGCGAATGAGGTGAATGGACTGGCGTCAAAGGTAACGCATGTGCGCGCCGCTTGGCAATCGCTTGGCATGCGTATCGAGGCGAATTCCGACGATCCGATAACGCCTCTCACGCCGCGCCGATGCGCTCACGCGCACGCAGCCAAGCCGCGGCCACGATGCCGAGCGCGAGCAGCGCGCCCACCAGCGCCGCGATGCCCGGCCAGCCGAGCGCGCTCCAGCAGCGCCCGCCAAATGAGCCGACGACGCTCGATCCGACATAGTAGGCAAGCAAATAAAGCGCCGCTGCTTGCCCCTTGCCTTGTTGCGCGAGCCGCCCGACCCATCCGCTCGCGACCGCATGTCCGGCGAAAAAGCCGAATGTCACGCAGGCGATGCCGGTTGCGATCGCGGCGACCGGATGCAACAGTGTCAGCGCGACGCCGGCGAGCATGATGACCAAGCTCGCGATCAGCACGCGGCCGCGCCCGAACATATCGGCGACGCGCCCCGACAGCGGCGACGCGACAACGCCGACCAGATACACGACGAAGATCGCGCTGATCGTCGCCTGCCCCATCGCGTATGGCGGCGCGAGCAGCCGATAGCCGATGTAGTTGTAGAGCGTGACGAAGCTGCCCATCAGCACGAAAGCCATCAGGAACAGCACGGGCAACTCACGCCGCTTGCCGAGATGATGCGCGAGCGAAGCGCGATGATGCGCGAGATTGAGACCACGGCGCGGCGTGAAATGCCGAGACGGCGGCAGCAACGCGCGAAACGCGAGCATCGACGCGAGGCCGAGCGCGCCGATCATGCCGGCGGCGATGCGCCATGTGGACAGATCGGTGACGATGCCGGTGATCACGCGCCCCGCCATGCCGCCGATCGCGGTGCCGCCGACGTAGAGCCCCATCGCGAGCCCGAGCCCTTCGGGATGCACCTCCTCCGCGAGATACGCCATCGCCACTGCCGGCACGCCGCCGAGCGCGAGCCCGGTCAGCGCGCGCAGCGCCAGCAGCTGATGCCAATGCGGCGCGAACGCGGCGCCGAGCGTGAAGAGCGACGATGCGGTGAGCGACGCCGTCATCAGCGCGCGGCGGCTGAGCCCTTCGGACACGAAGCCCGCGATGAAGACGGCGAGCGCGAGCGCCGCGGTCGAGAACGACAACGCGAGGCTGCTCTGCGCGGGGCTCACGCCGAACGTCGTCGAGAATTCGGGCAGAAGCGGTTGCACGTAATAGAGCAGCGAAAACGTCGCGAACCCGGCAAACAGCAGCGCGATGCTTGCGCGCCAATAATTGCGCGAGCCGCGCTCGAGGTAGGCGGGGCCGGAAGCGGCGGGCGCGGCGTCGGCCGTTCCGGTTGGCTTGGCGCGGGGCGCGGGCTGCTGCGGGGCGCCGGACGATGCACTCACGCGGTTGTTCTCCGTGCGGGACAAACCACCACGATACGCCGGTTGCGCATGTTATGGCGCCGCGGTGGAGGACGCCGTCGCATTTGGCGCGGCTGGCGCGTCATTCGCGTGACGGTAACGATCGTCGGGGTATGATGCTGCGAAGCGCCATCGCGAAAGCACGGCGGCGCATCCTGGGAATGGGCGGGGCGTTTGCCGCCGGTTCCGCTGTCGGCGGTTCTCCAGACGGTGAACCGCGGGATGCGCGCCGCTGTGGCAAGAGGGCGGCGCGATCGGGATATTTCGGCCGGGCGGTAGGCGGCCGGCTTTCACAGCGGGGAAACATCATGCATGTCGGTTCGATTGTCTGTACCACCCATATCGCGGTGCCAAAGGGCGCGCGCGGGATCGTCCAGCGCATTCTCGGCAACATGGCGATGGTGACCTGGTATGCGGGCGTGCCGGGTGAATCGAAGGAGCTCAATACCGAGCCGTTTTTTCTCGAGGATCTGATCGATACCGGCGAATCGGTGCTGCCGGCAGGTGCTGCGCTGCACTGAACCGAACGCTCGTCTTTCGGCTTCGCGCGCGGCACAATGCGCAGCATGAACGACGCTACTTCTGAATCCACGACAGCCGGCGCGAGCGCCGGCTTGCCTTTTGCCGGCCTCACGCCCGAGCGCGTGCTGGATGCGCTCGACAGCGTGCTGATTCCCGCCGGTTCGCGCACCGACGGGCGTCTGCTCGCACTCAACAGTTATGAAAACCGCGTCTATCAGGCGGGCATCGAAGACGGGCCGCCGATCGTCGCGAAGTTCTATCGTCCGCATCGCTGGTCGAGCGATGCGATTCTCGAAGAGCACGCGTTCGTCGCCGAGCTTGCCGCGCGGGAGATTCCCGCGGTGCCCGCGCTCGAATTCGACGGGCGCACGCTGCACGAATTCGGCGGTTTTCGTTTCGCGCTGTTCGAGCGGCGCGGCGGGCGGCCGCCCGAGCTAGATCAGCGCGATACGCTCGAATGGCTCGGCCGCTTCATCGGCCGCATTCATGCGGTGGGCGCGATGCAGCCATACGCCGAGCGGCCCGCGCTTGATATCCAGACCTTCGGCTATGAGCCGCGCGATTTCCTGCTGTCTCGCGATTTCGTGCCCGGCGACGTTCGCCCCGCTTATGAAGCGGCGGTGACGCTCGCACTTGATGGCGTGGCCGACGCATACGCGCGCGCGGGCGGCGTGCGGATGCTGCGCGCGCATGGCGACTGCCATCCAAGCAACGTACTGTGGACCGATGCCGGCCCGCATTTCGTCGATTTCGACGATAGCCGGATGGCGCCCGCGATACAGGATCTGTGGCTGCTGCTGCCGGGCGACCGGCCGGGCGCGTCGCGCGCGCTCGCCGATCTGCTCGCCGGCTACGAAGACTTCTGCGAATTCGATCCGCGCGAGCTGCATCTAGTCGAAGCGCTGCGCACGCTGCGCCTGATTCACTACGCGGCATGGCTCGCGCGCCGCTGGGACGACCCGGCGTTTCCAGCCGCGTTTCCGTGGTTCAACACGCATCGCTATTGGGAAGAGCGTGTGCTCGAACTGAGGGAGCAGATCGGTGCGATGCAGGAAGGGCCACTGTGGCCGGTATGAGGGACGGCGTTGCGCCGCGTGGCGGCCGTCAGTGTGCGCGGCGCGAGGTTGCGGCGGCAACGGGGCTGGCGGGCATGTCCGGTTATCTCGGCGCGACGTTGTTCTCGCTCGCGGCCGGCGCGCTGGTTGCGGTCGTCGGCTACGATCCGCTATTCGTCGCGCTTGCCGCGTTCGACGTGCTCGGCGCGATCGTTGTATGGCGGCGGCTGCCTGACGGACAGAGGCGGCTGCATGCGCCGCCGGGCGCGGCGCCCGGGCACGCGAGCGCGGCCGCGGGCGGTTGAGGCAGCGGGCAAATCTCGGCTGTGTGCCGAGGCGACGCGGCTGCGATTGGCGCAACGGGCGCAACGCGGCGGATAAGGCCGATGCCCGTCACGTTTTCGGCAGTCAGAGCTTCAACATCATGCTGATGACGGCCGCGAAGCGCTTGCCATACGGCGGTGCGATCAGGCCGCGTGTATTGAGGCGCGATTGCGTGAACACCGGCTTCATCTTCGAGAACGTCACGAAGCCTTCGTAACCGTGATACGAGCCCATCCCGCTCGGGCCGACGCCGCCGAACGGCAGCGTGCCGCATGCGATGTGCGCCAGCGTGTCGTTGATCGTCACGCCGCCCGAGATCGTGTCGTGCATCACGCGCTCGATCGTCGCGCGGTCGTCGTCGAACAGGTAGAGCGCGAGCGGCCGCGGGCGCGCGTTCACATAGGCAATCGCGTCGTCGAGCGTGTCGTATGGCACAAGCGGCAACAGCGGCCCGAAGATCTCTTCCTGCATCAGCTTCGCTTCGTCCGGCGCTTGCGTGACGATCACGGGCGGCAGGCGGCGCAGCGCCGGATCGGGCGCTGCATCGGTGAGCGGATGCAGTTGCGCGCCGCCGTCGCGCGCTTCGTCGGCGAGCCGCTGCAATCGCGCGAAATGACGCTCGGAGATGATCGACGTGTAATCCTGGTTGGCCGCCAGATTCGGATAGAGCTTGGCCATCTTCGCCTTCGCACGCGCGACGAACTCGGCCTCCTTGCCGCGCGGCACGAGCACGTAATCGGGCGCGATGCAGGTCTGGCCGGCGTTCAGCGTCTTGCCGGTGACGATCGAATCGACGGCCGCGTCGAAGCGCGCATGCGGCCCGACGATCACGGGCGATTTGCCACCCAGCTCGAGCGTGACGGGCGTCAAATGCTCGGCGGCTGCGCGCATCACGTGGCGGCCGATCTGCGTCGAACCGGTAAACAGCAGATGATCGAATGGCAGCCCGCTGAACGCGGCGCCGATTTCCGCATCGCCGTTGACGACCGCGACGTGATCGCGCGAGAAGGTTCTCGCGATCAGCTCCTCGAACAGTTGCGACGTGCGCGGCGTCAGTTCGGACATCTTGATGATCGCGCGGTTGCCGGCGGCGAGCGCGCAGATCAGCGGCCCGGCGGCGAGATAAATCGGATAGTTCCACGGCACGACGATGCCGACCACGCCGAGCGGTTGCGGTATCACCTTCGCGCGCGCGGGGCGCAGCCACTTGTTCATCGCGCGGCTTTGGGGGCGCATCCAGCGCTTGCCGTGCTTGAGTGCTTCGTTGATCTCCTCCTTGGCCAGAAAGATTTCGGCGAACAGGAATTCCTCTTTCGCGCGATGCGCGAAGTCGGCGTTGACCGCGGCCGCCAACGCGTCGCGGTTGTCGAGCAGCATCGCGCGCAGCGCGCGCAAGTGGCCGGCGCGGGTCTCCCACGTCGGATACGGCGCGCGCAGGTAGGCGGCGCGCTGGTCGCGCAACAGCGCGTCGAGCGTGGCCAGGCCGGGCAGATCGTTCTTCATGGCTTCTCCTGTTCGATACGGTCATGCCGGAAATGCTCGATCGACGAGCGCGGCGTGGTCGAAGGTGGCCGGCAGCGTACCGTAGGCGCGTCCGGTTTCGGTGCTGGCGCCGCCGATGCGTGTGGCGATGAACGCGTCGGCGACGGCGGATGGAGCGTCGCGCAACAGCAGCGTGGCCTGCGCGATGACGGCGATGCGTTGTGCGATGCGGCGCGCGCATGCCTCGCGCGGCTCGGATTCGAGTGCAAGCAGGCGGGCGAGTTCCACAAGCGCGGCGGCAAGCGGCGCACTCGCCGCCGCGGCGTCCCGCCACTCGGCGAACAGCGCGGCGGCGGCGTCGGGTTCGCGCTCGATCGCGCGCAGCACGTCGAGACACATCACGTTACCCGAGCCTTCCCAGATCGAATTGACGGGCGCTTCCCGATAAAAGCGCGCCATCGGCCCGGTCTCGACATAGCCGTTGCCGCCCCAGACTTCCATCGCCTCGCCGGTGAACTCGACCGCGCGCTTGCAGACCCAGAATTTCGCGGCCGGCGTGACGATGCGGCGCCAGCCGCGCGCCGCGGGCGAGCGTGCCGCGGCGTCTTCCTCGAATGCGTATGCGAGCCGCATGAACAACGCGCTGGCGGCTTCCGATTCGAGTGCCAGATCGGCTAGCACGTTGCGCATCAGCGGCTGTTGCGCGAGCCGTCGGCCGAACGCCGAGCGGTGCCGCGCATGATGGATCGCTTGCACGAGTGCGGCGCGCATCAGCGCTGCGCTGCCGATCACGCAATCGAGCCGCGTGTAGTTCGCCATCTCGATGATCGTCGGCACGCCGCGCCCTTCGTCGCCGATCATCACGCCGTATGCGTTCAGGAATTCGACTTCGCTGCTTGCGTTCGACCGGTTGCCGAGCTTGTCCTTCAAACGCTGCACGTGCACCGCGTTCTTGCTGCCGTCGGGCACGAAGCGCGGCACGTAGAAGCACGAAATACCCGCATGATCAGCCGTGCGCGCGAGCACGAGATGCGCATCGCATTGCGGTGCGGAAAAAAACCATTTGTGCCCGACGAGGCGATACGCTTCGCCTCGCCCGCCGGCGCCGAGCGCATACGCGCGCGTTTCGTTGCTGCGCACATCCGAGCCGCCCTGTTTTTCGGTCATGCCCATGCCGACCATCATCGAGCGCTTTTGTGGCAGCGGCGCGTCGCGCGGATCGTGTTCGCGCGCATAGAGCCGCTCGCGCAGCGACGCGAACAGCGCAGGCTCGCGTTGCAGCACGGGAATGCTCGCGAAAGTCATCGTGATCGGGCATAGCGAGCCGGATTCGAGTTGCGCATGCAGAAAATAGCTCGCGCAACGCGCGGCCATCGCGCCTGGTTGCGGATCGGAGAACGGCAGCGCCTGCAAACCGTCGCTGCGTAACAACAGTAGCAATTGGTGCCAGCTCGGATGAAACTCGAGTGCGTCGATACGCTCGCCGCGCGGGCTGTGCGTCGACAGCTCCGGCGCATGGCGGTTCGCGAGATCGGCGAGCGCGAGCGCATCGGGTGTCGTGAGCGCGGCGCCGGTATGCGAAAGCGCCGTTCGATACCAGCCTGCTTCGTATTGCTGGAGAGCGCGAACGAGCGCAATGTCGGTTTCAAACGCGTTGTAATCGTGCAGCGGCGGCGCCTGGTTCGTCACTTGGTGAGTCGCCGTCAGAAGGTATTCTTGCATGCCCTGTCTCCCATTTCGCGTGGTCCGGCTTCTGTCGAGCGTAATCCGACGCGCGAGGCGAATCTGGACATCTTAAATTTAGTTGACGATGGCGTTTAGAGTAATCGCTCTTGAATCGACGCATCGGAATTCGATTTGCGTTCCTAAAATGATGCGCAAATATCATAAGCGTGTTGCTGCATCGGGGCGAAAACTCGGCCGATGGTGAGCGCAAGGGAGACGGAGAATGCAGTATGACTACATAATTGTTGGCGGGGGTTCCGGTGGGGCGAGCTTGGCGGGGCGTCTGGCCGATGCGTGCCCGGATGCGACGATCGCGCTGATTGAGGCCGGCGGCCACACGGAGCGCAATCCGCTCGTCAACATTCCCGTCGGGATCGCCGCGCTCGTTCCCTTCAAGCTAGGCACGAATTACGGCTACGAGACGGTTCCGCAGCCCGGGCTCGGCGGTCGGCGCGGCTATCAGCCGCGTGGCCGCGGCATGGGCGGCTCGAGCGCGATCAACGCGATGGTTTATACGCGCGGTCATCCGCTCGATTACGACGAATGGGCGCAACTCGGCTGCACCGGCTGGGGCTGGCGCGACGTGCTGCCGTATTTCCGGCGCGCGGAAGGCAATCAGCGCGGCGCGAACGAGTGGCACGGCGCGCTCGGGCCGTTGACGGTGTCGGATCTGCGCTTTCGTAATCCGTTCTCCGAACGATTCATCGCGGCCGCGCACGAGGCAGGTTATCCGCTCAACGACGATTTCAACGGCGCTGACCAGGAAGGCGTGGGTTACTTCCAGGTCACGCATCGCGACGGCGCGCGTTGCAGCGTCGCGCGCGCTTACGTGTACGGCCGCATTCGGCCGAACCTGCATGTGATTGTCGACGCGATGGCGCTGCGCGTCGTGTTCGACGGCAAGCGTGCAACGGGCGTCGAGGTGGCGCGCGGCGGGCGTGTCGAGACGCTCGGCGCGCGTGCGGAAGTGATCCTGTCCGCGGGCGCGTTCAATACGCCGCAGCTTTTGATGTGCTCGGGCGTGGGCTCCGCAACGCAATTGCGCCGGCACGGCATCGCGCTCGTGCACGATGCGCCGGAGGTCGGCGAGAACCTGATCGATCACATCGATTTCATCATCAACAAGCGCGTGAACTCGTCGGATCTAGTCGGCATCTGCGTGCGCGGCTTCGCGAAGATGGGCATGCAGCTGTTCCGCTATCTGGCTAAACACGACGGGATGTTGTCGAGCAACGTTGCCGAAGCGGGCGGTTTTATCAAGAGCGAGCCGGGCCTCGATCGGCCCGATCTGCAACTGCATTTCACGACGGCGCTCGTTGACGATCACAACCGCCGCATGCACTGGGGTTTCGGTTATTCGCTGCACGTGTGCGTGCTGCGGCCGAAGAGTCGCGGCAACGTGACGCTCGCGAGCCGCGATGCGCGTGTCGCGCCGCTCATTGACCCGCGTTTCTTCAGCGACGAGCGCGATCTCGAAGCGCTGATTCGCGGCGCGAAGGCGGCGCGCAAGATCCTGGACGCCGCGCCGCTTGCGTCGCAGGGCGGGCGCGAGCTTTATACGAGCCCCAACGATACCGACGCGCAGTTGCGCGCGGCGATCATCGCGCACGCGGACACGATCTATCACCCGGTCGGCACCTGCCGGATGGGCAGCGATGCGCGCTCGGTCGTCGATACCGAGCTGCGCGTGCGTGGCGTCGAGGGGTTGCGGGTGGTCGATGCGTCGGTGATGCCGACGCTCATCGGCGGCAACACGAATGCGCCTACCGTGATGATCGGCGAGCGCGCGGCGGATTTCATCGTGGCCGCGCGCAAGGGGCGTGCCGTGCCCGCCGTCGAGGATTTGGCCGCCGTGGGGCGCTGACCGGCACGCGGGCGCCGCGTCTGCGATGCGGCGGCGGCGGGCATGCCGCGCGGCGATTCTGGGTATCAGGCGAACGTATCGATCATTCCGGCGCTGCGCCGGAGCACGCCACTCGACGCGGACGCAGCTTCTTCCACGACGTCTTCACCGGCCAACGCGCCGAATTCGCGGTGCAGCGCGCGGCCGCCTTCCGCCGATTGCCGTTGCGGCGTGTGCTGCTGAGCGAACGCGAAGCCGCCGTCGCCGACACTCGCGCTGCCGAGGCCGAGCCCGTTCGCCTCCATCGCTTCGCGCAGCTTCGGCAGCGCGGCTTCGAGCGCATCGCGCACCTGGGCGTGCTGCGATACGAAAAGCGCGTGCGCGTGATTGTCCGCCACGCGCAGCACGACTTGAAGCGGCCCGAGATCGGGCGGATTCAGCGTGAGTTCCGCGCTTTGCTGATGCGCGTTCGACAGGAAGACGACCTTTTGACTCAAAGCTTCGGTCCAATCTGGCGAGCCGACGACGGGCGTGAGCGACGGCGTGGCCGACGCGGCCGCATGCGTGCTTGCGGCGCTGGCCGGTGCGGCGGATTGCACGGCGGCCGGCGCGGCTGACGCCGCGAGCGTTGCCTGTGCGGCATCCGATGTGTCCTGTTGCACGATCGGCGATGCGCCAGGTTCTTGCGGCGCGACCAGCGCGGCTGGCGCGCTTGCGCCGGCCGCGCTGGTCGCGCCGGCCGGGTTCGCTGCATCGCCAAGCGCCGCGGCATGCGAAGCGGGCTGCTTGGCACTGGCGAGCAGCGTGCCGAATGTCCCGCTATCGGCCGCAACGGGCATGCCGGTTTCCGCGCGCGGCGGCGCGGTGTTGGTGATGCTGGAGATGCCCACGGCATTGGCGTTCGCCGGAGCGTTCGAGGCGGCACTCAGCGGCGGTTGAGCGCCGGCGCGGCGGGCCAAGCTCTGCTGAGCCGATGCATCGGCCGTGCCGGCCTGCGCGTATGCGGCCAACGCGCCGTGGCCGTCGGTTTCAGCGGGGTTCGTGGCGCTCGTCTGCGAGCCGGGTGCGCTGGACGGCGGCGGCGTTTGCGGCAAGGCGGCCGTTGCGAGCGATGCCGCATCGGCGAAAGCGCCTTGCGCGGCAGGGGAAGCGTCGTCCTGATCGGGGCCGCTGGAGGTGCCGGTTCCTTTGGCGCGCGGCGCGCCGCCCGCCGCTTGCGTGCTTGCGCCGCCGGTCGAATCAAGCGCGTTCGGCGCAGCGGCGGCGTTGGCCGCATGGTCGGCGCCCGGCCCATTCGATCTGTTCGGCCCGTTCATCGCCGCGCCCGTCAACGCATTGCGCGCGCCCGCTTTCGTATTGGCCGTTGCGTTCGTGGCGGAATTCGCTTGTTGCTGCGACTGCACGCTTTGCTTGAGCGTCTGCGCGAATGTTGCGGCGCCGGCCGTATCGCCCGGCACCGTGCCCGGGCCGGACGATTTGGCCGCGGCGCCTGCCGCGCGGGACAGCGCGCCGATCAAAGGAAGTGAAGGCATGGGAGATCTCGCATTCGAATGGATAGGCGCGGCGCTTATTTCACCGTGTCCGCGCGCATGCGCAGCACCTTGGCGGCGTGTTCGTCGGCATCGCGCTGCTCGCGCTTCGCGGCGCGGGCCGCTTGCTGCCGCGCGCCGCGCGCTTGCAGGATTTCATACGAGCCGAGCGTGCGTTTCTTCAACTGCCAATCCGGGCGCGCCATATCGATGCGCGCCTGCGCGGCGGCAAGCACGCGCCGCTGCTGATCGATCGCCGCATCGAGCGTATCGAGAAACGCCTGGAAGTTGCGCCATTTGCCGGCGGACATGCCGGATTGCGCCGATTCGGCGAAGCGCTCGCGATACTCGTCGCGATAGCGCAGCAGCGCGTCGAGTTGCGCTTGCGCGTCGGCGCCTTCGCGTTGCGCGTGGCCGAGCTGCTTCGTTGCGGCGTCGAGTTCGTGTTGCGCGCGATCGAGCAGGATTTGCAGCGGAAAGTGTTGGGCCATGTCAGTCAGCGCCGCACGAAACGGCATGCGCCGGTGCGCTGCCGCGTGACAGACGAAGAAGCGGGCGCGGCACGTATTTCCGGCGTGCGCGGGCCGATGCGCATCGTGCCGACGGCGCATCGCCTTGCGGTGAACGATGCGAATGCGGCGGGTGTTTGCCGCACGCGCTGTGCCACCACGGGCAACGCGCGGAGGTTGCGCCGGGCTTTGGCCAGCCGCGCAGGCGTGCAAGCAGTGTCATTGCGGTAAGCCTCCTTCGGTGTCGAATAGCGCGGCGAGCGCCGCGACGCTCGGCTCGTAGGGCGCGCATTCGCGAAAGCCCTGCTGCAGGAACGCCTCGATCTGCGGGTACAGCGCGATCGCGCGGTCGAGCTGCACGTCGCGGCCCGCTGCGTAGGCGCCGACCGCGATCAGATCGCGGTTGCGCTGATAGCGCGACAGCATTTGCTTGAACTCGCGCACGCGATCGAGATGCGCATCGTCGATCAGCGCGGTCATCGCGCGGCTGATCGACGCCTCGATGTCGATCGCCGGATAATGGCCCGCCTCGGCAAGCGAGCGCGACAGCACGATATGGCCATCGAGAATCGCGCGCGCCGAATCGGCGATGGGGTCTTGCTGGTCGTCGCCTTCGGTGAGCACCGTGTAGAACGCGGTGATCGAGCCGCCGCCCTCGCGGCCGTTGCCGGTGCGCTCGACCAGGGCGGGCAGCTTCGCGAATACGGACGGCGGATAGCCCTTGGTCGCGGGCGGCTCGCCGATCGCAAGCGCGATCTCGCGCTGCGCCATCGCGTAGCGGGTCAGCGAATCCATCAGCAGCAGCACGTGCTTGCCCTGGTCGCGGAAATATTCGGCGAGCGTCGTCGCATACGCGGCGCCCTGCATGCGCATCAGCGGCGATACGTCGGCGGGCGCCGCGACGACGACCGAGCGGGCGAGCCCGTCGTCGCCGAGAATCTGCTCGATGAATTCCTTCACTTCCCGGCCGCGTTCGCCGATCAGGCCGATCACGATCACCTCCGCGCTCGTATAGCGCGCCATCGTGCCGAGCAGCACGGATTTGCCGACGCCGGAGCCCGCGAAAAGGCCCATTCGCTGCCCGCGGCCGACGGTCAAGAGCGCGTTGATCGCGCGCACGCCGACGTCGAGCACCCGGTGGATCGGCTCGCGCTCGAGCGGGTTGATCGACGGTGCGCTGAGCGGCGCATCGAGATCCGATGCGAGCGGGCCGAGATTGTCGAGCGGCTGGCCTGACGCATCGACGACGCGCCCGAGCATCGGCCAGCCGACGGGCAGGCGTTTCGCGCCCGCGAGCGGATCGGCGACGGGCGTGCGTTCGAGGGGCCACACGCGCGCGCCGGGCAGCACGCCCGCGACCGCCGTGGTCGGCATCAGGAACAGGCGTTCGCCGGCGAAGCCGACGACTTCCGCTTGCGCATACGGCAACGGGCTGCCGGCGGGCAACTCGATCATGCATTCGGCGCCGACCGCGACGCGCAGCCCGATCGCTTCGAGCACGAGGCCGGCCGCGCGCGTCAGGCGCCCGCACGCGCGCAACGGCAGCGCGCGCGCGTTGAGGCTGCGCAGTGTGTCGAGATGGGCGCGCCAGCGCGTGACGAACGGGTTGGCGAGCGCCGCGCGCGGCGCGAGATGATCGGCCGTGTCTGCATGCAGGCGCGTGTGCGGATCAGCGTGCCCGCGCGCATCGCCCAAGCCGGCCGCCGCCGTACTCACCATGGCCCCGCCTTGCCGAGCGCGGTCGCGACGCGTTCCCAGCGGGTCGGCAGCGTCGCATCGATTTCGCCCGTCGATGCATGCGCGCGGCAGCCGCCACGCGCGATCGCCGGATCGGTGCGGACCTGGTAGCCGAGCGCGTCCAGTTCGTCGCGCAAGTAAGCGTCCACGACCGGTAGATCGGCCGGATTGACGATGAGGTGCGGCGCGCCGGCGAGCGCGGGTTCGGCCGCGAGCACTTCGCGCGTGGCCGCGATCAAGGCGGCGGGGTCGTGCTGCACGTGCTGGCGCACCACTTGCTGGGCGATTTCGAGCGCGAGCGTGGCGATATCGTCGGCCAGATCGCGCTCGATGCTGTCGAGCGCCTCGCGAAACGAAGCGGCGAGCGCGGCGAGCTGCACGCCTTGCTCGCGCGCGTGGGCTTGACCTTCTTCGAAACCCTTCGCATGCCCCTGCTCATAGCCGGCGCGATAGCCGAGCGCCTGCCCCTCGACATGGCCGGCCGCGAGCCCCTCGTCGCGCGCGGCGTCGCGCACGCGCTGCAACTCGGCGGCGAGCGCGGCGGCGGCCGCTGCGCCGCCATCGCTGTCGGGCTCGGGCGGCGGCGGATCGAACGACGCCATCTCCCACCGCTGATATGCGGTGACGGGCTGCGCCGGCGCGCGCGCGGGATTAGACATAGGCGTCTTCCGCCTTGCCGCCGATCACGATCTGACCGCTCTCGGCGAGATTGCGCACGATTTGCAGAATCTTGCGCTGCTGCGTCTCGACCTCGGACACGCGCACCGGGCCGCGCGCGTCCAGATCCTCGGCGAGCAGCTCGGCCGCGCGCTGCGACATGTTCGACAGAAACTTCTGCCGCAGCGCGGGCGGCGCGCCCTTGAGCGCAACGATCAGTGCCTCCGATTCCACTTCCTTCAGCAAAAGCTGGATCGCGCGATCCTCGAGGTCGAGCAGGTTTTCGAACACAAACATCTGGTCGATGATCTTCTGCGCGAGATCGGGATCGTATTGCTTGACGTTTTCGAGCACCGCTTCTTCGTGCGTGCTCGTCATGAAGTTCAGAATTTCGGCCGCCGTGCGGATGCCGCCCATCGGCGAGCGCTTCAGGTTGTCGCTGCCGGACAGCAGGCCCGTGAGCACGTCGTCCAGCTCGCGCAGCGCGGCGGGCTGAATGCCGTCGAGCGTCGCGATGCGCAGCAGCACGTCGTTGCGCAGCCGCTCGGCGAAGCACGACGCGATCTCGGAGGCCTGGTCGCGGTCCAGATGCACGAGGATCGTCGCGATGATCTGCGGATGCTCGTTCTTGATCAGCTCGGCGACGGCCGCCGAATCCATCCACTTGAGCCCTTCGATGCCGCTCGTGTCGCTGCCTTGAAGAATCCGGTCGATCAGCACGCCGGCCTTGTCCTCGCCGAGCGCCTTCGTGAGCACCGAGCGGATGTACTCGCTCGAATCGAGCGACAGCGCGGTGTGCTTCTCCGCCTCCTGCACGAAATCGGCGAGCACGTCCTCGACCTGCTCGCGCGTGACGTTCTTCAGCGCGGCCATCGCCGCGCCGATCTTCTGCACTTCGCGCGGCGCGAGAAACCGGAAAACCTGCGCGGCTTCCTCCTCGCCGATCGACATCAGCAGCAGCGCGCTCTTGTTCAAGCCATCAGCGTTCATCGGACACCCAATTCTTGACGACGGTGGCGACGATCTTCGGGTCCTGCCGCGCGATCGTGCGCGCATAGTCGAGATTGCGTTCGTGGCGGTTCTTCTCGCTTTCGAACGCGAGCAGCGCGGCGTGCTCGTCGTCGGCGGCGAGTTGCGGCGCATCGGGCGCGGGCAGCCCGTCCAGCACGACGGCGTCGCCCGGGCCATCGAGAGCGGGCACGGCCGCGACGTTGGGCGGCGGCGACGCGCGGCGCAGCGCCGGGCGCACGAACATGAAATACAGCGCAGCGGCGGCCGCCGCGATGCCGAGCCATTTCGCGATTTCCTTGCCCAGCTCGATCATGTCCGGCTGACGCCACCACGGCAGGCCGGCGAACGGATCGGCGGCCGCCGAGAATGCGCTGTTGACGACGTTGACCGAATCGCCGCGCTTCGCGTCGTAGCCCATCGCGTCCTTCACGAGCTGCTCGATCTGCGCGAGCTTGTCGGCTGCGAGCGGCTGCATCGTCACATGGCCTTTCGCGTCGGCCTTCGGCTGATAGTTGACGACCACCGCGACCGACAGACGCTTGATCTTGCCGAGCGACTCCTCGACGTGACGCACGGTCTTGTCCAGCTCGTAGTTCGTCGTCGCGTCCTTGCGGTCGCTGACGGGCGTGACTGCCGGGGCGGCGTTCTGGCCGCCGGCGGCGACGATCGGCGCGGAGGCTGGCTGCGGCGGCGTGTTCGACAGCGCGCCCGGCACGTCCGACGCGCCGCCTTGCGCAAGCTCGGTCGAGGTGCTGGTCTGCTGGCTGCGGATCGCGGCCTGCTGCGGCGAGCCGTTCGGGCCGTAGCTCTCCGAGGTCTGCTCGATCCGCGAGAAATCGACGTCGGCGCTTACCTGCGAGCGTGCGTTGCCGGCGCCGAACAGAGGCGTGAGGATCGCGTCGATCCGCTTCTGCGTGTTGCGCTCGATTTGCTGCACGTATTTGAGCTGGCTCGCGTCGAGGCCGGACGCCGGCGCGGCTTGCGTGAGCAGGTTGCCGTCCTGATCGACGATCGTTACATTGTGCGCGGGCATATCAGGCACGCTCGACGACACCATTCGCGTGATCGCGAGCACTTGGCCTTCATCGAGCACGCGGCCCGGATACAGATCGACGAGCACCGATGCCGACGGCGCCTCGCGCTCGCGCACGAATACCGACGGTTTCGGAATCGCGAGATGCACGCGCGCGGCGCGCACGGCGTTGACCGCTTCGATCGTGCGCTGCAATTCGCCTTCGAGCGCGCGCTGGTAGTTCACCTGCTCGGCGAACTGGCTGATTCCGAATTTCTGGTTGTCCATCAGCTCGAAGCCGACCGAGCCGCCTTTGGGCAGCCCGAGCGCGGCGAGCTTCAAGCGCGTTTCATGGACCTGGTTCGCGGGCACGAGGATCGCGCCGCCGGCGTCGGCGAACTTGTACGGTACGTTCGCCTGCTGGAGCGCGGCGATGATCGCGCCGCCGTCGCGGTCGGACAGATTGCTGTATAGCACCCGGTAGTCGGGCGCGCGGCTCCACAGCACGAGCGCGACGATGGCGGCCACAGCCAGCGCCGCGGCAATCAGCAGCGGCACGCGCGGACTCGTCGTGATCCGCGCGAAGCCCGGAATGCGCTCGGCGAAGCCGGCCAAGCCGAAGTCCGCGCCGCCCGCCGCCGCGCCCGGCAGCGCACCCGCGCCGCCCGCCGCTTGCGGCGCCGCGCCGCTCACGCTGGTACGGGCGTCGGGATTGATCAGCGAGTTGGCCTGCGAATCCATGCGTCGGGTATCTCCACAGCGGGCTTGGCGCCCGCTCGGCGGAGCAGGCGGACATTGACACGATCCGATTATCCCGAGCGCGCGCGGATGCGATCGGGCGAATAGAGCCGGGTTTTCCCCGCACTTTCGCGGCTTTGCCGATGCACCCGCTGCTATGCTCGTCGACATCCGGATCGTGCCTGCGCTCCACGCGTCGTTCGCGCGCACGGGCCGGACTTCCCCTGATGCCGGGCCTGCATGGCCCGGCCTTTTCGCGGAGATTCCATGGTTGCCCCCGTCAACGGTATCGCTTCGGCGCTGCAGCAGATGCAGGCGATGGCCACGCAGGCGGCGAGCCCGGCGGCGGCGCTCGCGGGCGCCGGCGCGGCCGGCGCCGGCTCGTTCGCGAGCGCGATGAAGGCGTCGCTCGACAAGATCAGCGGCGATCAAACGCGCGCGCTCGGCGAGGCGCAGGCGTTCGAGCTTGGCGCACGCAACGTGTCGCTCAACGACGTGATGGTCGATATGCAAAAGGCCAATATCGGCTTCCAATTCGGCCTGCAGGTGCGCAACAAACTGGTGAGCGCTTACAACGAAGTCATGCAGATGTCGGTGTGAGCGAAGCGCGCCCGCGCTGTTCGACCCTTCCTGCCGCCGGCGGCGCGCGTTCGCCGGCCCGCGATCAGCATGAACAAGCGTTAGGCCGGTTAGCTAAAGCTTGCGCGCCTTTGCGCCGATAACTCGGGAACAGAGCCGCGCGCGGCGCGGCGGTATTGGATCGAACGCACCAAATAGGAGAGCGCCATGTTGACCCCAGGCCACGCTGGAGCCAGTGCCTATGCGCGCGTCGGCGTCGAGACGGGGGTGATGGGCGCGTCCCCTCACCGGCTCGTCGCGATGTTGTATCAGGGCGCGCGCCAGGCGATCGCGCACGCGCGCATGCACGTGCAGCAGCATAACGTCGCCGCGCGCGGCGAGGCGATAGGCAAGGCCATCCGTATCGTCGAGAGCGGGCTGCAGCAGTCGCTGAATCTCGAAGCCGGCGGCGAGATCGCCGCGCGCCTCGATGCGCTCTATGCGTACATCTGCCGGCGTTTGCTGCAGGCGAACATCGACGCGAGCGAGGCGATGCTCATCGAGGCCGACGGCCTGCTCGCGACGCTCGAGCAAGCATGGACGGGGATCGGCCCCGAAGTCGCGAGGATGGCCGAGCAGGCGAGAACGGAACAGCCCAGATGAACCGGAAGGACGAGTATTTTGCCCGCTATGAGGCGATTGTCGACGTGTCCGGGCGGATGCTCGTCGCGGCACGCGACGCGGCGTGGCATTCGCTGTCCGGATTGCAGGCGGAGTATCTGCGGCTTGTCGACGGGCTTCGGCAGGCGGAGGAGGGCGTGCTGCTCGACGACGCGGAACGCCGCCGCAAGTTCGAGCTGATCCGCCGCATCCTCGCCGACGATGCGGCGATTCGCGATCTCGCGGCGCCCGAAGTCGCGCGGCTCGCGGTGCTGATTCATGCGGGCCGTTCGACGTTGAACGATTTGTATCGGGCGCGGGGCTGACGGGCGAGGCGAGCGGTGCGCGCCGCGTTGCCCGGCCGCCCGGTTGCGTGGCCCGCGGTGCCAGTTCACGCAAAGCGCTCGTTTCCAAGCGGTTTGTATTAGGCGGCATGGAGCCTGGCCGGCAGCGGTTGCCACGTCGCCGTTCGTTGTATTGCGCGCCGCTCGGTGATGCGATTTGCGATGCGGGCTGGCGCGGGGGCTCGATGCCGAATGTTTTTGTATCGAGCGTTGGGCCGACGGCACGCGTATCGCGTGCCGGTATCCAATGCGCTTTGCCGTGCCGCTGGCTGACGGTCGCGGCCGTTTCGAGCCACGGCCGGCGCGAAGCGTCGGCCGCAGGCGTCCTTTCGTTCGATGTATTCGACGCGTTCGACCGGGTCGCGCGGAGCGCAGCGATTGCTCCGATCGCGGCTCGGTGCGCCATCCAGGATTCACGATGACCGGTATCGATACCGTTGCCGCCGCCATACTGGCGAGCCGCGTCGACAGTCTTTTCGACGCCGTCCAGCCTTCGTCGGGCAGCGCGGTCGCGCCGCAGGCCGGTGCGTCCGGTGCGGCGGCGGCAGCCGCATGGCCGGGCGGCGCAACGGGCGGCGGTCCGCCCGCCGCGTCCGCGCAGGCCGTGCTATCCGAGCTTGGGCTCGTGCTCGACGCGATTTCCCGCCTGGGCGGCGATGCGACACCGGCCGTCATCGGCGCTGCGCCGTTGTTGAGCGCCGCGCAGTTGGCCGGGCTTGCCGTGCCGGGGCGTGCCGTGCCGAACGCCGGGGCCGGCACGGCAACGGGACTGGCCGGCGCGGGTGTGCCGCAACCCCCGCAAACCCCGCAAGCCGCGCCGGCGGCGCAGACGTCCCAAGCGGCGCAGGCGGTATTCCCAGTGGCGGCGCTGAGCGTCGCGCTTGTACGGGCGGTCGACGAAAGCGGCCTTTTTTACGAATCTCATCTCGTGCAGTGGCTGGCTGGCCAGCGCACGGCGGCCGAGTTGGCGCGCGAGCCGCAGGCCCGGCTGGTGAGCGGCTGGCGCCGGGCAGCCGAACTCAATCCGGCGGCCGATGCGCTCGCCGATTGGTTTGCCGCGCGAATGCCGTTGCCTTCCGGCGCGCGCAGTGGCAACGCACCGCCGGCGGCGGGCGAACCGTGGCGGGCGGCGGGCGATACTGCCGGCCGCGCCGTCGCGCCGGGGCGTGACGCGCCGAACTTGGCGCCGTCGCCGCGCGCCGTCGACGCTTATGCAACGCTTGTCGGTGCGAACGCGTCACTCGCGCCGCAATCCGCGCCGGCAACCGGCGCGCGGTTCGCACCGGCATCGCCGCTTGCAGTGCCGTTCGCGTCGCCGCCGGGCGATGCCGATGCGCAGGCGACGGTTGCCGCAGCGTTGAATCCGGCGACGTTGCCGCTCGTGCGCCAGCAACTCGATCTGCTCGCGACCGGCCAATTCCGTTGGATCGGTGATGCGTGGCCCGGTGCGCGGCTCGACTGGACCATCGAGCCCGACGCCGAGCAGCGCGGCCGCGATCGCGCCGCGCTTGGCATCGAGGCGGCGGATGCGGGCGGGTGGCGCACACGGTTGACGCTTGCGTTGCCGTCGCTCGGCACGGTTGCCGCGGAACTGGTGCTCAGCGGCGAGTGCCTCGCCGCGCGGTTGAGCGCGAGCGGCGCGAGCGCTGTGCGGCTCGCATCGCAGGGCGATGCGTTGCGCGCGCGCCTGGAGGCGCTTGGCTTGCGGGTGAGCGACATGTCGATTCGCGCCACCGACGGCCCGCACGCGGGTCACGACGCAACGGCGGCGCGAGCGACGGCGTCGGCGTATGCCGCGGCGGCCGATGACGCAAGCCGCAACGACGGGGCCAGCCTGCCGGCGAGCCGCGTTGAGCAACCGGCCGCCGATCCGCTTGCGCCGCGCCTGCCGTGCGCAATGGTTGGGTCGATTGCAACGGCTGCAACGGTTGGATCGTCCGCACCGCCCACCCCGCTTTTGCCGGACATTACCAACGGCCGGGAGTCGTTGCGATGAGCGGCCTGTTCTCCAAGCGCGCCGCGGTGCTCGCCTATGACGCGAAGGGCGGCGATGCCGCGCCGCGCGTCGTGGCGAAGGGTTACGGGCTTGTTGCCGAGCGCATCATCGAACGTGCGCGAGATGCCGGGCTTTATGTGCACACTGCGCCGGAGATGGTGTCGCTGCTGATGCAGGTGGATCTCGACGCACGCATTCCGCCGCCGCTTTATCGGGCGGTCGCCGAGTTGCTCGCGTGGCTGTACGCGCTGGACAGGGGCAGCAGCGCCGGCGATGCGCAAGGAGCCGACGATACCGCGCCTGCGCCTTTCCCCAGGCTGCCGAAGCGTTGAGCGAATTGCCGCGCGGCCTGCTCAGGCGGCGCGCCGCGCCAGCCGCACCAGTAAATTTGCCTTGCGCCGATACGCGCCAGCCGCCGCGCGTAACCAGCGCATCCGCGCTTTACGGATTGAACCTCGCGTCATTTTATGTAATGATATCCATTCTCATTTAATTCAAACGGGCGGCACGCGATTCGATTGCGCGCCGCCCGCTGTTTTGTGCGAATGGAATCCGAAGCGTGAACGCGCCTGACTCGATCGAAAAAAACGCCCGCGTCGTCGTGCCGTATCCGGGGGCGGCGCGCCGTCTGGACGCCGATGCGTTGGCCGAGCGCCGGCGCCGTTCGCGTCGCGCGACGTTCATCAAATGGCTGCGCAAGGTACACGGCTGGATCGGCCTATGGGGCGCGGCGCTGGGCCTGCTGTTCGGCATAACGGGCGTGCTGCTCAATCACCGCGCGCCGCCGATGAAAATTCCGACCGGCGAGCCGCAGGTCACGCAATTGCAGCTCGCGCTGCCGTCACCCGCGCCCGCGACGCCTGCCGCGCTGGCCGATTGGGTGCGGCGCGAACTCAAGGCCGACGGCCGGCTCGGCCGGGTCCGCAAGGAGCCGGCGCAGCCCGTTGCATGGGGCGAGCGGCGCATCAAGCAGCCCGAGCGCTGGCAGTTCGGCTTTTTCGGCCCAAGCGGCAACGTGCAAGCCGAATATTGGGTGGGCAACGGCTACGTGTCGGTGAAGCGCACCGAGAACGGCTTGCTCGCGACGATGAACAACCTGCATCGCGGCACCGGAATGAATCTGTTCTGGATTCTGCTGACGGACACGATCGCCGGATCGATCATGCTGCTGTCGTTGACGGGCGTGCTGCTGTGGACCGAACTCAATAAGCGCCGCACGATCGGTGTCGTGCTGGTAGCGGGCTCGATCGCGGCGGCGTTGGCGGCGGGGTTCGCGTAAGCGCCGCCGGTTGGGCGGGCGCGATGCGCATCGCCCGATGCGGGCGCACCCAATCCGCTCACCCCTTCGTCGCGCCGAACGTGATGCCCGCGACGAAATTCTTCTGCATCGCAAAGAACATCGCCACCGACGGCAGCGCGGCGAGAATCGAACCCGCCGACACCAGGTTCCACGATGTCGTCCATTGCCCCTTGAGCGCCGCGACGCCCGCCGTGATAGGCGCCGCGTCGTCACCCTGCGTCAAGCACAGCGCCCAGAAATAGTCGTTCCAGACGAACGTGAACACCAGGATGGCGAGCGCCGCGAGCGCGGGCCGGATCAGCGGCAGCACGATCCGGTGAAACACGGTCCATTCGCCCGCGCCTTCGACGCGCGCCGCCTCGATCAGCTCGAACGGCAGTTGCTTGATGAAGTTGCGCAGGAACAGCGTGCAAAAGCCGGTCTGGAACGCGACGTGAAATAGAATCAGCGCTTCCACGGTGTTGAAGAGCCCGAGCCTGAGCGACAGATCGCGCACCGGAATCATCAGCACCTGCACCGGCACGAAATTGCCCGCGACGAACGTGCCGAACAGCGCCGTGTTGCCGCGAAAACGGTAGGTCGCGAGCGCGTAGCCGGCCATGGCCGCGAGCGCGATCGAGCCGAGCACCGACGGCACGGTGATTTGCACGCTGTTCCAGAAGTAATGCAGCATCGGCGAACTCGTCAGCGCGTCGCGATAGTTGTCGATCATCGAAAAATGTTGCGGCCAGCCCCAGTAATGGCCTTGCGCGAGTTCCTCGGTCGAGCGTACCGACGTGATGAACACCGCGAGCATCGGCAGCAGCCACAAGACGAGCGCCACGGGCAGCGACAGCTTGTACAGGCCGCGCGACACGGGCTTCCATTGTTGAACCGGCATCGGAAACATCGCGGCACCTCACTGTTCGTTGCGCAGCATGCGGCGCAGTTGGAAGACGATATAGACCAGCATGATCGCGAACAGCACGACGGCGATCGATGCGGAATAGCCGACGCGGTAGTACTTGATCGCCTGGTCGTACATGTAATACGCGAGCACGGTCGAACTTTCGAACGGCCCGCCGCCCGTCATCACCGAGATCAGATCGAAGCTGCGCAGCGCGCCGATCACGGTGACCACGATCGCCATGAAGGTGGTCGGCCGCAGTTGCGGAAGCACGACGTGCCAAAACAGCGTGAAACCGCGCGCGCCCTCCATCCGCGCGGCCTCGATCTGCTCGGCGTTGAGCGTGGTGAGGCCCGTCAGGTAGAGGATCATGCAATACGCCGTTTGCGGCCACAGCGCGGCGAGCACGATGCCGAGCGTCGCGTAGCGCGCATCGCCTAGCACGGGCACACCGTGCCCGACGAGCAGCGCGAGCAGGCCGAAGGTTGGATCGTAGAACCACGAGAAGATCAGCCCGACGACCACGCCCGACAGCACGAACGGCGCGAAGCACAGCGATTTCACGAGCCGGATGCCGCCGACCGATTGGTTCAGATACAGCGCGAACGCGAGGCCCGCCGCCGGCGCGAGCATGAAAAGCGCGAGCCAGATCAGGTTGTTTTTGAGCGCGGTGTAGAACGTCGGCGCGTGCAGCAGCTCGACATAGTTCGCGATGCCGACGAACGTGCGCTCGGTCATGCCATCCCAGTTGTAAAGGCTCAGCCATGTCGTCGACAGGATCGGCCAGATCACATAGACAGCCACCATCGCGCAAGCGGGCGCGAGAAAGAAGCAGGCCGCGCGCCGCTGCGCGCGCGCGGCGCGCGAGGGCCGCCGCCGTGCGGGCGCACCGGCGGCGCCGAAAGCGGCGGGGCGCGCCTCGGTTGCGGCGGCGTCCCGGCTCGGTGAGGCGGCTGAATGAGCGTCGGTTTTCGGGGAGGCGATCGATCGGGTCACGGCGGGCTCCTGAACCGGGGCGCGACGGCGCGTGGCCGCCGCATCGTCACTGTCACTTGTTGTAGATCCGCTTGCGCACCTGCTCGAGCTGCGCGAGCACGGTATCGAGCTGCGCCGGATCGGCGACGAACCGTTGCATCGCCTTCATCCCTTCGTCGGCCATTTCCTTCGTCATGTCGCGATCGTAGAACTGGGCGACGCCGCCCTGGGTGTTCGCGAGGATTCGGAAGCCGATGCGCGAGATCGGGTCCTCGGGCTCCGGCGACTTGCTGTTCGCCGACAGCGAGCCGAGCCCCTGCGCAAGCTTCGCGCCGATCTCCGGCGTTTCGGCGAACGCGAGAAACGTGCGCGCGTCGGCCTTGTTCCTGGCCTTGGCCGGAATGTGCAGCGATTCGACGGGGCCGTCCTCGGCGCCCGGCACCTTCGGATCGATGGTCGGGAACTGGAAATAGCCGATTTGCTGTTTCATGCCGGACGGAAAGCCCGCCGCGATGAACGTGCCCATCAGCATCATCGCCGCCTTGCCTTGAAACAGGAATGGCTGCGCGCCGTCGAGATCGTAGGACAGCGCGTTGTCGATGAAATAGCCGGCGTCGATCAGCGATTTCCATGTCGTATAGACCTTTTTCACGCGCGCATCAGTGTAAGACACGTCGCCTGCCATCAGCCGCTGATGGAATGCGTTGCCGTTGATGCGCAGGTCCAGATAGTCGAACCAGCCGGCGAGTGTCCACGCGTCGCGCCCGCCGACGGCGATCGGCGCGATGCCGGCCGCCTTCAGCTTCTTGCACGCGTCGATAAACGCGTCCCACGTCTTCGGCTCGTCGGCGACGCCGACTTTGTGCAGCAGATCCTTGCGGTAGAACACGCCCCACGAGTAGTAGACGGTGGGCGCCGCGTATTGCTTGCCCCGATACGACGACGCATCGCGCGTGGACGCGTACATCGTGTTCCAGCCGTGGCTTGCCCAATCGGCGCTGAGATCCTCGAACAGGCCGCGCCGCGCGTAATAGGCCATCCGCTCGCCCGCGTGCCAGTTGACGACGTCCGGCGCGACAGTCGTGAGCCACGCCGGCAGTTGGACCTTGTATGCCTCTTCATCGACGAACGTCGCTTTCACGTCGATATCGGGGTGCGCGCGGTGGAACGCGTCGAACGTCGCCTGCCATACCGCGCGCTGGCTCGCCCCCTTGAACGCGACGTTGATTGCGAGCGTGCCCGCGTGCGCGGGCGGCGCCGCGCCGGGCGCGGTCATCGCGACGGCGGCCGCGGCGGCGAGCCCGGCGGCGAAACGGATGGGGCGATGGGGCATGGATTGTCTCCGATGTCGTTGGTGTGAATGAGCGGCTCGGCGTCTCGGCGGCCGGATGCGTGGGAGCGGGCGTCGATATCGATCCGGGTATCAGTGCCGAAAAACGGCGACGCCGCGCGGCTCGACTTGCGCCGTACCGAGCACGAACGCGCCTGGCGCGACGGAGTCGAGCGCGTAGGGCGCGTCGCCGTAGTTGAAGACGTAGGTGAGCCCGCCGCGGCGGCTCATGCGCACGCTGTCGCCAAGCGGCACGGGCGCGAGGCCTGCTTCGGCGGCCGCATCGGCGAGCAGGCGCTCGGTGGTCGTATCGTCAAAGAGCGCAGCCCAGTACTGAAGGCGGCCGGATGCGATGCACGCCGGATGACCGTCGGCGAAGCGCGCGCGCACGTCGGCGCGCGCTTCGTCGCGCAGCTCGACGAGATCGCGCCAGCAGCGCGCAGAGCCGGTGAACGCGGAGCCGTCGTGTGCCGTGCCGGCCACGCGCTCGGCCACGTTCGGCCGCAGCGATTCGACCCGCCACACGCGGATCGGCATCAGCGGCGCGAGCGGGCCGGGCGGCAGCGTCGGCGGGATTTGCAGATCGCGCGTCTTCGAGCCGGTGCGCGGCCCGAGCACGACGTGCGCGCTCGACGCCGCGAGCCGGGCGGCGAAATCGTCGGGCACGATGGGCAGCGGCGGTACGATCACGAGCCGGTAGCCGTCGAGCGGCGCATCGGCTGGAATCACGTCGACATCCAAGCCGAGTGCGCGCAGCGCCGAGTAATACTCGAACGCGATGCGCGGATAGTGGAAGTCCGCGCCTTGCGGATGCACGTCGAACAGCCACTTCGCTTCGTAGTCGTAGATCAGCGCGACTGGCGCGCGAACCGCGCCGTCGGCGCTGCCGTCGGTGGCGGCGCGCAGCGCGGCGATCTCCTGCGCGAGCTGCGCCGCTTCGCGGCCGCCCGCGTCAAGCTGGTTGTCCGGCGTATTGAGGCCCGCGTGCATCTGTTCCTGCGCGAACGGCGCTTGCCGCCAGCGAAAGTACGACACGCAGCCCGCGCCGTGCGCGAACGCCTCCCAGCTCCACAACCGCACCATTCCCGGCAGCGGCGCCGGATTCCAGCTTGCCCAGTTGACGGGGCCCGGCTGCTGCTCCATGACCCAGAACGGCCGCTTCGACATCCCGCGGTAGACGTCATGATTGAACGAAGCGAAATCCGGATGTCCGGTGCGCAGCCAGCGCGCCTTGACCTGCGGCGCGAACCATTGCTCCTCGAGCGCGCCGAGCGGATAGCTGTCCCAGGCGGCGAAGTCCAGATCGCGTGCGACCTGGTAATGATCGAATTCGGTGAACAGTTGCATGAAGTTGTGCGTGATGGCGCGCCCCGGCGAGTGCGCGCGGATCACGTCGACCTGCATCCGGTGATAGCGCGCAAGCTCGTCGGACGCGAATCGCCGGTAATCGAGACGATGCGACGGATGCGCCTCGGTCACCGTGCCGATGGGCGCGTCGATCTCGTCGAAGCTGCGGTATTCCATGCTCCAGAACACCGTGCCCCATGCGCGGTTCAGCGCGTCGACCGTGCCGTAGCGCGCCTTCAGCCATTCGCGAAAGCGTGCTAGCGCCGCGCTCGAGTAGTTGACCACGGTCAGGTGGCAGCCCAGCTCGTTGTCGGTCTGCCAGCAGCGCACGGCCGGATGCCGGCCGTAGCGCTCGGCGATCGCCGTGCAGATGCGTTTCGATTCGCCGTAATACGCCGGCGACGAGAAATCGTAATGCCGGCGCGAGCCGAACCCGCGCGGGCGGCCGTCGGCGCCGATCGGCAGGATGTCCGGATGGCGGTCGATCAGCCATTTGGGCGGCGTCGCGGTGGGCGTGCACATTACGACATCGAGCTGCGCCGCGCCGAGCACGTTGATCGCGCGATCGAGCCAATCCCAGTCGTATTCGCCCGGCGACGGCTCGATGCGGCTCCACGCGAACTCGCCGATGCGCACCTGCTCGATGCCGAGCGCTTTCATTCGGCGGGCGTCGTCCGCCCACATCGATTCGGGCCAGTGTTCCGGGTAATAACAAACGCCGATGCGCATGCCGAGTCCTCAAACGTGATGATGGTGAGCGTCGGCGCGTGCGGGCACCGCGCGGCCGTTTTCGGTGAACAGATGCAGCGCGCTCGCATGAAGCCGCACGCGCTCGCCCGCGCGCAACTGCGCATCGCCGGGCACTTTCGCGATGATCGGCGCGCCGTCGGGCGTGTCGAGATGCACATAGCTCAGCTCGCCGAGCGGCTCGACGAGCGCGACGGTGCGCGTGAGCGTGGCCGGCCGTTCACCGGCGAGCGACAGATGCTCGGGGCGCACGCCGAGCGTCACGGTCTCGCCTGCGCGCAGCGCACGGCCATCGCACGGCACCGTCAGCGTTTCGCCACCGGCAAGCGTGACGGCCGCGCCGTGCGCATCGTGCGCGGCAACGATGGCCGGTAGGAAGTTCATTTGCGGCGAGCCGAGAAAACCGGCGACGAACCGGCTGTTCGGACGGTGATAAAGCTCAAGCGGCGTGCCGATCTGCGCGATGCTGCCGTATCGCGCGGCGTCGTCGCCGGCGTGCAACAGCACGATCTTGTCCGCGAGCGTCATCGCTTCGGTCTGGTCGTGCGTCACGTAGACGACGCTCGCGTTCGCGAACTGCTGATGCAGCCGGGCGATCTCGATGCGAGTTTGCACGCGCAACGCCGCATCGAGGTTGGACAGCGGCTCGTCGAACAGAAACACGCCGGGCTCGCGCACGATCGCGCGGCCGATCGCAACGCGTTGCCGCTGGCCACCCGATAGCGCCTTCGGCTTGCGTTCGAGAAGCGTGTCGAGCTGCAGGATGCGCGCGGCGTCGCGCACTTTGCGGTCGATCTCGGGTTTCGGCATGCGCTTGAGCTTCAGGCCGAACGCGATGTTCTCGTAGACCGTCATATGGGGAAATAGCGCGTAGCTCTGAAACACCATCGCGACGCCGCGCTCGGCGGCGGGCACGTCGTCGACGCGCCGGCCGTCGATCCACAGCTCGCCGTCGCTCGGCTCCTCGAGCCCGGCGATCATCCGCAGCAACGTCGATTTGCCGCAGCCGGACGGCCCGAGGAATACACAGAATTCGTGCTCGGCGATGTCCAACTCGACCTCGCGAATGACGGGCGTATTGTCTCCATAAGCTTTCTGCACGCGTCGCAACGAAATGCTCGCCATTGTCTCCGTCTCCATGCTCTAATACGCGCATGATTAAGCGCTTAATCTCTTATCTCAAAATAGCGCGCCAAATTTGCGCATGCGTGTTGCCCCTGTTGCGGCGACCCGATGTGCGACGATGGTGGGCCAGTTTCTGGCGCGAATCAAATATTGGATAGTTTTCCCAAATAATAGGATGCCGAATGGCGACATTGAGCGAAGTCGCGCGGCGCGCGGGCGTGACTGCCGCAACCGTATCGAACGTGCTGCGCGGCCGCGGCCGCGTGGGCGCCGACACGCGCGAGCGCGTGCTGGAAGCGGTCCGCGCGCTCGGCTACCGGCCGCATCTTGCCGCGCGCGCGCTGGCCGAGGGGCGCGCGCCAACCGTCGCGCTGATGGTATCGAGCATTGCGAATCCGTTCTATCCGGAATTCGCGCTGGCGGCCGAAAAGGCTGTGCGGCGCAACGGGCAGTTCCTGATCGTCTGCAATACGAACAATGATCCGGCGCAAGGGCGGGCGTACCTCGATCAGATCGCCGGCACGATTTCCGAAGGCATGCTCGTGACGAATGCGAACCTGCATCTGCCGGATTTGCTCGACGTGTTCCGGCGCGGTGTGCCGGTGGTCCTGTGCATGTGGGAGCGCCCGGATGCGCCGCCGCACGCGCTGCCGTGCGTGGCGGTCGATTTCCGGCTGGCGGGACGGTTGGCGGCGCAGCATCTGATCGCGCTCGGGCATCGCGAGGTGGGCGTGATCGTCGGTGGCGGCTCGCAAACGGGCGTGCACGCGGCGCGATTCGACGGCTTTGTCGACACGATGCGCGAGCACGGCCGGCCGATCGCGGCCGTCGAATGCGCGCCGGACACGATCGACGGCGGCGCGTGCGCCGCGCACCGTCTGCTTGAGGCGAAGCCGCGTTTGACCGCGCTGTTCGCGACGAACGATCTGCCCGCGATCGGCGCGCTGCATACGGCGGCCGAGTGCGGCAGACGGGTGCCGGACGATCTGTCGGTCATCGGCATCACGAACATTCATCTGGCGAGCGACGTGCGCCCCGCGTTGACGACCGTGGCGATTCAGATCGACGAGGCAGCGGATCTGGCGGTCGAACTGCTGAACGAGTTGCGCGAGGAGAGCGGGCGGATTGACGACAGGCCGCGCGGCGGCGCGCGCGTGCGCACGACTCGCGCGCCGCAGTTGCTGGTGAGGGGATCGACGGCGAAGGCGCGGCCGGCGCTGCGGGGGGCGCGTCAATGAAGGCGGGCTATACGTTGCGCGCCAGCACGCGGCGCAGCCCCCATCCGGTGTGAATCGTGCCGTCGCGATGGCAAAGCGGCGCCAGCGCCGGTAGCAATGCGTGGCGCAAGCGTTCTTTTGTGCCGGTGGGCAACTGATCCACATCGTAGGTTTCGGTCAGCGACGTCCATAACTCGTCGGGCGTGGGTCGCCAGTGCACGTCGATGTCGTCGAAGTGCAACTCGCCGAATCCGGCTCGGAGCAATTCCGCCCACCCGGCTTCGTTTCGTGTCCTCCGGTCGCCGAACGATAGCGGCGGCGTATCGGTTTTAGCTACCGTGCGCAATATATCGGCAAAGATCTCGTTCGCTGGGCCAAGCAGGAACGTGCGTCCGACGATCGCGGCGAACCGGCCGCCGGGGCGCAGGATTCTGCTCACCTCTCCCAGCACTTGTTCGACATCGTCCATCAGCATGATCGCCATGTGGCACAGGACCCAGTCGATCGATGCATCTTCGAATGACAAATGCTGCGCGCGTTGCTGTGACAGCAGGACACTGGACGGAAGGGTGGCTCTTGCTGCATCCAGTTCGTGCTGGCTGATGTCGATGCCGGCCAGACGCAGCCGCGGTGGATGGCGGTCGCAAAGTATTCGGAGCAGCCGGCCATCGCCGCAAGCGAGATCGAGAACCGATTGGCGTTCGTGCGAGTTTGGCACCAACGTAGCCAGCGCGTGATACGACGATTCGTATTCCGTCTGACGGGAACGCGCGGCGAGATGGCCGAACGCGGTGCGTGTTGCGCCGGTGTGACGCCGGTGAAAATCCCGCAAATAAGTTTCGGTCACGGACGCGGTTGCCGGATGGGTTACGCGATCGCTCACGGAATTTGTCTCACGCGCGCAAGCAGCGTGAACGAAGCGGCACGCGCTGCCTGAAATTTGCATTTGGACATAGCGTTGCCCGCCTTATGCACGGCGCCGATCAAATTCCGCAAACCGCTCCGTTGGCCGCATCGCGTTCGCGTGCCGCTTTTGCCCCTTCGACTTGCAGGATCGTCGGCAGTGACACACCGTTCTTCGCTGCCGTGACCTCGGCAAGGATCGACACCGCGATCTCCGGCGGCGTGCGGCTGCCGATGTAGATACCCGCCGGCCCATGCAGCCGCGCCAGTTCCCCGGTGCTCAAATCGAACTCCCGCAGCCGCTCGCGCCGTGCCGCGCTGTTGCGCCGCGAGCCGATCGCACCTACGTAGAACGCCGGCGTTTTCAGCGCTTCCATCAGCGCCAGATCGTCGAGCTTCGGATCGTGCGTGAGCGCGACCACTGCCGAGCGGGCGTCGAGCCGCATGTCGAGCACCGTGTCGTCCGGCATCGTGCGCACGAGCTGCGTGCCCGCCACGTCCCACGCGTGCGTGTATTCGTCGCGCGGATCGCACACGGTCACCTGGTAGTCGAGCCCGACCGCGATCTGGCACAGATACCGCGACAACTGCCCCGCGCCGATCACGAGCATCCGGTAGCGCGGGCCGTGGACCGTCACGAGGCGCGCGCCGTCGAATGCAAGCCCGTCGCTCGCGAGCGCGGGCGCGAGCGTTACCGCGCCCGTGGCCAGTTCGAGCGTGCGGGTGACGAGCCCGCCGCGCGCCAGCGCGTCGCACAGTGCCGAGATGCCGGACGCGTCCGACAGCGGCTCGAGCACCAGCTCGATCGTGCCGCCGCACGGCAGGCCGAAGCGGTGTGCCTCCTCGGCCGTCACGCCGTACTTGATCGCCTCGGGCCGCACGAACGACGCAATTCCCGATGCCTGCACGCGCGCGATCAGATCATCCTCGATGCAGCCGCCCGACACCGAGCCGGCGACGAGGCCGTCGTCGCGCACCGCGAGCATCGCGCCTTCGGGGCGCGGCGACGAGCCCCAGGTGCGCACCACCGTCACCAGCAGCGCGCGGCGGCCGTTGGCGAGCCAGCGCGCGCTCGTGCGCAGTACGTCGAGATCCATGCTTTCCATGATCCGGTTCCTTCGATGGCGCGGCCGCCGGCAGGCGGCCGCTCGATGGCGCGATTATGGCGTGTCCGGAAAAAGCGTGCAGATGCCGGCGTGCATGCCAAAAAACAAACCCCTCGTTCCGGAAAACGAGGGGTTTGCCGGCGATTGCCGGAAGCGGCGAGGCCGCCGCGCGGATGCCTCGCGAAGCGGCGGCGGGCACCGCCGCTTCAGTCCGTCTGCACGCCTTGCCCGAGCTTCGAATGGCGGCGCGAGTACGCGAAGTACACCACCAGGCCGATCACGAGCCACACGACAAACGCGATCCACGTCGTCGGTTGCAGGTTGAGCATCAGGAACAGGCACGCGGCCACGCCGAACAGCGGCACGACGGGCACGCCCGGGCAGCGGAACGCGCGCGGCAGGTGCGGGTGCGTGCGGCGCAGCACGAGCACCGCGACCGATACCATCGAGAACGCGGCGAGCGTGCCGATGTTGATCAACTCGGCGAGCACGTTGAGCGGGATCAGCGCGGCGATCAGGCCGAAGAACAGGCCGACGAGCCAAGTCGTGAGGAACGGCGTCGCGAAGCGCGGATGCACGCGCGACAACGCGGCGGGCAGCAAGCCGTCACGCGACATCGCATAGACGATCCGCGTCTGGCCGTAGCTCATCACGAGAATGACGGTCAGCATCCCGACCACCGCGCCAAGATCGATGAAGCCCGCGACCCATTTCTGGCCCGCCACCTGCAGCGCGTATGAGATCGGATGCGAGACGTTCGCGTAGTTCGACCACGGCACGATGCCCGTTGCGATCGCCGCGACCGATACGTACAGGAACGCGCACACGGCGAGCGACGCGATGATGCCGATCGGCAGATCGCGCTTCGGATTCTTGACTTCCTCGGCCGCCGACGACACCGCGTCGAAGCCGATGAACGCGAAGAACATCACCGCTGCCGCGCCGAATACGCCCGACAGGCCGTGCGGCATGAACGGCTTCCAGTTCGCAGGCGTCACGTGGAACGCGCCTACCACGATCACGAGCAGCACGACCGCGACCTTGACGAACACCATCAGGTTGTTCACGCGCGTCGATTCACGAATGCCGATCGACAACAGCGTCGTGATGACGAGCATCACGGCGAACGCGGGCAGGTTGAACCATGTGACGACGCCCGGCAGCGCGCCCGGCGCGGCGGTGAGCGCGGTCGGCAGCGAGAGCCCGAAGCCTTGCAGCAGCGACTGCAGATAGCCGGACCAGCCCACCGACACCGCGGACGCGGCGAGCCCGTATTCGAGCATCAGATCCCAGCCGATGATCCACGCGGCGAGTTCGCCGAGGGTGGCATACGAATAGGTATAGATCGAGCCGGCGACGGGGATCGTCGACGAGAATTCGGCATACGACAGCGCGGACAGCCCGCACGCGATCGCCGCGATCACGAACGACAGCATCAGCGCGGGGCCGGCCTGCACGGCGCCCGTGCCAGTCAGCACGAAAATGCCGGTGCCGATGATCGCGCCGATGCCGAGGAAGGTGAGGTCGACTGCGCCGAGGGCTTTTTTCAGGCCGGCTGCCTGTGCGCCGGCGATCATCCGGTCGACGTTTTTCTTGCGAAAGAGGGACATTACGGGAAAAAGTGCCTGCGGCGCGCGGGGCACCGGACGAGTGGAAAACCCGCTATCTTAACGGATACGGCGCGTCTGCCGATGCATCGCGTTACGCGTGCGTATTGCCGGAAGAAAATGAATCGCTCAATGAAAACAACCGGTTGCGCATGGCGGCGCGCGCTACGCGCCGATCGCGGGATTCATATCGACGAGCCGGTTGCTCATCACATAGAACGTCAGTTCCGCGTTGTTCGACAGCTTCATCTTTTCCAGCAGCCGGGTGCGGTACACGCTGACCGTCTTCACCGATAGCGACAGCGTATGCGCGATATCGGTCAGGCGCTTGCCCGACGCGATCATGCAAAGCGTCTGATACTCGCGGTCGGACAGCTTTTCGTGCGGCAGCGGCTCGTTCTCGAACGACACATATTCGGCCAGCGCCTCGGCCATCGCCGGGCTCACGTATTTGCGGCCCGACGCGACCTGGCTGATCGCCGACACCATCTGCGACGCATTGGCCGTCTTCGACAGATAGCCCGCCGCGCCCGCCTTCAGCGCGCGCACCGCGTACTGATCCTCGCGGTACATCGAAAACATCAGCACCGGCGTGCGCGGCAGCTTGCGCTTGAGGCGCTTGAGCACTTCGAGCCCATTGATGTCGGGCAGCGAGATATCGAGAAGGATCACGTCGAAGCCGGTCTTCTCGACCGCGGCGAGCGCGTCGGCGCCGTTTTCCGCCTCGACCACGTCGCGCGCGATGCCGCGGTCGATCAGCAACTGGCGCACGCCCTGGCGGACGATCGCATGATCGTCGATGAGCAGAATATTCAGACTCATCGCGCCTCCTGCCACGGACTTTCGGCCGGCGCGTCGACGAGCGCCGGCCACGCGAAGCGTGCGCGCAGCGTGGTGCCGCCGGTGTGCGGTACGCTGAGCGTGAGCGTGCCGCCCGCTGCTTCGCAGCGCGCGCGCATGCTGCCGATTCCATAGCCGTGGCGGCACGCGCGCGGGATGCCCGCGCCGTCGTCTGCGACGGTGAGGATCAGATGCGTGGCATTGGTGTCGATGCGCACGTCGACCGCCGAAGCGCGCGCGTGCTTTGCAACGTTTGCGAGCGCTTCCTGCGTGACGCGAAAGACGGCGAGCGCGCCGTCGGCGCTCAATCGCGCGATGCGTGCGTCGGCGGCGCAGACGAAGCGGGTGCGCAAGCCGGTGCGCCCGCCGTGCGCGCCGATCCACGCAGCGAGCGTGCGGGCAAGCCCGAGGTCGAGCGCCGGCGTGCGCAGCGTGTCGATCAGGCGGCGGTTCGTTGCCGTTGCGGCGTCGAGCGCCTGCTGCGCGAGCGCGAGCGCGCGGCGGCACGCGTCGGGCGAATCGGCGGGCAGCCAGGTCTCGACGTTCGCGAGCGCGAAGCGTGCGGCGGTGAGTTCGGCGCCGAGTCCGTCGTGCAGTTCGCCGGCGAAGTGGCGGCGTATGGATTCGTCGGCGGCGGTATGCTCTGCGGCCGCGCGCTCGGCATGCGTGCGCGCGCCGCGCGCGCTGGCGCGGCGGCGCGCGACCGGCACGGCGTGATGCTTGGCGGGACGGGAAACGAAGGGAAAGGCGGCATCGGCCTGCGCATCGATCGATGGCGCGGCGGCGTGGGCCTGGGACGGCGCAATAGACGGCGTATCCATGACTCTCCCTTTCGGTCAGAAAGCTATTCAGACACACAATGGGACGGCCGCCGACCCAGTCAACCGGCGCGGCCTTACCGGATCGAGTCAGCGATGTGCCCCGGAAATATTATTTACAACTAGTAACATTTGGTCTGGCACTGTAACAGTGCATGGGACCGTTTTCACGCGCCGCGCATGATATCTCAGAATACCGCTACGGTCATGCCAGATGGACGTTCCCAGTCGGGTAACGTGACTCGCCGGCATTTCCGGTGTAGGAATAATACCGACAAGCGGTTTCTGAAACGCGACGCAAACTTGTAACTATTTTGAGATAAAAATATGACGTTTTGTAACTATGTTGCCAAGAGCTGACATAAAAAAACCGGAGCCTGAGGCTCCGGTTCTTGACGTGAGTCGAAAAAAAGATCAGTCGACGAACGCGCGTTCGATCACGTAATGGCCAGGAGCGCTGTTCTTGCCTTCGACCAAGCCCGCTTGCTTCAGCAGCTCGGTCGTGTCGCGCAGCATGGCGGTGCTGCCGCACAGCATCACGCGGTCATGCTCGGGCGAGAACGGTGCGATGTCCAGATCGGAGAACAGTTTGCCCGTCGCGATCAGATCGGTGATCCGGCCTTCGTTCTCGAATTCCTCGCGCGTGACCGTCGGGTAGTAAACGAGCTTCTCCTTGATTACGTCGCCGAGGTATTCGTGGCCCGGCAGGTCATGCTTGATGAAGTCCATGTACGCGAGTTCGCCCTTCAGCCGGCAAGTGTGCGTGAGAATCACCTTGTCGAAGCGCTCGTAGATATCCGGATCGCGGATGATCGACATGAACGGCGCGAGACCCGTGCCCGTCGACAGCAGCCACAGCGTCTTGCCGGGCAGCAGATTGTCGGCGACGAGCGTGCCGGTCGGCTTTTTGCCGATCAGCACGCTGTCGCCCACCTTCAGGTGCTGCAGGCGCGACGTGAGCGGGCCGTTCTGCACCTTGATGCTGAAGAACTCGAGATGCTCCTCGTAGTTCGGGCTGACGATGCTGTACGCGCGCGCGAGCGGCTTGCCGTCGACTTCGAGGCCGACCATCGTGAATTCGCCGTTGTTGAACCGCAGCCCTTGATCGCGGGTGCAGGTGAAGCTGAACAGCGTATCGGTCCAGTGATGGACGGACAGGACGGTAGCGATGTCGTATTTGCTCATGGATTCGAAAACGGCGAAAAACGAGAGCACCGGCGCGTGATCCGCGGACCGCGGCCGACAGGCGGGCGCGAAGCGCGCGCCTACTCGATATAACTGACGATTGGAAGACCGGCTATTTTACCTTGCTTGCGCGAATCGCGGGTCTGATTGCCGGGACGGCGTCAAGGCTTTGGGCGGCGAGGCCGCGCCCGCGTGCGCCGGAGGAGGGCGGGCGCGCCTAGTCGAAGCGCAGCCGCGCAACATACGGCAGATGGTCGGACAGCCACGCCGCCTCGTCGGCCGGCGCGCGCCATTCGAGCGGCGTGAGCCCGCGCACGAACATCTTGTCGAGCGCGAGCGCGGGCGAGAATGCGGGAAACGTGCGCCCCGATTCGCCGAGCAGCGTCGCGACTTCGGATAAGCCGATCTCGTTGAAAAGGGGGATCGAATCGTTGCGCCAGTCGTTGAAATCGCCCGCGAGGACGAGCGGCCCGGTGTTCGCGTTGCGCTCGATCCAATGCGCGATCCAGTTCATTTGCCGCAGGCGCGCGGCGCGCGTGAGCGCGAGGTGCGCGCACATCAGCGTGACGGGCTCTGCCGCGCCAGCCAGCGTCGCGCGCGCGACGAGCAGGCCGCGGCGCTCGAAACGGTGCGCGGAGATGTCCCAGCGGCCGCCGAGATCGAGCGGATGCGGTGACAGGATCGCGTTGCCGTGCCGCCACGACGGTTTGAAGACGTTCAGGCCGAGCGCGATCTGCCAGTCGAGCGAGCGCGCGATCTCGGTGGCCTGGCAATGCCAGACATCGTCGACCGGCTCCTCGATCTGCGCGCCGAAGCCCGGCGCGAGCACGGGCCGCGGCATGCGCCGCGCCATCGCCTCCTGCAGGAAATAGATGTCGGCGTGCGTTGCCTGTACCCAACTGCGCATCGCATGCCATGCGGTAAAGCCGAGCGGCGAGCGGCCCTTGTGCAGGTTCCAGCTCACCGCGGTGATTTCGTTGGCGACAGGCTGCGGTTCGGCGAGCGCGAGCGGTTTGGGCACGTGCATATCGGTCAATTCTCGACGACGCGGGCGCGTATGCGGTAGACGAGTCGCGGATCGCGCTCGGCGAGCGTCCAGTCGGTCCACTGGGCGGCGCGCGCGTTCAGGCCCGGATGGCTCGCGACAATGCGTCGCGGTGAAGCGGAGCACGGCGCGCTGCTTGCCGTGCGCGCGGTGTCGCTGTCGGGGAACGTTTCCTGCACGTCGATCGCGAGCGAGACCGCATCGTCCTCGACGTAGAGCGGCGCGACCGTGATCGTTCGTGAAGGCGCGGCGGCGGGGTGGGCGGACGATGTGTCCTCGGTTGCGGCCGGCGCCGACGCGGATGCCCCATCGGCGCTCGCTGCGTTCGACAGGCTGGCGGATGCGCCTGATGTACCCGACGCCGCAGCCCCGCCCGACGCCCCCCATGCGCCGGCCGTGTCCGCCGTGCCGCAACCGCCGCCGGACGCGGCGGCAAAGCGGTGCGTATCCGAGCGCGCTTGGCCGACCGTGGTTTTCTGCTTGAACGTGTCGACTGTTTGACCGTCGCGCACGACTTGAATCTCCCAATCGATAACGGGCTGCGAACTGGGCTGAAACGCGGGCGATGAAGCGGGCTGAGAGGCGGGTTGCGAAGCGCTCTGCGCATACGCGCCACCGGCGGCGGCGCCGAGCGCGGCCGCCGCGCCGGCGTCGAGCAGCAATTTTCTGGCGAGGGCGAGGCAGGCAGGCATCTTGCGTCTAAACGAATGAACCAACTTCAGACCGTGCGGGTTCGGGCGCGGTTCATCTTTTTTCCGCGCCGCCGCGATCGGCCGCTTTAACGGGATGAGTGCGCCGCGCGGCGCTGCAAGCGCGCGTGCGCGGCAAACCAACGAATGGGCGCGCCGCGAACAGCGCATGCCGCGAACGCACGGACGGGGTGTCCGGCACGATATCGGCGCGAATTGACGATGATACGCGCGCCGCGCGGCGCTTGCATGTTAGCAGCACCCTGCGGCGGCTGCTCGCTTGCGTGTGTGTTTCGGCTGGATACACTGAAGTCGTGAAAGTTAAGGGCCGCATGGCGGTAAGCAAGACGAGGTGGGCAATGACGACGGCAATGGTGAAACAGGAACTGGCGGTGGCGTCGTTCAGCACGGTCTACGATATGGAGCGCGTCGAGACGGCGTTGAACGACTTGAACGAAGGCGCGAGCGACGCATTGCGCGCGACCTACGAGAAAATGCTGAAATCGGGGAACCTGCGCTTTTGCGTGAAGCCGACACGGATGCCCGCGTTCGATTCGCTTGCCGAGGCGTTGCCGAATTTCGCCGAACCGCTCGACGACGTGCGCAAGCAGGTCGCGCTCTGTCTGGAAACCGACGACCGCCTCGAATTGATGCCGATTCTGCTGCTCGGCGCGCCGGGCATTGGCAAGACGCATTTCGCGAAGGCGCTCGCGAGAATGCTCGGGACCGCTTACCACTACGTGCCGATGAGTTCGCTGACGGCGGGCTGGGTCTTGTCGGGCGCCTCGTCGCAGTGGAAGAACGCGAAGCCGGGCAAGGTGTTCGATGCGCTCGTCAACGGTTGCTATGCGAACCCGGTGATCGCGATCGACGAAATCGACAAGGCGGGCAGCGACGCGCAATACGATCCGCTCGGTGCGCTGTACGCGCTGCTCGAGTACGACACCGCGCGCGCGTTCGTCGACGAGTTCGCCGAGGTGCCGATCGACGCGGGCAACGTGATCTGGATCGCGACCGCGAACGACGCGCATGCGATTCCCGAGCCGCTGCTGAACCGGATGAACGTCTACGAGATCGAGCCGCCCGATCCGGCGGGCGCGCGCCGGATCGCGCAGACCATTTACATGGAGATCCGTAACGCGCACGCGTGGGGGCGGCGTTTTCCCGAGACGCTCGGCGACGATGCGCTCGACGTGCTTGCCGCGATGCCGCCGCGCACGATGCGCCGCACGCTGCTGCACGCATTCGGTGCGGCGCGGCTCGACGGGCGCGACATCATCGTGCCATGCGACATCGACGTCGATGAAAGCGCAGGGCGGCGCCGGTCGATCGGGTTTTAGCGCGCTGGCGGGCGTGCTCGCGTTTGCGATCGGCGCGCGCATTTTCACATCGCGCATCCATCGCGGGCGCGACGTACAATCGAAAATCCTGCTTTCAAGCGCGTGAGCGACGCGAATGACGATGGAGCGGATAGATTGTGTGGTGATCGGCGCGGGGGTGGTGGGCCTTGCGATCGCGCGCGAATTGGCCGCACGCGGGCGCGAAACGCTGATTGTCGAGGCGGCCGATGCGATCGGCACCGGAATGAGCGCGCGCAACAGCGAAGTGATACACGCGGGAATCTACTATCCGCGCGGCTCGTTGAAGGCGTCGCTGTGCGTGCATGGGCGCGATCTGCTGTACGATTTTTGCGAAACTCACAACATTCCTCATAAGCGTTGCGGAAAGCTGATCGTTGCGACGTCAGCGGGACAGGCAAAGCAGCTGAAGGCGATTGCCGCGCGCGCCGAGGAAAACGGCGTGCTTGATCTGCTGACGCTGTCGCGCGACGAAGTGCAGGCGCTCGAGCCCGCGCTCGAATGCGTCGAGGCGCTGTTCTCGCCGGGCACGGGCATCGTCGACAGCCATCAACTGATGCTTGCGCTGCTGGGCGATGCCGAGCGTGAAGGCGCCGTATGCGCGCTGCGCTCGCCGGTCGAATCGGTCGACGCGGCGGGCGGGCGCTTCGTGGTGCGCGTCGGCGCAAGCGCGCCTGCCGAGATTGACGCCGCGTGCGTGATCAACAGCGCGGGGCTCGGTGCGCAGGCGCTCGCGCGGCGCATCGGCGGGTTCGATCCGCGCTGGGTGCCACCGCTTTATTTGGCGCGCGGCAATTATTTCAGCCTGTCGGGGCGCGCGCCGTTCAACCATCTCGTCTACCCGGTGCCGGACCGGGCCGGGCTTGGCGTGCACCTGACGCTCGATCTGGCGGGGCGCGCGCGTTTCGGGCCCGACGTTGAATGGATCGATACGTTGCGCTACGACGTCGATCCGCGCCGCGCCGGAGCGTTCTACACGGCGATTCGCACTTACTGGCCCGGCCTGCCCGACGGCGCGCTGCAACCGGCATACGCGGGCGTGCGTTCGAAGGTGGCGGGGCCCGGCGAGCCGGCCGCCGATTTCGTGATCCAGGGCGCTGCGCAGCATGGCGTGCGCGGGCTCGTGAACCTGTTCGGCATCGAATCGCCGGGGCTGACGGCGTCGCTCGCGATCGCGCAGCGCGTCGGCGAGATGATCGCGCGCGCTTGAGCGTGGCGGGTGCGCGGCCGATGCGGCGCGGGTGCGCCGGCTGTTGGCGAATCCTTTATCTCCGGCATCACCCGTGCCACAGCCGGGTGCATGAAGCGTATGCTTACTTGTGCTGACGAGGGCCTGTTCACGCTAAACCCGAGCGGGCAGGCGAGTGCGGCCAGCCACATGGCACGCAGCCACGCTCATGGCCGCGACCTTGAAAACTGCGCGGCGGCGGGCGCAGCACGTGATTAGCGTGAGCAGGCCCCGGAGGCGACAACCCCACAATATATATGTTGGAGCGAATTCCCATGAAGACGTCTCGCAGGGTTTTCCTGATGACGAGTGTCGGCGCGCTGTCCGCACTCGCGTTGACGCGCGAAGCGTTCGCCGCCGATCTGCCGATGCTGGCCGAAACCGATCCGACCGCTGGCGCGCTCGGCTATAAGGCCGATGCTGCCAAGGTCGACAAGGCGAAGTACCCGAAATACGCGGCCGGCGAGACATGCTCGGGCTGCATGCTGTATCAGGGCAAGAAAGGTTCGGCGTCTGGGCCGTGCGGCGCGTTCCCCGGCAAGCAGGTCTCGGCGAAGGGCTGGTGCAGCGCGTTCACCAAGATGGCCTGACGGTCGCGTGGCGCGTCGCGCGGCAATCCCGCGGCAGCGCCTTTCGGCCGTGCAAACGCCCGCTGTCCGTCGACACTGGGCGTTTTTTTTATCGCTTGAAATCGGTTCCTCCACTTTCTACACTCGCTGACGGCGGTACGCACGGCAGGCGCGCGGCATGGTCCGGCGCGCGACGGCAACGAGGGGCGGGGATGGCAACGGTTGCGGCTTCGACGAAATCGGCAGGGCACGCGTTGAACCGGCGTGCGGTGGCGGCGGCCGTGATCGGCAACGCGCTCGAATGGTACGACTTCACCGTGTTTAGCTTCATGGCGGTTGTGATCGCCGAGTTGTTTTTTCCAACGTCGAACGAATATTCGGCATTGCTGCTCACGACCGCGACGTTCGGCGTCGCGTTCTTCATGCGGCCGATCGGCGGCATTGTGCTCGGGCTCTACGCGGATCGCGCGGGGCGCAAGGCGGCGCTGTCGCTCGTGATCCTGCTGATGACGGCGGGCATCTTCCTGCTCGCGTTTGCGCCGACTTATGCGGCGATCGGCATCGGCGGGCCGCTGCTGATCGTGCTCGGGCGTTTGCTGCAAGGGTTTTCCGCCGGGGGCGAATTCGGCAGCGCGACCGCGCTGCTGATCGAGGCGGCGCCCCTGTCGCGGCGCGGCTTTTACGGCGGCTGGCAAATGTCGAGCCAGGCTGCGGCGTTGCTCGTCGGCGCGCTCGCCGGCGCGGCGGTGACGCGCGGGCTGTCGGCCGACGCGCTGCACGCATGGGGCTGGCGCGTGCCGTTTCTGCTCGGGCTGCTGATCGGGCCGATCGGGTTTTATCTGCGCCGGCATCTGGCCGATTCGGAGGCGTTCGTGCACGCGCGCGAGCGTGCGCCGCGCGTGACGCTGCGCGAGGTGCTCGTGCGCCACGGGCGCGCGGTCGCGTGCGGGCTCGGCTCGGTGATCGCGCTCACGGTGACGATCTACGTGCTGATCAGCTATCTGCCGACGTTTGCGGTGAAGCAGCTGAAGCTGCCGTATGCGCAGTCGTTCTATGCGGTGATCGTCGGCAACCTGCTGTTGACGGTGCTCTCGCCGCTCGCGGGCGCGTGGTCCGATCGGATTGGACGCAAGGGCTTGTCGCTGTGGGCGCTCGGGCTCACGCTCGTGCTGATTTATCCACTTTTCATCTGGCTCGACGCGCAGCCGAGCATCGCGCGGCTCATACTCGTTCAGGCGATTCTGTCCATTACGCTGGCGGGCTATTACGGGCCGTTCGGCGCGATGATCGCCGAGTCGTTTCCGCCCAATGCCCGCTCGACCGGGTTGTCGATCGCGTATAACGTCGCCGTGATGCTGTTCGGCGGCTTTGGTCAGTTCATCGTCACATGGCTCATCAAGGCGACAGGTACGCCGCTTGCGCCCACTTATTATGTGATGACGGGGCTTGCGTTATCGTTCGTCGCAATCGCGTGCGTGCCCGACAAACGCGCCGATCCGGACTGGTAGCGCGCACGCGCCGGGGCTTCGCCCGGCGCGCCGAACGATGTGGCGAGGGCGTTTCGCCGCCGCACCGGTATTTTTCTCCAGCTTGTTGCCGTTACGAAAGCTCAAGTAATATCCGGCTACGCCGGCCCAGCCGGCCCTGAACTGGAGACTGGAGGAAATAATGGAACATAAACGACTGCTGCGCGCCCTGCGTGTTACCGCCACGGCGAGCGTCGCAGCGGCATCGCTCGGCATCGCGGGCTCTGCATTCGCGCAGATTCCGAACAAAACGCTCGTCTACTGCTCAGAAGGCAGCCCGGCGGGCTTCGATTCCGCGCAATTTACCACCGGCGTCGATTTCACCGCGGCGACGTTCCCGATCTACAACCGCCTCGTCGAGTTCGAGCGCGGCGGCACCAAGGTCGAGCCCGGCCTCGCCGAGAAATGGGATATCTCCGCCGACGGCAAGGTTTATACGTTCCATCTGCGCCACGGCGTGAAGTTCCACACGACCGAGTTCTTCAAGCCGACGCGCGAATTCAATGCGGACGACGTGGTGTTCACGTTCGAGCGCATGCTCGATTCGAGCCAGCCGTTCGCGAAGGCGTACCCGGTGTCGTTCCCGTACTTCACCGACATGGGGCTCGACAAGCTGATCGCGAAGATCGACAAGGTCGATCCGTACACGGTGCGCTTCACGCTGAAGGAGCCGAACGCGCCGTTCATCCAGAACATGGCGATGGAGTTCGCGTCGATTCTGTCGGCTGAATATGCGGACCAGTTGCTCAAGGCCGGCAAGGCCGCCGACATCAATCAGAAGCCGGTCGGCACGGGCCCGTTCATCTTCCGCAGCTACACGAAGGACGCGACGATCCGCTTCGATGGCAATCCTGACTATTGGAAGAAGGGCGCGGTGAAGATCTCGAAGCTGATCTTCTCGATCACGCCGGACCCCGGCGTGCGCGTGCAGAAGCTCAAGCGCAACGAGTGCCAGGTGATGAGCTATCCGCGCCCGGCCGACATCGCCACGCTCAAGAGCGATCCGAACATCGAAATGCCGTCGCAGGCGGGCTTCAATCTCGGCTATCTCGCCTACAACGTCGAGCACAAGCCGCTCGACAAGCTCGAGGTACGCGAGGCGCTCGACATGGCGATCAACAAGAAGGCGATCCTCGAGTCGGTTTATCAAGGCGCGGGCCAGGCGGCATCAGCGCCGATGCCGCCCACGCAGTGGTCGTATGACAAGAATTTGAAGACCGCCGCCTACGATCCGGCGAAGGCGAAGGCGCTGCTCGCGAAGGCGGGCTTCCCGAACGGCTTTTCGATCACGCTGTGGGCAATGCCCGTGCAGCGCCCGTACAACCCGAACGGCAAGCTGATGGGCGAGATGATCCAGGCCGACTGGGCGAAGATCGGCGTGCAGGCGAAGATCGTCACCTACGAATGGGGCGAATACATCAAGCGCGCGCACGCGGGCGAGCAGGACACGATGCTGATCGGCTGGACGGGCGACAACGGCGATCCGGACAACTGGCTCGGCACGCTGCTCGGCTGCGACGCGATCAAGGGCAACAACTTCTCGCGCTGGTGCTACAAGCCGTTCGACGAGCTGGTGCAAAAGGGCCGCGTGACGTCGGGGCAAGACGCTCGAACGAAGATCTACACGCAGGCGCAGCAGATCTTCGCGCAGCAGGTGCCTTTTACGTCGATCGCGAACTCGACCGTCTATCAGCCGGTGCGCAAGAACATCGTCGATATGCGCATCGACCCGCTCGGCTATGCGCGCTTTGACGGCGTGAGCGTGAAATAACGGCTAAAACGCGCCGCCGGCAGGCCGATGCACGATAATGACCGGCGACGAGGGGCCATGAGCCCCTCGTCGCCGGTCGCACATTTCCCACAAGAAAATATCGAGAAGCGTCATGTTCCGATTCGTTCTGCGCCGCGTGGGCATGGTGATTCCGACTTTCGTCGGCATTACGGTGCTCGCGTTCGCGCTGATTCACCTGATACCGGGCGACCCCATCGAAGTGATGATGGGCGAGCGCGGCGTCGATCCCGCGATGCACGCGCAGGCAATGCACCGCCTCGGGCTCGACGAGCCGCTGCCCATCCAGTACCTGCATTACGTCGGCCGTGCGCTCAACGGCGACCTCGGCACGTCGATCATCACCAACACCAGCGTGATGAGCGAATTTCTGGCGCGCTTTCCCGCCACCGTCGAATTATCGATCTGCGCGCTTGTCTTCGCGCTCGCCATCGGGCTGCCCGCCGGCGTGTTCGCGGCGCTCAGGCGCGGCACGCTCGTCGATCACGGCGTGATGGGCACCGCGCTTGCCGGCTATTCGATGCCGATCTTCTGGTGGGGCTTGATCCTCATCATGGTGTTCTCCGCGTATCTCGGCTGGACGCCCGTGTCGGGGCGCCTCGCGGTCGAGTACGAGATTCCTCACACGACAGGCTTCATGCTGATCGACACGCTGATTTCCGGCGAGGAAGGCGCGTTCGCGTCGGCGGTGAGCCATCTGATCCTGCCGTCGATCGTGCTCGGCACGATTCCGCTCGCGGTGATCGCACGGATGACCCGCTCGTCGATGCTCGAGGTGCTGCGCGAGGATTACATCCGCACCGCGCGCGCGAAGGGCTTGTCGCCCGCGCGCGTCGTCGTCGTGCACGCGCTGCGCAACGCGCTGATTCCGGTCGTCACCGTGATCGGCTTGCAGATCGGCACGCTGCTCGCGGGCGCGGTGCTGACCGAGACGTTGTTCTCGTGGCCGGGCGTCGGCAAATGGCTGATCGACGCGATCGGCCGGCGCGACTATCCGGTCGTGCAAGGCGGGATTTTGATGATCGCGACGCTCGTGATCGTCGTGAACCTGGCCGTCGATTTGCTGTACGGCGTGCTCAATCCGCGCATCCGCCATACGAGGTAATCGATATGCATTTTCCTACTCGTATCCGTTCGTTGCCCCGGCCGCCGGCTGCGGCGGCGGCACTCGGCCGCGCGTGCGCGGCATCGCGGGAGGCGTAATGAGCGATATTCAAAACGCGATGCCGCAGCAGGCGGCCGCAGTCGGCGGGCGCGCGCTCGCGCTGCGCGAATTCTGGGCGAACTTCTCGCGCAATCGCGGTGCGGTCGGCGCGGGCGTGATCGTGCTCGCGCTCATTGTCGTCGCGCTGTTCGCGCCGCTGATCGCGCCGCACAGCCCGATCGAGCAATACCGCGACTACGTGAAGATTCCGCCCGCATGGCTCGCGGGCGGCAACTGGCAATTCGTGCTCGGCACCGACGAAGCCGGCCGCGATATTCTGTCGCGGCTGATGTACGGCGCGCGGATGTCGTTCTGGATCGGCTTCGTGTCGGTCGTGCTCGCGCTGATTCCGGGCATCGTGCTTGGCCTCGTCGCCGCGTTCTTCCAGAAATGGGCCGATACGCCCGTGATGCGCGTGATGGACGTGCTGCTCGCGCTGCCGTCGCTGCTGCTCGCGGTCGCGGTCGTCGCGATCATCGGGCCGGGGCTCACCAATACGATGTTCGCGATCGCGATCGTCGCGCTGCCCGCATACGTGCGCCTCACGCGCGCATCGGCGCTGGGCGAGCTGCAGAAGGAGTACGTGACGGCGTCGCGCGTCGCGGGGGCGGGCACGCCGCGGCTGATGTTCTCGCAGGTGCTGCCGAACTGCACGGCGCCGCTGATCGTGCAGGCGACGCTCGGTTTCTCGTCGGCGATTCTCGACGCGGCCGCGCTCGGCTTTCTCGGCCTCGGCGTGCAGCCGCCGACGGCCGAATGGGGCGCGATGCTCGCCTCCGCGCGCGACTATATCGACAATGCGTGGTGGATCGTCACGATGCCCGGCCTGTCGATCCTGATTTCGGTGCTTGCGATCAATCTGCTCGGCGACGGGCTGCGCGACGCGCTCGACCCCAAACTCAAACGGATGGCCTGAATGAAACGATTCCCACGTTCTCCTCGTTCGCCGCGCCGCGAACGGGCGGTCAGCACTTTTGGAGCCGCCGGCGAGCATTGATATGAGCAATCTATTGACGATCCGCAATCTGGCGGTGAATTTCAACGGGCTGCCGGCGGTGGCCGGCGTCGATTTGTCGATCGCGCGCGGCGAGGTGGTCGGCGTCGTCGGCGAATCGGGCTCGGGCAAGAGCGTGACGATGATGGCGCTGATGGGCCTCATCGACGCGCCCGGCATTGTCAGCGCCGACGAGGTCACGTTCGACGGCATCGATCTGCTGAACGCGAGCCCGAAGGCGCGCCGTAAGATCATCGGCAAGGACGTCGCGATGGTGTTCCAGGACGCGCTGACGAGCCTGAACCCGAGCTATACGGTCGGCTATCAGATCAGGGAAGTGCTGAAGCTGCACGAGGGCCTGCGCGGCGATGCGCTGAACAAGCGCGCGCTCGAACTGCTCGACCAGGTCGGGATTCCCGATGCGAAGAACCGCATCGATACATTCCCGCACCAGATGTCGGGCGGCATGAATCAGCGCGTGATGATCGCGATGGCGGTCGCATGCAATCCGAAGCTGCTGATCGCCGACGAGCCGACGACCGCGCTCGACGTGACGATCCAGGCGCAGATCATGGATCTGCTCGTCACGCTGCAAAAGGAGCGCGGCATGGCGCTCGTGCTGATCTCGCACGATCTCGCGGTGGTGTCGGAAGTCGCGCAGCGTGTGGCGGTGATGTACGCGGGCGAGATCATCGAGACGAATCGCGTGCCGGATATCTTCGCGCATCCGCATCATCCGTATACCGAAGCGTTGCTCGCGGCAATTCCCGAGCACAATGCGGGGGCGAAGCGGCTGGCCGCGCTCCCCGGCATGGTGCCGGGCCGCGACGACCGGCCAAGCGGTTGCCTGTTCGCGCCGCGCTGCAAGTACGCCGTCGACGATTGCGCGAAAGCGCATCCGGCACTCGCCGAACTGGCGCCCGGCGCCGCGATGCGCGCGCGCTGCATCCGGCCGCTGAACCTGCGGGCGGCCCACACTGAAGGAGGCGCACGATGAACGCCATTCTCGACGCGCGCGAGCCCGCCGTGCGCGATGACGTCGTGCTCGTCGCCGATCGGCTCGCGAAGCACTACACAGTCAAAAAAGGGATGTTCGGGCAAGGCACCGTGAAGGCGCTGAACGGCGTGTCGTTCACGCTCGCGCGCGGCAAGACGCTCGCGGTCGTCGGCGAATCGGGCTGCGGCAAATCCACGCTCGCGCGGCAGCTCACGATGATCGAGCCGCCGAGCGCCGGCCATCTGTCGATCGACGGCTGCGATGTGGCGGGCGCGAGCCCGGCGACGATCGCCGTGCTGCGCCGCCGCGTGCAGATGGTGTTCCAGAATCCGTTCGCGTCGCTGAACCCGCGCAAGACCGTCGAGCAAACGCTTGCCGAGCCGCTTGCGATCAACACCCAGCTTACCGTTGCCGAGCGCGCGCAACGGGTCGCGCAGATCATGCGCACGGTCGGCCTGCGGCCCGAGCACGCGAAGCGCTATCCGCACATGTTTTCGGGCGGCCAGCGCCAGCGCGTCGCGATTGCGCGCGCGATGATCCTCGAGCCGCAGATCGTCGTCGCCGACGAGCCGGTGTCCGCGCTCGACGTATCGATCCAGGCGCAGATCCTGAATCTCTTCATGGATCTGCAGGATCAGTTCAAGACGAGCTACGTGTTCATCTCGCACAACCTCGCCGTGGTCGAGCATATCGCCGACGACGTGATGGTGATGTACTTCGGCAGCGTCGCCGAGCTTGGCGACAAGAAGACGATCTATGCGCGGCCGCGCCATCCGTACACGCGCGCGCTGATGTCGGCGACGCCCGCGATCTTCGAGGCGGATCGCAAGATCCAGATCAAGCTGCAAGGCGAGTTGCCGTCGCCACTCAATCCGCCGTCGGGCTGCGCGTTTCATCAGCGTTGCCCGTATGCGGTCGAGCGCTGCCGCGCCGACGAGCCGAAGCTGCGCGACGTCGACGGCCGGCTCGTTGCCTGCCACCGCGCCGAGGAGGTGGGGGACGTGCATGCCTGAAGCGGTCGCGGCGCGCGGTGCCGTGCGCCGTCCGCGCCGGATGGGCCAGCGTGCAGCGCCGCCCGCCGGTTTGCCGATTCGATGCTGGCGCGCGCGGGCGCTCGTGGGCGCCGCGCTCGTCGGCGCATGCGTGACGGGCGGCATCGCGTGGCCGCCCGGCGCCGCGCGCGCGGCGGCCGCGGCCGCGACAGCGCCCGTGCCGCGATCGACGATTCCTTCGCCGGGCTTGTCGTTGCCGGGGTTTCACGTGCCGGCGCCGGTGTCGTCGAACGGCACCGTCGCGAGCGGCTCGGTGCGCACGCAGCCCGCGCGGATGCCGTTCTATGTCGCGACGAAGGGCAAGGTCACGCTCTATCTGCTCGGCACGCTGCATGTCGGCGATCCGGCCGACTATCCGAGCACGCAGCCGTTTCGTCAGCCGATTCTGGCGGCGCTCGCCGCGTCGCCCACGCTGGCGCTCGAATTGTCGCCGGACGATTTGCTCGAATCGCAGGACGACGTGTCGAAGTACGGCGTCTGCAATTACGCGTGCCTGCCGCGGCTGCTGCCTGCGCCGCTATGGCAGCGGCTCGCGGGCCGGCTGCGCGGCAATGCGGCCGCGCTTGCCGGCATTCGCAACATGCGGCCGTGGCTGGCGGCGCTCGTTGTCGAAACCTACGATTCGCTGTCCGCGGGGCTGCAAACCGAATACGGCACCGAGGCGCAGCTTCAGAATATCTTTTTGCGCAAGAAGGGCGGCAAGGTGGTCGGGCTCGAGACGCTTGCCGAGCAGATGCGCGCGTTCACCGGGCTCACGCTCGCGCAGCAGCGCGAGATGCTGGCGCAGGATCTTGTGCAGACGCCCGCGCAAAATGCCGACGACGTGCGTGCATTGCATCGCCTCTGGCGCATCGGCGATGCGGACGCGATCGCGGCCTGGGCGGTGGCGAAGACGGAGCGGCTCGCGCGCGTAAAACTGATTGCCGAGTCGATCGACAACAAGATCGTCTACGAGCGCAACCGCCGCTTCGTGTCGCGGATGACGGCGATCGCCGCGCCGAACCGGCCGCTGTTCGTCGCGATCGGCGCGCTGCATCTGGGCGGGCCGAAGGGCGTGCTCGAGCTGCTGCGGGAGCTGGGGTATCGGGTGGATGCGGGGTGAAAGGGGGGCGGCAGCGCGCGCAACGGTGCGCCGATGCCTGCCACCGGCTGCTGTCTGCGGCGTGGTCCATTCCGTTCCATGAAAGGAAACCGATTCGCGCCGGTTCGCATCGATTGTCCGGCCGGTTGTGGCAGGCGATTCGGACGATGGGGGCCCCGAGCCCATCGCAATATCGTGAGCGCGTGCGCTTTGAGCGTATCGCGTGCGGTCGCTCATCGAAACATCAACGCATTCAGCAACACGATATTCGTCGCGAGCAACGCGAGCGCCGTCGGAATTTGCACGCGGATCACGCCGTTCTTGTTCGGCAACTCGAGCAGCGCGGCGGGCACCATGTTGAAGTTGGCCGCCATCGGCGTCATCAGCGTGCCGCAGTAGCCGCAGAACATGCCGATCGCGGCCATCACGGCCGGATCGCCATGGAATTTGCCGACGAGAATCGGCACGCCGATTCCGCCCGTCATCACCGGAAACGCGGCGAAGCCGTTGCCCATCACCATCGTGAAGAGCGCCATGCCGACACAGTAGACGGCGACCGCGACGAACCGGTAGTCGAGATTCACATAGGCGACAGTCAGATGCGTGACCGCGCGGCCGACGCCCGCCTGCGCGAACACGAGCCCGAGCATGCCGAGCATCTGCGGCAGCACGGCCGCCCACGACAGCGCATCGACGAGGCGCCGCGCCTCGTGCAGCGACTGGCCGACGGTGTCGCGGGTGATCCGGCACGCGATGCCGAGCGCGATCACGCAGCCGATCCCGAAGCCGATCAGCGTGACGTTTTTCGGCTCGACGAGCGGTGCGCCGCCGATGTGCAGATGGCTCGCCGCGAGCGTGATCGCCACGGTCACGAACGGGATGGCGAGCGCCGGCACGAACAGCCGGTTGCCGATGCGCGCCGCGCTGGCGCGGCGCTCGCCGTCGGACGGCAGCCCGGCTTTACCCGCCGTCACGCCGCCGCAGCCGGCAATCAGGGCCATCACGATGGCGATCACGCCGACCGATTCGACGGGCAGCCGGTCGCCGGCGACGAAGACGAGCGCATACAGCAGCCAGAAGCCGCCCGCCGTGAAACGGCGCGGATGCGAGCGATCGGCGATGATCGTCGCGCTGACCGCGAGCAGCACCGCACCGGCGAGCCAGTAGAGCGCATTGATGGTGAGCGTCATGCGCGGTCTCCACGGCGGGGTGCGGCTTTCGCGTCCGCTTCGGGCGCGGCGCGCCCGGCTTGACCGGCGTGCTGCGCGCCATCGGCGGCGCGCGGCCCGTCTGCGTGCCGAGCGGCGGCGAGGCCGCCCAGTTCGCGCTCGAGTTGCCGGTCGAGGCGCCAGAGTCTGAAGCCGTGGATCGCGAGCGCGGCGAGCGCGGTCGGGATGCCCCACAACGCGACGTGCATCGGCTCGACGCTCACGCCCGCCTCCTTGAGGAACGTCACCATCAGCACGATCGCGCCGAATGCGACGAAGATGTCCTCACCGAAAAACAGGCCGACGTTGTCGGTCGCGGCCGCGTAGGCGCGCAGCCGATGACGGGCGGCGTCGGGCAGCGGGCCGAAGCGGTTTTCGGCGGCGCCTTCGGCCATCGGCGCGATCAGCGGGCGCACCATCTGAGGATGGCCGCCGAGGCCGGTGAGGCCGACGGCCGCGCTCAGTTCGCGCACGATCAGATAGACGATGAGCAGACGTCCGGCGGTGGCCGCGCGAATGCCGGCGATCCAGGCTTGCGCGCGCTCGCGCAGCCCGTGCCGCTCGAGCAGCCCGATCACGGCAAGCGGCAGCAGAATGATGAGCGGGATGTTGCGGGTTTTCAGAAAGCCCGCGCCGATTGCGGCGAGGATGCGCGCGGGCGGCAAGTGTGCGCTGGCCGCCGTTGCGATCGCGGCGAGCGCGACGATCAGCATCGGATTGAAGCGCAACGCGAAACCGGCGACGATCACGGCGACGCCGACGAGCGGCCATAGGCTGACGGTGTCCGACATGGGCATATTCTCCTGACATGGGTGGGGCGAGCGCCGTCTTTGCGCGGCGGCGGGGGAGCCGGGTGATCAGGATCGGATGCCGGAGCGTGCGCTTCATCGGCGTGGGTATGCCCGGTGTGCAAGCCTATCGAGATCCTCGTCTGGACGGGTATTGTGGCAAAGTCCCGCTGGATTTCCCAGCGCGGCCACATGCGGCGTGCGATGCGCTGGCGCGCGGTTGGGCCACAGGCGGGCACGCGCATCGCGGATGCGCCAATCGACGTGCGCGAGCGTGCGGACGTGGGCGGACGCGCGAAATGCGGCTGCGCCTACGCTGCGCTGGGCGCTTGCACGCCGATGCCGGCTGCGTCGAGTGCTGTACGGATCTGGCGCGCGAATGCGAGCGCATGCGGCCCGTCGCCGTGCAGGCAGACGGTTTGCGCGTCGAGCGGCACCCATTCGCCCGTCACCGCGCGCACGCGCCGGCCGCGAATCATCTCCAGCGTGCGGGCGAGCATCTCGCCTTCGTCGTCGACGAGCGCGCCGGGTTCGGTGCGCGGCACGAGCGAGCCGTCGGCGCGGTAGCCGCGATCGGCGAATACCTCCTCGATGGCGACGAGCCCCGCGCGTCGCGCGGTGGCGATGAAGCTGCTTTTCGCGAGCCCGAACACCGCGAGCGACGGATCGAAATCGTGGACTGCCGAGATAACCGCGTCGGCGATCGCCGGATCGCGCGCGGCCTGGTTGTACAGCGCGCCATGCGGTTTCACGTGCGCGAGACGTCCGCCTTCGGCCAGCGCGATCGCCGACAGCGCGCCCAACTGATAGAGCACGCCCGCGTAGATCTCGCACGCGGGCAGGTTCATTTCCGTGCGGCCGAAGTTCTCGGGATCGTGAAAGCTCGGATGCGCACCGATCGCGACGCCCTTGTCGAGCGCCCAGCGCACGCAGTCACGCATCGCTTGCGCGCTGCCCGCGTGCCAGCCGCATGCGATGTTCGCCGACGTGACGAGATCGAGGAGTGCCTCGTCGGAGCCGCAGCCTTCGCCGAGGTCGGCGTTCAAATCGATGTGCATGGCGTTCGCATTCCCAGGTTCGGCGCCGGTGCGCGTGCGTTCGCGCCGCCGGCTCATCAAGCGGCTGCGCCGCGTGCGGCAAGCACACGCTCGCGCGCCTCGTCGCGCATTTCGATGGCGATATCGATTTGGCGCAGATACACGCGCTCGGCGTCGAGCGCCGTGCGCGCTTCGTCTGCCGTCACGCGGACAAAGCGGATCGGCAGGTTCAGCCGCGCCTGCGCGAGTTTCCACAGATCCGCGCGGATCACCGAGCCGATCCGCGGATAGCCGCCCGTCGTTTGCGCATCGTTCATCAGCACGATCGGCTGACCGTTGCCGGGCACCTGGATCGTGCCGGGCAGCACCGCGTGCGACAGCAGATCGTCGCGCCCGTCACGCGCAAGCGCCGTGCCCGCGAGCCGGTAACCCATCCGGTTGCTGCTCGGCGTGACGATCCATTCGTCGTCCCAGAACGCCTGCTGCGCGGTCGGCGTGAAGCTCGCGTACTGCGGGCCGGGCAGCACGCGCACGGGCATCGCCCACGACGCATGCGCGTGCTTGTGGCGGCGTGCCGTGTCGACGCGCGCGAACGAACACCAGGCGGGCGCTTTCAGGCCGAATTCGGGCGCGCCGGGCGCGACGCACCCGGGCGCGTCCGGCGGCGGCGCGCCGGTCGGCAGCCGGTCGCCGTCACGCAACGCGCGGCCGCCGAGTCCGCCGAAATGCGATGCCAGATCGGTGCTGCGCGAGCCGAGCATCGGCAGCACGTCGATGCCGCCCATCACGCACAGATAGCCGCGCATCCCGCGTTTCGCGGCGGGCAGCGTGAGCGTTTGCCCGGCCGCGACGGGCACGCTCCACCACGAATAGACCGGCCTGCCGTCGAGCGTCGCGCCGAATTCGGTGCCGGTGATCGCAATGCGCGTGGCGCGCGGGAAGCGGAACGACGCGGGCCCGAGCGTGATTTCGATCGCCGCGGCCTCGGGCCGGTTGCCGACGAGGCGATTGCCGACTTCGAGCGCAAGCGTGTCGAGCGCACCGCTCTGCGCGACGCCGAGATGGCGGTAGCCGCGGCGTCCAAGATCCTGGACGCTCGAAAGCGGCCCGGCGCGCAGCACTTCAATGCCGCCCGTGGCGTGGCTCGATGTCATCCGGTATGTACCCCCGCAATGGTGAAGCGCACGCGATCGCCCGGCTGCAGCAGCGTGGGCGGCGTGCGCGCCGGGTCGAACAGTGTGAGCGGCGTGCGGCCGATCAGTTGCCAGCCGCCGGGCGCCGCGGCCGGATAGATGCCGGTCTGCTCGCCGCCGATGCCGACCGAGCCGGCCGGCACCTCGACGCGCGGCACCGCGCGTCGCGGCGTGTGCAGCGCGCTTTCGAGGCCGCCCATGTAGGTGAAGCCCGGCTGGAAGCCGAGGAAGAACACGATATAGCTGCCGCCCGCATGACGCCGCACGATTTCGTCGATGGCAAGCCCCGTATGTTTGGCAACCGCGTCGAGATCGGGGCCGAACTCGCCGCCGTAGTCGACCGGAATCTCGATTTCGCGGCCGCTCTCGGCAACGCTGTCGGCGTCGCGCCAGGCGGCTTTCATCCGCGGCGCAAGCGTGCCGGCGGTGGTCGCGAGCGGATCGAACACGATGGTCAGATTGTTCATGCCGGGTACGATGTCGACGACGTGCTGCCAGTCCGCCGCCGCGTTCGCGACTGCCCAGACGCGGCGCTGGCATTCCAGCGTCGCGGGAGGCGGCGTCTCGCAGACGATGGCGGTATCGCCGAGCGGGTAGATGCGTGGAATGATCATCGATGGGAGGCTGGCGGCATTGGGCCGTGTCACGAATAGATTACCAACAAAAGTTTGACGGCTTGCCGCCGAAGGCGGCCCGAGGGTTCCGGCACGGATTGTACGGCGCGCATGCCCATGCGATTTCCGGCGCGGGGCGCACGCTTGTCGAACCTCGTTCGAGGGCATGTTTATAACACGCTCTCACGTCCGTTCGAGCGGCAGGCACCGCCGCGCATGCCGAGCATTTCGCCGGCGCGCGCTTCGCGACGCTGGCGAATTGCGGGGCCATTGGAGATGGGCGAGAGGCGAGAGGTGAGGGGCGAAGGACGAAGAGCGGGAAGAAGGACGGAGGACGGGACGAAGCATTGATCGAGACGCCACGCTCAAAACGCGTGCCGGCAAAGCCCGGCGGATGCGGCGCGTGGAGCCGGGCGCTGCGGGCGGGCCGCCGTCGCCACGCGCGAGGCGCGCCAAGCTGCGGCGCGCGCGGATTTCGATGCCCGGCCGGCGCGCCGCATGAACCAGTTTCGCAATGCTGGATGCGGTTTCGGGCGCCCGTGGCCTGGCACAACCGGCGGTGTTTAAAGTGACAGCACAAGCCCGTGTTGAACCCCGGCTTGTCGGATGGAGTGGCCAAGCCATGCCGTTTTCTTGAAGGAGTTCGCACGCCATGGGCAGCCTATCTTTTCCTCTTTCGGCAACCGATTTGACCGCAGCGGAAGGCGGCCGCAAGCCCGCGGACAAGCTTGGACAATGCGCCGCGACGGCGTTCGCCATCGACGCGTTGCTCAATGAAAGCCTGCGTCCGCCGGCGCGCCGCCGCTTCAACGCCGCGACTGCGTCCGCGTCGCGGCGATTGAGCACTGCGCGTGCCGATCAGCCAGCCGAGCGGAACGTCCAGGCGGCGAACGACGGTTCGTATGCGCTGCTCGATGACTACAGTGCGCAAAGCGACGCGGCCGATCTCGCGCAATGGTCCGATCTGGCGGCTTACGATCAACGCGTGCCGCTCGAGCGGCCGATTGCCGCGATGCAAATTCTGGCAGGCGAGCCGAGCACTTCCGGACAACGGCCGACGGCCGGGCAGATCAGCGCGGCACTGAATTTCGTCCATGACAATCCGTCGCTGAGGACCGCGTTGCAGAATAAACACGCGCTCAGGCCGGATGGCGGCATCGATCGCGGAAGACTCGGCGATTTTCTGAAGGACGTCCGAACCAACCTCGCCCTTGCCGACAAGAACCTCAAGGAATACCAGGCAAAGCACCCGGACGCCCCGCGCGACGCGCTGAACATCGCGCGCGCGGCTGCGCTGCTTCAGGCCTACTTGCCTATCGCGGGCGAGTCGGCGGGCCACCGGTCGAACGGCAAGGACAACAACTACGCCGGTGGCAAGAACGGTGGCGGATTGACGAGCCGGCAGCAAATCGACGCGTTGCAGGATAACGAAGGCTTCAGCGCGTCGCTGAAGGCGGCGGCGAAGGCGTGGTCCAGCAAGGGTGCGTTCGATGCGATCGATCGAAGCGGCGACGATAAAGCGACCAAACCGCGCAGCGACGATCTCACGGCCAACAATGTGTCGAATTTCGTGCTGAAAGATGCGCCGTCCGACGAGGCGGCCGAGCAGGATTTTCTATGGCGCGCGAGCGTGCGCAACATTACCGCCGATACCGATATCCAGTCGCTCGGCGAGGACGTGCTCGCCCGTCCGCAGAACTATGCCGCTCGGCAGAAGGCGGCCGTGATGATCAAGCTGATGGAGACGCTGGTCGATGTCGTGGCCGGCGGCGCGGATGGTCTGCGCGACGTCCGCATCACGGTGGCCGAATTGCAGCGGGCGATCGCGGCGCTTGCGAACGATCCCGCGACGGCCGCGTATCTGCGGCAAACCGCGCCGCCGGAGATGCAGAGCCTGGGCGCGATGTTCGAGCAGGCTGGCGGCAGTGCCGGGGAGCGCGGGCTTGGCCGCGGCGGCGGCCGGCGCGTCGGCGGCGTGGCGGCGGGTTTGGCGGCAGGGGCGGCCGGCCGGACCTCGCTGCGCGATGCGGCGGGCGCAGTCAAGAACGTCACGGATAAAGTCAAAGACGCCCGGAACGCGGTCCAGGAGGCGAAGACCGCTGTCGAGCAACTGTACAAACTAACCGGCGCTGCGGGCAAGGAAATCGCCGAACGCGCGGCGTCGCGCGTGCTGGGCCTGACCATGCGCGCGGGCGTTCGCGGTGCGATGGGCGCGCTCACGGCTACGATGGGTGCGTTGGCCGGCGCGGGGCCTGCCGGATGGGTGCTCGACGCCGTGCTGGTCATTCCGGATATCGTGCTGGGCGTGCTGTGGATCGTGGAATTGATCCGAAAGCATCAGCGCCAGGCGGCCTTCGCCGATAACGTGAATCCAACGCTGCGGCAGTTCGGCATGACGTTGCCGAGTTGAGTCCGGCCGCATCGGTTCGATGATGAGCAGGCTGTTGTTCGAGCGCAGCGACGAAGTGATGCATTTCGTCGCCAGCATGACGGGTGAGCGTCGCTATGACTACTGTGCGACGATCGGGCTCGAGAACGATGGGGACATCGTCGCGGGTGTGCTTTACCAAGGGCACAACGGGCCGAACGTGCTGATGCATTTCGCGTGCCGGGGATCGCGCCATTTGATTACGCGCGCGTTTGTCTGCGCTGCGTTCATGTACCCGTTTCAGGTGCTCGGATGCAATCGGGTGACCGGGCTCGTGCGCGCGGACAACGACGGGGCGCAGCGTCTGGGCGAGCATCTCGGCTTCGTGCGCGAAGGCGTGATGCGCGAGGGCGCGGGGGATGGCACGAACTTCATTCTGTACGGCATGCTGCGGCGTGAGTGCCGTTTCTTGCATAGCTGTTATTTGAGTGCGCTGCTGGCCGAGCTGGAAGCCGGGCCGGCCTGAAACTGCGCGATGCGGCTATCGCGATATGGGTGCGTCACGCGGCTGCGATGCAGGGTGGTAATGCGCGGGATAAAGCACGGCGATAAAGTACGGGGCAAAGCGCGGGGACAAGGCACGACGGCAAAGCACGACGGCAAAGCACGACGGCAAAGCGTAGCGGCAAAGCACGGCGATAAAGCGCGGAGGCAAAGCCTGAAGGCAAAGCGCGGAAGAAAGTATGACAGCAAAGCGCAGCGGCAATATGCGCCCGCCAAGTACGCCCGCCGAGCACGGGCCGTGCCGATGCGTCAGCCAGGCATCGCCCGGCAGGTTCGCGTCTCGGTGACGATCCAGTCGAGCGGCAGGTCGTGCGCGTCGCGCGGCAGTTCGGGCACGCCGCATGCGTCGTATGCGATGCCGATCGTCATGGGCCGCCTGCCGCCCGGCCACGCGGCGAGCGTGCGGTCGTAATAGCCGCCGCCGTAGCCCAGCCGGAAGCAGGCGTCGTCGAACCCCACGCACGGGATCAGCAGCAGATCGGGCACGATCGGCGCGCCCGACGCCGGCTCGGGAATCCGGTGGCGGCCCTCGCGCATCGGCGCGTCGGGCGTCCATATATGGAAGGCGAGCGGCGCACGCGGCGTTTCGATGACGGGCAGCGCGGCTTGCCGGCGGGCGTCGTCCGCCAGCCATGCGGCGATCGTGCCGCGCGCGTCGAACTCGCCCGGCAGCGGCCAGTAGAAGCCGACCGAGCGCGGCGCGCAAGCGTCGAGCGCCGCGAGCACGCGTTGCGCGAGCGCACCGTGCGCGTGCGGCGCGCGGTGCGCATCGACGCGGCGCCGGGCCAGCGATTCGCGCAGCGTTTGCTTCGGATTCGACGCCGGGGCGCATGCTATGCTTTCGCTCACTTCCGTGCTCCGTTCACAACGATGTCAACCAGTTTTCACCGAGTATATCGCGCGGCGGCAACGCTGCTTGCCGCCGCCGCGCTGGCCGTGGGGACGGCCACCTGCGTCGCGCAGACCGCCGACGACACATCGTCTTACGACGATCAAATCTTCGTTCAGCTTCGCGAGGCCGCGCGCAAGAACGATGCGGGGCGCGCCGCGCAACTCGCCGCGCTGATCCCGAATTATCCAGCGCCGTCTTATCTCGAATATTTCCAGATTAAGCCGCAATTGTTCGATTCGGCCGGCCGTGCGCGGATCGACGCGCCGGATGCGCCGGTGCTGTCGTTCCTGTCACGCTACGACGGCCAGGCGATCGCCGACCGGATGCGCAACGATTACCTGCTCGTGCTCGGCGCGCGCCACGACTGGCGCAATTTCGACGAGCAGTACAAGCGCTTCGTGCTCGACGACGACACGCAAGTCAAGTGCTACGCGCTCGAATCGCGCGCGGCGCGCGGCGAGAACGTCGCCGATATGGCCCGCGATCTGCTCGTCGATCCAAAGGTCTACGGCGATGCGTGTGTCGACCTGATCGGCGCGCTTGCCGCGAACAAGCAGTTCTCGAGCGATGACGTATGGGCGCAGGTGCGTTTCGCGTATGAGCAGAATTACACGACGACGGGCGGCAAGATCGCCGACATGCTCGGCGAGCGCCCGGCGGGCTTCGAGCAGGTGATGAGCGCGCCGCCGCTGTTTCTTGCGCGCGGCATCGGCGCGGATGCGACGTCGCGGCAGCTCGCGCTCATCGCGATCACGCGGATGGCGCGCAACGATCCGGACGCCGCGGCGGGGCAGTTGACGTCGCTCGCGCCGTCGCTGTCCGCGGCCGAGCAGGCGGCCGGCTGGGGCGAGATCGGCTTTCAGGCGGCGCTCAAGCGCATGCCGCAGGCGGTGGTGTGGTATCGGCAATCGATGAACGCACGGCTGTCGAATGCCGCATACGAATGGCGCACGCGCGCGGCGTTGCTGGCGGGCGATTGGCCGATGGTGCGCTGGTCGATCGAACAGATGCCCGCGTCGCTGCGTGACGATACGACTTGGATCTACTGGCGCGCGCGCGCGCTGAAGGCAAGCGGCGACACGCTGAAGGCGAACCAGGAATTCGAGCGGATCGCCGGGCAATTCAATTTCTACGGGCAGCTCGCCGGTGAGGAACTGGGGCAGAAAACCGTGATTCCGCCGCGCACCCGGGTATCGGACGCGGAGATCGACGCGATGCGCAAGGTGCCGGGTTTCGCGCTCGCGCAGCGTTTCTATGCGCTCAATCTGCGGCTCGAAGGCAATCGCGAGTGGAATTGGCCGCTGCGCGGGATGACCGACAGGCAGTTGCTCGCGGCAGCCGAGTACGGCAAGCGCATCGATTTGCTCGATCGCACCGTCAACACGGCGGACCGCACGACGTCGGAGCACGATTTCATGTTGCGCTACCCGTCGCCATACCGCGATATCGTCGAGCGCTACGCGCAGCAAAATGGGCTCGACGTCGAGTGGGCGTATGGGCTGATCCGCCAGGAGTCGCGCTTCATTACGAACGCGCGTTCGTCGGCGGGCGCGGGCGGCCTGATGCAACTGATGCCGGCGACCGCGCAACTCGTTGCGAAGAAGCTCGGGCTGGGCCCGTTGTCGCGCGGGCAAATGCATGACATCGATACGAACGTGCAGCTCGGCACTTGGTATTTGTCTGACATCTACCAGAAGTTCGACAATTCGGCGGTGCTCGCCACGGCCGGCTACAACGCGGGGCCGGGGCGGCCGAGCCAGTGGCGTCAGGCGCTCGCGCGGCCGGTCGAGGGCGCGATTTTCGCCGAGACGATTCCGTTCAACGAGACGCGCGATTATGTGAAGAACGTGTTGTCGAACGAAACGTTTTATGCGGCGCTGTTCGAGAAGAAGCCGCAGTCGTTGAAGGCGCGCCTCGGGTTCATCGCGCCGTAATCGTAACGAGCCGTAACGAGCGCCGCGCGCATGCCGCAAGCGCGTTGGCGTGCATAGAGCGGCGGCGTATCCCGGCGCGGCCTCGCAGGCCGGCGCGCAACCCGCGGGCCGCCACCGCCAATATGCGGCCGGCGCGTGGCGTGCCGCGCCTGTCGGCGCGTATGCGCTGCTGCCGCTGCCCGCCGCTTGGTTGCCGCCTAGCCGCCTGGGGGCTTGGCGGCCAGGCTGCGCGGCGGAATATGGATGGGGCAAGATCATGCAGCGCCAGACCATCGCCGTCGTCGGCGGCACGGGCTTCATCGGCAGCCGGCTCGTCAATACGCTCGTCGGCTCGGGCGCGCGCGTGCGGATCGCCGCGCGCCGCCGCGAGCACGCGCGCCATCTCGCGATGCTGCCTGTCGAGATCGTCGAGCTTGGCGCATTCGACGAGCGCGAACTGGCCCGCTTCGTCGCGGGCGCTCGGGTTGCCGTCAATCTCGTCGGCGTGCTGCATGGCGCGCGGGGCTTGCCGTATGGCGAGCGCTTCGCGCGGCTGCATGTGGCGCTGCCCGCGTCGCTTGCCGCCGCGTGCATCGAGGCGCGCGTGCCGCGCGTGATCCACGTGAGCGCGCTCGGCGCCGATCCGCACGCGCCAAGCATGTACCTGCGCTCGAAAGGCGACGGCGAAGCCGCGCTCCATGCGCGGGCTGCGACGGGCGCGCTCGATGTGACGGTGTTCCGGCCGTCGGTGGTATTCGGCCCGGGCGATGCGTTTCTTACGCTGTTCGCGCGGCTGCAGCGCTTGCTGCCGGTGTTGCCGCTTGCGATGCCGGATGCGTTGATACAGCCTGTCTACGTCGGCGACGTCGCGCTGGCGCTCGCAAACGCGTGCGTGCGCGATGCGACGCGTGGCAAAACCTACGAACTCGGCGGGCCGCGCACGTACCGGCTCGAGGCGCTGGTCCGCTATGCGGGCGCGCTTGCCGGGCGCCGCGCGCGGATCGTCAGGCTGCCCGATGCGCTCGCGCGAATGCAGGCGCGCGTATTCGAACTGTTGCCGGGCGAGCCGCTGCTCACCCGCGACAATCTCGCGTCGCTGTCGGTGCCCAGCGTGATGACGGGGCCGCTCGCGCCCGAGCTGGGGATTGCGCCCGCGAGCGTCGAGAGCGTTGCGCCGACGTATATTGGCGATACGGCGCTCTATTCGCGCTTCGCCGGCTGGCGCGCGCGACGCTGACGGCTGGCGCGTCGGCGGGGCGTTTCGGAACTTCGGCGGGGGACCGCCGGCTGTGGAGATCGCTCGATCTGCGCGTGGCAGAGCAGGAATAAAGGAAAGGAATCGGATGAAACTCGTCGTCGGAGACAAGAATTACTCGTCGTGGTCGATGCGCCCGTGGGTGCTGATGCGGCACTTTGGCATCCCGTTCGACGAGGTGCCGATCGAGTTGCGCCGCGACGATACGGCGGCGCGGATTCGCGCGTATTCGCCGTCCGGCAAGATACCGTGCCTGATCGGTGATGACGGCGTGCCGGTATGGGATTCGCTCGCGATCGCCGAGACGCTCGCGGAGCGTTTCGCGCAGCACGCGCTCTGGCCGCGCGATGCGGCCGCGCGCGCGCGGGCGCGCTGTGTGTCGGCCGAGATGCACGCCGGTTTTGCCGCGCTGCGCGGCGAGATGCCGCTCGATATCCGCGACACGCCGCCCGCGCGTGAGCTGTCGCCGGCCGCGCTCGACGACGTCGCGCGCGTCGACGCGATCTGGCGCGAATGTGTGGCCGCGTCGGGCGGGCCGTTCCTGTTCGGCGCGTTCTCGATTGCCGACGCGATGTACGCGCCCGTCGTGCTGCGCTTTCGCGCGTTCGCGGTGCCGCTGTCGCCGCAAGCGCGCGATTACGCGGCGAGCGTCGCCGAGCTGCCGGCCGTGCGCGAGTGGATCGACGCCGCGCGCCGCGAGACGACCGTGATCGACGTCTACGGGCCGTCGCGATGAACATCTACGCGGTTGGCGGCGCGATCCGCGATGCATTGCTCGGCTTGCCGGTGCGCGACCACGATTACGTGGTGGTCGGTGCGACGCCCGAGCAGATGGCCGCGCAGGGCTTCAAGCCGGTCGGCAAGGATTTTCCGGTGTTCCTGCATCCGCGCACGCACGAGGAATACGCGCTCGCGCGCACCGAGCGCAAGACGGCGGCGGGCTATCACGGCTTCCAGTTCTATTTCGCACCCGACGTGACGCTCGAGCAGGATCTCGCGCGTCGCGACCTGACGATCAACGCGATGGCGCGCGCGGTGAGCCCGGACGGCACGCTGATCGGGCCGATCGTCGATCCGTTCGGCGGACAGGCGGATTTGCGCGCGAAGCTGTTCCGGCATGTCGGCGATGCGTTCGTCGAAGACCCGGTGCGGATTTTGCGCGTCGCGCGCTTTGCCGCGCGTTTTGCCGATTTTTCCGTCGCGCCGCAGACCTTGGCGCTGATGCGCGAGATGGTTGCCGCGGGCGAGGCTGATGCGCTCGTGCCCGAGCGGGTCTGGCAGGAGCTTGCGCGCGGGCTGATGGAGGACGAGCCGTCGCGGATGTTCGCGGTGCTGCGCGACTGTGGCGCGCTCGCGCGGATTCTGCCCGAGATCGACGCGCTGTTCGGCGTGCCGCAGCGCGCCGACTACCATCCGGAAGTCGATACGGGCGTGCACGTGATGATGGTGATCGATTACGCGGCGAAGCAACGCTATACGCTGCCGGTGCGCTTCGCGGCGCTCACGCACGACCTCGGCAAGGCGACCACGCCCGCTGACGTGCTGCCGCGCCATATCGGGCACGAAGCACGCAGCGTCGAGCTGATCAAGCCGTTATGCGAGCGGTTGCGGGTGCCGAACGAGTGCCGCGATCTGGCGCTGCTCGTTGCGCGCGAGCACGGCAATTTGCATCGTGTGATGGAGATGGGCGCGGCGGCGCTGGTGCGGCTTTTCGAGCGCGCCGATGCACTGCGCAAGCCCGCGCGTTTCGCCGAGGCGCTGCAAGCGAGCGAAGCCGACGCGCGCGGGCGGCTTGGATTCGGCGCGCAGCCTTATCCCCAGGCCGAGCGGCTGCGGCAGGCGCTCGTTGCGGCACGCGCGGTCGATGCGGGCGCGATCGCGCAGCAGTTCGCGGGCCAGCCGGCGCAGATCAAGGACGCAGTGCACCGCGCCCGAGTGCGGGCAGTGGCGGAGGCGATCGGAAGTGGCGAGTAAGTGACGAAGACGTGGCATGCGCTGGCGCACGGGGTTGAATCTGGCGATTGAACCTGGTGGTTGAACCCGGCAGTTGATGCCGACGGCCACCGGCCCGGTGGCCCAATTCGCGCGGCGTGCGCTTCGCGCAGCGCGCCATGCTTGTCATGCCCTCATGCGGCGCGGCCGCAAACCGCGCCGATAAGGATCGCGCGGATGCAGGCGGATCATGCAGCGCGCTGGACCTCGCGGACGGTCAGCGCGCGGCAGCCCCGAGGCGCCCGTCCGGCCCATAGAGCGCGGCGTGTTGCGGCGCCGCGCGCAGCACCGATAGCGCCTTCTCGTTGTGATCCATCCGGATCCGGATCAGCATCCCGTTGATCGCGTTTGCGTGGCGCGCGCGCTCGGCTGCCTGCTGTAGCAACTGCCAGCCGCTCGCGATGCGCACGTCGTCCTCGGCCGCGCGCTCCATTCCTTTTTTGCCGGCCGGCAAACCGAGCGACGCGAGCAGCGCGTCGCGCTCGCGTTCGAGGCGTGCGAGCTTGTTGATCAGTTCGAGCTTTCGGGCGACGAGGCCCGGCAGCGCATCGAGCGGCTCGGGCGTCGTCAGCGCTTTTTCCTCATAGGCGAGCAGCGACGCGAACGCCTCGACGCTCGCATGTTCGTCGGTGATCGTGGCCAGCAGTTCGTCTCTCATCTCGTTTCGCTCGGTTTGCCGCGCGTGAGCCCGGCGTGCCGGGTTCGCGCGGCGGGGCCGGATCGGCGCGTGGCGTCTAAGGTTGCTTGAGCAGTTCGCGGGCGGTTTGCAGGATGCCGTCGGCGATCCGGCTCGTATCGATAGACAGCGTGCCGTTGCGGATCGCCTCGCGGATCGACTCGACTTGCGCGACGTCGATATCCGCATTGCCCGATGCGGCGAGGCCGCGCAGCGTCGACGAGAGGCCGGACAGGCTCAGTTTCGCGTCGCCTTGCGCCGGCGCGCTTGCGGCGCCCGCATCCGGTCGGGCCGCGCCCGTGCCGGCCGGCGAGCGGGCCGTGCCCGTGCCGGCATTCGATAGCGTCCGGGGGTTCGACGCAGGAGGGGAATCGATTTTCACGATGGCGGTTCCTGTACGGGTTTGGCCACGATAACGGCAGCGCAGGCCCGAACTTTAGTGTTCGCTCGCGGGTAAATCCCTGAATCGATGAAACTTTGCAATTCTTGACGGTTTGCGCACGCGCGGCGCGCCGCTACAGGGAAATTTCGACGGTGGCCGCATCCTTGACGACCGCAGTGACGATCTGGCCCGCCGCCATGCGTACCCGCACCGGCTGGCCGGGCGCCGCGTTGCCGAGCGCGCTGCCCTCGGCCGAGATCGTGAACCCCGGGCCCGAGGCAATCACCCGCACGGTCTGCCCGATCGATACCGACGCCGCGCTTTTCAGCAGATCCCGGCGCAGCGGCAGTCCGGCCGCGACGCGTGTCAGCGCGCTCGCGCCGACGGCCTGCGCCGGCTCGGTGATCACGGCGAGCGGCAGCAATGTCAGGTCGCCGTCGCGCGCGACGAGATCGGCGGCCGTCAGCGTGTCGCCGGGCGCGAGCGCGCGGGCGGCGACGTAGTAGGTCGCCTGCACGGTGAGCTTGGCTTGCAGATAGAGCGTCCACGGCCGCTCGCCCGCGCAGCGCACGCCGACCGTCGTGCGGCCCCACAGGCGCGCGCCCGTCGGCAGAAACGGTTCGAGCGTCGTGCACGCGGCCAGCCCACGCGGGAGCGCGGGCGCGACGGTGATGGTGACCTTGCCGGGCAGGCCCGCCGCCTGCTGCCGCAGGAAGGCGAGCGCGGCGCTGCGGATTGCTTCGCTGTCCTGGCCCGCGGCGGTTGGCGCGGCCGGAGATGGCCGCGCGGCGGCGCAAGCCGCCTGGGACGCGTTCGCCGGTGCGGCGAGCGTTCGCGCCGCCGACGTTTGCGCAACGGCAGCGCTCGATCCCGGCGTGTCGGCGCAGGCCGGCAGCGGCGGCCTGGCGGGTATCGTGCGCGGCGCGGCCGGCGCGCCGCGCGCGGCGAGTGCGCGAGGCGCGCTGGAGGCGAGTGCGTCATCGATGCGCGGCGCGCTGGGATTGGCTGGCGCGGGCTCGATGTGCCGCGGCTGACGCGGCAAGCGCGGCGGCGCTGCGGCTGTTCGCGCGCCGGCCGTTGCCGTGACGGCGGCGGCGCCCGCGTCCTGTGCGGCGACGGGCGCAACTTGCCATGCATCTTCGCGGTCCGCGCGTGCGGCGACGGCGCGGCCGGCCGGCAGGTCCCGCGCCGCCAAGCCCAGGGAAGTGCCGCCCGTCGCCGCGGAGGGGCCGGCGCCGAGGGCAGCGCCGTCTGCCGCCCGGGCTTTTGCAGCATCGCCGCTCGCTTCGCCGCTATGCACCGCATCCGCTGCCTCCGCCGCGCGCGTGCTTGCCGTCGCGTTCGCGAGCGCCGTTTCGGCCGATTCGCCGCGTCCCGGAATCACGATCATGCCACTGTCGGCCGGTTGCGCGGCCTGCGCCGCGCAGGCCCAGCCGGCCGCCGCCAGCACCCACGCGAGCGCCGCGCGCGTGCCGGTGATGCGCGCGGCGCCGTCGGTCGTCGCGCGTTGCGTCATCGCACCCTCCTCGAAACCGGAACCGTCCAACCGTCTAATCGTCTGTCACGCGTCGCATTCTAGGGGCGGGGGCGAGCCCGCAAACCGCGAATAGAGGGCCGCTTTGCCGGTTATTCGTCCGATTGCCCGTTGCACGGCCCGTCTACGATGCGTTCCATCGGAAAAAGCCCCTTCGCCGTGCGTGGCGGCGGGGCGATGCATCTTCAGATCTTCAGACGGAGCACGCAGATGCTGGACAAACTCGACGCCGAATTCGCGTTCGGCCGCCAAGCGCTCGATGTGCGCGCGTATCGGCAGGAACTGCTGTCGTCGAACATCGCGAACGCCGACACGCCAGGCTATCGCGCGCGCGACGTCGACTTCGCGTCGACGCTCGCGCGCGCGCTCCAGCCGGCCGACGCGCGCGGCAACGCGGCGCCGCTCTCCATCGCGCAGCCGGCGGGCGTGACGCGCGCAATGGCGATGACGGCAACCTCGGGCGCGCACATGGCCGGCACGGCGAAGCTGATTCCGGCAGGCGGCCCGGGCGACGACTACGGCCGCGCGCAATATCGGATTCCACGGCAGCCGGCGCTCGACGGCAACACCGTCGATCTCGACATGGAGCGCGTGCAGTTTGCCGACAACGCGCTGCATTTCCAGTCCGGCATGACGGTGATCACGCAGCAGATCAAGACGATGATCGCCGCGATCACGTCGAACCCGGGTTCGTGACGCTCGGCCCAAAAGATTCGAGCGATTCGAGCGATTCAAGCGATTCAAGCGATTCGCGCGCGTTTTTCCGCACGCCGCGTGCCGCGCGAAACGGGTGATCGAGCGCGCCGCGCGCTCAACGCACAGTCAGGAGCATTGCATGCCTTCGTTGATGAACATTTTCGACGTCGCGGGTTCGGCGATGTCGGCGCAGTCCCAGCGCCTGAACGTCACCGCGTCGAATCTCGCGAATGCCGACAGCCTGACGGGCCCCGACGGCAAGCCGTACCGGGCCAAGCAGGTGGTGTTCGCGACCGCGCCGATCGGCCGTGCGCGCACCGCGTCGGGCCAGGGCGTCGGCGGCGTGAATGTCGCGCGGGTGATCGACGATCCGTCGCCGATGAAGACGTCCTACGATCCGTCGAACCCGGCCGCCGATCCGAACGGCTACGTGACGATGCCCAACGTCGATCCGGTGCAGGAGATGGTCAACATGATCTCCGCGTCGCGCTCGTATCAGGCCAATGTCGAGACGCTCAACACCGCCAAGCAACTGATGTTGAAAACCCTGACGATCGGCAATTGAACCGCATCGCACCGGCCTTCGATCACGCAATCACGCATATAGCAGACCCAGCAGGAGCGCGAAACCGAATGACCTCCTCTTCGACCACCATCGGCAGCAACGGCGCGAACGTGACGAACCTGCCCTACGACACGTTTAGCGCGAACGGCCAGTCGCCCTCGACGAACAGCGCGAACGGGGCAAACGGCGCGAACATCAACGCCGCCAGCTCGCTGCCGTCGTCGTCGGCAGCCGATCTGCAAACCACGTTCCTCAAGCTGCTCGTCACGCAGTTGCAGAACCAGGACCCGACGAACCCCGTGGACAGCTCGCAGATGACGTCCCAGCTCGCGCAGATCAACACCGTGAGCGGCATCGCGCAATTGAACGCGTCGCTGACGTCGCTGTCGTCGCAGCTCACCGCGAGCCAGCAGACGCAGGCGGCAATGCTGATCGGCGCGAACGTGCTCGCGCCGGGCGGCGACGTGGCGGTGAAGGGCGGCGCGGCGTCGCCGTTCGGTGTGCAATTGACGAGCGCCGTGGCGAATCTGACGATCACCGTGAAGAACGCGGCGGGCGTGGTCGTCAACACGATCAACGCGGGCGCGCAGCCAGCGGGCACCGTGCCGTTCAATTGGAAGCCGACCGACGTGGCGGGCAACGCCTTGCCCGACGGCACGTACACGATTTCGGCGAGCTATACCGACGCGTCCGGCAAGCAATATACGCCGCCCACGCTTGCCGCCGCGCGCGTGCAAAGCGTGGTCAAGCAGGCGGACGGCACGCCAGGGCTCGTGCTGTCGAGCGGCAAGACGGTGGGCCTGAGTCAAATCGCGTCGATTTTCCCGAACCCCGCGACGAGCGCGCCGAATGGCGGCGCGCCGTCCATCACCAACTGATCCAGATTCTGCGCAACGGAGACCGAGATGGGTTATCAACAAGGTTTGAGCGGCTTGGCGGGCGCGTCGAGCGACCTCGACGTGATCGGCAACAACATCGCGAACGCGAACACGGTCGGCTTCAAGGCGAGTACCGCGCAATTCGCCGATATGTACGCGAATTCAGTCGCCTCGGCTGTCAACAATCCGATCGGCATCGGCACGATGCTGTCGTCGGTGCAGCAGCAGTTCAGCCAGGGCACGATCCAGTCGAGCGCGTCGTCGCTGAACGTCGCGATCAACGGCAACGGCTTCTTCCAGATGTCGAACAACGGCGTGATCACGTATTCGCGCGACGGTACGTTTCAGCGCGATAAAAACGGCTATATCACCAATGCGCAGGGGCTGAACCTGATGGGCTATCAGGCCAACGCGAACGGCGTGATCGACATGGCCGCGACGGTGCCGCTGCAGGCGCCGACGGCCAATATCGCGCCGACCGCGACGACCAAGATCACCGGCCAGTTCAACCTGAACGCGCAGGATCCGGTGCCGGCGACATCGCCGTTCAGCTTCAGCGATTCGACGTCGTACAACTATCAGACGTCGGTGCAAGTGTTCGATTCGCTCGGCGGCTCGCAGAACGTGAACGTCTATTTCGTGAAAAGCGCGACGTCGGGCGAGTGGGAAGTGTATGCCGGCCAGCAAGGTCAGGCGCCGAGCGATCTCGGCGCGGTCAAGTTCAACACGGCCGGCGCGATCGCTGGCACGACGCAGGCGGGCAGCGGCGCGCCGACGCCCAATGTCGGCCAGTTCTCGTTTACGGTGCCGACGTCCACCGGCGCGGCCAATCCGCTGAATCTGACGCTCGATCTGTCGGGCACGACGCAATACGGTGGCAAGAACGGCGTGAACGATCTCAGGCAGAACGGCTTCGCGAGCGGCGTGCTGACGACGTTTACGGTCGGCTCCGACGGCAAGCTGACCGGCAATTACTCGAACGGCCAGACCGCGACGCTCGGCCAGATCGTGCTCGCGAATTTCAACAACCCGAACGGCCTCGTGAACGTCGGCAACAACCAGTACGTCGAGACTTCCGCATCGGGCGTGCCGCAGATCTCGGCACCCGGCAGCACGAACCACGGCACGCTGCAAGGCAGCGCGCTCGAAAACTCGAACGTCGATCTGACGGGCCAGCTCGTCAAGCTGATCACCGCGCAACGCAATTACCAGGCGAACGCGCAGACGATCAAGACGCAGCAGAGCGTCGACCAGACGCTCATCAACCTGTAACGGCATTCGCGGATTCGAGCCAGACTCATGGACCGACTGATCTACACGGCGATGACGGGCGCGACACAGGCGCTCGAGCAGCAATCCGTCGTCGCGACCAATCTCGCGAACGCGTCGACAACCGGGTTCCGCGCACAGCTCGCGACGTTTCGCGCGGTGCCGATGAATTTCGACTCCGGCGGCGGCAACGTCGATCTGGCGACCACACGCACCTACACGCTGGCGTCGACGCCCGGCGCGGACTTCACGCCGGGCCCGATCGCGCAGACGGGCAACCCGCTGGACGTCGCGGTGCGCGGCACGGGCTGGCTCACCGTGATGCTGCCCGACGGCAGCGAGGCGTACACGCGCGCGGGCAACCTGCACGTCGACGCGAACGGGCAGCTCGTCACCGCGAACAATCTGCCCGTGGCCGGCAACGGCGGGCCGCTCGCCGTGCCGCCGAACGCGCAGGTGACGATCGGCGCGGACGGCACCGTGTCGGCGCTGATGCCGGGCGATCCGCCGACGGCGGTGGCGATCGTCGATCAACTGAAGCTCGTCAACCCCGATCCTGCGGCGCTCAAGCGCGGCGACGACGGCCTTTTCCGCACCGCGGACGGCAATCCCGCCGATGCCGATCCGGCCGTGAAGGTCGTGCCGAATTCGCTCGAAGGCAGCAACGTCAACCCGGTTGCGGCGATGGTGTCGATGATCGGCAACGCGCGCGCGTTCGAATGGCAGACGAAGCTGATCCAATCGGCCGACCAGAACGAGCAGGCGGCCAACCAGTTGCTGAATTTCAGTTGATGCCGGCCGAGCGCCGAGCGCTTTCCTTCAGGAATCGATAAATGAACCGCTCTCTCTATATCGCCGCGACCGGCATGAGCGCGCAGCAGGCGCAGATGGACGTGATCTCGAACAATCTCGCGAACGTGAGTACCACCGGCTTCAAGGGCTCGCGCGCGGTGTTCGAGGATCTGCTGTACCAGACCGTGCGCCAGCCGGGCGCGAACTCGACGCAGCAGACCGAGTTGCCGTCGGGTTTGCAGCTCGGCACGGGCGTCCAGCAAGTGGCCACCGAACGGCTTTACACGCAAGGCGCGTTGCAGCAGACCGGCAACTCGAAGGACGTCGCGATCAACGGCCAGGGCTTTTTCCAGGTGCTGATGCCGGACGGCACGACCGCGTACACGCGCGACGGCTCGTTCCAGACCAATGCGCAGGGCCAGCTCGTCACGTCGAGCGGCTATCAGGTGCTGCCGGCGATCACGATACCGCAGAACGCGACGGCGCTTACGATCGGCAGCGACGGCGTCGTGTCGGTCAAGCAGCCGGGCTCGAACAACGCGATTCAGATCGGCGCGTTGCAGATCGCGACGTTCGTCAATCCGGCCGGGCTCGATGCGAAAGGCGAGAACCTGTTCGAGGAAACCACGTCGTCGGGCGTGGCGAATCTGGCGCAGCCGGGGCAGAACGGCGCGGGCACGCTCAGGCAGGGCTATGTCGAGGCGTCGAACGTGAACGTCGTGCAGGAGCTTGTCAACATGATTCAGACGCAGCGCGCATACGAGATCAACAGCAAGGCCGTGACGACGTCCGACCAGATGTTGCAGACCGTCACCCAGATGGCGCGTTGAAGTGGCTCATCATTCAGTCAGCCATGAAGCCATGATGCAGGTTCGTTTTCTTTCGCGCATGGCGAGGCGCGCCACCGCGCTGGGTTCGCTCCACACGGGGCGGCTGCGCTGGCCGCTGGCCCATGTTGGTGCGCGCCGCCGCGGTCTGGCCGGCTGCGCCGCGTCGTTTGCCGCCGCGCCGCGCCGCGCGCGATCGGGCATGAGCGCTGCCACGTTGGCGTGCGCCGCCGCTGTCGCGCTCGCGCTGGGCTCGGGCTGCGCGCAATTGCCGCGCGAGCCGATCACGCAACAGCCGATGACGGCCGCGCCGCCGATGCCGCCCTCGATGCAGGCGGCCGGCTCGATCTACAACCCCGGCTACGCGGGCCGGCCGCTTTTCGAGGATCAACGCCCGCGCAACGTTGGCGACATCCTGACGATCGTGATCGCGGAGAACATCAACGCGACGAAATCGTCAGGCGCGAACACGAACCGGCAGGGCAACACGAACTTCGACGTGCCGACGGCCGGTTTTCTGGGCGGCCTGTTCAACAAGGCGAATCTGTCTGCCGAAGGCGCGAACAAATTCACGTCGACGGGCGGCGCGAGCGCGGCGAACACGTTCAACGGCACGATCACCGTGACGGTGACGAACGTGCTGCCCAACGGCAATCTCGTCGTGTCCGGCGAGAAGCAGATGCTGATCAATCAGGGCAACGAATTCGTGCGCTTCTCGGGCGTCGTCAATCCGAACACGATTTCGGGCGCGAACTCGGTCTACTCGACGCAAGTCGCCGACGCGAAGATCGAGTATTCGGCCAAGGGCTATATCAACGAGGCCGAAACGATGGGCTGGCTGCAACGCTTTTTTCTCAACGTATCTCCGTGGTGACGGCGATGCGCGTTCCGATGGGTGGTTCGATGCGTGATCTGCTCGCGCGGGCGCAGCGCTCGCGGGTTCGGCCGGCGGCCTGCGCCATGGTTGAGATGATGATGCGTGCCGTTGCTGCCACCGCCGCCGCGCGGTCGCGATCGGTTGCCGGCGCTGCCGAAGCGGCTGCCGCTCAAACCGATCGCGCGGTGCGCGGCCGTGCGTTTGTCGTTGCCCGCCGCAGGTTCGCTGCCGCACTGCTCGCCATTGGCGCATGCGTGCTCGTCGCGCCATGCGCGGCGCACGCGGAGCGCCTGAAGGATCTCGCGCAAATTCAGGGCGTGCGCGACAACCCGCTGATCGGCTATGGCCTTGTCGTCGGCCTCGACGGCACCGGCGACCAGACCATGCAGACGCCGTTCACGACGCAGACGCTCGCGAACATGCTCGCGAATCTCGGCATTTCGATCAACAACGGCGCAACGAACGGCGGCGGCGCGTCGACGCTGTCGAACATGCAATTGAAAAACGTCGCGGCGGTGATGGTGACGGCGACGCTGCCGCCGTTCGCGCGGCCGGGCGAGGCGATCGACGTGACGGTGTCGTCGCTCGGCAATGCGAAGAGCTTGCGCGGCGGCACGCTGCTGCTCACGCCGATGAAGGGCGCGGACGGCCAAGTCTATGCGCTCGCGCAGGGCAATCTCGCGGTCGGCGGCGCGGGCGCGAGCGCGAACGGCAGCCGGGTGCAGGTGAACCAGCTCGCGGCCGGCCGGATCGCCGGCGGCGCGATCGTCGAGCGGGCCGTGCCGAATGCGCTCGCGCAGATGAACGGCACGCTGCAACTGCAATTGAACGATATGGATTACGGCACCGCGCAGCGGATCGTCTCGGCGGTCAATGCGAGCTTCGGGCCGGGCACCGCGACGGCGCTTGACGGGCGCACGATCCAACTGGCCGCGCCCGCCGATTCGGCGCAACAAGTCGCGTTCATGGCGCGGCTGCAGAATCTCGACGTGAGCCCCGAGAAGGCCGCGGCGAAGGTGATCCTGAACGCGCGCACGGGCTCGATCGTGATGAACCAAATGGTGACGCTGCAAAGCTGCGCGGTCGCGCATGGCAACCTGTCGGTGGTCGTCAACACGCAGCCCGTCGTGTCGCAGCCGGGGCCGTTCTCGAACGGGCAAACCGTCGTCGCGCAGCAATCGCAGATTCAATTGAAGCAGGACAACGGCGCGCTGAAGATGGTGACGGCGGGGGCGAATCTTGCCGACGTGGTGAAGGCGCTGAACGCGCTTGGCGCGACGCCCGCGGACCTGATCTCGATTTTGCAGGCGATGAAGGCTGCCGGCGCACTGCGCGCGGATCTGGAAATCATCTGAGGGGCATCCGGGTGACGAATTTCACGAAGGCAAACGATCTGTCGCAGCGCTTCGCGCTCGACATGCAGGGGTTCGACGCGATGCGCGCGAAGGCCGCGACGGCGGCGCCGCGCGACGGCGTGAAAATGGTCGCGGGCCAGTTCGACGCGATGTTCACGCAAATGATGCTCAAGAGCATGCGCGACGCGACGCCGTCCGGCGGGTTGCTCGATTCGAGCGCGTCGAAAATGTATACGTCGATGCTTGATCAGCAGCTTGCGCAGCAGATGTCAGCGAAGGGCATCGGCGTTGCCGATGCGCTGGCCAAGCAGCTTCTGCGTCAGACGAACGGCGCATCCGGCGCGCCGGATGCGCGGGACGAAGGCGGCCTCGCGGCGATGAGCGCGCTCGCGGCCGCCTATGCGGGCGCGCCATCGCGCCGCGGCGCGCTCGCGAGCCGCGGCTATTCGGCGGCAAGCGCGCTGATGCCGCCGAAGGGAAGCGGCATCGGCGGCGACGGCTCGGCGCAGGTGGACGCATTCGTCGACAAGCTGGCCGGCGCGGCACAGGCGGCAAGCGCCGCCACGGGCGTGCCGGCACGTTTCATCGTTGGCCAGGCGGCGCTCGAATCGGGCTGGGGCAGGCGCGAGATTCGCGGCGCGGACGGCGCGGCGAGCTACAACGTATTCGGCATCAAGGCGACCAAGGGCTGGCGCGGGCGCACGGTGTCGGCCGTGACGACCGAATACGTGGATGGCCGGCCGCGCCGCGTCGTCGCACAGTTCCGCGCATACGATTCATACGAGCATGCGATGACCGACTATGCCAATCTGTTGAAAAACAATCCGCGTTATGCCGGCGTGCTGAACGCCGGGCAAAGCGTCGAGGGTTTCGCGCACGGCATGCAGAAGGCGGGCTACGCGACCGATCCGGCTTATGCGAAGAAACTGATTTCGATCATGCAGCAGATCGGCTGACGCCGCCGGCCCCCGCGACATCGAACCGCGCGATGGCCGAGGATTCGCGCGGTTTTGACGTTTGCTAACAAAAATATAAAACGGATTCGATCTAAACTTTGCGCTGCTGTTGCCGCTAAATGCAAGAGACCAGTGATCGGGCGCGCTGAGCCCGGTCTTTCCGCGCCTCGGGGAAGCAGGACATGGGCGCATCAAGATAAATACCGGCAAGCCATGAACACCGAACAATCGACTCGTCAGGGCGAAGGCGCCATTGCGCCTACCGGCCATGATTTCGGCCGCCGCAATCCGCTCGAGATCGGCGTGCAGTTGCGCAATCTTGTCAATCGCAGGGATTTTTTGACCGTCGAATATCGCGGCGGCCAGCTCGTTACCCGTATTCTCGACGTCGACGTCGGCGCGCGAACCTTCGTGTTCGACTGGGGCGCGCTCGCCGAGCAAAACGCGGGCATGCTCGCCGCGCCGTGCTGCGAGTTCCGCGCGGCGCCGGACGGCATACGCGTTGAATTCTCTACCGTGCCGCCGCGCGAAACGCGCTTCGAAGGCTTGCCCGCGTTCGAAGCCGATTTTCCCGAGGTGCTTTACTGCGTGCAGCGCCGCGAGTACTTCCGCGTCAATGCGCCGCTCGTCGATCCGTTCGTTTGCCGCGGCAAGCTGCCGGACGGCGAGCATTTTCTGTTCGAAATTCATAACCTGTCGCTCGGCGGCCTCGGGTTGCGCACGGCCGACGAACGTGTTGCCGCGCTCGAACTCGGCACGACGCTGCACGATGTCGAGCTGAACCTGAACGGGCATGGGATGCTGTCGCTCGACCTGCAACTCGTCGCGCACCGCTCCACCCGCGCGCCGAGCGGCGCGTGCCGCCATCAGCTCGGGTTTCGTTTTGTGTCGCTGCCGGGCAGCACGGAGAACACGTTGCAGCGGCTCATCACGCAGCTCGAAATGAAGCGGCGGCAGCTCGCGCGCACGTAGCGCGGCGTCTGCGTGCCGCCCGCGCCTATCGGTGCGGGCGAGCGGCCGAGGCGGCGTGCGTATGCGTATGCTACGCATACGCGCGTGCCGGCGTGATCGGCGCGATGCGCGGCCGGCCGGCACGCCCGCCGTCCGTCCCGTTTCATGCGCCGGGCCGCGCCCGGCCGTTTCGGCGCGTTCGCCGCTTCGCGCGCGGCCTCAATTTTTCCGACGCGCGGCCGTTATCCCAGGAATCCACGCAACCCGGCGGCCGCGGCGCGGCCGGCTAATAGGATCGCTCATGTCCAACATCCTCATGAACCTTGGGGTCAGCGGCCTGAACGCCGCGCTCTGGGGGCTCACCACCACCGGCCAGAACATCAGCAATTCGGCGACGCCCGGCTACTCGGTCGAACGCCCCGTGTTTGCGGAGGCGGGCGGCCAATACACGTCGAGCGGCTATCTGCCGCAAGGCGCGGCGACGGTGACCGTCGAGCGCCAGTACAGCCAGTATCTGTCAGACCAGCTCAACGCCGCGCAAACGCAGGGCAGCGCGCTGTCGGCGTATTACACGCTCGTCGCGCAGCTCAACAACTACGTCGGCAGCCCGACGGCCGGCATCTCGTCTGCGATTTCGAACTATTTCAGCGGATTGCAGACGGTGGCGAACAACGCGTCCGATCCGTCGACGCGGCAAACCGCGATGAGCAACGCGCAAACGCTCGCGAGCCAACTCGTCGCGGCCGGCCAGCAGTATGCGCAATTGCGTCAGAACGTGAATTCGCAACTTACGAGCGCCGTCTCGCAAATCAACGGTTACGCGGCGCAGATCGCGCAACTCAATCAGCAGATCGCGGGTGCGAGCGCGCAAGGGCAACCGCCGAATCAGTTGCTCGATCAGCGCGATCTCGCGGTGTCGAACCTATCGCAGCTCGTCGGCGTTCAGGTGGTTCAAAGCGACGGCAATTACAGCGTGTTCCTCGCGGGCGGGCAGCCGCTTGTTGTCGCGAGCGCGAGCTACCAGCTCGCGGCTGTTGCGTCGCAGTCCGATCCGAGCGAACTCACGATCGTGTCGCAGGGCATCACGGGCACGAATCCACCGGGCGCGGCGCAGTATCTGCCCGATGTGTCGCTGACGGGCGGCACGCTCGGCGGCCTGCTCCAGTTTCGCCGCCAGACGCTAGATCCCGCTCAGGCGCAACTAGGCGCGCTCGCGGTGAGCTTCGCCGCGCAAGTCAACGCGCAGAATGCGCTTGGCATCGACCTGTCGGGCAAGCCGGGCGGCGATCTGTTCACCGTCGCGAATCCGGCCGTCTATGCGAATCAGCGCAACACCGGCGGCGCGGCGCTTGCCGCGTCGTTTGCCGACAGCACGCAGCCGCCGTCGGGCGATTACACGCTGTCGTTCGACGGCACGACGTATGCACTGACCGACCGCGCGACGGGCAACGTCGTCGGCACGTCGAATACGCTGCCGGCGACGCTCGGCGGCCTCAAGCTGTCGATCACCGGCACGATGGCCGCCGGCGACGCGTTCACCGTGCTGCCGACGCGCGGCGCGCTCGACGCGTTCGCGCTCGCCACCTCCAACGGTGCGGCGATCGCGGCGGCCTCGCCGGTGCTCGCGGCGAGCGCGGCGTCCAACAGCGGCACGGGCGTGATCTCGCAAGGCGCGGTGAGCGCGGGCTACCAGTTGCCGTCCGGCACGACGACGCTCACCTACGATGCGGCGACGAAATCGCTGACGGGCTTCCCGGCGGGCACGACGGTCACGATCGCGGGCACACCGCCGACATCGATCGACATCACGGGCCCGACCACGCGCGTGCCGTATGACGCGTCGCTCGGCGCGACGCTGACGGTGTCGAGCACGGTGCAGCCTGCGCCGGCCGGCGTGATGAACGGCGTGTCCGTCACGTTGTCGGGCGCGCCTGCCGACGGCGACCGCTTCACGATTGCCGCGAACACGGGCCTGAACGACGGGCGCAACGCGCTCGCGCTGTCGAAGCTCGTCAACGGCAAGACAATGAACGGCGGCACGGCGACGCTGACGGGCGCGTATGCGAGCTACGTGAACGCGATCGGCAATGCGGCGAGCCAACTGAAGGCGTCGAGCGCCGCGCAGACAGCGCTGGTCGGCCAGGCCATGGCCGCGCAGCAGTCGGTATCCGGCGTGAACCAGAATGAGGAGGCAGCGAACCTGATGCAATATCAGCAGCTTTATCAGGCGAACGCGAAAGTGATCCAGACGGCGAACTCACTGTTCCAGACCGTGCTCGGTCTGTTCAATTGAGCGGGGAGGACGAGCGATGCGTATTTCCAGCGCCCAGCTATACAGCCTGAACGTCGGCATGATGAACGACCAGCAGGCGCAACTCGCGCAGCTTTACCAGCAAGTCTCGAGCGGCATCAGCTTGACCACCCCCGCCGACAATCCGCTCGCGGCCGCGCAGGCGGTGCAGTTGTCGGCGGCGTCGGCGGCGCTTGCGCAGTACACGACGAACCAGGCAAGCGCGCTGAGCGCGCTGCAAACGGAGGACGCGACGCTTGCCAGCGTGAACACTCAGTTGAACAGCGCATACAGCCTGCTGATGCACGCGGGCGACGGCGGGCTGTCCGACACCGACCGCGCCGCGCTCGCCGCGCAGCTCCAGGGCGTGCGCGACCATCTGCTGACACTCGCGAACACCGCGGACGGCGCGGGCAACTATCTGTTCGCGGGCTTTCAGACCACAACGCAGCCGTTCTCGAACAAGCCGGGCGGCGGCGTCACGTATAGCGGCGATCCCGGCGCGCGTACCGTGCAGATTGCCGACACGCGCACGATCGCGCAGGGCGACGACGGCGCAAGCGTGTTCCTTTCGGTGCCGTTCGCGGGAAGCCTGCCGGTGCCGGCCGCCGGCGCGGCCAATGCCGGCTCGGGCACGATCGGCGCGGTGAGCATCACGAGCGCGTCCGATCCGGCCAATGCGCACCAGTTCACGATCACGTTCGGCGGCACGGCGGCCGCGCCGACCTATACGGTCACGGATAATACGGTCGTCCCGCCGGCCACCGGCGCGGCCCAGCCCTATTCGCCCGGCGCGGGCATCGATCTCGGCGGCCAGACGGTGGCGGTGTCGGGCAAGCCCGCGCCTGGCGACACGTTCACCGTCACGCCCGCGCCGCAGGCGGGCACCGACGTGTTCGCGACGCTCGACACGGCGATCGCCGCGCTGAAGGTGCCTGTCGGCAGCGATCCGGTCGCGTCGACCGCGCTGACGAACGCGCTCGCGACCGCGTCGACAAAGCTGACGAATACGATGACGAACGTGCTGACCGTGCAGGCGTCGGTTGGCGGCCGCGCGCAGGAGGTAAAGGCGATGCAGGCGGTGACGTCGACGAACTCGCTGCAAACCGCGAACAACCTGTCGAATCTGACCGATACGAATCTGCCGGCCGCGATCAGCCAGTTCTTGCAAGTGCAGAACGCGCTGTCTGCCGCGCAGAAGACGTTTGTGCAGATGCAGAATTTATCGCTGTTCCAGTATTTGAATCCGTAAGCGGCACGCGGCGGCGTGCCGCGCCGTCTCGTATCGCTTCTTTTGGGCCGGTTGCTGGATGTTGCGGCATTTTTTGCCGCGGCGCCGGCGTTTGCGCCATCGCTCGCGCTTGCCGCACAACGGATTCGCCGCTTCCGCGCGGTGGCCGTTCCACCGTTCGTGCGGCCGTGCGCTTTGCCGTCCGCGCCGCGCTCTCTTGTCATCGCGTTTGCCGCTCCGTACACTCCCGCGTGATTTTTCGCGCGGCGCGCCATTTCCCGCGCGCCGTACCCGGACCAGAGGAGAGCCCCGCGATGACCGATTCCTATTTTCCGCGCTGGCGGTTGCAGCCGCGCGCCGATGCAACCCAGGTCGTCGCGCCCGATGAGCGGCTGTCCTGGCCGCAAATGGCCGCGATGGGCGTGCAGCACGTCGTCGCGATGTTCGGCTCGACCGTGCTCGCCCCGCTGCTGATGGGCTTCGACCCGAACCTCTGCATCCTGATGTCCGGCGTCGGCACGCTGCTGTTCTTCGTGCTCGTCGGCGGCCGCGTGCCCAGCTATCTCGGCTCGAGCTTCGCGTTCATCGGCGTGGTGATCGCGGCGACCGGCTACGGCGGCGCGGGGCCGAACGCCAACGTGCCGGTGGCGCTCGGCGGCATCATCGCGTGCGGCGTCGTCTACGCGCTGATCGGCGCGATTGTCGCGGTGATCGGCACGCGCTGGATCGAGGCGCTGATGCCGCCTGTCGTCACCGGCGCGATCGTCGCGGTGATCGGGCTGAACCTCGCGCCGGTCGCGGTAAAGAGCGTCAGCGCGTCGGCGTTCGATTCGGCGCTCGCGCTCGTGACGGTGCTGTGCGTCGGCGGCGTGGCGGTGTTCGCGCGCGGGATGCTGCAGCGGCTCTTGATTCTCGTTGGCGTGCTGATCGCCTATGCGATCTACGCGGTGGCGGCCAACGGGCTCGGGCTCGGCAAACCGATCGATTTCGCGAGCGTCGCGCATGCCGCGTGGTTTGGCATCCCGGCGTTTCGCCGGCCGGCATTCGATCCACACGCGCTTGCGCTGATCGCGCCCGTCGCGGTCATCCTCGTCGCGGAAAATCTCGGCCATATCAAGGCGGTGAGCGCGATGACGGGGTGCAATCTGGACCGCTACGTCGGCCGCGCGTTCATCGGCGACGCACTTGCAACGATCGTGTCAGGCAGCGCGGGCGGCACGGGTGTGACGACCTACGCGGAGAATATCGGCGTGATGGCGGTTACCCGGATCTATTCGACGCTCGTGTTCGTTGCCGCCGCGCTGATCGCGGTCGCGCTCGGCTTCTCGCCGAAATTTGGCGCGCTGATCCAGACGATTCCGCAGGCGGTGCTGGGCGGCGTGTCGATCGTCGTGTTCGGGCTGATCGCGGTGACGGGCGCGCGGATCTGGGTGGTCAACCGCGTTGATTTCTCGGACAACCGCAATTTGATTGTCGCTGCGGTCACGCTCGTGCTGGGCGCGGGCGATTTTTCGGTCAAATTCGGCGGCTTCGCGCTCGGCGGAATCGGCACCGCGACGTTCGGTGCGATCGTTCTTTACGCGCTGCTGCGCAAGGAGAAGGAGCCGGGGCCGGTGGTTTGAGCGTGCGCGCGCTAGCGCGGACGCATGCTTCACGCAGTGGAGGCGCTCCAAGCAATGCGTCATCCGCTCGCCGCTTCGCGCCGCCGGCTGCCGACGCAGCCGGGCTGCGGCGGGCCGTGCGCCAGATCGCCGTCGCGCCGGCGTTCAGCCGGCATCGGCCTGCGCTTCGAGCCACGCGCAAAACCGGTTGACGAGCGCTTCACCGGACGCCTCGCGCGGCGCGATCCACCAGTAGCTGCGCGCCGCGATCCTCGGGCCCGGCAGCGGCGTCACCAGCCGGCCGCTCGCGAGTTCGTCGGCCATCAGCGGTAGCGGCCCGAGCGCGACGCCGAGGCCATCCACCGCCGCTTGCAGCGCCAGATAGAAATGGTCGAACGACTGTTTCTTGCGGTTTCTCATCGGCACGCCCGCCGCGGCGAACCATTCGCGCCATGCGCCGGGGCGCGTATCCGAATGCAGCAGCACGTGGCGCGCGAGATCGTCCGCGCTTGCGATCGGCGCACGCTTGAGCAGCGCCGGGCTGCAGACGGGAATCAAGCTTTCGTCGAGAAAGCGGCCGCTTGCGCAATTCGGCCAGCGGCCGGGCCCGCGGCGGATGGCGACGTCAAAACCGTCTAGCGCGCCAAGCGGCGCATTTGATGTCGACAATTTGAGTTCGACGTTCGGTGTGTCGCGCTGGAACCGCGACAGGCGCGGCAGCAGCCATTTCATCGCGAAAGTAGGCAGCGCATCGATGCGCAGCACGCGCGCCGCGCCGGTGTGGCGCAGTTGCTCGGTCGCAAGCGCGATGCTGTCGAATGCCGCCTCGACTGTCACGAGATAGCGGCGCCCTTCGTCGGTGAGCTTCACGCGTTTGCCGTGCCGGTGGAATACCGGCTTGCCGAGCCACGCTTCGAATGCGGCGATTTGACGGCTGATGGCACCGTGAGTCACATGCAGTTCTTCGCCTGCGGCACTGAAACTTTCATGTCTTGCAGCAGCCTCGAAGGCTTTCAATGCAGGAAAAGGGGGGAGATCGCGTGCCATGCTTGTGATTTTAGATCACAAGCGCATGTCGGCAAAATCGTTTTGCACGCGCGATGAACGGGCGTAATCTCCGCACATCGAAATCGCGAGGGTCCCTATGCAATCTCCGCTCGAACCTGTTTCCGGCGCGCGGGCGATCAGCGTTGCCGATTTATTCATCGGGTTTCTCGGCCTTGGGCTGATATCGTTTGGCGGTGCGCTGCCGTTTGCGCGGCGCGCGCTTGTCGAGGAGCGCCGCTGGCTTAGCGCCGACGAGTTCACTGATCTGCTCGGCTTGTGCCAGTTTCTGCCCGGCGGCAACGTGATCAACCTGTCGGTGGCCGTCGGGATGCGGTTTCGCGGCGTGCCGGGTGCGCTCGCGGGCCTGATGGGCCTCGTTGCCGGGCCGACGCTCGTGGTTGTCGCGCTGGGCGTGCTGTATGCGAAGACGCAGCAGCATCCGCAGGTACAGCATTTATTCGGCGGCCTGGCGGCCGCGGCGGCGGGCCTGTTGATCGCGATGGCGGGGAAAGTGGCGAAGCCGCTGCGTCATGCGCGCCAGGCGGCTTGTATTGCGGCGCTTGCGGTCGTCGCGATCGCCGGGCTGCGCATCGCGCTGCTGCCGACGATGCTGGTACTGACGCCGGTGAGCATCTGGCTTGCATCGCGCGCGCAGCGCGGTACGCGCGGGAGCGAAGGCGGCGCCGCCGCGAATGCCGCGAATGCCACAAACGGCACGAACACCACGAACACCACGAACGCCACGAACGCCACGAACGCCACGAACCCGCGCTCGGCCGCCAACGTTGACCCCAACCCGCCGGGAGCACACCAATGAGCAGCACGCTTGCCGCGCTCGCGACGATTTTCGCCCAGCTTTCGCTGCTCGCGTTCGGCGGCGGCAACACGATCTTGCCGGAGATGCAGCGCCAAGTCGTCGACGTGCATCACTGGATGAGCGCGCAGGCGTTCTCCGCGCTGTTCGCACTTGCCCAGGCCGCGCCGGGCCCGAACATGATGATCGTGCCGCTTGTCGGCTGGCATGTCGCGGGATGGCCGGGGCTTGCCGTGTCGTCGATCGCGAAATTCGGGCCGTCGTCGGTTGTGACCATGCTCGTGCTGCATGCATGGGAGCGCTTCAAGGACAAGCCGTGGCGCCGCTATGTTCAGCAAGGGATGATGCCGGTGACGGCCGGCCTCGTTATCGCGAGCGCGGTGTTGATTACCGAAGCCTCGAACCATTCGGCGCTGCAATGGGGGATCACCGCGGCAAGCGCGGCGCTCGCGTACCGCACGCGTGTGCATCCGCTTTGGCTGCTGGCGGGCGGCGCGCTGCTGGGCGTGGCGAGCGGTTTCGTCGCTTGAGCAGGGGCGCTGCCACGACGCAGAGGTATTCATGGCGCGCTGCGCGTGCTCAGGGCGCCGTATCGTGCGCGTCGCCCTTCACGAGGCCGAGCAGCCGGGCGCGCTCGGCTGCGAGGCCGGCGCCGGGTGCGGACCAGTCGAGCACGAAGCCGTGGTTCAGCGAGTCGCGCACGATCGACGCGTAGTCGGATTTCGTCAGCTTGCCGTCGCGCATCGCCTGTCCAACTTCATCGCGCAGATCCGGCGTGAAGCCGGGATAGGCGGCGGCGAGCGCCGCGTACTGGCGCGCATCGATCTCATCGGCTTCGCGGTTGAGCGCCCACACGACGACGAGCACGATGGCGATGAACGGCACGGCGGTATAGCGCAGAAAGAATTGGACGGCAGTCATGACAAGGCAAAGTGTTGAGACGTGATGGGAGGGGCCGGGGGCGGCGGGTATACTGGCGCGCATTCGACCAATCGGAAACCAGGCTGCGCCTATGAAGCCGACACCTTTCGCGTGCCCGCCATGCGCGATGGACAACACCTGCACCGACGGCGGTCATTATATTTGCGCGCACTGCGCATATGAATGGCCGGCTGCCAACGCGTCGACTGCCGCGGCTGCGGATGCAGCAACGGCAATCGTCAGGGACGCGAACGGCAACACGTTCGCCGGCGCCGGCACGGCCGCGAGTGGCAAGGAGCTGGCGCTCAACGGTTTGTCCATCACGTTCAAGATGGACCCGACGGTGAAGCGTATCCGGCTCGCCGGCGGCAGGATAGAGGCATGCGGGTGGTTTCGTGCGCAAGGTGTGCTGTCTGAAGCAAGTATGAGCGGCGTGCGGTCATGAACCTCGATGCCGCCAGCCGCAACCTGAGCGTCGCAGCGCTGCTGACACTGTCGGGCGGCTTTCTCGACGCGTATACGTATGTCGGTCATGGCCGTGTGTTCGCGAATACGATGACGGGCAATGTCGCGCTGCTCGGCATCAACGTATCGGCGGGCGACTGGGCGCAGGCGCTGCATCATGTGCCGCCGCTCGGTGGATTCGTGCTCGCGGTGTTCGTCTCGCATTTGCTGGGGCTCGCTGCGCAAAAGGGCTGGGTCCGGCACACGGCATTCGTTGCGCTGTGCGTGGAGATCGTGTTTCTTGCGCTCGCTTCGTGCGGCTGGCCTGAGTGGTCGAGCGCGTGGCTGATTCCGGGCATCTCGTTCGTCGCGACGCTGCAAACGTTGTCGTTTACTCAGTTGGAGAGCCTGTCCTATACATCGGTGATGACGACGGGCAATCTGCGCCGCGCCGCGCAATTGCTGTTCGCCGGCCTGATTCCCCGCTACGACGCACGGGTGCTGCACGACTCGGCGTTGCTTGCGATCATCAGTTTCTGTTTCCTGTTCGGCGCGGTGCTGGGCGGCCTGCTGACGCGCTTGACCGGCGGCAATGCGCTATGGGGCGCGGTGCTGCTGCTGATTGCGGCATTCGCGGAGATCATCCGGCGTGCGCGGCGCGGCGCGCGCGCGCCCGCGCAGGACGGCGAATGACGCACGGCGCACGGTGCATGCGCGCGCGCATGCGCACGGTGGGCCACGCATCCGCTGCCGCATCCATGCATACCCGATACGCGCGGGCGTCAGCGAATCCCGACAGAAAGGGTGCCTCGATGCAATTTTCATCTGCGATTCCTGTGCTGCGAATCTTCTCCGAACCGAAGGCGAAGGAGTTTTACGTCGATTTCCTCGGTTTCGCGCTCGAATGGGAGCATCGCTTCGAGCCCGGCTTGCCGCTTTACGCGCAGGTGCGGCGCGGCGATCTGATCCTGCATCTGAGCGAACACCACGGCGATGCGACGCCGGGCTCGACGGTCTTCGCGCCGCTCGAAGGCATCGATGCGCTGCGCGACGAGCTTCACGCCAAGCGCTACGCCTATGCGCGCCCGTCGGTCGAGCGCCACGACTGGGGCGAGTGATGGAGATTGCCGATCCGTTCGGCAACCGCCTGCGCTTTTGCGAGCGCGACGCCCGGCGTGGCTGACTGCCTGAGCGCCCGAGGGCCGGCCGAACGTCGCGGCGAACCGCCGGCCGCCGCCCACCGTTGCGCAATGACGACAACGCCGCCCATCCGGCATGGTCTTTTTTTGGCCGGAGCCGACATCGTCATATGATTTGCGGGCTCGTCGCGCGTGACGGCGAAGCCTGCTGCGGCCATGGCCGAGTGCGGGAGACGGAGACAGTTCATACAGGACAATCAATGAAACCAATGACTAGAATCGCGGGGGGTGCAGCAGGGGCGATGCTGGCGCTCGCAAGCCAGCAAGCCATCGCGCAAAGCTCGGTGACGCTTTGGGGCGTTGCGGATGTCGGCGTGCGCTATCTGACCAATTCGAACGCCAATAACGATGGCCGCGTGTTCATGACGAACGGCGCGATCACGAACAGCCGCATCGGCCTGCGCGGCAACGAGGATCTCGGCGGCGGCTTGAAGGCGATCTTCAATCTCGAAAGCGGCATGAACCTGCAGGACGGATCGTTCTCGGACCGCCACCGGATGTTCAACCGCGCCGCCTATGTCGGCCTGTCGAGCCAGTACGGCACGCTCACGCTCGGCCGCCAGAAAACTGTGTTGTTCGATCTGCTGAGCGATACGTATGATCCGTTGACGGTCGGCAACTATCTCGAGAACGCATGGCTGCCGGTCGCGCTCGGCGCGGGGCTCTATGCGGATAATTCGATCAAGTATCGCGGCACGTTTGGCGGCCTGACGCTCGGCGCGATCTACTCGTTCGGCACCGATTCGACGTCGACCGGCACGGGCGGCTTCTCTGGCCAGATTCCGGGCCATTTGGGCGCGGGCAATATGTACGGCTTTTCGCTGTCGTATGTGGCGGGGCCGATCAGCATAGCGGCGGGCGTTCAGCAGAACAGCGACAATTCCAGCCGCAAGCAGACGATCTATCACGCGAACGTCGTCTACGCGTTCAGCACCGTGAAACTCTACGCGGGCTATTTACGCTCGAAGGACGATACGGGTTTTGTCGACGGCTTGCTCGTGCAACAGCAGGGGCTGTTCGCGAACGGCGCGCCGAAGGGCACGGGCCGGATCGACGACGGCCCGTTCGCCGGCGTGAGCTGGCAGGCAACGCCTGCGCTTACGTTGACAGGCGCGTTCTACTATGACCATATGCGCAATGCGACGAACGCGAGCGGCCAGCTCGCGAGCGGCAACCGCTATACGGGCGTTGCGCTGGCCGAGTATGCGTTGTCGAAGCGCACCGAAATTTACGGCACGGTAGATTTCAGCAAGGTGACCGGTGCGGCGACGGTCGAGCTGCCGGGACGCAACAACCAGACCGGCGTGTCGATCGGGCTGCGCAACATCTTCTGATGGCGGCGCGGCATCCCGTTTGATTCGAGCGACAAAGAAACGGCCCGCGCAAATGAATGGCCGTCCCAAAGTTGGATTGGCCTCCAACTTTGGGCATGCAGTTCAAAGCGGGCCGTTTTGCTTCGCGCCGTTTCGCTTCAGCGCGCGGCGAGTGCCGGGCTGTTCGCTTGTTGCGATACCTGCGTGAGAATCTGCTTGGCTGCCGCGAACGACTGGTTCATATAGATTTGCACGAACGAGTGGCCGAACGGGTCGGTGAGCAGATGCGGGCCCATCGAGAAATTCGCGGGCATGACCGTCTGCACGATGCCGAGGCTGCCGATCACCGTATCGGACGTGGACGTCAGATAGCTCGAGCCCGGCAGCAGATAGCGCGCCGCATTGCCGACGTTGACCGTCGTGATCTTGCCCTGCGCCCGTTCCGGCCCGGTGATCAGGAGGTTCGTCTCGAAGTTCGCATACAGCGAACCCTGCGAATGGCCAACCAGCACGACCTTGCGGTTCTGCTGCAAGTACGTGCGATATTGATTCAGATGATCCGGCAATTCGGGGATATTGTTTTGCGTCAGGATCGACACGTATTTCTGCTCGAGTGCGGCGTCCATGCCGCTCGACGGGACGCTGCCACCGTCGATCGCCCGCCAGAAGTCCGCCGGACTGGACCCTTCGACCGACTTTTGTTTGAACACCTGATAAAGATCGCCGAGGGTGCCTTGTGTTGCGTTGTAGGCGTTGCCATACACGTACGTGTTGCCCGCATCGCGCGTGTTCAGTTCGTTTTTCAATACTTGCAGGCTCGCGAGCGCATCGTCGAATGTGTTGTTGATGCCGTTGACGAACACGATTGCCGAACCGGGCGCAGCCGTCGCGGCCCGTGCCGCGTTCAGCAGCGGCACATACGGCAGCGCGAGCAGCGAGCCGGCGATCATCAGCGTTGCTAACTTTTTCATCGGACAGCTCCTCCTGGGTAGGGGAAAACATCAGGGCGGTGAATTCAATTCGGCAGCGACGCCGGATTGAAACTGCATGACGCGGGGCCGGGATCATTGAAATACTGGCCGCCCGCGAGCGATTGGAAGCGAATGTAGGCAAGCGTGTCGGCTTCGGTGTCGAGCATGATCGCGCGCGTGCTCTTGATCCGATCGAGCATCGTTTGCGGATCGACGCCCGCCTTCGTCAGCACGCCCGGGCTGAGCGCGCACGCGATGCCCTGGGCGATTGCGTTGCCCGCGACCTTGGCGTCGTCGGGATTGTGGACGTTGTTGACTGCCTGGCTCCAGCCATGGGCGATTTGCGTGAGTGCCTCGCGCGTGCTGGCGGAGTTCGCGTATTCGTGCGCGATGTATTCGGTCACGCGTGGGGGAAGCGGTGGCGGCGGCGCGCCGCGCGACGCGGCCGCCGAGGCCGCGGAGAATGCGTTGGCCACTTGCGCGGGGGAGGCCGGCTGCGGATGCCCTGCCGGCCCGGTGGAAGACGCCGCATCGGTCGATGCGATGCGCACGCCAGTCCATACGAGCGCGGCGATCGCGAGCGCCGCGACGGGATATTGCCAACGCATGCCCTCTCTCCTGGTTATCTCGAATTTTCTTGTTCGTTTGCCGGTAAGCCACGGCTGGCAGTGACCGCTGCATGCCGCGCCGGGCAGCAGCTTGGCAACCTTACTTGAATTTGGTGTGAACGGAAAGAGGGGTAGCGCACACCGCGTAGCGCGTCGGCAGGCCGGCCATGTGGCTGCGTGAGTTCCGCGACTCGGCGCTGAAGCTACCTGTCGCAAAATAGTACGCATTCCAGATCGAATACGGCCAAGCCTGATTATGCGCGCGGAAATTGAAGATCGCGTGACGTGCGCGCATTCGCGGGCCGCGCGCGGGGATGACACTCAGGATTTGCGTGCCGTGACCGCCGCCTCGGCGAATTGCCACGCGAAGAGCCCGGGTACGAAGATCAGCAGATCGCGGATGCGCCGCGCTCCCGCGAGCCCGAGGCAGGTTGCCGGATCGAGCCCGAGCGCGCCGCCGATCAGCACGAAGCCGCCTTCCTGCACGCCGAGCCCGCCCGGCACGAAGAACGCGGCGCTGCTGACCGCCTGGATCAACGCCTCGATCGCAAGCGCATCGACGAGCGACGGATGCGCGCCGAGAAAATGCAGCGCGAGCCAGATTTCGAGCGACGTCGCTAAATGCTGCAGCGGCTGCCAGACGAACAGATAGCGCACCACGGCGCCGCGCTGCCGCCAGATCGCCTTGAGCGCGTCGTCGACCTGGGCGGAGCGTTCGACGAGCGACGTGAGTTGGCCGCCGGCGACGCGATTGAGCGCCTGCATCGCGCGTTCGAATGGCTTCGCATGCTGGACGAGCGCGAACAGGATCACGAGCGGCGCGAGCGCGGCAAGCCCCCACGCGAACATACCGGCGACGTGCAGCGTGCTCGACGCCGTGCGCGTCAGCAGATAACCGACGCCTGCGAGCGCGAACAGCGCTTGGCTGATCAGCGTGAGCTGGATATCGGCGACCAGGCTTGCCGCCGATGCCGGCGCACTGATGCCGAGCGCGCGCAGCAGGCGGAACGACACGAATTCGCCGCCGATCCGCGCAACAGGCAGCAGCCCGTTGATCGATTCGCGAATCCACACGAGCCGCAGCATCGCGGCGAACCCCGGCCGGCTGGCCGGGGCGAACAGCGTTTGCCAATCCTTGGCGTTGGCGAGCATCGGCAGTAGATGCGCGGCGGCGGCGATGACGAGCCCGGCACCCGCGGCACGCATCAACGCAAGCACAGCAGCGGGATTGTCGCGCGCGACGAGCCAGAGCGACAGCGCGAGGCCGGCGAGCGCTGCGATACGCCCGGCATGCTTGAGCGCGCGCCGGCGCGGCGCGTGCGGCTGTATCGGCGTTTGCTGCGGGATCGATTCGTTTTGCATGACGAAGTAATGCGGCGGGCCGGCGGCGCTATGTGTTCGGGCGTTTTTCGGGGGCGGGGCACAAGCGGCCGTCGCGATCGACATCGAAACTCAAGCCGCGCCAGATCACGCGTGACGACGAGAAGCTCGCGACGAAGACGCCGAATGCGACCAGATCGGCGAGCGGCAGTAGCCACGGGTCGCGCACCGGCTGCCGCACGGCGCGATCGGTTGCGTATTTGGCAGCCAAGCGCGCGGCCAGCGCGATCGGCACGAGCGCCCAGGACCACCACGCGCCGTTGGACAGCACGGCGCTCAACAGCGCGAGCGCGAACGGATGCGTGACGATCAGGCCGAGATGGCCGAGCGGATCGACGGCGCGAATCGTGCGGCTCCAGCGCAGTTCGTGCGTGGCGAGCCGTTTCGCGCTCGTTTCGACGCAGCCATGCTCGATGACGAACGGCGGCACCGATACGCGTTCGCCGTGCGCGCGCACCGCTTCGCCGATCGCATGATCCTCGGCGAGATGGTGTGCGAATTGCGTGAGACCGCCGATTGCGTCGAGTGTGGTGCGGCGCATCGCGATGGTCTGTCCGAAGCACGGCCGCGCGAGCTTGAGCGCGAGGCCCGTGACGACGCCGGGCAGGAAATGATGATTGGTCACGAGCGATTCGATGCGCGGCCAGAACCCCGGATCGGGCCGGCCGCGGTACGCGCAGGTCACGAGCCCGACGCCGGGCTGTTCGAGTTCACCGACGACGTGGCGCACGTAATCGGGGCCGACACTCACGTCACTGTCCGCGAAGATCAACAAATCATGCGTGGCAGCCGGCAGCATGTTGACGAGGTTGGCGATCTTGCGGTTCGGGCCGTATAGGCGCGCGTCGGCGATCGTCGTCACGCGTGCGTGCGGAAAGGCGCGGCATAGCGCTTCGACTGTGCGCAGCGCGGGGTCGTTGCGGTCGTGCACGCCGAACAGGAATTGGATCGGGCCGTCATAGCGCTGCTCGCAGAAGCTCGCGAGATTCGCGAACAACGCTTGCTCGGTGCCATGCAGCGGCTTGACGATCGTCACGGGCGGACAATGTCGCGGCTCGCGTGGCGCGCGCGCGAAGAAGCGCCGCGTGAGCGCGCCCGCCAGCAACGTGTAGACGCAGCCGAGCAGCGCGCTCAGCGCGCAGAGCGCCGCGAGCATCGCAGCGAGCTGCGAGGCAATGCTCGCGGCGGTGTGCCGGATATCGCCGAACGAGAACAACTCAGCCGCAAGCAGCGCGGCAATTGCCCCGGTGAGCCACGCGCGCGTCTTCATCGTGCGGTCCCCCGTGCGAATGGGCGTGCGTGGGCGGTGGCATGCGTGTCTGGGCGGCTGGGACGGCGAACGGCGGTGGTGACGGGGACCAAGCTGATAGCTCCGCGTGAATGCGACTCTCATCGGCAGGGGCCGGGCAGAACGGCTGAGCGTATCGAGCGTTCGTCCCAGCATGCCGTATCCGGCCATGCGAGGCAATGGCGACGCTTCGCGGTGATGGCGCGCATCGCTTGCACGAGACCGAAGGGACCACGATAAAACGCGGAGCCGACTTTCCGATGACGCGCGAATGACAAATTGCTTCGGATTGCCTGACAAATCGTCGATGCATGCTGCGTCGGCTGCGCTTGTTCATGCCGCGGCGTGACGAGTTCGCCGGCACGCCGAGGAGCGGGGGCGGATCGGCGGATTGGCGCGGACGGGAGCGAGGGCCAGCCGAAGACAAGCGCCAAGCCGAATTTCTCATCGCCAGATCGCGGCATACAGTGACTTACCGTGACATACGCGACGCGCACGGCCCAAACGCACGCGGGCCAATCTTGTTGCTGCGGTCAAACGGTTTGCCGTTTTACTTCGCTTGCAAAGTTCTTTTTTAGAACCTACGATGCCGATTCCGCCATTGAAGAATGATTCGTTTTTTGATGGTTTTGTCTGTTTAACCGGAGAGTTGCAACATGTCAGATCCTGCCCCGGATATGAGCGCGGTCCTGTCGCAGCCGCTCACGTTGCCCAACGGCACGGTGTTGAAAAATCGTCTTGCGAAATCGGCGCTCACCGAGACGCTCGCTAATGCCGACGGCTGCGTGACGCCGGAGCTGATCACGCTGTATCGGCGCTGGTCGTATTCGGGCGCGGGGGTGCTGTTGACCGGCAACGTGATGATCGACCGCCACGCGCTCGGCGAGCCGGGCAACGTCGTGATCGAGGACGAGCGCGATCTGCCGCGCCTGCGCGAGTGGGCGGCGGCCGGCACCGCGCATGGCGGCGAATTGTGGATGCAGCTCAACCACCCCGGCAAGCAGGCGATGCGCGGGCTCAACCGCGAAACCGTCGCGCCTTCGGCGATCGGTTTCGGGCCGAAGCTCGCGCCGTACTTCCCGGTGCCGCGCGCGCTGACGGCCGCGCAAATCGACGACATCATCACGCGCTTCGGCACGGCCGCCGCGATCGCCAAGCAGGCGGGCTTTACCGGCGTGCAACTGCACGGCGCGCATGGCTATCTGATCAGCCAATTTTTGTCGCCGCATCACAATCAGCGCGATGACGATTGGGGCGGCAACGCCGAGAAGCGCCGCCGCTTCGTACTCGCGGTGTACCACGAAGTGCGCCGACGCGTCGGCCCGGATTTTCCGGTCTCGATCAAGCTGAATTCCGCCGATTTCCAGCGCGGCGGGTTTACCGAGGAAGAGTCGCTCGACGTGATCCGCGCGCTCGCGCAGGCCGGTATCGATCTCGTGGAAATCTCCGGCGGCACTTATGAGGAACCGGTGATGCAGGTCGGCCAACGTAAGGCGTCGACGGTCGCGCGCGAAGCGTATTTTCTGGAATTCGCGGAGAAGGTGCGCGCCGAGGTTCGCGTGCCGCTGATGGTCACGGGCGGATTTCGCAGCCTTGCCGGGATGACGGCGCCATTGCACGCCGGCGCGCTCGATTTGATCGGCCTCGGCCGTATTTTCACGATCGAGCCCGATGCGCCGGCGCGGCTGCTGCGCGGCGAAGAAACGCTTCATCGCATCAAGCCGCTTACCACGGGCATCAAATATTTCGACAGTCTCGGCTCGCTCGAAATCACGTGGTATTCGCGACAAATGCATCGGATTGCCAAGGGCCGCCGTCCGATTCCGGACGAAAGCGGATTGAAGTCGTTTCTGATCGAGCTTGCGTCCAGGGGGTTCCAGATCTGGAGGACGCAGCGGCTGCGCGCATCGTCGGAGGAGGCGGCATAAAGGGGCGGCATAAAGGTGTGGCGGGCACGGTGGCAGCGCCCAGCGCGCGCGATGTGCACTGATTGTGGAGGCAGGCTGAAGCGCACGCCGGTCGAGCGCAAGGTGCGCGGCTATTCGGGCGAATGGCCGGTTGCGCGGTTCGACCTGCGCCCGGGGCGTGACGCGTCGCGGGGAAGAGAGGCCGGGCGCGGCTTGTGCGGCCGCTGCGAACGTTGGCCGAGGCCGGGTTTGCGCGGTGTTGGCGGCCGTGTTGCTCGCTTAGCCTGCTGATGCGGCGCCGGCGCGGAATTTCGCCATCGGTCAAACCGGCCTTGCCAATTGGAACCGGCGCTGCGTCACCGTCGCGCTTACCCAACCGCTCCACGGCGAGCGTCCCGCCGGCGGGATCAGAACAAAATCGTCGTGCGCAGCCCGATGATCGCCTCGTCGCCGATCCGCGCGCCCGGCTCGTTCGGATTCGGGATGCCGCCGCCCGGCCGGAATACATACTGAAAGTCGGCTTGCAATTGCCACCACGGCGTCACCTGATATTGGTAAGTCGCTTCGAGCAGGGTCTCGGCGCGGCGCACCGGATAGCCGGGCGTCGAGTAGACACCGGTATCGCCGTCGAATCCGCGCGCGCGCGCGCCGAGTTTGGCGTAGCCGATCGCAACGCCGGCCGTGTCGTTGTCGCGGCCCGCAAACGGCGCCTTCAGCGTGACGCCGGCATTGAATGCGAAATCGACCTGATTGCGATCGCCCGGCGCGCCCATGACGCGCGCGAACACGTTCAGCGAGCGCGGGCTGTCCGCGTTCGGCCGCCACACCATCTGATCGGCAAGCGCATAGAAACCATAGTTGCCGCGATGCGTCGCGGGCGCGCCGCTGCTTGCCGGACTCGCGAGCGGCACGCCGTTCGTGTCGTAGCGCGGATCGTCGAAACGCTCGGTGTTATACCAGAAGCCGAGTTTATACATGCCGGGCAGGCCGGCGGGCGGCGGCGTCTTCGGGGCGGCGGGCGGCGCGTTGAGCGCGTACTGCAACTCGCCGATGAAGAGCGCGCCATTACCCAGGTTGAAGTTCGTGCCGTGACGGTTGAGCTGCTGGGGATCGCCCGGCCCGCCTGCCGGATTACCGTCGAACACGCCCGCCATCACCGTCCATGCATCGGACGGCTTCACGCGCAGCCGCACGCCGAGCGACGACAGCGGATAGGCGGGGCCGCCCGCCGGCATGTCGGCGGACGGCAGCACCGGCCAGCCGAAGGTCGCGTTGATGAAGGTGCTGGCGTACTGGCTCACCATGAATTCCTGGTCGAGACTCTGCAGGCCGATCTTCACGTCCGTGCGGCCGCCCGCGAACGCTTGCTGATACCACAGCTCCCAGAGGCGGGTCGTCGATTCCGCCTCGATGCCGGTTGCCGTCTGCAGCAATTGCAAGTTGCGCTGCGTCAGGCTCGTGCCGTGGATCTGCAGCGCGGAGACGTTGAACGTGCCGCCCGGCAGGCCGAACGCCTTGTCGGTATCGAGACTGAAACCGAATTGCATGAGGCCGCCGTAGGCGCCGCCGCGTTTCGTGCCGCCCGACAGGTTGTTCAGATATTCGCTGGTTTCCTGCACGCTGAGCGTGATGCCGTGATCGCCGAGCTTACTGCGCAGGCCGCCCATATCGCCGAGCAGATTCGAGCGTTCCCAGAAGCCGGTTGGCGCAGGCGCTTCGGCGGGCTGATCGCCTGGCGCGGGTGCGGAGTGCGCTTCGGGTGCGGCTTGCGCGCGTTGCGCGGCGGATGAGCCGTCAGCGGCCCCGGCCGTTGCAGCCTGAGCCTGATCCGCAGCGGCTGGCGCAGGCGCGGCGCTTTCAGATGTTGCCGGCGTGGCGGTTGCCGTCTGCGCGAGCGCCGGCTGCACGACGCCGAGCGACAGCAGCAACGGCAGGCTGGTGACGGCGCCGGATTTTGCGAGCATGTGATGAATGGTTTTCTGCATGACGAATCGTTGCTTGTTGAGCTGAAGCGCCTGGGCATGGCGGCCGCCTGCTGCTTGGAAAAACCCGCCGGCCGCGGCCAACCGGCGGTTGGCTGGCGGACTAGGAGAACCACCAGCTCATGCGAATCGATTGATGCAGGCCGATGCGAAAACTTGCTTGAATCAGCAGCGCCGCGAGCGCGATGGCGAATGCGGCGGCCGCGACGATCGCCCACGTCGCGGGCCCGACGCGATGATCGGCGCGTTGCGGCGAGTCGGGGCCTACGGCTTGCGCAAGCGGCGGGATGGCCGAAATGCCGTGCTGGCGGGTGGACGGATCGGCATATTGCCTGAGTTTGGCGGCAACGAATGGAACAAGCATGACTGCGCTCCCGTGCGCTACGGCGCACGTCGGACGACACGCGACGTCGTGCACACGTCCGGCGGAACGCTGACGACGACGAAACAGAGCAAGCGTGCTGCGTGCGGCCGGACAGGCGAAAGCCGTCGGCGATGAAGCGCGCTAACTCGACTGGCGCGAGTTAGCGGCGAAGGAAACCCCAGCGGCTATCTCGCGATGGCGCGGCCGGCATGAGCCGGCTTCAGACTTTCACTACTAGGGCACGTGTCCACGTGGGACGCTCCTTCGATAAAGAATTGCGGCGGATTGTATGCGGCCTATCGATACGCATGCAAGTAAAAATACGAATAAAAATGCCGAGCCGGCCGGTATGCGGGCCGGCACGCATTCGCGGTGCCAGCGTTTTGGGCCGGGCTTGCATGCGACACGGCGTGCGCGACATTGAAAGCATCGGGCTCGATTTCATTGCGCCAAAACTTACAGCCGGCGCGCGGCCGAAATTTTTTTTGCGATACCAATCATTGGCGATTGACTTTCGATCCGCCGCCTACCTAGAATCCGGCCATCTCCACAGATGGGGCCGATGCCTTGGACACTGGCAGTAGTCGACCTTCGAGCAATTTCTCCGCCTGAACGGCAAGACGTCCGCGCCCTCTTTGCGCCGCCGTCCTGCCGATCTGGCAGACGGTGCGCGCCGTAGTACTCCCGTTTCCTTCGTCCGTGCACCCTTGATTCGCGCCGCATGAGCGCGCTGCCTTTGCACGCGCGCATTCGGCAACGCCGCGAGCTGCCCGCCCAAGCAGCGCGCGTTCGCCCGACACTGCTTCGGCTGCGTCGGGCGTCGCGCACGCGCGCGCATGGCGTATTCGCATCGCGCGCATGCGCCCGACGATGCCCTTTTGAATACAAGGAGCCGACATGCCGGACAGTGACAGTTATCCCATACGCCCAATCCTGAATCGTTTCGATTTCGACCATTAAGGGAAGCGCGTGGGGCTCGACCGATCGCGCATCGCGCATGCACCGGGCACCTGGCTTTCCTCGACGCGAGAACACTCGCCCGGAGCCTCGTCATGCAATTCGGTCTGCTTCTGTCACAACTGCCGCACGTTGAAGAATCGCGCCTTCACTACGACGCGATGCTGTCGCTCGATGCCGCAGGCAAGCCGGCACACGCCACATTCTGGCAGCGCCTGAAAACATTGATTTTCTGAGCCCGCTGCGCGTTTCGACATAGGCAAGCGATGCCGCCGCCCGGCGGTGCGCGCGTTTGCCTATGTCGGCTCGATGCGCGGCTTAACGACTACACGCTTATCGGAGCAAACACATGTCCACGCCAACCGATCTCTCTCCACCGATTGCGCTGGAGCCCAGCGCCGTTCTCGATCACGCGCATCTGGGCGACATCAAGGGCGCGCTCGGCACGATCGCGCACCACGACACCGCGCCGCGCAGCGGCTGGTGGGCGCGCTTGCGCACGCTGCTCGCCATTCTCGGGCCGGGCCTCATCGTGATGGTCGGCGATAACGACGCAGGCGCGTTCGGCACTTATACGCAGGCAGGCCAGAACTACGGCACGTCGCTGCTCTGGACGCTGCTGCTGCTCGTGCCCGTGCTGTTTGTCAATCAGGAGATGGTGCTGCGTCTTGGCGCGGTCACGGGCGTCGGCCACGCGCGGTTGATTTTTGAGCGCTTCGGCAAGTTCTGGGGCGCGTTTAGCGTGATCGACCTGTTCATCCTGAACGCGCTGACGATCGTCACCGAATTCATCGGCATTACGTTCGTGCTCGATTTCTTCGGCGTATCGAAGATCGCGGGCGTGTGCATCGCGGCGGCGCTCACGATGGCGGCCGTCAGCACCGGCGATTTCCGCCGCTTCGAGCGCTTCGCGATCGGGCTGTGCTTGGCGAGCCTGCTGCTCGTGCCCGTGCTCGTCACGATCCACCCGCCCGTGCATCAAATCGCGCGCGATCTGGTCGTGCCGAGCTGGCCCGCGCACGCGAAGCTTTCCGACGTGATGCTGCTGGTGATCGGCATCGTCGGCACGACGATCGCGCCGTGGCAGCTCTTCTTTCAGCAGAGTTACGTGATCGACAAGCGGATCACGCCGCGCTTCATGAAATACGAGAAGGCCGACCTGTGGATCGGCATCGTATTCGTGATGATCGGCGCGATCGCGATGATCTCGTTTTGCGCAGCGCTTTACGCGGGCAAGCAGGAATACGGCAACTTCAGCGATGCAGGCGGCGTGATCGCGGGCCTGGCGAAGTACGCCGGCCACACGAGCGCGACACTGTTCGCGGTCGCGCTGCTCGACGCGTCGATCATCGGCGCCGCGGCAGTGTCGCTCGCGACGGCCTATGCGATCGGCGACGTGTTCAAGATCCGTCATTCGCTGCATCGCAGCGTGTCGGATGCGAAGGGGTTCTATTTCGTCTATTTCGGCATCGTCGCCGCGGCGGCCGCGCTCGTGCTGATTCCGGGCAGCCCGCTCGGGCTGCTGACCGAAGCGGTGCAGACGCTCGCGGGCGTGCTGCTGCCGAGCGCGACCGTGTTCCTGCTGCTGTTGTGCAACGATCGTGCGGTGCTCGGGCCGTGGGTCAATTCGACGAGATTGAACCTGTTCACGGGCGCGGTGATCTGGATGCTGGTGATGCTGTCGATCATTCTGACGGCATCGGTGCTGTATCCGGACATCAGTGGCGAGACGATGCTCGAAGTGCTCGCGGGCGGCACGCTGCTCGCGGTGCTCGGTTATGCCGCGACGCTCGCGCTGCGCAAGCGCGGCGGCGCGCGGCCGGCTGCACCGGTGGAGCGCAGCCTGCGCGACACGTGGCGGATGCCGCCGCTTGACGCGTTGCCCGCGCCGCGAATCACGCTGTCGACGCGCATTTGGATGGGCGTGCTGCGCGGCTATCTGGTGCTTGCGGTCGGGCTCGTGATCGTCAAGGTCGTGCAGATGACGTTCTTAAAATGACGTATCGGCTGAAAGCCGATGCTGTTTCGACGACGCTTTTCGAAGGGCGCGACGCAGTGAAGCGATACGCATGCGCCGCAGCGGCCATCGCCGTGCTGCTGCTATCCGGATGCACGAAGCCGGACGGCGACGATGCCGTGAGCAGCAACGAAAGCCATCTGGCATCCGCGCCGGTGGCAGCGTCCGGCGGCGGTGTGGCGGCGAGTGGATTAAGCTTGGCTCGCGGCATCGTGAGCGTCGTCGGTCGCGCGCCGGCTCGCGGGAGGTCGTGCCGGACGTAACGGGCGCTATCGAATGTTACAACCGTGGTGGAGCGTCGATGCCGGTGCAATCATGCACGCTCACGTTCAACCATAAACGGTGAGGGCGATGGGAATCTTGAATACGGCGGGTGAGACTGCGGGTGCGGTTGCGGCGGTTGCGGCGGTCGAGAAGTTCGATCCGGATGCCGGTTTGCTGACGAGGGCCGCAGCCGCGGTCGCGGGCTTCAAGGGAGCCGAGGCGCTTGAAAATTTCGTCGAGAAGAAGGAAGGCGAAGCGGCCGAGGATGGCGACAATACGGCCGCGCCGGACAGCGACGCATCGCAGGCGTAACGCGCGGCAGGCGAGCATTGCGGGCGCGCAGCGCGCCCGCCCGAAGCGGGGGGCAAGCGAAAGACGGGTCTCCCGTTTTCTTTGCGCGCGGGCCGTGCGCGCTCCGCGAGAAAGTCGAAATCTTGTTATCGTCCGGTCATCCGAACTTCGATGGAGCGATGCGATGGAATTCGACTACGACCTGTTTGTGATCGGCGCGGGCTCGGGCGGTGTGCGTCTTGCGCGGATCGCCGCATCGTATGGCGTGCGTGTCGGCATCGCCGAGTCGGAGCAGATTGGCGGTACCTGCGTGCTGCGTGGCTGCATTCCGAAGAAACTGCTCGTCTACGCGTCGCACTACAGCCACGAAGTCGAGGATGCGGCCGGCTTTGGTTGGGTCTTCGGTCGCGGCGTGTTCTCGTGGCCCGCGCTCATCGCCGCGAAGGATCACGAGATCGCGCGGCTGAGCCGTATTTATGTCGATCTGCTGATGAAGGCCGGCGTCGATATTCACGAAGGGTGTGCGACGCTTGCCGGTGCGCACACGGTCGAACTCGCGGGGCGCCGCATCACCGCGCGGCACATTGGCATCGCGACGGGCTCGCGGCCGACGCTGCCGGCGATTCCAGGCATCGAGCATGCGATCACGTCGCGCGACGCGTTGAGCCTGCCCGAGCTGCCCGGCCGGATCGCGATTGTCGGCGGCGGTTATATCGCGGTCGAGTTCGCGGGCATTTTCAACGGGCTGGGGGCGCACGTCGAGCTGTTTTATCGCGGCGACGAAATCCTGCGCGGCTTCGACGACGACGTGCGGCGTTTCCTGCACGACGAGATGGCCAAACAGGGCGTCGCGATTCATACGCGCGCGAGCATCGGCGCGATCGAGCGCGATGCGCACGGCGAACTGATGCTGCAGCTTGCGCACGGCGCGAGCGGCCCTTACGGCGCCGTGCTGTATGCGACGGGCCGCGCCGCGAACTGCGACGGGCTCGGCCTGGAAGCGCTCGGTGTCACACGCGATGCGAACGGGGCGATCGAGGTCGATGCGTATTCGGCAACGCGCGTGCCGTCGATTCATGCGATCGGCGACGTTACCGCGCGGCCGCAACTGACGCCTGTCGCGACGCGCGACGGCGCGCTGCTCGCGGCGAATCTGTTCGGCGGCAAGCGGATCGCGGCCGATCATCGCTACATTCCGTCCGCCGTGTTCAGCCAGCCCGAGGTGGCGACGGTCGGGCTGACCGAGGCGCGCGCGCGTGCCGAGCACGGCGGAGTCGATATCTACAAGACCGCGTTCAAGGCGTTGCGGCATGCGTTGTCCGGGCGCGACGAAAGGACGTTCATGAAGCTCGTCGTCGCGCGCGACAGCCAGCGTGTCGTGGGCGCACACATGGTGGGGCGCGATGCGGCGGAGATCATTCAGGGCGTTGCGATTGCGATCCGCGCCGTCGCGACGAAGGCGCAGTTCGACGAGACGATCGGCATTCATCCGACCGCGGCCGAGGAGTTCGTCACGCTGCGGCAAAAGGAGCCGGACGGCGCGTGAAAGAGGCGCGGCGCGCGGCTTGGGCGCGGGCAAGCGCACGGCGGCCGGATTGGGCTTTTTCAGCGCGTGGCCACATCACCGGCGCAATTGGCGCATCAGAAATCATCGATAAAAAAATTCGTCCGCACGCCAGGCCGGATTGAGCCGCACGCGTAGCCAGCGATCGCCGCTGGCAGGGCAGCGCTTGCGTGTGCGCGGCGGGCTTTCGATGCTGGGGCGCCGCGCGGGTATCGCTCACATCACCCACATCACCCACATCACCCACATCACCCGCAGCGCCCGCAGCGCCCGCAGCGCCCACAGCGCCCACAGCGCCCACAGCGCCGCCATTGAGCCGCGCCGCTTCGCGGCCGGTGGCGCCGTCGTCGCCCGCCCGAGGCGTTCGCGGCGTATCCCGATGCTCATCGGGCGTTTTATCGCTGACAACGCGGCCGTATGCGCGGCCGAATCCTCGAATCGGGCCGCGCGAAGCGCCGCCCGATTCGATCCCGCGTGGCCGGCGGACGAAATTTCGTTTAAAGAGGCCCGCCCGATATACTCTTAAATTCCGCGAAATTCCCTGTCCACTTGATTGAACGGTTTTCCTCATGACCACGATTCTTGAAAGTCTCCCGGCCGGCCAGAAGGTCGGCATCGCGTTCTCCGGCGGCCTCGATACGAGCGCCGCGCTGCACTGGATGCGTATCAAGGGGGCCGTTCCTTATGCGTACACGGCGAACCTCGGTCAGCCCGACGAAGACGATTATGATTCGATCCCCAAGCGCGCGATCCAATACGGCGCCGAAGGCGCGCGCCTGATTGATTGCCGCGCGCAGCTCGTCGCGGAAGGCATTGCGGCGCTCCAATGCGGTGCGTTCCATATCTCGACGGCCGGCGTCACCTATTTCAATACGACCCCGATTGGTCGTGCCGTGACGGGCACGATGCTCGTCGCCGCGATGAAGGAAGACGGCGTGAACATCTGGGGCGACGGCAGCACGTACAAGGGCAACGACATCGAGCGCTTCTACCGCTACGGCCTGCTTGTGAATCCGGATTTGAAGATCTACAAGCCTTGGCTCGATCAGCGCTTCATCGACGAGCTGGGCGGGCGCGCGGAAATGTCCGAATTCATGCGCAAGTCGGGCTTCGAGTACAAGATGTCGGCGGAGAAGGCCTATTCGACCGATTCGAACCTGCTCGGCGCGACGCATGAGGCGAAGGATCTGGAGAGCCTCGAAAGCGGCATCCGGATCGTGAATCCGATCATGGGCGTCGCGTTCTGGCGCGACGACGTGAAGATCGATCGGGAAGAAGTGACGGTGCGCTTTGACGAAGGCCGCCCGGTCGCGCTCAACGGCGTCGAGTTCAAGGATCAGGTCGAGCTGCTGCTCGAGGCGAACCGGATCGGTGGGCGTCACGGCCTTGGAATGAGCGATCAGATCGAGAACCGGATCATCGAGGCGAAGAGCCGCGGCATTTACGAAGCTCCGGGGCTCGCGCTGCTGTATATCGCATACGAGCGGCTCGTCACCGGCATTCACAACGAGGATACGATCGAGCAGTACCGCGAGAACGGCCGCCGTCTAGGCCGCCTGCTGTATCAGGGCCGCTGGTTCGATCCGCAGGCGATCATGCTGCGCGAGACCGCGCAGCGCTGGGTCGCGCGCGCGATCACGGGTGAAGTGACGGTCGAGCTGCGGCGCGGCAATGATTATTCGATCGTCCGCACGCGCTCGCCGAACCTCACGTATCAGCCGGAACGGTTGTCGATGGAGAAGGTCGCATCGACGTTCTCGCCGCGCGACCGGATCGGGCAGCTGACGATGCGCAATCTCGACATCACCGATACGCGAGACAAGCTGCGGATTTATTCGCAAGTCGGTCTGTTGACGCCGGCGGAGGCGTCGGCGCTGCCGCAACTGAAGGACGACAAGAACGGCGGCGAGTAACGCGCACTCGCGCGGCGGGCCGTTCGTGCCCCGCCGCGCCTGCTGCACCGGCCGCCGCAACGGCGCTTTTCTGGTGGACGCCGTCTTACGCATCAATCGTCGCGGGCCGCATCCGCGCCATCGTAGAATCGATAATAAGAATGGAGATTGATATGTTCGAGATGCTGCCGCCGATGGGGTTCGTTCGGCGTTTGTCGGTGTGGTGGTCCTGTTTTTGGCGCCAGATGGCAGCCACGCTGCCGATATGGCTGATTGACATCGCCGCGTCGGTTTTCTGGATGGCTCGGATGCGCTCGGCCGCCGGCCATCTGCCGCTCGGGCCGACGCTCGCGTTCGGCTTGCTGGTGATCGTCAGTACCCTTTTATATCTGCCGATCAGCGGGTATATGACTCGCAAGGGCTTCGCGGCGCACGCGCTGAGCGTGCCGGCCACGCAGACGCTCCAGCAGGCGACGATGCTCGCGTTGACCGGCGCTGGCTGGGGGCTGCTGGTGTCGGTGTTGATCAGCATCGCCGTGCAATGGCCGCTGCGGCATGCCGGCCATCCGGTGCCCGGCCAGGCGCTCGGATTTGCGTTGAATGTCGCCGGTGCGTTGTACGTCGTGCTGCCGCGGCAGGCGCGGCGCCTGAGGCTGCAGGCTCAGGCGGCGGCCTGAGGGCGGTGGCGCGGGCGTCGCACGGCACTTCGCATTTTCCCACTTTCAATACCGCGACGCAGCGACGAGGGCGTATGAGCTTCGGAATCCGGATGATCCGCGCGGCGGCCGCCGCGAGTTTGTCGGTGGGCGTGTGCGCGAGCGTGGCTGGCCCGGCAATCGAGCCAGGCCAATATGTGTATGTCGAGGGCGGCAGCGCGCACGGCGTGCTGAGCATCCACGCAAACCGCTTCACGCTGCAGACGATCGGCGGCAACTGCCACACTTGCTCGCTGAGCGGCACTCTCGACGGGCGCGCGGCTGTCGCGACGGACAGCGGCGGCATGTGCCGCATCGCACTGTCCGGTGACGGCCGGCGCGTGCTCAAGCTCGATTCGGCGGGTGCCGATGCTTGCCGTGACAATTGCGGCGCACGCGCCAGTTTCGACGGCGAGTATCGCCGCCCGCCGGCTGCCTGCGCCGATCGGCAGCGCGCGGCGCGCATCGAACAATCGCACCGGCAATATGCGGCGCAGGACTACGCCGCCGCGCGCGCGACGTTGACCGCGGTGTTGTCGCAATGCGCGGCGTTCATGGATTGGATCGAACGCGATAAGGTGAAGAGCGATCTCGCCCTGGCTGAGTATCACCGCGGCGACCGCGCGCGGTGTGCGGCGGTGCTGGCCGATACGGTCGCCGTACAACGGCAGAAGGACGACGCGTTCGGCTTGCCGCCATGCGATGCTGAAAATTACCAATCGACAGGCAAGGCCATACTGCACAATCTCGCGCTGTGCCGGGCGGCCGCGAAGCCTTGATGGCGCCCGCCACGGCGGGGCTCAGGCTGGCGTGCCACGGCGGTTGACACGTTCATCCGCGTGACTGCCGCGTATTGCGTCCGGGTATCGCGGGCATCGTCCGTGTGTGTATTGCCGCGACGGAATCGAAAATCTGCTTGACCTTCCCACCGTGGGAAGATGCACGCTTCAGCCACGTTCACACACTGGGACAGGAGAAAGCAGATGAAGCTCGAAGTGAAAGACATGTCGTGCGGCGGTTGCGCGAATGCGATCAAGCAGGCGATCACGGCCGCGGACCCGGCCGCGACCGTCGCGGCGGACGTCGAATCGAAAATCGTTAGCGTCGGCTCGACGCTGGGTGTCGAGCGTGTGGTCGAGGTGGTCGAGGCGGCGGGGTTTCATCCGGTCATCGTCGCGTCGTAAGCGGCGCGAGCGCATTGCGGCGCGCACGCATTGCGCGGCGGATGCCGCCGGCGGCGAGGCCGGCACGCTGCCGGCGGTGCCGAACCGCCCGCACGAACTCGGCGCGTGCGCTGTGCGCCGTGCGCCTGACGCCGCTGCTTACTCCACCGTCACCGATTTCGCCAGATTCCGCGGCTTGTCCACATCCGTGCCTCGCGCGCATGCCGTGTGATACGCGAGCAATTGCAGCGGCACGACGTGCAGGATCGGCGACAGCAGCCCGTAGTGCTCCGGCATCCGGATCACATGCAGCCCTTCGCCATTGACGATGTGCGTGTCCGCATCGGCGAATACGTACAGCTCGCCGCCGCGCGCGCGCACCTCCTGCATGTTCGATTTCAGCTTCTCGAGCAGCGTGTCGTTCGGCGCGACGGTTACCACCGGCATCGCTTCGGTCACGAGCGCGAGCGGCCCGTGCTTGAGTTCGCCCGCCGGATACGCTTCCGCGTGGATGTACGAAATTTCCTTGAGCTTCAGCGCGCCTTCGAGCGAAATCGGGTAATGCAGCCCGCGGCCGAGGAACAGCGCGTTTTCCTTGCGCGCGAACTCTTCGGACCACGCGATGATCTGCGGCTCGAGCGCGAGCACGCTGTTGAGCGCGGCGGGCAGATGGCGCAGTTGCTTCAGGTAGTCGGCTTCGCGCGCGGCGTCGACGTGCCCGCGCAGCTTGCCGAGCGTGGCCGCGAGCACGAAGAGCGCGACAAGCTGCGTGGTGAACGCCTTGGTCGATGCAACGCCGATCTCGGTGCCCGCGTGCGTGAGGAATTGCAGCCCGGTTTGTCGCACCATCGCGCTCGTCGCGACGTTGCAAATCGCGAGCGTGTGCGGGTGGCCGAGCGCCTGCGCATGCTTGAGCGCGGCGAGCGTGTCCGCCGTCTCGCCCGATTGCGAGATGACGACGACCAGCGCTCGCGGATTCGGCACCGATTCGCGGTAGCGGTATTCGCTCGCGATTTCGACTTGCGTCGGAATTTTCGCGATCGATTCGAGCCAGTATTTCGCGGTCAGCCCCGAGTAGTAGCTCGTGCCGCACGCGAGGATCAGCAGGCTGTCGATGTCGGCAAACACGCCGGCCGCGTGCTCGCCGAACAGCGACGGGCCGAACGCGTCGGTTTGCGGGATCGTGTCGGAGATCGCGCGCGGCTGCTCGAAGATCTCCTTTTGCATGAAGTGCCGGTACGGCCCAAGCTCGACCGCGCCGCCGTAGGCGGCCACCACGCGCACGTCGCGCTCGGCGTGCGCGCCGTCGCGATCGGCGATGCGCACGCCGTCGAGCGTCAGCTCGCATACGTCGCCTTCGTCGAGGAACGTGAAGCGATCGGTGCTGCCCGCGAGCGCGAGCGCGTCGGACGCGAGAAAGTTCTCGCGCTTGCCGAAGCCGACGACGAGCGGCGAGCCCTGCCGCGCGCCCACCACGGTATGCGGCTCGTCCCGGTGGATCACCGCGATTGCGTAGGCGCCGTGCAGTTGCCTGACGGCCTGCTGCACCGCGTCGAACAGGTTGCCTTGATACAGGCTATGGATCAGATGCGCGACGACTTCTGTGTCGGTCTGCGACACGAACTCGTAGCCTTTCGCGCGCAATGCATCGCGAAGCGGCTCGAAGTTCTCGATGATGCCGTTGTGCACGAGCGCGAGCGCGTTGGACGAGAAGATCGGATGCGCGTTGTGCGTGACGGGCGCGCCGTGCGTCGCCCAGCGCGTGTGCGCGATGCCCGTCACGCCTTCGAGGCGCGACTCGCGCACTTGCGCGTCGAGATCGGCAACGCGCTCGACGCTGCGCGCGCGCTTCGGCGCGCCCGGCGTGGAGCCGCCCGCGCCGGCTTCGAGCACCGCGACGCCGCACGAGTCGTAGCCGCGATATTCCAGACGGCGCAACCCCTCGATCAGCACCGGAACGATATTACGTTGCGCAACCGCGCCGACAATTCCGCACATGATTCTTGTCCTAAAAATGATGCGGGCGCATTCGGCGCGCCCGCGAAGCCCCGTTCTTCAACGCCCGTTCTCTAGCTCTTTTTCTTGACCGGCCGCACGTAGCCGCTCTTTTGCGTCTGCGTCTTGTCGTTCAGCGCGAGCATGCCTTCGGCGACGTCCTTCCAGATCGTCGTGCCGGCCGCGATCGTCACGCCGCGGCCGACGCGTACCGGCGCGACGAGCTGCGTATCGGAGCCGACGAACACGTCGTCCTCGATGATCGTGCGGAATTTGTTCGCGCCGTCGTAATTGCAGGTGATCGTGCCCGCGCCGATGTTCACGCGCGCGCCGATGTCGGCGTCGCCGATGTACGTGAGGTGGTTCGCCTTCGAACCGTGGCCGATCACCGCGTTCTTCACCTCGACGAAGTTGCCGACGTGCGCGTCATCGGCGAGCGCCGCGCCCGGCCGCAGCCGCGCATACGGGCCGACCACCGCGTGCGCGCCGATCGCCGCGCCGTCGATGTGCGAGAACGCGTCGATGCGCGCGCCCGCGCCGATCGTCGCGTTGCGGATCACGCAGTGCGCGCCGATCGTCACGTCATCGGCGATCGTCACGTCGCCCTCGAACACGCAGTTCACGTCGATCGACACGTCGCGGCCGCACGCGAGCCTGCCGCGCACGTCGATGCGAGCGGGATCGGCGAGCGTGACGCCATCGGCGAGCAGCGCATCGGCGAGCTGGCGTTGATGGATGCGTTCAAGCCCGGCAAGCTGCGCCTTGCTGTTGACGCCGAGCGTTTCCCATTCTTCGTCGGGCTGCGTCGTGACGATCTCGAAGCCCGCCTCGATCGCCTGCTCGACCACGTCGGTCAGGTAGTACTCGCCCTGCGCGTTGTCGTTGCCGAGCGCGCCGAGCCACATCGCGAGCTGAGCGGTCGGCGCGACGACGATGCCGGTGTTGATTTCGGCGATCTTCAACTCGTCGGCGCTCGCGTCCTTTTGCTCGACGATGCGCACGACGCAGCCCGCCTGGTCGCGCACGATGCGCCCGTAACCGGTGGGATCGTCGAGCGTGACGGTGAGCACGCCGTAGCGCGCATCGGTTGCGGCATCGACGAGGCGCTTGAGCGTGGCGGTGCGCGTGAGCGGCACGTCGCCGTACAGCACGAGCGTCGGTTGCGCGGGATCGAGCAGCGGCAGCGCCTGACGCACCGCATGGCCGGTGCCCAACTGCTGCTCCTGCAGCGCGAACTGGACGTCCGGCGCGGCGACGGCGGCGCGCACCTGATCCGCGCCGTGGCCGATCACGACGACGAGCCGCGACGGCGCAAGCGCGCGGGCGGTATCGATCACGTGGGAGAGAAGCGGCCTGCCGGCCAGAGGATGAAGCACTTTAGGCAGCGCCGAACGCATGCGCTTGCCGGTGCCTGCCGCCAAAATCACGATATTCATGGCGCCAGCGTCGTAGGGAGAGTTCGAAGCTGGCCATTTTAGCATGCGGCCCCCTGCCGGCGCGTATGCGCGGCAGGGGGCAAACCGGCGGCGCGGCGGGGTTGCGCCATGCCGGGCAACGGTTTGCGGCGTGCGGCGGCGCCGGGCGGGCCGGCGGTTCGTCGAGGTGCGCGGCGCACGGTGGCCTCGCGCCTTGCCGGCTGGCGGCCGGCGCTCGCGTGCACTGCGCGGGGCCGGCTCGCACGGGCGCCGCATGTTCGCGCGCGCGGGCCGTTCGGTGGCCCCTCACGCGGCGATTTCACAGCTCGACGCGCAACGGCTATGCCGATTCGGGCGGTACCGGCATCACGAGATTGGCATCGCGCGCGAGCCGCCAGCGGCCGTCGGCCTCTTTGCGCAGGATCGTCAGCGTGCGGCCTTGCCGGCGCACCGGCGCCGCGCCGCCGGGGGCGCGTATCGTCATGTCGATGCGGTTGCGCAGATAGGCCCAGTCGCCGAGTACGCAAATCTCCTCGATTTCGCTGCCGCCTTCGATATCGAGCCCGGCGCCTTTCATCGCGCCGGCCGATGCCTCGAATTCACGTTTGCCGAACGGCGCGTGGCCGGGGACCAGGAAGACCACGTCGTCCGTCATCAGGCTTAGCACGGTTGCGATATTGCCGCTTTGGCTGGCCGATATCCAGGTGTCGATCAGCTCGCGAATCGCGCGTTCGTCTTCGGTCATGCCGTTCTCCGTTTCGATCGTGTGATCGATTCTGGCGCGTATGCGCCGCGTGGTCATGAAGCCGCCCGAGCCGCTTGCGCCGCGCGTGGCCGGGGCGAGGCGCGCGGCGCAAGCTGACGCCGAAGCGAGCCGCGCAGCGCCGCCGCGCGGCTCGAGCGGCGCCCGGATGCCGCCGGATCGCCGCGTGCGCCGGTCATGTGCGGCCCGCGTTTTACAGGTCGCCGAACTGAACGATCGAGATCGGCTTGAGCGAGCCGCTCGAGGGTGTGTCCGCATCGGCGCCGCACGGTTGCTCGTCGAACGCGATGTCGCCGCCGGGGTCGGCGCGGCCCGTCGCGTGCAGGCCGGCGAACGGGAACAGCGTCGCGTCCATCAAGTGCGACGGCACGACATTGGCGAGCGCGTTGAACATATTGTCGACGCGCCCCGGGAAGCGCTTGTCCCATTCGCGGATCAGCGCCTTCATCTCGGCGCGCTTCAGGTTCGGCTGGCTGCCGCACAGGTTGCACGGGATGATCGGGAATTCGCGCAGCTGCGCGTACTGTTCCAGATCGGTTTCCTTCACATACGCAAGCGGCCGGATCACGATGTTCTTGCCGTCGTCCGATTGCAGCTTCGGCGGCATGCCCTTCAGCTTGCCGCCATAGAACAGGTTCAGCAGCAGCGTTTGCAGGATGTCGTCGCGATGGTGGCCGAGCGCGATCTTGGTCGCGCCGAGTTCGCCCGCGACGCGGTACAGGATGCCGCGGCGCAGCCGCGAGCACAGCGAGCAGGTAGTCTTGCCCTCGGGCACGAGGCGCTTGACGATGCTGTAGGTATCCTGGTTTTCGATATGGAACGGCACGCCGATTTGCGTCAGGTATTCGGGCAGCACGTGCTCGGGAAAGCCCGGCTGCTTCTGGTCGAGGTTGACCGCGACGATGTCGAAATCGATCGGCGCTCGCTCGCGCAGCCGCAGCAGGATATCGAGCAGCGCGTAGCTGTCCTTGCCGCCCGACAGGCAAACCATCACCTTGTCGCCATGCTCGATCATGTTGTAATCGCCGATCGCCTGGCCGACCTGGCGCACGAGCCGCTTGAACAGCTTGTTGTTCTCGTAGGCCTCTTTTTGTTCGCGGCGCGTCAGTGCGCGGCGGCTGAATTCGGCTGCCGGGGCTTCGACGCCGGCGGCCGCGCTGGCCTCGTCCGGCGTGCCGGGGTGGGGCGTACCCGACGGGTACGTGCTTTGGCGCGCATTCATGCTCGCTCCTCGTCGTTGATACGGAAAACCTCGACGCCGACGGCGTCGCAATCGGAATAAGCGTCCGGCTTTTCGGTGCAGACGCGCACCGCGCGCACGGCGCCGTGCGCGAGCAGATTCGCCGCGATCGCGTCGCACAGCGTTTCCTGCAAATGAATGTGGCCGCGCGCGACGCATTGCGCGACGCTTTGCTTCAGCAGGTCGTAATCGACCACTTCGCGCAGCCGGTCTTCGACAGGCGTCGTCAGCGCGAGCGGCACGAACACGTCGACATTGATGACGACACGCTGCTCGCCGCGCTTCTCGTGCTCGAACGCGCCGATGTTGATATACACCTCGTAGTTGCGCAGATACAGCCGGCGGCAATCGGCGAGCCTGGGGTGCAGGAGGGCGGCAAACATGGTCGATCCAGTCACAAAGGGTGATGCACGTAAAGCGGCGCGGCGGCGCGCGGCGTCGGAATGCCCGCGCGCGGCCGCGCCCGTCAATTTTTGCCGCCGGCCGGCGGCTCGAGATGCTCGCCGCCGTCGACGGTCAGCGTCGCGCCGGTCACGCCGGACGCCTCGGCAAGATAGCAGGCCGCATCGGCGATTTCATCCACGCGCGGCGCGCGCCCGCGCACGAGGCCGACCACGCGCACCTTAGGCGCGAGCGCTTGCGCCTGCGCGGCGGTCGCGCGGTGTAGCGCGGCTTGCGCGAGCGAGTGCGACAGGCGCTCGGGCGCCGGATGAAACACGGTCTCGTCCAGCAGGTGAATCATGACGGCGCGCTCGCGCTCGTCGTCGAGCGCGGCCTCGGGCGTCGCGGCGGCGAGCGTGCGCGCGAGCACGAGCGGCGCGGCGACTTCGCGGGCGATCGTCTCGGCAAGCGATGCATAGCCGATGTCGCGCGCGTTGTCCGCGCGGCCCGCCGCCTGGACGATCACGCAGCTCGGGCGGCCGAGCGCCGCGCCGCACGCGTCGACGAGCCGCGCGACGTCGTGTTCGGCGGCGAAGTCGGCCGCCAGCGCCGCTGCGCGGCGGCCGAGCGATTCGACTTCGGCGGCGATCGACGCGGCCGCGCGGGCAGTGCCGTGCGTATTCGCGTTCGCGCCCGGTTCCGTGCTTGCGGCGATCGCCACATCCCAGCCGCGCTGCGCGAAGCCGAGCGCGAGCGCGCGGCTGATCGCGCTCGCATCGTCGGGCACGGCGAGCGCGATCAGCACGACCCGCGCGCGCTGCGCCACGCGCGCATCGGCCAAAGCGTCCCGGAGGTCGGCGGAAACGGTCATTTACAATGCCGGGATGAACCCGAAAGCTCACGAACCCGCTAGTTTACCCGTTCCCGGCCCGGACGCGCTCGCGCAGTCCGAATCGGTCGCAGCCGCGCTGCGCGCGCAGATCGTGTCGGCGGGCGGCTGGATTCCATTCTCGCGCTATATGGAGCGCGCGCTGTACACGCCGGGTGCCGGCTATTACAGCGGTGGCGCGCGCAAGTTCGGCCGGCGCGCGGACGACGGCAGCGATTTCGTCACGGCGCCCGAACTGTCGCCGCTTTTCGCGCGCACGCTCGCGCGCCCGATCGCGCAGGCGCTCGAGTTGAGCGGCACGCGGCGCGTGATGGAGTTCGGCGCGGGCACGGGCAAGCTGGCCGCGGGCCTGTTGAGCGCGCTCGCGGCGCTTGGCGTCGAGCTTGACGAATACGCGATCGTCGATTTGTCGGGCGAATTGCGCGCGCGCCAGCGCGAGACGCTCGAGGCCGACGCGGGCGCGCTGGCCGCGCGCGTGCGCTGGCTCGACGCGCTGCCCGAGCGGTTCGACGGCGTGGTGATCGGCAACGAGGTGCTTGATGCGATGCCGGTGCGGCTTTTCGTCAAGCGCGCGCACGGCTGGCACGAGCGCGGCGTCGCGGTGAGCGGCGCGGGCGCGTTCGTGTTCGCCGAGCAGCCGCTCGCGCAGGCCGGCGATACCGCGCGTCTTGCCGGGATCGACGCCGATGACGGCTACGTGACGGAAACGCACGACGCGGCCGCGGCATTCGTTGGCACGGTCTGCGCGATGCTCGCGCGCGGCGCGGCGTTTTTCATCGACTATGGCTTTCCGTTTCACGAGTATTACCACCGGCAGCGTGCGCAGGGCACGCTGATGTGCCATTACCGGCACCACGCGCACGACGATCCGTTCGTCTATCCGGGGTTGCAGGACATTACCGCGCACGTCGAGTTCAGCGCGATCTACGAGGCGGGCGTTGGCGCCGGCGCGGATCTGCTCGGCTACACGTCGCAGGCGCGCTTTTTGCTGAACGCGGGTATGACCGACGTGCTCGCCGAAATCGATCCGTCCGACGTGCAGCGTTTCCTGCCTGCCGCGAATGCGGTGCACAAGCTGATTTCGGAGGCGGAGATGGGCGAGCTTTTCAAGGTGATCGCGTTTTCGCGCGGCATCGACGGCACGCTCGATGCGTTTGCGCGCGGCGACCGTTCACATACGCTGTAAGCGCCGACAAGGAGAATTGCGATGCTGCGCTGGCTGCTCACCACGTTCATCGCCGTGATGGTGCTCGCGCGTGCGTGGCCGTGGCTGTCGAAACTCGGCGTCGGGCGCCTGCCCGGCGACGTGACGCTCAAGCTCGGCTCGCGCGTTTATCCGTTTCCGCTCATGTCGACGCTCGTGATCATGGCGATCGTGTCGGTGATCGCGCGGCTTTGGTGAGCATGACGCCCGCGCGGCATGCCGCAGCGCGCGCCGTCACAGCGCCAGTTCGCCGAGAATCCGGTGGGCGAGCGCCTTCGCTTCGTCGAACGCCTCCGATTCGCTGACGCTCGTCGCGCCGACTTCATAGATCGTATTGTCGGGCGTTTCGCCATCGTCCCTGGAGAGGATCACATATCCCTGATAGCGCCCGTCGTTCGTCTTGTGGGTGTGCGCCTTGGCCGTGTAGATGCCCTTTGTGTAGGTGTTGCCGCCGTCCATGATGCCTCTCCCGTGTTGGCCGCAGAAGTGCACGAGCACTTACTCCGGTTCGATGCAAAGCAGAAACGACGCTTCATCCTAACATCCCGATGCCGTGCTTTCAGCGGCTACGCGACGATGCCGCGGCGGCAACGGTTGCGGCGCTGACGCGAGCCGGCCGGGCGTATGGCGCTGGCGGGGCGGTGGCCATGCGTGCCGTGGAGGCTGGCCGCTTCGGCAGCCAACGCGGCGACCGGGCGCGGCGCAGCCTGCCGCGCGCGCCCGTCAAACGCCGGGCGCGCGCGGTGACGGCAACGAACGGCGTGCGCTTGGCGCCGGTGCGCAGGTTCGAACGTTTGCGTCGCCAGCGTGCGCGGCTTGGCCGACCGCCGCGCCGCTTGCCGCCTGCTTTCCCGTGCACGGCGGGCGGTGGCTTACGACTCGACGAGCGCGAGCACCTCGTCGAGCGTCGGCGCGTGCGCGCCGGTGTGCTGGCAGGCCGCCGCGCCTGCCGCAAGCGCGAATGCGAGATGTTCGTGCCAGCCGCGGCTTTGCATCGTCATCAGGCTGAACAGCAAGCCGCCGATCGTCGCATCGCCGGCGCCGACCGTATCCGTCACGTCGACGCGCGGCGGTTGCGCGTCGAATGTCTGACCGTCGGCGTGGAGCGTCGCCGTGTGCGCGCCGCGCGTGACCAGCAGCGCCGCATGCGGATTGAGCGCGCGCAGCCGCGCGATCGCGCGCGGTTCGTCGTCGCCCGCGAACAGATGCCGCAGGTCTTCGTCGGAGACCTTGATCACGTCGGCGAGCTTCGCCATCTTCTCGAGCGTCGGCTTGAAGCCGTCCGTCATCAGGTTGCGGTAGTTCGGATCGAAGCTGATCGACACGCCCGCTTCGCGCAACTCGGCGGCGAGCGCGACGAGCGTCGACGCGAGAGGCTCGCGCACGAGGCTGATGCAGCCGAAATGCGCCCATTTCACATGCTGGCGCCAGCCCTGCGGCAGGCTTGCCGGATCGAAGGCGAGATCGGCGCTGTTTTCGCCGATGAAGAAGTACGCGGGCGGATGCGTTTGATGCACGACCGCGAGAAGCGGCGCGCACTCGACGCGCTGCAGGAAGCGCAGATCGAGCCCCGCCGCTTCGCTTTCGCGCCAGAGTTCATCGGAGAAGCAGTCGCGGCCGAGCGCGCCCGCGCATGCGGTCGCCACCCCGAGCTTCGCGACCGCGCGTGCGACGTTCCAACCGGCGCCGCCCGGGCGCGAGGCCCAGTTCGCGCTGCCGGTGCGGACCAGGTCGGTGAGGATGTCGCCGGCAGAGACGAATTGCGGAAACGTCGCGCTCATCGCAGGTTGCCTCCGTTGTGGCGGGGCGGCGCGCCGGCGGGGCTGCCGTGGCCGGCGTGCTGCGCGTGCGTGCCGATGCGGCCGCCGTTGCCGGGCGCGGCCAGCGCCGCGTGATCGGCCGCGGCAGCCCCGCCGGCGCGACGGCCGCCGTCGTTGCCGCCATCCGCCGCGCGCGGCGCCGGCAATGCGTTCAGGACTTCATAGCAGGCGCCCATCGTGTGGTAGTCGGTTTTGCCGGCCGGGCTCTTCTCGTCGCTGTACTTGCGGTTGTCGCAGGTGAGGATTCGGTACCACGCGCCGTAGCGGTGATCGACGAAATGCGTCCAGCTATAGCGCCAGATCTCGTCGTACCAGTCCCAGAAGCGCTCGCTGCCGGTGCGCTGGCCGAGCAGCGCGGCGGCGGCGAGGCTTTCGGCCTGCACCCAGAAATACTTGTCGTGGTCGCACACTTTGTAGTCGGGGTCGAAGCCGTAGCAGAGGCCGCCGTGATCGGCGTCCCACGCGTGCGCGAGCGCCGCGTCGAACAGCGCGATCGCGCGCGGCAGCAGCCAATCGAGCGGGCGGTGCCGTTCGAGAATCAGCAGCAGCTTCGCCCATTCGGTCTGATGGCCTGGCTGGAACCCCCACGGGCGGAAGATGTTCGAGCTGTCTTCCTTGTTGTATTCCCAATCGACCGACCAATCGGCCCGGAAATGCTCCCACACGAGACCGTTCGACAGCGCGGCCTGGCGCTGGACGATATGCGTGGCGACCTTTTCCGCGCGGTCGAGATACGTCAGATGGCCGGTTGCCTCGTAGGCGGCGAGGAGCGCCTCGGTCGCGTGCATGTTCGCGTTCTGGCCGCGATAGCTGGAGACGCGCCAGTCGGGCGTGGCGTCGTCCGCGTAGAGGCCCGCCGCGGCGTCCCAGAAACGATGCTCCATCAGCTCGAAGGTCTGGGCGATCAGCGGCTTGGCTTCGTCGATGCCCGCCATCGCCGCATGCGCGGCGGCAAGCAGAACGAACGCGAGTCCGTAGCAGTGGCGCGTGCCGTCGCGCGTCGCGCGCTTTGCGCCGTCACGCCACTCGATTTCCCAATCGTAGCCTTCGTGCGCCGTGTCCCAGTGCGCGTCGCGCAGGAAGCGCAGCCCGTGGCGTGCGTAATCGAGATCGCGCGGATTGCCGAAGTGGCGGTATGCCATCGCGTAGTTGAAGACGAAGCGGCAACTGCTGACGAGGTGGCGTGTCGTGCGATCGTAGACGGTGCCGTCGTCGCGGAAGAAGTGGTAGAAGCCGCCCGACGGGTCGAGCACGTTCGGCGCGTAAAAGCGCAGCGTGTGCTGCACGTGCGACAGCAGGAATTGCCGGTCACGGAAGCTTGCGACGCGCGGCGCGGCGGGCTCGCCGCATCCTGCGTGCGCGCCGGCTGCCGGGGAAGGCGGCGCGCTGGCTTGCGGTGCGTCGATGGCCGCGTGGGGCGCGGGCGTGGCTGAAGTCGTCATGATCCAAGTACCGAGGTGAGGGAGTGCGGCGCGTGCGTCGCGCCTGCGCTGCTGGCCCGTGCAATCAACTGCACGGGAACGCTGAGTTCGGTTTGCTCGGGCGCGTCCGCGAGCAGCAATTCGATGCCTTGCTGGCCGAGCGTTTCCTTGTCGATGGCAAGTGTCGTCAGCGGCGGGCTCGCGTGGGCGGCGGCGGGGATGTCGTCGAAGCCGACAAACGCGATGTCGTCCGGCACCCGGACGCCGTGCGCCAAGCACTCGCGCATCGCGGCGAGCGCGGCCGCATCGTTGTAGGCAAACACCGCGTCGGGAAGCGGCCCGCCGGCATCGAGCAATTGCCGCATGGCTTTGGCCGCGCCGACGTCGGGCCCGAGGTTCGGGTCGATCGATAGTTCGAGCGACGGGTCGAACAGCATTCCGGCGTCGAAGAACGCGCGCCGATAGCCCAACGCACGCTGCGCGATGCTGTAGTGCGCAAGCGAGCCGCCGATGAACGCGATGCGCCGGCGGCCGGTGTCGAACAGATGCCGCATCGCGAGTGCGGCGCCGCCGGCATTGTCGACGTTGATCGAGCGCAACCCCGGCGCGCGGATATCGATGAGCACGAGCGGGCGGCCCGTCGCGGCGAGCGCTTCGAGCGTCTCTGGCTCCATGAAGCCCGCGACCGCGATCGCGTCGGGCGCATGAGGGCGCATCTGGCGGAGCACGTCGTCGTTCGGCCCGGTCGTCAGCAGCGACGGCACGATGCCGCGCGCGCGGCACGCGTCCTCGACGCCGTGCAACACGTGCGAGAAAAACGGCGTGGACGCGAAGTGATTGTGCTGGCGGTGCAGCAGGAACGTGAGTCGCCTGATTCGCGGGCGTAGCTGCGCCGGGTCGTAATTCATCTGGCGCGCGATCTCGACCACGCGCGCGCGAGTGGTTTCGGACAGGCCGGGTTGATTCTTCAGCGCGCGGGACACCGTGCCGATCGACACGTTGGCAGCCTGCGCAACATCGCGAATGGTGGTGCTCATCGTTAGGCGTGACAGGTGTTTAGTGTGACTGGGATTTTATGGCGGAATTTTTAGTAAAACGCTCAGGGATTATGCTGATGGCGCTTGATTTGTCTTGATTTAATGGGGCTTTATGGCAGCCTTTTGTTTACTAAAAATAGTAAACGCGGCTTGAAATGCCGATGCTCACCGCTCCCGCATCACGCCGTCACCCGGAAAATCGCCGCCGCCTCGCGCAATGTGGCCGCTTCGTCGGCGAGCGCGCCCGCGGCGCCGGCCGCCTTCTGCACGAGCAACGCGTTGTGCTGAGTCATCTGGTCCATTTGCGCGACCGCGCGGTTGATCTGGTCGATCCCCGAATGCTGCTCGTCGCATGCATGCGAAATCTCGTCGACGAGCGTTGCAACCTGGCGCACCGACGCGAGCATATCGACGATCGTGCCGCCCGCAGCCTTCACCGTGTCGGTGCCGCGTTCGACTTCGTCCGTCACGCCGGCGATCAGCGCTGAAATTTCCTTTGCCGCTTGCGCGCTGCGATGTGCGAGGCCGCGCACCTCCTGGGCGACTACCGCGAAGCCTCGGCCTGCGTGGCCCGCGCGCGCCGCCTCGACGGCCGCATTGAGCGCGAGCAGGTTGGTCTGGAACGCAATGCCTTCGATCGTCGACGAAATGCTGCGAATTTGCTGCGAACGCACTGATAACGCCTCCATTCGCGCCATCGCGTCGCGTGCCGCCGCGCCGCCTTGTTCGGCTTGCGCCGATGCCGCCGAGGCGAGCGAGCTGGCCTGCCGTGCATGGTCGGCGTTCGCGCGTACTGTCGCGGCGAGTTGCTCCATGCTGCTGGCCGTCTGTTGGAGGCCGGCTGCGTGCTCGTCGGTTCGGCGCGACAGGTCGTGGTTGCCGTGCGCGATATCGGCCGTTGTGTGCGCAATCGCGTCGGCCGCGCGTTGCAATGTGCCGATCGTCGCGGCAAGGCGTGCGCGCATCGCGTGCATCGCATGCAGCACGCTGCCGGGCGCGGCGTCGGCGGCGTGCACGTCGAGCGCGAGATTGCCGGCCGCGATGCCGCTGGCAACGGCGGCCGCTTCATGCGGTTCGCCGCCGAGCTGCCGCGCAAGCGCGCGCGCCATCGTCGCGCACAGCGCGGCGACGCCCGCGACGCCCGCCAACACGCAGCCCACGACCGCCCACTGGACGAGCCGAGCAATGCCCCGTGCGCGGTCGTATGCGCGTTGCGCCGCTTCGAGCTGGGCTTGCCGCAATTGCGCGCTCTCGGTCTTGACGCGCTGCGCGGCTGGCTCGAGCGTCTGCGTGACCACCCATTGCGCTTCGGACAGATTGTTCGCCTTCAGCAATGCGATTACCGGCCGAATGCCCTGGTCGCGCAGCGCCGCCCAATCGGCGGCAAGACGCTCGGCCTGCGTGCGCTCGGCGCCGGCGAGCGGCATCGCGCGATGCTCGGCAAGCAGGCGGTCGATCGCCGCGACGTCGCGCGCCGACGCGCTGGCGAGCGCACCGGTTTTGGCGGCGGACGGATCAAGCACGGCGTCACCGATCGCGTAGCGGGTTTGCGTGACGGTCTCGTCGAGCGACGAGATCCGCTGCAGAGCCTTCACGCGATCCTCGAAGACATGCGCAAGCGCGTCGCCGATGCGCGCAACGCCTGCAAGGCCGATGCCGCCAACTGCGGCAAGTACCAGGACGACGAGCGCGACAAGCAGGCGCAGCCGGGTTTTGACGGTGAGGCGGGTGGTGTTCATCAGGAGTGCTTTCCGAGGGCGGCGCGTCGCGCTCGTGACATGGAGCGCCGTGACGAGAAGCCGGCTTAACGGCGCCGGCGCGGGCAGATTGAATGAATTTTTCGTGAAGCGATGCCCGTTTTTGGCGCATCGGGCATTTGGCCGCGAACGCGTCCCGGTGCCGGCCTGTTCTACGACGGGCAGCTTATTCGACAAAATATCCGCAACGGGCGTCATTTCATCGACGCGGCGGCTAAAAGCCGGCCTGCCGATATTCAATTGCTCCGGATAAAATTGCGCTCCTGCGCCGCCGTGCGTTTGCCTTCGTGGCGGCAGCCGCGTGAATCGGCAACGAGGCGGCCTAGCGCCAGCACTGGACCGCCTCGAGCACGGCTTGGCCACACGGGACGCGCCCGCGTGGGGGGGGCCGCTCGGCATTCAGCGAAATTCGACGAAGCTCAACGCTTCGCGGCGATGCCCGCCTTCGCTGCGCCCATTGCATCGTCGCGCGCGGCGGTTTGCCGCTCGCGGCTCGTGTCGCGGGCGCCCCAGCGCTGCGCGAGCGCCGCGCAGGTCATCAACTGGATCTGATGGAACAGCATCAGCGGCAACACGACCGCGCCGACCGCATGCGCCGCGAAGATCACCTTCGCCATCGGCACGCCGGCCGCGAGGCTCTTTTTCGAGCCGCAAAAGATGATCGTGATCTGGTCCGCGCGATTGAAGCCGAGCCGCTTGCTCGTGAACGCGGTGATGCCGAGCGCGATCGCGAGCAGCACGACGTTGACGACGACGAGCCCGCCGAGCGCGGCGGGCGGAATCTGATGCCAGAGCCCTTGATTGACCGCTTCGCTGAACGCGACGTAGACCACGAGCAGGATCGAGCCCTGATCGACGAAGCGCAGCACGCCGCGATTGCGCTCGATCCAGCCGCCGATCACGGGCCGCAGTAACTGACCGGCGATGAACGGCACGAGCAACTGCATGACGATCGCGCCGATCGTGCTCCACGGCGACGTAGCCGCGCCAGTTCCTTGCGACGTGATCAACAGGCCGACAAGCGCGGGCGTGACGAAAATGCCGATGAGGCTCGACGCGGATGCCGAGCAGACCGCCGCCGGCACGTTGCCCTTCGCGATCGACGTGAACGCGATCGACGATTGCACGGTCGACGGCAGCGTGCAGAGGAACAGCACGCCCGCATAAAGCGCGGGCGTGATGAGCGGCGTGAGCACGGGCTTGAGCGCGAGGCCGACGAGCGGAAACAGCGCGAACGTGCTGACGAGCACGACTAAGTGCAGCCGCCAATGCGTCGCACCGGCGATGATTGCCTCGCGCGAGAGCTTCGCGCCGTGCAGGAAGAACAGCAGCCCGACCGCGATGTCGGTGGCCCAGTTGAACGCGTGCGCGGCGGCGCCGCGGCAGGGCAGCGCGCTCGCGAGCACGACGGTGCCGACGAGCGCGAGGGTGAAATTGTCGGGGATGAATCGTGAACGCGCCATTTCGGATCTCGATTGAATGCAGGGCGAACGGCACGGGCGCTCAACGCGAACGCCGGCCGTTGTTGGTCCGGCTATTGTCACGGCTGCCTATTGAATAGGCAAATTCATTCAGAGAATCGATTAATGATTCGAACGCATTTCAACGGACCACCCATTGCCCATTCGATGGTTTTTGTTCGGTTATCGAAATGTTAAAAATCAGTCTGACAAAACGGGTGGAATAGGTGAAAAACCTAGCAGTAACATGGTGTTACACCGATGCCTGAGGTCTAACACTTTTTGGCTCGACACGCTTTCACGGCGCCCATAAATTACCGTTGAAAGTCTTGGGCGATGTATGTGTCGCGCGAACTTGAATAGACAAGGCATGTAGTGGGCCAGTGATGAAGACGGAACGGGTAAAACGGATGATCGGGCAATGGGCGGTGAGCGCGTTCGGCGTGCTCGCGGCATCGCTCGTCTTCGCGCAGCCGCCGCACAGCGGCAGGCCCGGATTCGGCGGCGGCCCGCGCGGCGGCGCGCCGTCAGCGTATGCCGCGGAAGATAACGGCGGCGGCTGGCGCGGCGGTGCCGGCTATCTGCAAGCGGCACCGCCGCATGGCCGGGATACCAGGATCGGCGTCAGCGGCTACGGCCCCCGCTGGGGCTTGCGCCCGACGCCGTCCTACGGGCGCTACGCGGCGCAAAGCCCGTACCGGCCGATCAGTGCCGATGCGCGGCAGGTGCCGCATGCGCCCGGCTCGGTCAACCTGCCAATGCGCGCGGGCTCGATTCGTGCCGATGTCGCGCGCTACAACGAGGAACGCGGCGGGCGCACCGCGCCCGCGCCGCGCGGGCAGAACGGTGCGGCGCGCGAACCGTTTCTCGCGCCTTTTTCCCGCAACTGACACATTCGTCTAATGCGGCGGCACGCGCCGTGTGCTGATGCAAATTCGCCACACTCGCGCGAAATCCCGCCGCGCATCTCATTGATTACGCTATCTTTCGCGCCTCATCGCGGGCAACGCGCTCGGCCAGGTGCGATGCATTGCGCCGGGAGCCGGCCTTTGGCCGCGGACGCCCGACAAATCGCCGGGAAATTAATGCAGACGGTATATCCGCAATAAGTCTCTTCTTTTTTGACCGTAAAAATGGCCATTGGAAGATGGACTGCGTTCGAGCGCCCGCATTCCGCCGCCGCGCTCGTGCGCGCCGCTTCATTTCCCAAGACCGTTCGTCAAGACCGACAGATAGACAATTTGGAGATCTTATGAAATCAACCGCCAGCCGTGCGTTGAAAACCACTTGTATGTGCGCCGCCGCCGTGGCGCTCGCCGGGGGCGCAACGCTTGCCCGGGCGCAGTCGAGCGTTCAACTGTACGGCCAGGTCGACGAGTGGATCGGCGCGCAGAAATTTCCCGGCGGCCAGCGGGCGTGGGGCGTGCAGGGCGGCGGGATGTCGACGTCTTACTGGGGGATTCGCGGCACCGAGGATCTCGGCGGCGGTTATCAGGCAATCTTCACGCTGGAGGATTTTTTCCGTGCGCAGACCGGCCGCTACGGCCGCTTCGACGGCGATACGTTTTTCGGGCGCAACGCGTATGTCGGGCTCGCGACGCCGTATGGCACGGTGACGGCCGGGCGTCTGACGACCCATCTGTTCGTCTCGACGATCCTCTTCAACCCGTTCATCGATTCATACGTGTTCTCGCCGATGGTCTACCACGTGTTCCTCGGCCTTGGCACGTTCCCGACGTATACGACCGATCAGGGCGTCGTCGGCGATTCGGGCTGGAATAACGCGGTCGGTTATACGAGCCCGTCGTTTGGAGGATTAAGCGGGGGGGTAATGTATGCGTTCGGCAATTCGGCGGGGGAAAACCGCTCGAAAAAATGGAGCGGACAACTGAATTATGCAAACGGCCCGTTTGCCGCGACGGCGGTTTATCAGTACGTGAACTTCAATAACGATCCGGGCGATCTCGGCGCGCTCGTGTCGAGGATGAAGAGCCAGGGCGTCGCGCAAGTCGGCCTGTCCTACGACTTCAAACTCGTCAAGCTCTACGGGCAATATATGTATACGCACAACGAGCAGGACACCGGAAGCTGGCACGTGAATACCGTGCAAGGCGGCGTGGCGGTGCCGCTTGGGGCGGGCAGAGCGCTTGCATCGTATGCGTACTCGCACGGATCGGGCGGTCTCGAGCAGACCCACCGCACTTGGGCTGTCGGCTACGACTATCCACTGTCCAAGCGCACGGATTTGTATACCGCGTACATGAACGACCGTTTTTCGGGCATGGGCAGCGGCGATACGTTCGGCGCGGGAATTCGGGCGAAATTCTGACGGAGGCTCTTGGCGCAGGCAATCCGTGCGCCGCGTATATGGATAGCTGCGATATGAATATGGATAGCTGCGATATGAATATGGATAGCGGCTGGTCCGGCGTGGCGGCGGGGCTGCATTCGGTATGAGCTTTTGCTCCGGTTGTGGCCCGTCAGCCGGCCGCGCCGGCTGCGCAAACGCCTCGAATCACGACGAAAAAGCGGGCTAGGACGCGCACTATCCGGCCGATCCCTTGAGATAAGTTAGCGGCGTTACATTACTCGCTGTCATTTTTCCTTTCTTGACGTTTCGGGCCCATTAGCTTTGTTACAGTTGCTTGCGACTAGACAAATTTTTAACAGTTGCGAGCACTATTTCGATGGACACCCTCGTCAGCATGAATGTGTTCCGGTACGTCGTCGAAGTCGGCAGCTTCGTCGGCGCGGCGGAACGCATGGAGATGTCGGCTGCGATGGCGAGCAAGCACGTGATGCATCTCGAGCACCAGCTCGGGGCACGGCTCTTGCATCGCACGACGCGCCGCGTCGCGCCGACGGAGGCGGGGCGCGAATATTACGAACGGCTGGTACAGGCGCTGACCGAACTCGACGAAGCCGGTCAGGCAGTCGGCGCGTCGAGCGTCGTGCCGCAAGGGCGTCTGCGCCTGACGTCGCTATCGGCATTCGGGTTGCGGTACGTGATGGACGCTGCGTCGTCGTATGCCGAGCGCTACCCTGATGTGACGGTTGAGATTACGTTGTCCGACCGGGTCGTCGAGTTGATCGACGAAGGGTATGACGTCGCGGTTCGCGCGGCGGCCACGGGCATGAAGTCGTCGTCGCTCGTCGCGCGGCAGATCGCCACTGCGCACATCGTGCTCGTCGCGTCGCCCGAATATCTCGAAAAGCGCGGCACGCCGACGACGGTTGCCGATCTCCAGCATCACAACTACATCCGCCGCGAGTCGAACGACACGTTGTTCGACGCCGCGCTGGCCGACGTCGCCACAGCTTCGCGTGCGCCGCTGTCGGGCAACATGATCGTCAATCACCTCGAAGGATTGCGCGTCGCGGTGCTGGGTGGCGCGGGCATTGCGCTGCTCGGCACCGAAGTGGTCGGCGAGGATATCGAGGCCGGGCGTCTTGTGCCGCTGCTGCTCGACGTGCTGCCGCCGCGGGAGTTGCCGATCTACGCGGTATACGCGAGCCGGCGGCACGTGTCGGCGAAGGTGCGCACGTTCGTCGACTTCGTCGCCGACCGCTTCTCTGGGCAATCGCTGTGTCCGTCGATCGACGAGCGGCTACGGCAGTATTCGATGCCGCGGATGAAGCGGCTCGGTTGACGGCGTGGTTACCGGCGCGGCTCGCCGGTTCAGCGTGGCGGATGTTTAGGCGTGAGCTTCGCAGCGGCGAGCGGGCCGCGTGGACCGCGCCTGCCGCGCGACGCCGTTCGCGCGCCACGCTGCGCGGCTGCTGTCGCGGCGCGCCGTATGGCGCGGCCATGAATCTTCCATCAGCCCGTTAAGCGCGAATTCCCAGGCGGGCTTTCGCGTCGTCGTACTCGCGCTTCAGGCGCCCGACCAGTTCCGCGACGCTCGGCACGTCGTCCATCAGGCCGACGCCTTGCCCCGCACCCCAGATGTCTTTCCAGGCCTTCGACTTGTCGTTGCCGAAATTCATCTTCGATTTATCGGCGACTGGCAGTGCTTCCGGATCGAGGCCCGCGCTCACGATGCTCTCGCGAATGTAGTTGCCGTGCACGCCGGTGAAGAGATTCGTGTAGATGATGTCGGCGGATTTCGCATTGATGATCGCGCGCTTGTAGTCGTCCACCGCGTGCGCTTCCTGCGTCGCGATGAAGCGCGTGCCTATGTACGCGAGATCGGCGCCCATTGCCTGCGCGGCGAGGATCGAGCCGCCGTTGGCGATCGAGCCGGATAGCACGATCGGGCCGTCGAAGATCTTGCGCACTTCGCCGACGAGCGCGAACGGCGACGTCGTGCCCGCATGGCCGCCCGCGCCTGCCGCGACGAGGATGAGACCGTCGACTCCCGCTTCGAGCGCCTTTTGGGCGTGCCGCAGATTGATGACGTCGTGCAGCACGATGCCGCCGTAGCTGTGCACGGCGTCGACGATTTCGCGTGCGGGCGCGCGCAGGCTGGTGATGAAGATCGGCACTTTGTGATCGACGCAGACGCGGATGTCATGCTCGAGCCGCGCGTTCGACTGATGGACGATCTGGTTGACGGCGATCGGCCCGATTACTGCGTCGGGGTGCGCGGCCTTGTGCTCGGCGAGCTGCGCTTGCAATTGCGTGAGCCATTCGTCGAGCAATTCGGCGGGCCGGGCGTTGAGGGCGGGAAACGAGCCAACGATACCCGCCTTGCATTGTGCTAGCACGAGTTCAGGATAGCTGACGATGAACATTGGCGAAGCGATCACGGGCAGCGCGAGTTGTTGCAGAACGGCAGGCAGGGCCATATATGTCTCCGGTGTCGACCAGAGTGAGCGCTTTAGCGCTGACTCCGGCTCCATGCCGCGAGCCGAAGGTAGCGCTTCGGCACTCACCTCCGGCCCGCGGCGGTTGTTGTTGCGCGTGCGATGGCAAAGCGCATCGTATCGTCGTGACGCACGGGCATTCCGGCAAGATCAGGCGGATCGAACGCGGTCCGGCCGGATATGCCGTTTGCGGCGAATTAACACGAACGGTCGTGCCATTATAGGCATGCTTAACAAAATGCGCTGACGCCGGGGCCCTGTCGAATGAGTGCTCAGTTTCTATGTTTTGCGCACCGGCGCGCGCGATGCGCGACAACCGCACTTCTACAATATCAAGCACAACGATTCTAGAGAACAAAACCATGTCGTTTGAGGCGTTCGCACCGTTTCGCGTGACGGTGCAAGATGTCGATATTTTCGGCGTCACAGGAGGCACTGGGCCGCCCCTTTTGCTGCTTCACGGGCATCCGCAGACACATTTGATCTGGCATCGTGTCGCCGTGACGCTCGCCAGGCACTTCACCGTAATCGCTACCGATCTGCGCGGCTACGGCGCCTCGAGCAAACCGGCGGGCGATGCGCGGCATGCGTGTTACTCGAAGCGCACGATGGCGGCCGATCAGGTGGCCGTGATGCGTCACTTCGGCTTTCCACGCTTCTATGTGTGCGCGCATGATCGCGGCGCGCGCGTCGCGCACCGGATGGCGCTCGATCATCGCGACGCGGTCGAGCGCATGCTGCTGCTCGACATCGCGCCGACGCTGGCGATGTACGAGCGCACCGATCGTGCGTTTGCGAGCGCTTATTTTCACTGGTTCTTCCTGATACAACCCGAGCCGTTGCCCGAGACGTTGATCGGCGGTCATACCGATGCGTATATCGACGCGGTGATGGCGCATCGCTCGGCCGGGCTCGCGCCGTTCTCGCCGCAGGCGCTGCAGGCGTATCGCGAGGCGTTGCGCCAGCCGGGCGCGGTGCATGCGATGTGCGAGGACTACCGGGCGTCAGCGACGATCGATCTCGAGCACGACCGCGCGGATCTCGAGCGCGGCAACAAGCTCGCATGTCCGCTGCGCGTGTTGTGGGGCGAGGAAGGCGTAGTCGGACGTTTGTTCGACCCGCTCGACGAATGGCGGCGTGTGGCGCGTGACGTGAGCGGCCGCGCGATCGCGTGCGGCCACTACATTCCGGAAGAAGCGCCCGTCGCGTTGATCGACGAGGCGCTGGCGTTCTTCGAGGCAAGCGAGCCCGAGTGACGGGGCGCGGCAAGCGTCAATCTCCGTCGGTCGAGAGCGGCGGCAGACGCCGCGCAACGGGCGTCGACTTGACGATCGCCGTGCTCGTTTCCGCCCGCTCGGTCACCTTCGCGAGTATTTCGTCGAGCTGCTCGATCGAGCGCAGATAGAGCCGGCAGACGAAGCAGTCGTCGCCCGTGACCTTGTCGCATTCGACGAACTCGGGAATGCGGCGCAGCAATTCCTCCACCAGATGAAGCTGGCCAGGCAGCGGTTTCACGCGCACGATCGCTTGCAGCGTGTAGCCGAGCGCGCGCGGATCGAGCTCGACCGTGAAGCGCGTGATCACCCCTTGCGCGTCGAGCCGGCGCAGACGCTCGGTCGTGCTCGGCGCGGACAGCCCGATGCGCCGCGCAAGCTCGCTGACGCTCTGGCGCGCATCGTCGGCGAGCGCGCGCAGCAACTCGCGGTCGAGCGCGTCGAGCGGGCTCGACGGATGCGCGGGCGATGAAAGGCGTTTTTGCATATTGACCTTCATTTCAAAGGCAGAGCGGCGTTTTCTTCTCAGTTTAGCGATAGAGATACGCGATGCAAGTCTCTAAAATCGAAGCCAGACTTTTCGTTGGGTGAATTCAAATGGCTTCGAACGAAATGCGCCGCGGTGCGCTCGAAATGGTGCTCGCGATGCTGATGTCCGGGACGATCGGCTGGCTGGTCGTGTCGTCGCAGCAGCATCTGATGAACGTCGTGTTTTTCCGTTGTTTGTTCGGTGGGGCGACGATGCTGGTCGTTTGCGCGGCGCTTGGCCTGTTGCGCCGCGAGCTGTTTCGCGCGCGCACGGTCGCGCTCGCTGCGCTCAGCAGCGTCACGATCGTCGCGAACTGGGTGCTGCTGTTCGCCGCGTATTCGCGCGCGTCGATTTCGATGGCCACGGCGGTCTACAACACGCAGCCGTTCATGCTCGTTGCGCTCGGCGCGCTGATCTTCCGTGAGCGTCTTACCGCGTCGATCATCGCGTGGCTTGCGATCGCATTTGCGGGCCTGGTGTGCGTCGTGCGGGTCGAGCCCGCGGTGCTCGCGCTGCCCGGCCAGTATCTGGAGGGCGTTGCGCTCGCGCTCGGCGCGGCGTTTCTCTACGCGGTGTCGTCGATCGTCACGAAGCGCCTGAAGGGCACGCCGCCGCATTTGCTCGCACTGTTCCAGACGGGTGTCGGCATGCTGATGCTCGCGCCGTTTGCTCACTTCGACGCGTTGCCCGCGACGCCGATGCAATGGTTCGATCTCGCCGTGCTCGGCGTCGTCAACACGGGTGTGATGTACGTGCTGCTGTACGGCGCGATTCAGAAGCTGCCGACCGCGACCATCGGCGCGCTGTCGTTCGTCTATCCGGTTGTCGCGATCGTCGTCGATCGGTTCGCATTCGGGCAGACGCTGGCGTGGAGCCAGGTATTCGGCGCCGTGTTGATCCTGCTCGCGGCGGCTGGCGTGAATCTCGGATGGCGCATCGTGCCGGCGCGGCGTGTTGCGGTGCGCAACTGACGGCCCGGCAAAGGGCGGGACAGCGAAGCGCAAGCAGCGCGGGACGGCGCAAGAAAATCGTAGGGAAACTCCTGATGCGGTGCAGCGAGTGGGCGTCGTATCATGGAGCATGACGTTGATCACGTCGACAGAATTCTCTTATGCATGCCGTTCGCCTGTTGGGGCGAACGGCTTTTTTTTCGAATGCCGTGCGTGCGCCGTCCTGTTGACACACGATGCCCAGCCGCGTGCCGCCCGCGCGGCCATTGCATTCGGATCGGCCGCCGGACCGGTTACTCCCGCGCGGCGAGCCGGGCCAGCACCGCGCGTTTCGCGTCGTCGTCGAAGCCGCGCCAGCCGGCAATCTCGTCGCGCGTGCGGCGGCAGCCGGCGCACCAGCCGGTCAGCTCGTCGATCCTGCATACGTTCGTGCACGGCGACGGCACGCCGGCATTGACTGCTTGCGCGTGCGGGCCGCCGGCGCGGCATTGTGTCGTGGTTTCGCTCATGCTTGGCCGCGCACGGCGATCTCGGCTACGGGCGCGCCCGTCAGCGCGACGAGCTCTTGCGGCGACAAATTGAACACCGCATGCGGATGGCCGGCCGCCGCCCACAGGCTGTCGAGTTCGAGCAGATCGCGATCGATCAGTGTGACGGGCTCGACGAGATGGACGACCGGGCACACGCCGCCGATCGCGTAGCCGGTGTGATCGCGGACGAACTTCGCATCGGCGCGGCCGATGTCGCCAACATGCGCGGCGACCTTCTTCTCGTCGACGCGGTTCGCGCCGCTCGCGACGACGAGCACCGGCGCGCTGTCGGCACGGCGGCGAAACAGAATCGATTTCGCGATCTGCGCGACCGAGCAGCCAAGGCCTGCGGCCGCTTCGGCCGAGGTCTTGCCGGTTTCCTCGAGCATGACGATGTCCTTCGCATGTCCGCGCTCACGCAGCAAAAGCGCGACGCGGCGCGCGGAATCGGGAAGCCGGTCGATGGGGGCTGGATGTGGCATGACGATGGCTTGGTTTGGCTTGAGTGGTTGGAGCGGTTCGATCGGTCCGGGTCATGGGGTAACGGGGCACTGACGGCGCCGCGCGCGTCATGCGCACGCGGGCGGCTCGTCGGCGCTCGCGCGTTGCTTGGCGAGCAGCGCGCGGCCGGCGCGCGACACGTTCGCCCGGCCGATTGCGTTCGAGATGAAATCGCCGGTGGCGACCACCGAGTCGAGATCGACGCCGGTATCGATGCCCAGGCCGCGCATCAGGTACAGCACGTCTTCCGTCGCGACGTTGCCGGTCGCGCCCTTCGCGTAGGGGCAGCCGCCGAGGCCCGCGACCGACGCGTGGAAGATCGTGATGCCTTCGAGGAGCGCCGCGTAGATGTTCGCGAGCGCTTGCCCGTAGGTGTCGTGGAAGTGGCCCGACAGCCGCTCGCGCGGGAATACCTTCGCGACCGCGTCGAGCACGGCGCGCGTGTGCGCCGGCGTGCCGACGCCGATCGTGTCGGCGATGTCGATCTCGTCGCAGCCGAGCGCAGCGAGCCGCTCGACGACGCCGACGACCGCCGCGACCGGCACATCGCCCTGGTACGGACAGCCGAGCGCGCACGATACGCTCGCGCGCAGCCGCACGCCCGCCCCCTTCGCCGCGCGCGCGACGGGCTCGAAGCGCGCGATGCTCTCGGCGATGCTGCAGTTGATATTGCGTTGCGAGAACGCTTCGCTTGCCGCGCCGAAGATCACCACTTCGTCGGCGCGCGCGGCGAGCGCGTTCTCGAAGCCTTTGAGGTTCGGGGCTAGCGCCGAGTAGATCGTGCCCGCGCGGCGCTCGATGCCGGCCATCACGTCGGCGCCGTCGGCCATCTGCGGCACCCATTTCGGCGATACGAACGACGCCGCCTCGACATTGCGAAAGCCGGCACGCGAGAGCTGGTTTACGAGTTCGATCTTGACGTCGGTGGGGACGAACGCCTTTTCGTTTTGCAGCCCGTCGCGCGGGCCGACTTCGACGATCTTGACGGAAGAGGGCAGCGTCATGCGAATCTCCTGATGTGGGGGCGCCCCGGCATCGAGATGCACGAGGGCGGGGCTGTGCATGGCGTGGTCGCGCTCGTGCGGCTGCACGCTCAGTAGCCGCGCGCGCGATCGACCATGCCGCTGACAGGCTCGCCGCGTTCGAGCGCGGCGATCTTCGCGGCGATTTGCCGCACGGCGTCGGCGCGCAGCGTTTGCGCGGCGCAATGCGGCGTGATGGTGATGCGCGGCTCGCGCCAGAACGGATGGTGCTGCGGCAGCGGCTCGTCGGCGAAGACGTCGAGCGTCGCGGCGGCGACGCGGCCGCTCGCGAGCGCGCCGAGCAAGTCCGCTTCGACGAGATGCGCGCCGCGCGCGGCGTTGACGAGGTACGCGCCGCGCGCGAGCTTCGAGAACGTGTGCGTGTTCAGGATGCCGGCGGTGTCGGCCGTGCTCGGCAGCAGGTTCACGAGCAGTTTCACGCCGTCGGCGAATGCGTCGAACTGCGCATGGCCGGCGAATGTCGCGATGCCGCCGAGCGTTTTCGCCGTGCGGCTGTAGCCGCGCACCGGCAAGCCGAGCGCGGCGAGTGCGTGCGCGACCTGCCGGCCCAGCGCGCCGAGGCCGAGTACGCCGATGACGAACGTGTCGCGCGGATGCGGTTCGAGCACCTGCCAGCGGCACTCGCGCTGCAACAACGCGTATTCGTCGAAGCGGCACAAATAGCGCAGCGCCGCATGCGCGACGTAGTCGATCATCTGCCGCGCCATGCCGGCGTCTTCAAGGCGCACGAGCGGCACGCCGCTCGGCAGCGTGCACGGATGATCGTGTTCGAGCGCGAGCATCGCATCGACGCCCGCGCCCAAGTTGAAGATCGCCTTCAGGCCCGCGCGCGGCGCGAAGAACGCGCGCGGCGCGTGCCAGACGAGTGCGTAATCGGCGGGCGCGTCGTCGCCCGGTTGCCATGTGCGCAACTGCGCGCCGGGCAGCGCGCACTCGAAATCGCGTCGCCAGTCGTTCGCGTCGCCGTTCGGCGTATGGAGCAGGATGCGCATGCGGCTATTTCGCGAAGAGCTGGCCGATGTCGGCGAATGCCTTGAACTCGAGCGCGTTGCCGCATGCATCGGTGCAGAACATCGTCGCTTGCTCGCCGGCTTCGCCCTTGAAGCGGATATGCGGCTCGATCAAGAAATGCGTACCGGCCGTCTTGAGCTTGTCGGCAAGCGCATGCCATTCGTCCATCGACAGCACGACGCCGAAATGGCGCACCGGAACCTCATCGCCGTCAACCGGGTTGACGGCCGAATTGCCTGCCTCGCCGGGCGCGAGATGTGCGACGAGCTGGTGGCCGAAGAAATCGAAGTCGACCCAATGCTCGGAACTGCGGCCTTCCGGGCAGCCGAGCAGCTCGCCGTAGAAGCGGCGCGCCCGCTCGAGGCTCGTGACCGGAAAGGCGAGATGGAACGGGCGCAACGCGCCAGATCGCGTAGCGGACATGCGGTGTCTCCTCATCGGAAGCTGACATTCTACGGTTTTGTCGCGCCGCGCGTCGCGGGCCGTCGAAATGCAAAGCACAAAAAATTGGTTCGCCGCGCGCGTGACGCGCGTGAGAATCGTCTCCAAGCTCCTAGTTTGGCGAGGGACACATGCGCTCATGCAGCAAATCGACTTGGCCGCCGCGCCTTGTCACGGTGCCCGGCCTGCACGGCAGCGAAGGCGCGCACTGGCAGACCTGGCTCGAGCGGCAGTTCGCACGCTCGTTGCGTGTCGAACAGGATGATTGGGAGGCGCCGCATCTCGCGCGCTGGGCGCAAAAGGTCCGCGATCTGCTCGCGCGCGAGCGTGGGCCGTTCGTGCTCGCCGCGCACAGTTTCGGCTGCTTGGCGGCCGCGCATGCGCTCGTGCAGTCTGCATCGGCTGCCGAGATGTCAACGGTGGATGTGATCGGCGTGCTGTTCGTGGCGCCGGCGAATCCGCGCAAATTCGCGTTCGCGGGCGAGTTCGACGCGTACCGGCTTGCCGTGCCGTCGATCCTGATCGGCAGCGAGACCGACCCGTGGATGACCCTCACGGACGCGCGCGAGCTTGCGCGCCGGCTTGGCAGCGCGTTCGTCAATCTCGGCGACGCCGGGCATATCAATACTGCCGCCGGCTACGGGCCGTGGCCGCGCGCGAAATATCTGGTCGATACGCTCGTGCATTGCGCGGCGCCGCTCAGATTTCAGAATGACGATGACAATGACGAGCGCATCGCCGGCGCGTTCGGGCGGAATTCGCTTGCCACGGTGATTTGAGCCGCCGAAACGGTTGCGTGCGCGCGCGATGACGCGGCAGCAGGCGGCGCGTTCGCGGCGCTTCGTGGCGCTTCGCGGCGGCCGAGGTTCGTCGATGCGCGTTGAACGAACTGGGCGGCACGGTGCAAAAAGCGGTCGCGTTCGAGGATTCGGCCTCGGGCGTGAAGTCGGCGAGTTCGGCGGGCGTCCATACATTCGGCATGCTGACGGCGCTGAGCCGGGAACAGCTCGGCGAAGCCGGCGCGCACGAATCCATCCGGGATTTTTCGGATCGGGCGCTGTGGGATTATCTGGCGCGCGTGAATGCGGCTTGACGGATGCCCAGGCGGAATGCCGCCGATTGCCGCTGACTGGCACGTCGCCTGCATCCGGCGGTGTCGCGGCGCGAGTGGTGGCCCGCTTGCGTCGCGACACCGCTCCCCGAGTGGCGGCCGTTGCGCACGCAGCCTGGGGGGGCGGTCAAGCCGTAACGGGCGCGAGCGCCGCCGGATCGGAATAGCTCGGCTTGCCATTTTCGATATGCCCCGCGAAGCGGCGCACGAACTTGCCCGTTACGCCGTCCGACACCGTCACGTCATACCAGTGATGGCTCGATGCGAGCGGCCACTGCTCGATGCGCTCGTCGCCGCCGCGCAGCGTCAACCGGCGCGCGGGCGCGCCATATGCGTTGTCCGACAGGCTCAGCTTGACGCTCTGTCCGCCGTGATTCTTGAGCTTCAAATACAGGTTGCCGTTCGCGACGTCGTAGCCCGCCTGCACTTCCGGATGCGCGGCCGCGTGCGGGCCGTGCCCGTTGGGCGCGGCGGTGCCGGCGAACGTGCGCACGAAGCCGTTCGGGCCGTACACGGTGAACGCATAGGCGCCGTTCGTTGCCGACAGGTCGAAGTCGTCGTGCAGCGTGGCGTGTGCGCCGACCGTATAGCGCCACGGGCCATCGCCGCGGTTCGCCGCGTACACGTAGAAGTGCGCTCCTTGTTTGCCGCGGTTCGCGAATTCGATGCGCAGCGTCGTGCCGCCGTGCACGCGCGCGTTCACATGCAGTTCGTAGGGCAGCGCGCGCGCCGGGCGCACGCCCGGCTCTTGCGGGTCGACCGGGCTCGGTGCGGCGGGCACGCTCGGCGCGGGCTTGGTCGAGCAGAGCTGGTCGGCGGTCGATCGATAGTTGCTGGTGTCGGGCAGCGGCGGCAGCGTCGCATCCGGCGTGCGGAAATCGAATGCCGACGTCAGATCGCCGCACACGGTGCGGCGCCACGGCGTGATGTTCGGCTCGTCGATGCCGAAGCGCGCGGCGATGAAGCGGATCACCGACGTATGGTCGAAGATTTCCGAGCACACGAAACCGCCTTTCGTCCACGGCGAGACGATGGTCATCGGCACGCGCGGGCCCAGCCCGTAAGGCAGGCCGTCAGCCGTGTATTGGCCGCCGCGCGCAGGGTTCACGACGTTATGGATCTCGCCGTCGACGGTGACGGTGGACAAGCCCTGCGCGCGCGTCGTCGGCGGTTGCGGCGGCACGATGTGGTCGAAGAAGCCGTCGTTCTCGTCGTACATGATGAAGAGCACGGTTTTGCGCCACACGTCGGGGTTCGCGGTCAGCGCGTCGAGAATGTGCGACGTGTAGTTCGCGCCATACGCGGGGGTGTACTTCGGATGCTCGGAGAACGCGGCGGGCGGCAGTAGCCACGACACCTGAGGCAGTTTGTTCGCGAGCACGTCGGCTTTCAGGTCGTCGAGCGTGCGCACGGTTTGCGCGCGCTGATACAGCGACGAGCCCGGCTTCGCATCGATGAAGTTCGCGAAGTTCTGCAGGATGTTCGTCCCGTAGTTGCCGTTCAGCGGATCGGCCCCGGTCGTGCCCTGTTGATAGATCTGCCACGAAATGCGGGCGGCCTCGAGGCGTTCCGGGTAGGTGGTCCACGACAGCAACTGGTATTGCGGCGGCACGTCTCCGTCCACGTAGTCGTTGTTGTCGAGCAGTGGGCCGCCGAACTTGCCTGTCGGATCGACCGTGCCGGTCATCAGATACGAGCGGTTCGGATGCGTCGGGCCGGGCAGCGAGCAGAAATAGTGGTCGCAGACGGTGAACGCATCGGCGAGCGCGTAGTGGAATGGGATGTCCTCGCGCACGTGATAGCCCATCGTCATGTCGGTCTTGTTCGCGGGCCACTGGTCGTAGCGGCCGCCGTCGATCGCCGCGTGCGTTTTGTACCACGAGTGATCGAGATCGCCGATGCATTGCGCGCTCGTGGTCAGCGTATTGAGGCGAAACGGCAGCACGGGCTTGCCGGGGTCGGCTTTCGATGGCTGATACCAGACCGGCTTGCCGTTGGGCAGCGGGATCGGGAAGCGGTCGTTGTAGCCGCGCACGCCACGCAAGTGCCCGAAATAATGATCGAACGAACGGTTTTCCTGCATGAACACGACAATGTGCTCGACGTCCCGGATGGTGCCGGTGCGCGATGCGGCGGGGATCGCGAGCGCGCGGCGGATCGATTCGGGCAAGACGGTGAGCGCGGCGGCGGCGCTCGTGGATTGCGCGACGGTCTGCAGGAAACGGCGGCGGCTTTCTGATGTCATGTGTTCACCTCGGGTTCTGCGGGGAAGAGGGCGCGGCGATGCCGCGCGTTCAACGTGGGCTCGATGCGGAATGCATGAGCGCGGCCTTCGCGCCGGATGCGTCTTCGTCGGCGTCTTCGGGCGGGTAGTGGATCACGGGCGGCGCGAGCGGCGCGCTCGCGGCGAGGTTGCCGCCGGCTGGCGCGCCGCCGTTGAACGCATCGGCACCGTTCTTGGCGAACGGCGGTTGCTGCGTGGCGGCATTTGCCTGCGCGCGCGATGCTTCGGACGCGTCGTCGCTGCAGGCCGTCAAGAGCGACGCGGCGCAGACGACGGCGGCGAGCATGGCTGAACGATGGCGCATCGGCAGGCTCCGGGAGGAACGCGAATTGAGCATGCTGCGAAGTATGACGAAATGATGCGTCGATTGCGTGACCCGTTTGCTACGTCAATGTGATGACGATTTTCTTTCTATTTCTGACGAATCACTGTCAATGCAAGCCGCCGTTTCGCGCGCTGAGATCGCCGGTTTGGGGCGCGGCACGCAAGCCGTCGATATAGCCTTGCCACGCGTTGAAGTAATCGCGGGATAACGGGGCGCTCTCGTAGACGAGCGCGAACTTCCGGACGGCGTTCCAGATTACGTTGGCTTCGTCGCGGCCGATCACCTTGGGGTTGGGGGATCGTCGTAGAGATCGATGCTCAGATAGCGGGCAACGAAGTCGTATTGCGCGTTGCGGATCGCGTTGGCGTTGGCGGCGCAATTCTGCACGGTGTCGAATCCGTTTGGCATGGCATGTCCTTTGATCTGTCCGGGGCGCGGCGGCCGGAGTGGCCCGCGCCAAGACGAATCGGCGCGCGGCGGCGCGTCGATTCGCGGGCGCGGACCGGCCGTATCCGGTTCGCGGGCGCGGTTACTGCGGTTGCGAGCGGAACGCCTGCAGCACGGTCAGCAGGCTCGTGAGGTTGTCGGCGATGCCGCCTTGCGCGATCTTCTCGGTGGCCGCCGCGCCGGCGGTGGTATCGACGCTGTAGATCTGCATCACGCCCATGTTGGTGGCCGCCTGCGCCGCAGTGTTCTGCTGCTGCTGCGCGGACACGGCGTTCTGGAACAGGATGCCGGTGGAATGCGCCATCGTCTGGTAGATCGTGCCCAGCGCCGTCGCGGGGCTTTCTCCCAAAACCTTGACGTTCGATTGCGTGACGGCATCGGTGATTTGCGAATTGACTGTGGTCGGAATGGTCATGGCTGATTCCTAGAAGTTGAGTCGTAGCGGGAATGGAGGCGGCGCACCGCGCTGACGGTCAGCCCGGCGCCGGCTCATGCGACGACGCCTGGCGGCGTCATTGCGGCGGCGAACGGAACGATTGCAGCACGGTTAGCAGGCTCGTGAGGTTGTCGGCGATGCCGCCTTGCGCGACCTTCTCGGTGGCCGCCGCGCCGGCGGTGGTGTCGACGCTGTAGATCTGCATCAAGCCCATGTTGGCGGCCGCCTGCGCGAGCGTGTTCTGCTGCTGCTGCGCGGACACGGCGTTCTGGAACAGGATGCCGGTGGAATGCGCCATCGTCTGGTAGATCGAACCCAAGGCCATCGCGGGGCTTTCCGCGACGACTTTAACGTTCGATTGCGTGACGGCGTCGGTGATCTGGTCGTTGACGGTGGTCGGAAAAGTCATGGTGTCGCTCCTATCATGTCATGCACGGAAAATGCCGTGCGCAGGAAAGAACGTTGGGGCGCGCGGAATGTGAGCGCAGCGTCCGATTGTTTGGCAATACGAATCATCAGGATGCCGGCGCGCATGCGCCGGCGGCCGCGTGCGTGGCGATGTCGCGCTGAATCAGATCGATCACGTAATCGGCCGCGCGCGCCAGTTGCGCTTCAGTGGGCCGCATATCCGCTTGCGCGGCGAAGCGTTGCAGCGCAGTGCGCAACTCGGCGAGCGACGTGGCCGATTGCAGCAAATCCGCGATCGGCCTGGGGTGGGCTGCGTTGGGCGGCGCCGGTACGGCGGCTGGTGGCTCGCTGGCGGCGGGCGCAGCGGGGCTCGCCGCCAGCGTTGCGGCTGGTGTGGGTGCGATTGCGGCGGGGGCGGCAGCAGCGGCAGCGGGAATGGCAGGGACGATTGCGGGCGCTGCCGCGGGGGCCGGCGCGAATGCAGCCGACGGGGCTTGACGCGATATCAGGGACGGCGCATCGCTGGGTGACGGCGCGGATGATGGCGATGGTTCCGGCGTGCTCGATGCGCGCTCGGAAACCGGTTGTGGCGAGGGCACGGCAGGTACTTGAGGCAGCGATTGCAGCAACTCGTTGATCGTCGCTTCGGCGAGATGCAGACCTTCGTCGATCGCTGCATCGGCGGCGAGCCGTGCAAGCGCAAGCGCGGTGCGCCCCGGGCGCGGCGCGCTGGCCGCGGGCGGCGTCTGTTTCAACTGCCGGTAGATCAGGCGCAGCAGCGGCACGGTTTGCGCTCTGACTTCGGTGCCGATGAAGCTTTCGACGGCTTGCTTGAAATCGTCGAACCCAGATTGGACGTCGCTCATGATGATTCTCCTTGCAAACGGATTAGGGCGGGCAACGCTGGCTCGCAGAGGGCGGCCCGCGCGGGGCGCGGGCTGCGTCACGTGTGCGCCTGCTGCGGCGGGCGCGGCCAATGGGCCCTGCGTGGCTGCGCGGGCAGGCCGCACGCCGGGCCCCGTTTGCCGACGTTGATGCTCACGCCTTGCACATGCGTGCGGCGGCCGCTTACTTGCGGTTCGCGAACAGCTCGGCGTAGGACGAAAGGCTCTTGTCGATTCGATCCAGCGCGAAGCTCGCGGCGTCGGCTTCGATCGCGCCGGCGGCTGCCGCGACCGCCGCCGCCGCGCCCACCAGCAAGTCGGCGACGAGCGCGCCCACCGCGTCCTCGGCCGCCTTCGCCGGCATGCCCTTGCCGATGTTCTCGACCATCTCTTTCATCAACACGCCCTGGCTTGCCAGCGCAATCTTGCTGACGGCGTCGAAGTAGTTCGCGGCGGACTGCGCGACGAGCCCCGATGCCTGCGAGATCATCATGTTCGGCGCGGTGGCGATCTGGGATGCCGCGTAGGAGGCACTCGCCGCGTTGGTGAACTCGACGGCCTGCACGATCTGCTGATTCAGTGCCTGAGTGGCGGGGGGCGAGCCGGCATTCGCAGTCGTGCCAGGTGAGGCTGCTCCGAATGCGGCCGCCTCAGATGCGGCCGCGCCGGGCGAAGGCGTTCGCGACGCAGAAGAGGCGGGGCTTGAGGCGGGCGTTCCGGCGGAGGCCGGCTGCGCGCCGGCTGGTGTGTTGTCTGGCCCGGTGGCGGGCGCCACGGCCGGGGCGGATGTGTCGGGCCGCGCCGGCGCAGGCGATTCGGGTGCGCTGGCGCTGACCGCTTCACTACCGGATCGCGTGTCCGCGGCGGACGATGATGCAACGATGGCCGGCCCCTCCGCCGTATGCGGTGCAGCCTGCGCAGCTCTGGCGCGCGGTGCCGAATCGGCGGACGCCGGTGCTGCCGCCGCTGCTTGCGCGTCAGCCGCCGTGGCGCGGGCGGCTGGCGTGGCTGTCGCGCTCGGCAGCGCTGCGCCGGCCGTTTGCGTTGCCGCTGGCGCAGCCGGTTGCGTGCCCGCCGCGCGCCCGGATGCAAGCGGCTCACCGGCTCGCGCCGGCGCACCGCCCGTATCTGCGTCATTGCGCTGCGGCGCGGTGGGCGGGGCCAATCGGCTTTTCAGTTTGCTCCAGAATGCTCCCATGATCGAACGCTCCTTCGGATGAGCATCATGTCGACGAGGTGCCGATCGCCATGATCAGCGCGACTGCTTTCGATACCACGGCTGTCGATATCTGATTGAGCGCCTGCTGGCTCTGCACGGCGTTCTGCAGCGACAGGCCGGCCGCGTGACTGGCGACCTGATAGAGCGATGCGATCGCCTGGGCGGGCGCTTCGGCCACGACCTTGACGTTGGTTTGCGTGACCGCATCCGTGATCTGCGTGTTGACTTGAGTGCCCTCGGCCATGACGGCTCCTTTGGATGAAAGCTGACATCACCGGCGCGCGATCCGCGCACCGGCGCTTGCTTCACGCGTTCACGACGCGAAGTTGACTTGCGTGCCTTCGTCCCAGAAGCCCGTCAACGCAAAGCGGCCATCGCTTTCGCATTGCAGCGCGAGATCGTAGGGAGTCATCGCGGAAGGTCGGAGTTGAAACACGGGCGGCGGAGGCGGCAACAGGTTCGCGCTCATATATAAATTGCCGACTTCATAGCAATTCGCGACGAACTGCGAGCAGAACGACGCGCTGCCGATATCGACCGACTCGTTGATGCGTTCGCTTAGATCGGCGCCGTAGCTGCTGTTCCTGAAGATCGACAGCATCGCCGCCCACTTGCTGTAGCGCGCCGGGATCGACGCGACCGCGCCGTTGTCGTAGAACTGCTGCGCGGCGATGACGGCCGCTTCGGCAAGGCGATCGCCGAAGCACGAGTAGATCAGCGCGCTGCGCTGCGGATCGTCGTTCAGGTTGGTCTCGACGATCCCTTCGCCGACGCTTTCGATGACGCGATCGTCGTCGATCGCGATCGACGCATGCACGATCGGCACCTCGGGATCGGCTTTGCCGAAGAAGCTGGCCTTGAGCCATTGGCCTGCCCTGATCAGCACGCGCGGCACCTTGGTGCCGACGGGGTCGTCTTGTCTTGCGACGCTTAATACGATGTCTCCGGGACGCATGAGAGGCTCCTTGCGATGTGAGGGGGGCGCCGCGCGCGGCGCGGGAGTCGCCTGGCGCGCATTGCCAGGCTCTCGTGAAGAACGCGCGCGCGCGCCGCTTGTGAGGCGGCTTTGCGCATCAATTCACATCGACCAGCTTGCGCAGCTTGCGGCGGATCGTTTCGATCCGTTTGCGTGCGAGCGCTTCGTTGATGCCGAACTCCGCCGCGATGACCGGATACGGCAGATCCTGCTGGAACCTCATGCGAAACAGCGCCTGCTCAGGCTCGGGCAGGCGATCCACCGCGCGCTCGATCATCGACAGCATTTGCGCGATCTCGAAGCGGCGCTGGATGGACGGATCGTCGCTTGCGATCGTGCGCGCGTCGAGCGAATGGCTGTCGGTCGAGTAGTCGAAGATCTGCCGGTCGCGTGCGCCGCGCCGCACGGTATCGAGAAACACGTGGTTGAGCACCATGAACATGAAGCCTTCGGGCTCGCGAATGCGCTGCGGCGCGTTGCGCATGTAGACGAACACCTTTAGCGCAGTGATCGCGAGCAGCTCGTCGGCTTTGTCGCGATCGCCTCGCGAGAGCCGGCGCGCGCGCTGCCACAGATTCGGCCGTACTTTGTCCCAGGCTTCGGCGAAACGCGCTTCGATCGATGCGGCAGGCTTGGTATTCGCCGCGATTGCGCATTGCTGCTCCATGTTCGGCCCCCGTTTGCGTTTTGATTTATCTGAAGCACATTCTGGACAGCGCTAAATACGGATGCTGTTCCCGCGGGAACAATGAGTGAAATACGGTTTGCACGCGCCGTTTAGGAATCGGCATAGGCTTTGCGCTTGAATTTTTCGAGATCTGTAATAAGAAGGCTGTTATTGGTCCATTTCACTAATCCAGTACGCCGCCATTGCTGCAATACCGCGTTGATTTTCGGCCGGCTCGCATTGACCATTGCCGCGAGCAGGCTTTGGTTGCGCGGAAACGGCACGCGGATGCCGCCGCTTTCGCTGAGCCCCTGTTCGTCGATCAGCGGAATGAAGTGGCGCGCAAGCCGTGCCTCGAGGCGATGCAGGCAGGCGGATTCGACGAAATCGGCCGTATCGCGCACGCGCGAGCAGAGCTGCGTGACGATGCGGGCGACGAAGCGCGGCTCGTCGAGCAGGATGTCGAAATGCGCGCGGGCCACCATCAGCAGGATCGTGGGGCCGCATGCGAACGCCGTGGCGAGCCGGCCGCGCGGATCGGCAAGCGCGGTTTCGCCGACAAGCTCGCCCGGCCCCGCATCGCCGATGATCAGCTCGCGTCCGTCGGGGCCGTAGAGCGTCGAATAGATCTTGCCGATGACGACGACCGCGATGAAATCGTCGGGATCATTCTTCCGGTACAGGATGTCCGCGTCACGCAGATGCCGTTCGATCGCGTGTTGTGCGACGCGCGCAATGAACGCGTCGGGCATGCCGCGGAAGACCGGCGAGCGCGCGAGCGTCGCGGCCGTGCGCAACACAGTGTTTTCCCGAACGTCCGGTGCCTTGCATTTTCCGCTTAAATTCACGGCTTTCCCCTGTCCGGTGCAATTGCTGACCAGAACGGGGGGCATATTTCTTTGTGAATCCGGAATTCAAGAATATGGATTCGTTTGTTGACTGAAAGGTAATCGGGACGCGTGAGCAGACGGTATTGACCGATCATTTTTTTGATTACCGTTTGTTTATTGTCCGTGCAAATCCGGTTATGGCGATTTTCGTGCGGGGGATCGACGGCGGGCGATGAGGTGTCGTCGCGATGGCGCGGGTTGCGATAGGCGGAGTATGTCGCGCCGAATCGTGTCGTGCGGTGTTTCGTGATGCAACATCGCGTTGCGGGCCCGTCAGTTGCCCGCCGGTTCGACGAACGGGTGAACACGCCGCGCGTTGCCCGAGCGTGGCGCGTTCGCGAGCCCGGCGCGAGCGGCGGGCATCGATTACCGGCCGAGACGCGCCCCCAACGCGTCAACCATTACAATCGTTCGTCGCCAGCATGTCATGACCACCAGCACCAGCGGAGCATCGTCGATGGAATATCAGACTCAAACCCAAACTCAAAAGAGAAAGCAGAAGAGCACCCGCCACTGGCTCGCGATTTCCGTATTTGCGGCGGCGGCATTCGCCACCCCCGCCGCGCATGCCGATACGTCGCTGCTCAATGTCTCATACGACGTCACGCGCGAACTGTACAAGGACATCGACGCGAGCTTTGCCGCCGCGTATAAGCAGAAGACGGGCGAGACGGTATCGGTCAAGCAGTCGCACGGCGCGTCGAGCGCGCAGGCGCTGTCGGTATTGCAGGGCTTGCAGGCCGACGTCGTGACGATGAACCAGCCGAACGACATCGATCTGCTCGCCGAGCGCGGCCAATTGCTGCCGAAGGACTGGCGCGCGCGCCTGCCGCACAATAGTTCGCCGTACTCGACGACGATGGTGTTCCTCGTGCGTCACGGCAATCCGAAGCAGATCAAGGACTGGAGCGACCTCGCGAGGCCCGGCGTGCAGGTGGTGATCGCCAACCCGAAGACGTCGGGCAACGGCCGCTACGCGTATCTCGCCGCATGGGGCTATCAAAAGCTCAAGGGCGCGACCGATCAGCAAGCGCTCGACTTCGAGAAAGCGATCTTCCGCAACGTGCCGGTGCTTGATTCCGGCGGCCGCGGCGCGACGACGACGTTCACGCAACGCGGGATCGGGGACGTGCTCGTCACGTTCGAAAACGAAGTCGCGCTGATCGATACGGGCGCGGCGGGCGCGGGCTTCGATGCGGTTTATCCGTCGGCGAGCATTCTGGCGGAGCCGCCGGTTGCGCTCGTCGACAAGGTCGTCGACAAGAAGGGCACGCGCAAGGTGGCACTGGCCTATCTCGACTACCTGTATTCGCCCGACGCGCAGCAGATCATCGCGCGGCACCATTTGCGCCCGCGCGATCCGGACGTGCTCAAGCAGCATGCGGGCGAGTTCAAGCCGCTGAAGACGTTCAGCGTCGAGCAGATCTTCGGCAGTTGGGCGAGTGCGCAGAAGACGCATTTCGCCGACGGCGGCACGTTCGACAGGATCGTCGTCGACCGGAAATAGGCGGCGCGCGCCACGCGCGCCGGCGGCATTTCGAACGCCGCCCGAGCGCGGCGTCGCCGCAAAGGGATCGGAAGCTTCACGTGCTACGCTCGCCGCACTCTACTCGGCGAGATTGCGATGAATTCCGATTCCACCTCCGAGCGCTCCTCCGATCGTTCCGCAGGCACGGGGGCCGATGCGAGCGCAAGCGCGGCGCGCCGCGGCGGCCGCCGGCTTTGGTCCGGCACGCGCTATGTGATCGCGCACGGCATGCCGGTCGAAGGCTGGCGCGATCTCTATTACTGGGCGCTCAAGGTGAGCTGGCCGGCGTTTTTTGCGGCGCTCGCGGCGATTTTCCTGGTGAATAACGCGATTTTCGCGACGCTCTATTCGCTCGGCGATGCGCCGATCGCGAACCAATCGCCGCCGGGCTTCGCCGGCGCATTCTTTTTCAGCGTCGAGACGCTCGCGACAGTCGGCTATGGCGACATGCATCCGCAAACGGTCTACGCGCACTGCGTTGCGACGCTCGAGATCTTTGCCGGGATGTCCGGGATCGCGCTTGCCACGGGCCTCGTATTCGCACGCTTCGCGCGGCCGCGCGCGAAGATCCTGTTCGCGCGCCATGCGGTCGTGCGCCCGCTCGACGGCCAGTTGACGCTGATGGTGCGTGCGGCGAACGCGCGGCAGAATGTGATTGCCGAGGCGCGCGCGAAGCTCAGGCTGATGCGGCGCGAGCGTTCGCCCGAGGGCTACACGCTGATGAAGATCCACGATTTGAAGCTCGTGCGCAGCGAGCATCCGATCTTTCTGCTCGGCTGGAACCTGATGCATGTGATCGACGAATCGAGCCCGCTTCGCGGCGAGACGCCCGAATCGCTCGCGGCGGGCAGCGCGATGATCCTCGCGATGATCGAAGGCTCGGACGAAACCACTGCGCAGGTGATGCAGGCGCGCCATGCGTGGGAGCACGACGCGATCCGCTGGCACCACCGCTACGTCGACATCATGAGCGTGGTCGACGGCATGACTCACATCGACTATTCGTACTTCGACGAAATCGAGCCGCTCACGCCGGATTCGCCGCCGCCGCCTGACATCGTGCGGCCGATCTGACCAGTGACCGGCGCGCTTCGCGAGATTCTCCTCAAAATAACGGCAAAGCGAGAATAGTTTTTTGCTTTAACGCGATTTGTTCGCGAGATGAGCAAAAACATTCTTCTATTGACGCAAAAGAATACGGTTCATCGGGCCGTGCGCCGTCAGCGCGCGGCCACTCGCATCAGATCCGGCGCACGCGACAGCCGGGAAACGGATTCCGAGGAGACAACGATGAACGCACGCCTGCCTGTCGGCAGCCCTCCAGTGCTCGCCGACTATCGCCTGAGCGACAACCTTTGCGCCACACGCGGGCGCATCTTTTTGACCGGCACTCAGGCGCTCGTGCGCATACTGCTGATGCAGCGCGCGCTCGACGCCGATGCGGGCCTGAACACCGCGGGCTTTGTCAGCGGCTATCGCGGCTCGCCGCTTGGCATGGTCGATCAGCAATTGTGGAAGGCGAAGAAGCTGCTCGACGCGGGCGGCGTGCGCTTTTTGCCGGCGATCAACGAAGAGCTGGGCGGCACGGCCGTGCTCGGCACGCAGCGTGTCGAAGCGGACCCCGAGCGCACCGTCGATGGCGTGTTCGCGATGTGGTATGGCAAGGGCCCTGGCGTCGATCGCGCGGGCGACGCGCTCAAGCACGGCAACGCGTATGGTGCGTCGCCGCACGGCGGCGTGCTGGTGGTGGCGGGCGACGATCACGGCTGCGTGTCGTCGTCGATGCCGCATCAGAGCGATTTCGCGATGATCGCGTGGCATATGCCGATCGTGAATCCTGCGAATATCGGCGAGATGCTCGAATTCGGCCTGTACGGCTACGCACTGTCGCGCTTCTCGGGCGCATGGGTCGGTTTCAAGGCGATCTCGGAGACGGTTGAGTCGGCCTCGAGCGTCGATCTCGACACGCTCGCCACCCGCTGGCCCGCGCCGGTGGATTACGTGCCGCCCGCGGACGGGCTGCACAACCGCTGGCCCGATCTGCCGAGCCTCGCGATCGAAGCACGGCTGGCGGCGAAGCTTGGCGCGGTCAGGCACTTCGCGCGCACGAACAGCATCGACAAATGGATCGCGGCGAGCGCGCACGCGAACGTCGGCATCGTTACCTGCGGCAAGGCGCATCTGGATTTGATGGAGGCGCTGCGCCGGCTCGATCTGACGGTTGCCGATCTCGATGCGGCCGGCGTGCGGATCTACAAGGTGGGCCTGTCGTTTCCGCTCGAGACGACGCGGCTCGACGCGTTCGTCGACGGCCTTGCCGAAGTGCTCGTGATCGAGGAGAAGGGGCCAGTCGTCGAGCAGCAGATCAAGGAGCATTTGTACAACCGCGCGCCGGAGGCGCGGCCCGCGGTGATCGGCAAGCGCGACGCATCGGGCGCGCCGCTGCTGCCGGAGTTGGGCGAGTTGCGGCCGTCGCGGATTCTGCCGGTGTTCGCCGACTGGCTCGCACGTCACAAGCCCGCGCTCGACAGACGCGCGCGCGTGGTCGATCTCGTTGCGCCGCGCATCTTGTCGAACCATGCCGACGCGGTGCGGCGCACGCCGTATTTCTGCTCGGGCTGCCCGCACAACACGTCGACGCGCGTGCCGGAGGGCTCGGTCGCGCAAGCAGGCATCGGCTGCCATTTCATGGCGTCGTGGATGGAGCGCGGCACGACGGGCCTCATTCAGATGGGCGGCGAAGGCGTCGACTGGGCCGCGCACGCGATGTTCACGAACACGCGCCACGTGTTCCAGAACCTGGGCGACGGCACGTATTTTCATTCAGGCATCCTAGCGATTCGGCAGGCGGTGGCCGCCCGCGCGAACATCACCTACAAGATTCTCTATAACGACGCGGTGGCGATGACGGGCGGGCAGCCCGTCGACGGCAGCATCTCGGTGCCGCAGATCGCGCGGCAGGTCGAGGCGGAGGGCGTGTCGCGCTTTGTCGTCGTGTCCGACGAGCCGCAGAAGTACGACGGGCATCACGCGCAGTTTCCGGCGGGCACGACGTTTCATCATCGCAGCGAGCTGGATGCGGTGCAGCGGGAGCTGCGCGACACGCCGGGCGTTACCGTGCTGATCTACGACCAGACCTGCGCGGCCGAAAAGCGCCGCCGCCGCAAGAAGGGCGAATATCCCGATCCGGACCGGCGGCTCTTCATTAACGAGGCGGTTTGCGAAGGCTGCGGCGATTGCGGCGTGCAGTCGAACTGCCTGTCGGTCGAACCGGTGGAAACCGCGCTCGGGCGCAAGCGGCGTATCGATCAGTCGTCGTGTAACAAGGACTTTTCCTGCGTGAACGGCTTTTGCCCGAGCTTCGTGACAGTCGAGCATGCGCAGCTCAAGAAGGCGGCCGGCGCCGCGTTCGACGAGGCGGCGCTCGCCGCGCGCGTCGACGCGTTGCCGCGGCCGGCGACGCATCTCGATGCCGCACCGTTCGATCTGCTGATCACCGGCGTTGGCGGCACGGGAGTCGTGACGATCGGCGCGCTCGTCAGCATGGCCGCGCATCTCGAGGGCAAAAGCGCTTCGGTGCTGGATTTCATGGGCTTTGCGCAAAAGGGCGGCGCGGTGCTGTCGTTCGTGCGGATCGCGTCGTCGCCCGTGTGGCTCAATCAGGCACGCATCGATACGCAGCAGGCCGATGTACTGCTCGCGTGCGATATGGTTGTCGGCGCGAGCGCCGATGCATTGCAAACGGTGCGGCGCGCACGCACGCGGATCGTCGTCAACACGCATGCGATTCCGAACGCGGCGTTCGTGCGCGATCCGGATGCGAGCCTGCATGCGGATGCGCTGCTGGAGAAAATGCGCGACGCGGCGGGCGATGCATTCCTGACGAGATGTGACGCGCAGGCGCTCGCGACGAAATTCCTGGGCGATACGGTCGGCGCGAACGTGCTGATGCTCGGCTTTGCGTGGCAGCAAGGCAACGTGCCGGTGTCGCTCGACGCGATGATGCGCGCGATCGAGTTGAACGGCGTGGCAGTGCCGATGAATAAGCTCGCGTTCTCGATCGGGCGGATGGTCGCGGGCGATGCGGCCGGCCTCGATGCATTGTGGAACGCCCGCCATCCGGTGCACGAGCCGCTGCCGCCGCTCACGCTTGATGCGCTCGTCGCCGATCGCATCGAGCGCCTGGCCGCCTATGGCGGCGCGCGCTATGCCGAGCGTTATCGCGCGCTGGTGGATGCGGCGCGCGCGACGGGCGACGAACGCGTCGCCCGTGCGGTCGCGACGACATTCCACCGGCTGCTGGCGGTGAAGGACGAATACGAGGTCGCGCGGCTTTATACGAACGGCGCATTCCGCGCGGCGCTCGAGGCGCAGTTCGAAGGCGTGGCGGGCAAGGATTTCCGTGTGCGGTTCCATCTCGCGCCGCCCGCGATCGCGAAGGCCGGCAAGGACGGCGGCGCGCCGCGCAAGCGGGCGTTCGGCCAATGGCTATGGCCGGCGCTCGGCATGCTCGCGCGCGTGCGCGGCCTGCGCGGCACGCCGCTCGATCCGTTCGGCCGCACGCTCGAGCGTAAGATGGAGCGCGCGTTCGCCGACGATTACGAGACGACGATGCGCCGGGCGCTCGCGGCATTCACGCCGCAGACGGCCGACACGGTCGTGCGGCTTGCCGAGCTGCATGCGAAGGCGCGCGGCTACGGGCACGTGAAGTTCGCGAACGTTGCAGGCGTGAAGCGCACGGAACGCGAACTGGCCGCGCGGCTTACGATCGAGGCGGCCACCAGTGCCGCCGTCACGCGTGCGCTCGACACGTTCAAGGGCGCGGGGGCGCTGCGCGGAATTCCGGTTGTCGTCGCGAAATCCTGACGTCTTGAACGCGCAATGACCGGTGGCGGAAACGCGGGCGCGCGTTTTCGCCACCGGCCGGGTCATACGATACCTTTCTTGCGCGTCGACAGCGCGGCCTCCGACAGATCGATCTCGCGTATCAGCTTGGCGAGCGTTTCATCGCCGATCTTGCGCTCGCCGCGTAGCCGGTAGAGTGCCGCGCGTTCCGCGCGAAGCGCGGCGATTTTCATCCGCAGTTCCATCTGTTCGGACTGCCTGGCTTCGTCGAGCGGTGCCTTGCCGTCGCCGGCATAGGCGGACAAGCGCCGCCGATACAGATCCATGACGCGCGCGGTCACGTCCGCGCAGCGCGCGGCGGCGGCTTCATCGAGATCGGCGGCGATCGCGTCGTGCGTCGCGTCGACCGCGCGGATTGCCGCTTGGGCCGTCGCCGCGCGTGCCGCGCGCTCTTCGTGCGCATGCGGATTGTGCGCCGGGCGCACGCCGCGCAGCAGCAGCGGCAGCCCGGCCACCGCCACGGCGATCGAGCCGAGAATGACACCCGATGCGATGAAGATCGCGGTATCGCGGCCGGCGAGCGGCGTGCCGTCGGCGAGTGCGACCGGGATCGACAGCACGCCCGCAAGCGTAATCGCGCCGCGCACGCCGCCCACCGTCATCACCGCGATCGTGCGCAGCCCGGCCATCGTGCCAGTGAGGCCGTGCTTCGCCGCGCGGCGGCTCGCGATCCAGCGCAGCAGCCAGACCCACGTGAAACGGATCGCGTACAGCGCGACGAGCATCGCCGCGACATAGCCGATCATCATGCCGACGAGCATGTCGCTCGTTTGGTGCGCATCGACGAGCGCGCGGCCGATGATATGCGGCAATTGCAGCCCAAGCATGATGAACACCATGCCGTTGAACACGAACTCGATCATCGCCCACGTGCTTTCGGCGCGCACCCGCGCGGCGACGGTACTGCTGCGCGAGAAGCTCGTGTAATTCATCATCATCCCGGACGCGACAGCCGATAGGATGCCTGACAAACCGAGGTGCTCGGCAATCAGATACGACGCGAACGGCACGAGCAGCGTCATCACGATGCCAGGCGCGGGGTCGCCTTCCTGCGATGCGTTCAGAAAGCGTGTGGACAGCGTGCTGAATAGCCATGCGAGCAGCGCGCCCACGACGAGCCCGCCCGATGCGACGATCACAAAGCTGATTGCCGCGTCGCGCAGCGAGAACATGCCGGTCAGCGCGGCGGCGATCGCGAATTTCAGCGCGACGAGACCCGATGCATCGTTCATCAGCGCTTCGCCTTCGAGGATATGCATGAGCTGTGGCGGGATGCGGCCCTTGCCGGCGATACCCGACAGCGCGACCGCATCGGTTGGCGACAGCACGGCGGCGAGTGCGAACGCGACCGGCAACGGCATGCCGGGAATCAGCCAGTGCGCGAAATAGCCGACGGCGAGCACCGTCGCGAACACGAGGCCGAACGCGAGCATCAGGATCGCGCGCCGCTGCAGATACAGTTCGCGCTTCGGAATGCGCCAGCCGTCTGCGAACAGCAATGGCGGAATGAACAGCAGCATGAAAATTTCGGGATCGAACGTGACGTGCAGATTGAACTTCGGCCACGCAAGCACCGCGCCGATGGCGATCTGGATCAGCGGCAACGGCAGGCGCGGCATCGGCAGCACGCGCGTCATCACGCCGGACAGCGCCACGGCGAGCAACAAAATCAGAACTGTGAAGACAATTTCCATCGGTATGCGAAACGGGGAAACAACGGTACGCAGTGTAACGCGCATGAAAGATGCACGACGGTAAACGCTGCGGCGCGGTTCGCACCGTAATGGTGCGAACCGGCTCCGTCGATAGGCATGCCAATAGATTGGGGACCGAAATATTCGGTGTCGGGTTCTCCGGAGCTTGTTCCCGCGAATAAATGGCCTTTTCTGGCGGCCGGCCCTTCAACATCGGCGGGACGTGCGCTGCCGGCCCTATTGCGACGTCTTGCCCGCATACGCCAGGCGGAGTGCCGTGGCGGCCCAGCCTGGGCAATGCATGTTCGCCAGCCCGTCACCCGCGTGAGGGAGCCAAGCTGAGCACGGAGCTTGCTTAACGCTAGGCGAAAACTAAGATCAAACAACCGAGGACCACTTATGACAATCCGCGAGTCGCGTATTTTGCCTGCCGATGTTTTCGTCGTGCGGAGGGCTGCTGCATGATCACGGTTCAACAGGAGCGTCCGGTTGCCGCGTCGCCATACCGCTTCGAAGCAGAGGTAACCTCGGGCCTCGCGCGCGTTGCCGCGCAGCATCACGATCTCACGCTGACGAGCGTGTTTCAGCCGATCTTCAGTTTGTCCCATATGCGCGCGGTCGGTTACGAGGCGCTGTTGCGCGCGCACGATTCGCTCGATCGCCCAGTATCGCCGCTCGATGTGTTGGGCGAAGCGGCGCGCCACGGCGAGGCCACGCAGGTCGAGCGGCTCGCGCAGGCGCTCCATCTCGAAAACTTCTCGCGTTTTGGCGCGCAGCGCGAATGGCTGTTTCTCAACGTGGCCCCCGGCGTGCTGACCGATCCGTTTCAGGCCGCCGCGCTGTTCGCGAATCTGAAGCGGTTGAGCATTTCGCCGCGGCGCGTTGTGCTCGAAGTGATCGAGCAGCGCGCCGAGGATCTCGAGCGGCTTGCCGAAGCCGTGCGCGGGTTGCGCGAACAAGGTTTTCTGATCGCGCTCGACGATTTCGGCGCAGGCCATTCGAATCTCGAACGAATCTGGCAATTGAATCCGGATATCGTGAAGCTCGACCGTATCATGCTGTCGCACGCGCAGCATCGCACGGGCGTCACCGCGGTCCTGCACGGGCTTGTCACGCTGCTGCATGAGGCGGGCAAGCTCGTGTTGATCGAAGGCATCGAAACGGAGCACGAAGCGCAGATCGCGCTGTCTTGCGAAGCGGATTTCGTGCAGGGCTACTTCTTCGGCCGTCCCGCGCCGGGGCTGCCGGACGGTGCGGTGGCGTGCGCTTGTATCGGCGAGCTGACCGAGCGTTTTCGCGAGCAGACCGAAGCGCGCGAGCGGCGCGACACGCAGCGGCTCGCGCCGTATCTGCGCGCGTTCGAGCGCGCGGCCGAGCGCCTGGCGGCAGGCGAGCCGCTCGACGAAGTCTGCTGGAATTTCCTCGCGCTCGATCACGCCGCGCGCTGCTTCCTGCTCGACGAGCGCGGGCGGCAGGCCGGGCGCAATGTCATGCTGCGCGCAGACCGCGCATCGCATGAGACCCGCTTTCTGCCGCTTGCCGACGCGCAGGGCGCGAACTGGCTGAGACGCCCGTATTTCCGCAGTGCCATCGCCAAGCCGGGGCGCGTGCATGTGACACGGCCTTATCTGTCCATCAACGAGGCGCTGCCATGCGTGACGTTGTCGGCCGCGATTCGCGTCGACGATGCGCTATGCGTGCTTTGCGGCGATATCGATTGGATCGACGATCCGGATTTCCCGGCTGCCGCACGCGCCGCATGCTGATTGCCAAGTCTGCGCGGCAGGCCGCGCCGGCGAAGTTGCTGAACCTGTGCGGCGCTTTTTTCCCAGGTTACGGCGGGCGTTGTCATCGACGCGTGACTCTATTTCGCCATCGGTTTTCGAGGCGGAATTAATAAATTAGTCATACGTATCAATCTAAGATAAGCCGAGAGCAATGCCATTGAGAGGGCCATATGAGAGAACCGAGAGGAAAGAACGAATATAAAAAACAACGCAGTATTCGCGATGCCGACGAAATCCAACGCGCGTGCCGCTGGCGAATTCTGCGCAACGGCGTGGCGAGCGCGGCGCTCCTTGGCGCTGCGACGAGCGCGTTTGCGTGGGGCGATGTCGGGCATGAAGTCGTCGCGAAGATCGCTGATCATTACCTGACCGACCAGACTCGCACCGCCGTCAACGCGCTTCTCGCGACCGACACGAGCGGCCTGACCGCCACCGATATCGCGAGCGAAGCGACCTGGGCCGACAAGTACCGCGCGTCGCATTCGAACACTTCGCAGTGGCATTATGTGGATACCGAAATCGCCACGGGCGACATCGATGCCGCGTGTTTCGGCCATCCGCCGTTGCCTTTGAACACGGTGGCCTCGCAGGGGCCGGCGCAGGCGTGCGTGGTCGACAAAATCGATCAATTCGTCAAGGAGCTGAATGCGCCCGATACTTCGCCATCCGAACGGTTGCTCGCGCTGCAATTCATCCTTCATTTCGTCGGCGACGAACATCAGCCGCTGCATTCGAGCAATGACAATGATAGCGGCGGAAATTCGAAGCACGTGTCCGCGACCGGTTTCAAGTCGGGCAATCTGCATTCGTACTGGGACACGGCCTTCATCACGCAACTCGGCACCAGCGCCGACGACATCGCGTTGAAGCTGATTCCGCAAATCACGCCGACCGACGTGACCAACTGGCAAACGCTGACGCCGCGCGACTGGTCGCTGGAGGCGTTCGGCGTGGCGAAGCAGGATGTGTACGGCAAGCTGCCGCAACCGAACGCCAGCGGCGTTTATGTGTTGTCGAGCAGCTATGTGAGCACCGCCGAAGCCGATGTGTCGCTACAACTGCGGCGTGCGGGCGTGCGCCTCGCGGGCGTGTTGAATCAAGCGAATCTGACGGCGCCGAAGACGCAGAGCAAGCCTGTTGCCGCGATGCTGGTTTCGCCGTTCGGGCAGTGATGCGCGGGCGCGATGCGTCGCCCCCGCGCCGCCAACCGCCGTGCCGCGTGACGGCGGAATAGATGATTTAAACGGGCCGTCCCTCTTCGAGCCCGAATGGGTATTCGTGCGCTGAAATTGGCAATGTCTTGAATCGAGACATTATTGTGCCGATATATTTTGCTATTTGTCCGGATCTCAGTGCGGCGATGAAAGGTAAATTATATTTTTATATTTAATATGTAAGGAAAATAACATAAATATCCTTCGGCGACCGATATATTACGAACCGCTTTCTTCATATCTTATGGAGAAAGCATCATTTTAAATCTCTACTATTTACAGGAGAGCGTAATGAATATGGTCGATCTCGTTGAAGGCGAAATCCAGGCAGTGTCGGGCGGCGCTTGGAATGTGCCTGGCATCATCTCGGCCTTGCCTGGCATCATCTCGGACATCATTGCCGATTATCCTTATGGCTGGATCAGTACGCTTCCGATGCCGATCGACGGCTTTGAAGTCAAGCCGGCTCTGTTTTAATGCCGGCATCGACGGAATATCGTTGATTTAGTCGTCATATGACGAAACGGGAGCGCCGGCTGAATGCATCGATGGCTGGCGCTCTTCAAATATAAAATGCCAACAGAAATCGAATTAATTCCTATTGGTTGTTGATTTAAAGAAAATTAAACCATTGCTTGGCAAAGGTTGATTCTCGCTGTCGAAACCAGCGGCGTGATTTCTTTATTGTTCCGGCAATCGCGCACTCGCCCGCTCGACGCAGATATCCGGATGACTGGCTAAACGGATGGGCAAGCCGGCCGAAGCGCGCGCCGAGACTGCGCCAAATGCCGCGCGCCCGCACACCAGCCTTCATCAGGCATTCTTTCATCTTTCAGAAACATTCACATTCGCGTCACATCGCCCCCGTATCGTCCTTTCGATTCTGAAAGCAATCAACACGACGACGGGAAACCGAAATGAAGCGAGTGAGATTAGTGGCGCTCCTGTGCGCGAGCGTCTTCGCGGCGGCGGGCTGCGGCAGCGATGATTCGCCCCAGGCGGGTACGCCGGGCGGCGGCACGCAAACGGCCGCGCGCAACGTGATTTTCTTCCTGGGCGACGGCATGGGGATCACCACACTGACCGCCGCACGCATCTATGCGCTCGGCGAGGACGGCGCGCTCACGCTCGACACGCTGCCTGAAACGGCATTCGTGAAGACCTATTCGAACGACGCACAGGTGACGGATAGCGCGCCGTCGATGTCCGCGTATATGACGGGCGTGAAGACCAACAACGAAGTGATCTCGATGACGCCCGACACCAAGGCGGTCGAGCCGAGCGCGAATCTCACCGGCAATTGCGGGACGAACAACGGCAAATCCGCGAAAACGCTGCTTGAGATCGCGAAGGCCAACGGCATGGCGACGGGCGTTGTCACGACCACCCGCGTCACGCACGCAACGCCGGCCGCGACCTATGCGCACGTCTGCCACCGCGATGCGGAAAACGACATCGCCGCGCAGCTCGTGCCGGGCGGCGCGGGCTACAACGCGGCGCTGTCCGACGGCGTCGACGTTGTGCTGGGCGGCGGCCTGCAATTTTTCGTGCCGAAGGATGCGGGCGGCAAGCGCGCCGACGGCCGCCATCTCGTCAATGAGCTGAAGGCGAAAGGCTATGCATTCGCGCAGAACCGCGACGAACTGCTTGCCGCCGATGCGACGAAGGGCGGCAAGCTCGTCGGCCTGTTCACGTCGAGCCATATGAGCTACGACCTCGATCGCAACGCGACGAAGGAGCCGAGCCTTGCCGAGATGACGACGCGCGCGCTCGACGTGCTGCAAAGGAATGCGAAGGGCTACTTTCTGATGGTCGAGGGCGGCCGCATCGACCATGCGCTGCACGACACCAACGCGAAGCGCGCGCTGCAAGATACGGTTGCGTTCGACAACGCGATCAAAGCGGCGCTGGACAAAGTGCGCAAGACTGATCCGGATTTGAAGAACACGCTCATCGTGGCCACCGCCGACCACGATCACACGCTCGTGCTGAACGGCTACGCGGCGCGCACCGGCAAGACGGAAGCGGGCAAGCCTGGCGTGCTCGGCGTGCTGCGCAATTACCAGACCGGCGCGATCGCGAAGGATGCGGACGGCGCGCCGTACACGATCATCGGCTTTGGCAACGGCGAGAACCGCGTGCAGGGCAGCCGCGCGGGCACGAATCTCACCGACGCGGTAACGGGCGCCGACGACTACCGGCAGGAAGCGGTCGTGCGCATGGATAAAGGCAATGAGACGCATGGCGGCACCGACGTATTTCTCGGTGCGATCGGCCGCGGCGCCGAGAATTTTCATGGCGTGATCGAGAACAACAAGGTGTTCGAGCTTGTGCGTAACGCGGCGCAGCTTTGAGCGCGACATCGGTCAATAGGGGAAACAGCATGACTACGATCCAGCGCGTCGCGGCAGCGACGATCGCCGCGGCGGTTCTGGCGGGCGGCTTTGGTTCCGCGGCGCACGCCGCAGGACAGGCGAAAAACGTGATTTTCTTTCTCGGCGACGGCATGGGGCCGACGACCGTCACCGCGAGCCGCATCTACAAGGTCGGCGAGGCCGGTCAGCTCACAATGGAGAAGCTGCCGCGCACCGCCCGCATCAAAACTTTTTCGAATGATGCGCAGACCACCGACAGCGCGCCGTCGATGTCCGCGTATATGACCGGCGTGAAGATGAACAACGAAGTGCTGTCGATGACGCCCGATACGGTCGCCGTCGCACCCGGCAACGACGCGAACGGCAACCGCACGGTCAACAATTGCAGCGCGAGCAACGGCAAGCCGGCGCAGACGCTGCTGGAGCTTGCGAAGGCGCACGGCAAGGCCGTGGGCGCGATCACGACCACCGAGCTTACGCACGCCACGCCCGCGGCGACCTACTCGCACATCTGCCACCGCGATGCGCAATATCACATCGCCGCGCAGGCCGTGCCGGGCGGCGTGGGCTATAACGCCGCGCTCGGCGACGGCGTCGACGTGCTGATGGGCGGCGGCCGCAACCACTGGACGCCGTTCGATCCAGTCACCAACAAGCGCGGCCGCGCGGACGGGCGCGACCTGCTCGCCGAATTGCGCGCGAAGGGCTATGCGGTTGCGGCGACCAAGGATCAGCTCGCGCAAGCAGGCGGCAACAAGCTGATCGGCCTGTTCAGTTCGACGAGCCATCTCGAGTACGAACTCGATCGCGTCGCCGGCAAGGGCGAGGGCGCGACGCAGCCGAGCCTTGCGGAAATGACCGCGAAGGCGATCGACGTATTGTCGAAGAATCCGAACGGCTATTTCCTGATGGTCGAGGGCGGCCGCATCGATCACGCGCTGCACGGCACCAATGCGAAGCGCGCGCTCGAAGATACCGCGGCGTTCGACGAAGCGATTCGCACCGCGTTGTCGAAGGTCGATCTGTCGAACACGCTGGTCGTCGTCACGGCCGACCACGATCACACGATGACGATCAACGGCTATTCGAAGCGTGGCAATCCGATTCTCGACATCAGCCGCAACTACCGCGACGGCCAGCCGAGCAAGGACGCGGACGGCAACACGTACACGACGCTCGTGTTCGGCAACGGCGCGAACCGGCCGAACGTGCGCACGTCGGTCGATTCGGCGAGCGCGACGCACGATGCGTATCTGCAGGAGGTGGGCGTGCGGCTCGGCAGCGCCGGCTCGGAGACGCACGGCGGCGGCGACGTGATGTTGTTCGCCGACGGCGCCGATGCGAAGGTGTTCAAGGGCACGCTCGACAACACAAAGGTGTTCGGCCTCGTGAAGTCGGCGTTCGGGTTTTGAGCGAGGCGGCCGCGACGATGCGAATCGACGTGATGAAACGAAGCGCCGCGCGGCGCGTGCGCGCGGCATGGATCGCGGGCGTCGCGGCGCTTGCCGCCGCGCCCGCGCTTGCCGCCGCGCCCGATCTCGATGCAGTGCTGCTGCACGAGAGCCGCGCGACCAGTGCGGACGGCGTGACGCGCACGGTCGTCTATCGTGAGCGGATGGTGCGCCGCGAAGGGCACGTGTGGGTCGAGCGCGTTCGGCTTGCCGGCGCGGCGCGCGCCGATGAGCATGACGATCACGTGCCCAGTCATATTCATGACGCCAGTGCTCGCAGCGAAGCCGATGCGCATCGCGCGCGTCATGCATTGGCCGCGCCGCGCGACCGTGCGCGCCCTGCCTCCGTTCACGCGCATGCGGGGCACAAGCACTTCAATTTCGGCGCGGCAGCCCGGCACGTGACGAACGACGGCGGCAACGTGCGCATCGAGTACGTGGATGCGGCCGAGCGCACGATCGTCAGCGTGCCGCCGACCGAGTTCGAGACGACGGGCTTTGACGGCTCGTGGGACAACGCGTTCTACATCACGCCGCCGTCGCAGTTGAAGCGGTTGAACGCAAAGACGGCGGCCGGGCACGAACCCGGCAAGCGCTGGTACGAGCAGACAATCGCCGGGCGCGGCGTGAACCGTATTTTATGGAGCGATGCGTTGCAGGCGCCGCTCGTCGTCGAATACCGCAGCACGGACGGCAGCGTGACGCGCAAGCTGACGCTCACGCCCGCGCCGCGCGCGAAAACGCCGCCGTGGCGGCAGCTCGCGTCGTATACGCGCAAGGAGTATGAGGATTATCTCGATTGACCGGCGTGGCGTGTAGGGCGTTTGCGTCTGCGTTTGTTGACGGGCGGTGCCGGCGCCAAAGGGAGGCGGGCAAACGCAGCGCATTCGATGGTCCAAATGCCGGCGTGCGCGCGCCTGGCGAGCCCGCGCGCGCAGCGGCAAACACGTCACGCGCGCGGCGCGCGTGACGGATGCATTGAGATTCAGGCGCCGAGCTGATTGGTTTCGCTCGCGGTGATGCCGAGCCGCGCGAGCAACTTGCGGTCCGCTTCCGCGCGCGGGTTGCTCGTCGTCAGCAGCGCGTCGCCGTAGAACATCGAATTCGCGCCCGCCAGGAAGCACAGCGCCTGCATCGAGTCGTCGAGCTGCTCGCGGCCTGCCGAAAGCCGCACCATCGCCTTCGGCATCGTGATTCGCGCCACCGCGATCGTGCGCACGAACTCGAACGGGTCGAGCTTTTCCGCGTGTTCGAGCGGCGTGCCTTCGATCGCGACCAGATTGTTGATCGGCACCGATTCCGGATACGGGTTCATGTTCGCAAGCTGCGTGATGAGCCCCGCTCGCTCGCGGCGCGATTCACCCATGCCGATGATCCCGCCGCAACAGACGTTGATACCGGCGTCACGCACGCGCTCGAGCGTGTCGAGACGGTCCTGATAGGTACGCGTCGAAATCACCTGGCCGTAGAATTCGGGCGACGTGTCGAGGTTGTGATTGTAGTAATCGAGCCCCGCGTCGGCGAGCGCCTTCGCCTGGTGCTCTTCCAGCATGCCGAGCGTCACGCAGGTTTCGAGGCCCATGTCCTTCACGCCGCGGATCATCTGCTGAATCGGCTCGAGGTGCCGGTCCTTCGGGTTACGCCATGCCGCGCCCATGCAAAAGCGCGTCGCGCCGTTGGCCTTCGCGGCGCGTGCGGCGGCGAGCACCTCGTCGACTTCCATCAGCTTACTCGCCTGCAGGCCGGTATCGTGATGCGACGATTGCGAGCAGTAGCCGCAATCTTCCTCGCAGCCGCCGGTTTTGATCGACAGCAGCGTCGAGAGTTGGATCGCGTTTGCATCGAAGTGCTCGCGATGCACTTGTTGCGCGCGGAACAGCAGATCGTTGAACGGCAGTTCGTAGAGCGCGATCACGTCGGCCACGCGCCAGCGCGGCGCGACGGGCGCGGCCACGGGCGTTTCGGTGGCGGCGGCGGTTTGAGCTTGAGTCATGTCGGTCATCCTTCGAAGCGGGGATCGATTCTTCAAAATTAGCGCCATGGTAGGCGAAAAATCAGCGCGGCGCGGCGGAGCGCTGCGTATTCAATAAACGGACGATATCGAACGCATGCGATGCGGCGTCCGGCGACGGCGGGCTCATATGCGCGATGTCGCCGACGAGCGGCGCGCGATGCTCGCGCTCGAGCCACGCGCGCAGTGTGTCGACGTTCTCGTCGGCGAAGCGCATCGCCGGATCGACGCGGTTCGCGACCCAGCCGGCGATCGCGAGGCCGCGAGTGGCAATCGCGTCGGCGGTGAGCAGCGCGTGGTTGATGCAGCCGAGCCGCACGCCGACCACGAGCAGCACCGGCAGCCCGAGTGCGACCGCGAGATCGGCCGTGTCGCGCGTGCCGTCGAGCGGCACGCGAAAGCCGCCGACGCCTTCGACGATCACGACGTCGGCCGCTTCGCACGCGCGGCGGTGAGCCTCGGCGACCGTGCCGATGTCGAGCGCGATGCCGTCGAGCGCGGCCGCGATATGCGGCGCGGCAGGCTCCTTGAGCAGGAACGGCGTGCGGATCGCGTCCGGCAGCGCGACGCTTGCCGCGGCATCGAGCTGGTCCGCGTCCTCATTGCGCCACACGCCGTCGCGCTCATATGCGCCAGCCGCGATCGGCTTCAGCGCGGCCGCGCGCAGCCCGGCGCGCGTGAAACCGCGCAGCAGCGCGGCCGATACGAAAGTCTTGCCGATTTCGGTATCGGTGCCCGTCACGAAGAAGGAAAGCGGTGCGTTCATGCGGCGATCGGGTTGGCGGTGGACGATGCGCTGGCCGGCATGTCAGCCGGCGCGCTGAGCGCAGCGTCGAGGCGCGCGAGATCGTCGAACGAATGCGCGGCCGACAGCGAGATGCGCAGCCGCGACGTGCCGGCGGGCACCGTCGGCGGCCGGATCGCGGGCACCCAGAGGCCTTGCGCGTCGAGCGCGCGCATCGCGGCGAGCGTGTCGTCGTTGCTGCCGATCACGAGTGGCTGCACGGCGGTATGCGAGTCCACCGGCTGCCAGCGCGTGCGCCGCAGAATGACGCGGGTGCGCTCGATCAGCGCGGCCAGATGCGCGCGGCGCGCGTCGCCTTCGTCGCCGGCGATGATCCTGAGGCTCGCGCATACCGCGTATGCAACGCACGGCGGCGCCGCCGTCGTGAAGATGTAGCTGCGTGCGCGCTGGATCAGCCATTCGATCACGGTTTCGTGCGCGACGACGAACGCGCCCGCGACGCCCGCCGCCTTGCCGAGCGTGCCGACACCGACGAGGTTCGGCGAGCGCAGCGCATGCGCGGCGAGCGCGCCGCGCCCTTGCGGGCCGAGCACGCCGAAGCCGTGCGCGTCGTCGACGACGAGCCACGCGTCGTGCGCTTCGGCGAGTGCGACGAGGCGCTCGAGCGGCGCGATGTCGCCGTCCATGCTGAACACCGTGTCGGAGACGATCAGCTTCGTTTTCGCATCGGAGGCGGTGAGCTGCGCGTCGAGCGCAGCCATGTCGCAGTGCGGGTAGATCTGCACGTCGGCGCGCGCGAGCCGCGCGCCGTCAATCAGCGACGCATGGTTCAGCGCATCCGAGAAAATCGTCGCGCCGCGGCCGGCCAGTGCGGTTAGCGCGGCGAGATTGGCCATGTAGCCGGTGCTGAAGTACAGCGCGCGCGGCGCGTCGCAGAAGCCGCCGCAGAACGCCGCCAGCTCGTCTTCGAGCGTGGCGTGCGCGCGCGAGTGGCCGCCCAGCAGGTGCGAGCCGCCGCTGCCCGAGCCATAGCGGCGCGCGCCTTCGGCTAATGCTTCGATCAACCGAGGATGCGAGGCGAGCCCGAGATAGTCGTTGCTTGCGAAGCCGACGATCTCGCGGCCGTCGACCGTCATATGCGAGCCGCACGCGGTGTCGGCCACGCGTCTTGCGCGGTGCAGCCCTTGCGCGTCGATATCGGCGAGGCCGCGTTCAAGCGAGGCAAGCAGGCGCGTCATGCGTGGGTCTCCGCGAGGGTGGCGTCGAGCGTGTCGCGCGTGCGCGATGCGAGCCACGTGATTTCGTCGTCGTCGAGAATGTATGGCGGCATCAGATAGACCGTCGTGCCGATCGGGCGCAGCAGCGTTTCGCGGGCCAGCGCGTGTTCGAAGAAGCGGCGCGCGAAACGCTTGGCGGCGTCGCCTTTGAGCGCGACGTCGAACGCGAAGATCGTGCCGCGCTCGCGCAGATGGCGCACGTGCGGATGCTCGGCGAGCGGCGCGAGCGCGGCGCGCATCAACGCCGATTTGCGCGCATTGTCGGCGAGCACGTCGCGCGCGTCGAACAGATCGAGCGTGGCGAGCGCCGCGCGGCACGCGAGCGGGTTGCCCGTATATGAATGCGAATGCAGGAAACCGCGTGTGACGTCGTCGTCGTAGAACGCATCGAAGATGGCATCGCGCGACAGCACGAGCGACAGCGGCAGATATCCTCCGCTGATGCCCTTCGATAGGCACAGGAAGTCCGGCCACACGCCGGCCTGCTCGCATGCGAAGAACGTGCCGGTGCGTGCGCAGCCGACCGCGATCTCGTCGGCGATCAGATGCACGTCGTGCGCGTCGCACAGCGCGCGCAGGCCGCGCACGTATGACGGATCGTGCATCGCGAAGCCGGCTGCGCATTGCACGAGCGGCTCGACGATCAGCGCGGCGATCTTGTCGCCGCGCTCGGCAAAGAGCCGCTTGACGTCGGCGAGCGCGCGCGCGGCCACGTCCGCGGCCGTCTCGCCGTCTTGCGCGCCGCGTGCGTCCGGCGACGCGACGACGTGCGCCGCGCGGATCAGCGGATCGTATGCGTCTTTGAAGAGCGCGACGTCGGTCACGCCGAGCGCTCCGATCGTCTCGCCGTGGTAACCGTTTGCAATGCAGACGAATTCGCGCTTGTCGCCGCGGCCGCGATTGCGCCATGCATGAAAGCTCATTTTCAGCGCGATTTCGACGGCCGACGCGCCGTCGGATGCGAAGAATGCATGGCCCAGCGTGTGCCGGGTGAGCGCTGCAAGCCGCTCGGCGAGCTCGACCGCCGGCTCGTGCGTGCAGCCGGCGAGCATCGCGTGTTCGAGCGTGTCGAGCTGCGCCTTTAGCGCCGCGTTGATTTGCGGATTCGCGTGACCGAACAGATTGACCCACCACGAGCTGATCGCGTCGAGATAGCGGCGGCCCGCGTGATCGATGAGCCACGCGCGTTCGCCGCGCGCAAGCGCAATGAGCGGTAGCTGCTCGTGATGCTTCATCTGCGTGCAAGGGTGCCAGACCGCACGCAGGCTGCGCGCGACCCAATCGTCGGTTGCGTGTGTGTTCAAGACAACTCCGGGGCGAAAACGCGTCGAGTGCGCGAAGCGCATGGTTCTCGTTTTGCGGGATCGTGATAGCCAAGGGCCCGATCGGATGGCAAAAAACGCGTGCGTATAAAACCAAAACCGGGCTGAGATTAGCGTGTTTTTCGTGTTGATGCAGCAGCGGTTACAAAACGCCAGCGCCTTGCCTGGCGCGGAGTTCGGCGCATTTCGCGACGGCTCGCGGCGGTTCGGTACAGATCGCCAGAATAGGCGGCAGAAGACGGCGGCAAAGCATCGCTACCCGCCGGGCGGGAATGGGGGGAGAAAACTCGAAAAGGGCGGCGAGGGGGGCGAATGAAGAAACGGACACGCCGCGCAAGCGGGTTGCGGGCAATCGCGGCAACGAAAAAAGGGGCCGCCGCGCGGCGTCGAAATGCGATTCGTCTATCGATTTCGGCAGGCGTTCGTTCGACCGAATTTCGAGAGTGCCGATTCTGATTCGAGTGCGGCATTCGAATGCGATCGATAAAAACACCGATGAAAGGCCGCGCGTCGGCCGTGCGCCGGATCGGAGTTAAACGAGGTTCTAAAACGGATCAAACGAAATCGCTTTATTGGGCAACGTGGGTATTCGATTCGCGATATTCGATTGCGACGATGAATGCGTGCATTGCGTGTCGTCGATAAAAATAAACTGAATTTCCAGGGAATCTGCGTGACCCTTCAGCCGGTTGCGGACGATCGATGAGCCGGTTCGCCGGCCGCGATTGCGCGCGGCATAGGCGCTCCGGACAGGCGCGGCGGCATCCGGATAAATGGCGGACCGTGCATCGGTGTTTTTACTTTTGCCGGAGTGATCGCAAGCGTATAAACCCGTGTGCGGCAGGACGCGCGATGCCCGGCGGTCCGCAGGCACGCGCGCACTGTCCCAGCGGCGATTCGAAACGAAATGTGGTGTTCAGCGGCTCGCCAATGCGCGTGCGCCGGCCGAATCATCGGGCGCGGCGGGCGTATCCGCCGCCGCGCGCGCGTCCTCGCCACGCCAGACCACGCGATCGTCGACCGCGTATAGCTGGCACGGCCCGGCTTCCTGCTTGCGGCAGCTTTCCAGCGCGAGCGCCATCGGATCGTCGCCGCCTTCGGCCCACGACCATGCGCCTTGCGTCGATACGGCGAACGCGCGGCTCGGCTGATGCGCGAGGAAGCGCCGATAGGCTGCGCGGCCTGCGTCGTCGATGAACGGCACCGCACTGACCGTATCGATTGCCGCGTAGCCGCTCGCCTTCGGCGCGAGCGGGTTTGCGACCGCATAGCGCACCGCGGTCGGCAGCTTGAGCCGCGACAGGAACGTTTCGACCGACGGCCACCAGATCGGCACGCCGTCGCGATCGACGATCAACCGGTGGGCGTCGTCCTTATAGCGGCCGAAATCGACGAACAGCGTACTTGCGCCGTGCGCCATGTACGCGTCGCGCGCCTGTGCGACCAGCTCGGGCGACCACACCGAGTCGTTGTCGCCATACAGCCATAGCGACGGCACGCGCGTATGCGAGCCATAGGCGTCGAATGCATCGACGAGATGCTTTTGCCACGCGTCGCAGAGGTCCTGCCGCAATCCGCCGGAGAAATTGATGATGCCGCGCACGCCATGCGCGGCCTCGGTGCCATACGCGAGCGATACGAGCCCGCCATGGGACGTACCGGCGACCACGACGCGCCGCGCGTCGACATACGGCTGCGCCGACATATAGGCGAGCGTCGCGGCCACGTCGCGCGCCTGCGCGAGCCCGTTGCGCCCGACGTCGCAGCCTTCCTGCATATAGGTGCCGCCCGAGCCCGCGAAGCCTTCGCGATTCGGCGCGACCACCGCGTAGCCGCGGCGCACGAATTCACGCGCGAACGAGAGCGGCCGGCTGCGAGGCTGCGCGCGCGTATCGCCCGGATTCTTGCCGTGATTGAAGACGACGAGCGGGAACGGGCCGGGCCCGTCGGGCTTGAACACCGTCGCTTCGAGCATCACGCCGTCCGCGGCGGTGACCGGGATATGAACGATGGTTTCGTTCAGGTTCGCGGCGACGGGAGGCAGGTCGGAATCGCCGTAATCGAAGCGCTCGGCATACGCGAAGGTGGGCGCGGCGGCAGGCTGATTGGACGATGCCTGATAGGCCGGCAGCGTGCCGGCATGCGCGGCCGCCAGCGCGCACGCCGCGATCCATCCTGTCCACGCCCTTTTGTTGCCGAATGCCATTGGTCAGTCCGTTGCCGCTGATACAAGCAAATGGGAGCCATCGTAGCCCGACAAATTTCGATTGCGCAACGCCGGAATAACCCGGCGTTCGCGATAGCGGCGGTTTGCCGGCGCGGGCTGGTGCGGCCGCTGGCATCGCAGGCTTGGAGGTTATCCGGCGGCAACGCTGGCGGCGCGGGCAACGCGGGCTGCGGGCGCAGCGGCAGGCGCGGCAGGCGCGGCAGGCGGCCGAATGCGCCGAGGCGGGCATTGCCGCGAATGCCGACGGATCGTCTGCCTGCCCGGCGCAGGCGGGCCGCCCTGGCCGGCGGATGTGTTCGCCCATGCGCGGCGCATCGCGGCCTGCGTCATTGGCCGGAGTTCACCGCGCGCGTCCGAAAAGTGGGTTGCCCCTCAGATGCCGTCGCGATGCACAGGCAAAATTGGGGCGGGGCTGGTGACGCAGACACAATCGCTCACGCGAGAGCGGAAAAGCGAAGGGGACCAATTCCTCCTCCTGATACGCGAACCTTGGAGCTATTGATGACTCAAGTATTCGATCGACAACGTCGACGGATTGCCGTTACCCCCGCTGCGGTGCTGTTCGGCTTGTCGCTGGGGCTTGCCGCTCAGCCGTGCATGGCCGCGCCGGCCGCGAACGGATGGTCGGTGGCGGGACAGAATCTGCGCAATACCCGCTCGCAGTCCGACCAAACCGCACTCAACGTGAACAACGCGGGCAGGCTTGCACTGAAATGGTCGCGCACGGTCCACGGCGACGTGTCCGCGACACCCGCCGTGGTCGACGGAGCCGTTTATTTCCCGGACTGGGGCGGCTATCTGACCAAGCTCGATGCGGCCACCGGCAAGCTCATCTGGGAGCGCCGCATCGACAGTTATGCGGGCGAGCCGCCGTCGGCGGTGTCGCGCACCAGCCCCGCGGTGGTCGGCAATACGGTGTATATCGGCGATCAGAATGGCGCGCACGTTCTCGCGATCGATGCGTCGAGCGGCAATCTCCTCTGGAGCGCGGCGATCAATTCGCATCCTTATGCAATCGTCACGCAGTCGCCCATCGTGCATGCCGGCGTGGTCTACGTCGGGGCGTCGTCGTCGGAGGAGGCCGCCGCCGCGGATGTGCCCAACTACCCGTGCTGCAGCTTCCGGGGTTCGTTCTCGGCGCTCGATGCGAAGACCGGACGGATCAAATGGACCACCTACACGGTGCCACCGAACAACGGCGCGCCCGGAGGCTATAGCGGCGGCGCGGTGTGGGGCAGCACGGCCGCCATCGACGTGCCCGGCAAGACCGTGTTCATCACGACCGGCAACAACTATTCGGTGCCTGAGTCCGCGAACCAATGTCAGCTCGCGGGTGGGAGCATGGCGCAGTGCCTGAGCCCGGACGACCACGTCGATTCGGTTCTCGCGCTGGACATGGCAACCGGCCGGATCAAATGGAGCACCGGCGTACAGGGTTTCGACACGTGGAATATCGCGTGCAACCAGCCGGGAACCAATGCGCAGAATTGCCCGCCGTCACCGGGGCCGGATTTCGACTTCGGCGCCGGGCCCGCCCTGCTCACCGTCCACGACCGTCCCGGCAAGCCGCAGTTGCTGGTCGGCGCCGGCCAGAAGAGCGGCGTCTACTGGCTGCTCGACGCGCAGACAGGCGCGATCCGCTCGAGTACGGTGGTCGGCCCCGGCTCCGCGCTCGGCGGCATCGAATGGGGCACGGCGACCGACGGCAAACGCATTTACGTGGCGAATTCCGACTATGACCGGGTGCCCTATACGGTCAACGGAAAGAGCGTGACGGTCGGCTCGTTCGCCGCGATCGATCCGGCGACGGGCAAGATCCTTTGGCAAGTGGCCGATCCGTCCGGCAACGCGCTCACCATCGCGCCCGTGAGCGTCTCCAATGGCGTGGCGTTCGTCAGCTCGATGAGCGGCCATATGTACGCGCTCAACGCCGCGACAGGCGACGTGCTGTGGGATTACGTCGGCCAGGGATCGTCGGCCGCCGGCCCCGCGATCGACGAGCGCGGCACGGTGTACTGGGGCAACGGCTACGCGAAGCTGGGCGCGCTGGGCACGAAAAGCTACACGTTCTATGCATTCTCGGTAGACGGCAAGTAAGCGCGGCGGCCGGCGCTGGCCGGTTCCGCACGAGCGCTCGCGCGGCGCGCGGTGTCTGCGCCGGGCGCCGCACGCATGCGCATGCTCGGCTGGAGACGGGTGTGCGCATGGTATCGGGCGGTTTTTTCGTGGCCGCATCGTCCCGGTGTCGCGCGGCGCGCGTCATCGCGCTGCCCATGTGCCGTGACCCCGCTGTCGCCAACATCCCGCAACTCCCGCGCGCGCTTGCGTCGATCACGGCACGCGTCGGCCCGCCGGCCGGGCATGACGGACGCAATCGGCCTGCATGCGCTTCACCGGCTACGCCTGAGTCACGTCTCCATCGACATATCGCCATCGCGCGTGCTCATCGCGCACGAAGCGGCTCGTTTCGTGCATCCGGTATGCCCGCCCGCCGATCTTGTAGCGGGCGACGAATTCGACTTCCGCGTGCGTGTCGTCGAGTTGCGCATAGCGCTTGATCGACAGGCCGAGCCAGCGCGGCGCGTCGGCGCGTTCGGTGTCGGCGTCGAGGTCGGCCGGACAGGTGCGCGGGTCCCACGTCGCACGCAGATAATCGGTTTCGCCGAGCACGTATGCGCTATAGCGCGAGCGCATCAGTTCGAGCGCGTTCGCCGCCGGCCTGTGCGCGTCGATCAGGCGTGAGCAGCAATCCGCGTAGCGCGGCGCACGGGCGCCGGCACGGGCGCCGGGCGCCGCACCGCCGCATGGGCAGTCGAGCGGGCGCGGCGCGGGAGTGATTCGTGACATGGTATCGATTGACGCACGGCGCGGCTTACCAGCCAAGCTCGACGCCGTCATATTGAAAGAAACGGCCGTTCGCGCGCTCGCGCTCGGCAAGCGCCTCGGCGATCACGCGGCGCATCCCGGTAACGCTCGTTTGCGGATCGATCGCCGCTTGCGGGCCGCCCATATCGGTGCGCACCCAGCCCGGATGCAGCGCGATGCATGCAGCATGCCGGGTTTGCAGCGACGCGACACGCAGCGCGTCGTTGAGCGCGGCCTTGCTCGCGCGATAGAGCCAGCCGGTCGTGCCGGTCGCCTCGCTGATGCTGCCCATTCGGCTCGACAGCACCGCGAGGACGCCCTGAGCATCCTCGACGAGCGGCAGCAGGATCGGCATGAGCTGCATCGGGCCGAGCACGTTCGTATGCATGACCGTGTCGAAGTCCTCGCCGGCGATCGTCTCTACGCCGCTCGTGCGCGGACCGTACACGCCCGAGACGATCACGGCCGCGTCGAGCCGCACGCCGTCGAGCTGCCAGCCGAGCGCGGCAATCTGCTCCGGCTCTGTGACATCGACGGCATGCGCATCGGCGCCGAGTGCGCCAAGCGCGTCGAGCGACGCGCGCTCGCGCGCGGTGGCGATCACGTTCCAGCCATCGCGCCGGTACTGACGGACGAATTCGCGGCCCAGGCCGCGCGATGCGCCGACGATCAATGCGGTCTTCATCTCAAGCACTCCTGGGAACCGTTTGTACTGCCCGTGCGGCTTGCACCCGCCGGGCAGGCGGCAGACGGGGCGCAAGGGCGCGGGCGCACTGTTCGGGCCGTGTCGATCATGAATCGGACGAAACGAATCAAATCAAACGATCTCGATGCCCATCGCGGTCGCCTCGCCGCCGCCGATGCACAGGCTCGCGACGCCGCGCTTGCCGCCGCGCGCGCGAAGCGCGCCAATCAGCGTGACGAGAATGCGCGCGCCCGATGCGCCGATCGGATGGCCGAGCGCGCATGCGCCGCCGTTCACGTTGACCTTGTCGTGCGGCAGGCCGTGCTCCTTCATCGCCGCCATCGCGACCACCGCGAACGCCTCGTTGATCTCATACAGATCGACCTCGGCGGCGCGCCAGCCGTTCTTGTCAAACAGCCGCCGGATCGCGCCGACGGGCGCCGTCGTGAAGCGCGACGGCTCCTGCGCGAACGTCGCATGGCCGACGACGCGCGCGAGCGGCGCGACGCCCAGCCGCTCGGCGCTCGATTGCCGCATCATCACGAGGGCGGCCGCGCCGTCGGAGATCGACGACGCATTCGCGGCCGTCACCGTGCCCGTTTTGCTGAACGCGGGCTTGAGCGTCGGGATTTTATCGAGGTTTGCCTTGAACGGCTGCTCGTCGCGTGCGACGACGATTTCGCCTTTTTTGCCGGCGACGCTCACGGGCGCGATTTCCCACGCGAACGAGCCGTCTTCGTTCGCCCGCTTCGCGCGCGTGAGCGATTCGATCGCAAACGCATCCTGCGCGTCACGCGAGAACGCGTATTGCGTCGCGCATTCTTCGGCAAACGTGCCCATCAGGCGGCCTTTGTCATACGCGTCCTCGAGGCCGTCGAGAAACATATGATCGAGCACCTGGCCGTGGCCCATGCGCATTCCGCCGCGAGCCTTCGGCAGCAGGTACGGCGCGTTGGTCATGCTTTCCATGCCGCCGGCGACGATCAAGTCGCTCGAGCCCGCGACGAGCATGTCGTGCGCGAACATCGCCGCGCGCATGCCCGAGCCGCACATCTTGTTGACCGTCGTGCAGCCGGTCGAAAGCGGCAGCCCGGCGCCAAGCGCGGCTTGCCGCGCGGGCGCCTGGCCTTGGCCGGCCGGCAGCACGCAGCCCATCACCGCTTCGTCGATCTGCTCCGGTTTCAGGCCCGCGCGCTCGAGCGCGGCCGCGATCGCCGCCGCGCCAAGCTGCGGCGCGGTGAGCGCCGCGAAGTCGCCCTGAAAGCCACCGATCGCTGTACGCGCCGCCGACGCGATGACGATCGGATCTTCAACAGCCGCCATGATTTGTCTCCTTGATGGTTTTTGCGATGAGTTCGGTGGCTTCGGCGAGTTGCGCCGCGTCGGCCGCCACGATGTCATTGTCTGCCGAAAGCGCCTGTTTTGCCGATAGCGCGTCGACCGCGCGCCGATACATTGGCGCGAGCACATCCGGCTCCGACACCGCCATGCCGAGATCGCGCATGCGGCCGTCGTGCACGCCGTACACGAGCGCATGCACGGTGAGTGGCTGGCCGCGCGCCCACGCGTCGTTGACGATCGTCGTGCGGCACACATTGACGACTTGCTCGATGGCGTTCAATTCGATCAGGCGCCGGTAGCGCGTTTCGCCGAGCGGCCATTCGTCGAGCAGTGCCGCGTGCTTCTCGCGCACGTCCTGCACGTGATGCAGCCAGTTGTCGGCGAGGCCGACGCGGCGGTTGTGCAGCGCCGCGTTCACGCCCGAGCAGCCGTAGTGGCCGACCACCATGATGTGCTTCACGCGCAGCAGATCCACCGCGAACTGGATCACCGACAGACAGTTCAAATCGGTATGCACGACGACATTGGCGATGTTGCGATGAACGAAGACCTCGCCGGGCGGCAAGCCGATGATCTGATTCGCGGGCACGCGTGAATCCGAGCAGCCGATCCATAGATATTCCGGCGCTTGCTGATCGGCGAGGCGCGAGAAGTATTGCGGGTCGTCCGCGAGCTTGCGCTTGACCCACGCATCGTTGTTGTCGAACAGATGGGAGAGCGGATGATCGTTCGTGTTCATCGTCGTTGCTTTATGTCGGATAGCCAAGTGTGACAGCCGGCGCGACGCGCGCGGTTCAGGCGGCGCGCCGGCCGCCGGTGTCGTCCCGTGGCGCGTCGCGGTCCGCGAAGCGCTCCGGATAACGGATGCGAAAGCGCAGCGCCGGCTCGTATGGATAGAAGTCGGGCAACTCGCCGTTCAGCAGGCGGTCCTTGCTGTCCTGCCAGAGCTTGGGATCGAAGAAATCCGCGTGATGCTTGAGGAAGTTCTCGCGCACGCGTGGATCGCCGAGCAGGAACGGCGCGTAGGTTTCGGGGAAGATGTCATGCGGGCCAATCGAATACCACGGCTCGCCGGACAGTTCGTCCTCTTCGTTGCGCGGCGGCGGCACGCGGCGCACGTTGCAGTCGGTCAGATACTCGATCTCGTCGTAATCGTAGAACACCACGCGGCCGTGGCGCGTGACGCCGAAATTCTTGTACAGCATGTCGCCGGGGAAGATGTTCGCCTGGATCAGCTCCTTTACCGCGTTGCCGTATTCGCGCACGCCATGCTCGACCTGCGCGTCGCTGCCGTTTTGCAGATAGAGGTTGAGCGGCACCATCCGGCGCTCGATATACAAATGCTTGATCACGAGATTGCCGCCTTCGTATTCGAGCAGCGACGGCGCTTCTTTTTCGAGTTCGCGCACGAGCGCGTCGTCCAGGCGCGCGAGCGGCAGCGCCACGCTCGAATATTCGAGCGTGTCGGCCATGCGCCCGAGACGATCGTGGCGCTTCACGAGCTGATACTTCTCCATGATTTGCGCGCGCGTGGTTTCCTTCGGCGGCGGGAAGTGATCCTTGATGACCTTGAACACATAGGGAAACGACGGCAGCGTAAACACCAGCATCACGAGCCCGCGTATGCCGGGCGCGACGATGAAGCGGTCGCTCGAATGCGACAGGTGGTGCAGCAGATCGCGATAGAACAGGTTCTTGCCCTGCTTCTGCAAGCCGACCGACGTGTAGATTTCCGCCTTCGGCTTGCCTGGCATCACCGTGCGCAGGAATTGCACATACGCGCTCGGCACGTTCATGTCGACGAGGAAATACGAATGCGCGAAGCCGAACACGATCTTCAACTGGTCGCGCCGCAGCAGCACCGTGTCGAGCGCGAGATAGCCCGGCCGCGCATGGCGGATCGGCACGCAAAAAGGCAGCACGCGGTCGCCGTTGATGATGCGGCCGATGAAGTACGCGCTCTTGTTGCGGAAAAACAGCGACGACAGCACGTGAATCTGGAAATTCACCGCTTCGTCGAACGTGCCGAACTCGTCCTGCACCGCTTGCATCACGCAGCCGATGTCGCGCTCGAGATCGTCGAACGGCAGGTTGAGCTGGAAATTCGTGACCACCCGCGTCAGCGTTGCCGCAAGCCCTTCGCTGCCGGGGTAGTACGCGCGATAGGTCGGCTTCGCGGCCGGCTCGTCGTTCTCGATGTATTCGGTCGAGATCGCCGGGCGTACGAAGATGAAATCGTTGTTGAAGTACGAGCGATGCAGAATCTTGCAGCACACCGAATTGAAGAACGTCTCCGCGCATTCGGGCTGCCGGTGAGACGTGAGCAGACCGATATAGTGCAGCTTGATTTGCTGCCAGATGTCGTCGTCGATGTTTTCGGCGTCGTATTCGTCCTCGAGCAGCTCGACGCATTCGCGCACGCGGTCGTCATACGACGTGATGCGCTCGCGTGCGAGCCGCTGCAGCCCGTGCCAGTCGGCGCGCTCGAACAGATTCTTCGCGGCGATCGCTGCTTCGCGGAAGATTTGATAGTGGCGATCGAAATTCTCCAGGATCGTCTGTGCGACGTCGAAGCCGATCTGCGAGGACAGCAGTTTGGGAAAATGATTCATCGTGCGCGGGCTCACTGACGGGAAGCTCACGCCATTTTAGCGCCCGCAACGCGCGCTTCATCCGGTGCGGCGGTGAATCGGTGCGGCTCGCGCGCCGGCGGCGCGGCGCGGCGAGCCTATGTTTCGGCGAATTTCACGCAACGTTCGGGCTACGCACGGGATCGTGGCGGGATTTTTTGGGGATGCTAAGTAGGTCCGAGGCCGGTTCAAAACCGGCGAAATGCGTGTGCGGCGCCGCGTCACCAGCCCTGTCCGCACGGATGAGCGATAGAATCGATTCCGGCGCGGTCAGCGGCCCGCCTCGACGGCAACACCAAGAGACTTAAGAGACTCAAGAGACGTCCCCGATGAATGCACTGGAAAACCAACTCGATTACCCGTTCGCCGACACGCTGCCGGAGCCGGGCGGCTTCGTCGAAGTCGCGCCGGGGGTGCGCTGGCTGCGCATGCCGTTGCCGTTCGCGCTCGATCACATCAATCTGTGGCTGCTGCGCGATGAAATTAACGGACAAGCGGGCTGGACGGTCGTCGATTGCGGAATCGCGTCGGCTGAGATCCGGGCGCATTGGGAGCGGATTTTCGATACGCATCTGGATGGCCTGCCCGTGCTGCGCGTAATCGTCACGCATTGCCACCCCGACCATTTCGGGCTCGCGAGCTGGCTGTGCAACGGCGGCGAGCGTGCACGCTGGAACGTGCGGCTGTGGATGACGGCGGGCGAATATCTGTTCGGAAGCCTGATGGCGGCCGGCAATGGCTCGAACGCCGGCGGCGAAGGCGCGGCCGAGCATTTCGCGCGCAACGGCGTGACGGACGCCGATACGCTCGGCAAGCTCAGAAAGCGCGGCAACTATTATTCGGATCTCGTGCCAGCCGTGCCGTCGCGCTACCGGCGGCTGCGCGAAGGCGATGTCATCGCGATCGGCGGCCGCCAATGGCAGGTCGTCACCGGGTTCGGTCATTCTCCAGAGCATTGCGCGCTTCACTGCGCGGCGGCCGGCGTGCTGATTTCCGGCGACATGGTGTTGCCGCGGATCTCGACGAACGTGTCGGTGTTCGATCTCGAGCCGGAGGGCAATCCGCTCGCGCTGTATCTGGAATCGCTCGGCCGCTACGAGACGATGGCCGCCGATACGCTCACATTACCGTCGCACGGCAAGCCGTTTCGCGGGCTGCATACACGGATCGCGCAATTGCGTGCGCATCACGACGCGCGGCTCGCGGAAGTGCGCGATGCGTGCGCCGCGCGGCCGATGAGCGCGGCCGATATCGTGCCGATCATGTTCCGGCGCGCGCTCGACGTTCATCAGATGACTTTCGCGCTCGGCGAGGTGATCGCGCATCTGAATCTGCTGTGGCTTGCTGGCGAGTTGACGCGCGAGACGGGGCAGGATGGCGTGATCCGCTATGCGGCCACTGCGCGCGAGGCGGCGTAGCGCGAAGCGGCAGACGGCCGCGGCACGGCGCAGCGGCCGGCATCGGCCGCTCGCGTCGAGCGCCCGCCGAGTGTTACGGCACCGACACCGTATCGAAATGCTGCCGCCCGAACGGGCTTACGCGATAGCCGGTGACGTTCGCGCGCGTGATTGCCGCGGCGCTCGGATAGCCGAGCGGAATCCACAGCGCCTCGTCATGGATGATCTTCTGCGCGGCTTCATACAGCTTCGCGCGCTTGCCTTGATCGGCGGTGGTCTTGCCGTCGGTGATCAGCTTGTCGAGTTTCGGGTCGCAGTAGCGGGCGAAATTGAGCCCCGACTTCACCGAATTGCAACTGAATTGCGGCGTGAGAATGTTGTCCGGATCGCCGTTATCGCCGGCAAAGCCCATGAAGAGCAGATCGTGCTGGCCGAGCTTCGCCTGTTTGATCAACTCGCCCCATTCGACTACCTTCACGTCGGCCTTCACGCCGATCTTCGCCAGATCGGCCTGTAGCAATTCCGCGCCCGCTTTCGGATTCGGGTTCAGCACGCTGCCTGTCGGGCGCACCCAGATCGTCGTCGAAAAACCGTTCGGCAATCCCGCCGCCGCAAGCAATTGCTTCGCCTTGGCCGGATCGTGCGGGTACGGCGCGATCGATTTCGCATAGCTCCAGGTGTTAGGCGGGTACGGGTTGGTCGCGGGCGTCGCGGTGTTGTCGAATACCACCTTCAGGTAGGTCGCGCGGTCGAACGCGAGATTCAGCGCTTCGCGCACCTTCGCGTTGTCGAGCGGCTTTTTCTGCGTGTTGAGCGCGACGAACGCCGTCATGAACGCGGGGGTCCCGGCGACCGCGAGCGCCTTGTCGCCCTTTGCCGCCGCGACGTCCTGCGGTTTCGGCGACAGCGCGATCTGGCATTCGCCCGCCTTCACTTTTTGCGCGCGCACGGACGGGTCCGGGGTGATCGCATAGATCAGGCGCTCGCTTTTCGGCTTTTGCCCCCAGTACGACGGATTCGCGTCGTAACGGATCACCGCGTCCTTCGTATAGCTTTTCAGCACGAATGGGCCCGTGCCGACCGGTTTCGCGTTCAGATCGGCTTGCTTGCCCGCCTTCAGCAATTGGTCCGCGTATTCGGCCGAATAGATCGACGCGAAACCCATCGTCAGAATCGACAGGAACGTGGCGTTCGGTTCGTTGAGTTCGAACTTCACGGCCGAATCGTTGACCTTCGTCACGGCTTTCACGAGCTTCGCAAGCCCCATCGACTGCGCATGCGGAAAGCCGCTCGCACCCGCGACCTTGTGCCACGGATTCGCATCGTCGAGCATCCGGCTGAACGTGAAGACGACATCGTCAGCCGATAGCGCACGGGTTGGCTTGAAGTAATCGGTCGTTTGAAATGCGACATTCGGCCGCAAGTGGAACGTATAGACCAAGCCGTCGGCGCTGACGTCCCACTGGGTGGCGAGCGCGGGTATCACCTTCTTCGTGGCTTCGTCATACGAAACCAGCGTGTTGAAAATCACGTCCGCTGACGCATTGGTGGTGACGAGCGAATTGTATTGGACGACATCGAAACCGTCGGGGCTGGATTCCGTGCAGACCGTCAACGGTTTCGCAGCGACAACGGCAGGGGCGGCGGCGGTGACGGCGGCGAGCGCCGCGGCGAACAGCATGAAGCGCATGAGATCTCCCGGATGACATGATTCTGGTGGCCGCGCGCGGGAGTATCGCGGGCGGCCTTATGCCAGCGGGATAGCATACCTTCAATATGCGCCGACCGTTAATCGGCGACGGAACGCGACGCTGCCTCAACGTTGGAATCGGCGCTATTGCGCCGCGCATTTTCGAGGCAGCGGCGCTTTGCCGGTTATACCAGCTCGATGGCGAGCGCCGTGGCTTCGCCGCCGCCGATGCAGATGCCAGCGACGCCGCGCTTCGCGCCGTTCGCGCGCAGCACGCCGAGCAGCGTGACGACGATCCGCGCGCCCGATGCGCCGATCGGGTGGCCGATCGCGCACGCGCCGCCATGCGCGTTCACACGCTCTCGGGCGACGTCGAACTCGCGCATCACCGCCATTGGCACGACTGCGAACGCTTCGTTGATTTCGTAGTAGTCGACGTCGCGCGGGTGCCAGCCGGTGCGCGCGAATAGTTTCTTCAGCGCGCCGATCGGCGCGGTCGTAAACCATTCGGGGTCCTGGGCATGGACGCTGTGCGCGTGGATGACGGCGATCGGCTGCTTGCCGAGCCGTTTTGCGACGGATTCGCGCGTCAGCACGACGGCGGCTGCGCCGTCCGACAGCGGGCTGGAGCTGGCCGGCGTGATCGTGCCGTCAGCGCTGAACGACGGCTTGAGCTTCGGGATCTTCGCGGCGTCGACCGTTTGCGGCTGCTCGTCCGCGGCGATCGACACGACGCCCTGCTTGGTCGTCACGTTAACGGGGGCGATTTCCCAGTCGAAGCGGCCCTCGCTTTGCGCGCGTTGCGCCCATTGCAGCGATTCGGTTGCATAGGCGTCCTGCGCGGCGCGCGAAAACTCGTAATGCGCCGCGCATTGCTCGCCGAACTCGCCCATCGCGCGGTGCTCATATGCATCCTCGAGGCCGTCTAGCGCCGCGTGGTCGTAGAACGTCGCGTGGCCGGAACGGTAGCCGGTGCGTGCCTTCAACGCCAGATAGGGCGCGTTCGACATGCTTTCCATCCCGCCCGCGACGACGAGTTCCGCGCTGCCGTTCGATAGTGCGTCATACGCATAACGGATCGCCTGCATGCCGGAGCCGCACACCTTGTTGATCGTCACGGCCGGCACCGAGCGCGGCAGCCCCGCGCCGAGCACCGCTTGGCGCGCGGGCGCCTGGCCGAGCCCTGCGGACAGCACGCAGCCGACATACGCTTCGTCGATGCTGGACGGATCGACCGACGCACGCTCGAGAGCGGCGCGAATCGCCGTCGAGCCGAGTTCAGGCGCGCTCTTTGAAGACAGATTGCCCAGATAGCGGCCAACAGGCGTGCGGGCTGCGGAAAGAATCACGATCGGATCGGTAGACATGATGTGCTCCATGCGAGGGAAAAAACGGCGTGGCATTTAAATGTATATGCATATATTATGGGCCGAGACGCTGCCGGTGCAAAGCAGCGGCAACCGGCTGCTGCCGGCGGGCGGCTGGTCGGGCGGCGAGGCTCAGTTCGCCAGTGCTTCGGCGAGTGCGTAAATCTCGGCGTCGAGTGCCTGCATGTTGCGTTTGCCGATGCGGCGGTATACCTCGTTTTGGGCCAGTTCCCAATCGGCGCGGGATGCCTTCAGCAATGCGGCGCCTTTGGGCGTGAGGCTCCAGAGGCGCATGCGTTGATCATCGCCAGGCTCGACGCGCACGAGCTGCCGGGATTGCAGCGTGGCGAGCGTGCGGCTCAGCGTGGTTTGATCGAGCAGCAGGCGTGTCGCGATCTCGCCTGTCGGCATCGCGTCGCGGCTATATAGTGAGGCGAGGATCGTGAATTGCGTGACGCGTATCCCGTGCTTCGCGAGGTGCGCATCGTACAACGATGTGATCGCACGCGTGGCTTGGCGTAATGTGCCGCAGTGGCACGCAAGTCTCATTGGGGCGTCGCTCATGCTAGCGTCCTTCAGGGTAAGCAGTCCATACTATATTCTATTGTGCGCAATGCATATGCATGAATTGATGGCGGCCGCTTGCATTGATTGTCGAAGCCGTCGATCGATGCTTCGGCAGGCGTCGCACAAACCGGGATTGCATGGGCTGGGCAAGATCGCCAGCCGTGCGATGCCGGGCCGGACACCGATGCGCGCGGCGCAGGTTTGAATGGGCGGCCGGCTCAGTCTGCCGGGTGGATCGGAGCGGGTTGCGCGGATCATTATTTTGTCAGCGAGATGAACCGATGAAACTACAAAATTCTGTCGTATTGGTGACGGGTTCGAACCGCGGGTTGGGTCGAGCGTTCGTCGAAGGATTGCAGGCGGCGGGCGCGAAGAAAATTTATGCGGCGGCGCGCAATCCGGCTCAGGTGACGACGCCCGGCGTGCAGCCGGTCAAGCTCGACATCACACATGCCGACGATATCGCCGCGGCCGCGCGCGAACTGCGTGACGTCAATCTGCTGATCAATAACGCCGGTATTTTCCGCCCAGGCCCGCTTCTTGCCGATACGGGCGACGTCGCGCTGCGCGAGCAACTCGATACCAATTTCTTCGGAACGCTGGCGCTTGCCCGTGCGTTCGCGCCGATATTACGGGACAACGGCGGCGGGGCGACCGTCAACGTGCTGTCGGTGCTCGCGTGGCTCGGGTTGCCCAATACGGGCGGCTATAGTATTTCGAAGGCGGCGGCGTGGTCGGCGACGAACGTGATTCGCAACGAATTGCGCGCGCAACATACGCAGGTCGTTGCATTGCATTCCGCTTATATCGACACCGACATGGCGGCGAATGCGCAAGGGGTGTCGAAGAATCGCCCGGAGGACGTCGTTCGGCAGACGCTCGAAGCGCTTGAAGCCGGGCGCGACGAGGTGCTCGTCGATGCGTTGTCGCGCGATGCGAAGGCCGGGCTGTCGGCTGATCCGGGTGTCTATACGCGGGCGCCGGGCGGCGCCTGACTGGTTTGGGCGCCAGGGCGGTGGCCTTTGGGGGCGCTGGCGCTTTTGCGGCTTTCGCGGTTTTTGCGTCGAGGCGGCGCCCCGGATGCGCTTTCGCTTTCTTGATGAGGACGGATGCGCCGCGCTTGCAACCGGCGCGCCGTTTGGCCGACGAAGGCCGTTTGGTCGACCGGACGGCTGCTTCGGGCGGTTTGCCCGCGACTCGGCAAGCCAGGCGTTGCAGCGTATCAGCCGGTGAGTTTCTCCACGGCCTTGACGCCGGCGGTCAGCAATTGCTTCGACAACGTAGAATCGTCCACCGCGCGCGACAGCATGAGCGAGCCGACCGCGAGCGCGACGGCTGCGAGCGCAGTATCGCGGCGCTCGGCTGGTGAGCCCGATTCGGGCGTTGCGCATGCGATGAGCGTTTCAAGCTGGTCGGTAAACACGTGGCGGACCGTATCGTCGCGCCGGCCGATTTCCGCGGCAAGCGCCGCTGCGACGCAACCGGCGCCGGGCTCGTCGCGGTGGCGTTCGTTCAAGTACGCTTTCGCGAATGCGACGGGTTTCGGCTGCGACGGGTGACGAACGATACCGGCATGCAGCCGCGCGGTCGTTTGCTTGAATCCGGCGGCGATTGCTGCCGCGATGAGCGCATCCTTCGATTCGAAATGGGCGTAGAAGCCGCCGTGAGTGAGACCCGCGCTATCCATCAGGCTTGCGACGCCTACTGCGTCGATGCCTTCGCAACGGAACCGGGCGGACGCGACCGCTTCGATCCGCTCGCGAGTCTTCGCTTTATGGTCGAGAGTGTATCGCATCGAATCACGCTATGAAGAGAGAATGAATCGATTATATGACGCCCATCATCGGTTTGCTCGATGCCGTTGCTCAGCGCGCGGATGCGACGGCGGGCGGTGCAGCGGCGCCGGGGGCTTCCCAGCCGCCGCCGAGCGCGCGGAACGTTGCAACGGCCGCGCGCGCCTGATCAGCTTGCAGGCGGGCAAGTTCCGCGCGCGCGGCGAGCAGTTGCTGGTCTTCGATCAGCACTTCGACGAGGCTCGCATCCCCTTGCGCATACGCTTCGCGCGCCGAGCGCTGTGCGGTGGATTCGGCTTCGACCTGATGCGCGACTTCGTTGCGCTGCGCATCGAGCTGCGCCCATGTCGTCACCGCGTTCTCGACATCCTCGGCCGCGCGCAAGACCGATTGGCGATATTGCGCAAGCGCTTCTGCATAGCGGCCCTTTGCGTGCGCGACCTCCGAATCCACGCGGCCGAAATCGAATAGTCGCCAGCGCAGCCCGGCGAGCGCGCCGGGCTGGAATGCTGCCGATTTGAAGAGCGGGCCGTTTAACGCCTCGAAGCCGAGAATGCCGGATAGCGAAACCGATGGGTAATACTCGGCGAGCGCCGCGCCGATGCCCGCATTCGTTGCTGCGACGCGGCGCTCGGCGGCGACCACGTCGGGCCGGCGGCGCAGCAGCGCGTCCGGGCGGATGTCGGAGGGCAGGCCGGGCACCGTGAAATCCGCGCCGGGCGCGGCCAACTCGGCGGCGGACGTGCCGGGCGCCGCGCCCATCAGGATGTCGAGCCGGTTGATCTGCTGCGCGTGCTCCGCGCGCAGCGGCGGCAAAAGCGCGCGGGTCTGCGCGAGCCGGGCGTTCGCCTCGGCCTGCTCGCGCTGCGTCGCCACGCCGTTGGCGACGCGCTCCCGCACGAGCGCCGTGAGGCGCGCATTCGCGTCGATTTGCGCGGATACGATCGCGATTCGCGCTTGCAAGCCGCGCAGACGGAAATACGCGTCGGCCGCATCCGCCGCGACCGATACGCGCGTGCCGGCGCGCAGCGCGTCGGCCGCGGCAGCTTCGGCGCTGGCGGCTTCGGCCTGCCGGCGCAGGCCGCCCGCGAGATCCAGCTCCCAACTCGCGCCGATGCCGAGCCGGGTATGCGTCTGACCGCGTTCATAGCCGGGCAGCGCGCTGCCGATTCGGCCGAGTGGCGCTTCGAGCGATTGGCGCTGACGAGCGGCCTCGCCTTGCAGTGTCAGTTGCGGTAGATACAGCGCACCTGCTTCCGCTGCGGCCGCGCGCGCTTGGGCGATGCGCGCGTCGGCGGCGGCGAGATCGAGATTTTGCGCCAGGACGCGATCGATAATGCGGGTCAGCATCGAATCGTTGAAGCCGAGCCACCACGTGTCGAGCGACGGCGCACGCGTGGACGGCGCGGCTTGCAGCGAGCGCAACGCGTCCTGGCTCGCATAGGCCGGCGGCAGTGCCGACGCGCTGGGCCGGTAGTCCGGCCCGGCGGTGCAGCCGGCCAGCAGCGCCGCACCGGCGAGCGGGGCGGCGAGCGCGGCAAGCGGTCGGGAACGGCGGATCGGGAGCATGAGCGGGGCCCTCGTCAATGTGCTTTGCCGGCCGGTTTGGGCGGCGGGGGCGGGGAGACTTTGCGCATCAGCGGCACGATAAGCGTCGCGAGCGTGAAGCCCACCATGATGATCGTGAGCACGTCGCCGTAGGCCATGGTCTGCGCTTCGCGGAATGCGACGTCGTGCAGCTCCTTGAGTGACGCGACCCCGGCCGCCTGCGGCGAGCCGAGCACGCCGGTCAGTCGAGTTTGCAGGCCGTGCAGCATCGATTGCATCGGTGCGTTGGCGGGTGTCAGATGCGTTGCGATGTCGTAGAAATGCTGGTTGGTCCGGTTGTTCAGCAGCGCGCTGACCACCGCGATGCCGACCGCGCCGCCGAGGTTGCGCATCATGTTGAAAAGGCCGCTCGCATATTTAAGCCGCTCGGGCTGCAGGCTGCCGAGCCCGAGCGTGACGGCCGGCGCGACCGCAAACACTTGCGGGAAGCCGCGCAGCAGTTGCGGCCAAAGCAACTGATCGCCTCCCCAGTCGTGCGTGATGAAGCGGAAATTCCACATCGACAGGCCGAACATCGCCATGCCGAACATCATCAGCCAGCGCAAATCCGTCTTGCGCGCGAGCATCACGTAGCACGGCACGCCTATCAGCGCGGCCAATCCGGTCGGGATCATCGCGATGCCGGTTTGCCATGCGCTGTAGCCGCGCACGTAGCCGAGGAAGAGCGGCGTCAGATAAATCGTCGAGAACGTGCCGACTCCGGTCATGAACGACAACAGGCAGCCGACCGTGAAATTCCGGTTGCCGAACGCGCGCAGGTCGACGACCGGGTTCGCATAGCTCAGCGAGCGCGCGATGAACAGCAGGCCCGCGCATGCGGAGATCATGGCGCAGCGCCGGATGGTCGCATCGTCGAACCAATTCCAGCGCGAACCTTCTTCGAGCACGTATTCGAGCGTGCCGAGAAAGAGCGCCATTAGCGCAATGCCGGGATAGTCGGCGTCGCGAAGCAGCGACCGGTCGGGACGGTCGATGTCGCCGCCGAGCGATACGCCAAGCGCGACGAGCAGACCCGGCACGAGGTTCACATAAAACAGCCAGCGCCAATTTGCCGTATCGGTGATCCAGCCGCCGACGACCGGACCGAGCGCCGGCGCCATCGAGCCGATCGTGCCGATCACCGCGGCGGCGAGCACGCGGCGCTTGCCTTCGAAGTAGTGGAACGACGACGTGAAGACCGTCGGAATCATCGATGCGCCCAGCACACCCTGCACCGCGCGGAACACGATCATGCTCTCGATATTCCATGCCAATCCGCATAGCATGCTGGCGAAGGTAAAGCCGAGCGCCGAGCCGACGAACAGCAGGCGCGTCGAGAAGACTCGCGTGAGCCAGCCCGACATCGGGATCACCGTGATTTCGGCGATCAGGTAGGCGGTCTGCACCCAGCCGATCTCGTCTTGCGCCGCGTTGAGGCCGCCGCCGATATCCTGCAGCGACGATGCGACGATTTGGATGTCGAGCAGCGCGATGAACATGCCGACGCACATCACGGCGAACGGCCAAGCGGGCGGGGGCGCGCCCGCTGCGGCAGGCGCGGGGGGCGCGTTTTGCGCGATCGCCTCCGAGGTGCTGCTCACCTGACGGCTCCGCGCGTATCGACCGTCACGGTGGCGGACAGTCCGGGCCGCAGGATGCCGAGCACGCCGTCCGCGCCGTCGAGCGCGATGCGTACCGGCACGCGCTGGACGATGCGCGTGAAATTGCCGGTGGCATTTTGCGGGGGAATCACGCTGAATACCGCGCCTGTCGCCGGAGCAAGGCGTTGCACGTGTCCTTGGAAGCACTTCGACGGCAGGACGTCCGCGCAGACCTTGGCCGGCTGGCCGGGTTTCATCGCAGTGAGCTGGTCTTCCTTGAAATTCGCGTCGATCCACAGGCCGCTCGACGCGACGACCGACATCAGTTGGGTGCCGGGTGTCACGTAGCTGCCGAGATGCGCGGCGCGGTTGCCGACATAGCCGTCGATCGGCGCACGTAGCTCGGTGTAGCCCAGATTGAGCTGCGCCGTGCGCCGCGCCGCGCCGGAACGTTGCTGCGACGCGTTGGCTTCGGCAATCTGTCCGTCGAGCACCGCGATCTGCTGACGGGCCGCGCGCAGCCGGGCATTGGCGGCGTCGAGCTGCGCCTTGGCTTGCTGTAACGCGGCGCTCGAGCGCTCCTCGCTTTGCCGCGTGCCGGCTTCGGTCACGGCGAGCCTGCGGTAGCGCGCCGCATCGGTTTGCGCGAAATTCAATGCGGCCTTTTTCTCGTCGACATCGGCGCTCGCCTGGTCGATCACTTGCTGCTGCAGCGCGCGCTGCGCGGCGAGCCGCTGGCGGGACGCGCCGATCTCCGCCTCGCTCGCCTTCGCCGCATCGAGTTCAGCCTCGTAGTCGCTCTGATGGAGCAACAGCAGCGGCTGGCCTGCACGCACGCGCTGATTGTCGTCGACGAGCAGATCCGACACGTAGCCCGCGACATGCGGCGAGATGACTGTGATGTTGCCGCCGACATATGCGTCGTCGGTGGTTTCGAGGTAGCGTCCCCGGCCCCACCAGTAGAGGCCATAGGCGATCAGCGCAATCAACAGTACGGCAATGGCGGGCACGACCAGCTTGGGTCTGCGTCGCGGAGGCTGGCCGCTGCCCAGGGGTGCCTGCACATCGGGACGATTTTCGCTCAAGTCTCGGTTCTCCTCGCGGGTCGTCATTCGGCGCGCAGACGACGCAATGCATCGCCTGAGCCGTTCGGTTTGCAACGTTGAAAAAACGGGCGATCGGCTGTCGCCGTCGGTGTCGGGCGAGTAGCGAACGATTCGACGAAACGGCCCGGGCGACGCGGCACGCTTTTTATTGCGTGACCGCGCCGCCGCCATGCCGTACTTCGCTCGGTGTGGCCCTTGGATATTTTTGAATGATGATCATCATATAATCGACGCGTGTCAAGTGATGAACCATTCTGTGCGTCGACTCACAGGGTTGACCGGTAGTGGAAGTACGATGTCGGTCGCACCGGATATCGCGGCGCGAGGGGAATGCCGCTGCGGATCGATGACCGGTGTGCGCGAAGGTGAATGCCGCATGCATGCTTGCTGCGCTGGGCGCGCGCCCTTGCGTGTGGCGCAGGCGCATAGAATCGCCCGGCGGCCGACGAGCCCGCGCCGCGAGCACTGCGTCGGCCATCGGCGTTGCGAGATGCCGCTCGCGATGAGAGCCGGCGCAAAGAGGAGGGGGAAATCCGGCGAACGATGAATAGCCGTGCGTGGCTCCATCCGCCCGAACGGAACCGGACGGGCCGCTTCGCTATTTCGTCGCGCGCGGTTTGCGCGGCGCCTTTTCGAAGAGGCGATCGTATAGCCAGCGCGGCAGCACGTGCAGCAGCTTCGCGACGACACCCATTTGCCACGGAATCACGCGAAACGACGCCTGACGCGCAATCGCCTTCACCGCCTGAGCGGCGAAGCGCTCGGCATCGAGTAAAAACGGCATCGGATAAGGATTGTGCTCGGTCATCGGCGTGCGGATGTAGCCGGGCGCGATCGTCACGACCGCCACCTGCGCGGCCCGCAGTTCGACCCGCAGCGCCTCGAGATACTTGATCGCGGCCGCCTTGGACGCGCTGTATGCGCCCGAGCCCGGCAGCCCGCGCACGCCGGCGACGCTGGCGATGCCGACGAGCGTGCCGTGCCGCGCAGCCGTCATCGGCGCGATAAACGGCTCGAATGTCGCGACCATCCCGTAGTAGTTGACATCCATGATCTCGCGAAACGCGTCGAGATCGCCTTCGCCGGTGATCGCGCCCTTGCTGATGCCGGCGTTCGCGATCACGACATCCGGGCAGCCATGCGCGGCGACAAAGCGTGCGGCGGCCTGCGCAAGCGCGCCGGCGTCACGCACGTCGGCGGGATAGATCGAAATCGATGACGACGGAAAGCGTTGCGCGAATTCGGCGAGGGCCTCGCCGCGCCGGGCGACGAGGCCGAGCGTCGCGCCCTGCCGCGCATATTCGGCGGCGAGCGCGAGCCCGAGGCCGCTCGATGCGCCGGTGATGAAGACCTTGACGGAGGGCGAAGCGGTCATGCCGGCGCTATCGATGATGGGCACGCACAAGCGTTACAGCTTCTTGCCCTGCACTTGCTTGACGAGGAAGTCGAGCACCTGCGCGGTGCCCTCGAGGCTGTTCGTATAAGCCGGCCCCGTCTTGTACTTGCCTTGGACGACGATCGTCGGCACTCCGTCGATGGCGTAGTTCTTCAGTTGCTCGGCAGCTTGTTTCGCTTGGCCTTGCACGCTGAACGAATTGTACGCGTCGAGGAACTTCTTCTTGTCGACGCCTTGGGTCGCGAGGAAGTCGGCTTGCGCTTGCGGCGTCAGCAGATAGTTTTTCTGCTTGTGGATCGCATCGAACACGGCGGGCGTGACCTTCTCCGAGATACCGAGCGCCGACAATGCATAGAACAGCTTCGTATGCGGAACGAAATCGTCACGGAACGCGACGGGCACGCGCTTGAACGCAATCTTGTCGCCTTCCTTCTTCACCCAGGCCTCGACCGTCGGTTCGAACTCGTAGCAGTGCGGGCAGCCGTACCAGAAGAACTCGATCACCTCGACCTTGCCGGCCGGCGCCGACACCGGCTGAGGCGACTTCATCACCTCGTAGTCCTTACCGGCCACCGGGGCGGCGGGCGACGCATGAGCCAGGCCCGCGACAAGGCTCAAGGACAGGAACAGCGTGTTGAGCAGTTTTTTCATGTTGATTATTCGATCAGTTGGGTGAGTAACGGCGCTGCAAGCGGTTTACTGTTTCGTAAAACGAATGACCGCAGTGTCGATACCCGCATCGGACAACCGCTGACGTGCCGAGTTCATCTCGTCGAATTTCGAGAACGGCCCGACTCGCACGCGATAGTAGGTCACGCCGTTGACGTCGCGTTTCGTCACTTTCGATTCGAAGCCTTGGAAGCCGAGGCGTGCGCGTTGCTGCTCGGCATCCGATTCGGTCTTGTACGCGCCGACTTGCAGCAGGTAACCGGTGTTCGCGTCGGCGGCAGGCGCAGCGGGCTTGGCCGCGGCGCTGGCCGGCGATGACGCGCTCTTCGGCGCTTGCGTCTGCGCGTTTTTTTGCGGCGTTTCGGCGCTGGACGTGCCGGTACCGGATGGGCGCGGCGGCGTGCCGTTATTGCTTGCGTTCGCCTGCGGTTTCTTCACCGGCGGCGTGGTGTCGGCAGGCTTCGGCGCAACGGCGACGCCGCTGTCCGAGTTGTCGTTATCCGACGTGTCGGAGGTATTCGACGTGTTCCTGCCATTGCTGCCCGGCACCTCGACGATCTGCGGCTCGGACAGCAGCGGCGGCTGGTTCGGGGCCGTTGCCTGGCCGGGCGCGGTGTTCGACGGAGCGGGCTGCGCGGCCTGCGGCGCGACCGGCTGGCCGGGCGTCTTGCCTTGCAGTGCGCGGTTCGGGTCGTATTGCTGGGGCTGGCTGGCGTTGTTGTCGGTGGGCGGTGCCACTTTCGACACGAATGGTGACGGTGCGCGGGTGATATACAGCGCGACCACCACCGCGATGGCCAGGCCGACGATCAGGCCCAGCACGATACCAAGAAATGTTCCTCCGGCTTGCTTCGATTGCTTCGACGTGCGGCGTGGTTTTGCCATTGCTTGAGTCACCTGCGAAAAGAATCGTGAATCAGCCGCGGCGCAGCGCGCCGCGGCGCTTGCCGACGGCTTCGGCGTTACATCTTGCTCGGTGCGGATACGCCGAGCATCGCGAGGCCGTTTTCGAGCACCTGACGCGTCGCCGCGAGGAGCGCGGCGCGCGCGTTGCGCGGCGCGGCTTCGTCGACGAGCACGCGCTCCGCATTGTAGAACGAGTGAAACTCGCCCGCGAGATCGCGCAGATAGAACGCAACGGCGTGTGGCGCCAGCTCGTTCGCCGCGTGCGTGAGCACATCGGGGTATTCGGCGAGCTTTTGCATCAGCGCCGTCGCCTGCTTGCTATCGAGCGGCGACAAGTCGGCGCTCGATAGCTGCGCGTCGGTCGCGCCGTAGCGCGACTTCCATTCGGCGAGCACCGAGCAGATCCGTGCGTGCGCGTACTGCACGTAGTAGACCGGATTTTCGTCGTTCTGTTTCAACGCAAGATCAATGTCGAACACGAACTCCGTGTCCGCCTTGCGCGAGATCAGGAAAAAGCGCACCGCGTCGCGGCCGCGCGTGATCGTCGCCTCGTCGATCTGCTCGGGCGACGCCTCGGAGCCGGGCGCCGCGCCGCCCGACCATTCGATCAGGTCGCGCACCGTCACGTAGCTGCCCGCGCGCTTTGAAATCTTCACTTCCTGACCGTCGCGCATCACGGTGACCATCTTGTGCAGCACGTAGTCGGGATAACCCTTGGGTATGCCGATATGCAGCCCCTGCAGGCCGGCGCGCACGCGCGCGATCGTGCCGTGATGGTCCGAGCCCTGGATGTTGATCACCTTGGTGTAGCCGCGTTCCCACTTCGTCACGTGGTAGGCGACGTCCGGCACGAAGTACGTGTAAGTGCCGTCCGACTTGCGCATCACGCGGTCCTTGTCGTCGCCGTCGTCGGTCGTGCGCAGCCACAGCGCGCCTTCCTGCTCGTAGGTCACGCCAGCCGCGACGAGCGCGTCGACCGTCTTCTCGACGCGGCCTTCCTTGTACAGCGACGATTCGAGATAGTACTGATCGAACTTGACGCCGAATGCCTTCAGATCCATGTCTTGCTCGCGGCGCAGATACGCGACCGCGAACTTGCGGATCGCCTCGAGATCCTCGGCGTCGCCCTTGCCGGTCACCGGCTCGCCGTCGCTTGCCGCGACCGTTTCGCCGTTCAAGTAGCCGCGCGCGATGTCGGCGATGTATTCGCCGTTGTACGCTGCCTCCGGCCAGCCCGCATCGCCTGGTTTCAGGCCGCGCGCGCGTGCTTGCGTCGATACCGCGAGGTTATGGATCTGCACGCCGGCGTCGTTGTAATAGAACTCGCGATGCACCGCGTAGCCTTGGCTCGCGAGCACGTTCGAGATCGCGTCGCCGAGCGCCGCCTGGCGGCCGTGGCCGACGTGCAGCGGGCCGGTCGGGTTGGCGGAGACGAATTCGACCAGCACGCGTTTGCCTTTTTCGCGCTCGCTCTTGCCGAACGCCGCGCCCTCGGCGAGCACGGCGCCGATCACCGCCTGCTTCGACGCGGCCGACAGGCGCAGATTGATGAAGCCGGGGCCGGCGATTTCCGCCGCCTCGACGAGGCCCGCCGCTTCCGGCTGGGCGGTCAGCGCGGCGACGATCTGCTCGGCGAGCTGGCGCGGATTCGCGGCCAGGGGCTTCGCGAGCTGCAGCGCGACGTTGCATGCGATGTCGCCGTGCGCGGCTGCCTTCGGGCGCTCGAGCGTGATCGCCGGCGTCACGAAGGCGGCGTCGGCCGCGCCTTTCGATGCGGCGACGACCTGCTTCACGCTGTTGTCGAGAAGAGTTTCGAGGATATGTTTTTGGGCAGGCAGCATGCTGGTCGAGGATGTCGTGGACGGCGGCCCACCTGTTGGGCCCGCCGGCGCGCTTGCACCGCGCGCGTTTCAGTTTCAAAGGGATCGCTGGATTTTAACAGGTGCTAATATGCCGCTCAGGTGCCGGGCGCTTCCGGGAGGTTCCGCAAGCGGGCGCGGCGTTCGGGCAATGACGCCGGCAGGCACGACAAGACGAAAAAGGGATAACCATGATTACGTTCAAAAGCAAGGCGGCCCAGGATCTGGACGTGCTGAAGGATTTCGCGGTTCTTGTGCTCGGCATCGTCGGCAAGCAGCTCGGCGAGCGCGGGGTGATCATGTCTGACGAACTCGACGACGCGATTGCGAAGCTCGAGAGTGCGGTCGACCAGGCCAAGCAGGCAAGCGCCGAGCATGCCGGCCACTTCCATGAGGATGACGCCGATTATCCGCACCACGAAGTTCCGCCGAGCCTCGCGCAGCGCGTCGCGCCGTTTCTCGCGATGCTTCGCGAAGCGAAGGCGCAGAACGTCGATGTTCATTGGGGCTTTTGAGCCTCGCAGGCGCTTGCCGCTGCCGTATGTCGCGCATGCGAGCGGCGGCCAAGCGTTGAGCCGGCCGGAAGGGCCGGCGCCTGCCGCGCCGCCGCTATGCGGCGGCTGTCCGGGTCAGAGCAGCGGCGCGAGCGCGCGTTTCGCGTCCGCAGTCGACAGAGACATCCGTCGCGCAAAATCCTCCACCTGATCGTCGCCGATCTTGCCGATCGTGAAGTACCGGCTATCCGGATGAGCGAGATAAAAGCCCGATACGCTCGCAGCCGGCAGCATCGCGAGCGATTCGGTGACGCTCATGCCGACTTCGTCGGCCCGAAGCGCTTCGAACATCGGCTGTTTCACCAAGTGGTCCGGGCACGCCGGGTAGCCGGGCGCGGGCCGGATGCCGACGTATTTTTCGGCGATCAGCGCGTCGTTGTCGAGCTGCTCTTCGCTCGCGTAACCCCACAGCTCGCGCCGCACGCGTGCATGCAGCGCTTCCACGAATGCTTCCGCGAAACGGTCGGCGAGCGCCTTTAGCATGATCGCGCTGTAATCGTCATGGTCGGCTAGGAATTGCTGTTCCTTCGCATCGACGCCGATGCCCGCCGTCACCGCAAACATCCCGATGTAGTCCGCAACGCCCGACTCCTTCGGCGCAATGAAGTCGGCGAGCGAGCGGTTCGGACGCATCACGCCGTCGACGACCGGGCGCACGCTCTGCTGGCGCAGGTTGTGCCACGTGAGCAGCACGTCGGAGCGCGATTCGTCGGTGTAGATCTCGATATCGTCGTCGTTGACGGTGTTGGCCGGCAGCAGCGCGATCACGCCGTTCGCGGTCAGCCAGCGGCCCTGAATCAGCCGCGCGAGCATCGATTTTGCGTCGGAGAACACGCGCCGCGCCGATTCGCCGACGATTTCGTCATTCAGGATCGCCGGGTACGGGCCCGCGAGATCCCAGGTCTGGAAGAACGGGCCCCAGTCGATGTAGTTCGCGAGTTCGTTCAAATCGTAATTCTTGAAGACGCGGCGGCCAATGAATTTCGGCTTGACCGGCTGGTAACCGGCCCAGTCGAACTTTGTCTTGTTCGCGCGCGCGTCGGCGAGCGTGACGAGCGGCTGTGTCTTCTTGTTCGCATGCTGTTCGCGGATGCGCTCGTAGTCGGCCTTCAACTCGTCGAGATACTTCGCCGCGCCCTCGTCGGACAGCAGGCTCGACGCAACCGATACCGAGCGCGATGCATCCGGCACGTAGACGACCGGGCCTTCGTAGTGCGGCGCGATCTTGACCGCCGTGTGCACGCGCGACGTGGTCGCGCCGCCGATCAGCAGCGGAATCTTCTTCACGCGGAAGTAATCGTCGCGCTGCATCTCGGAGGCGACGTAGGCCATTTCTTCCAGGCTCGGCGTGATGAGGCCCGACAGCCCGACGATGTCCGCGCCCTCGACCTTCGCCTTCGCGAGAATCTCGTTGCACGGGACCATCACGCCCATGTTCACGACCTCGAAGTTGTTGCACTGGAGCACGACCGATACGATGTTCTTGCCGATGTCGTGCACGTCGCCCTTCACGGTCGCGATCACGATCTTGCCCTTCGCGCGCACGTCGCCGCCCGCTTGCGCGAGCTGGCGCTTTTCTTCCTCGATGAACGGAATCAGATGCGCGACTGCCTGTTTCATCACGCGCGCCGATTTCACGACCTGCGGCAGGAACATCTTGCCCTGGCCGAACAGATCGCCGACGATGTTCATCCCATCCATCAGCGGGCCTTCGATCACGTTGATCGGCCGCCCGCCCGCGGCGGCAATCTTCGCGCGCGCCTCTTCGGTATCCTCGACGATGAACGTCGTGACGCCGTGCACGAGCGCGTGCGCAAGCCGCTGCTCGACCGGCTGGTTGCGCCACTCGAGGTTCTCTTCCTTTTTCGCCGCGCCGGTCTTGAACTTGTCGGCGATCTCGAGCAGCCGGTCGGTCGCGTCCGCTCGGCGGTTCAGGATCACGTCCTCGACGCGCTCGCGCAGCTCGGCATCGAGTTCCGCGTAGACGCCCAACTGACCCGCGTTGACGATCCCCATGTCCATGCCCGCCTGGATCGCGTGATAGAGGAACACGGTATGGATTGCTTCTCGCACTGGGTCGTTGCCGCGAAACGAGAACGACACGTTCGACACGCCGCCGCTTACCTTCGCATGCGGCAGATTCTGTTTGATCCAGCGGGTCGCCTCGATGAAGTCAACCGCGTAATTGTTGTGCTCGTCGATGCCGGTCGCGACCGCGAAGATGTTCGGATCGAACACGATATCCTCGGGCGGGAAGCCGACCTGGTTGACGAGCATGTCATACGAGCGCCGGCAGATCTCGATCTTGCGCGCGAGCGTGTCGGCCTGGCCATGCTCGTCGAATGCCATCACGACGGCCGCGGCGCCATAGCGGCGGATCAGCTTCGCGTGATGGACGAATTGCTCTTCGCCTTCTTTCAGCGAGATCGAGTTGACGATCGCCTTGCCCTGCACGCACTTGAGGCCGGCTTCGATCACGTCCCACTTCGACGAATCGATCATCAGCGGCACGCGCGCGATGTCCGGCTCCGATGCGATCAGATTCAGGAAGCGCACCATCGCCGCCTTCGAATCGAGCATCGCCTCGTCCATATTGATGTCGATCACCTGCGCGCCGTTCTCGACCTGCTGGCGCGCGACGGCGAGCGCGTCGTCGAACTGGCCGTTGAGGATCATCCGCGCGAATGCCTTCGAGCCGGTGACGTTGGTGCGTTCGCCGACGTTGATGAAGAGCGTGCCGGACGTGACGTTGAACGGCTCGAGGCCGCAGAGGCGCATCGTTTGATCGGTCATGGCGGTGCGAGGAGAACGGGTCAGGGGCGCCGCGCGGGCCGCGCGGCGGCGTCGGTTGCGTGGCTACGCAGCTTCGCTGTATTGGCTCGGCCAGCGGCGCGGTTTCACCTCGGCGAGCGCTTTGGCGATCGCCGCGATATGCTCGGGCGTGGTTCCGCAGCAGCCGCCTGCGACGTTCACGAGGCCCGCTTGCGCGAATTCCATCAGTAGTGCCGACGTGACATCGGGCGTTTCGTCGAAGCCGGTGTCGCTCATCGGGTTCGGCAGCCCGGCGTTCGGGTAACACGACACGTAGGTGTCGCAGAGCTTTGCCAGCTCGGCGATGTACGGGCGCATCAGCGCCGCGCCCAGCGCGCAGTTCAGGCCGAACGTGAGCGGCTTCGCGTGGCGCAGCGAATTCCAGAACGCCTCGACGGTCTGGCCGGAGAGAATGCGGCCCGATGCGTCGGTGACGGTGCCCGAGATCATGATCGGCAGCCGCTCGCCGGTGTCGTCGAACAATTGATCGAGCGCGAAGAGCGCCGCCTTCGCGTTCAGCGTGTCGAAGATCGTCTCGACGAGAAACAGGTCGACGCCGCCTGCGAGCAGCGCTTTTGCCTGCGCGTAATACGCGTCGCGCAGCTCGTCGAACGTAACGTTGCGCGCGCCGGGATCGTTGACGTCGGGCGAGATGCTCGCGGTCTTCGGCGTGGGGCCGATCGCGCCCGCGACGAAGCGCGGCTTGTCCGGCGTCGCATACTTCGCGGCAGCCTCGCGCGCGAGCACGGCCGATGCCGCGTTCATCTCGTCGACGAGGCTTTCCATGCCGTAGTCGGCCTGCGCGACGGCCGTTGCGCCGAACGTATTCGTCTCGACGATATCGGCCCCTGCGGCGAAATACTGGTCGTGGATCTCGCGGATGATCTGCGGCTGCGTGATCGACAGCAGCTCGTTATTGCCTTTTACGTCGCGCGGATAATCCTTGAAGCGCTCGCCGCGATACGCGGCTTCGTCGAGCTTGTAGCGCTGGATCATCGTGCCCATTGCGCCATCGAGGATCAGAATGCGCTTTGCAAGCAGTTGCGGCAACTCGGCGCCGCGCGTGTACGGCGCGGCGGCGAACGAGGCGGAAGACGCGGTCGGGATGGGCGCGGGCATGGCGGATTACCGAGGTCGGAAAGCTGCCATTGTAGCTGGTGCCGTCGCGATTCGTGAGTTGGCCATCCGGGTAAACGAAGCCCCCGTGCTACGTGCCGCACAGGGGCGAAAACGAAGTGCGCCGAAGCGCTGCGCGCCCGCCGTTGCTGCGCCGGGCTGGCCGGGCGCAGCAACGGCGTAAGGTCAGTGCAGAACCACGGGTTGTGTCATCAGGCTGTCGAATTGCCCGAGGAATTCGTCTACTTCGTCGAGCGTCGGCTCGGCCTGAATCAGCTGTTTCACATGTTCGCGAAAGCGCGCGGCGAGTTCGCCGTCGATGAAGATTTCGCGTTGCGCATTCTTGTCGACGATTTCGTATCCGCCGGCATTCATCGCATGATGGCCGTCCTGCGGCGGGAATTCGACGACGCAGTAATTGGGGCTGTTGTAGATCATTTGCATGGCGGCACTCCTCTTCGCAGTGGTTCGGCCTTTTGTCCAGTAATTGGGGAGGCGCGAGCCGGTTTCAAGGGGTTGGCGCTGCACGCCCGCTTTCAGGGGGGGCGTTGTTGTTTATCGGTTTATCGGTTAGAAGCCGATGTCTCTAAAACGTTTCTGATTTTCTACTGGTGGACGAAAATTGCTGTCAAAGATTGTCAAGGTTGGCGGATCGGAGACTTAAGAATTGTTAAGACGGGTCGGTGGCGCTGGCGGCCGCTGGTGCAACCGGTGTGGTGTCGGTCGAATTTACCGATTTCGCCGCGTTTGCATTGGTGTTCGTGTTCGGCGGCGGCGGCGATGCGGGTGCGGACGGCTCGTTCGTGTTCGTCGATTCGCTCGCGTGGCTCGTTCCGCTGTGCCAGAGGAGTTCGATTTGCGAGCCGTTTGGCTCGGTCTGCACCATTCGCGCGGGCAGCCAGCCCAGCGACGGCGCGAGCCAGATGTCGATGCGGCGCGTATCTCCGGCGTGGCGCGGCAGCCGCATGAAATGGCGCGCGGCGAGCATGCCCGCGTTCGTCGAGATTGTTTCGTCGCCGATCGTCGTGATCGGCCAGGTCTCGCCGCTGTTGCGATCGACCACGAAGAACTCGCGCGTGACGCCAGGACGATATGCGCCGGGATCGCCGCGCACGAGGCCGGCGAGTTCCATGAGCAAGCTGAAGCGGTCCTGGGCGCCATCGGGCAGCGCGACTGAATTCGGCGTGCTCGTGAAGACGATCTGCTTGGTGTCGCGGTTGAAGATCGCGAAATCGGACGGGCGGCGCCCGCGCGTCTCGACATAGCGCTCGGGCGCGATGCCGAATGCGTCGATGCGGCCACGGCTCTCGTAGGTGTACGGGCCGACGAACGGCAGTGGCATCGACACGAATAGCGAATACGTGCTGCCGTCGGTTTGCCAGTGAATCGTGCCGCCCATGTTCTGCATGCCGTTATAGAACGTGTCGTAGCGCAGCTCGCCCGACGGCGGCGGCGAGAATTTCACGCCCTTTGACGCCGCGCCACGCGCCGCACCCGCGCCCGGCGCGCTCGCGGCATCCGGTGTGCCGCCTGCGCTTGCCGGGCTCGGCTGCGCCGCGCCGGCCGTCTGCGGGGCGGGCGCGGCGTGCCGTGCTTTGGACGAAGCGGCGAGCGAAGTTAGTACGGGTTCCGAACGATGTGGCGCGGCGGCGCGCGCCGCCGGCTTTGGCGCGGCGCGCGCCGCCGCGGGGGCGGCTTTGGGCGGCTCGGGCTCGCGCTCGATCTGCTGCGGTTTGAGCAATTCGATTTGAACCGGCACGTCCGCGGGCGCGGGCGGCTTGAACGGTTCGCGCAAGCGCACGAGCCATTGCGCCGCAAGCCAGTGCAGTGCAAGCACCAGCGCGAACACCAGCACGGCGCGGTGCGCACGGCGCCGCGCATCACGCGGGTTCGGCGAACCGGATGGTGGATCGGGCGGCAGCTCGGGCGCGAGATCGGACGGCGAAGGCGGCATCAAAAACGGGCAAATGGTTCGAACGACGAAGAAAACGCATGCGCGGCCCGGGCGCGGCGGCGTGCGTCATGGGCTGCGCGCTTCGTCACTATACCCAAGCTCGTAAGACAACTGCTGTGCGCACGCGCGCAGCGCGGCGTCGATTTCGCCGCCCCAGCTCAGATCGAACGCGCCTTCGTGGCCGAGTGCAACGATTGCCAGCGCCAGCTCGCCGAGCGAATCGAACACGGGCATCCCGAACGCGTTGATCGTCGGCAGCAGCATGCCTTCGACGCGCGCGGCGCGGTGCGCGCGCACGTCCGCGAGCACCGCCTCGACTTCGGCGAGCGTGCGCGGGCCGGCGTAATGCGCGGCGCGGTGGGTATCGGCGAGTTCGCGCTCGATCATCGCGGCCGTTTTGCTGCGCGGCAGATAAGCCGCGAACACGAGGCCCGTTGCGGAGCCGAGCAGCGGCATCACGTCGCCGAGTTTCAGCGACGCCTTGGCCGGATGGCTCGATTCCATCCAATGAACGATCGTCGGCCCCTGGTTGCCCCACACCGCGATGCCGACTGTCTGATCGAGCCGGTCGCGCAGCGCGGTGAGCGCGATGCGCGCGAGTTTCACACCGTCGACGCGCGCCAGCCGCGCAAGCCCCATTTGCAGCGCGAAACCGCCGAGCTCGTAGCGCCCGGACACCGGATCTTGCGACACGACCCCGAGCCGCAGAAAACTCACGAGATAGCGGTGCGCCTTGGCCGGGCTCATCTGCGCGCGCTGCGCGAGGTCGCGCAGCATCATCGCGCGAGGCTCGTGCGTCAGCACGTCGAGCAGGCGAAAGCCGACTTCGATCGATTGGATGCCCGAACGGTTTTTCTCTTCGGCGGTATCGTCGGTGAGATCGTCGTCGGGAAGGGCGGAGGCGGATTGGTTCACGGTGATGCGGGAAGAATGGAAGGAGCACGCCGCGCGCTCGCGCGTGGTTCTACCATCGTAAAATAGATTTCTTCCATCGTCACTACACGGCTCTTTGCTCTATGAAACTCGCTTCGCTCAAGGACGGCACGCGCGACGGCCAGCTCATCGTCGTATCCCGCGATCTGCAGACAGCGGCGATTGCCGATGCAATCGCGCCGACGCTGCAGCGCGTGCTCGACGACTGGGCGTTCTACGCGCCGCAGTTGCGCGAGCTGTCCGACACGCTGAACCAAGGCCGCGCGCGCAATACGTTCGCGTTCGAGCCCGAGCATTGCATGGCGCCGCTGCCGCGTGCGTTCCAGTGGGCCGACGGCTCGGCCTATTTGAACCATGTCGAGCTGGTGCGCCGCGCGCGCGGCGCCGAGATGCCGCCGGAATTCCACGCGGACCCGTTGATGTATCAGGGCGGCAGCGACGATTTTCTCGGGCCGCGCGACGACATCGTCTGCGCGTCGCAAGAGTGGGGGATCGATTTCGAGGCGGAAGTCGCCGTGATCACGGGCGACGTGCCGATGGGCGCGACGCCCGACGAAGCGCTCAAGGCCGTGCGCCTCGTCGCGCTTGTCAACGACGTGTCGTTGCGCCATCTGATCGCGGCCGAGCTTGCGAAGGGCTTCGGTTTTTTCCAGAGCAAGCCGGCGAGCGCGTTCTCGCCGGTCGCCGTGACGCCGGATGAGCTTGGCGAGCATTGGCGCGACGGCCGTGTGCATCGTCCGATGATCGTTCATTGGAATGGCAGGAAGGTCGGCCAGCCGGACGCGGGCGCGGACATGGCGTTTCATTTCGGCCAGCTGATCGCGCACGCGGCGAAGACGCGCAACGTGCGCGCGGGCTCGATCGTCGGCTCGGGCACCGTATCGAACCGGGACGCGAAGCGCGGCTACTGCTGCATCGCCGAGAAGCGCTGTCTCGAGACGATCGAGCACGGCGTGCCGAGCACGGAATTCATGCGCTACGGCGACAAGGTGAAGATCGAGATGTTCGACGATGCGGGTAAATCGATCTTTGGCGCGATCGAGCAGTCGGTTGCGCCGCCGGACGGCGCGGCTTGATGTGGGGCGCGGCGAGGCGGCCTGGTGTGGCGCGGCTAGCCGGCACGATTAGTCGGCACGATGCGGCGCGGTTGGTTCGATGCAGGCGTTGCCTGATACGCGGGTGCCGTTTCGTGCGTGCGCGGCGTGCGCATTCGCGCCCGATGCGGCACGGTTGGGCGGCGGCGTGCTCCGATGAGTCGACGCGCGCCGGTACGAATAGGGTGCGATTGCGCGAAATGTGCCGCTGCCGGATTCGAAGCGGCGCGGCGCGCCATCGACGCAGGCATCGCGCCGGTGGCAACGCGGCCTGCATGAGCCCGCGGCAACCCGCATGAACCGGCGCAGCCCGCGCGCATGCGCGCCGGGTTTGGCCCGATGCCCGCCCGCGCGGGCTTCGTTAAACTGGACTGGGCGCGGCCGTTTTCCGCGAGCCGCGTCATTCGCTTCCGAGGATCGATGATGACCGATACCACCGGCTCCAATCCGTTTTCCGGCTTCGGCGGCTTTCAGCCCGCCGGGTTCGTCGACAAAATGTGGGACATGATGCGTCTTGCGCCATTCGGCGGAATCGGCGCGTTTCCCGGCGCGCCGCAGGGCATGCCGCCGTCGCTGTCGGCAATGTCGGATCTGATGGCCCCGCTTGCGAGCGTCGACGAACTCGACAAGCGGATTACCGATCTGCGCGCGGTCGAGCAATGGCTGAAACTCAACCTTGGGATGTTGCAATCGGCGATCCAGGCGCTCGAGGTGCAGCGTGCGACGCTCGCGACGCTGCGTGCGTTCGGCGCGTTCGCGCAGACGTCGATGAGCGCGGCGGAGGCCGCGCTGTCGCCGGACAAGCACGCGAGCCGGGAATCGCCGGCAGCGGAATCGCCGAAGGCGTCGACGTCGATTTGGCGCGACACCGGCACGAGCGCGCAGGCGGACTCGAGTGCCGCCCGCGGTGCATCGGCAGCCGATGCGCCGGCCGATACACCCGCCGGCGCGAGCGCTTCCGACGATGCGGCGAAGCCGCCGCCGGGCGCCGAGGCGTTCGATCCGGCCGGCTGGTGGAATCTGTTGCAGTCGCAGTTCGACCAGCTCGCACGTTTTGCGATGAGCCAGCCCGGCTTCGCGCCGCCTGCCGGCGCGCCCGGCTCGCAGAGCGCAGCCGAAAAGCCGGCCGCCGCGCGGAAGAAGCCGGTGACGCGCCGCGCGGCTGCGCCGCGCGCGCCGGCCGCGCAGCAGACGGATTCGTCTGCTCGCGCGAAGCCCGCGGCCGCGAAGAAGGCGGCCAAGCGCGGCGCTTGACCCGTGCAATGCCGTCGGCGATACATGAAGGCCTGCGATGCGGCTCGCACTTGTGCTGATGGGCGGTGGCGCGCGGGCTGCCTATCAAGTCGGCGTGGTGAAAGCGCTCGCCGAGATCGCATTCGACATCGATCCTAAGCGGCGTGCGTCGCCGTTTGCCGTGATCTGCGGCTCGTCGGCGGGGGCGATCAACGCGACGTCGCTCGCGAGTCATGCCGACGATTTCGCGCATGGCGCGCGCCGCCTGCTCGCATTTTGGGAACATCTGCGCGCGTCGCAGGTTTATCGGACCGATTGGCTTGGCATCGTGGCGGCGGGCGCGCGCTGGCTCACCGCGATGAGCGTCGGCTGGGCCGCACACCGCTCGCCGCGCGGTCTGCTCGACAATGCGCCGCTTGCGCATCTGTTGCGTCGCGAACTCGATTTCCGCCGCATCGAGCTTATGCTCGAGACGCGCAAGCTGCATGCGCTTTCGGTGACGGCGTTGAGCTATACGAGCGGCCGGCATTTGACGTTCTATCAAGCGAGCGAGCCGATTCATGCGTGGCGGCGCGCGCAGCGCACCGCGCGGTTGGTCGACTTGTCGGCCGAGCACTTGCTCGCGTCGTCGGCGATTCCGTTTGTGTTTCCCGCAGTGCCGCTGATGCTCGACGGCGGGATCGAATATTTCGGCGACGGCACGATCCGGCAAATCGCGCCGTTGTCGCCGGCGATTCATTTCGGCAGCGACAGGATCGTGGTGATCGGCGCGGCGGATTCACGGCCGGAGGTGCCTGCCGCGAACGGCGACGCCCGCGGCTATCCGTCGCTCGCGCAGATCGGCCAGCAAGTGCTCGCGAGCGTCTTCCTCGATTCGATCGGCGCCGATATCGAACGCATCGAGCACGTGAACCAGATGATCGAGCATCTGCCGCATTGCGTCGAACCGGCGAGCGGCTGGCGGCATGTCGACGTGCTTGCGATCGCGCCGTCCGAGCGCATCGAGCTTATCGCAGCGAACCATCTGAAGCGGCTGCCGCTCGCGGTGCGCGGGCTGCTGGGCGCGGTGGGCGGCAATAAGCCGGCGGGCGCGTCGTTTGCAAGCTATTTGCTGTTCGAGGCCGAGTTCACGCGGGAGCTTGTCGAATTGGGTTACCGCGATGCGAATGCGCAGCGCGAGCGGCTCGCGCAGTGGATCGCGGCGGCAGACCGGGGCAGCGGCCCGGATATGGAGCGCGCGCAGGGCGTGGCGGACGCGAGTGCAGGAATGGGCGCGGCAAATGCGGCGGGAGTTCAGGATGTGGCAGGTGCGGCGAATGCGGCAGATGTGACGATAACCGGCAAGACCCGCAAGCCATAAGGCGGCGACCATCGGGCAAGAAAGACGGACATCAGCGTGACAGGCGGATCGCGGCGGCGTGACGCCTGGCCACCGATGATCGAGCGTGCGTCCGGTGCAAGTCTGTTGAAGCGCATTCCGGTTTTATCTCAAAATTATCGAGGCGTGGCTGTTTTGCTGCGCAGACGCGATCCGGCGAAGGGTTGTGTTTTCGCGACACCGTCCCCTGCTTTCGACGCGACGCTTTGCCGCATGGCCGCGCCCGGCCGCCTGCCAGGGTCGCGGAACGGTCACAGTCGCGTGCTATCATGGCCGCCGCCGAATACATCACATATCGGGCCCGTTCGCGGCGCAGCGGTTCACGCTGGCTGCACGAGACCCGGCAACGAGGCCGGCGTGACGCCGGACTCTTTCAGGCACCGCAGCGCGGCTTTCGATTGCTGGTCGGTCGGCAGCGCCGCGTGCGGCTTACCCCACGATGGAGCGCGATCGCCCGGCGTCCGGCGCAAAACCTGCGTCCGGGCCGGGATTAGCGCGTAAAATAATCAGTTGGTTGCGAAACACTGCCGATCTGGGCGGTTTGGCGTAACAATCTCGTTTAGGTGTCGCATTGCGCAGAACAGGGGTGGGATCATGAACACCATGCTTTATCCGGAACTTTACAAGTCGCTCGAAGCGGTCCGCTGGGACATGGAGAAGGACATTCCGTGGGATCAGTT
>NZ_LOWB01000108.1 GCF_001522865.1 Burkholderia sp. TSV86 | reverse complement strand
ATTGCTTTCAGGTTTTAAGGTTTCCATGACCCCATTCTCTCAAAGGTTGAGGTCTCCGAAAAACCCGGGCCGATTCACTTACCCCGGTTTGGTGGACACTTTATCCACTTGAACCGAGGAGTCAGAAATGACGAAGCACCACCCGCCGTACCCGGCCGAGTTTCGGCAACAGATCGTTGAATTGGTGAAAGCTGGACGTAATCCATCAGAGCTCGCTCGGGAGTTCGGATGTACGTCGACGTCGATCCAGTCCTGGGTCAAACAGAATCGGGGAGATGCGTCGGCGCCGAAGGCGGCGGCGCCCCTGACCTCAGCCGAACGAGAAGAGCTTCATCGGCTACGCCGTGAAGTGAAGCAGCTTCGTGTGGAGCGCGACATTCTGGGAAAGGCTACGGCCTGGTTTGCCGTGAAGGGCGAGAAGATCTTCACGCCGTCTTCGAACTCGTGATGGCCAACCAGGAGCGCTTCCCCGTGCGAACGTCCTGCTCCGGACCTGGTGAATCGCGCGTTCGTTGCCGACGGCCCGAATCAGCTGTGGGTTGCTGATGCAACCTACATTCCGACCTGGGCGGGCTTCATCTGCGGTGGACTAGACTAAATCTGACAGTGGTTGGTTTTTCATGCTGGCGCGCATTGGCGCGAAGGGCGTAGCCCGTAGCGGCAATGCGCGCCGCGAACAGCAAGGAGTCCACC
>NZ_LOWB01000107.1 GCF_001522865.1 Burkholderia sp. TSV86 | reverse complement strand
GTGGCCTTTGCTCGTGACGCGCATGGGGTCTATGCCATTCACCGAGTATGGACCCGCATTCCGAGTGAGCGCCGGGCGCAGCGCATCCAATCCGTGAATGCGGCCGATCGCAATCAGGTGACGCACGGTTGCATCAACGTGGCCGCCGACGTGTACGACGCGCTCGTGAACTGCTGCTCGACCGGGCAGTTGGTTATTCAGGACTGAGCTTTCTTCATTTAGGGATGCCGACCTGCATGCGGTGCGTCCCAATGCCGTCGCCGAAGAGGCGCTGCTTAGGATTGGCACGCTCTACGAGCTCGAAGAGCAGATCCGCAGCAAGCCACCCGACGAACGACATAGCGTTCGCCAGGCGCGAGCAGTGCCGCTGCTCGGCGACATGAAGTTGTGGTTCGAAGCGACGCTCGCCACGCTCTCTGCGAAATCCGACACGACCCAGGCGATCCGATACGCGATGAACCGCTGGGCCGCGCTCGCCTACTACTGCAGCGTGCGTAAATCGACAAACTGATCGCCGAGCGAGCACTGCGCGGTGTCGCTCTCGGGCGAAGGAACTATTTGTTTGCCGGCGCCGACTCCGATGGCGAACGTGCGGTGGCAATGTATAGCCTGATCGACAGGGCACGCTTGAACGGCTTCGATCCCGAGGCGTATCTCGCCTATGTACTCAAGCGCATCGCTGATCATCCGATCAACCGTATCGACGAGCTCCTGCCTTGGAACGTGGCGCCGTCGCTGCCGTCTATCACTCACGTCGGGCCTATTCGATAACGTCGCGAATCTCTGTCCTCAACAACCTCCGCTACGGTGCTGCTCGAGCGCTTACGCTTCGAACGGACATAGGTGGCCAGCAACTCATGGCACCGTTCGTATTCGCAATGCCAAGACTTAAGAGAATTTAAGAGAATTCTTGGTCGGGTTGCCCAGTTGCCTGATGGTTGCCCTGATGCACTTAGCCAACTTCAAGTAGAGCCGAACCACTCGCATGAGGTCCTCGTACGAGTACATGAACTACCTCCAGCTAGTCCAAGTTTTCGTCCGCACCCCTGTTGCAAGGCGCGTTCGCGAAACTGATCGGCGTCTTGGCGTGTACGTTCGAGGAGTGGGAACAGGGATGCCGTGAACCGACCGGCGCAGCACGAACACTGCGGCGTGTCGCCATGCGGCATCCGGAAGCATTGAAAGACATTCAGGCTGCCTAATCAAATCAGGACGGATCATCGAAGGCACATAATGAGCAAGTCCAGAGGTCACGTTCGCACGAATTTCACGGACCCTCGCCCGAAGAACAGGATGGGAATTGCTATCCCAGTGGTCCCTACCCACTCGCGTCCCCATCTCCCCCGATCAACGCGTGTCGTTTTTTTACATACGCATGTCATTTTTCGAAATGAAAATTTCGGATAACGAATATAAGTTTGAGTCTCACCCTGATCTCGTTCGAGACGGTGGATACTCAAGCTGCAACATGAGAGGAGTCTCACGATGCACAATCGACACACAGTCCATCCCGACGGCGGCCGCGCCATTGTGCGTCTTGCGCCCCCCGGCCGTCACGCCGGACGCGCACTTGTTTCGACGCGCTGTGCGCTCGTGGCCGTCCTCAGTTGCGCGCTGCTCGCTGCCTGCGGCGGTGACGACGCCGGTTCGCCGGCTGCCTCCCAGCTCACGCAAGCGAACACACTGGCCCAGGCACCATCCGCCGCCCCTGCCGATGCGCCCGCGCCAGCCGCTTCTGCCCCGATCTGGCGCTGCGCGACTGCCTGCTGAACCCATTTTCAACCGGAAAGCGTCACGCCCACGCGCCCAACTGTGCGCGGCCGCCACGCCGCACGCTTCTGACCCGTATCGAGATCGGCCATGCAAAACAAAACCTTGTCCCGACGTCAATTCCTGACCGACACGCTGAAACTCGTCGGTGCCTCCACCACGGCCGGCCTGCTGCCGGAAAGCATCCTTCGTGCGCAGTCTATTCCCGCCGCGAGCACGACGGGCACGATTCAGGACGTCAAGCATATCGTGATCCTGATGCAGGAAAACCGCTCGTTCGACCATTACCTCGGCAATGTCGCCGGGGTGCGCGGGTTCGGCGATCCGCGTCCGGTGATCCTGCCGTCGACCGGCTACCCCGTGTGGTACCAGCCGACAGGGACTTCATACGTGTTGCCGTTCCGGCCGACTCCATCGTCGTCTTCGGGCGCGAAGAACTCGGATACCTATTTCGCCGGCCTAAACCACGACTGGAACGGCGGTCACTCCGCCTGGAACGCAGGCCGTTACGACAACTGGGTGCCCGCCAAGTCGCGGCAAACGATGGCGTACTTTACAAACCAAGACATTCCGTACTACTACGCGCTCGCGCAGGCGTTCACCGTCTGCGACAGCTACCACTGCTCACTGCTCGGCCCGACCAATCCCAACCGGCTCTATCTATGGACGGGCTGCTGCGGCAACGTCGCCGGCGCGTCGCCGAGCATCGACAACAATACATACGGCGCAAGCTGGACGACGTTGCCGGAGCGCCTCAACCAGGCAGGTATCACGTGGAAGTTCTACCAGGACAAGGGCCAGGGCCTCGATCGCAACAGCGGCTTCGGGGAATACTCGACCGGCAAGACCAACGATCTGTGGTGGAACGGTAATTACGGCGACAACACGCTACTCAACTTCAAGCAATATCAGAATCTCGCGGCCACCGACCCACTCGCGCCCGCGCTCAATGGCACGCAGATCGATCCGAAGGGCAACGGCAAACCCTATGACACCGGGTTGTTCAAGCAACTCCAGGACGACGTCGTCAACGGCACGCTGCCACAGGTGTCGTGGATCGCCGCGCCGTATGCGTATACTGAGCACCCGTCATGGGCGACGAGCGGTGGTGAGTGGTACGTCAGCAATGTGCTGAACGCGTTGACGGCCAATCCAGCCGTCTGGGCCAGTACGGTCCTGTTCATCACCTATGACGAAAATGACGGCTATTTCGATCACGTACCACCGCCCGTGCCCCCATCGCTCAACAGTGGCAAGTCGAATGTTAGTACTGCCGCGGAGTTCTACAATGGCAATACCGGCAAGGCATCCGACGGTTCGGTTTCGGGCGATCAGCAGATCGGCCTGGGCGTGCGCGTGCCGATGGTCGTCGTGTCGCCGTGGTCAAAAGGCGGCAAGGTCAATTCCGAAGTGTTCGACCACACGTCGGTCATCCGCTTCATCGAGACGCGCTTCGGCACAGCCGCGACGCCGCTTCGCGAAAGCAACATCTCCGCTTGGCGACGCGCGGTGTGCGGCGACTTGACGTCGGCATTCGATTTCTCTACGCCCGATCAGGGCAACGCGTCGATAGGCATCGCGAGCAGCAACATGGACCCGAACGGTCCGGTCGTGTCGGCGTCGCCGCCCAATCCGCAGGCGCTGCCGCCGTTGTCGAGCAATCGCCGCGCGGCCTGCCGGCTGCCCTACGAGTTTTTCGTTGCAGGGCAGGTCGACCGTTCTGCGAAGACGGTTCGGTTGACATTCACCAATACCGGGCAAGCGGGCGTCAGCCTGCAGGTGCGGCGCGACACCGTGTCCGCCGCGCCTCGTCATTACACGGTCGCTGCCGGAAATGCGGCATGCACGAGCGTGCAGGACACGCTCGCGCTGAACGCTGACGGCAGCTATGACCTGACGATTCACGGTCCGAACGGCTTCCTGCAGGAACTGCGCGGTGGCATCGGCGCAGGTCAATCTGGGTCGGCCGCCGAGGTCCGGCTATGCTACGACGTGCGCAATGGCAACGTCCGTATCACGCTCGATAATACGAATAGCAGCCAAGCATGCGTGTTCCGGCTCGCCGACAACGCATACGGCAAGAATCCCGACGCCACCGTCACCGTGGCTGCTGGCGCATCGCAAGATGTAGTGTGGACGGGCGATGCAGGCTGGTACGATGTCAGCATTCGTACGATCGACGACGTGGCCTACTTCCGTCGCGTCGCCGGTTGCGTGCAGATGCAGACCGGCACACTGCTGACAGATTCTGCGATCGGCAACACCAGCCAGTTCACGCCAAGATTCACAGCGCAGGGTACGTCCTCTGCCACGCTGCGCTTCGATTACGTGACGCCACCGTGGCGGCACAGTCCGAAGAACTGGATCGGCGTCTACAAACGCGGGACACAGCCCGGTGCAGGCAATCCGTCGCTCGCGTGGGTTTACGCGCCGCGCAGCGCCGGCTCGGTGATGCTCGGGAGCCGCAGCGGCAACGCGGCGCTGCAGTCGGGTCAATACGACCTGTGGTATCTGTTCGACGATAGTTATCAGGTACTGGCAGGACCAACGCTATTGACGATTTAAGCGTAAGCAATGATATGAACGCGTCCCATCGATAGAGCGTCAACTACTTTGAGCTGACGCACCGAATCAGAAATGGGTCGCCGACTTTACCTATATCTGGACGGCTGAAGGCTGGCTGTTCGTTGCCGCCGTGATGGACCTGTACTCGCGCCGCATCGTCGGCTGGTCGATGAGCAATACGATGCATGCAAAGATGGTGGCCGATGCGTTGCTGATGGCGCTCTGGCGTCGAGGGCGGCCAGCCGAATTGATACGCCACAGCGACCAGGGCAGTCTGGACCGAACTGCCGGAAATGATGGCCTACTACCCGGCACTGATGACCAATGCCAAAAGGTTGGTATGAGGTGAGTTTTTAGGATTGCGGCGCGCGCCAGAAAAGACTTTTTGCGTCTTGTCATTGGCGTCGCCTGAGCGATTGACGCGATTAGACCGGAAAAGTCATGCGTGAAACGCTACGTTGACGGACATCCTGTCAGGTGGAAAGACCGCCGGGACGCCGAACATCAGACGTGTGCGGTCTGCTCTCAGACGAAAAAACATCGATGCTGCCCGGCTTCAGCAACCGGCGGCTGCAGCCATAGAAAATTGCAAACGCGCGATGATCGAAAATTGCCGTTATTTTTCGGACACTCGTTCGGCTCATGGGCTGGAGGCGCTACGAGTAAGCAACAAGTCTTGGCCGTTAGGTAGAACAAGCACACCCTGAACGCCCTAACGAGCTAGATGCTTACGCGACACGACGCTTGATTCCCTCCGTCCCCTTACCAAAGGTATCGCACATGGCGAAGCCCAAGGACGGTGCTCGTGGAAATCGCCCCACGCCCAGTCCATCCGATTCACGGTATCCTTGCCACTGGAATCCTTGGAGGTCCATGGACGTTCGCACCGTGAAAACGCCTCTTCTAGCGTCTAACGTTTGCTAGCTGGTTTGTGAGTCGCCAGCCAGTAAAAACCCCGCAGAACCTGCATCCAGCGGGGTTTTAGCCTAATCTCTGGCGGAGAGAGGGGGATTCGAACCCCCGATAGGCTTTCACCTATACACGCTTTCCAGGCGTGCGACTTAAACCACTCATCCATCTCTCCAGCAAGACCGAGAGTATAGCAAATTCCGCCGCCCTTCTGCCAAGCATCGCGTCTGAGCGAGGACGGGCGCCCACGCCGCCCGCAACCTCAGCGGTTCACGGATGCCGGATGTAATCGACCAGCGCATCCGTGTACCCATCCGGCCGCCGATCGAACAAACTGACGACGATCGCCACCGCAAAGCCCGCCGGCACGCCGAATACGCCCGAGCTGATCGGATCGATGCCGAACCATCTCGGCCCCGCGAAGCCCGTGATCTGCGTGAAAAGCGGGTACGTCGACACGATGTAATAAACGCACACCGCCAGCCCCGTCACCATCGCCGCAACCGCGCCGCGCGTCGTCGTGCGTTTCCAGAACACGCCGAGCACCAGCACCGGAAAAAAACTCGACGCCGCAAGGGAAAACGCCGCGCCGACAAGAAACAAAATCTTCCCGGTATTCAACGAAGCAACATACGACGCAAACAGCGCAACGCCCAGCAGCAACACCTTCGAGATCGTCACGCGCCGCTGGCTCGTCGCATCCGGCGCGACCATGCAGTAATAGACGTCATGCGACAGCGCATTCGCAATCGTCAGCAGCAATCCGTCCGCCGTCGACAGCGCCGCGGCAAGCGCGCCCGCGGCGATCAAGCCCGACATCACGTATGGCAGCCCCGCGATCTCGGGCGCCGCCAGCACGACGATGTCGGGCTGCATCCGTATCTCCGACCAATGAACGACGCCATCGCGAAGCTGATCGGTGATGCTGACAAGTTCAGGCTCGAAGCGGTGCCATTGCGTGACCCACGCAGGCAGATCGGTAAACGGCAGCCCGACCAGATTCGACAAGATCTCGTATTTGATCAGCACCGCCAACACCGGCACCGTCAGGTAAAACAGCGCGATGAAAAACAGCGTCCAGCCAACCGACCGCCGTGCGGACGCCACCGATGTCGTCGTGTTGTAGCGCGTGAGTATGTGCGGCAAGCTCGCCGTGCCGATCGACAAGCAAAGCAGCAGCGCCAGAAAATTCCGCTCGCGCAGCCGATGATCGGCGTCATTGGCGGCTGGGAACGGCTGATGCATCGGCACCGGGTCGGCGGCGCGCGCGAGCAGATCGTCACGCATCTGCTCCCACGCAGCGCGCGCCACCGCCGGATCGCGCGGAAACTCGGCAAGCGAGCGCTCGCGCTGCCGGATCTCGCGCAGCGGCCCGTTGTGCTCGCGCAATTGCGCCACCTCGCCGACGAGCCGCGCACGCGCATCGTCATATGAAGCCGGCAGGCGATCGAGTTGCGCCTGGATCTCGGCGGCTTGCTGCCGATAGGCGTCGCGTACCTGCCGCTCGCGCGGCGCGTCGCGCACCTGCATCTCGAGCGCCTCGACACGCGACATCAACTGCCCGTAGGTGAATTGCGGCACGGGGCCAAGCCCGTGCTTCATCGCGATCAACGAAACCGGCAGCAGAATCGCGACGATCAGAATGACGTATTGCGCAACCTGGGTCCAAGTGACCGCGCGCATTCCGCCGAGAAACGAGCAGACGAGAATGCCCGCCAGCCCGCAGAAAATGCCGATCGCGAAATCCACGCCGATGAAGCGCGTGGCGATCAGGCCGATGCCTTGTATCTGCGCGACGAGGTAGACAAACGAGCACAGGATCGCCGCAAACGCCGCGAGCGCACGCACGAGCGTGCTCGAATAGCGCGTGCCGAGGAAGTCGGGAATCGTGTAGCGCGCGAGCTTGCGCACGTATGGCGCAAGCAGGAACGCGACAAGGCAGAAGCCGCCCGTCCAGCCCATCAGATACGCGAGCGCGTCGTAGCCGGTTGCGTACAGCGAGCCGGCCAGGCCGATGAACGATGCGGCGGACAGCCAGTCAGCGGCGGTCGCCATCCCGTTGAACATCGACGGCACACGCCGCCCGGCGACGTAGTATTCGACGAGATCCGACGTGCGCGACAGCAGCCCGATCGCCGCATAAACCGCGATCGGCACGAACAGAAACACATAGCCGATCCAGACGCCGGAGCCCGTCGCGCGCTCGATGCGCCCGAGCAGCAGCACGAACGCAATGAAGCCTGCGCTATACAGCGCATAAGCGCGAACGAGCCGGTTCGTCAGCATGGGCCGGGGTCCGTCGGCGCGGCGGCGTCGCGTTCCTGACGGGCCGCGTAGGCGTCGTAAGCGCCCCGCAGCGTCTTGTCGGCGCGCTGCATCAGAACGATATAAACGACGATCAGCGCCACATAAACAAGAATCGCGCCTTGCGCGCCGAGATAGAACGGCAGGCTGAAGCCCGCGAAGCGCAGGTGCGCAAGCACGGTCGCGAAAAACGGCACGACAAACGAGACCAATGCGCCAATCGCGCTCAACACGGCGATCAGTGCGACATTGAAGCGCCAGTAGTGCGCATGCGCGCGCGCAAGCGGCTCGGGCACGAGCGGCGGCTCGGCGGGATGCGGGGGCGTCGGGGACGATGAAGCGGCCATGCGCTTGTGTAGCAAAAAGCCCCGGCGCGGACAATCGGGATTGCCGCGCAGGGGCTTGTTCCGGCGGTGGCGCGGGTGTGCCGCGCGCCCGTCAATGGTGATGCCGGCCCCGCCTGCACCAATACGGGCCGCCGATCACGCCGGGAAAGACGGCTCAACGCACCTCGGCAAGCTGCTCCAGGATCGCAGGATTCTCGAGCGTCGACGTATCCTGCGTGATCGCCTCGCCCTTCGCCAGCGAACGCAGCAGACGCCGCATGATCTTGCCCGAGCGGGTCTTCGGCAGGTTGTCGCCGAAGCGGATGTCCTTCGGCTTCGCGATCGGTCCGATTTCCTTGCCCACCCAGTCGCGCAACACTTTCGCGAGCGCCGCCGCCTGTTCGCCCTCCGGGCGCGCGCGCTTGAGCACGACGAACGCGACGACCGCCTCGCCGGTGGTGTCGTCAGGCCGGCCGACCACCGCCGCCTCGGCAACCAGTTCGTGCGAGACGAGCGCCGATTCGATCTCCATCGTGCCGAGCCGGTGCCCCGAGACGTTCAGCACGTCGTCGATGCGGCCCATGATCGTGAAATAGCCGGTGTCCTTGTCGCGCACGGTGCCGTCGCCCGCGAGATAGAGCTTGCCGCCGAGTTCGTCGGGGTAATAGCTCTTGCGAAAGCGCTCCGGGTCACCCCAGATCGTGCGCGCCATCGACGGCCACGGCCGCTTGACGACGAGAATCCCGCCCTGGCCGTTTGGCACATCCTGGCCGGTCTCGTCGACGACGGCGGCCATGATGCCGGGCAGCGGCAGCGTGCACGAGCCGGGCACGGTCGGCGTCGCGCCGGGCAGCGGCGTGATCATGTGGCCGCCGGTCTCGGTCTGCCACCAAGTATCAACGACCGGGCAGCGCTCGCCGCCGACGTGCTTGTGATACCAGATCCACGCTTCCGGATTGATCGGCTCGCCGACGGTGCCGATGATCCGCAGGCTCGACAAGTCATAGCGCTTCGGATGCACCGCCTCGTCGGCTTCGGACGCCTTGATCAGCGAACGGATCGCGGTCGGCGCGGTATAGAACACGCTCACTTTATGCTCACCGATCATCTTCCAGAAGCGGCCGCTGTCCGGATAGGTCGGCACGCCCTCGAACACGACCTGCGTCGCGCCGATCGCGAGCGGCCCGTATGCGATATACGAATGGCCGGTGATCCAGCCGATATCGGCGGTGCACCAGAACACGTCGTCCGGCTTCCAGTCGAACGTCCATTTCATCGTCTGCGCGGCCCACAGCAGATAGCCGGCCGTGCTGTGCTGAATGCCCTTGGGCCGGCCGGTCGAGCCGGACGTATACAGGATGAAGAGCGGATGCTCGGCGCCGACCCATTCGGGCTCGCACGCGTCGGATTCGTTCGCGACGAGTTCGTGCATCCAGACGTCGCGGCTTTCATGCCAATCGACGTTGCCGCCCGTGCGACGGTAGACGATCACGCTCTTCACTGCATCGCAGCCGCCCATCGCCAGCGCCTCGTCGGCGATGTGCTTGAGCGGCAGCGTCTTGCCGCCGCGCAGTTGCTCGTCGGCGGTGACAAGCGCGGTCGCGCCGACGTCGACGATGCGCTCGTGCAGCGATTTCGCCGAAAAACCGCCGAACACGACCGAATGCGTCGCGCCGATCCGCGCACACGCCTGCATCGCAACGATGCCTTCGACCGACATCGGAATATAGATGACGACGCGGTCGCCTCGGCCGACGCCGCGCTTTTTCAGCGCATTCGCGAAACGGCAAACGCGCGCGAGCAAATCGGCATACGTGACGCGCGTGACGGCGCCGTCGTCGGCCTCGAAGATCACCGCGACACGATCACCGCGCCCTGCGGCGACATGCCGATCGAGGCAGTTGTACGATGCGTTCAGCTCTCCATCGCCGAACCATTGGTAAAACGGTGCGTTCGTCTCGTCGAGCACCATGCTGAACGGCTTGTGCCATTCGAGCGTCTCGCGCGCAAGACGCGCCCAAAATCCTTCGTAATCGCGCTCGGCCTCTTCGGCAAGCGCGCGATAAGCCACCATCCCCGAAATGGCCGCGGCCTTCTCGAGGGCCGCGGGCGGCGCGAACTGGCGGCGTTCGTGCAGAACCGATTCAATCACAGACATCGACTACCCCTTGATGATATGGACCCACTCACTACGTGCAGCGCGATTGAGCACGCCGTGCACGGCTGGCTGATGCGTGATGCGGCATGATGCGCGTGTCTCCTCAATGCCCGCCGCGGTTACCGGGCGGCGCAATGTTGCATCGCATCACGCCGCGCGGCCGTACTCACGATAGCCGCTCGAACTTACCCGTCACTTACGCGGCACGCGCGTCGGCAACGCTTTACGCTGGTTTGCACACGTTTCACAATGCTAGCTGAATTTGCGCTCCGGACTCCAATTGAATCGCTACGCCCTCTTTCTCATCGTGTCGATGCTGCTGGTCGGCAGCAACGTCGGCATCGGCAAATCGATCGTCGTATTCGTTCCCGTCGCCATTCTCGCCACCCTGCGCTTCGTGGTCGCGAACGCGGTGCTCTGGCCGCTGTTCAGCCCCGTCAAGATGCGCACCGTCAAGCGTGGCGAATGGCTGAACCTCTTTCTGCAAGCGTTCTTCGGCACCTTCATGTTCACGCTGCTGATGCTAAACGGCGTGCAGCGCACGAGCGCGGTCGCGGCAGGCGTCATCACGAGCACGATCCCCGCGGTCGTCGCGCTGTTCGCATGGCTGTTCCTGCGCGAAAAACCGGATGGACGCGCGCTCGTATCGATCGCGCTCGCGATCGTCGGCGTGGTGACGATCAATGTCGCCAACAGCGGCGCGGCCGAAGGCGGCGCGCCCGCGGGCTCGCTCGCGGGCAATCTGCTGATGCTCGGCGCGGTCTGCTGCGAATCGATCTACGTGATCCTGTCGCGGCGCCTCACGCAAACGCTCGCGCCCATCGACATCTGCGCCTACACCCACCTGTTCGGCCTGCTGCTGATGCTGCCGCTCGGCGCCGGCGCGCTGTGGCATTTCGATTACGCCAGCGTGCCGGCAGGCATCTGGGCGCTTGTCGTCTGGTACGGGCTGTCCGCGAGCATCTTCTCGTTCTGGCTGTGGATGAAAGGCATCCGCTACGTGCCGGGCAGCCTCGCGGGCGTGTTCAGCGCGGTGCTGCCGATCGCCGCCGCCGTCTACGGAATCGCATTCCTCGGCGAGCGCCCGACGCTCGCGCACGGCTTCGCGCTCGCGTGCGTCGTGGCGGGCATCGTGCTCGCGAGCCTGCGCGTGAGGCGCTCGCCGCGCGTGTCGCCCTGAGCGGCTGCGCAGCCGCCCCCCCCACCGAGCCAACGCGCCGGACCGGCGCCCAGCCCGTTCGAGCCCGCGTAGAGCCGGCCGTGAGCCGCCGTTGCAGCTATCCCCGCCCGGCGCACGCCACACGCGCCGCGCCGCCTCGATGCCGGCCGACGCGTTACAATAACGCGCTTTTTTCCAAAAAACGCTTCATATCCCCGCTTCGCTCGACCATGTCTGCCGCCCCAAACCACTCGCGCCCCGCTCCCCGCAAGATGCGTCCGCTGCCTGCCCTCATCTTCATGAGCCGCTGGCTGCAAGTGCCGCTGTATCTGGGCCTGATCGTCGCGCAAGCCGTCTATGTGTTCCTGTTCCTGAAAGAAGTCTGGCATCTGCTGACGCACGCGGCGGGGCTCGACGAAGTCAGCGTGATGCTCGCCGTGCTCGGCCTGATCGACGTCGTGATGATCTCGAATCTGCTCATCATGGTGATCGTCGGCGGATATGAAACTTTCGTGTCGCGCCTGGGCGTCGAGGGTCATCCGGACGAGCCCGAATGGCTCGATCACGTGAATGCGGGCGTGTTGAAGGTGAAGCTGTCGATGGCGCTCATCAGCATCTCGTCGATCCATCTGCTGAAGACCTTCATCAATCCGGACCAGCACACCCAGCACGCCATCATGTGGCAAGTAGTGATCCATGCGGCCTTCCTCGTGTCGGCACTCGTGATGGCGTGGGTCGACCGCCTGACGACGCACACGCATCCGCAGCACTTCCACGAGGAGGCTGCCCTGCATCCGGCGCAGCTGCGCGAGCCGGCGCAATGAACCGCGGCCAGCCGGCCTGAATCGATTCCCATAGTCCCCATAGAGTCCCAGCCATGACCGTCATCAAACAGGAAGACCTGATCCAGAGCATTGCGGATTCGCTGCAATACATCAGCTACTACCATCCGCTCGACTACATCCAGGCACTCGGCCGCGCGTATGAACTCGAGCAGAGCCCTGCCGCGAAGGACGCGATCGCGCAAATCCTGACGAACAGCCGCATGTGCGCGGAAGGCCGCCGCCCGATCTGCCAGGACACCGGCATCGTCACGATCTTCGTGAAGGTCGGCATGGACGTGCACTGGGCCAGCGAAACCGGCAGCGCGACAATGAGCGTCACCGACATGATCAACGAAGGCGTGCGCCGCGGCTACACGCATCCGGACAACGTGCTACGTGCGTCGATCGTCAACCCGCCCGAGGGCGCGCGCAAGAATACGAAGGACAACACGCCGGCTGTGATCCACTACGAGATCGTGCCGGGCGACAAGGTCGACGTGCAGGTCGCGGCAAAAGGCGGCGGCTCGGAGAACAAATCGAAATTCGTGATGCTGAATCCGTCGGATTCGATCGTCGACTGGGTGCTGAAGACCGTGCCGACGATGGGCGCGGGGTGGTGCCCGCCGGGGATGCTCGGCATTGGCATCGGCGGCACGGCCGAGAAGGCGATGCTGATGGCCAAGGAATCGCTGATGGAGCCGATCGACATTCAGGAGATCATCGCTCGCGGCCCGAAGGACTGGATCGAGGAACTGCGCGTCGAGTTGCACGAGAAGGTCAACGCGCTCGGCATCGGCGCGCAGGGTCTGGGCGGCCTCGCAACCGTGCTCGACGTGAAAATCACGGCCGCGCCGACGCACGCGGCATCCAAGCCTGTCGCGATGATTCCGAACTGCGCGGCAACGCGCCACGCGCACTTCGTGCTCGACGGCTCCGGCGCGGCGAAGCTCGAAGCGCCATCGCTCGACGCATGGCCGAAGGTGCACTGGGAGCCGAACACCGAAACCAGCAAGCGCGTCGATCTGAACACGCTGACGCCGCAGGAGGTCGCCTCGTGGAAGCCGGGCCAGACGCTGCTGCTGTCCGGCAAGATGCTCACGGGCCGCGACGCCGCTCACAAGCGAATCGCCGACATGCTGGCCGCCGGCGAAAAGCTGCCCGTCGATTTCAAGAACCGCGTGATCTACTACGTCGGGCCGGTTGATCCGGTGCGCGACGAAGTGGTCGGCCCGGCAGGCCCCACGACAGCCACGCGCATGGACAAGTTCACCGAAATGATGCTGTCGCAAACGGGCTTGATCTCGATGGTCGGCAAAGCCGAACGCGGGCCGGTCGCGATCGATGCGATCAAGAAACACCGCGCCGCGTATCTGATGGCGGTCGGCGGCGCCGCGTATCTCGTATCGAAGGCGATTCGCGATGCAAAGGTGCTCGCATTCGAGGATCTCGGCATGGAGGCGATCTACGAATTCGACGTGCAGGACATGCCGGTGACCGTCGCAGTCGATTCGCAAGGCACGTCGGTCCATCAAACCGGGCCGAAGGAATGGCAAGCAAAGATCGGCAAGATTCCTGTCGCCACCGTGTAAATAGGAATGATTTTCAGGCCGGATTTCAATCCGGCCTTTTTGATTTCGCGGATTCGCAGTTTTCTTCGGAGATCAAACGAATCCGCGCTTGGCATTTCGTAAGCGAGCGTTTATCGTTCAGAAATTCCAGCCCCACAGCATCATAAGGAACCGTCATGCAAGGCGATAAGAAGGTCATTGAATATCTGAACGCCCAGTTGAAAAACGAGCTCACCGCGATCAATCAGTATTTCCTGCATGCGCGGATGTACAAGCACTGGGGTCTCGAGAAACTCGGCAAGCATGAATACGACGAATCGATCGGCGAGATGAAGCATGCCGACTGGCTGATCGAACGCATCTTCATGCTCGACGGATTGCCCAACCTGCAGGATCTGCACAAGCTGCTCGTCGGCGAGGAAACCGAGGAAATCCTGAACTGCGACCTGAAGCTCGAACAGATCTCGCAAAACACCTGCAAGGAAGCGATCGCTTATTGCGAATCGGTACGTGATTACGTATCGCGCGAAATTTTCGAGAAGATCCTCGACGATACCGAAGAGCATATCGATTGGCTCGAAACGCAAATCGACCTGATTGGCAAGGTCGGGCTGCAAAATTACCAGCAGTCGATGATGGACGCGGCGTCGTAATTTCGCGCCCTGCGCGTTGCGCGCGAATCTGCACGCACCATCCAACGCCCGCATGACGATCACACCCGATTCCGGCCCTTCGCGCGCGCACGCGCCGATCGGCATTTTCGACTCAGGGCTCGGCGGCCTGTCGGTGCTGCGCGCAGTACATGCGCGCCTGCCCGGCGAGGCACTCGTCTATGTCGCGGATTCACGCCACGCGCCCTATGGCCCGCGCGACGACGCGTTCATCGTCGAGCGCACGCTCGCAATCGGCGAATGGCTCGTCGCGCAAGGTGCCAAGGCGCTCGTCGTCGCGTGCAATACCGCAACCGCGCAATCGATCGCAGTCGTTCGCGAGCAATTGGCGATTCCGCTCGTCGGAGTCGAACCCGGCATCAAGCCGGCGGCCCTCCAGTCGAAAACGCGCATCGCGGGCGTGATCGCCACCCAGGCGACGCTGCGCAGCGCGCGCTTTCGCGCGCTGCTCGAACGTCACTCCGCCGGCTGCCGCTTTATCTGCCAAGCGGGCCACGGCCTTGTCGAGGCCGTCGAACGCGGCGATACCGGCTCGCCCGAACTGCGCGCACTGCTCGCCGGCTACCTCCAGCCGATGGTCGACGCAGGCGCCGACACACTCGTGCTCGGCTGCACGCATTACCCTTTCCTCGACGCGGCAATTCGCGACGTCACCGCGAATCGCCTGCGCCTCGTCGATACGGGCGACGCGATCGCCCGCCAGCTTGAACGGATCGTCGACGAACGCGGGCTGCGCGCGCCGGCCTCCGGTCACACCGCCGCGCCGCCACGTTTTTGCTCGACGAGCGATGGCCGCCAGTTGCAGTTGCTGGCCGCAACGCTGCTTGGAATCGACGCACCGGTCGAATCCGTCACCATTTCTTCTCCAAACGCGGCCGCGCTGGCCATGCACCCGGCCTGAGGCAGCCTCGGCCGGCCTGCTTTGCCCGCGCTTGCCGGGGCCGACTTATCGGTCGGCCGTGAAAGCGGCCTAGCCCGCCCAAGCACCTGGTTTTGTTACAAAAAAGCGGAAGCCGCGCTTGCCAACACGCACAAATATAATGATAATAATTCGCATTACCGTTAGCTATCGCGCTCCATCATGATCGTCTGCGTGTGCAAGTCTGTTTCCGACCGGAAGATTCGCGCATCCCTTGCGGAGGGCGTGAGTACGTTCGAAGAACTCCAGTTCGAACTCGGGGTCGCCACTTGTTGTGGCAAGTGTGAGGAAACCGTGCGCGATCTGATGGCGGAACAGGGCGTCTGCGCGAGTCTCTGCGGAGTCGAGCGCCCCGCGGCCGTGCCCGTTCCCGTTACGTTTTACGAACGCAAGGCGGCTTGAGCCGGATGCCCTGATCGCACGCGGCGCACGTTGCCGCTCTTGTTGTTTTACCCGCCCGTCAGCAAGCCTTTCTGCGCGCGAGCCAACGGCCTACCTGTGAAGGAGCCCGTCATGGAATTGCTGATCGGATTCGTGACTACCGTGTGTATCTCTTTGCTGATCTTCCGCAAATAGAGCCGTATACCACGCGGCGCGGTGTCACACGCGCCGCCGCATTAACAAGCTAACATGCAGGCTTCGAATTCCATACAGGCCTTATCCGAGCCGGCCGCGTCCCGTATGAACCCCCGTGTCATCGCCGCTGCTGTGGCAGTGCTTGCCGGACATGCCATCCTGCTGACCGGCGCACTGCTGCTGCGCAACGACGTGCCGCAACCGCCGCTCGAGTCGAAAGCAATCACGGCAGAACTGTTGAGCGCGCCGGTCGCGCAGCCGGCCGGCGTGCAATCGGTCGCCACGCCCGCACCGCCGAAGCCTGTCCAAAAACCTGAGCAGAAAAACAAGCCGAAGACGGCTCCCGAGCGTCCCGTCGTGAAGCCGAGCCCGACGCCTTTACCCGTATCGCACGAGCCCTCGCAGAACGCGATCGCCGCGCCGCAGCCCGCACCGCCCGCCCCCGCGGCCCCCGCCGAACCCAGTGCAAAGGAAGCACCCGCCGCGGCCGCGCCAAGCCCCCGCCCGACGATGGAAATCGCGACGCCAAAGGAAGGCGCGCACCTGACGTGCCAGATCGCGCAGGCCGACTATCCATCACTGTCGAGGCGGCGCGGCGAAACGGGCGTCGTGAAGGTTCGCTTCGTAGTCGGCCTGACGGGCAAGATCGAAAGTGCGCAAGTCGTCCAGAGCAGCGGTTTTCCGCGTCTCGACGACGCAGCGCTCGAAGCCATCCGGTCGTCGCCGTGCCAGCCGTATCTGCAGAACGGGCAGCCGATGCGCGCTGCCTATACGCAGCCGTACAACTTCACACTGGACGACTGATTCATTTCAATTCTTCCTGGAATAGCAACAACAAGGAACAGCAATGCAAAGCTACGGTATCGCACACGTCTGGGCGCAAGGAGATTTCGTCACGCGCTTCATCGCGATCGCGCTCCTCGTGATGTCGATCTTGTCATGGATGGTGATCGTCATCAAAGGCTGGAACGTGGTACGCCTGAAGCGGCTCACGAAGGACGCCGAACGCTCGTTCTGGCACTCGGACGATTTCGACGAAGGCGTGAAGAAGCTCGGCCATGTGACATCGGCGCCGCACGACAATCCGTTTCTCGCGCTCGCGCTGTCGGGCAAGGAAGCCGCTGACCATCATCATCAGACGCAGCCGCATCTGCACGACCGAATGGACGTATCCGACTGGATCACGCGCTGCCTGAAAGACACGATGGACGAAGGCATCGCGCGAATGCAAAGCGGCCTCGCGATCCTCGCATCGATCGGCAGCACCGCGCCGTTCGTCGGCCTGTTCGGCACCGTCTGGGGGATTTATCACGCGCTGCTCGTCATCGGCGCGACGGGCCAGACGTCGATCGATCAGGTTGCAGGCCCGGTCGGCGAATCGTTGATCATGACCGCGTTCGGCCTGTTCGTCGCGATTCCCGCCGTGCTCGGCTACAACGCGCTCACGCGCTCGAACAAGGCGATCGTGAGCCGTCTGCGCCGCTTCGCGCACGGCTTGCACGCATACTTCGTGACGGGTGCGCGCCTTGCTTCGTCGTCGCCGCGCGACGGGCTGCGCCTCGCGACGCGCGCGAACTGAGTGGAGACGGCCGATGGCAATGAATTCCACCAGCTTCGGCGACGATGACGACGATGATCTGATGAACGAGATCAACATGACGCCGCTCGTCGATGTGATGCTCGTACTCCTGATCATTTTCCTCGTCACCATTCCGGCGATGCACCATGCGGTCAAAATCGATTTGCCACGCGCGAGCAGCCAGCCGGTCGACGTGAAGCCGCAAACGATCGACGTCGCGATCGAAAGCGACGGTACGGTTCTATGGGACGATCGCCCGGTAAATCCGGCAGACCTGCAAACACGCATCGCGCAGGCCGCTCAGGCGAGCCCGCAACCGGAGTTGCACTTGCGCGCGGATCGCAAGGTCGCCTATGAGCGCGTGGCGGAAGTGATGTCAGCGGCGCAGGCGGGAGGCTTGACGAAGCTCGGTTTCGTTACCGAACCGAAATCGAAGTAAGCCGCCCACACAAGGCGGCGCGCCGTTTCATCGTTCGTGCCGCGCATCGCGGATGCGATAAAGTAAAAGGCCTTCATCGCCAGATGAAGGCCTTTTTTCATGCGCACGCTGGCGCCTTCGGGCGGCGGGCCCGACGGGTATGCACTACCCGTCGCGGCAACGCAATGCGACTTGCCGTGGTCTGCACGGACTCGCGCAGTCTGCCCTATCTGGCTCGCAACATATGCAGCCACCATGTTTCGCTCGGCAGATCCCTCACGAAATCGGGATTCCAATATAGGACGCTCAGCGCGCGCATTCAAGCCATCCTCGATTGAAACTAGCGATTGCGTCACGCCCATCCAATGAAAAAACCGATGCTGACGCTGCCGGCCAATTCGTCAGAGCGAAATGGCCTTCTTTTCCGCCTCGTTCGCGGAGTACGTCGGGCAGGGTTCTGTTTCGTACTGCTTGTTATCCAGCTTTTCGACAAGATAGTCGACAAATGCCCGCACGGCAGGTGGCATCCCTTGCCGCGACACGAACACCGCATAAAGCTGCGGAACGGGTAGCGTCCATCCCGGCATCACGGGCGACAATTGACCGGCATGCAACGCGCTGCCGTACATCGATTCGGGTAACGCCGCGATCCCGACCCCGTCGAGCACAGCTTCGCGGATCGAGATCAGATCGGCCGTCACGAGGCGCGGTTCATGTTCATGGAGATGGCGCGAGCCGTCCGGCGCGATCAGATTGAACACGTGGCGGCCATCGCCCGATGGGGTATCGAGCGTATCGAATCCCACCAGATCGGCGGGCGTGAGCGGCGGCGCATTCTGTTGCAGCAAGCTCGGCGCACCAACCAGCATCTGCTCAGTGCGCAACAACGGCCGCACGATGATGTTCGCGCTTTGCGGCGGCTCGGAGCGCACACGCAACGCAACATCGACGGCATCCTCGAACAGGTCAATCACGCGATTCGTCACGCGAATCTGCACGCGCACTTCAGGGTAGCGGCGCAGAAATTCCGGCAGCAAACGCGACAGTATGGTGAGCGACACCGTGACGGGCACGCTCACGCGCACCGTACCGCGCGGCGCCGAGCGCAGTTGCTGCACCGCATTCATCGCGGCCTGCGCTTCCGCGAGCATTGCCTGGCAGTGCTGGTAAAACAGCTCGCCCGCTTCGGTAAGCGCGAGCTTGCGCGTCGAGCGCTGCAACAAGCGCACGCCGAGCGTCGCTTCAAGTTCGGTCAAACGTCGCGACAAGCGCGATTTCGAAATGCCGAGCACGCGCTCGGCAGCCGAAAAGCCGCCATGCTCGACTACCTGAGAGAAGTACATCAGGTCGTTCAGGTTATGCGCATCGATATTCATTTCATCGTTCCAATTGCACAACGATCCATTGCGAATCCGGCAGATTTATTGGGCAAATCGCTCAATATAATAGCTCTACGTTTCAAAAATGACGGTATTTCACCGAACTCCAATGCCTATTGCACGCACAATTCAACGCACCTGCCCATCCCTTCGCACGACAGAAGGCGGCGGCTTCGTGGTGCATCGGCCCTTTCCCACCCGTTTGTTGACGGATTTCGACCCATTCCTGCTGCTCGACGAAATGGGGCCGATCGACTACGCACCTGGGGAGGCGAAAGGCGCTCCCGATCATCCGCATCGCGGCTTCGAAACCGTCACCTACGTGCTTGACGGCCAGCTTGTCCATCGCGATTCGACCGGTCATACAAGCACGCTTGGCTTGGGCGACGTTCAATGGATGACGGCGGGAGCAGGCGTCATCCACAGCGAGATGCCAAGCGCCGAATTCATGCGCACTGGCGGCCGCATGCACATTTTTCAGCTGTGGGTGAATCTGCCACGCCGGGACAAGATGATTGCACCGCGCTACCAAGACGTGCCTGCCGCACGCATTCCATGCGCGTCGTCCGCTGATGGCCGCGTGAAGGTCAAGATCATCGTAGGCGAGGCCTTCGGCGCACGCGCCGCGATCGAAACGCGCACGCCGATTCTCTATCAACACTTCACGCTCGAGCCCCGCGCCGTTGCCGAGCAGCCGATTCCGGCCGGTTTTCGTGTGTTTGCGTACCCGATCTCGGGCACTGGCCTGTACGGCCCGGACAAGACGGTAATCGACGCCCGCCATATGATTGCCTATGCGGAAGATGGCGACACCGTTACCTTTGCCGCCGGCGACGCGCCGCTCGAATTGCTGTTGATCGGCGGCGTACCGCTCAATGAACCGGTCGTCCGATACGGCCCGTTCGTCATGAACACCGAGGAGGAGATCCGCAAGGCTGTCGCCGATTACCAAAGCGGCCGCATGGGCCATATTGCCGGCTGACGCTCAGCAGCCATCTCCATCGCGCCGAATCGGCCAATCAAACCGGCTCGGCTCCTACCGTGCATCAAGCCTTGGCGGCGGATTTGCGTCACAATAAGCCCCTAGTTTTGCTCCCCGCCAACGGGGCGCTCCACCAAAGGAATCCGCCGCTTTGAATTTCGAACATCTCGTCCAAATCAACGCCTTCGGCAATCCCAACATGCCGACGCTAACCCGCGCCCAGCTTTGGGAAGGGCTTGTGCTGCGCGCCGAACAGCCGCAACTTTTCGTGATCGGGCTCGATCGCTGCATCGTCCACGAACGAAACGAAACGACGCTCGAGCGTGAGCTTCACTTCGGCAAAGCGACGATCCGCGATCGCGTGACGCTCATACCGAACGTGCAGGTCCGTTATGACATCCATGCCGCCGACGGTGAAATCGGCGGCTCGCTGACGATGACGATCGAAGAGCGTGACGATCAGGAGCTGTTCCTTCGCTTCGAGTATCAAACCACGCTAACCGTCAACAACGATAGCGAAGATGCTCGTCAAACCCAGGAAATCGTGAAGGAAGCTTATCGCGCATCCGATATCGACACGGTTCGTCTGATCCGTGAATTCGCGCACGGCCGCAAGGACCCCGATCCGTTGCACTGATCGCGCCGGGCGGCGCACGAGCGTCGCCCTTCTCGTCCTTTCTCTTTGTCGCTGCCTATCGGCATTCGATATTCAATCGATAAAGATATTTGTAAATGGGAATGGTTATCATTTAGAATTCATTCCATCGAATCGCAACTGACCGATTGACTGAATGATCGAAGCCATGCGCCCAAACACGCTCACATTGCGCCGCACCGGCAGTGCCGGATCCGGCAGCCGCACGCAAACGGCAACCATATCGCCTGCGGATTCCGCGAAGGCTGAACCGGCCGCGACTGCCCAAGCCGGTCAACGCATCGTCAGCAGCGATTCGCTGCTGCAAGGCCAAAGCCACGTGAGCATCGCGCACAACGGCGAAACTTACCAACTCCGAGCGACCCGCTTGGGCAAACTGATCCTGACGAAGTAACGACCGAGTATTGTGGGGACCACCTCCTCGAGAGGTGTTCGGCATTAGCCAGCCACGACGGCTTGCACGCGAGTCTAGACCCCTTCGTGCAAACCTATTCAAGCAGCCGTCGCAGTAAGCCAAGCCACTTTTTTGGTTCTCACCACGCAAAAGAAAAAAGCGACGCAGCCGATGGCGCGTCGCTTTTTTTCATGTCGTCGAAAACCAGGCGTCGACGCAACAGCCGGGAAAATGCGCGCCAGCGCGTCAAAATCCCCAAAACATCAACCACCATGCACTGTCGATCACCGCAAGCGCCGCCGCAAACCACAGCATCGCGAACAGCCTGCGCACCACGGCGGCATAGCGCCCCGTCACCTGCCAAGCAAGCCACGCGCTCCACAGATTCGCGCCGATAAGAATCGCAATCCGAACATCCGACGCCCAACCGAGCGGCACATGCTCGGCACGCAACAACGATAGTGTCGTCGCCGACAGGCCGAGGAACACACCCGCGCCAGCGAGCGGAATCAACGCCTGTGCGAGATGATGCAGCCGCACGCGCTCGAAGCGGCCGAGCATCGCAACCGCACCGGCGAGCAAAAGCGCGAGTACGGTGCCATACCCAAGCCCCGTGCCGACGATATACGCGATCACGAGCGAGCCATCGAGCCACGAGAACACATCGTTGTGCTCGGGATAATGCGTGAAAATGAACCACGGCGCGTTGGTGTCGAGCGGCCACATCACGTCGCGGTCAATCAGCCAGCTCGCAATGGCTTGCTTGATCTGCACGAACCATGGGCTCACAGTCCAATGGAATGCACCGATGGCAATGCCGAGCAAGCCGTAAAGAATGAGCGCCGTATCCCAGCCGCTCGCCTGCTTGTCGCCCAGCGCGACGACCTCTTCTGACGACGAGCGCAGCGTCAGTTCGATCGCGTCGCGATGACCGCTGCAACGGCCGCACATATGGCACGCCGCCGCGCCCTTCATGTTTCGCAACGGCACGAGCGGCGCGCAATTGATCGGGATCACGCGGTGGCCGTGCTCGCCCTGCTTGTACGAACGTCGCCACGCATCCTCGTCGACCCGGTAGCGCAGCGGCGCAAGACGCGCGAGCAGTCCGAACACGCCGTTGACTGGGCACAGATAGCGGCACCAGACGCGCTTCTCGCGCCCATACAGCAAGCCGATCACGATGGCGGCCAGTGTCGAGCCGCCGAGCACGAGCAGCACGGCGCGCGGATATTGATAGACGCTCACCATCTGACCGTAAATCGTCGTGAGCCCGAACGCGACAAACGGCCAGCCGCCCCAGCGCATCCAGCGCGGAATCGCACGGCCTCGGCCGAACTTGCTCGCGAACTCCGCAAGCGCTCCTTCCGGGCACAGCACGCCGCACCATACACGGCCGAGCATCACCATCGACAGCAGCACGAACGGCCACCAAATGCCCCAGAACACGAATTGCGCGGCCAGCGTCAGGTTGCTCCACAGGTGCGCGGTATCGTCCGGCAGCGGCGTAAACGCCGGCACCAGAATCAGGAATGCGTAAACCGCCACCACGGCCCATTGGATGCCGCGAATCAGCGCGCCGTGCCGCTGCATCCAATGGCCGGCTTCCGCGATCAAGCCGCTGCGACGCGGGCCGACGACAGTGCTCATGCCGTCCGCCCCGCCGTTGCCGCCGGTTGCTTCGTCGCGCGCTTGAGCAACAGATAGACAACCAGCCAATAGAGCGCGTAAGCAACCACGTTCATCAACGCCGGATGCGCTCGATAACCGGTCAGCGTCGCCACGAGCGAGCCGAACGTGCTCGAATCATCGAGAATCGCGGACGTATCCCACAGTTGCGCGACGCCAAGCGGCAGGATTTCCTTGTCGATCAGCTTGTCGATGCCCGTCTGGAACAGGCCCGCGCCGAGAAACAGCAGCATGATCTCGGTGACGCGGAAAAAGTGCCGCCACGAAAAATACTTGCCGCCCAATTGCAGCAAATAGAACGTCAGGAACGCGAGCCCCAGGCCGATCAGCACGGCAAGCATCTGGCTCGCACCGACATGCCCCGATTGGCCGAAGCCAAGCCCGTACAGGAAAATGGCCGTCTCGCTTCCCTCACGCCCGATCGCCAGCGCGACGAGCACGGCAACGCTCCACCAATTCGCGCTCTGCGTGCTCTGTTGCAGCGAGCGCTCCATATCGCGCTTCAACGTGCGCCCGTGCTGCTTCATCCACAGCACCATCTGTACGATCAGCACGCACGCGATCAGCACCATCGCCGTCTGAAAATAGTCCTGTGCATCGCCCGACAGCACCTCGGTAAAACCGACGAGCGCGGCGCCAAGCCCCACCGCCATCAGCAGGCCGGCGGCGACGCCTGCCCATAGATACGGCAAGCCGCGGCGCGCATCGTCGCCGCTGTTTTTCAGCCATGCGTAGAGAATACCGACGACGAGCAATGCCTCGACGCTCTCCCGCCAGACGACGAACAAGATCTGACCCATTGTTGCCTCCATCCGTGCGCCGAACGGCTTGCCCGTGCGGCGGACGTAAAACATCACTTCACTTCGCGACGATCAAGCCTTGCGCCTGCTGGTGAAAATCGTCGAAAAACTTGTATTCGCCCGGCGACAGCGGCGCGATCACGACGAACGATTCGCCGCCCGGCGCCAACACCTTCTCCTTGCGCAACTGAACGCTCTCGAATTCGGCCGCACTCTTGCCCGTATTGCGAATCTCGATCTTGATACGCTGGCCGGCCGGCACCTCGATACGCGCCGGATTGAGCTTGCCGTCCGCCATCTCGAGCTTGAAGGTCGGCAGATCGGCCGCTTGCGCGGCGCCCGCGACAATGAATGCGGCCGCGAACGCAAATGCTTTGGGGAATCTCATCGTATTTCTCTTAAAAGACGGCGCGCTCGCCGCGCGCCATCCTGCTGCCCGCACTGACGGCTATCAGTAGCCGCCCTTCTTGCCGATGCCGGCGAACGGGAAATCGTATTCCAGCGTGATCGGCTTGAACCACGGGCCGACGCCGGTTTCCTTGTCGACGTGGCGACCGAACGCCATATGCCCCGTCTGCATCGGCGGCCTCACGACGAGCGTCAGGTGATACTTGCCCGGACCATTCAACTTCACGTTGTCGCCGTAATGCGGCCCGTCGCTCGCGACCATCGCCATCAGATCGCCTTCCGATTTCCATTTCGCGTCGCCCTGCTTCGTCAGCTTGTACGTAACTTGCAGATACGGCATCCAGTCGCCCTCGGCAAAGCCCGTCGGGTTGTTCTTGACCGCGTGGATGTCGGCTTCCAAATGGATGTCCGAATCCGACGCCTTGCGCATCATTCCTTCCGGGTCCATCGTGATCGGCTGCAAATACACCGCGCCGATCTCCATACCGCCCTGAATCTGGTGCTTGCCGATCGGATACTCGGCCGCCGACGCGCCCAGCGCGACGCACGTGGCCGCCACCGCAACACCGCCGCGGATAAACGAAGAACGCAACATCATTGAAACTCCTTGTTTTTATCGTGACACCTGCTCTGCGCCGCCCCCGCCATCTCGCTGGAAGACGAAAAGACGATGAAGAACGTTAATGCGAACCATTCTCAATAATGTTGCAAGTTTAGCACCGAACCGTAGTTGAAACAAATTGAAAGGCGGCTAAATCCTTGATACGACAAGGCTTACAAACGAAATCCGGCAGCAGAAATCCAGCCGAGCGGCGCAAAATCGCCGCCCGTCTATTCGGCTCCGTTCACGTGATCGCCGACGTTCGCACCGAACACCCGCTCGCGCAGCAGCGCAAGCTGATCGCGCGCCTGCGCGGCTTTCTCGAACTCGAGGTTTTTCGCATAATCGGCCATTTGCTTCTCAAGCCGCTTGATTTCCTTCGCGATCTGCTTGTCGGACATGTCCTCGAGCTTCGCGCGCTGCTGCGCCTCCTTCAGCTCCGCACGCGCTTCATCCGCGTTATAGACGCCGTCGATGATGTCCTTGATCCGCTTGACCACGCCGCGCGGCGTAATGCCATGCTCTTCGTTGTAAGCGATCTGCTTGGCGCGGCGCCGCTCGGTTTCGTCGATCGCGCGGCGCATCGAATCGGTGATCGTGTCCGCATAGAGGATCGCCTTGCCGTTCACATTGCGCGCCGCGCGGCCGATCGTCTGGATCAGCGAGCGCTCGGCGCGCAAGAAGCCCTCCTTGTCCGCATCGAAGATCGCGACTAGCGACACTTCCGGAATATCAAGCCCCTCGCGCAGCAGGTTGATCCCGACCAGCACGTCGAACGTGCCAAGCCGCAGATCACGAATGATTTCCACCCGCTCGACGGTATCGATGTCGCTGTGCAGATAGCGGACCTTGACGCCGTGATCAGCCAGAAATTCGGTCAGCTGCTCGGCCATCCGCTTTGTCAGCACGGTGATCAGCACGCGCTCGTCGGCACTCACGCGCGCATGGATCTCGGCGAGCACATCGTCGACCTGCGAACTCGCCGGCCGCACCTCGATCTCCGGATCGACCAGCCCGGTCGGCCGCACAACCTGCTCGGCGACCTGTCCCGACACGCGCTTCTCGTAATCGGCCGGCGTCGCCGACACGAATACCACTTGGCGCATCTTGCGCTCGAATTCGGGAAACTTCAGCGGCCGGTTGTCGAGCGCGGACGGCAGCCGGAACCCATAATCGACGAGATTCTCCTTGCGCGCGCGGTCGCCGTTGTACATTCCGTTCAACTGGCCGATCAGCACATGCGATTCGTCCAGGAACATCAGCGCGTCGGGCGGCAGGTAATCGACGAGCGTCGGCGGCGGCTCGCCGGGCGCCGCCCCCGAAAAGTGCCGAGAATAATTCTCGATGCCCTTGCAGAAGCCGAGTTCCTGCAGCATCTCGAGATCAAAGCGGGTTCGTTGCTCGAGCCGCTGCGCCTCGACGAGCTTGTTTTCGCGATGAAAGAACTCGAGCCGCTCACGCAGCTCGGCCTTGATCGTCTCGACCGCGCGCATCACGGTGTCACGCGGCGTCACATAATGCGACGACGGATAGACCGTAAAGCGCGCAATCTTCTGCCGCACGCGGCCCGTCAGCGGATCGAACAGATTCAACGTGTCGATCTCGTCGTCGAACAGCTCGACGCGCACCGCCATTTCCGCGTGCTCGGCTGGGAAGATATCGATCGTGTCGCCGCGCACGCGGAACGTACCGCGCTGGAAATCCTGTTCGTTGCGCGTGTACTGCATCGCGATCAACCGCGCGATCACGTCGCGCTGGCCAATCCTGTCGCCCGTGCGCAGCGTCAGGATCATCTGATGATATTCGGACGGATTGCCGATACCGTAAATCGCCGATACCGTCGCGACGATCACCACGTCGCGCCGCTCCATGAGGCTTTTCGTCGCCGACAGCCGCATCTGCTCGATGTGCTCGTTGACCGACGAATCCTTCTCGATGAACAGGTCGCGCTGCGGCACATACGCTTCCGGCTGGTAATAATCGTAGTACGACACGAAATACTCGACCGCGTTGCGCGGGAAGAATTCGCGGAACTCCGAGTAAAGCTGCGCGGCAAGCGTCTTGTTCGGCGCGAATACGATCGCCGGACGCCCGAGCCGCGCAATCGTATTGGCCATCGTGAACGTCTTGCCCGAACCCGTCACGCCGAGCAGCGTCTGGAACGACAGACCGTCCTCGATGCCTTCGACCAGCGTCGCGATCGCGCTCGGCTGATCGCCCGACGGCGCATAGGGCTGATAGAGCTGGAACGGGGATTCGTCGAACGTCACGAATTTCGATTCGTCGAGAGTGTCGCGGGCGTCGGAATGATGTTCGGACATGGGAGAAGGCGGGCAGCGGGCCGAAACGGAGCAAACGATCATTCTAGCGCTTCGACGTCAGGCCGGCTCCTCTTCCGACGGCTCGCGAGCACCGGCCAGCGCGCCAAAAAATCGCGTGCGCGCCCGTAACATTGGCTAAATGACGGCGTCGAATTCGCTACAATGATGCGTTGCCGCGCTTTATCCCTTTTGCGCCGGCCGCGTCATCCGCCGGGTTGCGCCACGAGTCGGCCAGCCCGCGCCGGCGTTGCGCAACCGACCCTCTTTTCACAACTGCTGCGAATCCATCATGTCGCTCTTCTCCGCTGTCGCCCTTGCCCCCCGTGACCCGATCCTCGGCCTGAACGAAGCCTTCAACGCCGATACGCGCTCGACCAAAGTAAATCTGGGCGTCGGTGTCTACACGAATGAGGAAGGCAAGATTCCGCTGCTGCGCGCGGTGCGCGACGCGGAAAAGGCGCGCGTCGAAGCGGGTCTGCCGCGCGGCTATCTGCCGATCGACGGGATCGCCGCTTATGACGCCGCGGTCCAAAAGCTGCTGCTCGGCGACAACTCCCCCGTCATCGCGGCGGGCCGGGTCGTAACGGCACAGGCGCTCGGCGGCACCGGAGCGCTGAAGATCGGTGCGGATTTCCTGCGCATGCTGAACCCGAAAGCCAAGGTCGCCATCAGCGATCCGAGCTGGGAAAACCATCGCGCGCTGTTCGAAACGGCGGGCTTTGAAGTCGTCGCCTATCCGTACTACGATGCGAAAACCAACGGCGTCAACTTCGACGGCATGTTGTCCGCGCTGAACAGCTACGAGCCGGGCACGATCGTCGTACTGCACGCGTGCTGCCATAATCCCACCGGCGTCGACCTGAGCGACGTGCAATGGGCGCAGGTGGTCGAAGCCGTGAAGATCCGCCAGCTCGTGCCGTTCCTCGACATCGCATACCAAGGTTTTGGCGAGAACGTGGACGCCGACGCGGCTGCAGTGCGTCTCTTCGCGCAGGCGGATCTGAACGTGTTCGTGTCGTCGTCGTTCTCGAAGTCGTTTTCGCTGTATGGCGAGCGCATCGGGGCGCTGTCGATCATTACCGGCAGCAACGACGAATCCGCCCGCGTGCTGTCGCAATTGAAGCGCGTCATCCGCACCAACTATTCGAACCCGCCGACCCACGGCGCCGCGCTCGTCTCGGCAGTGTTTGCATCGCCCGAGTTGCGCGCCGCGTGGCTAGAAGAACTGGGCGAGATGCGCGACCGTATCCGCGCGATGCGCAACGGTCTCGTCGAACGGCTGAAGGCGGCGAACGTCGACCGCGATTTCAGCTTTATCAATGCGCAACGCGGGATGTTCTCGTATTCGGGGCTGACGGCCGCGCAGGTGGACCGTCTGCGCGAAGAGTTCGGCATCTATGCGGTCAGCACCGGCCGCATTTGCGTCGCCGCGTTGAACACGCGCAATATCGACGTCGTCGCCAACGCAATCGCTGCCGTCCTGAAGTAAATCGGCCAGGCAGCCGCCATACCGTCACATCGTCGCGGCCGCCTTGGGCTGAAACAAAAACGCGCTCCTTTGAGAGCGCGTTTTTTCATCGGAATCTTTTCGTCATGCTCAGCTATCGTCACGGTTTTCACGCCGGCAATCATGCGGACGTCCTCAAGCACGCTGTCGTCGTTCAATTGCTGCGTCATTTGAACAAGAAAGATAAATCGTATTGGTACATCGATACACATGCCGGAGCGGGCGTCTACTCGCTCACCGACGGCTATGCGGCAAAAACCGCCGAATTCAGCACGGGCATCGAGAAAATCTGGAACGCAACGGATCTGCCCGACGCGCTCGCCGACTATGTCGACGAAGTCCGAGCACTGAACAGCGACGGCGAGATGCGTTACTACCCCGGCTCGCCCTATCTTGCATGGCGACTGATGCGCGAGCAGGACCGGATGCGTCTGTTCGAGCTGCACAGCACCGAAATCGACGTGCTGCGCCATAATTTCCGGGACGCCGGACGACGCGCAATGATTTACTCGGGCGACGGTTTCGACGGCATCAAAGCGTTGCTGCCTCCGCCGCCACGCCGCGCACTGGTGCTCATCGATCCGTCATACGAGGACAAACGCGATTATGCAAAAACGCTCATGTGCGTCGAGGAAAGCCTGAAGCGATTCGCGACAGGCTGTTACGCGATCTGGTATCCGCAAGTAAGCCGCACCGAATCACAACGCTTCCCCGATCAACTAAAGCGTCTGCAGGCAAGCAACTGGCTGCATCTCAGCTTGACCGTGAGCCGCCCGCCAACGGACGGCTACGGACTCTTCGGCAGCGGCATGTTCGTTCTGAACCCGCCATATACGCTGATCAATACGATGAAAGAAGCGCTGCCCTATCTGGTTGAGGTTCTTGGACAGGACGCAGACGCCACCTTCAGGATCGAACATCGCGGCAATTGAGCCACCGGCATGGTGGAGTTATAGCTAGTCGCGCGGCTGCAGCACCGGTGCGGTGTATGGCGCCGGAGCACCCGGCACTTCGATGTACGGAATGATGACCATCGGTGTTGTCACCGCCGGCGGCAGCGCCATTATCGAGGCCGGCCGCGCCGACTCCACGATCGGTGCGCTCGACAGCGGCGCATTTCGCAACACGACGCCGCTCTGGCCGTCATGAATTCCGCTTTGCGTATCGAGGATCAAAGGCGCGCCACCGCTTGCTCCGGCAAAGGCCGGCGACATCGCGAGGCTGCATAGCGCGACACTGCTCAGCGCAACGCAAAGTGATCGATGGGCGAATCTCATCAAGTAATCCCAAGATTTATTTCAGATCCGCTGCGCAAACATCCCTTACAAGATATCGGTATCGGTCTGCTGGATCGGAAGATTTCAGCCTACAAAAAGATAAAGCCCCGAGTCAATCTGCTCGGGGCTTTCATCGCGCACAATCGCAATAGCGCTGCCGTGCGGATTTACAGAATCGAGTAACCGTTGGTTTCCAGCGAGCGGATACGTTGCTCGAGTTGAACGATATCGCTCGACGAAGCCAAGTAGGCTTCGCGACGCTCGCGTTCCGCAGTTTCAAACCAGTTGCTCAGTTTTTCAATGATGTAGGCAAACATGTTGGTTCTCCAAGGAAGATTGAGACCCCTGGAAATCGAAATCAGGGATATCCCGCATAGGGTTAACCCCATTATAACTTGGATGCACCAACACGCCAGTGAAATGCTCGAATACAGAGCATGCCGATTTGGAATAGTTCAGGGCCACGCCTTTCAAGTGCATGATTCTTATGCGATTTTTGCTTCTAGAATAGGTGACCACGACATCGGACGCGCTATTTCGATGCACAACATGGATCTGCCAGGCGCTCCAAAATAGGGCATTCGGGACGCTCGTCTCCGTGGCAATGGGCGGCGAGGTTCGCAAGCGTATTGCGCATGTCGGTCAGCTCGGCAATCCGCTCGTCCAGTTCGGCTACGTGCTCAAGAGCGATTGCCTTGACTTCCGCGCTCGCCCTCGATCGGTCTTGCCAAAGTGCGAGCAACTTTCTAATGTCATCGACTAGAAAACCAAGACGTCTTGCCTGTCGAATAAAGCGAAGCGAATGAATATCTTCGTCGTGGTAAATGCGATATCCGGCGTCGGTTCGCTTCGCCGGATTGAGAAGCCCCACACTTTCGTAATAGCGGATCATCTTCGCACTGACGCCCGATACTTTCGCCGCTTCCCCGATGTTCACTGATTGCCCCCGACAAAATCGACACGACCGATGTTAACGCCAAAGACGCTATATCGCAGCGCGTTGCGAGAGGGAGGGGGATGAGAGGGGTTTGTGGGGTTAGAAAGCAAAAACCCCCGCTGGTTAGGCGGGGG
>NZ_LOWB01000106.1 GCF_001522865.1 Burkholderia sp. TSV86 | reverse complement strand
ACCTGTCGGTGCTGTTCGAGCGCACGTTCGCGACCGCGCAGGAGCTTAACCGCTACCGGAAGGAAGTGACCTCCCGCGTGTCGGACATGGCGTGACGGCCTTGCGACGCCCCGTCGCAATATAAATTACGGACAAATTAAAAAAGGCCGAGTAATCGTTCGATTTTGCTAAGGCTGTCTAATTATATGTGTGAGCATCGAGTTTATCGAATGGGCATATGCGAGATGCCGATGCCGAATATGAGAATGGCGGTGCAATCATGGAAATGAAGCGAGCGCTTAATATTATTGTATTTGAAATAAATTTGTTTGAATTTTGTATGGTTTATTAGTTTAGTTGGAATTGCTGGCTAGTTTAGTCGAATAAGTGCGTATTGATCCGGTCAATTAAGAATTTCTCTAAATTCCATTCTCAATATTTGGAAACCAAAATATAACGGCCGGGAACCAGTTCCACTGTGTTGCTGTGGGCGCTTGCTGTTGTCGATTGGTTAGTCATTTGAGTAATATTCCTTCAAAATGTAAATGATATGATTTAATGGAATTTCGAGAAACGGTATTGTCTTGCTTGTCAATAGATTAAATTGTTAATCTCAATCGCCGCGATTGAAATTGAGAATGATTCGACGAATTGAATAGATGTAGGATCGCACTTGTTAGAAATTGAATGAGGTCATCGCGACAGACAGACTCCGCCATCGAAATAAACGGGGAAATTGCGAGGTAGTCGGATGAGAAGTTCCAAGCGTTTGAAAAACATGCCTTCGCTGGATTTTTTGCGAGGTTTCGAGTGTGCCGCCCGGCATCTCAGTTTCACGAGAGCGGGCCAGGAACTGAACATCACGCAGTCGGCGGTGAGCCGACAGGTAAAAGCGCTCGAGGAACAACTCAGCATCGAATTGTTTCACCGGCATATCCGCGCGCTGACTTTGACGGACAAGGGACGGGCGCTTTACGACGCGATCTCGATCGCGCTGTCGGACATCGAATCGACGATTGGCGAGCTGTCCGCGTGTGTCGGGCAGCGCTCGATTTCTCTGTCGACCACCGTATCGTTTGCCGCACTCTGGCTGATTCCTCGGCTCGGTTCGTTCCGCATGCTTCATCCGGATATCGATGTTCGCGTTTCCGCAACCAGCGAAATCGAAGATCTGAAGCGCAAACGTTTGCATCTGGCGGTTCGCTACGCTGGTGCGCAAACTTCGACATCCGATGCGCGTGTGCTGTTTCGCGAATCGGTGGTGGCGGTCGGCAGCCCGAGCCTGATTGCAGGGTACGGCGAATTGCGCACGCCGGCCGATCTGAGCCGGCACGTGCTGTTGCATATCGACGATGCGCGCGGCGAGCGGCCGTGGTACACGTGGAGCAATCTGCTGAAGGAGCTTGGCGTGCCGCGCCTGCGTCCGGCCGGGGCGCTGTATTTCAGCCAGTACGATCAACTTGTTCAAGCGGCCGTCGACGGACACGGCGTCGCGATCGGCCGGCGCCCGCTTATCGACGGATTGCTGCGGCAGGGGCGCCTTGTCGAACTGTTTGCGGACTGCACCGTCGATTCAGGCAGTTACGTGTTGATCGAAAACGGCGATACCTGCAATGAATCGGACGTTGCCGTGTTGACCGGCTGGCTGCTGCAGGAGGCGGGCCGTCCTGCACCGCTGCGCGTCGTGGCGCAGGAGGACGTCAAACCGTTCGAGCCGCGTTTGCACAGCGTCGGCTAATTGAGGTTTCGCCGCGTCGGCGGTGGACCGAGCCACCGGCTTGCGGCTGATCGGGACGCAGCGTGATTCACGGGTTGCGCCGCCATGCTTCGCACTGCCATGCTTTTCGACACGCTGCTGCGCGCATCGTTGCGCGGCTTTAACCCATGCATTGCGGCGTTCTTGCATGCAGCCCGGTTTGCATTCACGCAAGAATTCGTGCGTCCAAGCATCGACTGCCGTCGAATGCATTGGCGATGCGCAGGATCATGCCGCAGTAACGGCGTAGCTTGAACGCAGCGTTTGCGTTTGTCGCGAACTGCCGCAGCTTGCGATTGTCAGCGGCTGCTGATGGACCATCCATATAACTCGGTTCACCATCATGCGCCGTGTCGCGCGAGGTCGTTCGACGGCGCTCGGCTCGTAACCGGTACGGCGGGCGTAGAGCGGCCGTATTTTACCGCCAAGATCACGACGAATCCGGCGTGAGCGCCGTGTCGCCGGCAGGGGGTTACTGCCGGCCGTGGGCAATTTTCCAAGCCCCACGTTTTTATTTACCGGCATTCCGCAATCGATGCGTCGAGGTCCGCATTTTCCGCATCGCCGCATGCAGTGTTGAAGCGTTTGCGCTGTTATTGATAATGCGATCAATCTGCGTCGCCGTTCAATTTGATCGAGGTTGATCGAGGTCCCGCCAGCGCTGACTTTCGATACATTCGGCTGATGCCGCATTCTTCGTCCCCGCGTGCTGCCGGCCGCGTCGTCTCGCTCCCGTCGAAAACGGGGTTGCGTCCCCAAATGAACCGGCGTGCCGCTCTTGGACAGGCCCGTTCAGTGGTGCGGGAGCAATAAAGGTTTCATTCGCATGGACGATTTGATAGGGTACGATCACATCTTTGGCCGCCATAAAGCGGACGGGTGTTCAGCCTATCTCTAAAATATCGGCAGTGCCCGATGGATGCGGGGGCGTGAACTGGAATGTGTCGTTTGAAATACGCAGCAGGGGTGGCCCGAATAAGGGCAGGAATCGCCAAGGGGGCGAATACGCAATATGGAAACGAGCCAACGGCTGGTTCTGATGGTCGCGAGAATCCGCGCGCTGATGCATCAACAAGGTCTCACCGATGCCGATTTGGCCCGTAGAACCGGAATTTCGCCCGCGACTTTGAGCCGGGTGCTGTCGATGACTACGGAAGATCCGCGCATCGGCACTATCCTGGCGATTGCCGATGCGCTCGGATCGACCGTGGGATATCTGCTTCATAGCGAGCGCGTCTATCCCATTCCGTTGCTCGAATGGGACGAGGTGCTCGATTTCTCGCGCAATCATGCCGCCCGGAAAACACGGTCCGTCAACGTAGACACGCCGCGTCGCTCGGGCACGTTTGCGGTGCGCACGAAGCCGTCGATGGCGCCGCGATTTCGCGTCGGCTCGATCGTGATCGTGGAGCCCGAAACCACGTTTCGCGACGCGCAAGTCGTTGTCGCCGCGCTCAAGGGCCGTGAGCCGACGCTGTATCGCGTGATCAAGGATGGCGACACTGTCTGGCTCAAGGACATCACAGCTTCGCACACGGAAACGGTCAACGCGTTCGGCAACGGCGTGGCGGTGCTTGGCGTCGTGACGGAATCACGCCTGCTCAATCCTTGAACGAAAACGGATTGAAGCTGGTGTGATAGTCGTAGTAATCGATCTGGTCCATTTGCTTGAGCCGTTTCGACACGGTGATCACGGCGGGCAACAGCAACAATTCGTAAGCCAGTTTGACCGCGACTTGCACGCCGATCATCGTGAATACGACCTGTTCCGGCAGCCGGCCCCAAAACAGAATCATGCAGAACAACGTGCTGTCGATCACGATCGCAACGCCGGTGCTGGAAACGATGCGCGCCCACAGATAGCGGCCGGCGCTTGCGATCTTGAGCTTGGCGAGAAACGTGGTATTGATGAACTCGCCGCAGAAATACGCGACGGTCGATGCGACGAAGGTTCGCGCGAACTCGAGCGCGAGCGCCGGATAGGCGGCGGCGAGCGTCGGGTTCTGCTCCTCCCAGCTTGGCAGGCCCGGCGGCAGCGACAGCAGCCAGGTGCCGATGACGAACATCAGGTTCACGGCGAGGCCGCCCCAGATCACCATGCGGCTGACGCGATACCCATACACCTCGGTGATGATCGTGCTGAACGCGTAAGTCATCGGAAACGCGATCAACGCGGCCGGAATCCCGAAGCTGATGGGATTGAACAGCGGCTGCAGATCGAGCTTGATCTCGATCACGCGCGCGCCCGTCACGTTGGACAACATCAGGAAGCCTACATAAACGAGCGCGAGCAGCAGAACGGCGGGCGTCAGTTGATGTTTGCGCGTCGGAAAATACGACAGCGGGACCAGCCGGTCGGTATACATGGCCGCGTTGAGAAAGCCGATATGCGCGACATCCTCACGCGAGAATTTATCGAGCCACATTTTCTTGTTCAACTCGCGCGGCGACATCTTGAAGGTGGCGCCGGAATCGCGCACCCGCACCAGCACCTGCAACTCGCCGTTCTCGAATGATGGTTCGATGACGGCTTCGATTTCGTGAGAAGCGGTTTCCATGGTCGGCTTGCGGTGCAGGGTCATTGTCGAACCAGTCGCGTGTTCGGGGCTTCGTTCAGGGGGACGCTGCTGCGTATCGGATTGATATCGATACCGCCTCGTCGGGTGTAGCGCGCGGCCACCGTCAGCCGCGTGGGCGCGCATCGATTCTGAATGTCCTTGAAGATCCGTTCGACGCATTGCTCGTGAAATTCCTCGTGGTTGCGGAACGACACGACGTATTTGAGCAGCGCCGCGCGATCGATGCGCCGGCCTTCGTAGGCAATCGACACGGTGCCCCAGTCGGGTTGTCCGGTGACGAGGCAGTTGGATTTCAAGAGATTCGAGTAAAGCGTCTCGCTGACATGTTCGTCATGCACTGACAGAAGCTGCGGGTCGGCATGATACTGATCGATCGCGATGTCCTGCTCGTCGATCGACGTGCCGAGCGGTGCGCCAATTCGCAGCGCCGGTGCATACTCGAGCGGTTCGAGCGTGACGGAGACGGGCGCGCCGGCGCAGCGCGACAGATCGCGGGAGGCGATTTGCTCGACCTCGGCACGGTCCGTGAACGGCGTGTTATTGAAGGTGTTGAAATACAGCTTCATCGATTTGGATTCGATGACGTTCGGCGACGTGCAAGGGACGATGACCGTCGCGATCGCCACGCGCGGCAGGCCGCGTGGCGTAAGCCAGGACACCTCGTAATGGTTCCAGATGTCGAAACCGAAAAACGGCAATGGGTCGATGATGCCGATTTCTTCGCGCTTCACCGCGCGTGCAATGGCGAAGAGCCTCTCGGCGTTGTAAGTGGACTCGTATTTGGATGGCTGGCCAAGCTCCATGGCACCTCGGTTTGGTGAGTGGTCTAAGCCGAAGAAGCGCGTGCCTTCGGTATTTTGATTCGTAACACAACGGAAACAATCTGCCGTGCGTGTCACGGTTCATGCCTGAATATTTTTATGGGCGTTCAATAATACCGCATGCGATGTGCTTGCAGAACTGGAATATACCGGCTTGCTAATGCAGTGCGCCGCGCCGGCTGCGAGATCCCGAGCGCCGCCGCAAGCTGGCCAAACCAGCATGCGCGCGTTTGAGGCGTAAATTAATGAATGCCGTGCGCAGCGCTATTATGTAAAAATAGGAAATAATACGGTTGGTTTGACTCGTATTTGATGCCGCGCGTGCGGCTAGTCATTTGGCTGGCTTGGGCACGTTAGGCACATCGGCGGCAGGCGCCAAACCGGGTCCCCCGTTTGCCCGACTACAGATGGACTCTACCCTGTCAGAATTGCCAGTTTTGGTGGATTGTTAATTCCGACATATTATCTCCCTTGGGATAGGTATTGCATATTTGCAACGGCTACCGATGCACGGCATGATGGTTCATCGCTGCTCGTCCCATTGATGCGCTGCCGCCGAAATGGGGCGCCAAATTGCCTATTGCTACTTCAGCGTGCAGGTGAGTGACAGTTTTTGGTAGCACAAACAAAAAGCCAGGAAATGGAATCCCGCGAGTGTTTGACGCAGGCGTTCATGATGGTGCCACTGAAAACGCCTGAGGTTAAATATGACCAAAAGAATGCGTGAAAATCGTGTTATCGATTGTTTTCCGTGTAGTTTGATTCGAACACCGGCGAGATGCGAATCGGCCGACATTGGTCGCCACTGTGGATTGCCGGCTGAAACTCTGTCGGGTTTCGGGCCGCCGAGCAGTGCGACGGTAGTGTGGCGTGACGTATCGCTACGAATATTCCAGTGCAATCCGTAGAAGTGGCCGCCTGAATCGCGCACCGCTTTCAGGCTCGAACGTCTACTTTGCCCCGGGTGCCTTAGGCGCGGTCGGCATGACCGTGTCCCATCTGCTTCGGGTGGCCTGTAGGACCAGCAGATGGTTTTGGCGATTGTTATCTGACAATCGCCTTTTTTTTTACACATTTTCAGGCGACGAAACCGAGATTTTTTTTTGGCACTCCATGTTTCGGTTGTGAGGCTGGCGGCCCGCCTGCGTGATTGCGCTTGACTGATTTCAGCGAAATATTCCGGCGCTTTTTTTGAATCCCGTTTTGTGGGCGCGGACTTATGCCGATTGCCTTGCCTGCAACGTTTGTTTGGGTTCGCAGTGTCATGAGCATCGCGGATGTCGATGCATTGTGCTCGAGAAGATGAGCGAGTGCCGGCGGGTGGAAGGCGAAGCGGATATTTTTGTTATCGGGAAACTGGGTAAATCTGGAGTGCTGACGATTGATCGATTCGTATTTATAAGTCGAGTGCTCTGATTTTTATTGTCAATTTTTATTGAATTATTGAGTATATATTTCAATTTAATTATGAATAAGATAAGCGGATGGGGATGAGTTCACATATGTTCGGCAATTTGATTGCGAAAAATAGTTATATTTTTGGAGATTGGGGGAGGGCCTAAAGTCCCGGTAATTGGGACTGAACAGATAGAGGCGGCGCGTTGCCGCGCGCCGCCGGTCGCCGGCTTTACCTCAAATCGAAATCGCGGTCCGCCAGCGTGGAACATGAAATGCTTCCGACCTGCGCCGTGGGGCGCGGGCGTCGCCGACGCGCGATCTGCGCGCCGACGAACACGGCGCCCGCTGTGGCAATCAACGCGCCGGCGATCGGCACCGCGGCGTAACCCAGGCCCATTGAGATCGCCGCGCCGCCCGCCGCCGCGCCGAGCGCATTGCCGAGATTGAAAGCGCCGACATTGACGGACGACGCGAGACCTGGCGCCTCGGCCGCGGCACGCATCACGCGCATTTGCAGCGGCGGCACAACCGCGAATGTCGCGATGCCCCACACAAGCAGGCTTGCCGCCGCGCCCGCATGCGTCGCGGCGAGCACCGGGAATGCCAGCATTACCGCAATCAACAGCAGCAGAAAACCGATCAACGTGCCGTCGAGCGAGCGATCGGCAAGCCGGCCGCCGGCCACATTGCCGATCGAAAAGCCGATGCCGATCAGCACCAGCATCATGGTCACGAACGCCGGCGTCGCGCCGGTGAGCTGCGTGAGCGTCGGAGCGACGTAGGTGTAGAGCGTAAACATCGCGCCAGCGCCGAGCACCGTAGTCGCGAGTGCGCTAAGCACTGCGGGGCGGGTCAGCACCGTGAGTTCCGCGCGCAGATTCGGCATTTTGCCGGCTTCGCCCTTCGGCAGCGCGACGAGCAGACCGAGCATCGCGATCACGCCGAGTCCGGCGGTCGCCACGAACGACATCCGCCAGCCAATCGCATGACCGAGCCAAGTGGCGGCCGGCACGCCGCCCACGTTCGCGATCGTCAGGCCCATGAACATCGTCGCGACCGCGCTCGCCTGCCGTTCGCGCGGCACCAAGTTTGCCGCGACGACCGAGCCAAGCCCGAAGAATGCGCCGTGGTTGAGGCTGGTGACGAGTCGTGCGAGCAGAAGCGTTGCGTAGTTCGGTGCGATCGCCGACAGCAGGTTGCCCAGTGTGAAAATGCTCATCAGCGCGATCAGTGCGGTGCGCCGTGGCCAGCGCGCGAGTGCGAGCGTCATCAGCGGCGCGCCGGCCATCACGCCGATCGCGTAGGTGCTGATCAGCATGCCGGCTGTGGGAATCGAAACGTGAACGCCATCCGCGATCACGGGCAGCAGGCCCATCGGCGAGAATTCGGTTGTCCCGATGCCGAAAGCGCCGATCGCGAGCGCGAAGAGCGGCAACGCGGCAGCGTTGCGCGAGGTGGGGCGAGTGGAAGTTAACGGATTCATGCGATGGATTCCTGTGCTGGCGAACGAAATGCGAAGGCGTTTGAGCGGGTTATCGGCGAAAACATAGCGGGTTTGGCGCGAGCGTTGATTTCGTGGCGACGCATGGCAGTGCAGCCATGTGGGCGAACATTCGAGCGATGCGAGCCGCAGCTGCAGCCGCGCCGGTCGTCCACACGAACGGCATCGCACCGGCAAGCGCCTCGTGATCCGACAAAGACGGGCTGAGTGTGCCTGCTTTACTTTTGCAAAAAAATACGTCTATAAATGAAATTATTTTGATTTGAAATCAAGAATGAAGATCACGCTGGATGAATTGCAGGCGTTCGTGACCGTCGTTGATACCGGTTCGCTCACGGCGGCCGCACAGCAGCTCGACCTGACGATTTCGGCGGCCAGCCGCACGCTCGGCAGGCTCGAGGAGAAGCTGAGGACGACGCTGCTGCGCCGGACCACGCGCCGGCTCGAATTGACCGAGGAGGGGCGCGCGTTTCTGCATGACGCGCGCGCGATCATCGAATCGGTGGATACGGCCGAAGAGCGGATGATCGCCCGGCGGGACCATCCGTCAGGACGGCTGCGAATCGATGCGGCGACGCCGTTCATGCTTCACGTGATCGTGCCGCTCGTTGCGGGTTACCGTGCACGCTATCCGCAGGTGGAATTGGAGTTGAACAGTAACGAGGGCATCATCGATTTGCTCGAGCGGCGCACCGATGTCGCGATTCGCATTGGCCGGCTGAAGGATTCGACCTTGCACGGCAAGCTGATCGGCGCGAGCCGGGTGAGAATCCTCGCCAGTCCTGACTATCTGAAAGCGCATGGCCATCCGCGACGCATCGACGCTTTGCGCAAGCATGTGCTGCTCGGTTTCAATCAGCCGGAGTCGCTGAATCTCTGGCCGATCGCCGGGCCGGATGGCGAACCGTATCGCGCCGAGCCGACAATCCGCTCGTCGAGCGGCGAGACACTCAGGCAGCTCGCGCTACATGGGAACGGTATCGTTTGTCTGTCCGATTTCATGACGATGCATGACCGGCATGAAGGCCGCCTCGTCCAACTGTTCGCCGGCAAGACGCTCGACATGCGGCAGCCGGTCAACGCAGTCTATTACCGGAATACGGCTATTTCCGCGAGGATCGCATCGTTCGTCGACTATCTGGCGCAAGCGGTGCGCGGCACGGAATTCGATCCGGGGTTTCGCAATTGAGTTCCGGCGCGCCGGCCGCGTCGGTTTGCATCGGCATTTCGAGCGCCAGTTCTTGATTGCCGAATTCTGGGCCCGACGAGCGCAGTTTATCGGTTCGCGTGTGATGCGCGCATCGCGCCGACTTCACGCTGCGGTTGTCGAACGGCACTCATCAGACGATGCAGCGGCGCTGCCCGGCCCGCGAACACGTTGCACGGAATCGGCGGCTCATGGCGTCGATGAGGCGGAGCAGCAGGTTGAACAAAATTCGGGTAATCCCTGGTTCCGCCTCAAATTGCAACTGATTGCATAAGCAAGTTTGGCTAGCGTAGTATGTGTGCAACTTGTTGCATAAAGAGGCGTGCCTCCGATGAACTTCTATCCCTATTTGCTGGCACCGCTTGAGCTGGGTTTCACGTCGCTCAGGAATCGCGTAGTGATGAGCTCGATGCACGTGGGCCTCGAGGAGGCGCCGAATGGGTTCGAACGGATGGCGGCGTTCTATGCGCAGCGCGCGCGGCGAGGCCGGCTTGATCGTCACGGGCGGAATCGCGCCGAACGAGCGCGGCCGGCCTGCGCCGGGCAGCGCGATGCTGACCACCGAGGCGCAAGCGGAGTGCTATCGGATCGTCACGCGCGCTGTACATGAACAAGGCGGGGCGGTCGCGATGCAGATTCTGCATTTCGGCCGTTACGCCTACCAGCCGGCGCTGGTTGCGCCAAGCGCGCTGAAGGCGCCGACCAACCCGTTCGTGCCGCACGCGCTGATGGCCGATGAGGTGGAGGAAACGATCCGGCGGTGCGGACATTGCCGCGGAGCTTGATGCGAAACGCGCGATCCATCAAGGCGCTTGGCTTGGCGCGACGATTTGATCCGACGCGTCGCGCGAGCAGGCATTCATTCTGTTAATCCAATGTTGGAGATTGTCATGACTCAGATGCCCAGGGGCCTTCAACCGTGCGTCATGCCCTCGCTCGAGCAGTGGCACGCAATGATCGACAAGCGTGATTTGAGCGAGCTTGCAACGATTGTTCATCCGGATGCCGTGTTTCGCTCGCCGATGGCGAACTCGGCTTATACATCGGCACAGGCACTGGTTTTGGCGTTGAATACGGTGATCAAGGTGTTCGAGGAATTTACCTATCATCGTCAGTGGGCTACCGACGATGGTTTGAATGTTGCGCTCGAATTCAGCGCGCGCGTGGGCGACAAGAATTTGAAGGGGGTCGATTTGATCCGCTTCGACGAGCACGGGAAGATTGTCGAATTCGAGGTGATGGTGCGGCCGCTGAGTGGATTGCAGGCACTCGGCGCGGAAATGGGCGCGCGCTTGGGGGATAGTCTGCCTGCCTATAAAAAGAAAATCTGAGCGGAAAATCGCAACGAGAGCACCGAACTGCGGGCAGCGAGTGCCAGTCTCGCAGTGTGCGTCGGGCAGAGCATCGCCGCGCTCGAGATGGCGCAATCGTAGCGGCAGGGCTTGGTCGATCCGTGCACAAGCGCCGCGTCGGCATCTTCCGCGGTTTTATTGCGGCGTTTTTACTGTGATTCACCGTGCCCGGATCAATCGCGCGTCGGCGATTTGCGCTACCCTCTCGCTCACATGCATCGCGAAACGGCTTCGGCGCTTTCGATGCAAATGACGATACAGCGAGGATTTTTTAACCATGCGAATTCTGGTGGTGGGAGCGGGCGCGACCGGCGGTTATTTCGGCGGGCGCCTCGTGGCGGCGGGCCGCGATGTGACGTTTCTCGTGCGTGATGCCCGTGCGCAGGCGCTCAAACGCGATGGCCTTGTGATTCGCAGCCCACGCGGCGATCTGACGCTTACCGATGTCAAAACCATTCAGGCGGGCGATTCTCACGAATCGTTCGATCTTGTTTTCCTGAGTTGCAAGGCGTATAGCCTGGACGATGCGATGGCGTCGTTCGCGCCGTTCGTCGGCGAGAACACGCTGATTCTGCCAGTGCTCAACGGGATGCGCCATCTCGACATATTGCAGGCGAAGTTCGGGCGGGCGCGGGTGCTGGGCGGCTTGTGCGTCATTGCCGCCGCGCTCGATGGCTCGCAGCATGTCGTGCATCTGAACGACCTTCATGCCGTGTCGCTCGGCGAACTGGATGGCGGCGTGTCCGCCCGCGCGCAGGCGGTGGCCGATGCGCTCGGCGGCGCTGGCTTCGATGTGACGGTGAGCGAAGCGATCATTGCGCGCATGTGGGAGAAATGGGTCTTTCTCGCGACGCTTGCTGCAAGTACATCACTGTTTCGCGGCTCGATCGGCGATATTTTGAGCGCTCCGGATGGCAAGCGCTTGCTTGAAACGATGCTGGGCGAATGCAGCGCGCTGGCCGGGCGCAACGGCTACGAGCCGAGCGGCGATTTCGTCGCGCGCATGCGAAAGATGTTGTTGACGCCATCCGATTTGACTGCATCGATGATGCGCGACGTCGAGCAGCACGCACGTGTCGAAGCGGATCATGTGATTGGCGATCTGCTCGCGCGCGGTGGCGATGCCGAGCAGACGGGCACGACCATTTCGCTATTGCGTGTGGCATACAACCATCTGAAAATCTACGAAACGCGTTCGTTGCGCGAAGCTGGCGCGGCGCAATCGCGCTGAACACCGGTCAAGCGGCGTGACGCGATTCGGCATCCGAAACGAGCCGTGCAGTGCGGCTTGCTCACGGCAGCGCCGACTTTCGTCGCCGGCCGCTGGCCGTGTCACTCCACTTGCTGAGGCAGAATCACGACCTTGCCGGTGACTTGCCGCGCCAGCATCGCTTCCAGCGCGCGCGGTGCTTGCGACAGCGGATAGCGTGCGGACACGAACGGGTGGAGCTTGGCTTCGCGCAGCCATGCGAATAGCTGCTTGATGTTTTCGATGTTGCGCTGCGGCTCGCGTCGCGTGAACTCGCCCCAGAACACGCCGACGATCGCGCTGCCTTTGAGCAGCGTCAGATTGAGCGGCAGCTTCGGGATCTGGCCGGCCGCGAAGCCGACGACGAGATAACGGCCGTTCCAGCCGACGCTGCGCAGCGCGGGCTCCGCGAGATCACCGCCGACCGGATCGTAGACGACATCGACGCCGCTCGTCGGGCACAGCGCCTTGAGCCGTGCGCGCAAATCCTCGGTCGCATAGTTGATCGTCTCGTCGGCGCCGTGGCGGCGCGCGACCGCGAGCTTGTCGTCGCTTGACGCCGCGGCGATCACGCGCGCGCCGAGCAGCTTGCCCAGCTCGACGGCCGCGAGCCCCACGCCGCCCGCCGCGCCGAGCACGAGCAACGTCTCGCCCGCCTGCAGTTTCGCGCGGTCCTTCAATGCGTGATACGAGGTGCCGTAAGTCAGCATGAAGCTGGCCGCACTCTCCAGTTCGCGCTCGCCAAGCCCAGGCGGCAGCGGGATCGCGTCGTGCTCGGCGAGCAGAATTTCTTGCGCATAGCCGCCTGTGGGCACGATGGCGGCGACAGCGTCGCCGGGCTTCACGCGCGCGACGTCGGCGCCGACCGCTTTCACGATGCCGGCTAGCTCGCAGCCGGGCACGAACGGCGGTTCGGGTCTGAACTGATATTTCCCTTCGATGATCAACGCATCAGGGAAGTTGACCGACGCGACCTTCGTCGTCACGACGATCTGCTTGGGACCCGGCTCGGGCGACGGCAACTCGGCGACGCGCAACGACGAAGGCGGCCCAAAAGTTTCGCAGACGATGGCTTTCATGGATGGCGGGAGGATTTCCGGATGAACTGGTTGGAACGGGTTAGCTGCCGCGCGTGATCGGCAGATCGACGAGCGATGGATCGCCGAGCGTCGCGCGGCGGGCAAGTTCGAGTTTGGCGATTGCCGCGCGATGTACTTCGTCGGGGCCATCGGCAAGACGCAACGTGCGTACTGCCGCATACGCGCCGGCGAGCGGAAAGTCTCCCGACACGCCGCCGCCGCCGTGTGCCTGAATCGCCCAATCGATCACGCGCAGCGCCATCGTCGGCGCGACCACCTTGATCATCGCGATTTCCTTGCGCGCATCCTTGTTGCCCACGGTGTCCATCATGTAGGCGGCCTTGAGCGTCAGCAGGCGAGCCTGATCGATCGCACACCGCGCTTCGGCGATGCGTTCGTGCCAGACACTGTGTTCGGCGATCGGCTTGCCGAACGCCACGCGCTCGCGCAGGCGGTCGCACATGAGTTCGAGCGCGCGCTCGGCCACGCCGATCGTGCGCATGCAATGGTGAATGCGCCCCGGCCCGAGCCGGCCTTGCGCGATCGCAAAGCCGCGCCCCTCGCCGAGCAGGATGTTCGACGCCGGCACGCGAACGTTGTCGAGCACGATTTCCATGTGACCGTGCGGTGCGTCGTCGTAGCCGAATACCGACAGCGGGCGCACGACCGTGATGCCGGGCGTGTCGGCCGGCACCAGCACCATCGATTGTTGCTGGTGGGTAGGCGCGGCGGGATCGGTCTTGCCCATCACGATGTAGATCTTGCAGCGCGGATCGCCCGCGCCCGACGCGAACCACTTGCGCCCGTTGATCACGTAGTCGTCGCCGTCGAGCACGATCGAGCAGCGAATGTTGGTTGCGTCCGACGATGCGACCGCCGGTTCGGTCATCAGGAATGCGGAGCGTATCTCGCCCGCGAGCAACGGTTCGAGCCAGCGGTCTTTTTGCGCATCCGTGCCATAGCGTTCGAGCGTTTCCATGTTGCCGGTGTCGGGCGCGGAGCAATTGAACACTTCGGGCGCCCAGTCCACACGCCCCATGATCTCGCACAGCGGCGCATATTCGAGGTTCGACAATCCTTCGGGGGCGCGCGCCGATTGCGGCAGAAACAGATTCCACAGGCCGTCGGCCCGGGCTTTTTCCTTCAGCGTGCCGATGAGCGGCACCGGTTGCCATGGATTGCCGGCGCGGCGGTTTTCGGCCACCGCGTCATGCACGCGATGCTCGTTCGGATAGATATGCTCGTCGAAGAACGCGGCAAGCTTGCGTTGCAGCGCCTGGACGCGCGGCGAATGGTCGAAGTTCATGGCGGTTCGGGCTCTCTGGGGCAACAGGGGCGGGGCTGCGCACGCGGAATGCGTGCCGGAGTGGCAGCAATAAGTTTCGTCTGGCAAAACTTATATTGGATGGCATTCCGACAATATCGTAGAGCCAACTGTCGGCATTGACAATCGGTAGCCTGCGGAAAATTTGAAAAATCCCGGATCGATGCCGATATGTATTGCGGCTGTCCGATGGCGATGCTAAATTTTCCAACGGCTGAAATCCGGTCAATAAGTTTCGTTTAACGAAACTTTCGGGGAGGCCATAGATGCGCAAAGGCGCTGACGGTCCGATGGAGGCGACAGATGGAGACGATCAAGCACGCGCTGCTCGGGCGCATGCGCCACGGCAGGGGAGTATCTGCGTGCGCGCGCCGGCGGCGCACCGGAACACGGCATCCGGCATGCGACGGGCAAAACTGCCCGGAGGTCCATCGATGAGCATGCTGATTTCGCGCCGCGATCTCGAATTCCTGCTTTACGAATGGCTCGACGCTGCTGCGCTGGCGGCCGCGCCGCGCTACGCCGAACACAGCCGCGAAACGTTCGACGCGGTGCTTGATATGTGCGAGCGGATGGCCGCCGAGCTGTTTGCGCCGCATGCGGCGCGCAGCGATCGTGAAGAGCCGCGTTTGGATGGCGAGCGCGTGGAGTTGATTCCGGAAATCGGCACTGCGGTCAATGCGTTCGCCGGCGCGGGGCTCATTGCCGCCGGCCAGGATGAGGCGCTCGGCGGGATGAGTCTGCCGAAACTTGTCGAAGCTGCGTCGTTTCTCTATTTCCAGGCCGCCAATATCGCGACGGCAGCGTATCCGTTCCTGACGATCGCCAATGCGAATCTGTTGGTCGCGCACGGCAGTTCCGCACAGATCGACGCGTTCGCGCGTCCGCAGCTGGCCGGCCGCTTTTTAGGGACGATGTGCTTGTCGGAACCGCAAGCGGGCTCGTCGCTGTCCGACATCACCACGCGCGCCGACTACGAGTGCGATTCGCCGTTCGGCGCGCAGTATCGGCTGACCGGCAACAAGATGTGGATTTCCGGCGGCGATCATGCGTTGTCCGACAATATCGTTCACTTGGTGCTCGCGAAGATTCCCGACGAGCACGGCCGTCTGGTTGCCGGCACGCGTGGGATTTCGCTTTTCATCGTGCCGAAATATCTGGTCGGCGCCGACGGAGCATGTGGCGAGCGCAACGATGTCGTGCTCGCGGGACTGAATCATAAGATGGGCTATCGCGGCACGACCAATTGCCTGCTCAATTTCGGCGAAGGCACGCGGCATCGCCCGCAAGGCCGCGCGGGCGCGATTGGCTATCTGGTCGGCAAGCCTGGGCACGGGCTTGCGGCGATGTTCCATATGATGAACGAAGCGCGCATCGGTGTGGGGGCCGGGGCGGTTGCGCTCGGCTATACCGGTTATCTGCATGCGCTCGACTATGCGCGCAATCGTCCGCAGGGACGTCCGATCGGCCCGGGAGGCAAGGATGCCGCCGTCCCGCAGGTGCCGATCGTCGAGCATCCGGACGTGCGCCGGATGCTGCTAGCACAGAAGGCTTATGTCGAAGGCGGGTTGGCGCTGATCCTGTATTGCGCGCGGCTCGTCGATGACGCGCGCGCGCATCCCGATTCCGCTGCCCGCGCCGACGCCGCACGCCTGCTGGACATCCTGACGCCGGTTGCGAAGAGCTGGCCGTCGCAATGGTGTCTGGCGGCCAATGATCTCGCGATCCAGGTTCACGGCGGCTATGGCTACACGCGCGACTACGCGGTGGAGCGGCTCTATCGCGACAATCGGCTGAATGCGATCCATGAAGGCACGCACGGCATCCAGGCGCTCGATTTGCTCAGCCGCAAGGTCGTGCAAGACGGCTCGGCGGCGCTGCGCGCGCTCGATGCGCGGATCGGCTCGACGATCGCGCGTTCGCGCGATGCACGCGACAATGCGCGCGGGTTCGGCGATGCGCTCGCGCGGCGTTGGACGCGGCTCGTCGACGTCACGGGCCGGTTGACGGCGGCGGACGATCCGCGCGCCGGGCTGGCGAATGCCAGCGTTTATCTGGAAGCGTTCGGGCATGCGATCGTCGCGTGGCTATGGCTCGAACAAATGCTTGCCGCCGGCGGTCATGCCAGCGATTTTCACGACGGCAAGCGAGCGGCCTGCCGCTACTTTTTCCGTTGGGAGTTGCCGAAGATCGACGCGCAGCTCGATCTGCTCGACAGCCTCGATACGACCACGCTGCAAATGCGCGACGCGTGGTTCTGAACGTAACGCATTGAATGCAGTCCCATCCGGATTTCGGAGAACTGAAGATGAACGAATCGATCAATCAACTGTTCGATCTGACCGGCAAGACCGCCCTTGTCACCGGTGGCTCGCGCGGCCTGGGCCTGCAGCTCGCGACGGCGCTCGGCCAAGCGGGTGCGCGTGTGATCGTGTCGGCGCGCAAGGAGCATGAGCTGCGCGACGCGCAGCAGACGTTGCGCGCGCTTGGCGTGGACGCCGACTGGATCGCCGCGAACGGCACGCAGGACGACGAGATCGAGCGGCTCGCGGACGAAGCGATTGCGCGGCTCGGTCACGTCGATATCCTCGTCAACAACGCGGGCGCGACGTGGGGCGCGCCCGCCGAGGATCACCCCGTCGACGCGTGGGACAAGGTGTTCGACTTGAACGTGCGCGGCCTGTTCTTGCTGACTCAGCGCATCGGCAAGCATTCGATGATTCCACGCGGCTCGGGGCGGGTCGTCAATGTCGCGTCGATCGCCGGCTTGCGCGGCAATCCGCCGGGCGCGATGACGACGATCGCGTACAACAGCAGCAAGGGCGCGGTCGTCAACTTCACGCGCGCGCTCGCCGGCGAGTGGGGCAAATACGGAATCACCGTCAACGCGATCGCGCCGGGCTTCTTTCCGACCAAGATGGCGAGCGGGCTGATCGACGCGATCGGGGCCGACAAGCTGATCGCGGGCGCACCGCTCAAGCGGCTCGGTGAAGACGGCGATCTCGCGGGCGCGCTGCTGCTGTTCGCATCGCAGGCCGGGCGGCACATCACCGGCCAGATTCTGGCGGTAGACGCAGGCGTGAGCGCAGTCTGAATGGCGCGCCGCAGTTCGCGCAGGCGCTAGAACTGGCCGCCGACGCGTTCGAACACCTCGTCGCGCAGCGCGACGAGCCGCGGCCCGAAATCGTCGATCAGCCGTTCGCGCGTGACGGTCGACAGGCGGCCGCTGCAGTTGAATGCGAGGATGCGCGATCCGTCGGCCGACACCATCGGCACGCCGACCGCGAACAGATCGGGCGACCAGTCGCCGAACGACACGCAAAAGCCCAGGCGCTCGTAGTCGTCGCGCGCGGCAACGATCCCTGCCTTCAGCGCGGGCCACTGCTGCGGCGGACAGCCGGCCTCGGTCGTCGCCAGGTAGCGCTGGAACAGCTCGGGCGGCAGCGCGGCGAGGTGCGCACGGCCAAGCGCGGTCGTGCCGTGCGCCACGCGCGATCCCGGTTCGAGCCGCAATTGGAACAGCGGGTCGCCCTGGCAAATGTCGAGCAGGATCATCTGCTTGCCGTCGAATTCGCCGAGCATCGCCGCTGCCTGCGTGTGCTTCGCGTAGTCGAGCAGGAACGGATGGGCAGCATCGATCACGTCGTTGTTTTGCAGGAACGCATGACCGAGATTCAGCACGCCGACGCCGAGCGAGTATTTCTCGAGATCGACCGAGTAATGCAGATAGCCGAGCTGTGTCAGCGTGAACGTGAGACGCGAGACCGTAGGTTTCGGCAACTGCGTGCGTTGTGCGATGTCCTGATTGCCGAGATACCGCTGGCCGCGTGTGAAGCAGCGCAGCACGGCCATGCCACGGGCGAGCGCGGTGACGAACTGCGGATGATCTTCGGCGGGAGTCGGCAGCAGGGAGGTGATATCGCGCTTCGGGTTGCCCATGGACGTGAAATGCCGGACGGTGCGGTGCAACGGGGATTCTACAGGAACGCGCCGGCGCGCGGCTTGCCGGGGCTTCGTCGTCCTGAATGCCATGCCGGCCGGATGGGTGGGCGTGCATCTTTGCGTGAACATGAAGGCCGATTCGCGGCGCGATGGCGCCGCCGAGCCGGCAAGGAGAAAACATGGAAGAACTGGCTGGGAAGGTGGCGGTCATCACCGGGGCGGGTTCCGGGCTTGGCCGGGAGTTCGCGAACACGGCAGCGCGACTGGGCATGAAGCTTGTCCTCGCCGATGTGAATCGCGACGCGCTTGCCGCCACGGCCGATGCATTGCGCGCGCAGCGCGCGGAGCTTGTCGATCAGCAGACCGACGTCGGCGATGAACGGCAGGTGACGGCCCTTGCCGATGCGGCATACGCCGCGTATGGCGCGGTGCATCTGTTGTTCAACAATGCCGGTGTTGGTAGCGGCGGATTGATCTGGGAGGCGTCGGCCGACGAATGGCGCCGTGTGCTCGACGCCAATTTGTGGGGCGTGATTCACGGAATACGCGCGTTCGTTCCGCGAATGCTCGACGCGGCGCGCGGCGATGCCGGCTACCGTGCGCATATCGTCAACACCGCGTCGATGGCGGGGCTGGTCAATACGCCGCTCAGCGGCGTGTATAACGTGTCGAAGCATGCGGTCGTATCGCTGTCGGAGACACTTCATCACGATCTCGCGCTTGTCACGCAGCAAGTGCGCAGCTCGGTGCTATGCCCATTTTTCGTGCCGACCGGCATTGCCGAATCGATGAGCCGGCAGGCAGCGCAGCTGCGCACGCATTCGCAGCGGGTCGCCTATACGCTGATGGAGCGGGCGGTGAGCGCAGGACGCGTGACGGCGGCTCAACTCGCCGACGTGACGTTCGATGCGGTGCGGCGCGGCGATTTCTATATTTTTTCGCATCCGCATGCGCTCGACGGCGTGAGAGCGCGGCTGGGCGATATCGCCGATGCGCGCACGCCGAGCGATCCGTATGCCGCGCGGCCCGACGTGCGCGCGCAATTGGAGGCGGCGCTGCGGCGTTAGCCGCGGGCATGAAAACGGCAATCACATTTCGCCGCGACGGGAACAGACCGTCACGATTTGCTGGACCGCGAAGTTGTCCCTGACGCCCGGCAGCGCATCGACAAGGCATGCGTAATACGCGCGTTCGCGCGGCAGCAGCATTGCTGCGTTGCGGTACAGCTTATCGCACGCGTTTTGCAGCAGGCTTGCCGCCGCGCTGTTGCGGCTTTCGCGCAGGGTTTGCAGTACGCATTGATCGTATTGCGCCGCGCCGGCGTCATTCAGCGCCATCGCGGGCAGCGGTGTGACGAGCGCCATAGCAACCAGCGCTCGGGATATCCATGACATGGAGCCTCCCATTTTCCGATGAGCGGAGTTTCGTCTGACTTGTGATCCGGCCGGTGTGATGCATGCCACTGCTACCGCCTCGCGTAACATTGACCATTCTATCGCCCGCGTACCAGCGCGGTTGACCACTTTTGTCTAGAAAAATGGCCTGGATGGATATGGCTGCCTTTCGCCATTGTCCTTACGATGCAAGCAAGCAGGCCGTCCAGGGGCGGCGCGCACGGGAAAATGCCGGGAACGTCCATTCGCGTATCGGGATCGCTTTGCGGGTGTGTCTTCGCGGCGGCGCTGACGGATCGTCGATATGCGTTGCTTTTCCGATTGATTACGCCCCTGCCGCTTGCGCCGCGCGGGCGCCCGCCCGTCTTTTTTCATGATTCGAAGCAACGGAGCTGCAAGTTGAGCACGAAACCTTGGCTGGCCAGTTACGGAAACGTTCCCGAGACCATCGACGCAGATGCCTATCGTTCGATAACCCATTTGCTCGACGAGGCGATGCGAAAGTATGCGGCGCGGCCGGCATTCCGCTCGTTCGGACAAACGCTGACCTATGCGGATGTCGATCGCCTGTCGCGCGATCTCGCGGCTTACCTGCAGCAGCGGCTCGGCGTGCGCAAGGGCGACCGCGTTGCCGTGATGCTGCCGAACCTGCTGGCGTTTCCGATCGCATTGCTGGGCATCGCGCGGCTCGGCGCGGTGCAGGTGAACGTGAATCCGTTGTATACGGCTCGCGAACTCTCGCATCAACTCAACGACGCGGGTGCCGAAGTCCTGATCGTGTTTTCGGGAAGCACGCCGGTAATTGCCGACGTGCTGGGCGAGGTGCGGCTCAAGCACATTCTGACCGTGGGCGCCGGCGACGGCTCGCCGGCGGCGCTGCCGTCGCCGCCGGTGGATGAGCGTCTGCCGGATACGATCGCGTTTGCGCAAGCGCTTGCCGAAGGCGCGGCGCTGGCGTTCGAGCCGGCGAACGTGACGGGCGACGATCTGCTGTTCCTGCAATACACGGGCGGCACGACAGGCCTTTCGAAGGGCGCCGCGCTGACGCACCGCAACCTGGTGGCGAACACGCTGCAGTTCCGCGAGATGATGGCAGGACTCGTGTCTGAGGGGGACGAGGTGATCGTCACTGCGCTGCCGCTTTATCATGTGTTTGCGCTGACCGTGAACTTCATCACTTACTTCTCGATCGGCGGCGAGAATTGGCTGGTCGCCAATCCGCGCGACATCGCGGCGTTGATCGACGTGATCGCGCAGTCGAGGATGACGTCGTTCATGGGCGTCAACACGCTCTACGCCACGCTTGCGATGCAGCCGGCAATCAAGGACGTCGATTTTTCGCGATTGCGGCTGTCCGGCGGCGGCGGCTCCGCGATCTTGCCCACCACGTCTGCGCGCTGGCAGGAGGTCACCGGCACGTTCATTCGCGAGGGGTATGGGCTGTCCGAGACGAGTCCGGTCGTTTCGTTCAATCCGGCTTCGGCGACGAGCTTCACAGGCACGGTCGGGGTGCCGCTTTCGTCGACCGACGTCAAGTTGATCAAAGAAGACGGCAGCGAAGCCACGCTCGGCGAATCCGGCGAAATCTGCGTGAAAGGCCCGCAGGTGTTCTCCGGCTATTGGAATCAGCCCGAGGCAACCCGGCAGGTGTTCACGGCCGACGGCTATTTCCGCACGGGCGATATCGGTACATTCGACGAGCGCGGTTTTCTGCGCATCGTCGACCGTGTGAAGGACATGGTCATCGTGTCGGGTTTCAACGTCTATCCGAACGAGGTCGAGGCGGTGGCTGCGGCGTATCCGGGCGTCGCGGAGTGCGCATGCATCGGTGTGCCAAGCGACAAGACGGGCGAGGCGGTCAAGCTGTTCGTCGTGCCGTGCAAGGACGCGAGCCTGACTGAAGAGGCCGTGATCGAGCATTGCCGCAAGGAGCTTGCCGCCTACAAGGTGCCGAAATACGTTGCGTTCGTCGACGATCTGCCGAAATCGACGGTCGGTAAGATTCTGCGCCGTGAATTGCGTTAGCAGCAGGCGCAGCGCTCACCGGACGATACGCCGAATCTCGTTCGACGCGCGTCAGCCGGCCGTGACGACATGGGCCGGTTGGCCGTCGTGAAACGCGACGATGTTGTCGATCAACTGATCCGCGAGCGCTTGCATCGCTTCATCGCTGGCCCATGCGACGTGCGGCGTCAGAATGAAGCCGGGATGCGGCAGGATCGACTGGAAAGGATGCTCGGCCGGCAGCGGTTCCTGCGTGACAACGTCGAATCCGGCGCCTGAAATCACGCCGGATCGCAGCGCGTCGACAAGCGCTGCTTCGTCGACCAGCCCGCCGCGCGCCGTATTGATCAACAACGGTCGGCGCGCCATGCGCGCGAATGCGGCTGCGTCGATCAGGTGGCGGGTGGCTGGCGTGAGCGGGCAATGCAGCGAGATGATGTCGCTGTCGCGCAGCAGCGTGTCGAATGGCACGTAACCGGCCTCGGCGTCCCCGCGCGTTTTGTGGGCGGAAAACATGACGCGCAGCCCGAGTGCGCGCCCGATGCTCGCGACCGCGCGGCCGAGCGCGCCATCGCCGACGATACCCAGCGTGGAGCCTGCCAGATCCCGGATCGGAAAGTCGAAAAAGCAGAACTGGCCGGACTCCAGCCAACGGCCGGCTCTCACTGCGTCGCGGTACGCGACGAGGCTGCGCCGCAACGCAAAGATCAGTGCGAACGTGTGCTCCGGCACCGCATGCACGGCGTAGCCGCGGATGTTGCTGACGATGATGCCGCGCGCCGCGCAGGCGCTCAGATCGACATTGTCGGTGCCGGTTGCCGCGATCGCGACCATTCGCGCGCGTTGCGCGTGCGCGAGTGCTTGCGCGGTCAGCTTGACCTTGTTCGTGATGATGATGTCTGCATCGCGAATCCGTTCGGCCACTTCTTCGGGCGCGGTGCGCTCGAACGTCTGCAACGTGTGCGGGAATGGAATCGGCTTGAGGCGGATGTGCGGCGACAACGTCGCACGATCGAGAAACACGATCTTCAGCGCAGGGGATTGGGTGGACATAGGCAATGAGGCGAAGGTCGAAGGCGATGCGCGGGTGTAATGCAACGAACTGCCCGGCTTCCGTTGTGCTTGTTGCCGGTGCGTTGCCGTTTGGCGAGAGCAGGCCGAGCGTCCGTGGATTGTCCGCACGCGGCGTCGACCATGATAGCGGCGATGATGCGAATCGGCCATTGCGAAAGGCCGTTGCACGTCGCGGCGGCCGCTGTTCGGAGGATCGGCGCGGTGCGCGCGCCGTGCCGGTCACCCGAGCGCGCGCACGAGCGATTCGAAAATTCTTTCGACATCCTGCTCATTGGTGCGCCAGTTGCTGAACGCCGCGCGCAGCGCCCAGACGCCCGCATAAAAGGTCGGCGTGACGAACGTGTCTGCGCGGTCGCGCACCGCGCGCACGTATGCATTGATGCGCGTTTCGTCGGGCTGGCCGGCGAGTGTGAAGCACACGACGTTGACGCGCGTTGGCGCGAGCAGCGCGAAACCCGGATGCCCGGCAATCAGCCGGCTGAGCCGCTGCGCGAGCGCGATATTGCGGCGAACGATTTCCGCGTGCCCGTCGCGGCCATACGCGGCCAGCGCGAACCAGCTCGACAGCGCGCGCAGACGGCGAGAGTTTTCCGGCGTCAGATGGACGAAATCCGGGTTGCCGGCAGGTGCGCCGAGATAGGCGGCGCTATTCTGAAACACGCGTATTTGCAGATCGCGACGGCGGCTGAATTGCACGGCGGCATCATAGGGCACGTTCAGCCATTTATGCAGATCGATGCAGATCGAGTCGGCCGCGTCGAGCCCTTCCATGAGCGATGCGTGTTGCGGCGATAGCGCGGCGAATGCGCCGAACGCCGCGTCGACATGCAGCCAGAACGGGTAGCGCGAACGCAGCGCCGCGATCGCGGGCAGCGCATCGTAGTCGACCGTGTTGACGGTGCCTGCGTTCGCGACGACGATCGCCGGCGCACCGTCGAGGCGTGTGAGCGCTGCTTCCAACGCATCGACGTCGACGGCTTCGCGCTCTTTCAGCGTCGGAACCTTCTGTACCGCGCGACGGCCGACGCCGAGCACCGATAATGCCTTATAGATGCTCGAATGCGGCGTGCCCGACAGCACCCGCACGGGCGGCAACGCGCCGACGCCGTCTTCCGAGACGTTCACCGGATGTGGCGCGCGTTCGCCGAGCCACTCGCGGCCGATGGCGAGGCCGACCAAGTTCGACATGGTCGCGCCGGTGACGAGCACGCCTTGCTGTGCGTCGGACAAGCCGAACAATGCACGCAGCCGCGCGACGGTTTCGCGTTCGAAGTCCGGCGCCGCGCTATCGATACCGGCGGTCGGATTTTGATCGTAGATACTCGTCAGCCAATCTCCCGCAATCGCCGCGGGCGTTGCGCCGCCCGTCACGAAGCCGAGGTAGCGTGCGCCGGCGCTGCCGGAAAAGCCGGGCGCCCAGCGCGTCAGGAAGTCGTCGAGCGCGGCGTCGAAGCCTAGGCCATGTTCGGGCAGCGGCGCCGGCGTGACAGGCGATGGCGCGAGCGCCGCAGGCCGCTCGTCGAGGTGTGCAAGCATGTCGAGCGCATGCGCGAGCGTTCGCGACAGGACGTTTTCGATGCCGGCGAGATCGTGAGAGAGTGTGGCGTCCATGCTTGGTGTTCTTGGGCGAATGAGGTTGACGGAAGAGACGGGTTCAGCGCAGTGTGGGTATCGCGGCTGTCGCATGTGCCTTGACGCGATTGCTGCCGGGCGGAGCCGAGTCGGGAGCGTCGGCGCGCGGGTATGTCGACACGGCTGGAATCGCACGTTGCCGGCGGCGGATGCAGCTGCGCGCGTTCAGGAGGATGCCATCCAGCCGAACTATCGCAGATAGAACGGTTGGCCGAGCGAATTTCCCCTGTTTGGCGCATGGTTGTCGCGGAATAACGCTCCGGGAGCACACGATAATGTGAAATACACCGCATTCGGTTTCCGCTTGTTATTTCGCTGACAAAAATACAGAAGGCATGTCCCCATGCATATCGCTATCCTGACGTTCGACGGCTTCAACGAGCTCGATTCGTTTATCGCGCTCGGTATCCTCAACCGCGTGAAGAAGCCGGGCTGGCGCGTATCGATCGCGAGTCCTGCTGCAAGGATCACGTCGATGAACGGCGTGACGATCGAAGCTCAGGCGTCGCTTGCCGATGCTTGCCACGCTGATGCAGTGATCATCGGCAGTGGTGTGCGAACGCGGGAAGTGGCCGCCGATGCCGAACTGATTGGGCAATTGCGGCTCGATGCGTCGCGGCAACTGCTGGGTGCGCAGTGTTCCGGCACGCTGATTCTCGCGAAGCTCGGGTTGCTCGACGGCGTGCCGGCATGTACCGATCTAACGACGAAGCCGTGGGTGCGGGAAGCTGGCGTCGAGGTACTGGATCAGCCTTTCTTTTCGCGCGGCAACGTGGCCACCGCTGGTGGCTGTCTGGCGTCCCATTACCTCGCGGCATGGGTGATTGCGCGTCTCGAAGGGCTAGACGAGGCACAAAAGGCGATTCACTATGTCGCGCCGGTGGGCGAGAAGGACGATTACGTATCGCGCGCGATCGCGAACATCGCGCCGTTTCTGAGCCAGGCTGCGGCCGCGGCCTGAGCGAAGGATAGACGGCCGCTCGAGGGCGGCGGCAGCGTTCAGCCGCCGCTTGCCGATGCGTCGGCTTGCGTCGCAACAGGAAGGGTGCCCGACGTCAGCATCGTGCGCAGTCGCGCGGCATCGAAGAAATCGGCATGCCGGCGGCCGGAATCAAGCAGCACCATCACGACCGGACGGCTGTCGATCGTCGTCTGCATGACGAGGCAGATGCCCGATTCCTTGATATAACCCGTCTTCTGCACACCGATGTCCCAGTCGCCGTCACGCACCAGCGCATTCGTGCTGCGGTAGTAGAGCACGCCTTGGCCGGTGTCCACTTCGTAGTCGACATCAGTCGAATACTGGCGGATCAACGGATACTGGTAGGCCGCATTGACCATTTTCGCCAGATCCCGCGCGGTCGATACGTTGTATTTCGACAGGCCGGCCGGATTCTCGAAGTGCGTGTCGACCATGCCCAGTTCGCGAGCCTTGCGGTTCATCGCGTCGATGAACGCTTCGCGGCCGCCGGGATAGTAACGCGACAGTGCCGCGGCCGCGCGATTCTCCGAGGCCATCAGCGCAATGTGCAGCATGTCGTTGCGGGTCAGTGTCGAGCCGATCGACAGGCGTGAACTCGTGAATTTTTCCTGGTCGCGATCGTCGTCGGTGACTTCGAGCAACTCGTCGAGCGGCGCTTTCGAATCGAGCACGACCATGGCGGTCATCAGCTTCGTGATCGACGCGATCGGCGTGACCGTCTGTGAATTCTTGTCGAACAACGCTTCGCCGGTGCTCTGATCGATCATGTAGACGATGTTCGAATGCAGACCGAACGGCAGCGATTCGTCTTCCGAATCGAGCGGGCGGGCGGCCAGCGCGTGGCGCGGCGTGAATGCGGCCCGGCGGACGATACCGGCTGGCTTGTCATGCCGCGCATTCGAGTGGCGGGCGGTGGATGGCGTGGTTGCGAGCACTCGCGCTGTGGGCATCGGCCGGCCGGGTTCGCGATGAAAACTGGCTTGCTTGATCGATGCGTTGGCCGGTGCTTTGCCTCGTGCGGACGCGGCCAGGCGATGCTTGGTTCCTGGCGTGCCGGCATGCGCGGCAAGCGGCGAAATAACGAGCGCCGACGCCGCGGCGACCGGCAATGCTGCCCGTTTCGACGTGCGAAGAATGAATCCGCATAGCGCTTTCAATGCGGAAAACGGAGTCGTTTCCATGGGGCCCCATTTGTCGAACTGTCGAACCGAGCTTTGGAACGATTATAGTAACCGGTCATTAGGTTAGCAATTACAAAGGCATAGGAAAGATTTCTCATCCGGATTGTTCAATTCCGGAATAGCGGCTTTATTCTTGCTGTTTTAGGCGGATATGTGGCGCGCGCCGGTTATTACGGCATCCCTATTATCGAGTGGACGTGCCGCGTTGCATCAAATCCAGTCCCGCATCCGATACCACGCCATCGCCAGCACGAGCGCGGGCGTTCTGAACGCCGCTCCGCCAGGGAAGTCGCGATGGCGGATCTTCGCGAACAGATCGAAGCGTGCAGCCTGCCCGTCGATTGCTTCGGCGATCAGCTTGCCGGCGAGCCCAGTCGTGTTGACACCGTGGCCGGAAAAACCTTGTGCGAAATAGACGGTTGGCGACAGTCGGCCGAAATGCGGCGCGCGATTCATCGTAATGTCCACGAAGCCGCCCCACGCATGTTCGATTTTCGCGTCGGCGAGCTGCGGAAATGTTTTCAGCATGTCCTTGCGCATTGCTTGGCCGAGGTTGTGCGGCTCGAGCGTCGAATAGCTGACCTTGCCGCCCCAAAGAAGCCGCGTATCGGAACTCAGGCGAAAATAATCGAGCACGAACCGGCTGTCGCAGACCGCCGCCCGCGCCGGCATCAGTGCGCTTGCACGCGCTTCGCCGAGCGGCTCGGTCGCGATGACGTAGGTGCCGACGGGCATGATCTTGCGCGCGAGCGACGGCGCGAGCGCGCCGAGAAATACGTTGCAGCCGAGCACTACGAACTTCGCGCGCACGGCGCCGCGTGCCGTCGATACGACATGGCCGCCGTACTCGTCCGAGATGCGCGTCACGCAGCTATTCTCGAAAATCCGCGCGCCGCTCTGAACGGCCGCGCGCGCGAGCCCGAGCGTGTAGTTCAATGGATGCAGGTGGCCGCTATCCGGATCGAAAAGACCGCCGAGATAGCGGGACGATTGCACGTAGCGCGGCAGTTCGTCCCGCTCGACGTAGCGCAGGCGGTCGTAGCCGAAGCGCCGTGCGGCATCGTCGCGCCAGCGCCGCAGCGCATCGACGTCGCGTGGTTTGTTCGCAGCGCTCAGATAGCCGAGCGTGAGCGCGCAGTCGATCGAATGTTTCGTGACGCGCGTTTTGACGATATCGAGCGTCTCAAGCCCCATGTTCCAGATCTGCCGGAGTTCTTCGTTGCTCACATAGGGCGCGAATGTATCGATGTCGCACGCGTAGCCGCCGATCAACTGTCCGCCATTGCGCCCGCTCGCCGCCCAGCCGACCTTCGACGCTTCGACCACCGCCACCGAATAGCCGCGCTCGGCGAGATCGAGCGCGGCCGACAGGCCGGTCAGGCCGGCGCCGATCACGCAGACGTCGGCATCGATCGAGCCTTCGAGCGACGGATGGCGGGTTGTGTCGTTGAGGGTTGCGGTGTAGTACGAATCGGCGTGAGGCTGGTTGGCAAACTTGAGCATGACGAAAGAAAGGAGACCGGTTGGGATGGCGAAGGCTCGGTTGAATCAGGTCAGCAGCTCGCGCACCTGGTGATACAGCATGCCGAGTTCAAGCGCGGGTTGACGCCATGCGGCTCCGCCGGGAAAGCGGCGGTGCCGCAGCCGCGCGAACAGATCGAACGCACGTGAATCGCCCGCGATCGCGTTTGCGATCATCCGCCCCGCGATGCCGGTGAGGGCGACGCCGTGTCCGCTGAAGCCTTGTAGATAGTAGTAGTTCGAATCGATTGCGCCGAAGTCGGGAGCACGATTACGCGTTACGTCGACGAAGCCGCCCCATGCGAAGTCGACGCGAACGTCGGCAAGCTGCGGGAACACGCCCACCATCCGCCGACGGATCGCCTCGGCGAGCATGTCGGGCGAAACGCCCGCCGAGCTTGCGCGGCCGCCGAACAGCATCCGGTGGTCGGCGGACAGCCGGAAGTAATCGAGGAAGAAATTGTTGTCGCACACAGCTTCACGATGCGTGATCAGCGCGTCCGCACGCGCCTGGCCGAGTGGCTCGGTCGCGATGATGTAAGACGCGATCGGCGCGATGCGCGCGGCGATCGCGTCGGGCAGCACCCCGCCGGGGCCGGTGTTGCCGCATACGACGACATGTCGGCAACGCACTTTGCCCGCCGGCGTGCGCACGACGGGCCGTGCGCCGCGCACGATCTCGATCGCGCTCGTGTGCGCGAACAGCATCACGCCTTCGCGCCGGGCGGCGCCGGCAAGGCCGAGGCAATATTTGAGCGGATGCAGGTGGCCGGACAGCGGATCATAGACGCCGGATAGATAGCGCGGCGACGCGATGCGCGTGCGGATCGCACCGGCGTCGAGCCATTCGAGCGAAGGGTGGCCCCAGCGCGATGCCGCACGTTCCATCCAGTCGCGTAGTTCCGGGACGCGGCGTGGCTTCGTCGCGACAGTCAAATAGCCGCGGGTGAAATCGCAATCGATTCCGTAGCGTGCGATCCGCTCGCCGACGAGCGCGACGCCGTCGATCGACAATGCCCAGGCGGCGCGCGCGCCTTCAGCACCAAGCTGTCGCTCGATTTCGCCGTCCTTGGCAAAGCCGGTAATCATCTGGCCGCCGTTTCTGCCGGATGCGCCCCATCCCGGCCGATAAGCTTCGAGCACGGCGACCGACATGCCATGCGCGCGGCACTCGAGCGCCGTCGACAGACCGGCAAAGCCGGCGCCGATCACGCAGACGTCGACGTCGAGCGCGCCGGCAAGCGCCGGATCGTCGCGGGCCGGGCGTTGGACCGTGGCCTCGTAGTACGAGCGGCGAACGAGTGCATCGGAGCGGCTGGCGAAAGTGCTGGTCATTGGAAGGGCAGCTTCAAGGGGTGCTATTGTCGCACCGCGACGGGCGGACGCGGTGCGCGCTTTTCGGGCAAAATCCCGGCAAACCAAGCAAGCGACGCACGCCTCGCTTGCAACGGGCGTCAGAACGAATAGATGAACTGCGTTGCCAGCAGATCGTTTGATTTGCCATACGAACCGTCGTTTTTCAGGAAGACGCTCTTGTTTGCCCAGTCGTGCCGGTATTCGACCTTCACGATGATTTGCTGGGTCGGATAGAACAGCAGATCGAGTGCGACGTCCTGACGGTTCGCGCCCTTGCATTCGAATCCGAGCCCGCCGTTCGCCTTGGATGTGGCGAGGCAATTCGCATCGATGCCGAAGCCGTCGGCAGTGTCGATCCCGTTGCCGTTTAGCACGATACCGCCGCCGCCGCCGCCGTTCTTGCTGTTCGCGAGGAAGTCGTAACGCAGTGTCGCGCCCACGCGGCCGACTACTGGCAGGTTGAACTTGCGGTGTGCGAGCAGCGACACGCCATACCATTGCGCCTTGCCGCCATTGAACGCCGCATGCTGCTGCTGGCCGTAATCGATTTCCGCGTTGTACTGAATATCTGCGAGCGTGTAGGTTGCGTCCGCTTCGGCGAAGAAGAACGTGCCGTATGGGCTGCCGGCCTGGCCGCCGGGGCCGTAGACGACACCGCCTGACGGCGTCGCCGCGCTCGCGAGCGTCTGCCGGCCGATGTTGAACGAGCCGCCTATGTTGAGCGCGCTCGACCAGGTATAGTCGACGCGCGACGTGAACGTCGGCACGCGGTTGCTCGTCGTGATCGGATCACCGAACGCGTTGGTGCCCGTCTGCGTCACCGCGCCGTATGTATGGTACTGCTCGTTGCCGAGCAGGAATTTCCATGCCCAGTTGCCTTTCGTGTAATTCGCGCCGACACCGATGTAGCTGCCGGGGTCCGAGAAGTCGTACAGCAGGTTGTGCGTGAGCGTCAGCATCTGGTTCGACTGCTGGACTTCGTAGCCTCCAAAGCTCGGCATCAGGCCGGCCACGAGTGTCGTCGTGGACGTGAGCGGTACGTTGACGACCGCTGTGTTGAGAATGTTGTTGCCGATGTTGCTGCGTGAGTTTTGCAGCAGCGTGATGCCGTTGCCACGGTTCGGCATCAGCGTGAGTTCCGCCGATGGCGCCATCGGTCCGACGCCGAAGGTCTTCTTGATGTCGAGATACAGGTCGCCGAACGTGCTGTTGAAGTAGTTATAGTTGCTCTCGTGATTCGCGAACAGGAACGAAGACGTGCTCGCAGCGCGGTTGAATATGTAGGTCGGATCGATATAGCCGGTGACCGACAAGCCTGCGATAGGCCCAGTGCTTGCTGCATCGGTCAGCGTATCGACCTTCAGTTGCTGGTTCGCGATCTGCTGTTTCATTTGCGAGACGTCATCGTTGGTCAGTGCGGCGGGTGCCTTGCCCCAGTCCGGCGACGATTCGTCGGCGGGTTTCGATGCGGCCGCCGTCGCCGTCGTGCCGGTTGCGCTTTTTTGCGATGCAAGCTCGGTTTGCAGTTGCTTTACCTGCGCCTGCAGCGCATTCAGTTGCGCCTGCATGGCCTTGAGCTGCGCGCTCGTCGATGCGGCGCCCGCGAGGCCGGGTAGCGACCCGGCCACGAGCAGGCAGATGAGTTTCATTTTCATGCGGGATCTCCAATTGATCATGCTGCCAAAGATATCTGCCTGCGTTCGGACGCCGGACGAACTCACGCCGCGCCGAGTGTTTTTTTCGATGTCGTTGTTTGTGGCGCGATCGCGCCTGAGCCCAGCCTTCCGGCGTCAGTCGTGTCCGGCGTCATGGCTTGGGCGAACGCCTCGCACATGTCGCGCTCGCGGCGCCGCTCGCGGCTGAGCATGACTTGGTTCACGACGATCACGCCAATCGTGACAGCCGTGATGAAGAGCGTGGCAAGCGCATTCATTTCCGGATTCAGGCCGAGGCGCACGCGCGAGAACACCACGAGCGGCAACGTCGTCGAACCGGGGCCGGACAGGAACGCGGACAGCACGAGATCGTCGATCGACAGCGTGAACGACAACAGCCACCCCGACAGCAGCGCTTGCGAGATCAACGGCAGCGTGACGACGAAAAACACCTTGAGCGGCGTTGCGCCGAGATCGAGCGCCGCTTCTTCGAGCGACTTGTTCAGCTCTTTCACACGCGACTGGACGATGATCGCGACATACGACACGCACAGCATCACGTGGCCGATCCAGATCGTCGCGATGCCGCGCCCTTTCGGCCAACCGAGCATCTGCTCAAGTGCGACGAACAACAGCAGCAGCGAGATTCCCTGAATCACCTCAGGGATCACGAGCGGCGCGTTGATCATTCCGGTGTACAGCGTGAAGCCGCGAAAGCGGCCGAAGCGCGCGAGCACGAAGCCCGCCCAGGTGCCGATGATGACCGACGCGAACGCGGTCATCATCGCGACCTTCAGCGACAGCCATGCGCTCGCGAGCAGCTCGTCATCCTGGAGCAGCGCGCCGTACCACTTGAGCGAAAAGCAGGACCAGACGGTGACGAGCTTCGATTCGTTAAACGAATAGACGACGAGGCTGATGATCGGGATATAGAGGAACAGGAAGCCGCACGTCAGCACGGTGGCGGAAAGCGGTTTGCTGGGCTTGATCATCTTGCGTCCTCCAGTTCCTTGACCTGGTAGTACTGGAATACGGCCATCGGCACGAGCAGCAGCAGCACCATCGCGACCGTCACGGCCGATGCCATCGGCCAGTCCATGTTGTTGAAAAACTCGTCCCACATCACGCGGCCGATCATCAGCGTGTCCGCGCCGCCGAGCAGTTCGGGGATCACGTATTCGCCGACAGCCGGAATGAATACGAGCAGGCTGCCCGCGATGATCCCGTTCTTGGACAGCGGCAGCGTGATCTGCGCGAATGCGACCCATGGTTTCGCGCCGAGATCGTAGGCGGCCTCGAGCAGCGTCAGATCCATCTTCACGAGATGCGCATAGAGCGGCATCACCATGAACGGCAGATAGGAATAGACCATGCCGATGTAGACGCCCGCATCGGTGTGATAGAGCCGCAGCGGCGTGTGAATGATGCCGAGCGCGATCAGCGCATGATTCAGCAGCCCATCGTCCTTTAGGATGCCAATCCATGCATACACACGGATCAGAAACGACGTCCAAAACGGCAGCATCACGCCCATCATCAGCAGGTTGCGTGTCGTAGGCGCGGAGCGTGCGATGTAATACGCGATCGGATAGCCGATCAACAGGCAGAACAGGGTCGATACCGCGGCCATCTTCAGCGAGCTGGCATAGGTTGCGATATAGAGGCTGTCGCGTAACAGGAACGTGTAATGGCTGAGTCGCAGCGCGATCTGCACGACACCGTCCTTGACGTCCGTTAGCGCGGTATAGGGTGGAATGCCCATCACCTGATCGGCGAAGCTGATCTTCAGCACCAGCACGAACGGCAGTGCGAAGAATACGGCGAGCCACAGAAACGGTACGCCGATCACGATGCTTCGGCCGGACGGCGCAAAGCGCGCCAGCAGGCGTTGGGCGAGTGTGCGGGCCGCAGACGGCGCGCGGGAGGCAGCGGTGGACGAAGCCGCCGCGAGCGGGGAGGGATTGGAAGTTCTCATTGCGTCAGCACCACGCCGCTTGCCGGCGACCAGGAGACGAACACGTCGTCGTTGTAGGCAGGCGCACCGTCATTCATCAGGTGCGAGCTGGACAGATTGGACACGACGATCTTGCCGCTCGGCAGACGCACGTGATACAGCGAATAGCTGCCCATGTACGCGACGTCGGTGACTACGCCGCGCGCCCAGTTGTGCGGCGTGCCGGGGCGCTCGTGCGATACGCGCACGTGCTCCGGGCGCACCGAGATACCCACCGGCATTCCGAGCGGGCCCGTCACGCCGTGGCTCACGTACATTCGCGTTTCGAGGTCCTCGCTTTCGACGAAAATGTGATCCGACTCATCCTCGACGACCACGCCCTCGAACAGGTTCGTCGAGCCGATGAATTCGGCGGAGAACCGGCTGTTCGGAAATTCATACACCTCGCTCGGCGTGCCGATCTGCACGATGCGGCCTTCGCTCATGACCGCGAGGCGGCTTGCCATCGTCATCGCCTCTTCCTGATCGTGCGTGACCATCACGCAGGTCACGTCGACTTTCTCGATGATGTTGACTAGCTCGAGCTGCGTCTTCTGACGGATTTTCTTGTCGAGCGCGGACATCGGCTCGTCGAGCAGCAGCAGCTTCGGCCGCTTGACGAGCGAGCGCGCAAGCGCGACCCGCTGCTGCTGGCCGCCGGAGAGCTGGTGAGGCTTGCGTTGCGCGTAACGGCCCATTTGCACGAGCGCGAGCGCGTCGGCCACGCGTTCGCGGATTTCGTTCTTCGGCGTGCCTTCCTGTTTCAGCCCAAACGCGACATTCGCTTCGACCGTCATATGAGGAAACAGCGCGTAAGACTGGAACATCATATTGACGGGGCGGCGGTACGGCGGCAACGTCGCGAGATCCTCGCCATCGACGAAGATCCGCCCGGACGTCGCGGTCTCGAAACCGGCGAGCATGCGCAACAGCGTGGACTTGCCGCAGCCGGAACTGCCGAGCAGGGCGAACAATTCATTTTTCGCGATCGACAGGTTGACGTTGTCGACCGCGGTGCTGTCGCCGAACTTCTTCACGACGTTTTCGATGCGGACGAAATGTTCGTTGCCGGCCGCCTTTGCGACCGTGGGGTGCGCCAGTTGCGCGGTATCGATTGAAGGCGTCGATTTCATGGTGTAGCCATCCTTCGTTTGGGATCGCAGGCATGAGTTCTCCCGCGCGATACGCATGTCGCGAATCGCGTAAGCACTGCGATCGGGATTTCATCGGGCCGCGCGCCTCAGGACGAACGCGCGGGCACCGTATTGCATGTTTCGGGCGGACGGCGCGTGAGCCACAGTCCGCCGCGGCTCAATGCCCCGTCTTCAACTGCGCCCACAGCCGGTTTTCGAGGCGCAGGATATCGGCCGGCACTGGCTGCATCAGCGTCATCTTCTTCAGCACCTCTTCCGGCGGGTAGACAGTCGTGTCTTGAGCGACGGCCGGTATGACGAATTGGCGAGCGGCCCGGTTCGCGGTGGGATAGAACACCTCGTTCGTGATCGCTGCGTTGACTTTCGGGTCCTCGATGTAATTGATCCATTTCAGTGCTTCCTCGGCGTGCGGCGCATCCTTCGGGATCACCATCACGTCGAACCAAAGAAGACCGCCTTCCTTCGGATTCGAGAATTTGATTTCATATGAACGTTTTGCCTCCAACGTCCGGCGGCGCGCGATGCCGATGTCGCCGGACCAGCCGAGCGCGACGCAGACGTCGTTGTTCGCAAGATCGTTGATATAGCCGGACGAGTTGAACTGCGTGATATAAGGCCTGACTTTTTTCAGGACTTCGAATGCTGCCTGATAGTCGGCCGGATTCGTGCTGTTCGGGCTTTTGCCCATGTATTGCAGCGTCGCGGCGAATACGTCCACGGCCTGATCGAGGAACGACACGCCGCAGCTCTTGAGTTTCGATACGTTTGCCGGGTCGAGCACGAGTGCCCAGCTATCGACGGGTGCGCTGTCGCCGAGCGCCTTCTTCACCGCCTGCACGTTGTAGCCGACGCCGTCGGTGCCGTATGCCCAAGGCACGCCATACTGGTTGCCCGGATCGGCCTCCGCGATCATCTTCATCAGCGTCGGGTCGAGATTTGACAGATTCGGCAGCTTCGATTTGTCGAGCTTCTGGTAAACGCCCGCCTGAATCTGCTTGGCCATGTAGTTCGACGTCGGCACGACGATGTCATAACCGGAGCTTCCCGCAAGCAGTTTCGCCTGCAGCGTGTCGTCGCTGTCGTAGTTGTCGTACTTGACGTGGACGCCTGTCTGCTTCTCGAAGTTCGGGATCGTGTCCTTTGCGATGTAGTCGGACCAGTTGTAGACGTTCAGTTCGGCGCCGACCGCTTGCGCGGCCGGAATCCACAGCGACGCGACGCCCGCCAGTGCGCCGAGCGCAGCACGCGCGACTGCGTGACGAAGATGGCTCACACTCATGTTGTTCCCCTGACTGAAGGTGGAAGAACGGCGCGCCGAGCGCCGCCCGTCCGATTGACAATGACGTTAGGCAAAACCCAGTTGCTGGGCCGTCGCATCGATCGCGCGCTTCGCCTTCTCGACCAGTTCGTCGATTTCGGGCTTGGAGATGACGAGCGGCGGCGA
>NZ_LOWB01000105.1 GCF_001522865.1 Burkholderia sp. TSV86 | reverse complement strand
CGAATACCGCTGACAAGCTGACGATGAGCATCAATCGGGTCGGTAGATAGAGCATCGTGACACCAGGTTGAGTACATACAGGTTGGATTTGTCGACGGGCAAGCACAGCAAAAGCTCAAGGCGCTCGCCGCAATACGCATTTCGCTAGCAGTGCTAAACAATGTTAGCGGCATGGAAGATTCGCTAAAAAAGGCGACCGCCTGGGCGGCCGCGTTCAATCTCATTTTCCACTTGCGCGTCCCTCTCTGGGAGGTCGAGACGCGCTTCGAGTCTATCGACCCGCCCGGCCTTGCATCAAGCTGTCAACTCAGACAGGACAACACCCCAAACCCGGGATAGGTGTCGAAGAACGAAATAACTGCAAATATGAGCGAATGAACTGCAAATGAGCTGCGGTGTCGTCGCCCAACAGCGCACCGTTTCGTACGAGAGCTCGATACCGCGCGCGGCGAGTAACTCCTCAACCATGCGCAGGCTCAACGGAAAACAGTAGTGCAACCAAACGGCGTAGCAGACGATGTCCGGCGGAAACCGGTAGCCCTTGAACGAAACCGGCGCCTCAGTCGGCGGCAGAGGAGCGATAGAAGTTTTCTTCATGCCCCATTATATTCGCCGACTTCTGGAACAACCTGACAGTACCAATTAAGTCTCTATAGAACGGTGTTGATTTTCAAGTCACGTTTATTAAAAAATATCAGGAGTCAATTCCTTCTCGATGCAAGATGATGTATTTTCCATGAATTTATTATCAATATCCAGACTGTGTTTGAAAAATCCATAAATGTCAATCCATATAAGGGGGAAGCCAGATTGCGGCGTTTGGAAATATCTGTCGATTTACATCAGAAGCACCTCGGCTCATACTCGGCGCACGAATAAAGGTGCACGGTACGATTGGCGTGAATCTAAAGAGACATAATTAATATGCATCGAAGAGAGTCGGTTGGGCCACTGTTCGCTTCCCTCCCTAACGTTCTATTCTATTGCGGTGCGCGATGCCCGTTCGCGTTGCCGTCTGAATTATAAACATTCACTTGGCAATTAATTCGCAAACTATCACGCGCGGCATGGTTCGTGTGTCGTTAGCTGACCTGCCGTGCGGAAATTCGTGCGCGATCTGATTGAAAGATTGGGCGGCGGTATGCTGACGCGTTGGGTATATTTTCATAATTTACAAAACGGAGGAGATAATGCTTCGCATTCCTAATATGAGCACGACCATGCTGTCTTGCGTGGTGCTCGCCATGCCGTTTTTTTCGGGTTGCGGCGGCGGAGACGATCCGGGCCCGATCAATGTCGCCCAGTGCTCCGGCAGCAGCTGCCCGCCGAGCGGATCGAACACGACACCCACCACGCCGACCGTCCTGTGTCCGGCGGTGCTCGACTACACCACCACCTTTACCGGCGGATCGGGCAGCGGCGAATACGTGAAGGTCAAGTTCGATTCGACCAAGAAGACCTACCAGATGCAGTTCATCGAGTCGTCGGTGCCGACTTCGGCCGGACAGATCAACACCACGCGCGCAGGCCTGACGATCACCGGGACCTTCCACAATCCGACCACGCTGCCGACGGCCGAGCAGAACCGCTGCGCGGCGGTGCTGGATAACGGCGTCACCGCCGACGGCACCTACGCGGTCACGATCAACCGCGCCGATCCGCCGATGCTGTTCATCGGCCAGGGCGTGGTGGGCGGCGGCATCCCCGGCGCGACGATCGCGTTCGCCGGCATCGACTTCTTCGGCGTGAAACTCGGCGTGGTGCCGTCGCGCACCTTCGACTTCTACCCGTTCATCGGCTTCACCAACACGCAGACGGATTTCACGAAGGTCGCGGGGAATTACAACGAGGTCGGCGTGCACGTCAATCCGGCCGGCGGCAATTACCAGAGCAGCACGAATCCGCTGGGCTGGGAGCCCGACGTCGTCAACTGGAACCAGACGCTCAATGCGGACGGTTCCTGCACGATCACGTCGGGCAGCGACTACTCGTGCCAGACGACCGGCACGCCGTGGACGCTGCGCAAGAACGCCGACGGTTCCGCGGACAACGTGTTCGTGAGCCAGCCGCAGACGGGCTCCGCCTATCCGATCGCGGGGCAGTCGCAGACGATCGTCATCGCCACGCCCAGCCAGGCGAAGGGCATCATGATCGTCGGGCAGCTCAACGGGGTGCTCGTGCCGATCGTGATCCGCGTGGGTTACTCGTCGGTCGACGCAAACAATCCGCTCGCCTCGGTCGCGGATCCGGAAATCGGCATCTCGGTGCTCGCGCCTTCGACGGCCATTGCCGCCAATTCGCTGCAAGGCGGCTACATCGGCGCGACCAGCGTGTCGGCCTGCGGCATCGTGAGCTTCCCCGGCAATGCGGGCGCGCCCGCATTGCCGGGGCCGGCCTTCAATCCCAACATCCCCCACCCGGAACTGCCGGGCGTGTTCTCGGGCAACTTCTTCCAGCCCTGGGCGGGCAACTGCCTCGACGGCACGGCGGTTTCGACGCCGTCCGCCAACTACACGTCGACGTTGTTCCAGGGCGCGACCGCCGCGCTGATCGATCCGCAGACCTCGCGAGTGAGCTCGCAGCTGTCGCTCGATTATTCGCAGGCCACGCCGGGCAAGATCAAGGTGACCGCCAACAGCAATTTCTCGGCACAGGGCAGCTCGGGGACGACCGCGATCTTCCAGAAGGGCGATACCGGCTATCTCGTCAAGGTGGGCAATGTCTACGGGATGGTGCTCAACAACAGCAACGTGAATCCGTTCTTCACGGTCGGGGCATTCGTCCAGTAACGCACGAGCAGGCGACGGCGCGCAGCGCGCCGTCGCAGACTTCACGATATCGAGGATTCCTATGTATTGGCAAAAATGGATGGCCGTCGCGGCGCTGGCTCCCGTCTTGACCGCATGCGGAGGCGATGCCGACCCGCCCCCGGCGCCCGTGGTCCGGCTGTGCCCGCAGACGATCGACTACAACACCGTGTTCACGGGCGGATCGGGGTCCGGCGAGCTGGTGAAGGTCCAGCTCGACACGACGAAGCTGACTTATCAGATCACCTACCTGGCGTCGCCGATCCCGCTGACGACCGGTACCGTGGCGCCGACCCGCGACGCGCCGCCGAACAACGTGGTGAGCGGCACGCTCATGCCCGAAACCGGGCTGCCGACGGTGAAGCTGAACCAGTGCACGTTCCGGCTCGTCAACGCGAGTCTCGATCCCAATCGTCCCGCGCGCTTCTTCCTCGGCGAGGGCGTGCTGGGCGGCACGATCCCGGGCGCGACGATTCAGTTCGCCGGCGTGATCGGCGTGGGCCAGATTCCGAAGACGACGTTCCCGTACTACCCGTTCATCAGCTTCTCGGCGCAGGAGACGGATCTCACGAAGATCGCGGGCACCTACAACCAGCTCGGCTATCACCAGGTGCCGTCGCAGAACTTCGCGCAGGTCGCGGTGGACGCGCAGGTCGTCATTCGCGGCGACGGCAGCTATACCGAGACGGACAACTTCGGCAAGAAGAACGGCGGCCAGCCGTTCGCGTCGACCGCGATCGTCAATCAGCCGTTCCAGCTGCGCTCGGATTCGTCCGCGTTCACGTCGCTCAACTACCAGCCGCAGATTCCGGCGACGCTCTCGTCGCTCGATCCGACCAAGGCGGGCAAGGGGATCCTGATCGTCGGCAAGCTGCGCAACCAGCTGGTGCCGATCTTCATCCGGACCGGCGCGGCGAATTCCGATCTCACGCAAGGCGCGCCGGTGGCCGACGACGAGTCGGGCATCTCGTTCCTGAGTCCGCAGGCGACGATCGCGCAGGGCTCGCAGGACGGCGAGTACACGGGCGTCGACAGCCAGTTCAACTACCGCGCGACCGCGCTGGTGGGTGCGCAGGCGACGCTGCTCGATCCGTTCAACGCATCGCAGGCGTCGCTCACCCGCGCGCTCAACCTGAATTTCGCGCAGACCGTGCCGGGCGTGGTCACGACGGTGCAGACGAGCGCGGCATCGGGTCCGCCCACCGGCAAGCTCATCTTCACCGGCGGCGCGTTCGGCTTCCTCGACATGAGCGACACCAGCAACCCGTACTTCACCGTGGGCGCGTTCGTGCAATAGACGTCCGGATAAAACAGGAGACGGACGATGTCCGGCGCGGCGCGCCGGCATCGCCAAAGCAGAATGCGAGGAGATCTCATGAAAAAGCTGATTGCTGCGTGTGTCGTCGCGTGCGCGTCGACAGGCGCGCTGGCCCAGCAGGCGGGCGACAACGTCGCGACGCTCGGCTGGCTGCACATCATGCCGCAGGATTCGACCAACGGCCTCACGACCAACGTCGCGAACATGCCGATCAACAGCCCGCTGCGGCTGCCCGGCTCGTTCACGTCGCCGGGCACGAGCCTGACCGTCAACAATGCGGATACCGTCGGCCTGACGCTCACGCACTTCTTCACCGATCACATCGCGGTGACGTCGGTGATGGGCATTCCGCCGGAATTCACGCTGACCGGGCACGGGACCATCAAGCCGTTCGGCCCGGCGGGCGCGCTCGGCAACGTCGATATGGACAAGCCGTCGAATCAGCCGGCCGTGAAGAACGCGCGGCAATGGAGTCCGACGGTGATCCTGCAGTACTACTTCAACGCGCCGACCGCGAAGTTCCGGCCGTTCGTCGGCATCGGCGTCGCGTACAGCTGGTTCACCAACATCGAGCTCAACGGCAATTTCGCCAAGGACATCAACGAGAACCTCGGCAGCGTGCTCGCGGCGGGCGCCGGCAAGCCCGGCCCGACGTCGGTGGAGGGCAAGGCGTCGTCGTCGTGGACGCCGGTCTACAACATCGGCGCGAGCTATGCGCTCACGAACAAGTGGGCGCTCACGGCCACGCTGACCTACATGCCGTTGAAGACGTTCTCGTCGCTGGTCGTCAAGGCGGCCGACGGCACGACGCTCGCGACCACGCGTACCAAGCTGAAGGCGGATCCGTTGATCACGTTCGTCGGGATTTCCTACAAGTTCTGATCCACGGACGCGCCATCGACGCGTCCTGGTTCCCGTGACGGAGCGGCCGGATCGTACCGGCTTCGACGTCACATAACCGGCGGCAAGCCGCCATTCGTCAAGTGAGGCAGTTCCTATGAGCACTCGTAAAATTGTTTCGTTTGTTGTTGCTATGGCATTCGCAACCGTTGCAGCTGCGCCTGCCTTCGCCGTCACCGTGAGCCGTGCCGACGGTCAGCCGATGAACCCCAACGGCGAGCCGTTCTCCGCCACGGGCCCGACGACGCTCACCAAGGGCATCGGCCTGAACTGTACCGCGACGTTCAACGGTACGATCACCACGACCGGCATCGTCCAGATCACGTCGGCGACGTTTGCCGCCGGCAGCGCTCTGTGCGGCTCGATCTCCGCTGTCACGCCGTGGAGCGGCCAGGCCGACACCACGACGCAGCTGACGATCAACAACGTGCAGGTCAACACCCCGCTGGGCGCATGCGGCCCGAGCAAGGTGGCGACGGCGTTTAGCAGCGCGAACTCGTCGTTGACGTTCAACAACTCGCAACTGTCCGGCGGCTGCAGCGTTGTGGGCACGATCAACACGTCGCCGAAGTTCCTCGTGCAGTAATGCAACGTATGCGGCGGGTGGCCTAACCCGCCACACCTGCTACAAGTCGTACCCGTGCGGCCCGGCTACCAGGGCCTGCACGTATTCCGCTATCGCAGCGTAATGATTCTTGGGATTTCCAATGCTGACTTATAACACCCTATACCGTCCCGTCGACGACGGGGCGTTCGAGCAGCTGCAAATGGCTGCGTGGCTCCAATATTTGCTTGATCGGCTGAGCCTCGCGTGCACCTTATCACTTGCCGGGCGCGAGACCCATCTCATTGGGTTCTGTCGCAATAAGGCGGGTGGTATGCTGAGTGCGTCAATGAAGCTGCGATGTGGACGATGAATCAAGCGCTGAATTCGATGTTGGCGAAGGTATTTCGGCGCCTGCATTACCCGATCGACGTGATTCTGGT
>NZ_LOWB01000104.1 GCF_001522865.1 Burkholderia sp. TSV86 | reverse complement strand
GCTACCGCCTTCGGTACGAAGCCATGAGGTTTCAACAACATGCATCCCCAGTGTTTAAGCTTGCATCAGGTCAGGCGGCAAACCTTAACGGCACCGCCCGATGCGTCAAAAATGGATTAACCGAGCCAGATCGTTGAACAGTGCGATCGCCGACAACGCGACGATGCAGATCAATCCCGCTCTTTGCAGAATCAGTTGCCAGCGCTCCGATACGGCCTTACCGGTCGCGGCTTCAACCAGATAATATAACAGATGCCCCCCGTCCAAAACCGGAATCGGCAGCAGGTTCAGTACACCGAGGCTAATGCTGACAAGGCCGAGAAACGATAGAAATGCCGACCATCCGAGGCGCGCGCTCTTACCCGCGTAATCGGCGATCGTCACCGGTCCCGACAGATTTTTCAGCGACGCGTCGCCCGTCACCATCCGGCCGAACATCTTCAGCGAATACAGCGCGATATCCCAAGTGCGCCGCGCGCCGAATTCGACGCTCTCGAGCACGCCGTAGCGCACGTCGACCATCGGCGTCTTCAGCGCGAGCGCCGCGCCGATGCGGCCGACTTGCCGACCCGTCTCGTCATCGCGCTGTGCCTGCGGGACGATCGTCAGCGTGCGCTCGACACCCGCGCGCTCGATGCGCAGCGCCAGCGCCCGCCCCGCGTGCGCCTTCACGTCGTCGATGAAGCGCGACGAGCTGCCGATGCGCGCGCCGTCGAGCGCGACGAGCTTGTCGCCCGGCTGCAATCCCGCTTGCTGCGCGGCACTGCCCGGCTGCACCGACGTCACCGCGAGCGCGCCGCCGCCCTGATCGAAACCAAGACGCATCATGAAATCGCCGTCGAGGTCGCGATCGTCGAGCCGATGCAGATCGACGCGAAAATCGAACGTGTCGCCGGATGCGTGCGCCCCGCCGTTTCGCGCGCCGAGCACGACGTCGCGGTGGTCCATCGCGGCGGACAGCAGCTTCCAGCGCAGATCGGACCACGAGCGCACCGGCGTTGCCTCGCCGCCATGCGCATCGCGGATCGACACGACGGTTTCGCCGCCGTCGAATCCGGCGAGCGCGGCGCTCGTGCCCGCGGCCGGCGGCGCGATGACGGCCGCGGGCTCCGTCACGCCGGTCGCGAAAACGAGCGCGAACAGCACGATCGCCAGCAGGAAGTTCGCCACCGGGCCGGCCGCGACGATCGCGATCCGCTTGCCGACCGATTGCCGGTTGAACGCATGCGGCAACTCGTGCGCGCGAATACCGTCGCCGGGATCACGCTCGTCGAGCATCTTCACGTAGCCGCCAAGCGGCAGCGCGGACAGTGTCCATTCGGTGCCGGTCTTCTTGCTGACCCAGCGCGCGACGGGCGCGCCAAATCCGATCGAGAAGCGCAGCACCTTCACGCCGCACCAGCGCGCGACGCGGTAGTGCCCATATTCATGCACGACGACCAGCACGCCGATCGCCACCGCAAATGCGAGCAGTTCGATCAGCATGTTCATGAGCGCAGCGGCTCCATTCACGCGGCCCGCGTCACGTCGGGCGCGGGCAGTTTGTCGATGAACGCGGCGGCAGCGCGGCGCGCGGCGGCATCGGCGCCGATCACGTCGTCGAGACCGCTCGGCGTGCGATTATCGAGCCTATCGAGCACCGCCTCGACAGTCTGCGCGATAGCGGTAAAGCGAATCCGCCGCGACAGGAACGCCTCGACCGCGATTTCGTTCGCCGCGTTGAGCGCCGCGCTGGCGACGCCGCCCGCGTCGAGCGCCTGCAGCGCGAGCGCGAGACAAGGAAAGCGCGCGAAATCGGGCTTTTCGAACGACAGCGCGGCGATCTGCGCGAGATCGAGCGGCGCAACGCCAGCATCGACCCGCTCCGGAAACGCCAGCGCATGCGCGATCGGCGTGCGCATATCCGGGTTGCCGAGCTGCGCGAGCACCGAACCGTCCTTATACGACACGAGCGAATGAATCACGCTCTGCGGGTGAATCAGCACGTCGATCCGCTCGCCGGGCAGGCCGAACAGCCAATGCGCCTCGATCACTTCGAGGCCCTTGTTCATCATCGTCGCCGAATCGACCGAAATCTTGCGGCCCATTACCCAGTTGGGATGTTTGCACGCCTCGTCGGGCGTCACATTGGCGAGCGTCGCCGGTTCGCGAGTGCGGAATGGGCCGCCCGACGCGGTCACGATGATCTTGGCAATGCCGCCGTGCTCGGCTGCATCACGCGGCATGCACTGGAAAATCGCATTGTGCTCGCTGTCGACAGGCAGCAAGATCGCGTGATGATCGCGCACCGCATCCATGAAAATCGTGCCCGACATCACGAGCGCTTCCTTGTTCGCCAGCAGGATGCGCTTGCCCGCGCGCGCGGCGGCCAAGCTTGGCGCCAACCCCGCCGCACCGACGATTGCCGCGACCACGGTATCGCAGCCGTCGCTCGTCGACACGTCGACGAGCGCCTGCGGGCCATACGCGACCTGCGTTTTGCTGCCCGCCGCGCGAAGTTGCGCATCGACGCGCGCGGCGGTGTCGGCGTCGCCGACCACCGCGATATCGGGCGCAAAGCGCAGGCATTGGGCGACGAGCTTGTCGCCGTTGCGGTGCGCGGTCAGCGCATGAACCGCGAAGCGCTCGGGATGGCGCGCGACGACGTCGAGCGTGCTGTCTCCGATCGAGCCCGTCGAACCGAGCAATGTCAGACGTTTTTGCATGATGTAAGTCGAGTTTTAACCGAGCAGCAGCAGCGCGAGCGGCAACACGGGCAACAGTGCGTCGACGCGATCGAGCACGCCGCCGTGCCCGGGCAACAAACCGCTCGAATCTTTCACGCCCGCTTGGCGCTTGAGCAACGATTCGAACAAATCGCCGACCACGCTGGACGCGACGAGCACGGACAGCGCGGCGAACGCCCCCGCCACGCCGTAGCGCATGCCGAGCGCCGAATACAGGGTCGGGTCGAAAACATGCGAAACCGAGGCCGCGCCGGCCACGGCCATCACCGCGAGCCAGCCTCCAGCCGCGCCTTCCCAGGTTTTGCCCGGACTGACCGACGGCGCGAGCTTATGCTTGCCAAACCGTTTGCCGGCAAAGTATGCGCCGATATCGGCAAGCCACACCACCAGCAATAGCGACAACACGAAGGGTACGCCTATCGCACGTGCGGCAACCAGCGCGTGCCAGCACGCGGCGAACACGACAAGGCCAGCCGCGAGCAGAAACAGCCGCCACGCGCGCGCTGCGAGCACCGGCTTGCGCGCGAGCGCATAGGGGCCGATCAAGAGCCAGAAAATACCGGCCGCCGCGAACAACGGCCGCGCCGCCTGCGCGCCGATACCGAGCCGCGTGCTCGCCGCAAGCGCGAGCGCCGCGAGCGCCGCGTAGCCAATCGAGCCGGCGCTGCCGAGCGCGAGCAGCCGCCCCCATTCCCACGCGGCGAACATGAGCGCGAGCGCAATCAGCGCGCCGAATCCGGCAAGCGGCGCGAACAGCGTCACAGGCAGCAATACCGCCAGCAGCACGACCGCCGTGATCACACGGGTCTTCAGCATGAAAGGGAATCGGCGTCCTGAGCTTGGGGTTCGAGCTGCGCGCTCGTGCGGCCGAACCGGCGTTCACGGTGCGTATAAGACGCGAGCGCCTCGGCGAGCGCGTTGCCGTCGAAATCCGGCCAGAATTTGTCGGTAAAATAAAATTCGGCGTAAGCAAGCTGCCACAGCAGGAAATTGCTGACGCGCTGCTCGCCGCCGGTACGGATGAAAAGATCCGGCTCCGGCGCATAGGCCATGGCCAGATGGCTGGCAAACGCATCCTCGTCGATCTCGACCGCGCGCCCTTTGCGCGCCGCCTGTTCGACGAGCCGTTGCGTCGCCTGCAGGATGTCCCAGCGGCCGCCGTAGTTCGCGGCGATCGTCAATGTCAGGCGCGTGTTGCGCGCCGTCTTCGTTTCCGCCCGGCGGATCAGCGCCTGGATGCGCGGCTCGAACTTCGACAGATCGCCGACGACGCGCAGCCGGATGCCGTTCGCGTGCAGTTTGCCGACCTCACGCTCGAGCGCGGTGATGAACAGGCGCATCAGAAACGACACTTCGTCGGTCGGCCGGCGCCAATTCTCGGAACTGAACGCGAATAGCGTCAGGTATTCGACGCCCGCCCGCGCGCACCCCTCGACGACGGCACGCACCGCATCGACGCCGCGCGTATGCCCTGCGACGCGCGGCAAGCGGCGCTCAGTCGCCCAACGGCCGTTGCCGTCCATGATGATCGCCACGTGACGCGGCACGTTCGTGACGTCAGGTACGTGAACGGTGGAACTGGTATAAGTCATGGCCGCTGAAAGACTATAGCTGCGGGAAAAAAGTGCAATGCACTCGACGATACGACGGCGTCAGACCGTCATGATCTCCGCTTCCTTCGTCTGAACGAGCTTGTCGATTTCCGCCACGTGCTTGTCGGTCAACTTCTGCACGTCGTCGCCTGCACGGCGCTCGTCGTCTTCGGAGATTTCCTTGTCCTTCACGAGCTTCTTCAATTGCTCGTTCGCGTCGCGGCGCAAATTGCGGATCGCGACCTTCGCCGTCTCGCCCTCGCTCTTGACGACCTTCGTCAGCTCGCGGCGGCGCTCTTCGGTGAGCGGCGGCATCGGCACGCGGATCAGATCGCCCGCGGTCGCCGGGTTCAGCCCCAGATCGGCCTCGCGGATCGCCTTCTCGACCTTCGCGACCATGTTTTTCTCCCACGGCTGCACGCCGATCGTGCGCGCGTCGACGAGCGTCAAATTCGCAACCTGCGAAATCGGCACCATCGAGCCGTAGTAGTCCACCTGCACGTGGTCGAGCAAACCCGTATGCGCGCGGCCCGTGCGGACCTTCGCCAGATCGTTCTTGAACGCCTCGATCGAACGCTGCATCTTCTGCTCGACGCCCTTTTTGATATCAGCGACACTCATTTCTACCTCCGAACCTTCCAGACTTCAAAACGACGCGGACAACGGTACAACGGGCGGTGCATCCGGCGCCGCCCGGGTTGCCCGCATCGGCGGGAGTTTACACGTGGACGAGCGTGCCCTCATCCTCACCTTGCACGACGCGCTTGAGCGCGCCCGGCTTATTGATCGAAAACACGCGGATCGGCAGCTTCTGGTCACGGCAGAGCGCGAAAGCGGTCGCGTCCATCACCTGCAGGTTACGGCCGATCGCTTCGTCGAAGCTGATCGACGAATAGCGCGTCGCGGACGGATCTTTTTTCGGGTCGGCCGAATAGACGCCATCAACCTTCGTTGCCTTCAGCACGACCTCGGCGCCGACTTCCGAGCCGCGCAACGCGGCCGCCGTATCGGTGGTGAAGAACGGGTTGCCCGTGCCCGCCGCGAAGATCACCACTTTGCCTTCCTCCAACTGACGGATCGCGCGCGGGCGGATGTAAGGCTCGACGACCTGGTCCATCCGAAGCGCCGATTGCACGCGCGCCTCGATGCCAGCGTGACGCATCGCGTCTTGCAGCGCGAGCGCGTTCATCATCGTTGCGAGCATCCCCATGTAATCGGCCGTCGCGCGGTCCATGCCAGCCGCGCCGCCCGCCACGCCGCGGAAAATATTGCCGCCACCGATCACGACCGCGAGCTGCGTGCCGAGACGGACGACTTCCGAAATATCGGCAACCATCCGCTCGATCGTCGCGCGATTGATGCCGAAGGCATCATCGCCCATCAGAGCTTCGCCGGAGAGTTTGAGGAGGACGCGTTTATAGGCATTGGACATAGGAGCTTCCGAGCGACGAGAGGATGACAAGCACGAACTGTAGGGGCGAAATGCTGATTCGGGCAAGCGCCGCCGGGTCGACCGGACTACATCGCCCGGCCCGGCGGCGGCGCCGACCGCGGCGAAAGGCACGCCGCGGGTCATACGTACTGCTACTGCTGGCTACCGCGAGCGTTACTGCTGCTTCGCAGCAGCGACTTGTGCGGCCACTTCCGCCGCGAAATCGTCTTGGCGCTTCTCGATGCCTTCACCGACGACGAACAGCGCGAACTTCTGCACCGCCGAATTCGCGGCCTTCAGCATCTGCTCGACCGTCTGCTTGTCGTTTTTCACGAACGGCTGGTTCAGCAGCGACACTTCCTTCAGGAACTTCTGGACGCTGCCGTCGACCATCTTCGCGACGATCTCGGCCGGCTTGCCCGATTCGGCCGCCTTCTGCTCGGCAACGCGGCGCTCCTTCTCGATCAGGTCAGCCGGAACTTCTTCGGCCGACAGCGAAACCGGCTTCATCGCCGCGATATGCATCGCGACGTCCTTGCCGACCTGCTCTTGCTCGCCGGTGTACTCGACGATCACGCCGATGCGGCTGCCGTGCAGGTACGTCGCGAGCTTGTTGGCGGTTTCGAAACGGACAAAGCGGCGGATCGAGATGTTCTCGCCGATCTTGCCGACGAGCGCGAGACGCACTTCGTCGACCGTCTTGCCGTCGAGCGGCAGCGCCGACAGCGCGGCGACGTCGACCGGATTCTGGCTCGCCACGAGTTCCGCGACCTGCTTCGAGAATGCGAGGAAATCGTCGTTCTTCGCGACAAAGTCGGTTTCGCAGTTCAGCTCGACGAGCGCGCCGGCGTTGCCGCCGACGAACGATGCGACGACGCCTTCGGCCGTCACGCGCGATGCCGCCTTGCTCGCCTTGTTGCCGAGCTTCACGCGCAGCAGCTCTTCGGCCTTGGCCAGGTCGCCGTCGGCTTCCGTCAGCGCCTTCTTGCACTCCATCATCGGTGCGTCGGTCTTCGCGCGCAGTTCTGCCACCATGCTTGCGGTAATTGCCGCCATCATTCGCTCCTTGAGTCTGTATTCACAACGCCGCCCGCACTTCGACGCGAACGGCCGGCATTCGTTTCCGGGCAGCCGCGCGAAATCGTTGCGCGCCACAGTCAGCCGTCAGGCCGCCCAAAAAAATCGGCTTAAAAAAAGGGGGCTTGTCTAGAGCCCCCTTTTTGCGCCGGCTCGGGGCCGGTTACGCGTTTTCCTCGACGTATTCGTCGTCGCCGCGCACCGCCTGGACCACTTCGTTGACCGCGTTCGCACGGCCTTCGAGGATCGCATCGGCGACGCCTTGCGCGTACAGCGCGACGGCCTTGCTCGAATCGTCGTTGCCCGGGATCACGTAATCGACGCCTTCCGGCGAGTGGTTCGTATCGACCACCGCGATCACCGGCACGCCCAGCTTGTTCGCCTCAGTGACGGCGATCTTGTGGTAGCCGACGTCGACGACAAAGATCGCGTCCGGAATGCCGCCCATGTCCTTCACGCCGCCGATCGACTTTTGCAGCTTCGCGATCTCGCGCTCGAACAGCAGCGCTTCTTTCTTGCTCATCTTCTCGAGCTCGCCCGCCTCGACCGCCGCCTCCATGTCCTTCAGGCGCTTGATCGACACCTTCAGCGTCTTGAAGTTGGTCAGCATGCCGCCGAGCCAACGCGCGTTGACGAACGGCATGCCGGCGCGCTGTGCTTCCTGCGCGATCGTGTCGCGCGACTGACGCTTCGTGCCGACGAAGAGGATCGTGCCCCGGTTCGCCGCCAGCTGACGCACGTACTTCAGCGCGTCGTTGTACATCGGCAGCGTCTTTTCGAGGTTGATGATGTGAATCTTGTTACGGTGACCGAAGATGAACGGCGCCATCTTCGGGTTCCAGAAGCGCGTTTGGTGACCGAAGTGGACACCGGCTTCCAGCATTTGGCGCATCGTGACTGCCATCAGAATTTCTCCACGAGGGTTGGGGTCTTAAGCCGGCGGCCGCATCGGCGCGATCCGGACATCCGATCGTCGCGCGACACCCTGGTTGCCCCGGCTTGCGATTCGGCGCACGCTCCCCGACAATGCAACCGCCTGGAACGTTACGCCTGAAGCCTTCGCCGCCACCGCGCTTTCGCCGCCCGCCGTTCAGGCAAGCGGAAAATCGCAATTTCAGCGTCGACTTAGCCGAAAATTATAGCACACGGCGGCGGCGGCTCTCAAGTCATGCCGCCTTTTCCGGATCGGATCGCACGGCGGGGGGCGCCCCGGCGCCCGGCTGCACCGCCCTCGCCGCGCCCATTGGGGCACCCATTGCGTCGGCAAAGACGCTGCGGCACCGGGAATAAGGTGCGATAATTGCCTAATTCATCGCACTCCAGGCATCGACCATGGCCATTACGCTCAAAAACGAACACGACATCGCCCAGATGCGCGTCGCCTGCCGGCTCGCGAGCGAAGTGCTCGATTACATCACGCCATTCGTCGTCGCGGGCGTGACGACGGGCGAACTCGACCGCCTCTGCCACGAATACATGACCAACGTGCAGAACACGGTTCCCGCGCCGCTCAACTACCAGCCGCCCGGCTACCCGCCGTATCCGAAGGCGATCTGCACGTCAGTCAACGACGTGATCTGCCACGGCATCCCCGGCGACAAGACGCTGAAGAACGGCGACATCGTCAACCTCGACATCACCGTCATCAAAAACGGCTATTTCGGCGACACGAGCCGGATGTTCATCGTCGGCGACGGCTCGATCCTCGCGAAGCGTCTCGTGCAAACCACCTACGAATGCATGTGGCTCGGCATCGAGCAAGTGAAGCCGGGCGCGCATCTCGGCGATATCGGCTATGTGATCCAGAAGCATGCGGAAGGCCAAGGCTACAGCGTCGTGCGCGAATATTGCGGTCACGGGATCGGCACGGTGTTTCACGAGGACCCGCAAGTTGTCCACTACGGCCGGCCAGGCACGGGCGTGGAGCTTAAGCCCGGCATGATCTTCACGATCGAGCCGATGATCAACGCCGGCAAGCGCGACATCCGCACGATGCCTGACCAGTGGACCGTCAAAACCCGCGACCGCAGCCTGTCTGCGCAATGGGAGCATACGGTGCTCGTCACCGACACTGGCTATGACGTGCTGACCGTGTCGGCCGGCACACCTGCGCGCCCGGCGCTTGCCGCGCACGCGGCCGCCGCCGTCTGAGCGAAGCGCGCCCGCGCCGAGCGCGTCGCAGCTTATTGCCAGCGCCGCCCGACAATCGTTCGGGCGGCGCATTTCTTTCAATTGCCCAACCATCGCCTGGTCGATCGCTGCCCATGAGCGTTTCCGTCGCGCCGCCGTCCACACCGCCGCGCAAGGCCGAATTCAAGGCGGCCAAGGCCGAGTTGCTCATGCGCTTCAAATCCGCGGCCAACGTCACGCCGCTGATGCACGCGCTGTCGCGCGCGACCGACGACGCGCTGCGCCGCCTATGGAGCGACTGCGGGCTGACCACGGCGCTTACGCTCGTGGCGGTCGGCGGCTACGGCCGGGGCGAACTGGCGCCGCATTCGGACGTCGACATCCTGGTGCTGTTGCCCGACTCGCACGCCAACGAACTCGACGAGCGGATCGAGCGCTTCATTGGCATGGCATGGGATCTGGGGCTCGAGATCGGCAGCAGCGTGCGCACCGTCGGCCAGTGTCTCGACGAGGCGGCGCAGGACATCACCGTGCAGACGTCGCTGCTCGAAGCGCGCCGGATCGTCGGCAGCACCGCGCTCTTCGAGCGCTTCATGCTGCGCTACCGGGAAGCGCTCGACGCACGCGCGTTCTTCCAGGCCAAGGTGCTCGAACTTCGTCAGCGCCACGCGAAGTTCCAGGACACGCCGTATAGCCTCGAGCCGAACATCAAGGAAAGCCCCGGCGGGCTGCGCGATCTGCAAACGATTCTATGGATCGCCCGCGCGGCGGGCTTCGGCAGCAGTTGGCGCGAACTCGACACGCGCGGCCTCATCACCGATCGCGAGGCGCGCGAGCTGCGCCGCAACGAGGGATTCCTGAAAACGCTGCGCGCGCGGCTGCATGTGATCGCCGGGCGCAGACAGGATCTCCTCGTGTTCGATTTGCAAACGCAGGCGGCCGAGAGCTTCGGTTATCAACCGACGCCCGCCAAGCGCGCGAGCGAGCAGCTGATGCGCCGCTATTACTGGGCCGCGAAGGCCGTCACGCAACTGGCGACGATTCTGATCCAGAACATCGAGGCGCAACTGTTCCCGGCAACGAGCGGCATTACGCGCGTGCTGTCGCCTGGGCGCTTCGTCGAGAAACAGGGAATGCTGGAAATCGCCGCGGACGATCTGTTCGCACGCCACCCCGATGCGATCCTCGAAGCGTTCCTGCTTTACGAAACGGTGCGCGGCGTGAAGGGGCTGTCCGCACGCACGCTGCGCGCGCTCTACAACTCGCGCGACGTGATGAACAACGCGTGGCGGCGCGATCCGCGCAACCGCCGCACGTTCATAGAAATCCTCCAGCAGCCGGAAGGCATCACGCACGCGTTCAGGCTGATGAATCAGACAAGCGTGCTCGGCCGCTATTTGCTGAACTTCCGGCGCATCGTCGGACAGATGCAGCACGACCTCTATCACGTATATACGGTCGATCAGCACATTCTGATGGTGCTGCGCAACATTCGACGCTTCGCGGTTGCCGAGCACGCGCATGAATACCCGTTTTGCAGCCAGCTCATCGTGAATTTCGAGCGGCCGTGGGTGCTGTATGTGGCCGCCCTCTTCCACGATATCGCGAAAGGCCGCGGCGGCGACCATTCGGTGCTGGGAATGGCCGACGCGCGGCGCTTCTGTCGAGACCACAGCATTGCCGGCAGCGACGCGGCGCTCATCGTCTGGCTCGTCCAGCATCATTTGACGATGAGTCAGGTCGCGCAAAAGCAGGATACGAGCGACCCCGACGTAATCAGGCGCTTCGCCGATCTCGTCGGCTGCGAGCGGCGGCTGACCGCGCTGTATCTGCTGACGGTCGCCGACATTCGCGGCACGAGCCCGAAGGTCTGGAACACGTGGAAAGGCAAGCTGCTCGAGGATCTGTACCGCACGACGCTCGCCGTGCTCGGCGGCGCGCAGCCCGATCCGCATTCGGAACTCAAGACGCGCCAGGAGGAAGCGCTCGCGCTGCTGCGCCTCGAAACCGTGCCGTCCGACGCGCACCGCGCGCTATGGGACAAGCTCGATGTCGGCTACTTCCTGCGCCACGACGCGGCCGACATCGCATGGCAGACCCGCGTTCTGTACCGGCACGTCGAAGCCGACACCGCCATCGTGCGCGCGCGCCCGTCGCCCGTCGGCGACGCGCTGCAGGTGCTCGTCTACGTGAAGGACCGCTCCGACCTGTTCGCGGGCATTTGCGCGTATTTCGACCGCAACGGGCTCTCGGTGCTCGATGCGCGGGTCAGCACCACGCGCCACGGTTACGCGCTCGACAACTTCATCGTCACGCAGACCGAGCGCAACGGGCAGTACCGCGATATCGCGAACCTCGTCGAGCAGCAGCTCGCGGCGCGCCTGGCCGCTTCGTCGCCGTTGCCCGAACCGGCCAAGGGGCGGCTGTCGCGGCTGTCGCGAACCTTCCCGATTACGCCGCGCGTCGACCTGCGTGCCGACGAGCGCGGCCAATACTACATCCTGTCCGTGTCGGCGAACGACCGGCCGGGCCTTCTTTATTCGATCGCGCGCGTGCTCGCCGAGCACCGGGTCGGCGTCCATGCGGCGCGGATCAATACGCTCGGCGAGCGCGTCGAGGACGTTTTCATGCTTGACGGCAGCGGCTTATCCGATAACCGCCTGCAGATCCAAGTCGAAACCGAATTGTTGCGCGCCATTGCAGTGTGAGTAGATATCAGCATTTATGCGCACAAAATTGACCGTCAAGAATCCCCGGCCGGCCTCGCCGGGCCGGGCCCCAGTACGGGCGTCGAGCGCCCACGCGCGTAAGACCGCTCGCCCGCTCGACAAAATCGCCGGCGCGAAGCCGCAGCCGGCAAAAACGGCCGGCGCGGCAACGCGCAAAGGCGGACCGGCCGCGAAATCGGCCACGAAACCGGCAGCCAAGCCCGCCGCAAAAAAATCGGCGGCGCCGGCATCGTCGGCGTCGAAGTTGGCAGCCCCGCGCGCCGCCGCGCCGGCAAGGCCGAAAACGGCCGGGGCGGCAAAGACTGCGGCCGGCAAGCGCGGCGACGCGGCCGGCACGAAATTCGGCGGCTCGGCTCGAACCGGCGAATCGCGCCGGACCGGCGAGCGCGACGAAGCGCGATCGGGCGGCCGAGCTCCTCGCGATACCGCCCGCGCATTCGCGGACAAGCGCCCCGCCGCTGGTCAACGCGCAACGCGCAACGCGAGCGGCCGATACGACGGCTCGGCCAAGCATACGCAACCCGGTGCGCAGTCCGGCACGTCCCGCCGCCCCGCATCGCATGCGAGCGCAACCGATACGCGCCGTCCCGCACCGCGCGCCGGCCTCAAGGGCGCACAGCCGGTCAAACGCCGCGCCACGCAAAGCGACGCGGCCCCGGCCGTCCGCAGCGACGAAACGGGCCTTGTTCGGCTGTCCAAGCGGATGTCGGAACTCGGCCTCTGCTCGCGCCGCGAAGCGGACGAATGGATCGAGAAGGGCTGGGTGCTCGTGGATGGAGCGCGCATCGACACGCTCGGCGCCAAGGTACGCGCTGATCAGCGCGTCGAAATCGATTCGAACGCGCGCGCCGCGCAAGCGGCGCAAGTGACGATCCTGCTGCACAAACCGGTCGGCTACGTGTCCGGTCAGGCTGAGGACGGTTACGCGCCCGCCGCAACGCTCATCACACGCGACAACCACTGGAGCGGCGACCGCTCCACGCTACGTTTCTCGCCGCAGCATTTGCGCGCGCTCGCGCCGGCGGGCCGGCTCGACATCGATTCGACAGGCCTGCTCGTGCTGACGCAGAACGGCCGCATCGCGAAGCAGTTGATCGGCGAGCAATCCGACATCGACAAGGAATATCTGGTGCGCGTGCGCTTTGGCGAACGCTTGACCGATATCGACCAGCACTTCCCCGCCGAGTTGCTCGCGAAGCTGCGTCATGGCCTCGAACTCGACGGCGTGCCGCTCAAGCCTGCGATGGTGAGCTGGCAGAACGGCGAGCAGCTTCGCTTCGTGCTGCGCGAAGGCAAGAAGCGCCAGATTCGGCGGATGTGCGAGCTTGTCGGCCTCGACGTGATCGGCCTGAAGCGTGTGCGCATGGGCCGCGTGATGCTCGGCGCGCTGCCGCAGGGACAGTGGCGTTATTTGTCGCCCGACGAGTCGTTCTAGCCGCTCCAGTCATTCTGACGGCGGATCTTTTCCGGCGTCGCAAATGGCGCGGGCCGCGCCGCGTTCAAGCGTCCGTTCGTCGCCCACCGGAACGCCCGCCATCACGGTGGGCGTTTTTCATGCGCCTGCGAGCGGCCTCGCCATCATGTTCGGCGCACGCGACGCAAACCAGGACGTCACCGGCCCGCGATCGATACGGCCACTCGATTCGTCCGCGCCGCGGCTCAATCGTCGGCGTCGGGATCGAGCCCCGGAAACAGCACTTCGGCAAAACCGAACTTCGAGAAATCGGTGATCCGCATCGGATAGAGCTTGCCGATCAAATGATCGTATTCGTGCTGGACCACGCGCGCGTGAAAATCCTCCGCGACCCGCTCGAACTTGGCGCCGAACTGGTCGAAGCCGCTGTAGCGCACCCGCCGGTAGCGGCTCACGACGCCGCGCATCCCCGGCACCGACAAACACCCCTCCCAGCCATCGTCCATGTCGGGCGGCAGATACTCGAGCGTCGGATTGATCAGCACCGTCTTCGGCACGGGCGGCGCGTCCGGGTAACGCTCGCTGCTGCCGAAGCCGAAGATGACCACCTGCAACCCGACACCGATTTGCGGCGCGGCAAGCCCCGCGCCGTTCGCATGCGCCATCGTCTCGAACATATCGTCGATGAGCGCGTGCAACTCGGGCGTATCGAATACATCGACCGGCTTGGCGACCTCCAGCAGCCGGGGGTCGCCCATTTTCAGAATCTCGCGAATCATTCCGCCTGCCCCTCCAACAGTTTTTGCATACCCGCTTCGTCCAGCACCGGCACGCCGAGTTCCTCCGCCTTCGCGAGCTTACTGCCCGCGTCCGCGCCCGCGACAACATAGTCGGTCTTTTTCGATACCGAGCCCGTGACCTTGGCGCCCGCCGCCTCGAGCAGCGCCTTCGCGTCGTCGCGGGTCAGCGTCGGCAGCGTGCCCGTCAGCACCACGGTCTTGCCGGCGAGCACACCTCGCGGCTCGCGCGGCGCAGGCGGCCCTTCGGGCCAGCTAATCTTGCCCGGCGCGCGCAACTGCTCGATGACGGTGCGGTTATGCTCCTCGGCAAAAAACTGGCGCAGCGATTCGGCAACGATCGGCCCGACGTCGTTGACCTCGAGCAGTTCCTCGAGCGACGCGTCCATGATCCGGTCGAGCGAACCGAAATGCTTCGCGAGATCCTTAGCGGTCGACTCGCCGACATGGCGGATGCCGAGCGCGTAGATGAAGCGCGACAGCGTCGTGTGCTTCGCCTTTTCGAGCGAATCGATCAGATTCTGCGCGGATTTCTCCGCGAAGCGGTCCAGCTCGACAAGCGTCGAAAAACCCAGGTTGAACAAATCCGCAGGCGTGCGAACGAGATTCTGCTCGACGAGCTGATCGATGATCTTTTCACCCAGCCCGTCGATATCGAGCGCGCGGCGCTGCGCGAAGTGCCAGAGCGCCTGCTTGCGTTGCGCGGGGCAGAACAGCCCGCCCGTGCAGCGCGCGATCGCCTCGTCCGGCAGCCGCTCGATCTTCGAGCCGCACTCGGGGCAAACATCGGGCATCACGAACTCGCGCACATCGGCCGGGCGGCGGTCGAGCACGGCCGACACCACTTCCGGAATCACGTCGCCCGCGCGGCGCACGATCACCGTATCGCCGATCCGGATGTCCTTGCGGCGCACCTCGTCCTCGTTGTGCAACGTCGCGTTCGTGACGGTCGCGCCGCCGACGAACACCGGCTCGAGCCGCGCGACTGGCGTGATTGCGCCGGTGCGGCCAACCTGCACGTCGATCGACACGAGCTTGGTCAACGCCTCCTGCGCGGGAAACTTGTGCGCAAGCGCGAAACGCGGCGCGCGCGATACGAAGCCGAGCTTGTCCTGCTCGTCGCGCCGGTTCACCTTGTAGACGACACCGTCGATATCATACGGCAGCGACTCGCGCTTCTCGCCGATCGCACGAAAAAATGCAAGCAATCCCGCCACGCCGCGCACGACGGCGCGCTCGCGGTTCACCGGCAGGCCGAGCGTCTCGTACCAGTCGAGCAGGCCGCTGTGCGTATCGGGCATATCGGCGCCTTCGAGCACGCCGATTCCATAGGCGAAGAACGACAGCGGCCGTTGCGCGGTGATCTTCGGATCGAGCTGCCGCAAGCTGCCCGCCGCCGCGTTGCGCGGATTCGCGAATTCGCGCTGCTCGGCCGCGCGCTGACGTTCGTTCAGACGCGCGAAATCGCGCTTGAACATCAGCACTTCGCCACGCACGTCGAGCACGCGCGGCAGCCGCTCCCCCTTCAAGCGCAGCGGAATGGTGCGGATCGTGCGAATGTTTTCGGTCACGTCCTCGCCGGTCGTACCGTCGCCGCGCGTTGACGCTTGCGTGAAGCGGCCGTCCTCGTAGCGCAGCGAGACCGCGAGACCATCGAACTTCAGCTCGCACGCGTATTCGACAGGTTCCGTCACGGTGCCGGCCAGATCGGCTTGCTTGTCGAGCCCGTCGGCAACGCGCTTGTCGAATGCGGCGACATCGTCGTCGGTAAAGCCGTTATTCAGCGACAGCATCGGCTTGTCGTGGACGACCGGCGTGAAACCGCTCGCAACCTCGCCGCTCACGCGCTGCGTCGGCGAATCGGGCGTCGCGAGTTCGGGATGCGCGGCCTCGATCTGCTGCAGTTCGATGAAAAGGCGGTCGTATTCGGCGTCGGGCAGATCCGGCTGGTCGAGCACGTAATAAGCGTAATTCGCGCGCTCAAGCTCGGCGCGCAGCCATGTGGCGCGCTCGGCCGGCTGGCTGGCTGGCGGTTCTTTGGAGGATCGGGCCATGATGCTGGCGGCATGTATTGCGGGATTGATCAGGCGACGATTATCTCAGTTCGCGCCCTTTTCGGCATCGTCTGAATGGTCTGCCGAATGGCCGGGTTCGCGCCCGCCGGGGGCACGAATCGCCGCGCTGCCGGTTTCGTCGCGCTTGCCGCCCGTATCCGCTTGCCATTCCTCCTCTTTCCATTTCCCGAGCCGCGGCGTCACACTTGTTTCGCATGCGAATCATATATACTTCGCATGCGAATGTTGTTTGCCGCCGCGAGCGGCCGATTGGAAGGCCGTTGCGCGCACGCGCCAGATCAAGCAGCAGCGCCCCGCCCCTCAACTCCGGAGACAAACCGTGCCCACGACGGAAATCAAAACCGACCTGGCCAACGGCATCATGACCGTTACGCTTTCGCGCCCCGACAAAAAGAACGCGCTGACCAACGCGATGTATCGCGCGCTGGCGGACGTCATCGAACGCGCGCACGCCGACAACGATGTCCGGGTGCTGCTGATTCAGGCCGACGCGGACACCTTCACGGCCGGCAACGACGTCGCCGAATTCGCCGCGCAAGCGTTGGGAAACGGCCCAAGCGAGCAGCATGTCGTGCGTTTCCTGCACCATCTCGCGAATGCGTCGATTCCGGTCGTCGCCGCCGTGCAGGGTAAGGCCGTCGGAATCGGGACAACCTTGCTGCTGCATTGCGATTACGTCATCCTGGCCGACGATGCGCAGTTGATCACCCCTTTCGTGAATCTCGCGCTGATTCCGGAAGCGGCGTCGAGCTATCTGCTGCCGCTGCGCATCGGCCATGTCCGGGCCTTCGAGATGTTCTCGCTCGGCGCGCCGCTGCCCGCCGCGACCGCGCTTGCATGGGGTATCGCCAATCAGGTGGTGCCGCTCGCGCAGTTGCGCGACGCGGCACAGCAAATCGCCAGGACCTTGTCCGCCAAGCCGCGCGGCTCGTTGGCGACAATGAAGCGGCTGATGCGCGAAGCCGAGAAGCTGGTCGCGCAGATCGATCGGGAAGGCGAGGTATTCGTCGAACGCATGGCAAGCGCGGAGGCGAAGGAAGCGTTCGTCGCGTTCGCGCAGAAACGCCCGCCGGACTTCACGAAGATCGCGCAACGATAGGACCGGCGGCAACGGGCGCACGGCGCGGGCGGCTGCCGGATGCCGCGACGGCGTTCGCCCGCGCGCCGGGCGAACGAAAACCAGCGCGGCTCATCACGCCAGGCCGTCGTCGGTCGCCGGAAACTTGTCTTGCAGGCTGGCCAGCCAGCGCGCGACCACATCGATCTCGGACGGCGTGAACCCGTCCGTCAGGCGTGCATTCAACTCGGCCAGCCCGGCCTTCGCCCGCTTGAGCGCCGCGCGCCCGCCGGCGGTCAGCCAAAGCCGCGCCGCGCGCCGGTCGAGTTCGTCGAGGCGGCGCTCGACGAGCCCGGCCCGCTCCATCCGGTCGGCGAGACCGCTCATGCCCGGCGCGCCGAGATCCAGCGCGGCGGCCGCCTCGCTCATCAGCGAGCCGTCATGCTTGCCGAGAAAAAACAGCAGCCCGGCCTGGGCCGCGGTCACGCCCCCCGCGGCGGTGCGCGCCTGCGTCCATCGATGCAAGCGCCGCTGGCCCACGTTCAACAGATAGACGAGTCGATGATCCATTTTTTAGCTTGTGCTCACACGCATGCCGGGCGGCGGGCCTGACCGGTCAGCGCGCGCCGGCGCCGATGGCCGCACGCCGGCGCCGGCCTTTTACTGGCTGAACAACCGCCGCGTGACCGGCGAGCCGGCCGGAATTCCCGCCTCCTCGAGCCGCGCGTACAGCTTCAGCAATTGCTGCTCGATTGCAAGCAGCGTCGATTCCGGCAACGGCCGGCGCTGATCGTCGACCACGCGTGCACCGATGCGCTCCGACAGCGATTTCGCGTAATCGCACATCAGCCGGAACGGCAAGATGTCCTCGTCGGCGACCGGCACGTCGAGCACCAGCGTGATCAAGTTGCCGCCCTTGTAGGTGAGATCGTCGCGCAGAAAATTCGTGTCGCCGAATTGCAGCATGAACACCGGGTTCTGCTTCGCGTCGAGCTTCACGAAGCGGGTGCCGTCGCGCGACAGCAGCAGGCCGTCCTGCGACGCGACTGCCTGCACGTAGTTTGCCGACCACGGCGCGCCGTCCGACATCACGTTGATCGACAACTGCGCGTCGCACTGCGCGGCGAAGCCGTCGAGTTCACGCGCCATCGATACGGTTTCCATCATGTCCGGAAACTCCGGTGCGCCGTCGATCGCATCCGCGAACTGCTGCACGCCGGTGACGAACTCGGAGAATTCGAGTTCGTTGAGCGGGCCGCTGCGGTTCGCGAGTTGCGCGGCTGCGCGCAGCTCTTCGTAGCGCACGCCGTTTTGCAGCAGTTCCCACGCGCCGCCTTCCGGCTTACCTTCGATGTGCACCGGCTTGCTGCCCGCGCGGCGCAGCCGCTGCGCGGCGGGGAGAATCTTGTCGCCCGCGAGCGGGCCCGCGAGGCGAATCGGCACGATGCAGTCGATCCGCTTGTCGACGATTGCGGGCGGCGCAGCCGAAATCGTGGTCGCGGCGGGCAATACTGGCTCGACGGGTTCGGGTGCCGCGGTGGCGCTGGCCGCGGCAGGCGGCGCGCTTTGTCCTTCCGCGCCCTGCGTTTGCGCCGGCTCGGCGGCGGGTTCGGCCGCGCCGTTCGCGGCAGTCGCCTCGGCTTGCAGATCGGCGGGCGTATCGGCCGGCGCCACGGCCGCCGCCGCGCCGCCGAACGTCGGCTCGACGCGCGCGGCGTCGCTCTGCGCGGGCGCCGCGCCCGCGGCGGCGTCACGGCGCGCCGGCTGCCGTACCGGCTCGATGAAAGGCGCATCGTCGTGCTCGTGCCGCGCGGCGGCCTCGGCCGCGTCGGCCGGCATCGGACGCGGCATCCTGCGCCGCACCTTCGCCGCCTGCCACGCGTTGTACACCACGACGCCGCCCACCACGACGGCGCCCGCGCCGATCAACCCGAGTGTCAACTCGTCCATGCATGCTCCATCAGCAATTCTTCGTCATGCGGCGCGTGCGAACGCGATCGATGATTCGCGTTGCGCCTTCGCGCGCTCTGTCATCAACCGTTATTCTGCGCAAACCCGGCAGCCGTTTCCATGTCGACCGCGACGATCCGCGACACGCCCTGCTCCTGCATCGTCACGCCAATCAGCTGCTGGGCCATCTCCATCGCGATCTTATTGTGCGAGATGAACAGGAACTGCGTCTTGTCCGACATCGCGCGCACAAGGTTCGCGAAGCGCTCGGTGTTCGCGTCGTCGAGCGGCGCGTCGACCTCGTCGAGCAGACAGAACGGCGCGGGATTCAACTGGAACATCGCGAACACCAGTGCGGTCGCGGTCAGCGCTTTCTCGCCGCCCGACAGCAGGTGAATCGTCGCGTTTTTCTTGCCGGGCGGCTGCGCCATCACCTGCACGCCGGCGTCGAGGATCTCATCACCCGTCATGATCAGCTTCGCCTGGCCGCCGCCGAACAGGCGCGGGAACAGATCGCTGAAATGACGGTTCACTTCGTCGAATGTCGCCTGCAGCAGCGTGCGGGTTTCCTGATCGATCTTGCGAATCGCGTCCTCGAGCGTCTCGATCGCGTTCGTCAAGTCGGCCGATTGCGCGTCGAGGAACACCTTGCGCTCACTCGCCGCCGCCAACTCTTCGAGCGCGGCCATGTTGACCGGTCCGAGCGCATTGATCGCGTTGTTGAGCCGCGTGACCTCGCCTTGCAGGTACGACGGCTTCATATCCGGCGTCAGCTTCTGCGCGAGCGCCGCCTCGTCGACCTCGGCCGCCGCGAGTTGCTCGGCGAACTGCTCGCTCGTCATCCGCGCGGCCTGCTCCTTCAACTGCAATTCGGTGATGCGATCGCGCAGCGGCTGCAATGAGCGCTCGGCCACGATGCGCGTCTCGTCGGCCGCGCGCATCTTCGCGCTCAGATCGTCGAGCTCCGCGCGCGCCGCGCCAAGCGCCGCCTCCTTCTGCGCGCGCACCTCGAGCGCATCCTGCAAGCCGGTGTGCGCGGTCTGCTCGTTGATCGTCTCGAGTTCCGCGCGCGCATCGTCGAGCGACGCGGCGACGCGCTCGCTCTGGTCGTGCGCGACTTGGATCGTGCGCCTCAATTCGTCGATCCGGTTGGCCGACTGGCGCGCGGCAAAGCGCGCATCGGTCGCTGCGCGCTCGAGATCGCGCGCGTGCTGACGCGCATTGGTCAATTCGTCGTCGAGCGCTTCGAACGCGAGCTGGTTGTCTTCGAAGCGTGCCTGCAATTCGGCGAGTTCGGCGTCGTGGCGTTCGAAATTCGCTTCCGACTCCGCCCGCAGCGCGCGCTGCTCGTCGATCTGCGCGCCGATCTCCTCGAGTTCCTCGCGAATCTGCGTGCTGCGCTGCGTGTAACGCTCGTGCGCCTGCGCAAGCTTCAGCACGTCGAGTTGCAACGCGTGAACGCGCTGCGTCGCGCGCTCGGCCTCGCCGCGCACTTCGGCGAGCGCCTGCGACGCCTGGGTATGCGCGGCTTCCGCGCGCACCACCGCGGCTTTCGCCTCGTCGGACAGCAGCGCCTGCGCGCGCACCTGGCGCGCCAGATTCTCGATTTCCTGCGCGCGCGCGAGCATCCCGGCCTGCTCGGAATCCGCTGCGTAAAGCTGCACGCCGGCCCGCGTGACGACATGGCCCGCTTTCACGACGAACGCGCCGCCCGGCGGCAATTGCGTGCGCGCGGCGAGCGCCTGCGCGAGATCGTCGGCGACGAACACCGCGCCGAGCCAGTCGTTGAGCACCGCGCGCAAGCCGGCGTCGTCGATACGCACGAGCGACAGCAGCGCGCGCAACGCGCCCGGCGCGGCGGGCGGCTCGCCCGCGGGCGGCGGCGCGTAGAACGCGAGCTTCGCGGGCGGCGCGTCGCTCGCGAACGCCTTCACCCAGTCGAGATTGGATACTTCCAGCGCCGCGAGCCGCTCGCGCAGCACCGCTTCGAGCGCGGGCTCCCAGCCGGCCTCGACATGCAGTTTTTTCCACAGACGCGGCAACGCGCCCAGTTCGTGCTTGTCGAGCCACGGCTGGATCTTGCCTTCCGTCTGCACGTTCTCCTGCAACTGCTTGAGCGCGGCAAGCCGCGCCTCGAGCTGGTGAATCTGCGCGCTTTCGGCCTGCACCCGCTCGTGCGCCGCGCGGCGCTCGGCGTCGAGCGTCGGCAGCGCGTCCTGCGCGTCGGCCAGGCGCGCCTGCGCGTCGGCAAGAATCTCCTCGTGCTCGGCAAGCTGCATGCGCAGTTCCTCGAGTTGCGCCTCGTCCGGCGCGTCGAGCCCGCCCGCCTCCGCCTTCAGGCGCTCGTGCCGCTGCTGGAGCTGCTGGAGCTGCTGATCGGCGTTGCGCTGGTGCGCGGCCTCGAGCTTGAGCGACTGCTCGGTCTGCGCGATCCTGCCGCGCTCGTCGTTCAACTGCGCCTGCGCGTCGCGCCAGCGCGTCTCGAGCGCGGGCAGCGCGTCGTGCTTGGCCGCGGCATCGTCTTCGGCGCGTGCGGCCTTTTCCTCGGCGATCGCGCGCGCCTCCTCTGCTTCCTCCAGATCGCCCTGCGCCTTTTGCGCCTGCGCGCGCCATTGCTCCTGCTGCGCGACGAGCGCCGCGATCTGCGCCTGCACGCGGTTGCGCGATTCGACGATGAACTTGATCTCGGCCTCGAGCCGGCTCACCTCGGCGTTCGCTTCGTACAGCGCGCCCTGCGCGCCCTGCATCGCGTCGCTCGCCGAATAGTGCGCGACGCGCAGCGTCTCGAGCTGCGCCTCGACCTCGCGCAGCTTAGCGGTCTGCGCATCGAGTTCGATCTGCGCCTGCCCGATCGCGTGCCGCTGCTTTTGCTGCTCGGCTACCGCCTCGTTCTTGCGCAGCAGCCACAGCAGGCGCTGCTTCTCCTCGCCGTCGGCAACGAGTTCCTTGTACTTCGTCGCCACGACCGCCTGCGCCTCGAGCTTCTCGAGATTGGCACCCAGCTCGCGGATGATGTCCTCGACGCGCGTCAGGTTCTCACGCGTGTCGTGCAGCCGGTTTTCGGTCTCGCGGCGGCGCTCCTTGTACTTCGACACGCCCGCGGCCTCTTCGAGGAACACGCGCAGCTCCTCGGGCTTTGCCTCGATGATCCGCGCGATCATCCCCTGCCCGATGATCGCGTAAGCGCGCGGGCCCAGGCCGGTGCCGAGGAAGATGTCCTGGATGTCGCGGCGCCGCGCGGGCAGATTGTTGATGTAGTAGCTCGACGTGCCGTCGCGCGTGAGCACGCGCTTCACGGCGATCTCGCCGTACTGGCCCCACTGGCCGGCCGCGCGGCCGTCGGAGTTGTCGAAGATCAGCTCGACGCTCGCGCGGCTGCCGGGCTTGCGCGTGGTCGAGCCGTTGAAGATCACGTCCTGCATCGATTCGCCGCGCAGCTCGGACGCGCGCGATTCGCCGAGCACCCAGCGCACGGCGTCGATGATATTGGACTTGCCGCACCCGTTCGGGCCCACCACGCCGACCAATTGGCCTGGGACCTGGAAGTGCGTGGGATCGACGAAAGATTTGAAGCCAGCGAGTTTGATCGAGCTCAGACGCACGGCAGTACCGGTGGTAAAGAGTGTGAAACGGATTGAAACAGGCGCGGCGCGGCGCGACACGCCCAAGATTCGAAAAACGGGGCCGTGCTGTCAAGCATTCGGCCCCGCGTATGGGGCAATCATACCATCGCGCGTGTGCCGTCCCGCGGCTCGCCCGGCTCGTCCCCGGCCGGCCGGGCGCGATGCACGCGGCTCGACAATAGGGTCGCGACGACGATGCAAAGGCCGCCCGCCCATTCGCGCGCGCTCGGCGCCTCGTTGGCAAAAAGCCACGCCGACAGCGCGGTGATGAGAATCTCGAACAGCATGATGATCGCCGCGCGGTTCGCCGGCACCCGTGACAGGCCATATTGAACCAGCATGTTGTTCACCGCCACCGTCACGCCGATGCCGACGACGAGCAGCGCGGCCGCGCCCAGGTGCTGCGCCGCGGGCAGCGCGGGCAAGCCTTCGACGAACGACGCCACGATGCCGAGCGCGGCCGCGCCGCCGAACAGCGTCGCCGTGCGCATCTCGGGTTTCATCTGCGGCAGCTCGCGGCTTGCCTTGACGACGAGCACGTTGCTCATCGCGAAGCTCAGCCCGGCCGCAAGCCCCGCCCACTCGGCAGGATTGGACGGCAGCGGCATGCCCAGCCGCGGCGACCACAGCATCAACGCCGCACCGGCGAGCGACAGTGCGGCGAGTGCCGCGCCCGCGGCCGTCAGGCGCTCGCGCAGGATGAAGTGCGCGTAGATCGCGGTCCACGCGGGCGTCAGGTAAAAGAGCAGCATCACGCGCAGCACTTCGCCATGTATCGTGCCCCAGACGAAGCCCAGATTCGTCACGCCCGCCGCGACGGCAAGCGCGGGCAGCAGCCAATGCCAGCGCACCGTCACGATCGACTTGCGCCGCACACACAGCACGAACGCGCACGCGACCAAGCTCGTCGCGGCGCTCGCTGCCGTGCCCGTCACGCCGAGCGACGCCAGCAGCCGCAGCGGATACCAGATCAGGCCCCATACCGACGCGCCGATCAGAATCGCAAGCGCGGGCCATGCGGCCCGCCGTTCATTCATCTGCAAACCCAACCTCTTCATGCTGTTGCGACGACGCGCGGCCGTGCGCGCGTGGTCCCGTCCTTCTTCCGTCCTGCAACCGCTGCTCGTCATGCGACGATGTCACGCTATAATCGGACGCCGCCGCATCCGGCCTGAGACCGGAAGGTCGATCCAGGCCCGCACCCAGGCCCGATGCACCGGCCCGATCGCCGCCGGCTCGTCCCTGCGCCCATCAGGCGCGGCACGCCGGCAGCCGCGCTGCGATCCGCGCGCGGTCGCGCGTGCGTCCGGCGGCATATGCCGCGCTTGCCGGCGGCGCCCTTGGCGCAGCGCGCCCGGCGGCGCATGCTGCGCCGCGCCCGCTTTGCTCAACCCGGCCCATCCGTCGGCCCTACCGGCTCAGTCCGCCCAAGCCCGTGAACCCACGTCTCGACACGCTCCAGCCTTATCCGTTCGAAAAGCTCCGCGCGCTCCTCGCCGGCATCACGCCGCCCGCGCATCTGCCGCCGATCAGCTTCGGCATCGGCGAGCCGAAACACGCGACGCCCGCGCTGATCCGCGAGGCCGCCGCCCACGCGCTCGACGGCCTCGCCGCGTATCCGGCCACGGCCGGCGCCGACGCGCTGCGCGAGGCGATCGCACGCTGGCTCACGCGCCGCTACGGGCTTGCCGCGATCGACGCCGCCACCCAAGTGCTGGCCGCGTCGGGCTCGCGCGAGGCACTGTTCTCGCTCGCTCAGGCGGTGATCGACCCGACCCGCGCAGCCGGCGGCCGCGAAAAGCCGATCGTACTCTGTCCGAATCCGTTCTATCAAATCTACGAAGGCGCGGCGCTCCTCGCGGGCGCCGAGCCGTATTACGTGAACAGCGACCCGGCGCGCAACTACGCGCCCGACTATTCGGTCGTGCCCGACGAGGTGTGGGCACGCACGCAGCTCGTCTACGCGTGCTCGCCCGGCAATCCGACGGGCGCCGTGCTGACGCTCGACGATTGGCGCGAACTGTTCGCGCTGTCGGAACGCCACGGCTTCGTGATCGCATCCGACGAATGCTATTCGGAGATCTATTTCGACGAAGCGAAGCCGCCGCTCGGCGGCCTCGAGGCCGCGCACCGGCTCGGCCGCGGATTCGAGCGGCTCGTGATGCTGTCGAGCCTGTCGAAGCGCTCGAACGTGCCGGGGATGCGCTCCGGCTTTATCGCGGGCGACGCGGCGCTGCTCAAGCGCTTCTTGCTGTATCGCACGTACCACGGCGCGGCGCTGTCGCCCGTGTGGCAGCACGCGAGCCTCGCCGCATGGGGCGACGAGGCGCACGTGCGCGAAAACCGTGCGCGCTATGCGCAAAAATTCGCGACACTCACGCCGATGCTCGCCGACGTGATCGACGTGCGCATGCCCGACGCCGCATTCTATCTGTGGGCCAACGTCGCGCGCACCGGCCTATCGGATACCGAGTTCGCCCGCCGCCTGTTCGCCGACTATAATGTGACGGTTCTGCCCGGCTCGTATCTCGCCCGCGATGCACACGGTGTGAATCCCGGCCGCGACTTCATCCGCATCGCGCTCGTCGCGGGCTCGGCCGAATGCGTCGAAGGCGCGCAGCGCATCGTCGATTTCTGCCGCGGCCTCACACGTTGAAACCCGGCGGCGCCGAGGTTTTCCCGCGCGCCCGGCCCTGATGCATCCCGTTTGATTGACCTCCACGTCCAGCATAGCCACGAACATGTCGCAACAACTTCAGCAAATCATCGATAGCGCGTGGGAAAACCGCGCCGAACTGTCGCCGAAGGCCGCGCCCGCGGAAGTCCGCGAGGCCGTCGCGCACGCGATCGAGCAACTCGACCGCGGTGCGCTGCGCGTCGCCGAAAAAGTCGACGGCAACTGGACCGTGCACCAATGGCTGAAGAAAGCCGTGCTGCTGTCGTTCCGCCTCGAGGACAACGCGCCGATGCCGGCGGGCGGCTACTCGCAGTTCTATGACAAAGTGCCGTCGAAGTTCGCGAACTACTCGGCCGACGACTTCGCCGCCGGCGGCTTTCGCGTCGTGCCGCCGGCGATCGCGCGCCGCGGCTCGTTCATCGCGAAGAACGTCGTGCTGATGCCGTCGTACACGAACATCGGCGCGTATGTCGACGAAGGCACGATGGTCGATACCTGGGCGACCGTCGGCTCGTGCGCGCAGATCGGCAAGAACGTGCATCTGTCGGGCGGCGTCGGCATCGGCGGCGTGCTCGAACCGCTGCAGGCCAACCCCGTCATCATCGAGGACAACTGCTTCATCGGCGCGCGCTCGGAAGTCGTCGAGGGCGTGATCGTCGAGGAGAATTCGGTCATTTCGATGGGCGTCTACCTCGGCCAAAGCACGAAGATCTACGATCGCGAAACCGGCGAGATCAGCTACGGCCGCATTCCGGCCGGCTCGGTCGTCGTCGCGGGCAACCTGCCGTCGAAGGACGGCTCGCACAGCCTATACTGCGCGGTGATCGTGAAGAAGGTCGACGCGAAAACGCGCGCGAAGGTCGGCCTGAACGAGCTGCTGCGAGGCGACTGATGGCGGGCGCAGCGAACACCGCCGGGATCGTCGTCTACGGGATTCCGAACTGCGACACCGTGAAGAAGGCCCGCACGTGGCTCGAATCGCACGGCGTCGCGTTCGCGTTCCACGATTTCAAGAAGGCCGGCGTCACCGCGCCGCTCGTCAAGAGCTGGCTGAAGGATGTGCCGCTCGATGCGCTCGTCAACCGGCGCGGCACGACCTGGCGCGGCCTCACCGACGAGCAGAAGGCATCGGCCGAATCCGAAGCGGGCGCGATCGCGCTGATGATCGACAAGCCTTCCGTGATCAAGCGGCCCGTCGTCGTCGTCAACGGCCGCGTGAAAACGCTGGGCTTCTCGGCCGACGAGTACGCCGGGCATTTCGCCTGAACGCGCGCCGCCGTCTTGCCTGACACGCTGCCGGCCGTCGCGCCGGCATTTTTTATCGAACCGTGGTCCGAATCATGTCCGCCACCCTAGCCCTCACCGAACAACTCATCGCGCGCGCGTCCGTCACGCCCGACGATCAACACTGCCAGCAACTGATGACCGAACGCCTGCTGGCGCTCGGGTTCCAGTGCGAGACGATCGCGTCGCACGGCGTCACGAATCTCTGGGCCGTCAAGCGCGGCACGCAAGGCCGCGACGGCAAGCTGCTCGCCTTCGCCGGCCACACCGACGTCGTGCCGACCGGCCCGCTCGAACAATGGAGTTCGCCGCCTTTCGCGCCCGCGCATCGCGACGGCAAGCTGTACGGCCGGGGCGCCGCCGACATGAAGACGTCGCTCGCAGGCTTCGTCGTCGCGGCTGAGGAATTCGTCGCCGCGCATCCGCAGCATCGCGGCTCGATCGGCTTTCTGATCACGAGCGACGAGGAAGGCCCCGCGACGGACGGCACCGTGAAAGTCGTCGACGCGCTGCAAGCGCGCGGCGAGCGGCTCGACTACTGCATCGTCGGCGAACCGACATCGACGGCCACGCTCGGCGACGTCGTCAAGAACGGCCGGCGCGGCTCGATGTCGGGCGAACTCATCGTCAAGGGCGTGCAGGGCCATATCGCGTATCCGCATCTCGCGAAAAATCCGATCCATCTGATCGCGCCCGCACTCGCCGAGCTTGCGGCCGAGCGCTGGGACGACGGCAACGAATACTTCCCGCCGACCACCTGGCAGGCGTCGAATCTGCACGCCGGCACCGGCGCGACGAACGTGATCCCCGGCCACGCGCAGCTGCTGTTCAACTTCCGTTTCTCCACGGCAAGCACGGTAGACGGGCTGCAACGCCGCGTGCACGAAATTCTCGACCGGCACGGGCTCGACTACGAACTGACGTGGTCGGTAAGCGGTCTGCCGTTCCTCACGCCGCGCGGCGAGCTGTCGAATGCGCTCGAGCACGCGATTCGCGCGGAAACAGGCGTCACGCCGGAGCTGTCGACGACGGGCGGCACGTCGGACGGCCGGTTCATCGCGCGGATCTGTCCGCAAGTCATCGAGTTCGGGCCGCCGAACGGCAGCATCCACAAGATCGACGAGCACATCGAAGTGCGCTTCATCGAGCCGCTGAAGAACGTATACCGCCGCGTGCTCGAACAACTGATCGCTTGACCGAGACTGCCTGATGACGACCTCCCCCACTCCATTTGCGACCGTGCGCGACCTGGTGCGCTACGCGGTATCGCGCTTTTCCGCCGCGAAACTCGCGTTCGGCCACGGCTGCGACAATGCGTATGACGAAGCGGTCTACCTCGTGCTGCATACGCTGCACCTGCCGCTCGACACGCTCGAGCCGTTCCTCGACGCGCGCCTCGCGCCCGATGAAATCGCCGCGGTGCTCGCCGTGATCGAACGCCGCGCGGCCGAACGCGTGCCCGCCGCGTACATCACGAACGAAGCGTGGATGCATGGCCACCGTTTCTACGTCGACGAACGCGTGATCGTGCCGCGCTCATTTATCGGCGAGCTGCTCGACGACGGCCTGCAGCCCTATGTCGAGGACCCCGAGCTGGTCGGCTCGGTGCTCGAGCTTTGCACGGGCTCCGGGTGCCTCGCGATTCTCGCGGCGCTCGCGTTTCCGAACGCCGAAATCGATGCGGTCGACCTTTGCACCGACGCGCTCGATGTCGCCAAGATCAACGTCGGCGACTATGGGCTCGACGAGCGCGTCACGCTGTACCACGGCGATTTATACGCGCCGCTGCCGGCGTCGCGGCAGGAGCCCGAGCATCGCTACGATGTGATCATCACGAATCCGCCTTATGTAAACGCGCAATCGATGGCGGCGCTGCCCGACGAATACCGCCACGAGCCGGAAATGGCGCTCGCGGGCGGCACGGACGGCATGGACATCGTGCGCCGCATCGTCGGCGAGTCGCGCCGCTGGTTGACCGACGACGGCGTGCTCGTCGTCGAAATCGGCAACGAACGCGCGAACGTCGAGGCCGCGTTCGGCGGCCTCGAGTTGATCTGGCTGCCGACGAGCGCGGGCGACGACAGCGTGTTCCTGATCCACGCGGCAGATCTGCCCGCCGCCTGACACCCGACGCAGATTTGCCGGGCGGCGCATTGGCCCGATCCGCCTGGCAGCCGCCATCGACGCGGCTGACTCCCGCCCACTGGGGGTGGCCGCTCGCCCGGGCGCTCGGTAAGATGCGCGAAGCGGTGCGCCGAACCTGGCGGGCCGCACGAACTTCCTCGGATATTCCGTGCGCTCATGCAAATCGACTGGCTCAGCCTCGGCACTCTGATCGGCGCGGCTCACGTGCTCGGCGTGATCGCCGCCTGTCATGCGATCCTGAATACCCGGACGTCGCAAGGCGCGATCGCGTGGGCGGTATCGTTGACGGCGATGCCTTATCTGACGCTGATCCCGTATCTGTTCCTCGGCCGCAGCAAGTTTTCGGGCTACGTCGACGCACGCCGCCAGGAAACCGCGGCGCTGCGCACGCGCACGCATCCGATGCCATGGGACGCAGCGCACCCGATGCCCGGCCTGCCTCACGATGCGCTCGGTTCCGCGCGCGTGCGCGCGCTCACCCATCTGGGCGGAATGCCGTTTGTCGCCGGCAACGCGGTGCGCACGCTCGTCAACGGCGAAGCGACGTTTTCCGCGATTCTCGCCGCGATCGAAACCGCGCGCAGCTATGTGCTCGTGCAGTTCTTCATCATCCGCGACGACGCGCTCGGCGCAATGCTGCGCGACGCGCTGCTCGCGCGCGCCCAAGCCGGTGTGCGCTGCTATCTGCTGTACGACAGCATCGGCAGCTTCGACCTGCCGTCGCGCTATGTCGACGCGCTGCGCGACGGCGGCGTGGAAGTCCATCCGTTCGCGACCAACAAGCAGTTCGTCAACCGGTTCCAGCTCAATTTCCGTAATCACCGGAAAATCGTCGTCGTCGACGGCGAGTGCGCATTCGTCGGCGGTCACAACATCGGCACCGAATATCTCGGCGGCAATCCGCGGCTCTCGCCGTGGCGCGATACGCACATCGAAGTGCGTGGCCCCGCCGTTGCGCACATCCAATACGTGTTCGCCGAGGACTGGCACTGGGCGACACAGTCACTGCCGCCGCAGGCGCCGCCGCCCGCGCCCGTGCCCGGCGCGCGGATGCACTGCCTCGTCGTGCCGATGGGTCCAGCCGACAAGCAGGAGACGGGCTCGCTGTTCTTTGCGGAGGCGATCAACGCGGCTCGCGAGCGCATCTGGATCACGACGCCCTATCTCGTGCCCGACGAAGCGGTGATTTCCGCGCTCAAGCTCGCGGTGATGCGCGGCGTCGACGTGCGGATCCTGATTCCGAGCCGGCGCGACCACTATGTCGTGTTCGAGGCATCGAAGCTGTACGCGCGCGATCTGATCGACGCCGGCGTGAAGATCTTCCGCTACCGGCCCGGTTTCCTGCACCAGAAGGTTGTGCTGATCGACCACACCGCGGCCGCGGTCGGCAGCGCGAATCTCGACAACCGGTCGTTCCGGCTCAATTTCGAAATCATGGTGCTGGTTCTCGACGACGGTTTCGCGGCCGAAGTCGAAGCGATGCTCGACCGCGACTTCGCGGACGCATTCGAAGTCAGTCTCGACGAATACCGGCGCTCGCCTGCGTGGCGGCGCGTCGCGATGCACGTTGCGCGGCTGTTCGCGCCGATTCTGTAGCGATTGAAACGCCCGCGCGCGACGCGCGCGCAAGCCGGCTGCGCGAACCGGCTCGCATGGCACCCCGATGCGCGGGGCCGGGCGTCACACGCCGGTGTGCCGCCCGGCGGCTCACCGCATCACAGCAACTTCTCGACGTCCGCCGCCAATTCCTCCGGCTTCGTCGACGGCGCATAGCGCTTGACGATCTCGCCGTCGCGGTTCACGAGAAACTTCGTGAAGTTCCACTTGATCGACTTGAGCCCCAGAATGCCGGGCGCTTCGTTCGTCAGATAGCGATAAAGCGGGTGCGCGTGGTCGCCGTTGACGTCGATCTTCGCGAACATCGGGAACGTCACGCCGTAGTTCCTTTCGCAAAACGCGCCGATCTGCGCGGCATCGCCCGGCTCCTGCTTGCCGAACTGATTGCAAGGAAAACCGAGCACGACGAGCCCGCGCTCGCGAAAGCGATCGTAGAGCTGCTGCAAGCCGGCATATTGCGGCGTGAAGCCGCATTGGCTCGCGGTGTTGACGATGAGGAGCACCTTGCCCCGGTATTGCTCCAACTGCACGTCGCCGCCTTCGAGCGTCTGCGCGCTGAATGAATAGAGTGTCGACATCGACGCATTCCTCCGTGCCCCAATAGGGCGTTGCCGTTCGCGAAAGTCTAGGCCAATTCGACGCCGCACGCGAACCCGGCCTTTCGGACGATCCCTCCCACGCGACGCGCAGTCTAGAATACGGCTTTCCCGAGCTTTTCGAGCCTGCCCCGCCGTGATCCGTTTCAATCAGTTCAGCCTTGCCCGCGGCACGAAGCCGCTGTTCGACACGACGTCGTTTGTGCTTAACCCCGGCGAAAAAGCCGGCTTGGTCGGCGCGAACGGCGCGGGCAAATCGACACTCTTCGCCGTATTACGCGGCGAGCTGCACTCGGACGCGGGCGATTGCTCGATGCCGCCGTCATGGCGCATCGCGCACGTGTCGCAGGAAACTCCCGCCGTCGATCGCACCGCGCTCGACTACACGCTCGACGGCGACGCCGCGCTGCGTGCGATCGAGGCGCGCATCGCCTCGGCCGCCGCCGCGCACGACGGCGCGGCCGAGGCGGAAGCGCACGCGGCGTTCGCCGACGCCGACGGCTATACCGCGCCTGCACGCGCCGAGGCACTGCTGCTTGGGCTCGGCTTCACGCTCGCGCAAACGCGCGAGCCGGTCGCCAGCTTCTCGGGCGGTTGGCGCATGCGTCTGAACCTCGCGCAGGCGCTGATGTGCCGCTCGGATCTGCTGCTGCTAGACGAGCCGACGAACCACCTGGATCTCGACGCGATCGTCTGGCTCGAAGATTGGCTGCACCGTTATGCGGGCACCCTCGTCGTCATCTCGCACGACCGCGAGTTTCTCGACGCGGTCTGCAATGTCACACTCCATCTCGACAACCGGCAGGTGAAGCGCTACGGCGGCAATTATTCGCAATTCGAAGTATTGCGCGCGCAGCAGCTCGAATTGCAGCAAAGCGCCTACGAAAAGCAGCGCAAGACGATCGCGCACCTGCAAAGCTTCATCGACCGCTTCAAGGCGAAGGCAACCAAAGCGAAACAGGCGCAAAGCCGCATGAAGGCGCTCGAAAAAATGGAGTTGATCGCGCCCGCGCACGTTGCATCGCCCTTTACGTTCGAGTTTCGCACGCCCGATTCCGCGCCGAACCCGATGCTGGTGATGGAGGACGTGCGTTGCGGCTATCGCGCGGACGATGGCAGCGAGATTCCAATCGTCGAGCGCGTCGCGCTGTCGATCCAGAACGGCCAGCGAATCGGCCTGCTCGGTGCGAACGGCCAAGGCAAATCGACGCTCATCAAGACGCTGGCTGGCACGCTCGCGCCACTTACGGGCGACGTGCGCACCGGCCGCGGGCTCACGATCGGCTACTTCGCGCAGCACCAGCTCGAGACGCTGCGCCCCGACGACTCCGCGCTCGCGCATCTCGCCCGCCTCGCGCCCGATACGCGCGAGCAGGAACTGCGCGATTTTCTCGGCAGTTTCAACTTCTCCGGCGACATGGCAACCGCGCCGATCGCACCGTTCTCGGGCGGCGAGAAGGCGCGGCTCGCGCTGGCACTCATCATCTGGCAAAAGCCGAACCTGCTGCTGCTGGACGAACCGACGAACCACCTCGACCTCGAGACGCGCCATGCGCTGACGATGGCTCTCGCGCAATTTGAAGGCACGCTGATTCTCGTGTCACACGATCGCCATCTGCTGCGCGCGACGACCGACCAGTTCATGCTGGTCGCGAAACACCGGTTGCAGCCGTTCGACGGCGATCTGGACGACTACCGAGATTGGCTGCTGCAACATGCCGCCGACATGCGCGCGGCCGCCAAGGGCGACGCGTCCGCCGCGGCGGAAGGCGGCACGCCCGCCGTCAACCGCAAAGACCAGAAACGGCAGGAGGCGCAAGCGCGGCAACAGCTCGCGCAACTGAAAAAGCCGCTGCAGACGCGCATCGCGAAAATCGAAAAGGCCATGGAACAGCTCCACGCCGAAAAAGCGACACTCGACGCCTACGTCGCCGATCCGGCAAGCTATGCGGCTGACCAAAAGACGCGGCTCACCGAAGCGATCCGCAAGCTCGGCGACGTCAATGCCCGTCTCGAGGCGCTCGAAGCCGACTGGCTCGGCGCGCAGGACGAACTCGAGAAGATCGGATAGCACGCGCGCAAAGAAGCGCTGGCGGCAACATGCGCGGGCCGCGCGAACAGCTGCGAGATAACGGGCGCGATTCGTGGCGTTTGCGCCAAACAGCCCGATCCCGGATTCGCGGCTCACACCGCACGCGCCGATGCAACGGCAATCCGGCTCGGCCCCGCGTGAGTCGCCGGGGGCATGGCTTATACCGACGTATTGACAGGCACTTTTCGCCATGTGGCGCCGGCATTGTATTTCCGCCCTGCATGAGCGGCAGCGCTCGATCGAGCGGCGACGCGCGGGTATAAAAAATGCCGCGCATCGCGCCTGCGCGCATCACGCTCAGCGCCGCGGCAACGTATCGCGTGGCATTTGCTCGTCGTCGCCCATCAAATGACGGCGGCCTTCGAGCGGCCGGCGGATCATCGCCGCGACTTCCGCTTCGGTCACATTCACGTGGGCGACGCGGCGCGCGATCCGCCCATCCGTGCCGACCCATTCGACGATCCGGCAGCCTCCTCCCCATGGCGCGCCGATCGGCTCGGATACACGGCAGCCTCGAACCTTGTAGGTGCGCATCGGCGCACTTGCTTGACGAGATCGTTTCAACACAGCCTTCCTTTTCCGCGAGATGCGGCAGACAACTCGCGCAAGCATAGAAAGAAATCGACTGGAAAAAGGTTACGCAAACGTACCAAAACGTTACATCGTTTTACGATCTCGATCGTGAAACGCGACGGACGCCGGCTAATCGGCCGGCTGCGGCGCGGCCGGCGCACGCGCTCACTCGAGCGTGCGGATTTGATCGATTGCCTGCTCGATGCGCTCCACCGCCAGCACGCGCAGCCCGTCGATCGGCTGTTTCGGCGCATTCGCCTTCGGAATCAGCGCGGCCGTGAAGCCGAGCTTCGCCGCTTCGCGCAAGCGCTCCTGCCCACGCGGCGACGGGCGGATTTCGCCCGCGAGCCCCACTTCACCGAATACGACCAGCCCTTTCGGCAACGGTTTGTTACGCATCGACGAATGAATCGCGAGCAGCACCGCGAGATCGGCAGCGGGCTCGGTGATCTTGACGCCGCCCACCGCGTTCAGGAATACGTCCTGATCGAAGCACGCGATGCCCGCATGCCGATGCAGCACCGCGAGCAGCATCGCGAGCCGGTTCTGCTCGAGGCCGACCGCGAGCCGTCGCGGATTCGGCACGTTCGCGGTGTCGACGAGCGCCTGCACCTCGACGAGCAGCGGCCGCGTGCCCTCCTGCGTGACGAGCACGCACGAGCCCGCCACGATCTCCGTATGCTGCGACAGAAAAAGCGCGGATGGATTCGCGACACCGCGCAGGCCGCGCTCGGTCATCGCGAACACGCCAAGCTCGTTGACCGCGCCGAAGCGGTTCTTGAACGCGCGCACCAGCCGGAACGACGAATGCGTGTCGCCCTCGAAGTACAGCACGGTATCGACGATGTGTTCGAGCACGCGCGGACCCGCGAGATTGCCCTCCTTCGTCACGTGTCCGACCATGATGATCGCAGTGCCGGATTGCTTGGCGATACGCGTCAGGTGCGCCGCGCATTCGCGCACCTGTGCGACCGAGCCGGGCGCCGAGGTCAACGCGTCCGAATAGATCGTCTGGATCGAATCGACGACCGCGACCTCGGGCCGCTCGGCGTCGATCGCCGCCTGAATTTTTTCCAGCTGAATTTCGGCAAGCAGCTTCAGGTCGGCAACGCTCGCGCCGCCGTCGAGCAGCGCAAGCCGCTGCGCGCGCAATGCGATCTGCGCCCCCGATTCCTCGCCGCTGATATAGAGTGCGGGCCGCTCGCTCGCGATCTGCGCGAGCGATTGCAGCAGCAGCGTCGATTTGCCGATGCCCGGATCGCCGCCGATCAGCACGACGCCGCCCGCCACGAGCCCGCCGCCCAGCACCCGGTCGAACTCGCCGATGCCGGTCGACAGGCGCGGCACGTCGGCCGCCTCGATCTCGGCAAGCCGCTGTACCGGCGCGCGCTTGGCAAGCGACTGGAAGCGATGCGCGGACGCCGGCGTGTCCAGCGATTCGACCAGCGTGTTCCATGCGTGGCACGACGGGCACTGCCCTTGCCACTTCGGCGTCTGCCCGCCGCATTCGGTGCAGACGAAAACCGTTTTCTGTTTTGCCACGCGCTTCTATCCTTTTCTGCTTTTTTATTCCGCGCGCACCGGCACGCGCGGCGCGACCGCGCACATCAGCTCGTAGCCGACCGTCTGGCAATGCGCGGCGACGTCGTCGATCGCGAGCGCCTCGCCCCACAGCTCGACGCGCGCGCCGATGCCCGCCTGCGGCACGGGCGTCAGGTCGACGGTGAGCATGTCCATCGACACACGCCCGACGATCGTCGTAAGCACGCCGTCGACGACGACCGGCGTGCCTTCGGACGCGATCCGCGGATAGCCGTCCGCGTAGCCGCACGCGACGACGCCGATGCGCATCTTGCCCTGCGCGACGAACCGCGATCCGTAGCCCACCGTCTGCCCCTTCGCAAGCGTTTGCACCGCGATCAGCTCGGAGGCGAGCGTCATCGCAGGCTTCAGGCCCTGCGTGGCGATGTCGGCCGCGCGCCCCGACGGCGATGCGCCGTACAAGACGATGCCGGGGCGTACCCAGTCGAAATGCGTCGACGGGTGCCAGAGCACCGCCGCCGAATTCGCGAAGCTGCGCGCGCCGGCAATTCCTTGCGCGCCGTGCTCGAACGTCGCGACCTGCTCGGCCACGCCGCGCTCGCTGTCGGCGTCCGAAAAATGGGTCATCAACGTGATCTGTCCGATGCCGGGGCACGCGCGCGCACGCTCCCACGCGGCGCGGAACTTTTCCGGCACGTAGCCGAGCCGGTTCATGCCGCTGTTCATCTTGAGCTGAATATTGACGGGTTTCGACAGTCGCGCAGTTTCGAGCATGCGCATCTGGTCGTCGTTGTGCACCGCGGTCGTCAAACTGTAGCGGTCGATCACGTCGATATCGGTCGAACGGAAAAATCCCTCCAGCAACAGGATCGGCCCCGCCCAGCCCAGCTCGCGCAGCTTCACGGCCTCGTCGAGATCGAGCAGGCCGAAGCCGTCGGTGCCGCGCAGCCCCGGAAAGACTCGCGCCAGGCCGTGCCCGTATGCATTTGCCTTGACGATCGCCCAAACCTTGGAGCGAGGCGCGTGGCGACGCACCACCGAAAGATTATTCGCAAGAGCGGCGGTATGAATCGTGGCGGAAATCGGTCGCGGCATATGAAGGAGAATTCGTAAAGACGCTTGCTAATCATCAGCTTATCGTGCTTTTTGGGCGCAATGCCGACAATAAGCGGAACGATCGGGGAATCTTGCTAGTCCGAATTGACGTATTTTCGTGATATAAAGCCGTGCGCACAACCCATTTCGAGGAATCGAATCCGATTGCACGGCCCACGCGCGGCCGAGCCGCCGCGAGGAAAGCATCGCTTCAGATGAAAAAAGGTTTTTACTCCATCATGGCCGCGCAGTTTTTCTCGTCGTTGGCCGACAGCGCTCTTCTCATCGCCGCAATCGCCCTGCTCAAAGATCTGCACGCGCCCAACTGGATGGTGCCGCTCCTCAAGTTGTTCTTTGTGCTGTCCTACGTGGTGCTCGCCGCGTTCGTCGGCGCATTCGCCGATTCGCGGCCCAAAGGGCGCGTGATGTTCATCACCAATTCGATCAAGGTCGGCGGTTGCCTGCTGATGCTGTTCGGCGCTCATCCGCTCGTCGCATATGGAATCGTCGGCTTCGGCGCGGCCGCGTATTCGCCGGCGAAGTACGGCATCCTGACCGAACTGCTGCCGCCCGAGCGGCTCGTGGCCGCGAACGGCTGGATCGAGGGCACGACAGTCAGCTCGATCATCCTCGGCACCGTGCTGGGCGGCGCGCTGATCAGCCCGAAGATCGCGCCGCACGTGATCGCGTATACGCCGCAGTCGATCAACACACCCGCCGAAGCCGCGATGCTCGTCATCATGGCGATCTACGTGATAGCCGCGCTCTTCAACCTGCGCATTCCCGACACCGGCGCCCGCTATCCGAAGCAGCAGCACGGCCCGATCAAGCTCGTCACGGAATTTGCCGATTGTTTCATGGCGCTCTGGCGCGACAAGCTCGGGCAGATCTCGCTCGCCGTCACGACGCTCTTCTGGGGCGCGGGCGCGACCCTGCAGTTCATCGTGCTCAAGTGGGCCGAAGTGTCGCTCGGCATGTCGCTCTCGGAAGGCGCGCTGCTGCAGGCCGTCGTGGCACTCGGCGTCGCGGCGGGCGCAATGATCGCGGCGAGCCGCATTCCGCTGCGCAAATCGCTGTCCGTGCTGCCCGTCGGCATCATCATGGGCATCGCGGTGATGCTGATGGCGTTCTACACGCGCCACCTGATTCCCGCCGACTGGGTGTTACGCATCGGCCATCACGTGCACCTGCCTGTCTACCTGTTGATCGCCTATGTGTTCCTGGTGTTCGTCGGCGCGCTGTCCGGCTTTTTCGTCGTGCCGATGAATGCGCTGCTGCAGCATCGCGGGCACGTGCTGCTGTCGGCCGGGCATTCGATCGCGGTACAGAATTTTAACGAGAATCTGTCCGTGCTCGTGATGCTGTGCATTTATGCGGCGCTCGTGTGGCTCGACGTGTCGGTGAGCGTCGTGATCGTGCTGTTCGGCACGTTCGTCTGCCTGACGATGTGGCTGGTGATGCGGCTGCACATCGCGAACCAGCGCCGCTTCGACTCGGTTTCGCTGATCGGCGAATCGAAACACTGACGCGCGGCGAGCGGCGCGGGCGGCCGGTTCACGCCGCTCGCCGCCGGTTCGGATTCGCCGTAGACTGCCCCTGTTGCCCGCTCGAATTTTTCACGCGCCCATGAGCGTACCGATTCCCAACGCGCTGACGATCGCCGGCTCGGACTCCGGCGGCGGTGCCGGCATCCAGGCCGACCTGAAGACATTCTCCGCACTCGGCGCATACGGCGCGAGCGTCATCACCGCGCTGACCGCGCAAAACACCCGTGGCGTGACGGATGTGCATGCGTCCGATGCGGGCTTTGTCGCGGCCCAGCTCGACGCCGTATTCGACGACATCCGCATCGACGCGGTGAAGATCGGGATGCTCGCGAATGCGCCGATCGTGCGCGCGGTCGCGGCGGCACTCACCCGTCATGCTCCGCCGCATGTCGTGCTCGATACGGTGATGATCTCGAAGAGTGCTCATTCTCTGCTGGCGCCGCAAGCGGTCGATGCGCTGCGTGCGGAGCTGCTGCCGCTTGCCGATCTCGTCACGCCGAACCTGCCGGAAGCCGCGGCGTTGCTTGGCGTCGCGGCCGCGACGACCGAGGACGAGATGGTGCGCCAGGGCGAAGCGCTTGTCGCGCGCGGCGCGAAAGCGGTGCTGATGAAGGGCGGGCACCTCGGCAGCCGGGACGAAAGCCCTGACTGGCTGGTCCACGCGAACGGCGCGCAACGGTTCGCCGGTCCGCGGCTGCCGGCCGCCAATACGCACGGCACGGGCTGCACGCTGTCGTCGGCGATCGCCGCGCTGCTGCCGCAGCGCGCGACGCTTGCCGACGCTATCGCCGATGCGAAACGCTATCTGACCGGCGCCATCGACGCGAACGGACGGCTCGATGTCGGCCACGGCGTCGGGCCAGTGCATCATTTCTATCGGTGGTGGTGAGCGGCAAGCGGCGTTGATGATGCCCGTTGGCGAGGCCGAGGGGCCGAGGGTCAGCGAATCAACAGAAGATGATCCGCCGTGCGACATCCGTCGCGCCAACGCGCACTCCGCACGGCAGCGTCTGTCGCCTGCGTCGTCGAATCAACGCCCGGCGAACGCCGCCGCGCGCTCCGGCCAGCCGTCGGGCACGATGAAGCCGCGCACCGTCTCGCGCCATACGGCATCGTGGTCACGCACGAGCCCGGCCACGAGCGCCGGGCCCGGCAGTTCGGCGGCTTGCGCCAGCATCGCGTCGGCATCGAGCAACGCGTTTTGCCCGCACGCCGCCGAAGCGTCGTCGATCACGCGCGGCGCGAGCCATGCGAGGCGTGGCAACAGCATCCAGCGGGCATCCGGGCATTGCTCGGCGCCAAATGCCGGCCATTCATCACGGGTGATCCAGAATCCACGCGGATGGCCTGCTTCGACTTCGAGCGGATCGCGAATCGCTGGCCACCCGAAGGCTGTCAACGACGCGCAAGCAGCCGGCCGACCACTCGCGTTCGGACGCGCGCAAACCGCATCGCCGGCAGCTGCGCCAGACGTCATCGCCGCCCCGTCCGCCAGCCCGCCGCGCACCGGATAGAACAGCCAGCCTTTCACGAGCATCTGCGCGCGCCATGGCCCCGGATGACCGAGCGACGCAAACTCGTCGCGCGTGGTCAGCCGCAACTGATGATCGATGAGGCGCGCATATTTCAGATCGAATCGATCGGCCAGATTCGGCCCGACGAAACTGGCAAGCGATGCCGCGCCCGAGGCCGCGACGCACAAATAGTATTTGACCGCGAGTTCCCAATGCAGGCGCTCGCCGCTCGCGGTCTCGACCAGAAAATCGCATTCGCCGAGCGTGAGACCGTTACGGCGCAACGGCAGATTCGCGGCGACGAGCGTGAGCGACGGCGCATGCTGCACGAAATAGCCGAGCAGGCATTCGGCATAGCGGCCAAGGCGCACCGGCCGCGCCTGCGCGAGCGCGGCATGCAGCGGCTCCGGATGCGCATCGAGCGCGGCCAGCCACGCTGCCGCGGCGGCCGGATCGGCGCCGCTCGCCCATGGCTGCGCGAGCGGCGCGTGCGCCGACGGCGCGACGAGGCTCACGCTCGACAGCAGCCACGCGAGATCGCGCACGGCCGCGTCGCGCAACCGCTTCAGCGGCACGGGCGACGCGGCGGCACTCATTGCGCATCGGCGTCGGACGCGGCGCTGCGGTAAGTGTCGCGCGCGAGGCACAAATCGGCCCAGGCCTTCGATTTGTCCTGCAAGCTGCGCAGCAAATACGCCGGGTGATACGTGACGATCACCGGCACGCCTTCATATCGATGCACGCGCCCGCGCAGCGATGCAATGCTCGCATCACTCTTGAGAAGCGTCTGCGCGGCGAAGCGGCCGAGCGCGACGATCAGCTTCGGCCTCACCAGCGCGACCTGCCGCTGCAGATACGGCTCGCAGCGCGTGACTTCGTCCGGCTCGGGATTGCGGTTACCGGGCGGACGGCATTTGATGACGTTCGCGATATAAACGTTTTCGCCGCGCGCGAGCGACAGCGCTTGCAGCATGTTGTCGAGCAGCTTGCCGGCTTGGCCGACAAACGGCTCGCCCTGTTTGTCCTCGTTCTCGCCAGGCGCTTCGCCGACGAGCATCCAATCGGCGCTTTCGTCGCCGACGCCGAATACCGTGTTGGTGCGCTTCTCGCACAGGCGACAGCGCCGGCAATCGGCCACGCGCGCGCGCAGCGCATCCCAGCCGAGCGCGGCAACCGGCGCCTGCGACGCCGCCGGCCCGGCAGGCAGTGCGCCAACGTCCGGCAATGCCGGCTCGAGCACCGGTTCGAGATCGAACCACGACATATCCGTGTCCGGCTCGACCGCCGTCGCGCGCTCGGAGGCAACCGGATCACCGGGGCTATCCGCGCTATCCGGATCGCCGTCGTCCAATGCTCCACGAGCCACGCGCGGCGACGCATCCGACGATTCGACACCGCGATCGGCCGCGCCCGATTGCGCGGCGGCTGCGCCGCGGTGTGCAATCGAAGCCGGCGCGAGCGCCGCGTCTTCGCGTCGAGCCGCCCGCGGCGCATCACCATGCGCATCCGGCAACGTCGCATGCCGTGCCGTGTGCGCCGCGTCTGCCTCGGGCGAATGCGCAGCGCCGTCGTGCACGCCCGGCGCATTTTCAAGCCCGCGCGCCGCCTCGCGCCGATCTGCCGATCCCGGCGCGAACTCATCCGCGCGCGCCTGCATCGCGGCGGCCTGCGACGCCGGCGCAGCCTGTGCTCCGGAAATCGATGCCAAGCCGTCCGGCGGCTGCGTCGCGGATGCGGATTCGGCCGCTTGCCCGGACGCCGGCCGCGCCACCTGCTCGCCGTGCGCGCGCCGCACCCATGCGGGCGCCAAGCCCAACTCTTCAAGCGCCGCGTCAGCCCATCCCATGTGCGTCTCCTTCGTTCGTCAATGCGAGACGCATCACGATCGCGTCTTCCCGGCCGCGATGCTTCGCCGGATAGTAGTTCCTGCGCCGCCCGACCGATTCGAAACCAAAGCGCTCGTACAAATGAATCGCCCGCGGATTCGACGGCCGCACCTCCAGCAACACGCCGCCGAGCCGCTCGGCGCGCGTGATCCGCACCGCTTCGCGCAGCAATGCGAGCCCCGCGCCGGAGCGCTGCGCAGCGGGCGCGACGCATAGATTCAGCAGATGCATCTCATCGACGACAGGCATCAGCATGCAATAACCGACAAGCACGCCCGTCACATGCCGCATGCAGACGCCGAAATAGCCGTTGCGCAGCGAATCCTCGAAATTGCCGCGCGTCCACGGAAATTCATAGGCAGCCCGTTCGACCTCGACGACTTCATCGAGGTCCGCGTCCGTCATCGGCAACAGATAGCGGTCGGTCATCAGCACGCCGCTCATCCGCCGTCTCCGTGCGCGCGCGGCGCGAGCTTGCCGGCGAGGCGCTCCGCCGTGGTCTGCGCGACCTTGTCGCGCACGTATAAGGGCGCCGCGAGATCGGCCGGCACGGTGCGCGCCGCGCGATACGCACGAAGCGCGACATGCGCGAGCGGCACGGCATGCGGCAGCGCGTGCGCGTCGATCGCGCCGGCTTGCGCGCACGCGGGCAAACGCTCGCCGAACGCGGCCGCCGCGTTGCCGGCAAGCACGAAGCGCGCATCGGGCACACGTACTTCGGCGGGCGCGTCGAGGGACGGCGGCACGATCTCGCGCCAATCGCCCGCCGCGTCATCCCACGCATAATCGGCCCAGTAGACCTCGTCCATGCGCGCATCGAGCGCGGCGAGCACTCGCGTCACGCCGCCGGCCGCTTCGCCCGCGTTCAGCCGCGCGGCTTCCGCGCACGCGACGAGCGTGCCGACCGGCACGACGGGCAGCGCACGCCCGAACGCAAGCCCTTGCGCGATGCCCGTCGCGGTGCGCAGCCCGGTAAACGAGCCCGGCCCCGCGCCGAACGCGATCGCATCGCACGCGGCGAGCGGATATCCCGCTTCGTCGAGCACATCGCGCACGGCCGGCAGCACACGGGTACTGGACACCGCCCCCGTGCGCTCGTGGCGAGCCCAGGTTTGGATGGAACAGGCGTCGGCGGCGTCGGCCGCGACGAGGAGCGCGACCGAGCAGAACTCGGTCGACGTATCGATAGCGAGAAGCACTGTTTGCGTCATGGCCGACATTGTAATGCGACGCCCCGCCGGCACGGGCGACTCCGGCCGGTCAGGCATGCGGTTTCGCGCCGGCGGCGGTTTGGAAGAAACGCTCGAGCCGCCGCCCGCCCCCGCTTGCTAAGATCGCCGGATTGGAAAAACCAGCCTGCAACCTGACGGAGACACACATGAGCGACATCACCGCCCAATTCGAACAAGCGCAGATCGACGTGAAGCAACTGACCGAGCGTCCCGGCAACCTGACACTGCTGCGCCTGTATGCGCTCTTCAAGCAAGCGACCGACGGCGACGTGCATGGCGACAAACCCGGCTTCACCGACATCGTCGGCAAGTACAAGTACGATGCATGGGAAGCGTTGAAAGGCACCACGCAGGACGATGCGAAGAAGCAGTACATCGAACTCGTCGAATCGCTGAAGAACGGCACCGCATCCTGATGCCGCCCCCCCGGCGCGTGACGCGACAGCCCCCGCCGCACGCGGGGGCCATCGCGTCACGCGGTGCACGCGATCACAGGCTGGCGCGGCGCAGCAAAAAATTGTACAATGCGTGCTGCGCATCGCGTCGAGCGGATGACCGGCCAGCCCGGGCGCCCTCGCCGCCAGCGTTCCATAGCGTTTCGCTCCAATTCAGTTTAGAACCTGTCCCTTCCTGCGTAGCCCAAACGGGCTGTCAAGTCTCAGGCTGGCGGCATGCGCAGCCGATGCGCGCCGCACCCAAAACAGCTTCTAACGAAATGTTGCCCGCACACGAAAGCGCGCGGGCAATCGCCACGTTTCCCGATTTGCTCGATGAATCCGTCAACTTGGGTATGCGCGATTGGCGCGACGTTCGACCCACCGTGTTTCAAGGATTGACATGACTTCGAGCAACCCCATCAGCCCGCTGACCGCCATCGCGAACGACGTGATCGACGGCCAGACGCCCGCCCAGACTGACGCCGCGCCGCAAGCGCCAGCCGTCGACGGCCCCACCTTCGCTTCGCTCGGGCTGTCGCCGGAAATCGTCTCGGCACTGCAAGCGGCCGGCTACGTGAAGCCGACGCCGGTGCAGGAACGCGCGATTCCGGCCGGCATCGCAGGCCGCGACCTGCTCGTGTCGAGCCCGACGGGTTCCGGTAAGACCGCCGCGTTCATGCTGCCCGCGATCGAGCGCTTCGCGCAGCTTCAAAAGGCGCAGGCGCAGCAGCCGCGCGCGCCCCGCGAAGACTCGCCGCGCAACGGCGAGCGCCGCCGCCGGCCGATGCCGGTCGCGCGCCCCGGCCTGCTCGTGCTCACGCCGACGCGCGAGCTTGCGATGCAAGTGACGACGGCCGCGTCGACTTACGGCAAGCATCTGCGCCGCCTGCGCACTGTCAGCATTCTCGGCGGCGTCGCCTACGGCCAGCAGCTCATGCTGCTCGCGAAGAACCCTGAGATCCTGGTCGCAACGCCGGGCCGCCTGCTCGATCACCTCGAGCGCGGCCGCATCGATCTGTCCGAGCTGAAGATGCTCGTGCTCGACGAGGCCGACCGGATGCTCGACATGGGCTTCATCGACGATATCGAAACGATCGTCGCGGCGACGCCGGCGTCACGCCAGACGATGCTGTTCTCGGCCACGCTCGATGGCAAGATTGGCTCGCTGACGAGCCGTCTGCTGACCGACCCGGAGCGCATCGAGATTACGCAGAAGATCGAATCGCGCACGAACATTGCGCAGAGCGTGCATTACGTCGACGACCGCGACCACAAGAACCGCCTGCTCGATCATCTGCTGCGCGACGTCTCGCTCGACCAGGCGATCATCTTCACCGCGACGAAGCTCGACGCCGACGAACTGGCCGGCCGCCTCGCCGACGCGGGCTTCGAGTCGGCCGCGCTGCACGGCGATCTGCCGCAGGGCGCGCGCAACCGGACGATCCGCGCACTGCGCGAGCGCCGCGTGCGCGTGCTCGTCGCGACCGATGTCGCCGCGCGCGGGATCGACATTCCCGGCATCACGCACGTATTCAACTACGACCTGCCGAAGTTCGCCGAGGACTACGTGCACCGGATCGGCCGCACCGGCCGCGCGGGCCGCTCGGGCACCGCGGTGAGCCTCGTGCATCACGCCGAGCAAGGCGCGCTCAAGCGCATCGAGCGCTTCGTGCGGGCGTCGCTGCCGGTCAATGTCGTCGCGGGCTTCGAGCCGCGCAAGGCGCCGCCGCCGCGCAACGACCGCGGCGGACGCGGCCGGCCGGGCGGCAATGGCAACGGTGCTCGCCGCTTCGGCGGCAAGCCGGGCAGCGGCCGTGACGGCAATAGCGGCTGGGGCGGCAAGCCGGGCGGCAGCCGCGACGGCGGTTACCGTGGCGCGCGGCGCAGCGAAGGCCGCAGCGAAGGCCCGCGCGGCCCGCGACGCGGCAATTCGGCAGCCTGACCGATTGCTTGCCGGCCAGCCCGTGAGAACGGGCTGGCTTTCCCTTCTTGCGAACCGGCGCTTTTGCGCCGGTTTTTGTTTGCACCCGGAATTTCACGATGCGAAAAAATCTTTTGCGTCGTAAAAAGCCATGCTGCGTGGCACAACCCAAGCCATTGCAGGATAGGAAACTACATTCCTCAATATGAAATATAAAAAATAAATTGCTGATTTATATAGGATAAATTTTTTTCAAACATGTGAAAAAGCCCCTGTTTCGACGCCGCCGATTTGCCTAGACTCTTATACAAGACTTAACGAACCGGGGCGCCCGCCGCCCCCGCCGGTTCACCCATCATCATCACGGCTACGACCAACAAGGAGCATTCATCATGGCAACGCGTCAACAACAAGCTCAGGAACTGCAACAACAATGGGAAGCCGATGCGCGCTGGAAAGGCATCAAGCGCGCGTACACGGCCGAAGACGTCGTGCGTCTGCGCGGCTCGATCCAGCCCGAGCATACGCTCGCTCGCCGCGGCGCCGAGAAGCTGTGGAGCCTCATCAACGAAGAGCCGTTCGTCAACGCGCTCGGCGCGCTGACCGGCAACCAGGCAATGCAGCAGGTCAAGGCCGGCCTGAAGGCGATCTATCTGTCGGGCTGGCAAGTCGCGGGCGACGCGAACGTCGCGGGCGAAATGTACCCGGACCAATCGCTGTATCCGGCGAACTCGGTGCCGCTCGTCGTCAAGCGCATCAACAACACGCTGACGCGCGCCGACCAGATCCAATGGTCGGAAGGCAAAAACCCGGGTGATGAAGGCTATGTCGACTTCTTCGCGCCGATCGTCGCGGACGCCGAAGCAGGCTTCGGCGGCGTGCTGAACGCGTTCGAGCTGATGAAGGCGATGATCGAGGCCGGCGCATCGGGCGTTCACTTCGAAGACCAGCTCGCATCGGTGAAAAAGTGCGGCCACATGGGCGGCAAGGTGCTCGTGCCAACCCGCGAAGCCGTGGCCAAGCTCACCGCCGCGCGTCTCGCGGCCGACGTGCTCGGCGTGCCGACCGTGCTGGTCGCGCGCACCGACGCGGAAGCGGCTGACCTCATCACGTCGGACATCGACGACAACGACAAGCCGTTCCTGACGGGCGAGCGCACGGTGGAAGGCTTCTTCCGCACGAAGCCGGGCCTCGAGCAGGCGATTTCGCGCGGTCTCGCGTATGCGCCATACGCCGACCTGATCTGGTGCGAAACCGGCAAGCCGGATCTCGAATACGCGAAGAAGTTCGCCGAAGCGATCCACAAGCAGTTCCCGGGCAAGCTGCTGTCGTACAACTGCTCGCCGTCGTTCAACTGGAAGAAGAACCTCGACGACGCGACGATCGCGAAGTTCCAGAAGGAACTCGGCGCGATGGGCTACAAGTTCCAGTTCATCACGCTGGCCGGCTTCCATGCGCTGAACTACTCGATGTTCAACCTCGCGCACGGCTATGCACGCACGCAGATGAGCGCGTTCGTCGAATTGCAGCAAGCCGAGTTCGCGGCGGCTGACAAGGGCTTCACGGCGGTCAAACACCAGCGCGAAGTCGGCACGGGCTACTTCGACGCGGTCACGCAGACGGTCGAGCGCGAAGCGTCGACGACCGCGCTGCACGGCTCGACCGAAGACGAGCAGTTCTTCGACGGTCAAAAGGCCGAAAAGGTCGCCTGAGCCTGACGTTGCTTTGCCCCGGCGGCGGCGCATACCGCGTCACGGGCGCGGCGGGCGACGCCGCCCGGTGGCCGCCCGGCGGGGTCATCCAGCCGGGGGAGTACTGCCCGCCAGACGTCCGCGCGCTGCCACGCGGACGCCCGGGTTCAGTGGCTGACATCGAACGCCGCTGACGGCAAACGCACCACGCCCGGCTTCGCATCGGTTCGCGGGCGACACGTGGAATCAAAGCCCGCGCGGCTGCGCCGGCCGCATCGTACCCAACCGGGCTGGACGCTCAAGCGCCCGGTTTGCCCGGCATGCAGTTGCCCTCTGAGCCGGGCGGCACGCCAGCCCTTCATCCCGGCGTGAGGCCGGTGCGCAACCCACAGCGCGGCGCGCCGCCGCCCGCTCATATGCGTGCGTTCGACGCTGCCTGCCGCAAACGTCACGCAAACCCTATCGATAGACGATCACGGGAATCTTCGTATGAGTCAGCACACGCTGCGTCTCGCTGCCGATCAACAGGCTGCCGAGCCCGCGCCGGCCGTGCGACGCCATGAAGATCACGTCGCAGCCGCCGCGCTGCGCCGCTTCGATGATGCCGAGATATGGCGACGGATGCACGCTCGTACACGACTCGCAAACCACGCCCGCGCGCCGCGCGGCATCTTCCACCTCAGCCAGATGCGCGCGCGCCTCGCGTTCGCTGCGCTCGCGAAAATCGGCGGGAGGCTCGATCACCATTTCGGAAAACGGCGAATACGGATACTGCGGCAGACACGCATAGGCGGTCACGCGTGCGCCGACCGTCTGCGCAAGATCGATCGCGCCGTCAATCGCCTTTTTCGACAGATCGGAACCGTCCGTCGGAACCAGAATGTGCTTGAACATGGCGGCCTCCGTCAGCAACCGTTGTGCGGCCGGCCGCGCTCACGTCCGCAGCCCGCCGCCGCCCTTCGACGCGCGCGGCGCACAGCCGGCCGTGCGAACCCGCCCGCGCCTGCACCAGGTAACTTGATTGTAGTGCGCGAAAACGCCGCGCCGGGCGCCGCGTCGGGTTCGCCCTCATATCGCATGCGCGCGTCAGCCCCAATAACCGGGCTGCTCGTAGGTGTGCTTCACGAAATCGAGAAACAGCCGGACCCTCAACGGCAGATGCCGGCGCTGCGGAAAGACCGCGTGTATGCCGATCGGCGGCGCGGCGAACGCATCGAGCACGGTCACGAGCCGCCCCGCCGCGATATCCGCGCCGACCTCCCACCACGAGCGCCACGCGAGACCGTGGCCGTCGAGGCACCATTCGTGCAGCACCGCGCCGTCGGAGCATTCCATCATGCCGGCCACGCGAATCGATACGATCTTGCCGTCGTCGGCGAAAGTCCAGCCGCGCTGCTGGTTCGCATTCGCGGCGAGTGCGAGACAGTTGTGGCGCGCAAGATCGGCCAGCGTCTGCGGCACGCCCGCGCGCGCCAGATACACGGGCGACGCGACGCACACGCGCCGGTTCTCGCCGAGCTTGAGCGACACGAGCGACGAATCGGGCAGCTCGCCCAGACGTACCGCGCAATCGAAGCCTTCGTTGACGAGATCGACCATCCGGTCGGACAAATCGAGCGTGACCGACACGTCCGGATGCGCATCGCAAAATGCCGGCACGAGCGGCGCGACGTGACGCCGGCCAAAGCCCGCGGGCGCCGATACGCGCAAATGCCCGCTCGCCTTCACGCCGCCCGCCGATACGCTCGCCTCGGCGTTGTGCATGTCGTGGATGATCCGCTGGCAATCCTCGAGAAACGCGGAACCTTCGAACGTCAGCGTGAGCTTGCGGGTCGTGCGCACGAGGAGTTTCACGCCGAGCCGCTCCTCAAGCGCATCGAGCCTGCGCCCGATGATCGCGGGCGCGACCCCTTCGGCGTGCGCCGCCGCCGACAGGCTGCCTTTTGCCGCAACAGCGGCAAACGTCTCGATTTGCTTGAAGCGATCCATGCCGCGCACGAACGGCGCGAGCCGTCCGGCCTGTTGATGGGTTGAAAAAGGATGAAAACGATGAAACCGAGCCAGATTAGTGATGCAAAAGTAAAAGATCAAGTGATGATTATTGTCTTTTTAAGTGCAAGCGATCACGAATAGAATCGATTCAGTTTCTGATTGCGGAGCACAATCCGATGTCCGACGCTCAGCCCGTTTTCCCGAAGGCCGTCTTGTTCGACGCCTACGGCACGCTGTTCGACGTGCATGCGGTCGTCGCGGCCGCCGAGCAGATGTTTCCCGGCCGAGGAGAGGCGCTATCGCAACTCTGGCGGCGCAAGCAGCTCGAATATTCGCAACTGCGCACGCTTGCCGATCCGGGCGGCGGACGCTACAAGCCGTTCTGGGAGCTGACACTCGACGCCTTGCGCTTTGCCGCGCGCGCGCTCGGCCTGACGCTGGCCGCTGTCGCGGAAAAGCGGCTGATGGATGAGTACGCGTGCCTGTCGACCTATCCGGACACCGTGCCGACATTGCGCGCGCTGCGCGCGCGCACGAGCCCGCCGAAACTGGCGATCCTGTCCAACGGCAATCCGCAGATGCTCGACATCGCGATCAAGAGCGCCGGTATGAGCGGGCTGTTCGATCGCGTGCTGTCGGTCGACGCGGTGCGCGCGTACAAGCCGTCGCCCGCCGCCTACGCACTCGGCACGGCCGCGTTCGGCGCCATGCCGGCCGATATCGTGTTCGTTTCGTCGAACGGCTGGGACGCTGCGGGCGCCGGCTGGTTCGGCTACCGGACGTTCTGGCTCAACCGCGCGGGCGCGCCGGCCGAGGAACTCGGCTTGCCGAGCGCCGGCACCGGCGCCGGCATGGCCGATCTGCTCGCGTTCATCGACACGCTGACCGCGGCCCCGAAGCCCGCAAGCCGCGCGCGCGCGGCGCCGGGCGACGCCGCATAGCGCGCGCTATGCGGCGCGGCCATGCCCCATTTTCATGACTGACTGACCGACCAAGGAGAAACGCATGACCACGACGCTGAAACTGCCGCAAGGCATGGCGATCACGGGCGAGATTCAACCCGGCTATGAAGCGATCCTGACGCCCGACGCGCTCGCGCTCGTCGCGCAATTGCATCGCCAGTTCGAGCCGCGCCGCCGCGAGTTGCTGGCCGCACGCGCCGCGCGCACCCAGCGCCTGGACGCAGGTGAGCATCCGGACTTCCTCGCCGAAACGAAGGCGGTCCGCGAAGGCGACTGGAAGGTCGCCGCGCTGCCGGCCGATCTGCAATGCCGCCGCGTCGAGATCACCGGCCCCGTCGAGCGCAAGATGATCATCAACGCGCTGAACTCGGGCGCCGATTCGTACATGACGGACTTCGAGGATTCGAACGCACCGAGCTGGACGAACCAGATCGACGGCCAGATCAATCTGAAGGACGCGGTACGCCGCACCATCTCGCTCGAACAGAATGGCAAGTCGTACAAACTGAACGACAAGATCGCCACGCTGATCGTGCGTCCGCGTGGCTGGCACCTCGACGAGAAGCACGTGACGGTCGACGGCCAGCGCGTGTCCGGCGGCATCTTCGACTTCGCGCTGTACCTGTTCCACAACGCGAAGGAACTGATCGCGCGCGGCTCGGGACCGTACTTTTATCTGCCCAAGATGGAAAGCCATCTCGAAGCGCGGCTCTGGAACGATATCTTCGTCGCCGCGCAGGAAGCCGTCGGCATTCCACGCGGCACGATTCGCGCGACCGTGCTGATCGAGACGATCCTCGCCGCGTTTGAAATGGACGAAATCCTGTACGAACTGCGCGAACACAGCTCGGGCCTGAACGCCGGCCGCTGGGATTACATTTTCTCGGCGATCAAGAAATTCAAGAACGACCGCGACTTCTGCCTTGCCGATCGCGCGAAGATCACGATGACCGTGCCGTTCATGCGCGCGTATGCACTGCTGCTGCTGAAAACCTGCCACAAGCGCCAAGCGCCGGCAATCGGCGGGATGAGCGCGCTGATTCCGATCAAAAACGATCCGCAAGCGAACGAGCGCGCGATGGCCGGCGTGCGCGCGGACAAGGCGCGCGACGCGGGCGACGGCTACGACGGCGGCTGGGTCGCGCATCCGGGGCTCGTGCCGCTCGCGATGGAAGAGTTCGTCAAGGTGCTCGGCGACAAGCCGAACCAGATCGACAAGCAGCGCGACGACGTGCAGATCGAAGGCAAGAACCTGCTCGACTTCCAGCCGGAAGCGCCGATCACCGAGGCGGGCCTGCGCAACAACATCAACGTCGGCATCCACTATCTGGGCTCGTGGCTCGCGGGCAACGGCTGCGTGCCGATCCACAACCTGATGGAAGACGCGGCGACGGCCGAAATCTCGCGCTCGCAGGTGTGGCAATGGATCCGCTCGCCGAAGGGCGTGCTCGACGACGGCCGCAAGGTCACCGCCGAGCTGGTGCGCGAATACGCGAAAGCCGAACTCGACAACGTGAAGAACGTCATCACGGGCGACACAGCGCCATATGACCGCGCCGCGGCGATCTTCGAGCAGATGTCGACGTCGGAAAACTTCACCGAGTTCCTGACGCTGCCGCTGTACGAAGAAATCTAACGCGCGGAACGGCATCTCGGGCCGGCGGCGCAGCCGGTCCGCCGCAACGCGCGCATCCTTGATGGATGCGCGCTTTTTTTCATGCATGCACGATGTCGATCGCAAACGCTGACGTTTCTCGCGCGCCGCGGCAACGGTAATGACATCGACAAACGCACGCATATTGCGATCGGGCAGCCCGCACATCGAAAGCAGCGCGCCGCATTCAGCATGACCCGTGCGGCCTCGATCGAATAACATGGCTGTCAAACCCAACCATCTCGCGCCGTGCGCTGCTCGCGGCAAGGCGTCTTGCGAAAAGCGCGGGGGCCCGCGCGGTTTCGCCACCGGGGCAACCGGCAGGCTCGTCAATGGACATCACGGCCCGTGCGGCAAATGCCGCCCTTCAATCCGCCCGCGCGCGGCGATATTGCACCCAATCGCCGGATTCGATCCGCGGCTTATCCGCAACCGCATGCGCGACGACCGGGTAATACAGGCACTCGTAGCGCCGGCCGCCGAGTTCGATCGCCGCGTGCTGCGATATGAACAGCCCCGCGATGCCCGGAAACACGCCTTCGATCTCGTCGAGCACCGGCACGAGCCGCTCGTCGACCGCATAGACGTCCCCCCACACGAGATCGCGGCCCGCCGCAGCGATCATCCCAGGGTAACGGCCGAAATCGTAGAGCCGGCCTGGCATCGCGGCCGCGCCGATCAGCGTCGGCTGCACGATGCCGTGCTTCGCCGCCGCGCGGCCGATATCGTTGATTTCGCCCGCTCTGAGCGTGCCGTAGACGAAAACGTGGCGCATCGTGAAATCCTCGCAGCGTGATGATTCGCGCCGCCCCGGCCGGGGCAGGCCGTCGCGTCAGTCGATCAGCGCGGCGTCGCTGACGAGCACGCCGTCGGCGTCCGCATAGATCCAATCGCCCGGCACGATTCGCGTGCCGCGCACGTCGACAGTCACGTCGCACTGGCCGCTATTGCGCTTGTCGCTCTTGCGCGGATGCGACGCGAGCGCAAGCACGCCGAGCGCGCACTCGGCAAGCTCGTGCGTATCGCGCACGCAGCCGTTCACGATGATGCCGGCCCAGCCGTTGTGCTCGGCGAGTTTGCCGAGATTGCCGCCGACCAGCGCGCAGCGCAGGCTGCCGCCGCCATCGACCACCAGCACCCGCCCCGCGCCCGGCGCTTCGAGCGCCGTCCGCACGAGCGTATTGTCCTCGAACAGCTTGAGCGTCGCGGCCGGGCCGGCAAAACGCGTCACGCCGCCGAACGAGCGGAACACGGGCTCGAGCACCCGCAGCGTGCCGGCGGCGAGCCGGCTCTCGTTCGCGTCGCAAAGATCGGTGGTGGCAAACGTCATGTCGAAAGCTCCTGGATGATTCGATCGAATTCGATTCGTACCGCGACGATCCGGCATTATCGGCTAAGACCATTACGCTGCGTCAGGTAGAGCGCTCGCCCTACAATAGCCGGACGCCATTCGCCCCGTCTTCGATCATCGATGAACCTGTCCGTTCCCCGTTCAACGCGGCCGCCCGCCGGCGCCACCAGCACGTTTGACGTTCCGTCCGAATTCGCGCCGAACGCCGCGCGTCCGATGCGCGTGCGCGCCCGCCCGGTGCCGCCGGGCATGCGCGTGCCCGCGCACTCGCATGCGTGGGCGCAGCTCGCGTATGCGTCGCGCGGCGTGCTGCGGCTCGCCACGGCCGATGCAACCTGGGTCGTGCCGCCGTCGCGCGCGATCTGGGTGCCGCCGCAAATCGAGCATGAAGTGGTGATTGTCGAGGAGGCCTATCTGCGCACGCTGTATGTCGACGCATCGGCGGTGCCGAAGGGGCTCGACGCGTGCCGTGTTGTCGAAGTATCGGGGCTGCTGCGCGAGCTGATCATCGCACTCGACGCCAAGCCGCTCGGCCACGCGCGCGAACGGCTCCTCGGCGCGCTCGTGCTCGACGAACTCGCGCACGCCGAGCCGTTGCCGCTCGCGGTGCCGATGCCGACCGAAAAACGGCTGCGCGCGCTGTGCGAAGCGGTGCTCGCGCAGCCGGCGCAAGGCGAAACGCTTGAATATTGGGCAACGAGCGTCGGCGCGAGCACGAGAACGATCGCGCGTCTTTTCAGGCACGAACTCGGCGTGAGCTTCTCGCAATGGCGGCAACAAGCGCTGCTCGCCCGCGCGATTCCCTTGCTGAACCAGGGGCGGCCGCTGTCGCGCATCGCACACGAACTCGGTTACCGAAGTCAGAGCGCATTCTCGGCAATGTTCAGGCGCGCGTTCGGCGCGAGCCCGCGCGCGTTCATTCAGCGCGGCGGCGCGGATGCGGCGGCCGATGCCGGTGCGCCGCCGTCCGACGACGGCGACATCAGGCCGCTGCTATAGCGCCGGCGCGCCCCCCTCCACACCGCGCCGCCGGCACACGCCGCGCGTCACCGCCGCACGGGCCGCACCATATGCCGAATCGAGCCGAGCTGTGCGAGGCGCGGCCCCGCGAGCCGGTAGCCCATGCGCAAATACAGGCGCGCCGCCGAATTATCGACGAACACGCGCAACTGCGTCTCGCGTAATCCGCGCGCCAGCGCGAAGCGGTGGGACATGTCGAGCAAATACGTGCCCGCGCCACGCTGCCGGTAGCCTGGCATGATTTGCACGTCACGAATATGCAGCGAATCGCCCTCTTCGGTAATCCGCAGCAAACCGATCGGCACGCCGTCGAGTTCGAGGATAAAGTTTTCCGAATCGCGCCAGCTTGCAAAAAAAAGATCGGCGCGCCACTTGAGGCCGTGGCGTAGATAGTACGCATCCATGTTGCCGTGCGTCAGCGCTTGAGCAAAATCGAAGTCGCGCGGTTGGGCGGGACGCAATGAATAAACGAGCGGATCAGCGGCAGAATCGGACATGGCGGGTTCGCAAAGCCTGTGTCAACGCCACGATAGCGCAGCCGCCACGGGTTGCAATGCCAATTTGCACGCATAGGCCACGAACGCGCCTACGGCTACGCAGACCCGTCGCGGTACGGATCGCCCCGCGCGCGCAAATAAGCGGCAGCGTCCGCGACGCAAAACAAAAAGCCCGTTCAGGCATTCCTGAACGGGCTTTGAATTTGGCGGAGCGGACGGGACTCGAACCCGCGACCCCCGGCGTGACAGGCCGGTATTCTAACCGACTGAACTACCGCTCCACTTTCTGCACCAACCGGCAAGCGTCGGTTACGCTCTTGCCGGTTGCGCCGCCTCTTTCGAAACGACGCCGATGTTTGGCGTCCCCTAGGGGATTCGAACCCCTGTACTCACCGTGAAAGGGTGATGTCCTAGGCCTCTAGACGAAGGGGACAACGTACTGCTTACACCTTTAACAAAAAAGCCCGTTCAAATATACAGCCTGAACGGGCTTTCGATTTGGCGGAGCGGACGGGACTCGAACCCGCGACCCCCGGCGTGACAGGCCGGTATTCTAACCGACTGAACTACCGCTCCACTTTCTGCACCAACCAGCAAGCGTCGGTTACGCTCTTGCCGGCTGCGCCGCCTCTTTCGAAACGACGCCGATGTTTGGCGTCCCCTAGGGGATTCGAACCCCTGTACTCACCGTGAAAGGGTGATGTCCTAGGCCTCTAGACGAAGGGGACAAAATCTTTTCAGATCTGTCTTACCGCTCTGTTCGCGCCATTAATTTTCATCAACAGCAGAGAACGAAATTCTAACTTCTTTCATTCCGTTTGTGAAGCATTTTCTGTCACCTGATGCTTCGCAAACTTTATTTACTCTGCGTTCAACTGGTGGAGGTAAGCGGGATCGAACCGCTGACCTCTTGCATGCCATGCAAGCGCTCTCCCAGCTGAGCTATACCCCCGTGTCTCGAAGACTGCTGAACAACAGAGAAGCGAGATTGTAGAGTCGGTCTTGGCGTTTGTAAATACCCTATTTGCGATTCAATCGATCTTTTTGCGAGCCGCCCTGTGCCGGCACTGGGCCGACGCATGGCGGCTCGCCTCCCGCTTATGCGTGCGCCGCCTCGAGACGCGATACGACAACCTCACGGCCGAACAGCATCAGCACCGCGTCGATCGACGGCGTGTGCGTCGTGCCCGCGACGAGCAGGCGCACCGGCATCGCGAGTTGCGGCATCTTGAGCTTGTGCGCGGCAAGCGTCGCCTTCAACGCGGATGCGATCGCCTCCTTGGTCCATTCGACCTGCTTGAGCGCGGCGGCAAATTCGGCAAGCGCCGGACGCACCGCGTCGCTCACGTACTGCGCGAGCGCGTCGGCATCGGGCGCGGGCGCGCGGTAGAACATCGCGGCGTTTTCCGCGATCTCCTTGATCGTCGATGCACGGTCCTTCATCAGTCCGATCACGGCGGGAAGATCCGGCCCGCTCGCAAGCGCCGCAGCGTCGATGCCGAGCGCCGCGAAAAACGGCTTCGACAACTCCGCGAGGTGCGCGTCGTCCGCCTCCTTGATGTAATGGTTGTTCAGCCACATCAGCTTGTTGTGATCGTACTGCGCGGGCGACTTGCCCAGATGTTCGAGATCGAACCATTCGACGAACTGCTCGCGCGAGAAGATCTCCGCGTCGCCGTGCGACCAGCCGAGGCGCGCGAGATAGTTGAGCACCGCCTCCGGCAAAAAGCCTGCATCGCGATAGCCCATTACGCTCATTGCGCCATGCCGCTTGCTCATCTTCTCGCCCGCCTCGTTCAGCACGGTCGGCAGATGCGCGTAGACCGGCACCTCGGCGCCGAGCGCACGCAGGATATTGATCTGGCGCGGCGTGTTGTTCACGTGATCGTCGCCGCGAATCACGTGCGTGATGCCCATGTCGATATCGTCGACGACGACGCAGAAGTTATACATCGGCGTGCCGTCCGGCCGTGCGACGATCAGGTCGTCGAGTTCCTCGTTCGAGATCTCGACGCGCCCCTTCACCGCGTCGTCCCACGCCACCGTGCCCGTCAGCGGATTCTTGAAGCGCAGCACCGGTTGCACGCCGGCAGGCGGCTCGGGCAGCACCTTGCCCGGCTCGGGGCGCCAGGTGCCGTCATAGCGCGGCTTTTCGCCCGCCGCACGCTGCCGCTCGCGCAGCGCGTCAAGCTCCTCCATCGACATGTAGCACGGGTAGACAAGGCCCTGCTCCTGCATCTTGGCAAGCACCTCGCGATAGCGGTCCATCCGCTGCATCTGGTAATACGGACCTTCGTCGTAATCGAGGCCGAGCCATCCCATGCCTTCGAGAATGGCGTCCACCGCCTCCTGGCTCGAACGCTCGACGTCGGTATCCTCGATGCGCAGCACGAAGGTGCCCTTCGTCTTACGGGCGAATGCCCACGGATACAGCGCGGAACGCAGGTTGCCCAAATGAATGAAGCCCGTGGGGCTCGGCGCGAAACGGGTGCGGACAGGACGGGTCATAAACGATAGCTCGAACGCCTCAAGCGGCGCATCAATTGGAACGACGCGGCCGGCCGCGCCCGCCGCGCGGCGAACGCCGGGGTGCGCATCCGGCCGGAACTGAAAGAGCACGAATTATACTCGCCGCGCCGCGCTTTCCGGAGCCGCCCGCCGTCAAGCGCCGCGCGAGTTTCGCACCGCCGTGGCAGTTGCTTTATGATGTGCGCCGCGCCCGCCTTGGCGGCCGCGCACGGCTGGCCGCGATTGTTCGCGTTTGCCCGCGATCCGCCTGCAATCCGGCGGTCGGCGCGGCAAGGCCGCCGAATTTTCGCCGCGCATGCCGTGCATCCGTCACGCACTCAGCGCGGCTTGCCGCCGGAGAATGAAATCGATGCCGCCTCGCAGCCCGTCACGCCGCACCTTCACGCTCACCTGCGCGTCAGCCGCGCTCGCCGCCTGCACGCCGTTCGGCACCAAGCCGACCGCGTCAGGCGCCGTCACGCCGCCGACGAATCAGCCCCAGCCGCGCCCGGTACGCATCGGCATCGCGCTCGGCGGCGGCGCCGCGCGCGGCTTCGCGCACGTCGGCGTGTTGAAGGCGCTCGAAGCGCGCGGCATTGCGATCGAGATCGTCGCCGGCACGAGCGCGGGCTCGGTCGTCGGCGCGCTGTATGCGTCGGGCATGAATGCGCTCGCCATCAACAAGCTCGCGCTCGCGATGGACGAGGCGTCGATCAGCGACTGGGCCGTGCCGTTCCGCTCGCGCGGCCTGTTGCAAGGCATGGCGCTGCAGAATTTCATCAACAGGACGCTCAACAACCGGCCGATCGAGAAGATGGCCAAGCCGCTCGGCATTGTCGCGACCGATCTGAAAAGCGGCCAGCCGCTGCTGTTCCAGCGCGGCAACACCGGGCTCGCGGTGCGGGCGTCGTGCAGCGTGCCGTCCGTGTTCGAGCCGGTGCGGATCGGTGATCACGAGTATGTCGACGGTGGGCTCGTCAGCCCCGTGCCCGCGTCGTTCACGCGCAGGATGGGGGCCGACTTCGTGATCGCGGTCGACATTTCCGCGCGCCCCGAAGGCGCCGCGACGCAAAATCCGATCGAAATGCTGCTGCAGACATTCACGATCATGGGGCAGACGATCAAGACCTACGAACTTGACAAGTACGCGGATGTCGTGATCCGCCCGAATCTCGCCGCAATGGGCGGCAGCGACTTCAACCAGCGCAACGCGGCGATCCTGGCGGGCGAGGAAGCGGTTGCGCGGGTCATGCCGGAGTTGCAGCGCAAGCTGGCGGCCGCGCGCCCGGCCGCGGCATAAGCGCCCGCATTGCGCTCATCGCGCCGCATGCGGCGGCGCATTGGCAGCAAGCGCACGGACAGCGCGCCAAAATTGGGGGCGCGCTTAAATAGAAAACCCCGCCATCCCAATTGGGTGACGGGGTTTCGACTCGGCCGACTCAGGCGCCAAACCGGAGCGCGGCTGACTCAGTTGCTGCCGCTGTCGCCGATCGTCGCGCGCACGCGCTGACGCAGATCGTCGGGTTTCGTCGTGAACTGCGTCTCGATCCGGCGCGCACCGGTGAAGCGCTTTTCCCAATAGCTGCTATCGAGATCGTCCACGCGGATCGTGCTGCCCGTCGACGGCGAATGCACGAACTTGTTGTCGCCGATATAAATGCCGACATGCGAGAACGTCCGGCGCATCGTGTTGAAGAACACGAGATCGCCCGGCTTCAGTTCGCTCATCCGCACCTTTTCGCCCACGCGGCTCATTTCTTCGGCGCGGCGCGGCAGCGACATGCCGAGCGTGTCCTGGAACACGTAGCGCACGAAGCCGCTGCAATCGAGCCCCGAATCCGGGGTGTTGCCGCCCCAGCGATAGCGCACGCCGATCATGTTCAGCGCGCCGACGACGACGTCGCCTGCCTTGCCGGCCATGCCGGAGAGGAACGACTTCGCGCCGCCTTGACTCTTCGCGGGCGCGGCCGTGCCATTGGGCTGCTGCTGGGAATTTTGCGGAAGGAAACCGATGTCGGACTGAGCCGAATTAACGGCATTTTGGCTTGAACTGCTGACTTCGTCGGCGAACGCGCTGGGAGCGGCAGCGATCAAGACGCCTATGAACATCCCGGCGACGACGCGCGTGCAAGCCTGGGTGAGGGAGCGGTGCTGCATGAGTCGATAGATTTGCGCTGAAAAATCAGTCGATTGGCGGAAAATTTCGGTCGATACTAGCCACGACGGATATGTTTGTCAAAAGGAATTAATGATTTTGAGCCAAATGGGTGCATCACCCTTCATTCAACAGACCTAACCAATAGCTTTCAGCAGGCGTTGCGTGTAAGGATGCGCCGGCTTGGAGAAGATTCGCTCGACATCACCCGTTTCGACGATTATCCCCCCTTGCATCACCGCGACTCGGTGCGCCATCGCCCCGATTACTTCCAAATCGTGACTAATGAAGAGATAGCCGAGGTTGTATTTGCGCTGAAGATTGGCCAGCAGTTTCAGCACCTGCTGCTGGATCGACACGTCGAGCGCGCTCGTCGGCTCGTCGAGCACGAGCACGCGCGGCTCCAGCACGAGTGCGCGCGCGATCGCGATCCGCTGGCGCTGCCCGCCCGAAAACTCGTGCGCATAGCGATGCAGCACCGTATGGTCGAGCCCGACCTCGCGCAGCACCGCGATCGTCTTGTCGCGGCGCGCGTCGGCAGACAGTTGCGGACGGTGCAGCGCGAGCCCCTCGGACACGATGCGCTCGATGGTTTGCCACGGCGAAAGCGAACTGAATGGGTCCTGAAAGACCACTTGCATATCCGCGCGCAATGTGCGGCGCTCGCGGCCGCGATAGCTCGCAAGCGAACGGCCGTCGAACTGGACGTCGCCCTGCGCGAGGCGTTGCAGCCCGAGCAGGGCCATCGCGAGCGTCGATTTGCCTGACCCGGACTCGCCGACGATCCCGAGCGTCTCGCCCTGCCGCACCGATACGCTCGCGTCGGACACCGCCGTGAACCGCCCGTCGTGGAACCAGCCGGCGAAGCCCGGCCGTTTCTGCTTGAACTGCACCGTCACGCCACGCGCGTCGAGCATGACGGGCGCGATCGGCAACACGGGCGACACCGTGCGCTGCGGCCGGCTGTTCAACAGACGCTGCGTATACGGATGCTCGGGCGCGCCGAAGATCCGCTCGAGCGGCCCGGATTCGACGAGCCGCCCCTTTTCCATCACCGCGACGCGCTCGGCGAAGCGCCGCACCAAATTCAGATCGTGCGTGATCAGCAGCACCGCCATCCCGCGCTCGGCCGCCGCGTCGCGTTGCAGCTCGAGCAGCAGCTCGACGATCTGCGCGCGGATCGTCACGTCGAGCGCGGTCGTCGGTTCGTCGGCGATCAGCAGGCGTGGCCGGCACGCGAGCGCCATCGCGATCATCACGCGCTGCCGCTGGCCGCCCGACAACTGATGCGGGTAGCTGTCGACGCGTTCGCGCGGCCGGTCGATGCCGGTGCGCGCCAGCAGCGCGATCGCACGCTCACGCGCGTCGCGCTTCGTCGCGCCGTCGTGCAGCTCGATCGTCTCGCCGATCTGCTCGCCGACCGTGTAAAGCGGATTGAGCGCCGTCATCGGCTCCTGGAAGATCATCGCGATATCCGCGCCGCGCAGCGCGCGCATCTCGCGCTCGCTCTTGCCCACGAGATTCTCACCGGCAAAGCGGATCGCGCCAGACACGTCGGCGTCGCGCAGCAACCGCAGGATCGACAGCGCGGTCACGCTCTTGCCCGAGCCGGATTCGCCGACGAGCGCGACGCGCTCGCCGCGGCCGATCGCCAACGACACGTCGTCGACGGCGAGCATATCGCCGAAACGCACGCACAGCCGCTCGATCGACAGCAGCGGCTCGCCCAGCGCCTGCCCATTGCGCAGCCGGCTGCCGCCCGGCGCACGCTGCGAATCGCTGCGGTTCACGTCGGCCGCGCTCATCGGGCGCCTCCCGCCGCGCGCGTCGTATCGGCAACGCGTGTATCGAGCGCGTTACGCAGCGCATCGCCCATGAAGGTCAACAGCAACAGCGTCGCGACGAGCACGCAGAACGTCGCGAGCGAGATCCACCACGCGTCGAGATTGCCCTTGCCTTGCGCGAGCAGCTCGCCCAGGCTCGGCGTCGGCGGCGGCACGCCGAGGCCGAGGAAATCGAGGCTCGTGAGCGCGAGAATCGCGCCGCTCATCCGGAACGGCAAGAACGTGATGACGGGCGTGAGGCTGTTCGGCAACACGTGCCGCCAGATGATCTGCCAGCTCGACAGGCCCATCGCGCGCGCGGCGCGCACGTAGTCCTGCGAGCGATTGCGCAGGAACTCCGCGCGCACGTAATCGGACAGTCCGATCCAGCCGAATAGCGACAGCAGCACGATCAGCAACGCAAAACTCGGCTCGAACACCGACGCGAAGATGATCAGCAGATACAGCTCGGGCATCGCGCTCCAGATCTCGATGAGACGCTGGCCGATGATGTCGATGCGTCCGCCGAAGTAACCCTGCACCGCGCCCGCGGCAACACCGAGCACCGTGCCGATGAACGTGAGGATCAGCGCGAATTCGACCGACACCCGAAAGCCGTAGACGAGCCGCGCGAGCAGGTCGCGCCCCTGCGCATCCGTGCCGAGCCAATTCCCGCGCGACGGCGGCGCGGGATTGGGCTGCGTCGAAAAGTAGTTGAGCGTGTCGTAGTAGTAGCGGTTCAGCGGATACAGCGCGAAATTGCCCGGTGCAGCGAGTTTGCCGCGCACGTAGGGGTCGAGATAGTCGGCGGGCGTCGGGAAATCGCCGCCGAACGCCGTCTCCGGGTAGTCGCGCAGCAGCGGGAAATAGTAATGACCGTCGTAGCGCACGACGAGCGGCTTATCGTTCGACCACAGCGGCGCGGCAATGCTCACCGCGAACGCGACGGCGAAGATCACGAGGCTCCAGTAGCCGAGCCGCTGCGCCTTGAAACGCCGCCACACGCGCCGCGCGGGCGAAGGCGACACGTGCGCGCGCGCGGCGTCGATGCGGGAAGAAACGGCGGATCGGCTCAATTCAGCGCTCCAGTTGCTCGAATTGCACGCGCGGGTCGACCCACACGTAGCAGAGATCGGATACGAGCTTCGTCGCGAGCCCGATCAGCGTGAAGATGTACAGCGTGCCGAGCACGACCGGGTAGTCGCGCCGGATCACCGATTCGTATGACAGCAAGCCCAGCCCGTCGAGCGAGAACAGCGTCTCGATCAGCAGGCTGCCGGTGAAGAACGCGCCGATGAACGCCGCCGGAAAACCGACCACGAGCGGCAGCAGCGCGTTGCGAAACACGTGTTTCCATAGCACACGGCGCTCGGCGAGCCCCTTTGCACGTGCGGTCAGCACGTATTGCTTGCGGATTTCGTCGAGAAACGCGTTCTTCGTGAGCATCGTGACGACCGCGAAACTGCCGACCACCGACGCGGTGATCGGCAGCACGATATGCCACAAATAATCGACGACCTTGCCCGCGACGGACAACTGCGCGAAGTTGTCCGACGTGAGGCCGCGCAGCGGGAAGATCTGCCAGAACGAGCCGCCGCCGAACAACACGAGCAGCAGCACGCCGAGCACGAAGCCGGGAATCGCGTAGCCGATCAATACGGCGAGGCTCGTCGCGAGATCGAACGTCGAGCCGTTTCGCACCGCCTTCGCGATGCCGAGCGGCACCGAAATCAGGTAAGTGAGCAGGAACGTCCATACGCCGATGCTGATCGACACCGGCAGCTTCGACACGATCAGCGACCACACGCTGCGATGATGAAAATAGCTGTCGCCGAGATCGAAGCGCGCGAAGCGCGCGAGCATCAACCCATAGCGTTCGACGGGCGGCTTGTCGAAGCCGTACAGCGCTTTCAGTTGCGCGAGCTGCTGCGCGTCGACGCCGGTATGCGCGCGCATGCCATACGGCACTGCGCCGCCCTGCCCGGCGCCCTTGCGCAGCTCATACACGGCCTGCTCGACCGGGCCGCCCGGCACGAACTGGATCACGACGAACGTGATCGTCAGCACGCCGACGAGCGTCGGAATCATCAGCAAAAGACGTTTGAGGATGTAGCTCCACATAGGCGCTTGTCGAGAAGGTTCGAACGATTTGGCCGACCGGCGATCGACCATGCTTATGACCAGCGGATGGCCCGCTTGCCGGCCGTCACAGCGCGGCCGGCGAATCGTGTCCGGGCTTCGCCCACCACATCGACGCGATCCAGCCTTCCGCCGCATAGTACAGCGGCAGCGTCTGCGGATAGCCGAGCGTGCGCTTGTACGCGACGCGCCACGTCGTGCTGTACCAATGCGGCACCACGTAGTAGCCGTGTATCAGCACGCGGTCGAGCGCGCGCGCCGCATCGGACAACTGCTCGCGCGTTTGCGCGCGCACGAGCGCGTTCAGGATCGCGTCGACCGCCGGCGATTTCAGGCCGATCATGTTGTCCGAGCCCGGCTCGTCGGCATAGCGGCTCGCAAAGCGTGTGAGCTGCTCGGTTCCCGGCACTTGAACGCCTGCGTAACGGATCGACGTCATGTCATAGTCGAACGCGTTGAAACGATTTTGCAGCAACGCGAAATCGGCCGTCCGAAACTTCACGGCAATCCCGAGTTTTGCCAGATTGCGCGCGTAAGCGGTCACGATGGGCTCCATCCCCGCGCTCGAATCGTCGAGAATCTCGAACGCGAACGGCTCACCCTTCGCGTTGCGCAGCGCGCCGTCGCGGTATGTCCAGCCCGCTTGCGCAAGCAGCGCGCGGGCCTTCAGCAGATTGGCGCGCAGCGAGCCGGGCGCATTGGTGCTCGGCTGCTTGGGCATCGGCCCGAATACGGCCGGATCCAGTTGCGCGCGCAGCGGGTCGAGCAACGCGAGTTCGCCCGAGCCGGGTACGCCGCTCGCCTGCAACGCGGTATCGGCGAAATAGCTGTCCAACCGTGTATAAGCGCCGTAGAACAACTGGCGGTTCAGCCATTCGAAATCGAACGCGAGATCGAGCGCTTGCCGGACGCGCACATCCTGGAAGAGCGGGCGCCGCAAGTTCATCAGGAACCCTTGCATCCCCGCGCCATTGTGCTGACGGAACTCGCGCTTGACAAGCTCGCCGCTGTCGAAGCGTTTGCCGACATCGCGCCGCACCCAGTTACGAGCCCCGTATTCGACGAGCGCGTCGTACTCGCCCGCCTTGAACGCCTCGAGCTTCGCTACGCCGTCGCCGTAGAGTTTGTAGACGATGCGCTCGAAGTTGTTCGTGCCCACTCGCACCGGCAGCGCGGCGCCCCAGTACGCTGCATCGCGCCGGTACGTGATCGTGCGGCCGCTGTCATAGCGCTCGATTACATACGGACCACTGCCGATCGGCGGCTCGAACGCGAGTTGGTCGAAGCGCATCCGGGTGCCGTCCGGCCTCAAGCCCCATTTGCGCGAGAACACCGGCACGCCGGCCGCGATGAGCGGCAGCTCTCGGCTTGGGCGGCGAAAGTCGAAGCGCACGCTTGCCGGATCGACCGCCACCGCGCGAACGATATCCGCGTAATAGGCCGGGAATTGCGGAGCCGCCTGCGGACTTTTCAGCACATCGAACGAAAATTTGACGTCCGCCGCGGTCACGGGATCACCGTTCGAGAAACGCGCGCGCGGATTCAAATGAAACGTGACCGACATCCCGTCCGGCGCGACGGCGATATCGTCGGCGAGCAGCCCGTACATCGACGCGGGCTCGTCAGCGCTGCCCGTCATCAAGCTTTCGAACAGGAAATCGAGCCCGGGCGCCGCGTTGCCGCGCATCGTAAAAGGATTGAACTTGTCGAAAGTCGACAGCCGGCTCGGATTCGCAAGCACGAGCGTGCCGCCCTTGGGCGCCTGCGGATTCACGTAGTCGAAATGCTTGAAGCCGGGCGGATACTTTGGTTCGCCATACTGAGCGATTGCGTAGGCCGCGTGTGCCGACTGTGCCGCGGCGAATGCAAATACCACGCCCGCGGCCGCCGCCATGCGAGCGAGGCGTGCGTGGCGCGACGCCCGGGCAAACACGGCGCGCCACGCATCGCGCGCAGGTTGCAGCACGGCCGATCGCTCGATCGATGCGGGCGTTGCCGCGTGCCGCGGCGGCCGTGGCCAAAAAGCGTGGGGCAAACCGATCGTCATGGATGAATAGATGCGTTGGCAAGTCTTCGAGGATGGCGTTGTGAGAGAATTCTACCCACTTGCAACCGATTACAGCCAACCGCTGCCCGCGCCGGCGTGGGCGCGCCCGCTTCATATAGGAGAATTCATGGGCTTTCTCGACGGTAAACGTATTCTGCTGACGGGTCTCTTGTCGAACCGCTCGATCGCCTACGGCATCGCCAAGGCATGTAAGCGCGAAGGCGCCGAACTCGCATTCACCTACGTCGGCGATCGCTTCAAGGATCGCATCACCGAGTTCGCCGCCGAGTTCGACAGCGAACTCGTGTTCCCGTGCGATGTTGCCGACGACGCGCAAATCGACGCGCTCTTCGCGTCGCTGAAGGAACACTGGGACAGCCTCGACGGCCTCGTCCATTCGATCGGCTTCGCTCCGCGCGAGGCGATCGCCGGCGATTTCCTCGACGGTCTGTCGCGCGAGAGCTTCCGCATCGCACACGACATCTCCGCATACAGCTTTCCCGCGCTCGCGAAAGCCGCGCAGCCGATGCTCTCGAGCGATGCTTCGATCCTCACGCTCACCTATCTCGGCGCAGAGCGCGCGATTCCGAACTACAACACGATGGGCGTCGCGAAGGCTGCGCTCGAGGCAAGCGTGCGTTATCTCGCGGTGTCGCTCGGCGCGAAGGGCGTGCGTGTAAACGGCATCTCGGCCGGGCCGATCAAGACGCTCGCCGCAAGCGGCATCAAGGGCTTCGGCAAGATTCTGGATTTCGTCGAGCAAAGCGCACCGCTCAAGCGCAACGTGACGATCGAACAGGTCGGCAACGCGGGCGCGTTCCTGTTATCGGATCTCGCGAGCGGCATCACGGCCGAGATCATGCACGTCGACTCCGGCTTCAATGCGGTGGTGGGCGGCATGGCGGGCGGCGAAGGCGAGTAAGGAGTAAGCGCGCGACGACGCGTTGCGTTGCCGCCGCGCGGCCGCCGCGTCATGCGGCGACGCTGATCTGCCGCCGCGCGCCGCCAACGGCAGGATCAGTGGCGCCAGCCGTTATGCCTGCCGTTGTCCCAATGACCTCGATCCCAGCCGGGGCCGCGGCCGTGACGGCGATACCACTCGTCGCGCCCCCAGTAGCGGCGGCCATCCCAGTAACGGTCGCCATGCCAGCCGATCGTGACCACGGGGGCCGGCGCGTACACGGGAGCCGGCGTATAGACCGGCGCAGGCTGATAAACCACCGGCGGCGGAGGCGGCGCATAAACGGGCGCCGGCGCAACATAGACCGGCGCGGGCACGCCGACATTGATGCCAACGTTCACGCCGGCCGATGCGGCGCCGGACGCGAACAGCGCAGTAAAACCGATGGCGAGCGACGCAGCGCGCAGGATTTTCATGGACTCCTCTTCGGGTTGGTTCGTTTAAATCGACTATAGCCGCAAGCATCCACCCCGCATATTTCCACTTTGTAAGAACTGATGCGCCGCGTCGCAATGTGAACGAATCGCTAACTATTCGTAACATTCGGGATCGGAAAAGCGCACCGCCAAGCACCCTCAACGGCCTGCACGCCCGCCCAGGCAGCCCGGTGCGCAACGGCGGCGGCTATTCGCGATTGCGCTCGCCGCCGGCATTCCGGCAGGCCACCGCTGGCAACTTCATATCGGCCCATTCGCTCAATTTCCGGGCACCTGCGTCCACCGGCTCTTCAATCGCAAAACCAACTCCGTTCGCAAGGCTTCTTACCGGCAACGCAGCGATCTTCCCGGCAGCGTCTGCCAACCCCGAATGTCCGCCCACCGCCTCGATCCTGCTCTTGACCAGGGCTCTCACGATCGACGCCGCAACTGGGCCGGCCACTCCCACCGCGCTTTCCGCCAATTTTCCGGGCGACACCAGTTTTGCCAGCATGAAACGATAAAAGCGAACCGAATCCACCGGCAGCAGCGCGATTTTCCTTGCAACATTGGCAGCCAGATCAGGTGCGCTGACTTGCTTTAATTTGTCATATTCCCTCTCCCAATCCCTGCGCCCAAGCAGCCATAAAGGGCCAAAACGTCTGGCGGAATACTCGATATAGTAGTAAAGAAAATCCTGCAACATGCCCAACGGAATGCGCGCTCCGTTTGCCATGGATTTTTCGATAATGGATCTAAACGGTATCACCACCAATGCGTTTCGCACGGTTGCAGTTTGCCCCAGCAGAAATTTTTGCCATGCTTTATTTATTATATTCGGCGACATGGCTTCCATAACCTGCCTTACCGGCCCGACCAACTCATTTCGATTCGGCGCCAAATAATATCGATCACCATCGTCGAACGGAACGAGACCAAGCGACAGAAGCTGTCCGCCACCCACATCGGATGCTTGCTCGATGCCCGCAAAAGTCGCGGCCATCTTGGCCGTTTCACTCAGTTCGACCCTGATGCTATCCGATTTCTTGAAATGCTCGGGAATCGGATTTTTAAATATATCGGCCACCATGCCCGGAATGGATTTCACCCCGCCGCCCGCTGTTGCAGCCAAATAATCCAATCGCTTGGCTTTCCGAAGCACGGCCTTCATTGTTTCGCACGTTTCTCCTTTTGCCGCAAGTCTGCTGCAAACCTGTGCGTAATGTGGCTCGCACCCGCTGAATTTTTCCGCGTCCAGCCTTGCCATCAGCGATCTCAGATACGAGAACATCGCCTCGGATTCCGGTATGTCGATCGCGTATGAAAAAAATGCCGCCGCCGGCGCAGCCGCGTCGGTGTGTGGCCTCGGCACGATAGTCGCGAGCCCTTCCAACGTCGAACCCGGTTGCGGACGGCACGCAATCGGCTTGCCGACGGATATCGACATCACGCCACCGGTTTGGGATGTATACGGCTCATCCGGGATATGAATTACAGTTGAATTTTTATTTCCGACCGAATGGTCAATCAATACCGACGTATTTTTTTTCATGAAATTTTATAAATTACAGATCCAGAATCCAGCTCCCATCCCCAGATATGGCCACATGGAATACCGAATACATCGCCGATCAATACTCGGTTCGCCGCCTCTCTCGGTAACAGCGAACATGCCATCCGTATCGTCTCGGGATTTTTATGAAATATGAATGCGATAAAGAAAAGTGCACCCACCATTTTTCCAACAAAGCCTTGCAGCCTTCATACACTATCCACGCAGGCGAATCCTGTCATTCGCCTCTCACGAAACCGCTCCAATTTCTCCGAAAGCCACACCGCCGCTCACGAACTATTGGCAATTGCCCTTCGTCCACACTTCGTGCACGCCCTTTTCCGCTTATCTGCCGAGTCGATTTTCTTTTCAATTAAAAGAATCGACTGTCCGGCATGCCCGGACCAATAACGGCGATTGCGACGCGCGCTCGACGTCCGGTACAGCGTGCCGTTGCCCTCATTACCGTCGTCCGCATACCCGCCGACCTAAGCCCGCGCGACTGATTTTTTATTTTCTTTAATTTTTTTGACTTTTCGTTGGAAAGTAATATCGGAACGCGCGCGCGCGGAATAATTCAGCACTTGGACTGAATCGATCATGAGCTATCGCACCGAGGAGTTCACCGGGCTGCGCGGCGCAGCCATCACGCTGGTGATCGTCAGTTACGCGGAACATACGGCGGCGAACGGCTATCACGGCTGGCTCGCCGCGCTGCGTGGATTCGTGAACGGCCGCCTCGGCGTACTCATCCTTTTCGTGCTGAGCGGCTTTCTGGTTATCGACTTGTTGCAACGCGAATGGCAACGTGCCGGCAAATCGATTGACCGGTCTTTTATTTAAGGCGCATGCCGCGCATTCGGCCGGCGTTCTATACGTATATCGGCGTCGCGAGCATCCTCGCCGCCACCGGCATACTCGACATCCATCACCGCCAGCTACTTTATGCCGCCGGCCCGACGGGCAACGCCACCGGCCTCCCTCCGCCCATGAAGCCGTGCGGCCACTTCCCGTTATTTCGACAAACGTTCGAAGAAGCGATGCGCGAGTTCAACGATCCAATCTTTGTCGTTGTCGAGCGTCGCGACATGATACGAGTTCTCCAGCCATATCAGCGTTTTGTCGGCGCTGCCGATGCCGTCGACGATCACGTTGCCGTTGTCGGGTGGCACGACGTGATCCTCCGTCGATTGCAGCACCAATGCGGGGCATTTGATTTCCGGCAGCAGATCGCGCGCGACCGACATCAACCCATAGATCTCAGCCAGCGTCGACGTCGGAATCTCGTCGTAGGCGAGTTCGGTGACGCCCTCGGCCTTGATGTCCGCGCCGATGGTGTCGAAAAAACGCGGCGCCGACCGGTCGTAGGCTTTCGCGGCCAGCGCGGGCGCGCCGAAATACACGCATGCATTGATCGGCACGATTGCCGCGATGTCCGGATGACGCGCAGCCGACAGCAAGGTCAGACACCCGCCCATCGATAGCCCCATCATGAAGATCCGCTTGCACCGTTGCCGCAGCGTACCGAGCGCTTCGTCGATACTGTCGACCCAGTCCTGCGCGCGCGTGCGGCCCATCTCTTGCGGACTCAAGCCGTGGCCTGCCAGCCGAGGGCCGAGCACGGTATAGCCGCCGATTCGATGCAACTGCTCGGCCACATACCGTACGCTCTGCGTCGAGCCGGTGTAGCCGTGCGAAATCAGAATGCCGGTGGAACTGCCTCGAGCAGGAACGGCTCGGCGCCGTCAAGAACGGGGTGGGAAGTCATCAGATCGGCCTCGCGTTGGTTTGATCGAACGAAACCGGCGCCGTTGCATCGGGCATGGTGTGCCGCCGAGCGCCGCATATTCGAATTGCGTCATGATATTTTCGAATTCGCGCCTATTATTGTTCATATAATTTCGTTCCCAGACCTATCGTAAACCCTTATTCCAGACGAAGGCGCGTTGTGCCAGCTTCTCCCCGTCCGGCAACCCTTCATCATTTCGTGCCGATTCGACCAAGATATGCGCCGAGTGTCAGCATGGCCTTCATCAGATTGCACCGCCCCAAACTCAGCATGCGCACACCTGCGTACCGCGTGACGCACGCCGAAACATCGGCCGTTTGCTTGCCGCGTCACAGCCAAACTTTTTGCGGATTCGGCACTTCTACCCGCATGCGGCGCCCTAAAAACGCGCCATGAGCGGATGCTTTGCCATTTCGGATTCCAGCGCATCGATGAACGCGCGCTCAGCTTGATTCATCCGGCGCTCAGGATTCCACATCAAAAAAATATCGACATCGGCCAGCCCCTCCTCCGGAGGCAACGGCCAAAGCCGCCGCTGTGCCACGTCGCCCTGCACGACATGCGCCGGCAAACACCCAATCCCATACCCGGCAATAATCAAACGCCGTATTTCATCCACGCTTGCGGAGGTCGCCACGATTTCGCCGAACAACCCTCGCTCTTCACGAAACGCCGCGAGCGACGACAAGGCTCCTCCGATCCGATCGCTGTGGAAAGAGACGAAGTGCTCGTCGCGCAGATCGCCGACCGTCAGATTTGATTGCCCGAACAATCGATGGCTCGGGCCGCAATACATTGTGTAGCGCTGGCGCAGAAAACAGCGATATTCGAGCTTGCCGGCCGGTTTGCGGCAAAGCGTGAACCCGCATGTAGCGACTTTTTGCTCTAACGCCGCCAAGATGTCCGCCGATGCGGCGACATCGATACTAATCCTCACCTTCGGATAGATTTGATGAAAGTCCCGCAGAAACCTATCGTAGACGGACGACTCCAACCGGCTCACGCATAGCAGGCGAATCGAACCGGCAATCTCGTCGTCCTGATTTCCAAGAACCGTATCGAGTCTCGACATATGGCCGTAAATCTCGGTTGAGATCTGGTAAATCTCGCGCCCCACTCCGGTCGGCTCGAACCGCGCGCCGCCACGTTGGACCAGTGTGCACCCGACCGTGTCCTCGAGCCGCTTGAGCGCGGCGCTGACGGCCGACTGCGTCAGATGCAGCCGCGCCGCCGCGCGACTGATGCTTTTCTCCTGCATGATGACCTGGTAAGTCCGCAAGAGATTCCAGTCGATGCGATCCATCAGGAAGGGGGCAACATTCGGCACCTGAATTACCTCCGGAGAGATGCTCTTCGGAATCCGCAATCGATTGGAAAAGCGCGCACCTGAAAAAAAATACATCCGCCGTTTCAGCGTGCGGCAGCACGTCCGTCCTCGGCTTTCCCGCGCCGTTTGCGACGCCCGGCCCAAGGACAGGTTATCGCACCGCCATTACGATTCGCGCGCGCTCCGAACCCGGGCAGCGTCGCGCATCGTCAAGCCGGTTTCGCGGAATAAAAAGCGCGATCGTGAAGTCGATCGCGGAAGCCGCTTGCTTGGAGGCAGGGGCAAGCCAGCGGCGAAAAATTAAAGGATGTCTAATCAAAATCCATCTCGAGAAAGTGCCGGACGCCCAATCGTCCGGCACTGATACCGGTGCGAATTCATTGAAAAAAGGCCGTGCGCGCCTGCGCACGGCAAACCCATCCGTACTCAACCGACACGATTTCACGGATGGAACACCAGAGTGGGGCCTGGTGAGAAAAAAACAGACATGGAATTGCATTCGACCGGAACCAGATCACGGCAGCGCCCATCCCGGCACTGGGAGGACATCGGATCTCGCATATTTCGAGCGCTCGGAATATGTTCTCGAGACAAAGAAACAGAACACCCACTCGCGAAGATTTTGGACCCGGAACCGGATCAGGTCGGCCGTGCTTGTTCGAAACTTCACAACACGATTCCGGCTGATTTCGTTGACACTTTCCCGCATACGGCCACTGCCGGCACGCAGCAAAACACCGCACATCCACATCCGGTCAGGAGCAAGTCGTTTCATTCGTCGATTGGACACGCAGGTGACTCGAATTGGCGAGCGAGAATTGGAATAATGGATGAACGGCCAACCGGACCGTAAACAATTACCCCGATCCGATCATTAAAAACTCAAATGAATTCAATGAAAACCAGAAATTCGAATCAATCAGACGCAGATTTGATTTGCATTCGTTACACCCAGCACCAAGCAAATCAAAACATCCTTATATTTATCAACAGCGGCGCGCGACCGTCAAACAATTAATATTTAATTTAAATATTCACGGCATCGATATTCAAGCGAGACGCGCCCTCGACATTTCCTGTCGATAAACTATCGCCGCAAACACCAGCCATCATTCACCCGAGCAGCCGGCGAATTTGATCGGAGGCAAACATTTCCGTCCGATTTCGATCGAATGATCCTTCAATCAAGCATCCATATACCGCCCCGGAGCCCGCCCTTTGCATGCGTCGTGCCAATAAAAACGGTTATTGCCACGCGTGTGCTCCCGGCGCCGTCGCGAACCCATCGCGATTGCAGTGCCGTTACGTCTAGTCGTGACTATTCTCACGGTGTTGTTGAAACAACAAACCGCGCGGCAACCGATCCTCCATTGAACCGGATGCAATCATCGGGCATCGGCCGGCGTTCGTGATGGTCACGAAATACGCGACATTCGCGAATGCCGGCCGATATCCCGCACACGGTGCCAGGCGACGCCGACCCGCATGCCCGCCTACATCGGCACCCGATCGCTGCTCCCGTCAAGGCTTGCGAGGTGCAAGGCCGATATAAGTCACTCGCTTGGGATCGCTTTTGTCGACGACAACCCGAACCCGTTCGCCCGCACGCGGCATATTACCGAGATCGACGTATTGCCTAATGGTGAGCTCTCTTTGTCCGCCGCGGTCGTCGACGCGCAAGACGATACGCATTAGCGGCACCTGGTTGAGCGTCACGCCGGTTTGCGAAATTTCCACGACTTCGGCATCGGCGGAATATCCGTCCTTGATCGCGGGATCCGCATGCGCGGCCGAGATGATTTTGGGCAACCCGAATGTCACCCCAACGATCAGCGACACCATGGCGATCGTGACGATCAAACTGATGGCCGACACCACCGAAAACGCCAGCATCCGCTTGCCTCCCGGCAGCGTTCCGACATGCGCCTCACGCTGCGTTTGCACCCGCGCTTCGTTCATCCAGCTCTCCATCTAACGGCACGCGTGCGCGAACGCCGTAATGCGGATAACTCGGACGGCCAGACGAAGGGGCAGAAAATCATTAGGGCTTAGCATCCTGCACCCCCTTCGTTTCGTTGCTATTGCTGGGCGTGCGCACCGAGTCGACGATCTTGTGCGTCTGCGTTTGCGCCGACTGGATCGCATCGTTCGTCGCCGAATGCACACCCTGGCTCACCTGCGACTGCACCGCGTTCGATACCTGACTCTTGACCGATTGAAGGATCTGATCGAACTGCGCATATGCGCTTACCGAAACCAAACCGATCAGGAGTCCAAAAGTTGCTTTCTTCATGATACCAACCTCCAATTCAAAAAAATGAAACCGTGGTGCCGCCGCGCCGCAACCGTGCGAACGCGCCGGCGCGGTTCGTTGCCCGCCTACTTCGTCGTTCTGAACGGAGCGAAAAAGTTCGACGGCATCTCCTGCGGAAACCCGACTGCAACGGTGGGACGCAAATCGTTCATGTTCACGTTGAAGTCGTAAGTCCGCTGCCGCTGCTGAGCATCCTGGTGAGCAGCGACCTGCCGATCGACGGCCGACTTGATATTCGACATGTGGTCGAGCATCTTGCCCCCAACCTGCTGAACGTGGCCGATCAGGTTGCTCGCATTGCTCGATGACGCCACCGACATATCCGAGATCGAGCTGATAAACGGCTCGGCCATCGAGCTGCTGGCGTTCTGGCCATACGCGTGCGAATCGCTGCACGCCGCGAAGATCTCCTTGGGATCAATCATCTGCTGCTCCTTTCAAGTTCGCGCCTTGCGGCGCATATCGATGCAACTCGTGCATCACGATGGACACCTGAATGACTGCAGGATGCCCGACCAGATCGGCGAAGGCGCTGTCAACGCCTGCCATTCCAGGCGAACCGTGCCAAGGCTCGTCTCATACAGCCTTTCGCGGCGATCCGCCGTTCCACCCACCGCCTGCCCCGCATCGAAGAAGCGGAACAGCGCCCAGGGGCCATTGAACTGAAGCGAAGTCAGCCGTCCATCGACCGATTTCAGTTGCAGCGTGATAGCGAGCTTGCCGCTCTGGCCGTTCCAGTCGACGCGTTGCGGCGTGGTTATACCGTGCGCATAACACACGGTCTGTCCACCGATGGTCAATTGGGCTTCCGAGAGCTGCGAGTCCATGTCGATGAAGCGCAGCACCGCCGAGATGCGCAAATGACCGCCCTCGTCGAGCGTCGCGCCGCGAATGCGGTCGGCCATTTCATAGGACCTCAGCACGCTCGGGCTCACCATGCCAATCGTCCCGCCATTGACGGGCAGCGCCCGCCACGGCGTGGCCGACGTATCGACATACGACGCGAGATGGTCGCGGAAATACGCCGCCATCACGCCCTGCGCACTGAACAGCCGCTCGAAATCGTCGACGCCGGCATCGATCTGCGAGTTGCGGCGAAACGGATAGCGGCCGGTGAAACCCGTGCTGCATACCACCGACGTCGCCCCCGCCGCCCCCCGGCTGAGCAGCGCGCCCGATTCGCGGGTCGACATCGTGCTGCCGCTGCCGATCAGGTCGAGCATGATGTTGCGCACCGGATCAGGTTGACGCGCGGCGGTTTCCTTGAGCCGCGCAAACGCGTCGTATTGCGCGGGCAGCACCTGCCCCGCCTGCAACGCGCCATTCACGAGCCCCAATTGGCGATACAGCGGCTCGAACAGCCGGCCGAGCGGATTGCTCGAAGCCGTGTTGCGATTGTTGAGCTGCGCGGCCAGTTGCCGGATCGCCTGAAAATGATCCTCGACAACGTGCTCCGGCAACAACAAGGTCCGATAATGCTGGCCGCTCAACTCTCCGACGATCTGGCGCCGCCCCTTCTCGAACCGATATTTCTGCCGGTCGATCCAACTATCGATGTTGCCTTCGTCGCTCGCCCCCGTCAGCGTGGTCTCGCGCGCGGCGAAACGCAGCAGGCTCGCCAGCGGCGATTGCGAATCCATCATCGCGGCCGCCAGTTGCGACGCATCGTCCAGGCCCGTGACGTTGCGCACCGTGACGTCGTCGAGGAAATGCTGCCAACTCGCGATGTAGTCCTGCAGGAACTGCGCGCGGGTGGAATCGGCAAGCTTCTGCACCAGCCCGTCGATCTGGAAGCTGTTGCCATGCAACGTCTCGTCGCGCAACACCCAGCTCTCCTCTTCGAGCATCGCTCTCGCGCTCTTCTCGAGGCGCGGCACGAATACGTCCGTGTAGCCGGCGCGGGTATACCAGCCTGAGACGGCGACGTCGGTGGACGGGATATTGCTGCGCATTCGCAGACTCATCGCCGATTCGAAGCCCGCCGCGCGCGACAGCGAAATATCGTTGACCTGCGGCGGCAGCCCCTGCGCACGGATATGCTGGAGCACCCGCGTCACAAGCGGAAGCTGCGCGGCCATGGCGCGCGCGGAACGCACGAGATTCGCGTCTTCCGGCGTGCCTTGCAGCTTCGGCAAATTGATCAGCTCGCGCACGTGCGCCATCAGCGCATTGCGATCGTCATCGCTGTATTGCTGGCCGCCCGTCAGGCTGTCCCAGCGGCTGTTGAGCCAGCGCACGACATCGTCCGCATTGCGCCGCGCGGGCCGGCACAGCATCAGATAAACCTTGAGTGTCTGGTAGATGTCGCCAGGTGTGCCGTTCGTCTGTGCGACCAACGTGCGCCGGACTTCGTTGTACAACTCCGGCATCAGCATCTTCTGCAATTGACGATGATAGGTGTCGAGCGCGGCGTCGGCGACAAGCCCGTGTTCGAAATACGGGGTCGCCATGCCTCGTCCCGCATCTTCCGCCTGAGCCTGCGCATAACGCATCTGGCCTGCGACGTCGAGCAGCGGCGAGCCGCCCTCCGGGCCGTAAGCCGCCTGCGTTTGGGCAATGCGCTTCGCTTCGCTGAACTGCGCCCATACGTCGTCGAGATAATTTCGCTCAGCAAAATATCCCCAGCCGAACCACAGCAGCAAGCATACTGCCAATGCCGGCGCGACGATCCAGCTCGCGATCCGGCCGAGCCGGCCGCGCCACGACTTGACGCCGCCCGGCCGAACCGCATCGCGCTCGAGTGCGACCTGACGGAACAACGGCGTCCAAAGCGCGCTCAACGGCCGGGTCGGCTCGGGCCCGCCGCTTGCGCCGGCACCCGCGCCGCCGCCCGCGGCGGCAAGCTCGGCCATCGAGCCCATCCACACTCCGCGCAGCCGCGAGGCCGCATGATTCTCACCAGGCGCGATCGCAATCTGCAACCAGACCAGCAGCGCCTTGTGCAATTGGCTAAGCGTCTCGACAAAGCGCAATTGCGCGTAGTTGGCCGCCACTTCGGTTGCTGCAGGCGCGGAAAACAGCACTTGTTGCTGAACGCGCTCTTGCAGACGCTCCAACTCGCCTTTCCAGCGCGCGCTCGCCGCCGACGCGTTCGCCTCGATCGCGTCGTCTGGCAGACAGAAGCCGACGCCGCCCGCCCAGCGATCGGCATCCATCAGCGACAGCGTCGAAACAGCGCCGTCGAGCTTGTCGATACCGTTCAGCGCGACATACACCTGCGCTTGCTGACCGAATACTTCGCGCATTTCCGCAAGCCGCCGGTGCACGATGTCGGCGAGGCGCTTGCGCGTGTCCTGCGGCAAATCGATCATCGACGCGCTGTCGACGCACAGCACCACGCCGCTGACCGGCGCGCTGCCGCGCAACCTATGCAGCCCGCGCAGCAGTTTCTTCCATGCTTCGAACACCGAATCGTCAATGCCGTCGCGTATATTCCAGCGTCCGCCGATGTCGAACCAGACAGCGCCATGCGTGATGCGGAAATTGAAATCCTCGCCGCGGCTGCTGAGCGGATCGACCGCGACCGCGCGCTCCTCGTCGGAGCCGGCCGCATGCACCGCCTTCGCGACAAGGTTGGTCTTGCCGCTGCCTTCGGCACCGAGCACGAGATACCACGGCAGCGTCGCGCGATGCTCGCGACGCAGCACGCCCAGCCAATGTTTCCAGCGGCTGCGAGGCTCGCGCAGCCAGTGCGCCTTCAACTGGCGGTCCAGATCGCCCAACCGCTCGTCGACGAAATCGGCGCGTGCTGCCGGCTTGGGCGCGCGCACCTGACGCGGACTCATCGCGAGCCGCGCCCACAAGCGGCCGAGCGTCGGCCACAATCCCCAAGCGAGTACGCAGGCAACCAGAATCTCGCGCACCCAAACCGGCCCGAACGGGTGGTAGATGCCGATCGCGAACAACGGTCCCACCCACCAGATCGCGATGGCAATCAGCACCGCGACGAAAAACCGCAAGCTGGTTCGTATCATGGCTGCTTCTCCTGCGTGGCATAGGGCGACTGCCCTTCGGGCGCGATCACCACACCTTCGGGCATCGCCGGGCGCGCATTCGCGTCGGTGCCCGGCGCTGAAGATGCGTCCGTGCGCTTCGCGCCGGCCGCAATGACCTTCCACAGCACGTCGACCCGGCGGTTGCGCTCATAAGCGGCCGGCGTATGCGCAGGATCGATCGGTTGCGTATCGCCGCGGCCGGAATATTCGATATTGCGCTGCACGGCGTTCTGAGGCGCACGCGCGCCGCCCGGCAACGCGGTCATGCGCAACTCGTCGGCCACGGTGCGCGCGCGCGCCTCGGACAGCGCCTGATTGTCCCGATACTGGCTGGTGCGGATCGGCTGCCGATCGGTGTGTCCGATCACTTCCAGATCGCCAGGCCACGGCGCGAACGCGAGACCAAGCCGCTCGATGTTGTGCTCGAAGTCCGGGCGCACCTTCGCCTGTCCGATATCGAACGCGCCGTCGCTGCGGAACACCAGCAGCCAACCTTGCGGATGCTTGTATGCCGTCAACCACCCTTCGGTGAGCAGTTGCGGCAACGGCGGCGGCAGCGTTTCCGCAATGTTGATGGTGCGCGTGGGCGGCATCCACGCGGCGAGCGCATCGCGCACCGGCCGGCCCTGCGCGCTCAGCACGGCGCTGATGATCGCGTAAGCCAACAGCGCGGTGACCAACGCGGCTACCCCGGCGCGAAACGGCGTCCACCATCTACGCCGCGCGCGCGCGGGCGTGAGCAGGTCCGTGCCGAGCAGCCCAGGCGGCATGTGATGCCAGATCAGCGCGTGCAGTTGCGAGCGCAGATCCTGCAGCAACACGTCGCCGCGATCCAGTATCCGGTAGCGCCCCTGCCAGCCGAGCGACAGGATCAGCTCGTAAAACGCGAGCAACTGCACAGGCGGCTCCTCGGCCTTCATCCAGCGCGACAGATCGGAGAAAGCGTCTTCGCCGCCCCATGCATCGTCATGAAATTCCACCAGCAGGCTGCGCTCGCCGTCATACGGCTCCTGCGATGCAGCCCGCGCGGCGTCGTTGACGCGCTCGTCCAGATACGTGCACAGCAGATACGACGCATCGCGGATCTGCTCCCACGCGCAACCCGCGCTCGCGAGCCGCTCCCGGTACAGCCTGACTTCGAGCCCGAGCTGCGTGCGCACCGCAGATTGATTCAGAGGCGGGTTCGAGAGATGACGCTGCAGTTGCAGAATCGCAGGCAACGCATGTGAGACGAACGGATTGCTCCAGCTCGCCGATTGCTGCCCGGCCTTCAGGATCGCCGCCTGCCCGCCGGGCTGGCTGTACACCACGGGAGCAGCATCCGCGCTGTCCTGCGGCGCGCGCGCACCGCCCGGCGGCTCCGGAAAGCGCAATACCGCATGATCCCGGGCCGGCGCGCCATCCTGCGGCGCCGACGGCGCAAGCTCGGTAACCGTGGTGGCGCTCGAGGCCGATGCTGCATTGACGAGCGACGACACGGTCGGAACGCGCGTCATCAGATCGGGATTCGCCATCGCCCGATCAACCAGATGGGACGCCGACGACGCCCGCCTGATCGCAGAGGAGAAATTTCTGAGCAGATTCATGATGAATAGCGTCCTTGTCGTAAGCTCACGCCACCTTGCCGTCTCTCAATCCCCACGCTTCGAAACGAAGCTCGGGAAAATCGCCGACGATGCGCAGCGCCATCGCAGAGCCGGCGAGCGTCTGTGCCCAGAACGGATCGGTCGACTCGACTTCGAAGTAGATGCTCTGGGCGTAATAGGGAATCTGCCGCGGCGGGTTCGGCAACGGCAGCAAACGCGCGCCCGGCAGTTGCAGATCCACGAGTTTCTGGATCTGCTCGACTGCGCCGAGCTTGGTTTGCTGGGGCAGGAGTTGACGCAGCTTGTCCGCCGGCATCGCAGCCGATACGGCGAACACCAGCTTCTTCAGATTCCATTGCTTGTCGACGACGCAGATGTACACTTGGTCGCCGCGATCCTCGAAACGCAACGGCAGCACCGGCGTTTCGATTACCCGCGCCAGCGCGCGGCGCAACGTCGCGGCGAGCGGTTCAAAACTGCTTTGCAAATCGTCGTGCCGATAGTTGAACTCGCGATCGGCGAGTTCGTCGTCGACGCCCGGCAGCACGCTCAGGCGCCCCAGCAACCCGACCAATTCGTGATACAGCATCGCGGGCGGCAGCGGATCGAATGCGTCGAGATTTGCAAGACGCATCCGGTATTCGGCAATCGCCTGACGCAACATCAGCTCGATCAGGTCCGCGATGCCGCCGCCTGCCGAGAGCACGCGCTGCCCGGACGTGCTCGCAAGACGCACGCGCAACGTACTCTGCAGCTCGTCGATCAGCGACTTCAGCACGACATGCGCACGCGTATCGAGCAAAGGCGGCACGAAACGCGGGTCCAGCAACACCGCGCGGCTCGCGCTGCGCCCCGCCACCCGCGCGATGGGCAGCGCGACTTCGTCGGAGCGCAGTTGCGATTTCCAGCACAGGCGCGTGATCAGTTGGCCGGTCTCGATCGTCAGGTTGCGCGGCGTGCCGGGCGCATCGAGGCCCACCGCCAAGTCCGGCACCTCGGTTGCCATCGCGCGATAGCGCGACGCGGACGCCACGTCGCCGAACGCCATTTCGGGGCCGCCGCTGCGTGCGGCCTGCACGGCGAAACAAACGATGTCGCCCGCCTGCGCGTGCTCGGTTTCCAGCGGCGCGGGCAACGGATCATAGGACGGCACCGAGAACGCCGTGCCGTCCTGGAATACGCCGCGCGCGCGGCGCAACCCGAGCCTGCCGAGCCCGAGCCCGTCCTGATCGACGTCGAGCATCGTGAAACCCCAGCCGTGATTCGACGTTTGACCCAGCCGCAACGCGATCTGATGAGAAAGATGGCGCTCGAGTTGCTGGAAATGCTGGGTTTCGATCAGCATTCCATCGCTCCACGCGACCGGTCCGACCGGCAGGCTGCTCATTGCTTGACTCTCTTTGCGCCCGACGACGCACTGCGTTTATTGAACTTCGTGCCAGCACCCACGCCGTCCGGCACGACTGGCACATAGGCTGCGACGGGCACGGGCCCCGGCAGCAGCGCGTTATAGATGCCGCCCGCATCGAACCACACCGCGAGATGAATCACCCCGCTTCCATCGACACGCAGGCGCAGCGGTGCGTACTGCGCCGGGCGCTGCGCGTAGTCCGCATCGGCGACGAGCCAGATCTCGCCCTTGGTGGGCACGTCGATCCAGAACTGCAACACCTGATTGGGCGCGATCACATGACGCGACGAACTCACCACCGCATCCTGATCGCGGCCGGCGCACGACGAATCGCCGGCGCTTGCCATCGGCACCCAGTCAGCCATGCGCACGATGTACACGCACGTCTCGACCGGGCGCGGCTCGCCGCTTGGACTGAGGTTCAAACGGCTGCCCCCGATCAGCGTGACGTGCAACTGGCGCGGCTCGACACTCTTCGACGACGAGAAGAGCCCGCAGCCGGCCAGCGCGCAAAGCGCGAAAGCCACGAAGATCGAGCGAAGCATGTTCATTAGCTGAGGGTCATGGTGATGGTCTGAGACGGAACGATGGTCTGCCCCGCCGTGTTCTGGTTGTTCGGCATGTTGGTATCCGTCAGCCGGGTTTCCGGCGCACCCTGGATCAACACCTTGCCCGAGCCCGTCACATGGCGCGATTGCGACGCCACCGTGCCCGACGCCACGCCACCCATCGAGCCGCCCTCGTCGCCGTGCGTCACCGGAATGATCGTGTTCATGTTGTGCGCCGGCCCGCCGTTGATCAGCATGTTCGGCACGTTCGGCACCGCCTCGGGCTTGTTCGCGATATTCGAATACGACACCGGAATGCCGAGCGGCGGGGTCTTGCAAACATCGGCCCCCGACAGCGCCATTCCGCCTGCAGAGCAATTAGAAAACATCACATCCTCCCATTTATGCTGGGCTCAGCCCATATGAATCTGCCCAGCGTCCATCTTGAGCAGCGACTCCGATTTCACACACGCGCTCTTCGCATGCATGCTCATGTGCCTATCCGCGTGAACGAACGAGTTACCGGCGTGCACGGTGTCCGTGCCGCTCACGTGCGCATGCCGCTCCGCGGCTGCCTGCGTCACCACGCTTGCGCGGCTCGCGAGATGCGCGCTTTCCAGATGCAGACGGTCACGCGCCTGCACTTCGATGTCGTGCGCATGCAGCCGCACATGGGCCGAACCGAAGTCCAGCGCGATATCGCGCGCCTCGACACGGCGCTCGAGAATCGCCAGCACCCAGCAGCGGCCGGACGCCCGATAGAGTTGAACCAGATCGTCCGGTTGCGGCTTCACGATGCAACTGACCGCGACGCTCGCGAGCACCGGCTCGCCGGATTCCGTGACGACCCACCACGCGCCGTCGGCCGGCTCGCGCACCCGGGCGATGGTCATCGGCTCGCTGAAGCCGGCTTGCGCCGGGCGCCTGAGCAGCGATGCGACTGTCCCAGGGAGTTCATCGTCCTGATTGAGAATCCGTGTCTCACGAACGGGAAGCGAATGAAGAACTGTCATCGTCATACTCCTCTTGCTCCAGGCTGAGTCCGCTGCCGCCACAAGTGGTCGTCCTCGGCGGCAGCCTCATCGAAAATCGCTTGCCGCGTATTCGCGGCGAGCCACGCTTGTTTCGGCTGGCCGATCAGCAGGCCGGATCGGCAATCGCTGCCTTTCAGATCGACTTCGTCGAGCCTCGCACCGCGCGCATCGAGCCCTTGCAGATGCGCTCCGGACAATTGAACGCGCGAGAGTTGCGCATGACGAAACGCGATACGCGGCGCATGCAGGCGCAGCAGATCGCTGTCCATCACACTCGCGTGATCGAAGATCGCCTGCGGCAATTCGGTATCGCGCACCATCAGGTTGTTGACCTTCGCGTGATCGAAGCTTGCGAGCGGCAACCGGCTTGCGCCGATGCGCCCGCTCGACCAGGTGGAATGCGACCAGGCGGCCTGCTTCAGCTCGCATCCGTGCAGGGTCATGCGTTCGATTTGCGAATCGATCCAGCGCACGTTGATACCCCGGCACTTCGACAGCGTGCACCGGCTGCAGCCGCTCTGCCCGACAATGAAGTTCTCAAGCTCCGTTGCCTGGATCTCGATGCCCGCGATCCGCACGTCGATCCACGACGTATCCGACCAGCGCCCGCCGCTCACCGCGATGTCCGTGAATTCGCTGGCGACAAACGACACGTGCGCCGAGCGCACCGCGTCGAACTGCCAGCTCGAACCGGTCATTTTCGAGAAGATCGCATCGCGCATCAGGCTGTCGGCCCATACGGCATCGGCTATCTCGCCGCCGGTAAACGACACGCCGCGCTGCACGCAGTCTTTCCATCGGGTCGCGCCAACGCGGCAATCCTCGTAGATCAGATTGATCAGCTCGCATCCCTCGAAAAGGTTCGAGTCGAACCGGCAATTGACGAAGCGCAGGTTGGACAACCGGCATCCGCGCCACGTCAGTTGATCGAAATGGCAATCCTCGTAGATCGTGTCCGACAGCTCCAGCTCGCGATGCGACGTCGTGTAATGCCGCCCTTTGATCACTTGCGGCAATGTCGGCGCAAGCATCGGCAATTGAGGCCCGTTCATTTTTCCCTCCCCGGCACATCGAGGCGGCCGACGTTCAAGTTACCCTGCCACGCCCTCGCGCCCGGCAAATGCGCCCACGACGTGCGTGCGCGGATCAGGTTGCAGTCGAACATGCGGGTCTCGCGCATGTCGGCGCCGTACAGCATCGCCTCCTTCAGCGAACAGCGGTCGAACGACGCGCCGACGAGCCACGAATGCGTGACGTTCGCGCCGTCGAGCAGCGTGCAAGTCCAGTTCGAGCGCTCTGCTTGCAGATGCTGCGCATTGAGCTGCATGAACGAGCAGTGATCGACCTGCACCGCGTCCGCGCGCAGATCCTGAAAACTCGACGAAGTGAACACGCAGTCGCACAGCTGCGCGTGATCGATCGACGTGCCGTGCGACAGCACCGCGAACGACAGCGTGCTGCGTTGCCATGCACTCGACGACAGATCGCTCAGCAAAATGCTCGGCTTGACCATCGTGCACTGGGAAAGAGTCAGCCCTGTCATCTTGCATTCGACGACGCCGAGATCGTCGGCCCGTACCCGGCTCCAGTTCCAATACCGCACATCGGTGCCGTTCCACGACACGCCCGACCAGACCATATCGCGCACGCTGCCGCGCGCGCCGCCGCAGCCTTGCATCGAAACCAGCGACCACGACCCGCCTTCGACCGTCAGTTCGTCGAAATAGCAATCCTCGATGTTGACGCGCTCCAGCACGACATTGCTCCACGCGCCGCGATGCAGTTGGCCGCGCACGATCGCGCCATCTCTCCAGACGGTGGCATCGAGCGTTGCATTGGTGAACGAACAATCGACCACGTGCACGTTGCTCAGCTCGCATCTGCGCCATTCGGTGCGATCGAGCCTGCAACGCTCGAATCGCACTTCGTCCAAGCGCCAGCCTTCGAAGCACAGTTCGGTCAGATCCGCGTCGCGCACCGTCACCCGCGCAAGTTCGCGAGAAGCCGCCTCGGCAAACCGCTGCCGCCAGTCGCTGCCGTCGGGCGGCGCGGCTGGCAAAGTCTCGCGCTGCATGCGCTCATCGAACGCATCCATCCGCGCGCGACCTTCACGCGCCTCGAGCAGGCCCAGACGGTGATGTTCGAGCCGCTCGGCGATCTCGTCGCGGCTGCGCGGCGGCGGCGAAAAGCGCGGATGATCGTCGGCGTCGAGAATCATCTCCCAGACCCAACCCTTGTCGACGGCCGGCATCAACGCATGGTCCGCCTCCTGCACCGGATCGGTCGAGGTCAGATCCGAGCGCAGCTCGGCAAAGCGCATCAACGCGTCGGCGTCGACCCGCTCGTTCACGTCCTTCAGCGCGGCGACCAGCATCTCCAGGCTGTCGTCGAGCAGATAGTCGATACCGACCGAACCGTTCCACCACAGCACGCCGATATCGTGGTCCGGCAAGAACCAGACGGTCTGCTGCTTGAGCGCCACTCGCTCGGCATGCGGCTGCTCGGTGCGCGTCACCAGCGCCACGGCGGTAAGCCGCGGCAACTCACCGGCATATCCGTCGCCCTGCGCGCCGAACCGGCTCAACTCGAAACGCGCGCCGCACGGCCAATCCTCGCGGCGCGACCATTGATCGGGCGCCGCCTGCTGGAAGTAACGCCGATCGACGCTTTCCGGCCAGCCCAAATGCGTGCCGTCATTGGCCATCGCGTCGAGCGAGCTGGGGCGGTTCGGCATCCATTGCCTGCGCTCCGGCCAGTCGCTCGCAAGCGCGCCCATTGCGGCCAACGGTTCGGGCCCGACGCCGAGCGAGCCCACCCGCAGCAGCGGCGCGGTACCCGACGCGATGCCCAGCGGGTTTTCGTTCGCGCTGCCCGCAACCGCCTGCGTCGGATCGATCGCAAGCCGCACCAGCGGCTCGGCCCTGGTGCGCCGATCGACCGGCGCGCGGCACGAAACAGTCTTGCGCACGCCGTCCAGCTCGACCCACGCGGCCCAGTCGACCGCGTGGCCGAGCGCGCCGGGCGGCACCCGGTGCACCGAATGCCCGACAAGCAGCCATTCCGCGCACTGCTTAGGCATTGCCGCTTCGGCAAGCGGCACCGACGGCGCGGCCGCCTTCAATGCCTCCCAGACGGCGGCCTCGTGAACGAGAATCGCCGGATCGCTGAGCCGGAAGCCAACGCCCAAACTGAGCGCCATCATCGGCTGCGAGCCAATCTGGGTGCGCGTCGTCGCGACGAGCACGGACTGAGGTTTGACATGGCGAATTGGCATTAGCTTTTCACCTGCATTCCAAGCTTTTTCAAATCCACGCCGACATCGGAGTAGCTCACGCCGGTATAGGAGTACGCGAACCCCGTGACCGACACATCGCTGCCCTTCGTCGATACGCTCGAACCGGTGCTGCTCACCGCGCTGCCAGTAGTCGACATGCTCGAGCCGGTCACGCTCGTCGAGCTGCCCGTCACCGACGTCGACGTGCCGGTGATGCTGGTCGACGTGCCGGTATTCGACATCGACGAGCCGGTAATGCTCGTCGAGCTGCCGGTTACCGACGTCGACGTGCCGGTCATGCTGTTGGACGTGCCCGTGTACGACAGCGACACACCCGTCATGCTTTGCGACTGCCCCGTCTCCGAGATGCTGGTGTCCGTTCTGGAGTACGAAATGCCCGTCATGCTGTTCGAGACGCCCGTCACCGAATTGCTATGACCGGTCACCGACGTCGATACGCCGGTAAATGACGTGCTCACGCCGGTGAAACCCGTGCTCACGCCGGTGAACGACGTCGATACGCCGGTAAAGCTGGTGCTCACGCCGGTGAACGACGTCGATACGCCAGTGAAGCTGGTGCTGATACCCGTAAATGACGTGCTCAACCCGGTGAAGCTCGCCGACACGCCCGTGAAGCTCACCGACAGACCGGTGTAGGACACCGAGATCCCCGTGAAGCTGACCGAGATCCCGACAACCGACGTTGACGTGCCCTTGACGCTCAGATTCAGATCCTGGCCGATCGCCGTGGAGCTGTTGCGCTCGACGGTATGCTGCAAATCCCGCTCCGCATGGACCATCACGCGTTCCGCGCCGCGCTGATCGTCGAACGTGATCTGGCTGGCGTTCTGATTAGTGCCTGCGCGCTTGATCGAGCGCGACACCAGCCCCGTATAGCGGATATCTTTCGGCAAATCGTATGGCGTCGGATTTTCGCCGTTGTAGACGATCCCGGTTACGAGCGGACGGTCGAGATCGCCATCGACGTAGGTAATCAGCACTTCCTGGCCAACCCGCGGCATCGCGATCACGCCCCAGCCCTTGCCCGCCCATGCCTGCGACACCCGAATCCAACACGACGCATCGGCTTCCGTCGACTTGTAGCGATCCCAGTGGAAATGCACGCGGATGCGCCCGAGCTTGTCGGTATAGACCTCCGACACCTCCGGCCCGACCACCGTCGCGCTCTGGATGCCCGGCACCTCCGGGCGCGGGGTCGTGAGCAGCGGACGATACGGCCGGTCGTCCGCGAGCGCCTGGAACTTCACCGTGACGTTACGGCCTTGCGACGTACTGTCCGGCCCATCCTGGATGAAGGTCAGGTCGCTGTTGAATACGTAGTACCGGCGATTGCGCATTACGGCCGGATGCCCTGCCAGCGTGAACGCCCGCCCGGTCGCAAGCCCGCGTGCATTCGCCTCGCCGATCAACACGTGCGAATCCGCCTGGAACGCCTCGAGCCGCAGCCGCGCGAGACGCTCACCGGTCTGCTCGTTCTGATAGCCTGTCGCATAGTCGTAATACTGCAGCTGGATGCCCGACAGCGCGGGCTCCGGCGGCGTCTGTGCATCGCTGTCGAGCCGGTTGGACGGAATCCAGTAATTGAAGTCGCGCAGCGCGACGTTGTTGGAGCGCACCCGCCGGGTACGCTGCAGCCGCTGCACCCCTTCGCGCCCCTGAATCGCGCGCTCTTCCTCGCCGTCAGGCAAATACAGCATCTGCCCATAGGGAAACGGCATGTCTTCGAAGCGCTGGGTGTCGGACAGCACCACGACGTGCCGATCGTCCTCGTGCTCGACCCAGAAATAAATGCCCTCGTCCTCGAGCAAGCGCTTGATGAAATTCAGATCGGTTTCCTGAAACTGCACGCAATACTCGCGCTCGTCATACGTGCTTTCAAGCTCGAAGCGATAATCGTCGCGCCGGTGGCCCTGGAAGACCTGCTCGACGATCTGCGGCACCGTCATGTTCTGGAAGATCCGGCTATTGCGGTTCTCCTCGAGAAACGACAGCCAGCTTCTCAGATCCAGCGTGTACGTGTACTGGCCGCTCAGTTGGCCCGTGTCGTAGCCGCCGAAGATCACCGTGTTGAAAGTCCGCACCGCGCCTGCGCCCAGATCGATGTCGGCCGACAGCGGCGCGCCGAGCATCGCATCCAGATCCAGCTCCGGGTCGCGGCTGAGCAGATCGAGCCGATAAGACGGCTCCTGCGAGAATCGCTCGTGAACTTTCAGCGCCAGCGCAATGCAGCTCGGATCGACTACATCGCTGCGCAATTCGATTAAACGCATGCCGTTTCCCCCTTCGATCCGGCATCGGCCGGAAACTCGCCCTCGCAAACAGCGCCTTCGACGTCGGCCGTCGCCGCAGCGGTTTCAGCGACGTGCGCCGCCTCGGCCTCGGGCGCCGCCTCGGGCAACGCCGCCGCGTCGTTCAGCACTGCTGCGTCGTCGTCGAACGACAGCGACAGCGTGTCGCCCGCCGACAGCCGCACGATCTGCAGCGACCGGTCCTCCGCGCGCGCGGCCAGCACGCCGCGCGCCACGGCCGGCATCACGTGCTGACGCAGCAGGTCGCGCACCGCGCGTCCGTTCGACGGGTGCCGCGCCACCGCGCGCGCGATCCAGTCCGCCACGCCTTCGTCGACACGCCATGCCAGCCCGTTCTGCGCAAGACGCTCGCCGATCTCGTCGAGCGCCTGCCGAGCAATGCCCGCCAATGCGTCGTGATCGAGCGGCCGGAACACGACGATCTGGATACGGCCGAGCAGCGCCGCGGAAAAGCGCCCTTGCAGTCGCTCGCGCACCAGCGACTCGAGGTTGGCCTGCGAAGTTTGCGGATCCGCTTCGCACGCCGCCTCGATATCCGCATCGCCGAGATTGGTGGTCAGCAGGATCAGGCTGTTGCGGAAACTGATCCGCCGCCCTTCGCCGTCTTCCATCCAGCCCTGGTCGAACACTTGGTAGAACACCTCGTGGATGTCCGGATGCGCGCGGTCGAATTCGTCGAGCAGCAGCACGCTATACGGCTTCTTGCGGATCGCCTCGGTCAGCCGTCCCCCCTTGCCGTAGCCGACGTAGCCGGGCGGCGCGCCTTTGAGCGTCGACGCGGTGTGTGCTTCCTGAAACTCGTTCATGTTGAATTGCACGAGATTGCGCTCGCCGCCGAACAGCAACTCGGCGAGCTTCGCGGCCGCCTGACTCTTGCCGGTACCGGTCGGCCCTGCGAGCAGCATCACGCCGAGCGGGCGCTCGGGGTCGCCGAGCCCAGAGTGTGATACCTGCAGCACCTGCGCGATCGAGCGCAGCCCATGCGCCTGCCCGTGTATGCACTCGTTGAGCGAGCGCTCCAACTCGACGATGCGCTGTGCCTCATCCTGCGCGAGTTGCGTGACCGGCACACCGGTCCATTCGGACAGCACCTCGGCAATCACGTGCTCGTCGACCCACGGCCGCACCCAGCGTTCGGCATCGATGCGCGCCGCCCATGCGTTGCTGTCGGCTTCGTCCGCCTGCTCGGCCGACGGCGGCGCACTCAGCCGCGCGCGCCACGCTCGGACTTCCTCGCGCTCGCCCTCGACCGCCTTCTCGAGCGTGCGCACCTGCTGCACGAGTTCGCCGCGCCGTGCTTGCAAATCAGCTTCGTCGCCAGGCGTCGGCACGCCCATGTGCCGATCGTTCGCGCGCCAGTTAAGCGTCTGCTCGATCGCGAACGCCTGCTGCGCGAGCCGATCCAGTTCGGCGGGCGCGCAATTCTGACTCATTGCGACCCGTGCACACGCGGTATCCAGCAAGCCGATCGCCTTGTCCGGCAATTGCCGCGCCGGCAAATACCGGCGCGACAGCGCAACGGCGCTGCGCAGCGCGGCGTCGATGATATGCACGCCATGATGCTCGGCAAAACGCGGCGCGATGGTGCGCAACATGTCGACCGCGGCTTCGTCGTCCGGCTCCTCGACGGGAACCGCTTGAAAGCGGCGCACCAGCGCTGCGTCCGGCTCGATGTATTGCTTGTACTCCGACCACGTCGTAGCCGCCACCATCCGCAACTGGCCGCGAGCAAGCATCGGCTTGATCAGATTCGCGGCGTCGCCTGTGCCGGCCGCGCCGCCCGCGCCCACCAGCGTGTGAGTTTCGTCGCAGAACAGAATCACCGGGTTGGGCGCCGCAAGCACCGCGTCCATCACGGCCTTCAGGCGCTGCTCGAATTCCCCGCGCACGCCCGCGCCCGCTTGCAGCCTCGCCAGATCCAGCGCCCATACCTGCGCGCCGAGCAGGCCGGGCGGCACATCGCCGGCGTGAATCTTCTGCGCGAGCGCCTCGACCACTGCCGTCTTGCCCACCCCTGCTTCGCCGACGAGAATCGGATTGTTCTGGCGCCGCCGCGACAGAATGTCGATCACGGTACGCAGCTCGGCATCGCGGCCGACGACCGGGTCCAGTTCGCCGCGCGCCGCCTGATCGGTCAAACAGGTCGCCCATTTCGCGAGCGCGTCCGGGCTCGCCGCATCGGCTGAAGCATCATCCGCGAGCGCATCGTCGCCAGACGACGCGACGCATTCACCCGCTTCCGGCCAACTCGCCGCCAATGCTTCGTAGCGCTTGACGATTTCGTCCGTCGACGCACCCGTGATCCCTCCCGGCACGCGCTGTTGCAGCCAGCGCCGCGTGAGGTCGTCGTTCAGCCATGCAAGCAGCAGATGGCCCGAGCGTACCTTGCTTGACGGCGCGGCGACCTGACTCCAGATCACCGCCGGACCGACGCTATGCTCCAGCGCGCCGGAGATGTCGCGCAGCGATTCGCCGCTCACGTCGAACGCGTCGAGCGCCTTTTCCAGCCGGCGCTTCACGTCACCGATATCGTGCCCCCACTCCGCGAACAGTTTCGCGAAGTCGCTGCGCTCGCGTTGCAGCAGGCACAGTGCCCAGTGATCGAGATCGATGAAGGTATGCCGCCGCGATCGGCCCAGCGCCGTCGCATCGACGAGGGCCGCATAAGTCGTGCGGCCAAGACAATTAAAAATGCGTTCGCGATTCACGTCTAGTCCCGAAAAGATTCATAGATGGTCAGGGTGCGTAATGCATGATTCGGCCGAGACCATGCATCGACACCGATGCGCATGCGCCCAACTTTTCCCGCCAACTCAGGACGCGTGCGCACCTGAACCTTGATGACGGGGTCAATCCTTCCGTCGACGAAATCCGCCGTGACTGCATGGACGGCCATTACGGCCGCCGCACGGCGCTGCCAACGGTAAAACTCGTCGGCCTCGATCGGACCGATCACGATCTCCAGCGAATGCTGAACATCCCAGATTCGCGCGCCAAGCCGCCACGCACCGATGCGCAACCCGCCCCCGCGGGACCCCGGCACCGGAATCCAGCGTCCGTAGCGAGGCACGATGCGCAACGGCACGCTGAAATAGCGGGTGAGCATGCGCTGCAGATCGGCAAGCGAGCGCCGCGGCGCGCAGTAGACGCCGGGGAACGCTCGCCTGCATGCGAGCGCATGACGCTCCACGGTTTCGCCGCCGGGCGCGTACCCGCTCGTCTTCGCCTTCGCGTTGGCCAGCGACGTGACGCGCTCGACGAACGGATTGCGCGCACGCTCGTAGCCCAGCACCGGATGCATCGACGACCACGCGAGGTAATGCAGCCACGCCAAATCGCCACAAGCCAGATTGACGAAGCGCTCGAACGCCGCGTTGCGCTCGAAGCGCTTTTCCTGCATCGCATGCTCGGTCACGTGCAACGGCATCGGCCCGTATGGCGCGAACAGGCCGAAATGCCGTTGCGTGACCTTGACCTGCGGGTGATCGTCCGCTTCGACGAAGTGCGACAGCTGGACATCCACGCTTTCCACTTCAGAACTTGCGAAGTGCATGCCAGCCAATTGCTCGATACGCAGCCACGCAGGGCTGTGCCGAACGAATCGTGCCGCGCCGCTGCGCTCGCGCTCCAGTACTTCAACTCGGCGCATCAACTCGAAAAAAGTCCGGCTCGGCCTCAACATGCGCCTGACTCGATGAAATTTCATCGCAGCCTCCCGTCGGCGTATGCCGTGCTCACATGGGTGCTGATCGCCTCGCCGTCGAGCCGCACCACGACCTCGACGCCGTCGTTGAGCGATGCCGCCTCGGCAAGCACCTGCGCCAGCACGCGTGCGAACAGCCAGCCGCCGCGGTCCGCATGCGCCGATTCAGCGACATCGATCTCGAGGTGCGTTGCCCGCACTAGTGCAATCGGCGTCGCGCGGCCGGATGCAATGAAGCGCGATTCGAGATGCACCGAATGCAGACTCTCGACTCGTTGCCGGTCAAGCGCGTCTTCGCGATTCATCGCCAGTTGCAATTGCTCGATGACGCGCGCGGTGATGTCCTCCCGCCGGCCAGTGCGCAATGCGAGCGGGTTATGGCCGAGATGCGACACGGCTTCCCAGCACGCATCGATCGAAGGCATCCCGCGTGGCAAGCTTGCCGGCCATAAACACTCGATACGTTTGACCGCGAGCGGATCGAGCAGGCTCAGTTCGGCATCGAGCAGCGACGACGGCCGCCAGTCCCGATCCGCCACCAGCGCCTTGCCGGCAATCGACGCGATGTCGTCCAGTTCGAGCGCGTCACCATACGTCGACACCGAGATCAGGTCATGACTCGCCAGTGGATCGAACCGGTCGCGACGCGCACCGTCGGCCAGCAGCGCGTTTTCCCGCCGCAAGCTGTAACGGATCGAGCCGTCCGTCGCTTCGTACCCCCCCGTCTCCAGTACTGAGCGTGCGGCGTGCGCGTTGCCGTTACTTTCGTATACGCTGACTTCCGTCAAACCCCACAGGTGATAAGCCGCTGGCGACATGCGGTCGACCGGCACCCACTGCTCGGTCAGATTCGGGTCGTAGGGCAACGGGTCGAAACGCTTCGGATACAGATTGATCACGGGCGTTGCGAACAACCGGAACTGTTGGGCCGACACCTCGCCGATCAATCCGTTGGGCACGTGCCGCAGCGCGAAGAACAATTCGAACGACTGCGCCGACGGATCGGCGTTCGCAACCGCTTCAAGCACGTCGAGATAGACGCCCAGAAAACGGGTGGGCTGCGCAAAGTATTCGCGCAGCAACCGCAACCCCGGCAGTCCGCCTAAATCGGCCGGCAGCAGCGCCTCGCTGTCGTCGACACCCGACAGCCTGATTCCCGTCATCGGCAACGTCAGCACCTCGTCGCCGCGCCGGGTCGGCACGACCGCGTACCACGCGCTGCTCGACGCGAGCATCACCTGGTGTAACGCATAAGCGCGCGGCAAGTCGCCGGCGAAACTCAAGTGCAGCGGCTCGAGCTTCGCCTCGTCCTTCTTCAAGTCGCCCACCGTCGACAAGCCATCGAGCTCGAAACGAAACCGCAGCACGGCTTGCGCGGATGCAAGACGCTGCGCAAGCAACGTCGGCAAGCCGTTCAGACTGCGGCTGCATTCGACCTTCGCGAGCCGGATCGGCAAGAGCGTCACGTCGCGCGCGGTCGCAAACGTCACCGGCAGCTTGCGCCCGGGCAGGCGGGCTGCGATCAGCGAACCGCGCGGCAGCGTGTTGCTTCGAAACGCTTCCGGCGAGTCCAGGTCGGGATGAAATGCAAAAGTCGAAATTGCCGGAGTCGCGCCCATGAAGAGTGGGCACACGCGTCCCAGTGCCTGCTGCGCGAATTCCGCGCATTCCCGGTCCAGGCGCGTTTGCACGCGAGCCGACAAATAAGCCACGCCTTCGAGTAACCGCTCGACGAACGGATCGGTAACCGTATCCGGATGCAAACCGAGCGCCGATGCGACCTGCGGATGCTCCCTGGAAAAACGGGTGCCCGCATCGCGCAGTTGGCGCAGTTCGTCGTTGTAGTGGTCCAAGAAGTTCATGGTCGTTCTCGGCGCTTAAGCATCAGCCAGGCTAAAAAAACCATCCAAATAGTCGAGCGCAAGGCTCAACTTGATTTCGGATTTACTTTCTTTCGATATTGTTAGGATATCGAAATACATAACTTGCCTTGCATGCCGATCACGTCCAGGTCTTGGCCGAACACTCGTGCGCGTCATATCGACACGCGGCTCGAAGCGTCGCATCACCTCGCATATATGCGAAGCCGTTTGCACGGGATCGATCCGGGTCGAGCCAGGAACCTGCATCGGCGGACAACCATAGTTCAACACCGAATGGGCTGCCGGACTGTTGTCGAGCACACTGATGCGTGCACCGCGCATCGAACAGTTCATCAAATCCACGAGATGATGTCCCACGACATCCTTAAGCGAGTCCCGCTTAAAACGCTTGGACAGCTTGTTATAGAGTTGATCCACCATCGTCTGTTTATTCGTGCAACTGATGCGATGCGCGTGTTGCGCCCCGAGACGCAACACGGTCCATGATTGACCCGGACAAACGCTCTGCCCGTTAGACTGCAGCGTTCAGCTTGAGGTCGTAACCGGCCTTGATCACCGCCCCCATCGTGCCGTCGTTACGCTGCTCGCGATATTCGAACTCGATCTGGGCGAAGTTGATCTTGATTTCGTCAGTCGGCAGCACGTTGTCGACTTCCCCACTGCCATGGCCAAGCTGGGAGAACGGCATGTTGCCGAGCGTTTGAAACGACGACACCAAGCCACTTGCGAAGGTGATCGTCAGGAACTCCTGCTGCCCCTTGCCCGATTTGCGGCAAATCAGCTTTGCATTCGCGATATGCTCGCCCGTCGCACACATCAGGAACAACTTCGGAGACGCCTTGTTCGAGACCATGCGGAACTCGAAGTCCTTCATCTCTACCTTGCCTGCACCGCCGCCGCTGCCAAACCCCCAGCGACCCGAGTTCTCTTCCGCCCACCGCCAACTCTGAATCTGAATCAGACCCGGGTACTGCTGATCGGTCGACTCGCCTTCAACACCATCGATCTGCAGAAAATAATCAACCAACGCATTTGACATTATAAGAACTCCTAAATCACTTTAAGAAATCCAACTAACCCACCGTGAATACGACTTGATCGCTCGGCATCATCCGCTACGATGCTGCGTCGCGACGATTCGAGACCCGCTTGTCGATCGGTGCACGGGACATCCGACTAACTGTTGCCAGTCAGCCTCCCGACTCCTGCTTGATCGAAGGCAGCTTCGAAACCAGCCGGAGGGACACGGTCAACCCCTCCAGTTGGAAATGAGGACGCAAGAAAAATTGCGCACGATAGTAGCCAGGGTTTTCCGGAATTTCGTCCACGACAACTTCCGCGGCCGACAGCGGACGCTGCGCCTTGGTGACCTCGCTAGAGATCGTCGGATCGCCGTCGACGTAATTCATCAGCCAGTCGTTCAACCATCGTTGCGTGTCTTCTCGCGATTTAAACGAGCCGATCTTGTCGCGAACGATGCACTTCAAGTAGTGCGCAAAGCGGCACGTCGCGAAAATATATGGCAGCCGGGACGACAAATTGGCATTCGCAGTCGCATCATCATCTTCGTATACGGCCGGACGATGCACAGTTTTCGCGCCGATGAACGCGGCCGTGTCGGAATTCTTCCGATACACGAGCGGCATCAACCCAGACTCCGAGAGTTCATGCTCACGCCGATCCGAGATAGCGATCTCCGTTGGGCAGTGCAGTTCGATATCGTTGTCCTGCGACGGCAGCACGAACTTCGGCAGCACCTCGACTGCGCCACCCGACTCGATGCCGCGAATCTTCGTGCACCAGCCGTATGTTTTAAACGCCTGCGTGATATTGGCGCCCATCGCATAGGCGGAATTCGCCCAGCAGAAATCCTCGGCTCGGTTCGGGTCGACCTTTTCTTCGAAGCCGAACTCCTCGACGGGCTGGGTCTTCGGCCCGTATGGCACCCGTGCGAGAAAACGCGGCAGGGTCAGTGCCAGGTAGCGGGAATCATTGCTCTCCCGCAGACGGCGCCAGAACGTGTATTCACTCGAAGTGAAGATCTTGGAGACGTCGCGAGGATTCGACAGCTCGTTCCAATTGTCCATCTGCAGCAAGCCGGGCGCGGCTGCGGCAATGAACGGCGCGTGCGCGGCAGCAGCGATTTTCGACATCTCGGTCAGAATCGATACGTCCTGTATGCCGTGATCGAACTGATAGTCTCCGATCAGGCAACCGAACGGCTCGCCACCAAACTGTCCGTACTCCTGCTCATAAATCATCTTGAAGATCGGGCTCTGGTCCCATACCACACCCTTGAAGCGTCGCAGCGTCTTGGCGAGATCGGCCTTCGAGATATTCAAATAGCGGATCTTGAGATTCTCGCTAGTATCCGTATTCGATACCAGGTAGTGCAAACCGCGCCATGCGCCTTCCAACGCCTGGAACCGCTTGTTATGCAGCACCAGCGTCAGCTGCTCGGAGATCTTCTTGTCCAGCTCCACGATCAGTTGCTCGATCGTTTGCGCGACGTCCTCGCGCACGACCACCCTGCCTCGACGGGCATATTTCAACAGCGTCGCAACCGCAGACTCGACGGCTTCGGCAGCCTCGGTCGTTCTTGGCCTGAACGAACGCCGAAGGATGTCTTTCAGATCGTCGTCGACCTGTTCCTGATGTTCTTTGAAGACGACCTGCTCGGCCGCGGATTCCAGTTGGTTGAGCGTACTCATTTTACCTCCTGATTCGGCGCTCCCTCGCCAGACGGCGTGTTGTCGGGAGCGACATCGCTGGGCGCCGACGCGACGGCGGCGGCATCGTCATCCGTCACGTTCTGTCTGCGCAATAACTCGTGGATCAGATCCTCGGCGGCGGCTTTGCCGTCCATGTAAGTTAGCAACTCCTTGAGCCGGCTACGCGCATCGAGCAATGTCGAAAGCTCGGGAATACGCCTGACGACCTCGGCGGGTTCAAACGAATCCATCGACGTGAAGGTCAAATCGATCGGGATCAGTGTGCCGTCGTTGGTCAGCACGTTTTTTACGTGATAGCTGAGCGACGGCGCGATCTGTGCCATCCTGTCGTCGAAGTTCTCGACATCGATTTCCAAGAACCGGCGCTCTTCCACCGGACCGAGCGGCTCGACGTTGTCGCCGGACAAATCGGCCATCACACCCGCCACAAACGGAAGCTCGACTTTCTTTTGCGAACCGTAGATCTCGACGTCGTATTCGATCTGCACTCTCGGAGCGCGGCTCTCTCCGATAAATTTCTGACCATCTTTTTGACGAACCATTGCTGCCTCCTAAGTAGAACTAAAAGATTTACTTGATAGCCCCGTTGGGTCGGTCGATCTGGGCCGCCAGCGCCGTCCCGTCGGCATAAAGTTCAGCCATCACTTCGCCAAACTGCGCCCCCAGCATCCGTTGAATCCGAGCCAAAAATATCGGCGCCGGATGGCTCGGCTCATATACTCGGAAGTACTCGGCGAGGCGTTGTAACGTGGCTTCGACATCCTTCCTCGAGGTCAGCGTGCCGCCAGCCGCAAGACGGCAGTCTCGCTCTCGCTCACCAGTATCGTTCACCTGCACGGCCGGTTGAACCGAGTCCGCCTTCGGATCTTCCGCCGGCTTCAATCTGGCTAGCGCTCGGTCAATCAAGCCGGACATGCCTGAAACGTCGAACTCTCGCTCCAAAGCCTTGATGTTTTTCTCAATAAGTAATAAGGATTCCTTAGCTTCAGATAGAAACCTTACCGCCGTGTCCCTGCGCTCGTTACTCTCCAGTAGCGAGCCAACATCACCGCTCGCCAACGCGCTCAACGTAGCGCCCTGCTCAACAACTTGAGCGTTGCCGAACTGATGTAGGAACTGGGGGCTCAGGAGCCAGTTGAGATGAAGCAGAAGCGCGTCGCAAGGCAACTCACCCGGCTGCGCCCGCGGGTGGATCTGCTCGATCGGCAAACTCATGATGTCCGCAAGCATTCTGATACTTTCGGCAAGGCCAGGAATCCCTCTCCTCGCCATGCACGCCCGGATATACCATATCGCCACACGGACATCTCGCTCCTTTTTCAAGAGCGAGTAGCAAGAATTTTCGATTTGTGCCCACTGGAAGGTATATCCCGCTTTCCGGGGTTGCGCCTCTCCAACTGAATCGTACTCACAAATCAAGGCATCGACCTGGATAAACTCCTCATCGAAATCCAGCCCATCAGGATCCGATGAGCCGGCCTGTACCGCATCTTCGCCCATCTCAATTCCTTAACGTCAACATTAAATCCACTCTTGACCACCAAACGCCACCCAACCAACGGATATAGAGATATCCAATGAAATCAGCGCCACCGACCTTCAAATCAAAATCGGTAAATATTATCCAAGTGAACTAATCCCTTCTGGGAAACCCCACGCTACCGGAAGAATTTACATCAATCATTCATCGCCGTGATTCCCAAGTCATCACGAAATTGGGTCACGAAAGAATATTTCCAGAAAATGTTATTCTCACGACATTAAACAATCCGAGAGATGGCGCAATTAAATCTGCCGGCTTCCTGAGCAATTGTGTATTTTGGGAAACAGATCTCTTCGAAGCATCATTACTACGAGGGAGGAGTTTGCCGAAGCCATTTTCAGCAATGAGTCCAGCCGACTGCGGCATGCAGCACACCTGCCCAGGCCGCCCGTGGGAGATGTCAGCCCCATTATTCCTTTGCGCCGCGTAGGTGGGCATGTCAGCCTGCACGCCTGCGGTTATCCATATCACTGAGGCGGCAAACGCCAGGAATACAAGTTCTTTGTCGTGACCCATTTCTATGCTCCCTTCTAAATCTTATGAAATTTATATTAGTTATTTACCTCGATAGGTGTTTTCCCTAACTCGATCACTACCCCCACCACGCTCAAATAACAGCGGAACAAACTTTGCACCGCTGGCCAACATAATAGCCCGTCATTTAATTTTCTGTAAAGAATTTCCTAATTTACGACGGTTTCCCCTAATGTGCGGGAGATTACATAGCAAATCTCGCGCCCCAAATCGCCAAAAAGATTATTTACTCACATTATTTAATGTGCAAAATTAAATTCTTATACAAACAAATAATAAATTATTTAATACATAAATATTTCCGCAAAACATTCGATGTGCTTGCCGTTTGAATTTCCGATGTCGAACCCATAACCCGCCCCGTAATACCTTGGTAACGGTAGCATTGCGCATTGCCGCATTACATAGTTAGCAAGAACACCAAACCACGATAAATACGGAAAGCGCAAGGTGCGCGCGCTCCAGTTGCGTTACAAGCCCAGTTACCGGTTTGGCCAGCTACCCAGCATCGCACATGCGGCGCCCATATCGAGCATTCAATGGCCATAGAACGAAATCACGGCGCACTCGATGAAAAATCTCACAGCCCGAGGACCATTCCAATGCCATACCAATTGGACAAGATCGGCGCCGCACGCCGCGCCCGCCATAGGCCGCCCGCCGATCGGGACGGCAAGCGCCTGCACAACAGCACGCTGCTCAACAACCTCGCCAAGCTTCGTGCCTTCATCGCCAAGCTCCATCTCACTGGCCTACACATGCTCGCCATCGATCGGCCCCTGCCTGCCGCCGATGCGCTCGCGGTCACGACCGCCCGTGATGCAAGCGCCGTGACCGCCTCATTGCTAAGCCGGGTCATACCTCGGAACCCGTGCCGACGTTCAATGGATTTAAATAGGCAAGCCGCGAATGCTGTTGTTCACGCAACCGTTGCGACACGATCATCGTCAAAGCCGCACTGCATCGCGAGTTCGACGAGTGGTTTGTCGCCCCATAGCGGCAAGCGCGAATGTGGACCTTGGAGCGAGTGGCTTGGCAATGATTGCCGCGCCGCGAAGCCGCGTCACGAAAATTAGTCCTGGCTTCGCCGGCGTCCAGATCAGCAACGCAATGCATGCGTCGGCCATCCCATCGTGCCAAATCTGCTCAAACGCTCCCCACCGCCTTTGGCTCACCCTTATCCGAAAGAATGCGCCCACGCCAACCGTCGGCACACCGGCATCGTTTCGACGAGCGCCGCTCGTAAAGCGAAAAGCCTGCTTGCGCGCTTTCCCGATGCTGCGGCAAACACTCGGGAACAGCAGCGTTCTCGAGCCGCGCACCACATACTTCTGCGCAGCCTGCCACCGTACGATCACGCCTGCGCAGCCGACGTGATTCATCAAGCGGATTCTGAGGAACGACAACGATCGCAGTCATCGCTTTATCCACGCACGCAACTCGGGCAACGCGCCTGCCTAGCCAGCGAAGCAGCAAGTTTGCCCCACGCTATTTGCATTCAGGAAATGAAGCGCAAACGGGATTCTCGCTCGCGATAAATCCAGTCGATCGGGAACAGGAGGGTCAAGACCATGCGATCGTGCACGAGAGGCTTCACTTTCGATACGCCCGTCATGTCCGCGAGTGCAAGGCACCAATGCATGCGCACGCACCGGATTACATAGCGGTGAAAAAACCGGCACACGGCAACGTGCATCAGATCTGAGAGGAGAAACCGCTCGCCCGCACCTCACGACAAAATCATCGCGCCGGAATACGTTGTATTCGCGTTCACGCCGGCCTGCGCCTTGACCGTGGACTTAGGGGCACTGGAAGCCGGACGCATGCCCTGCCGCACCTCGCATATCGTTGCCGCCAGGAGCCAATGAAATGGGCCAAATTGCCGCCGCATGGAAAGGGACTGTCAAAGCGACGATCGTTTTAATTACCACCCTTACTCGCCGCCGCAAAACAAAAACCCCGCAGAGCCTGGACTCTGCGGGGTTTCGCCGCCATAAGATGGCGGAGACGGAGGGATTCGAACCCTCGATCCAGGTTTTGGCCCAGATGCTCCCTTAGCAGGGGAGTGCCTTCGACCTCTCGGCCACGTCTCCCAAACCTTCGCTCGCGCCAGGGAGGCAGCGCGACGAAGCCAAGATAATATAGGGTTCCGAGCAGAACGTCAAATTTCCGCGACGCACACTTAACGCACCCGTCACGGAAATTTCATCATGCCTGCTCGAGTTCGAACGCCTTATGCAACGCGCGGACTGCGAGTTCCATATATTTCTCGTCGATCAACACCGAGATCTTGATCTCGGACGTCGAGATCATCTGGATGTTGATTCCCTCTTCCGACAGCGTGCGGAACATCGTGCTCGCGACGCCGACATGCGAACGCATCCCGACACCGACCACCGACACCTTCGACACTTTCGGGTCGCCCAGCACCTGCTCGGCGCTCACATGCCCCTTCACCTGGTTCGTGAGGATATCCATCGCCTTCTGATAATCGCCACGGCCGACCGTGAACGTGAAGTCGGTCTTACCTTGCACGCTCTGGTTTTGGATGATCATGTCGATGTCGATGTTCGCGTCGGCCACCGGGCCGAGAATCTGATATGCGATGCCCGGCTTGTCGGGCACGCCCATCACCGCGATGCGCGCTTCGTCACGCTGGAACGCAATACCGGAAATGACTGCCTTTTCCATGGTCTCGTCTTCTTCAAAAGTAATCAGGGTGCCCGAGCACATCTCTTCGTCGAGCGGAATCTGCGGATCGGTGAGACTCGACAGCACACGCGTCTTCACATGGTATTTGCCGGCAAACTCGACCGAGCGGATTTGCAGCACCTTCGAGCCGAGACTTGCCATTTCCAGCATTTCCTCGAACGTCACGCGATCGAGGCGGCGCGCTTCTTCAACGACGCGCGGATCAGTAGTGTAGACGCCGTCGACGTCGGTGTAGATCAGGCACTCGTCGGCTCCAAGCGCAGCCGCAACCGCGACCGCCGACGTATCCGAGCCGCCGCGGCCGAGCGTCGTGATATGGCCTTCTGGATCGACACCTTGAAAACCCGTGATGATGACGACCTTGCCCGCGTCGAGATCCTTCGTCACGCGCTCGTCGTCGATCGAGTGAATGCGCGCTTTGGTGTAAGCGCTGTCGGTCTTGACCGGCACCTGCCAACCGGCGTAGCTCACGGCATCGACGCCGATTTCCTGCAGCGCGATCGACAGCAGGCCGACGCTGACCTGTTCGCCCGTCGACGCAATCATGTCGAGCTCACGCGGATTCGGCTGGCTCGAAATCTCTTTGGCGAGCCCGAGCAAACGGTTCGTTTCGCCGGACATCGCCGACGGCACGACCACCATCCGGTGTCCGGCCTGATGCCATTTTGCGACGCGTTTTGCGACGTTCTTGATGCGCTCGACCGAGCCCATCGAGGTGCCGCCGTATTTATGTACGATGAGTGCCATTGTCGTTCAGAACTGGAGAGAGGCCGCACGGACATGCTGGACAGACCGCGGTGCCGTTCGGTCACGCGGCTTGTGGCTGTGGACGGACGACGGGAAGAACGGCTGGGGCGCAGCACGCAGGGCGTGGCGATTTGCCCGGAAGGCGGCTCAGGCCGCGCAAACCGGGTACGTCACGCGGGAAACCTGCACAAAATGCTCAAAAATCGAGCCGAGCAAACACTTGAGCGTACCCGATCGATCGCTGCTTGACAAGCCGCGCCGCCAAGCATCGCACGGGTCGCAACCTCTTTAGCGGCCCGGCGCGCAAGCAAGCGCCGTCGCTCGCAACCGGATCAACCAGATCGATGCGGCGCGGTTGCCGGCGCGTCGGGCAAGCCACGCGCCGATGCCTGCGCACCCAATCGACGATCCGCTTGCGCCGGCCCGAAGCCTCCCGCCGAACTGAGCGGCGGCGGGCGACGGCGAGCACACCGCGTTTGTATTCGAAAGCGCGCGTTTTTGCGCGCAGACGGGATGGCGCCGTTCGTCGCGGCAAAAGCGGCGCGGCCGGTGCGCGGCCCTCGTCGTCGGGTTGCGCACGCAAGGCCGGCTCGCATGTTCATCGTTGCCGGAACGCGCCAGCGCTAGGCAATCAGCCAATCGGGCCGCCACTCGATGCGCCGCCACTCGCCTGGCGCATCCGCGTCCGGCTGGAGCGTGCGGTTCACACCGACGCGCGGCACGAACAGCAGCCGGTCGCCGACGTATAGCAGCGGCACATCGCGCTGCCAGGCCGGCACGCCGCGCTCCTGAAACAAATTCTTCAACGTGCGCCCCGGCCCGCCCGGCAATACGCGCATCCGCTCGCCGCCGGTGCGCGCGCGCGCATGCAGCTCCGCGCCGGCAAGAAGCGCCTCAGGCACCGCATCGCGATCGTGCGCGTGCGTCGGATGGAACACGAACGTGCCGCGCCACGCCGGCAGATGCCAGACTTCCTGGCCGCGCCAAACAAGCACGCGATCCATTCGCGCAGCCGCCGCCGCGCGCGCCTGCGACGCCGCCCCACCCGGCGCGCCTCCGGCATCGGCCGCGGCATTGCCACCGTCGGTCTGGCGTCGGCTATCGACGCTCGCGCCTGAATGCTTATCCGCGGCCGCATCGCCCACTTTCGTGCCGCTCAGCCCCGTGCGTTCGCTGGCCTCCCACTGAACGTCGTCGCGATAAAGACGAAGACGCCACCCCGCATGATCGACGCGCAGCGCATGCGCGTCACGCGCCGCGCGCAACTGCTTCATCATCTCGGCAAGACGCGCGGCCGACGCGCCTGGCAGCCCGAGCGTGCGCATCCAGTAGCGCAGCAGATTCGCGCCGCGCTCGTCGTCGAGCGCGACAAGCGCGGCGCGCGACAGCACGCGCCCATCGTCCCGCGCGAGGGCGCGCAGATCGCTCGCGGCAAGCGCGTCGAGCAGCCGCTGCGCAGCTGCCGCATGCTGCGCGGCACGGCCGAGCGCATCGCGAAACCCAGGAAAATGTGACGCAAGCGCGGGCAGTACGTCGGCGCGCAACGCGTTGCGCGCATAGCGCGTGTTTTCGTTCGATTCGTCGTCGATCCAGCGCAGCGCCTGTTGTTGCGCATAGCGCTCGAGCTGCACGCGCAGCAGATGCAGCAACGGCCGTGCACGCACGACGCTCGCCGAGGTAGGCCGATACTGCGGCGCCATCGCCGCAAGCCCGGCAATGCCGGCCCCGCGCAACAACTGCAGCAGCACCGTCTCGGCCTGATCGTCCGCATGCTGCGCCAGCCACAGCACGGGCGCATGATACCGTGCGCACATCGCGTCGAGCGCCCGATAGCGCGCATCGCGCGCGCTCGCTTCGACCCCCTGGCCGCTTGCACGCGGCACGTCGACACGCATCGCGTCGAAGCGTACACCCAGCGCATGCGCCACCTGCGCGCAATGCGCGAGCCACGCGTCGGCATTCGGACTCAATCCATGATGAACGTGCAGCGCCACGCAGCGCGCCGCGCCGACGACCCGCACCGCCGCATGCAGCAGGACAGTCGAATCGAGCCCGCCGCTGTACGCAAGCGCAAACGTAGCGTCGCCCGGCCACGCGGATGACGCTACGCCGATTGCGTCGAGCACAACGCGATCGGCGGGAAACTCATTGGGGGAAATCAAGGCGATGCGGCGCGCCGTTCGTCCAAGCCGAGCGCCCGGCGCTTACGCGCCCAGCGCCGTTTCCTTGAACTTGCCGTAAGCCATCAGGCGTTCGAAGCGGCGCGCGCGCAGCGCGTCGATGCTCATGCCTTGGAACTGGCGCAGCGTGTCGGCAAGCGCGCGGCGTAGCAGCGCTGCCATGCCCTTCGGATCACGATGCGCGCCGCCGAGCGGCTCGTTGACGATCTTGTCGATCAGGCCAAGCGCCTTCAGCCGGTGCGCGGTCAGGCCCAGCGCCTCGGCCGCCTCGGGCGCCTTCGCCGCGCTCTTCCACAGAATCGACGCACAGCCTTCCGGCGAGATCACCGAATACGTCGCGAATTGCAGCATCAATACGCTGTCGGCAACCGCAATCGCCAGCGCGCCGCCCGAGCCGCCTTCGCCGATCACCGTGGTGATAATCGGCGTCTTCAGTTCAGCCATCACATACAGATTGCGGCCGATCGCCTCGGACTGGCCGCGCTCCTCGGCGCCGACGCCCGGATACGCACCCGGCGTGTCGACGAACGTGAAAATCGGCAACCCAAACTTTTCGGCAAGACGCATCAGCCGCTCGGCCTTGCGGTAACCCTCCGGCCGCGGCATCCCGAAGTTGCGCGCGGCACGCTCCTTGGTGTCGCGCCCCTTCTGATGGCCAATCACCATGCACGCGTGACCGTTGAAACGGGCGAGACCGCCGACGATCGACTGGTCATCCGCGAATGCGCGATCGCCGTGCAATTCATGAAAATCGGTAAACAACTCGCTGATGTAGTCGAGCGTGTAGGGCCGCTGCGGATGGCGAGCGATCTGCGAGACCTGCCAAGGCGTCAGGTTCGCGTACAAATCCTTCGTGAGCTGCTGGCTCTTCTTTGACAGCCGCTCGATCTCTTCCGAGATGTCGACAGCCGAGTCGTCCTGCACGAAGCGCAGTTCTTCGATTTTCGCCTCGAGTTCGGCGATAGGCTGCTCGAAATCCAGAAATGTGGTCTTCATGTGTTGGAATCCTTGGGTCTTGCGGCAGCGCGTATTCTACCGCGCGCATCCGGCGCAAGTACGGGTCAAAACTATCGACAGATAATTTGCAATAGCTTCGACTGGCTATTGGATCAGCTACTGACAGTCAACGGATCGAGACTGCGCCACATGTACCAGGTGGCAACGGTGCGCCACGGCTCCCAGTTCGCCGCCACTTCACGCGCTTCGCTGCGCGTGACGGGCTCTCCACTGAAATAATTGACGCTGATCGCGCGAATCAACCCGAGATCGTCGAGCGGCAACACGTTTGGCCGCGACAGATTGAAAATCAGAAACATCTCGGCGGTCCAGCGGCCGATGCCGCGGATTTGCGTAAGCTCTGCGATCACGTCCTCGTCGTCCATCGTCGCCCATTTGTCGACGTGCAGCGCACCCGACACAAAGTGCTGCGCCAGGTCGAGGATGTATTCGGATTTACGCTTGGACAACCCGCATCCGATCAGCTTTTCTTGGCCGAGCTTGATGATCTGCTGCGGCGCGAGCTTCGGACACGCGGTCTCGATCTTCAGCCACATCGACTGCGCGGCCGCGACCGAGATCTGCTGGCCGACGACCGAGCGCGCGAGCGTGACGAATGAATCGTCGCGTTTCACGAGATGCGCGGGGCCGAATTTCGGAATCAGCTTCTTCAGGATCCGGTCGCGCTTGACGAGATCGGCGCACGCCTTGTCCCAGTACGGCGGGCGCGCGACCATCCCCGCGTCGTTCAGTTGCACGGGCACCGCGGCCTCGGACACCTTCGCCTTGCGCGCGGTTTGCGGCTCGGCCGCCGATGCGGCCGCGCCGTCTTGCGGCAGATCGGCCGCGTATTCGCCGTCGCTCTTCGCACGCTTCGCGGCGGCGTCGCGCACGCCCGGCTTGTACGCGGCGCCGTTCGCCGCGCCGTTGGGCGCCGCGCGCCCGGCCGCGCTTTTCTGCGCGGCCGGCGCACGCGCGCCGGCACGCTTGAGCGCTACTGACGGTTGCGTCGCCGCTCGCTTAGCCGGCGCCTTTCTGGCCGTTACCATCTAGCCTCCTACCTGGCGAATCGATCAATGGGACAGACGATGCGCGCTCATATACGGCGCCACTCGGTCAATCCGCCCGGTTTGTCTTCAAGCGCGACGCCGGCGTCGAGCAATTCCGCCCGGATCCGGTCCGCCTCGGCATAGTTTTTCGCCTGCTTCGCGGCAACGCGCGCGGCGACCCTCGTTTCGATCTCGGCTGCATCGATCGCGCCCGTGCGTGCCGCGCCCGCCGCATCCTGAAGAAACACGCGCGGTTCGCGGCCGAGCAGGCCGAGCACACCGGCGAGCCGCCGCAACTGGCGTGCAAGCGCCGGATCGCGCGAGCGGTTCACCTCGGTCGCCAGCTCGAACAGCACCGCGACCGCAACCGGCGTGTTGAAATCATCGTTCATCGCCGCCGTGAAACGGCGTGCGTGATCGTCGTGCCAATCGAGCGCCGCACCGTCGGGCGTCACATCCTTCAGCGCCGTGTAAAGACGCGTGAGCGACGCGCGCGCATCGTCCAGATGCACGTCGCTGTAATTGAGCGGCGAGCGGTAATGTGCGCGCAAGATGAAAAAGCGCACGACCTCGGCGTCGAATTTCTCGAGCACCTCGCGGATCGTGAAGAAGTTGCCGAGCGATTTCGACATCTTCTCGCTGTCGACCTGCACGAAGCCATTGTGCATCCAGTAATTGACGAACGTCTGCCCGGTCGCGCCCTCGCTTTGCGCGATCTCGTTCTCGTGATGCGGAAATTGCAGATCCTGCCCGCCGCCGTGAATGTCGAAGTGCTCTCCAAGCAGCGTGCAGCCCATCGCCGAGCACTCGATATGCCAGCCCGGGCGGCCGCGCCCGTATTTCGAATCCCAGCCGGTCTCGGCTGGCTCGTCGGGTTTCGCGCGCTTCCACAGCACGAAGTCGAGCGGGTCTTCCTTCGCATCGTTCGCGGCCACCCGCTCGCCCGCGCGCAGATCCTCGAGCGACTTGCCGGACAGCTTGCCGTAACCGTCGAACTTGCGCACCGAGAAATTGACGTCGCCGTCCTTTGCCTGATAGGCATAGCCGTTCGCCTCGAGCTTCTCGATCATGCCGAGCATCTGCGGAATGAACGCGGTCGCGCGCGGCTCGTGGTCAGGCCGCTCGACGCCGAGCGCGTCGAAATCCGCGTTCATCGCATCGATGAAGCGGCTCGTCAGCGCGCTGACCGGCTCGCCGTTCTCGATCGCGCGGCGGATGATCTTGTCGTCGACATCGGTGATGTTGCGCACGTAAGTCACGCGGTAGCCGCTCGCGCGCAGCCAGCGCTGGACGACGTCGAACACGACCACCATCCGCGCGTGTCCGATGTGGCAATAGTCGTAGACGGTGATCCCGCAGACATACATCCGCACCTCGCCGGGCTGCCGCGGCACGAAAACTTGCTTGTCACGCGCGAGCGTGTTGTAGATGCGCAGTGATTCCATAGAGACGAAAGTGAGCCGAAGGAAACCGCCTGGCGATACTCGCCGTGCATGCGAAGCCTGGCGGAACTCTCCCGCCGGGCCGCGTGCCGTGCACTTCCTCGGTGACATGCGGCCGATCGGTCCGCAGTCGTTGCGGTAACGGCCACAAGAGGCAAAGACTGACCGCGGCTCGCCGGAACGCGCGGACGTTTTGTTAGAATGGGTCGGAGTATAACATTCCGATTTGAGCCTATGAAACCTTCCCGCGGCCTTGCGCCGAGCGCTGCGACCCTTGTTGCGACCGCCGCCGTGAGCGCCGTGCTCGCGTTGTCGGCCGCAGCGGCCCATGCGCAGATCTCCCGCGCGCCAACCGATGGCACACCGGAAATCGACGCGTCGATCGCGGGCCGAAACTGGCAGCGCGCGCTCACCCAGCTCGATGCGCGCATCGCGTCGAACCCGCGCGACGTGCAGGCGCAGTTCAAGCGCGGCACCGTGCTCGCCCACCTGAATCGCGACGACGACGCGATCAAGCAGTTCGTCGAGCTGACCCAGTCGTACCCGGAGCTGCCCGAGCCGTACAACAACCTCGCCGCGCTCTACGCGAAGCACGGCCGCTACGACGATGCGCGCAACGCGCTCGTCACCGCGACGCAGGCGAACCCGAACTACGGCCTCGCCTACGAGAACCTCGGCGATCTGTACCTGCGGCTCGCCGCCGAATCGTACAAGCGCGCGCAAAAGCTCGGCCGCACGAGCGGCGCAACCGCACAGCGGCTGGCGGATCTGCAAAAGATCGTCTCGCCGCCGAAGGCCGCCAAGGCGACGGGCGCATCGGCGGCGTCCGTGCGCGACTACGTGGAGCGCGCGAGCGCGAACATGACCACCACCACGCTGCCGCTGTCACCGACATTCCAGTACGGCGGCCCGAGCGGCTCGCTTGCGACGCCGTACCTCGCACCGCCCCGGTAGCAAAACGGTGCGGCGCGTGCCTTTTCTATCTTCATCCACCCAGAGGATCGTTATGAAACGTCTGTTGCTGGCGCTTGGCAGCGCCGCCCTCGTCGCGAGCGCCCCCGCGTTCGCGCAAACGGCCGCCACGCACCCCGTCGTCCAACTGAAGACCACCCAGGGCGACATCCGTGTCGAGCTGTATCCGGAAAAAGCGCCGAAGACGGTCGCCAACTTCCTCGACTACGTGAAGGCAGGCCAGTACAGCGGCACGATCTTTCATCGCGTGATCAAGGGCTTCATGATCCAAGGCGGCGGTTACAAGGCGAACTTCGACGAGAAGCCGACCCGCGCGCCGATCCCGCTCGAAAGCAAGAACGGGCTGAAGAACCTGGCGGGCACGATCGCGATGGCCCGCACGAGCGATCCGAATTCGGCGACCGCGCAATTCTTCATCAACACCGTCGACAACGCGGGCCTCGACTATCCGAACCCGGACGGCAACGGCTACGCCGTGTTCGGCAAGGTCGTCTCGGGCATGGACGTCGTGAAGAAGATCGAAGCGACGACGACGACCGTGCGCGGCCCGATGCGCGACGTGCCCGAAAAGCCGATCGTGATCGAATCGGCCACGATCGTCTCGAAATAAGTCGACGCCCCCTTTTCGCGCGGCCGTGTCGTTCCGACCGGCCGCGCGCCGTTTAACCCACTTCATCGAAGGAATCATCATGGTCGAACTGCATACGAATCACGGCGTCATCAAGCTCGAACTCGACGCCGCGAAAGCGCCGAAGACAGTCGAGAACTTTCTCAACTACGTCAAGAAGGGCCACTACGACGGCACGGTCTTCCATCGCGTGATCAACGGCTTCATGATCCAGGGCGGCGGCTTCGAGCCGGGCCTGAAGCAAAAGCCGACCGACGCGCCGATCACGAACGAGGCGAACAACGGTCTCAAGAACGATACGTACACGATCGCGATGGCCCGCACCAACGACCCGCACTCGGCGACCGCGCAATTCTTCATCAACGTGAACGACAACGGCTTTCTGAACCACTCGTCCCCGACGCCTCAAGGCTGGGGCTACGCGGTGTTCGGCAAGGTCGTCGAAGGTCAGGACGTGGTCGACAAAATCAAGGCGGTCAAGACGGGCAACCAGGGCTTCCATCAGGACGTGCCGACCGACGACGTCGTCATCGAAAAGGCCGTGGTGGTCTGACGCGATACCGCGCATAACGACGCCGGGGGGATCTTCGATGCTGCAGGAAACGCCGCCGCGTAGCGTCTTTGCGGGCGTACCGGGCGAACGCGGAGTCGCGCACGCCACACGCCCGTTCCTGTTCATCTCGGACCTGCACCTGAGCGACGCGATTCCGCGCACGGTTGCCGCGTTCGAGCATTTCGTGCGCGTGACGGCCGACAGCGCGGATTCTGTCTTCATTCTCGGCGATCTGTTCGAATATTGGATCGGCGATGACGTTCTAGAAGACGACCCTTTCGCGCAGCACATTGCCGCGTTACTGCACACGTTCTCCGAGCGCGGCATCGCGCTTTACGTGATGCACGGCAACCGCGACTTCCTGCTCGGCCGGCGCTTCATGAAAGCGGCGGGCGCGATGCTGCTGCCCGATCCGTCCGTCGTCATCGCGTTCGGCCGGCGGATCGCGCTCGCGCACGGCGACGCACAATGCACCGCCGACCGCGGCTACCAGATATTCCGGCGCTTTGCACGCAACCGCGCCGCGCAGTGGCTGTTCCAGCGCTGCCCGCTGCGCTGGCGGCGCGCGCTCGCCAAGCGGATGCGCGCCAACAGCGAAGCGGGCCGGATGCGCCCCGCCTCCGCGCTTTACGACGTCACGCGCCGGGGCGTGGCCGCGCTCTTCGTGCGCAGCGCCGCAAAGGTCATCATCCACGGTCACACGCACAAACCGGCACGCCACGCCGAACCGGAAGGCACACGCTGGGTGCTGCCCGACTGGGAATTCGATCACGGCCTGCCGCGCGGCGGTTATTTATGCATCGACGCACAAGGAATTCGCGCGTTGCCGCTCGATTGAGCGCATCGGCCTCTGCGGATTTCCGGGCGCTTCATCAGCCTGGCGAGCGTGCGATACGCGATTGCGTACCGCAATCACTCACGATCCGCGATGCGCACCCCGTGCACCTCTCGGCATGACTTCACGTGAGATTTGATTGACGTCAACGCATAGCAATGCAGCCGCTCCCGGCCGCGCTTGCCCGCCGTCAACGTTCGAGTGCGCTGCCCTCGAGCACCGCTGACAGCCGGCGTAAATCGAGCTGCGCGCCATTCACGCCCCGCAGCGCATTCAAATGCGCGCCAAGCTGCTCAAGCGCGGCGACGATTTCGTCGACCCGGCGCGCCTCCTTCGCCGCGTGATCGATGAGCCCATGAATCGCGAGCGACATCGGATCGTCCGCGTTAGGCGTGATGCCGTATGCGCAAAACGCGGCGGGCTCGGGCGTGCGTTGCCCAGCGGCGGCAGGCAACACGATCCGCGCGGGGTTACCAACCGCCGTCCCGCCAGCCGGCACCGGCTTCACGACGACCGCGTTCGAGCCGATCTTCGCGCCCTCGCCGATCGCGAAGCCACCGAGCACTTTCGCACCGGCGCCGACGATCACGCCGCGCGCGAGCGTCGGGTGACGTTTCGCGCCGCGCGCAAGCGATGTGCCGCCGAGCGTCACGCCCTGATAGATCGTGCAATCGTCGCCGACCACAGCCGTCTCGCCGATCACGACACCCATCCCGTGATCGATGAACACACGCCGGCCGAGCGTGGCGCCCGGATGAATCTCAATGCCCGTCAGCCAGCGCCCGATCTGGGACACGAACCGGCCAAGCCAACGCCGATTCGCGCGCCAGCATGCGTGCGCGATCCGATGAAACATCAGCGCGTGCAGCCCCGGGTAACACGTGAGCACCTCCCAGGCGCTGCGAGCGGCAGGATCGCGCTCGCGGATCGTGGCAATGTCTTCGCGAAGTCTCGTGAACATGATGATGGCGATGCAAGTAGGAGCCAGGATGCGGCACGGAACCGATATCGTTTTAACCGCTTTGCTTATGACGTCCGCACGATTGTAGAGCGCGCGCCCCGTGCGTGCAGGACGCGCGCCGCTTGCCCCCGCCGTCATGGCGGATATCGGCACGCCAACCGTTTTTCTTGCGGGACTACCTGCGGCTCATGCGTGCGGCCACCGGTCATACCTGCCCGCCCTCGTCGCCAGCGCCGCGCTCGCCCGTTTTCAGCAGGATATGCTTCGCGATTCCGCGCACGATGTTGACCTCTTCGCGTTCGAGCCCGGTTCGCGAGAACAACCGCCGCAGCCGTGACATCAGCTTCTTCGGATGGCGCGGATCAAGGAAATCGAGTGCGATCAACGCATTCTCCAGATGCACGAACATGCGCTCGATCTCGTCGCTTTGCGCGAGTTCGCCCGCGGCAGCATCCTGCGGCAGTGCCCCCGCCTCGTCGTCGAGCAACGCGACGCGCAGCTCGTAGGCAAGCACCTGCACCGCTTGCGCGAGATTGAGCGAACTGTAGGCGGGGTTGGCCGGAATATGCGCGATCGCGCTGCAACGCTCGACGTGCTCGTTCGACAAACCGGTACGCTCGTTGCCGAACACGAGCGCGATGTCGCCCATCTGCACATGGCGGCTCGCGTTCGCGGCAGCCGCACGCGGCGCGAGCCGAGGCGGGCCGTATTCGCGCGAGCGCGCGGTGAGCGCGATAGACCAGTGCACACTGTTCAGCGCGTCGGCAAGCGTCGGCACAACGTGCGCGCACGCAAGTACGTCGTCGGCGCCGCTCGCCATTGCGATCGCCTCCGGATTGCTCTGCACATGCGGCACGCGCGGCGCGACGAGCACCAGACGCGAAAAGCCCATCGTCTTCAGCGCGCGCGCGGCGGCGCCGACGTTACCCGGATGACTCGGCTCGACGAGCACGAAGCGTGTGGACGTAAATCCGCCGCGAGCAGCCCTCGCCGCGGAGGACGGCCCGTCGCCGGCGGCCGGCGCGGAAGGTTTTTGCTGAGAGTCCAAGAGATTCTTCAAAGTGACAAGAATGCCGGTATGGTATCGCCATCCCGCGCGCAAACCCACTCGGCCGAATGGCCAGGCGAATCCCCGCGGCGGTTTCGCATCAAAGCGCCGCGAGTCGGGTAAAATTGCGTATTCAAAGGCGGCATCCGCATCGTCCGGCCCGTACTTTTATCGCTCTTTGCCAATTCGTCTTCCGTCGGCGAAACGCCTGGCCTGCCGCAACCGCAAGCCAGGCGCCGCATCGCCGGTTCGATCATCACGCGGCGGCCTCGCACCGCCGGCCACTGGATTCAGGATTCAGGCCCATGCATCCCATGCTCAACATTGCCGTCAAGGCCGCGCGCCGCGCCGGGCAAATCATCAACCGCGCATCGCTCGATCTCGATCTGATCGAAATCCGCAAGAAGCAGCACAACGATTTCGTGACGGAGGTCGACAAAGCGTCGGAAGATGCGATCATCGAGACGCTGAAAACTGCCTACCCCGATCACGCGATCCTCGCCGAGGAATCCGGCAAATCGGACAACGAATCCGAATACCAGTGGATCATCGATCCGCTCGACGGCACGACCAACTTCATCCACGGCTTCCCGTATTACTGCATATCGATCGCGCTCGCGCATCGGGGCGTCGTCACGCAGGCGGTCGTCTACGATCCGAACAATAACGATCTGTTCACCGCCACGCGCGGCCGCGGCGCTTTTCTGAACGACCGCCGCATCCGCGTCGGCCGGCGCGACCGTCTGGCCGACGCGCTCATCGGCACGGGCTTCCCGTTCCGCGAGCAGGAAGGGCTCGAAGCGTATGCGCGCCTGTTCACCGAGATGACGCAGGCATGCACCGGCCTGCGCCGCCCGGGCGCCGCGGCGCTCGATCTGGCGAACGTCGCCGCGGGCCGCCTCGACGGCTTTTTCGAGCAAGGCATCAACGCGTGGGATGTTGCTGCGGGCAGCCTGCTGATCACCGAGGCAGGCGGCCTCGTCGGCAACTACACGGGCGATTCCGATTTTCTGCATCAGCGCGAAATCGTCGCCGCGAACCCGAAAATCTATGCGCAGATGATCCCGATCCTGAACCGCTACACGCATACGCGGCCGGCAGCGGAATAAGGCGGCTGCGCCCCCGCGTCCGCCGCGGCAGCGGCGCTCTTTGACGGCCCGCGGCCTTCGAGCTTTGCGCTCGATGCGCCGCGGGCCGTTTGCTTTTCCGCCGCACGGTCGGCTCGCGGCGCAGGCTCTCGCCTCTTTCCCCCGCGTCCTTCCGTATTGCCAACTCCATGCCGCCAGCCGAGGGCAAACGCCGCGCACGCGCCGATGCATCGATCGCCTGCGCGGCTTGCGCACAATTAATAATCAATAAGAATTAATCAATCCATCGATCGCGAATTGATGCCGAATCGGCTTATCTCTAACCTTCCAGTCAACGCGTGCCGATAACGCAGCCCGTTTTCCGTTTCCAACCTCAACTGGACAGACAAGCCCGATGATCAAACTCGATACCGCCCCGTATGCCGCGCTGCTGCTGCGCATGAGTCTGGGCATTCTCTTTCTCGCTCATGCGAGCCTGAAAATCTTCGTCTTCACGATTGCGGGATTCGTCGGTTATTTCGCGTCGCTCGGCTTGCCCCCGATCGCCGCCTACCTGACGATCGCGCTCGAACTCTTCGGTGGACTCGCGCTGGTTTTAGGCGTGTACTCGCCGTGGGTCGCGCTACCGCTCGCCCTCGAGATGCTCGGCACCGTTTTCATGGTGCACGGCGCGAACGGCTGGCTGTTCACGAACCCGGGCGGCGGTTGGGAATACCCGATGTTCTGGGCGATCGCATTGATCGCACTATTCCTGATCGGTGATGGCGCATACGCGCTGTGCCCTGGGAAACGGCGTTGAGCGCGACAATGCGGCGGAATTTGTTCAGGCCGATGAACACGCACGGCGAACCTGCCGCGCCCGCCGAATGCGACAGTCATGACGACATCGGCGCCATTCTCATCGGCCAACCTTTCCGGACCCAATCAGTTGTATGGCCCGACGTCGTCGAGAATATATCCGGCGCAGTTCATTTTCGCCACGTACCTATACCCGCCGACATAGTAGGGCACCTTCCATTGCGCCAAATCGCTCATATAAGAAAATTCCTCGTTAAAGGCCAAGTCGGCACGAGGAAATTTTCTATTGGCGTAACCTCTGATGTGTGCTTCGATTTTCGACTTGTCCATGTCCGGACACACGCCACCGCTGCCGTCGTAAGTTCTGACATAAACCAGTAACGCCGCCAAAGCCATTAGAACGATAACGAACAGCAGCAGCAAATATCCCAAACACTTGAGCATCGACCTCACCATACACCTCATTCCGAACCCGCCGCTGCGAGCGCATCAGGAATCCTTGATCGGCTCCCCCGCGATGGGCCGGTTAGCCGGCGGCGGCACCAAACCGGTTGGGCGCTCTGCCGCCAAAGGACGGCCTCAGAATCGGTCCGCCGCTGGCCATCGCCTTGATGCTGGCACGCGTCCCGGATTCATCCACCTTTTGCGATCCATTGAAATAAATCGTGAAGTCGGTGTGTCCGGCAATCTCGCCCAGTTTGCGCACCAATGTGGTCAACCGCTCTTGAACATCGGGCCGCGATCTCGATGCATCAAAGTCGAACTTGTCCGGATTCAGCGTATATTCCCCCAGGAAAGAATAGCCGCCATTGGCTGCCAGGGTGAGTTGCCCCGTGACATGTCCGCTGACACGCCCAAGAGCCGCTCCCACGATCCACTCGTTTTCCGAAATCAGGTTCGTGCTGAACACCGCATCGATCGGATAGACACCAGGCCCCATGCCATCATTGACGACGATATTCTTGATCGCGTCTATTTGCTTGACGCCAATCCCCAACCGAAGGGACGGCAAATCCACCGTTCTCGAAGCACCGTTTCCCCTGAACCAGTAATCATAGGCAGCCAGCGTAAAAAACGGCGTGGCGTAGAACCGGAAATCAGAAATCGGCGGCGCCGGCAGCCGGCTAAAGTAATAATCGCTGAACAATCCGAATGCGGCAGTCAGCCCACTGTATGTCGTATTGGACAGGCCATATTCATTGGCCCCCACGATATCACGCCATCCGTTATTCGCCAGCCATTGCGTAAATAATCCGTATGTCGCGATCTGCGCCTGTATCAACTTATTACTGGACAATTCGATCCCGTAAGCGAATTCGGCCAGTGCGTCGATCGTCCTGCCCTCGCTTGCGGCGGCGAATATTCTATTTCCATTAACTAGTTTGAATTTTCCGATTTGAAAAATTCCGCCACGATAATTTTCCAGCCCGGTCGTCCAACTATATCCGCCGGCGGGTCCGCCGGGCGATGGAAGCGGCAAGCTGGTTTCGGGAGATGCGGTGACTTGGATGGCGGGAAGCTCGTTGGCCGGGCCATGCCCATTTGCCCAGCTACGGATCGGATGAACCAATGCGGCTGCGGGAATAGCCATAGAGACGCGAAGTAATCGTCGCCTTCCATTACTCATGCCCGTTAAATCTTCCCCGCCCAACGTTGCATAATCGATGTCGCCATTCATTTCATCATCTATTTATATCTTATGAGAATAGTATCGAGCGATACGGAACCAGCGTATCGGCCATTCAGGGCCGCAATCCCCGACATTTCCGCCATGGCTCACCCAGCGCACATTACAACGCAGTAAGATTCAGCTGGAAAAGCAGAAGCCGAAAGATGAATGTAAATTGCGCAAAACCGATTGAAATTCGTCCGTTATTGCCCGTCGCGCGCACCCGAAACGGTGATTATCGAAATCTTGCCGCCCCGCGTGCGGACACGCCGATGCCATATGAATCACCGCCTTCATCCGATTCAATCCCGGCTGTTCCAATGGATAATGTCCAGCACTTTCACTCCGCGCCATTTGCCGCAATGCGCCTGATCCGTCTCGGGAACCGTTTGCTCAAATGCGCCGCGCCCGCCGGCGCGGCGCAGTTCTCGGCAACAAAACGCGACGACCGGCGCCTGCCATGACCGCAGTGGAAATCGCATGGGCCTGCACGAAGCATCGCTATGCACCGCCACCGGCACGGACAACGGCCATCGCTTTCCGATACCTGGGCGACGCTTGATCGGTGGTGTAATCGAAGGCTGCGACTTGGCCGAAAAGCCAACGTCGCGCGAAAGCATCGAAGCGGCTGGTAAACTCAGCCGACCAAAGCAACTTTGCACCTGACTCATGAGCACCCTGTCACCCGACGCCCTCGCCGGCCATACGCCGATGATGCAGCAGTACCTGCGCGTCAAAGCTGAGCATCCCGACACACTCGTCTTCTATCGAATGGGAGATTTCTACGAGCTGTTCTTCGGTGACGCGGAAAAAGCCTCGCGCCTGCTCGATTTGACGCTCACGCAACGCGGCGCGTCCGCGGGTACGCCGATCAAGATGGCGGGCGTGCCGCACCATGCAATCGAGCAATATCTCGCGAAGCTCGTGAAATTCGGCGAATCGGCCGCGATCTGCGAACAGATCGGCGATCCGGCAACGTCGAAAGGGCCTGTCGAGCGCAAGGTCGTGCGCGTCGTCACGCCCGGCACGCTAACCGACGCCGCGCTGCTGTCCGACAAAAGCGATGTCTTCCTGCTCGCGCTTTGTATCGCGCACAACAAGCGCGGGGTCGCATCGAACGTCGGCCTTGCGTGGCTCAATCTGGCGAGCGGCGCGCTACGGCTCGCCGAAATCGCACCGGACGAACTCGGCGCGACGCTCGAGCGCATCCGTCCCGCCGAGATTCTCGCGGCGGACAGCACGCTCGAAGCCGTGCCCGCGGGCATCGGCGCGATCACGCGCGTGCCCGATTGGCACTTCGACATCGCCTCCGGCACGCAACGGCTATGCGATCAGCTCGAAGTCGCCAGCCTCGACGGCTTCGGCGCGCAGTCGCTTGCGAGCGCCTGCGGCGCGGCGGGCGCGCTCCTCATCTATGCTGCCTCGACGCAGGGCCAGCAATTGCGTCACGTGCGCAGCTTGAAAGTCGAGACCGAATCCGAATACATCGGGCTCGACCCGTCGACGCGGCGCAATCTCGAACTCACCGAAACGCTGCGCGGCACCGAATCGCCGACGCTTTACTCGCTGCTCGATACCTGCTGCACGGCAATGGGCAGCCGTCTGCTGCGCCATTGGCTGCATCATCCGCCGCGCGCGTCGGTCGCCGCGCAAGCGCGCCACCTGGCGATCGGCGCGCTCATCGAGGCCCCCGCGCACGCGGGCCTCGACAATCTGCGCTCGGCGCTGCGGCAGATCGCCGACGTCGAGCGGATCACCGGACGCCTCGCGCTGCTGTCCGCGCGCCCGCGCGATCTGTCCAGCCTGCGCAATACGTTCGCCGCATTGCCCGCGCTACGGCAGCAGGTCGCCGCGATCGCACCGAATGCCCCCGCCCTCGCCCGCATCGAGGCCGCGCTCGAACCGCCCGCCGGCTGTCTCGATCTGCTCACCCGAGCGATCGCGCCGGAGCCGGCCGCGATGGTGCGCGACGGCGGCGTGATTGCGCGCGGCTACGATACCGAACTCGACGAGCTGCGCGACATCTCCGAGAACTGCGGTCAATTTCTGATTGATCTCGAAGCGCGCGAACGCGCACGCACTGGCATCGCCAACCTGCGCGTCGAATACAACAAGGTGCATGGCTTTTATATCGAAGTCACGCGCGGCCAGACCGACAAGGTGCCCGACGATTACCGCCGCCGCCAGACGCTCAAGAACGCGGAGCGCTATATCACCCCCGAGCTGAAGACCTTCGAGGATAAGGCGCTGTCCGCGCAGGAGCGCGCGCTCGCTCGCGAACGCGCGCTTTACGACGGCGTGCTGCAAGCGCTGCTGCCGCATATCGAGGGCTGTCAGCGCGTTGCCGGCGGCCTGGCCGAACTGGATCTGCTCGCCGCGTTCGCCGAGCGCGCGCGCACACTCGACTGGGTCGCACCAACGTTCTCCGACGAGCTCGGCATCGAGATCGAGCAAGGCCGGCATCCGGTCGTCGAAGCGCAGGTCGAGCGCTTCATCGCGAACGATTGCAAGCTAACCCCCGATCGCAAGCTGCTCCTCATCACCGGCCCGAACATGGGCGGTAAGTCGACCTTCATGCGTCAAACCGCGCTCATCGCGCTGATGGCCTATGTCGGCAGCTACGTGCCCGCGAAAGCGGCGCGCTTCGGCCCGATCGACCGCATCTTCACGCGCATCGGCGCAGCCGACGATCTCGCGGGCGGCCGCTCGACGTTCATGGTCGAAATGACGGAAGCCGCCGCGATCCTGAACGACGCGACACCGCAGAGTCTCGTGCTGATGGACGAAATCGGCCGCGGCACGTCGACATTCGACGGTCTCGCGCTCGCATGGGCGATCGCGCGCCATCTGCTTGCGCACAACCGCTGCTACACCCTGTTTGCGACGCATTACTTCGAGTTGACGCAACTGCCGGCGGAATTCCCGCACGCGGCAAACGTGCATCTGTCGGCGGTCGAGCACGGCCACGGCATCGTGTTCCTGCATGCGGTCGAAGAAGGGCCGGCGAACCAGAGCTACGGGCTCCAGGTCGCGCAACTCGCAGGCGTGCCCGCGCCCGTAATCCGGGCCGCGCGCAAGCATCTCGCGCATCTCGAACAGCAATCCGCCGCGCAAGCGGCACCGCAGCTCGATCTCTTCGCCGCGCCGCCGGCAGTGGCCGAGGACCGTGACGAAGCGTCTCCCGCCGCGCCGAATCCGGCGCTCGAGCGCCTGCTCGCGCTCGATCCGGATGACCTCAAGCCACGCGATGCGCTCGATTTGCTTTACGAGCTTCATGCACTCGCCCGCTCGAACGCGACGGATGCGCCACACTGACACCATCGCTCGACGCGTCTTGCCGCGCTCACGCGTGGCCGCGCTCGCGCTTGCGTGCATACTCGCGTGCGGCTCGCCGCACGCGCTCGCACGCGGCGGCCGATACGCGTTCGCGGTGGTGTCCGGCGTGATCGCGTCGCCCGAAGACGAACCGCATGCGCGGCATCTGATCGATGCGATCGGGCGCGACCGCGCCGTGTCGTTCATCGTCTATGAAGGCAATTTGAAGGGGCCGGGCGAAGCATGCCGCGACCGGCTCTACGACGAGCGCAGCGCAATCCTCGCGACGTCGCGCGTGCCGCTCGTGCTGCTGCCCGGTCAATTCGACTGGGCCGCGTGCAATACGCGCGACGCTGGCGCATACGACCCCGTCGAGCGGCTGGATTTCCTGCGGCAGAACGTATTTACCGAGCCTGCATCGCCGGGCGCGAATTCGCTGGCGCTCACGCGTGAAAGCGAAGTGCCGCGTTTTCACCCATACCGCGAAAATGTCCGCTGGACTCAGGGCGATACGGTGTTCATCGGTCTGAATGCGCCAAGTCCAAACAATCATTACCTGACGGCAGGCGGACGCAACGGCGAATTCGAGGACCGCGTGATCGCGAACGCGTTCTGGATCGATCATGCGGCAGAGTACGCGAAACGCCGCGACGCGCGCGCACTCGTGATCTTCGTCGAAGGCGATCCGCAATTCGATCGCTATGAACGCGCAGAGCGCTTCGGATGGCTGCGCTTCAACCGCCCGCGCACGCGCGATGGCTTTCGCGAATTCAAACGCTCATTGGTCAAAGCAGCGACGGTTTTCCGCGGCTCGATCGTCGTCGTGCATTCGACCGATGAACCGCTCGCGAGCGGTTTCATGATCGACCGCCCATTGCATGACGACAAAGGAAATCCGATCGGCAATTTGACCCGCATTGCGATCGCGCCGCGCGCGCGTCTGACGCAATGGGTGAAGATCGGCGTCGATCCCGCGCGGCAGCCGATGTTCAGCGTCAGCGTGCAGACCGTGCCGAAGCATCTGCCACCACCGCCCGCGCTGCCCGTCGCGCCGCGCGACGAGACGCAAATGCCCGACATGCCGGAAATCCAGACACCGCCCGCTCTGCCCGACTCAGGGGCAAGCAGCGCATGGCCCTCCGGCTACGAGCCGCACGACAACAGCTATCGCTCATCCGGCACGCCACCCGTGCAAACGCCGGGCAGCATGCCGGCCGACTCAATGCAGCGTGCGCGCTGAGTCGCGGTCCTCGCCGTCGTCATCGTCGTCGTCGACGATCTCGAGCCCTTGCGCGCCATGCGCATGCTCGTGCTCGATCTCGTCCTCCGTCGCTTCCCGCACATCCTTTACCGTCAGCGCGAAACGCAGTGCCATCCCCGCGAGCGGGTGGTTACCGTCGAGCACTACTTTGTCTTCCGCGATGTCGGTCACCGTGTAGATCAGCGAATCGATTTCTTCGTCGCCGTCCTCCGGCGTGCCCTCGAACTGCATGCCGACTTCGAGCGGTTCGGGAAAACGGTCGCGCGGTTCGATCTTCACGAGTTCCGGATCGTAATCGCCGAACGCATCCTGCGGCTCCAACTGAATTTGCGCCTGATAGCCGGGTTCCTGGCCGTCGAGTTGTTCCTCGATCTTGGGGAACGTGCCATCATAGCCGCCGTGCAGATAGACCATCGGCTCATCGCTCTCCTCGATCAGATTGCCTTGCGCATCCGACAGCTTGTAGGCGACCGATACGACAGTGTTTTTTGCGATTTTCATCCAATTCTCCCAAGTACATTAGTCATTATACGATGCCCCAACGGCCACCACCCGAACTGTCCGGCCGTGCGCGCGCGCGCAGCCGCGCGCCACGCGCCGATGCACCGACACCACTCGTCGGCAATCTCACTGCCGCGCAATTCATGCGCCGATATTGGCAAAAAAAGCCGCTGCTGATCCGCCAGGCCGTGCCGGGCATCACGCCGCCCGTCTCGCGCGATGCGCTCTTCGAGCTGGCCGGCGATTACGATGTCGAATCGCGGCTCGTCACGCATTTTCGTAACAGATGGCAACTGAAGCATGGCCCGTTCGAGCAGGGTGATTTGCCGCCCGTGAAACGCCGCGAATGGACGTTGCTCGTTCAAGGGCTCGATCTGCACGACGATCGCGCCCGCGCGCTTCTCGAACGCTTTCGCTTCATCCCCGACGCACGCGTCGACGATCTGATGATTTCGTATGCAACGGACGGCGGCGGCGTCGGCCCGCACTTCGACTCGTACGACGTGTTCCTGCTGCAAGTTCATGGCAAGCGCCGCTGGCGAATCGGCGCGCAGCGCGATCTGTCGCTGCAGGAAGGATTGCCGCTCAAGATTCTCGAGCACTTCGAGCCAACCGACGAATGGGTGCTCGAGCCCGGCGACATGCTGTATTTGCCGCCGCACATCGCACACGACGGCGTCGCGATCGGCGAATGCATGACGTGCTCGATCGGCTTCCGAGCGCCGTGCGCCGGCGAATTGCGCGCGCAGTTCCTCTATCACCTTGCCGAGCGCGGCAGCCTGCGCACGGGCGCGCACGATGACGCGCCATACCGCGATCCCGCGCAGCCCGCCGTCGACACGCCCGCGCAACTGCCGCCGGCGATGGTCGAGCGCGTCGCCGCGATGCTGTCGAAAATCAAATGGGACGAGCGCGACATCGGCGATTTCCTGGGTTGCTATTTGAGCGAGCCCAAATCGAACGTCGTGTTCGAGCCCCCTGCCCGGCGCATCAGCGAAGCCGCGTTCGCGGCGCAGGCGGGCCGCCATGGCGTCCGGCTCGACAGGAAAACGGCGTTGCTGTACAACCGCCGCTCGTATTTCATCAACGGCGAAGCCTATGCGCTCGCGGACACGGCAAAATGGCTGCCTGAATTGGCCGATATGCGCCAAATCGATGCGAAACGGTTTGTAACACTCTCAAAGGACCCGTCGATGACAGCCTTGCTGCACGAATGGTATTGTGCGGGCTGGATACAGGTGGGCAACTTGGAGTAAAGTTGCAAGTTGCCTGACTGTACGCCCATGCGAACGCCTGTTTTGTATGGGAAAGACAACGTATTGACCCCGCATTTGTCGACGGTCGATAGGAAAGTGCATATAATTTCCGCCCAAGCCGTAGGGAAGATTCACGCTCTAGAAGTGCATCTCCACCAGCGGCCCAGGTCGGTGTTGGAGCACATTACCGGTATTGTTTCGCGCTGTTGCTTACCTTTAACCATAAAAGGACGTGATCATGAAGAAATCCCTCCTCGTAGCTTCCCTGTTGGCTGCCGTTGCACTGGCTGCGTGCAACAAGAGCTCCGAGCAAGCTGCTTCGTCGGCTGCTAGCGACGCGAGTGCTGCCGCCGCTTCGGCTGCTTCGACGGTTGCCGCTGCTGCTTCGGACGCTGCTGCCGCTGCTGCTTCGAGCGTCGCGGCTGCTGCGAGCGATGCGGCTGCTGCAGTGGCGTCGGCTGCTTCGGCAGCGACGGCTGCTCCGGCTTCGGGCGCGAGCCAGTAAGGCTGTTGCAGGTCAGCACCAGCAAAAAACCGGCCTTCGGGCCGGTTTTTTTACGTCTGCCGCATGGCGCCCGCCGCCGTTCGAGGCTGGCCGGAATGCCGATATACGTTCAGCCCAGGCCAAGCCAGCCAAAGCCGTCGCCTTGCGACGCGACGAGCACGTCGCTCGCCCCGCTCCCCAGCGCCGCGGCGAGCGCCGCCTGCGCCAGTTCCGGCGTATTGTTTTGCTGACTCAGATGAGCGGCCACCAGATGTTTGAGCCGGCTGCAATCGAGCGCCGCGAGGATCTGCGCCGCCGCGTCGTTGCTCAGATGGCCGTGGGAGCCGCCGATACGCGCCTTCAGCGATGCCGGATAGCGGCTTGCGGCAAGCATTGCGGCATCGTGATTCGCTTCCAGCACGAGAGCGTCGCAGCCGCTCAGCACGGCGCCGATATGCGGCGTCGACATGCCAACGTCGGTCAATACGCCAAGGCGCATCGCCCCGTCGCCGAACACGAACTGGAGCGGCTCACGCGCATCATGCGGCACGGTATAGGGCAGCACGCTCAGATCGCCCAACGCGACCGCCTCGCCCTCCCACAACACGCGCAGATCGATGCCCGCGTCATCGGCGCCGATCGCGCGCGCAGTGCCCCAGCTCATATAGAGTGGCAACGACGCGCGGCGTGCGAGCGTCAACGCGCAACCGACATGATCGCCGTGTTCGTGGGTGACGAAGATTGCGTCGAGTGCGCCGACGCCCAGATCGAGACGCGCGAGACGGCGCTCGATTTCCTTGGCCGAGAAACCGCAATCGAGCAGCACGCGCGTCGTCGTCACACCGCTGGATGCTTCGACGACGAGCGCGTTGCCTTCGCTGCCGCTTCCCAAGCTCGCGAATCGCACGCGCGCGTCAGTTCAGTTGCGCATGCAGCAGCGAGATGATCCGCCGCGCTTCAGACGAATTGTCGACCTGACCGTTCGCATCGACGACAGCCACCTGCGTCTGCGCATCGCCCTGTCGGCGCACGTTGACGAGGAATTCCTTGCCGGGCTTGGCCGCGGTCGGCCCGCCATAGAACAGCTTGCCGAACAGCCCGTCGCGCTTGAGCTCCTCCATCGAATTCGCGTAACGCACGTAGTAGATGCCCTTTTCACGGTCACGATTGTCGACGGTGAAATTGGTCCGATCGAGCGCCAGGCCAACGCGCAGCCATGCGCGATCGAACGATTCGGCCAGATCGAGCGTCGCCCCGCCGGCATTGGAACCGACGACCGTCGAAGGCGCCGAGGCGGGACGCGCATCGGCGATCAACTGCTTCGCCTGCGCTTCGGTCAAACCGAATTTTTCCATCAGCTTCGCGAGAAATACCGCCTCAAGCACCGGATTGCGCGGCTGCTCCTCCCAGCGCGACGACGTGCCGCCCTGCGTACCCGTCATCTTCTCTTCCATCGCGCTGTGCGTGATCGAGATGTCGGTATTGCCATCGGCCGTGCGCGTAACGAGCGTACGGAACCGATCGCGCGTACCCGACGAATAGACAAAATCGATCACCCGGCCGACCGTTCTGCGGAACCAGTCGTCGGGGATGTTCGCGCGGTTTTCCGCCCAATCGGTCACCATGATCCCGGTGGACGGCGCGTCGGTCTTCAGCGAAAAGCCGTTGTCCTGCCAGAAATCCTTCAGTTGCGGCCAAAGCTGCTCGGGCGTGCGGCCGTCGACCACGAGCCAGCGGCGGTCGCCGTCGCGCTCGACGTGCATTCCGAATGGGTCCTGCGTGGTCGGCTGCCCTTGCGTTGCATTGCCCGCGGCAGTGGCCACGCGCGTCGGCGCGGCGCCGAGACCGGAATTCGTCGGCGGCGCGATATAAGCCGGGTTGAGCGGCACGGCGGTCAGATCCTGCGGCACCTGCAACGGCGGCGCGGAACCGGTCGATTTGTAATTGACACGATCCGGTGCGAGATAGTCGTTCAGCGTGTCGCAGCCGGCGAGCGCGACGAGCGCCAACGTCAACACCGATGCGTGGATCGCGCGGGAGGAAAAGGCGGAATGTTTCATGAAGTCCTTCGTCTTGCTGAAACGCGTGTCACGCACGACGCCGGAGTGCGCCGGGTCGGGGTTCGGATGAATCGGGCAACAGGCGGCCGCACGCGCCGGCCGTGCCTGTCTTACAGAAGGCCCGCCTCGCGCAGCGCGTCGCGCACGGCGTCATGGCAGCGCGCATCGAGCGGCGTGAGCGGCAAGCGAATGCCGCCCGCGATCTTGCCCATTTGCTGCAGAGCCCATTTCACGGGGATCGGATTCGCCTCGATGAACAGGTTCTTGTGCAGCGACAGGAGCTTCAGGTGAATGTCCCGGGCCGTCTTCGCGTCGGCAGCAAGCGCGGCGCGGCACAGTTCGCTCATCGCGCGCGGCGCGACGTTCGCCGTTACCGAGATGTTGCCGTGGCCGCCGAGCAGCATCAGCGCGATCGCAGTGGGATCGTCGCCGCTGTAGATCGCAAAATGAGCCGGTGCCGACTTGATCAGGTGCGCCGCGCGATCGATATTGCCCGTTGCCTCCTTCACGCCGACGATGCCCGGCACCTGCGCAAGGCGCAGGATCGTCTCGTTCGACATGTCCGCGACCGTGCGCCCCGGCACGTTGTACAGGATCATCGGCAGATCGACGGCCTCGGCAATCGCCCTGAAGTGCCGGTAGATCCCTTCCTGCGTCGGTTTGTTGTAATACGGCACCACTTGCAGCGTCGCATCGGCACCGACCGATTTCGCGCGCCTCGACAGTTCGATCGCCTCGGCCGTCGAATTGCCGCCCGCGCCCGCGATGATCGGAATCCGCTTTGCCGCCTGGCGAACCGCGGTCTCGATCATCAGCACATGCTCGTCGACCGCGAGCGTGGCCGATTCGCCGCTCGTGCCGACCACCACGAGGGCATCCGTCCCCTCTTCGATATGCCAGTCGATCAGCTTGCGAAAGGCCGCCAGATCGAGGCTGCCGTCATCGAGCATCGGGGTGACGATCGCGGGGATGCTGCCGCGGATTTGAATGCCGTCTTGAGTGCCGTTGGTCATGAAACAAACACGATGAAAAATCGGTAAGCGTCGATTGTAGCGGATTAGACGGCCATTCCGTAACGCGGCATTCCCGAGCCTTGCCGCATCGCGCGGCAAGCGCCGCCGCCGTCATCCGCGTCAGTTGTACGACAGGCCCATTGCCTCGCGCACGTCACGCATCGTCTCCGTCGCATGCTTACGCGCCTTGTCGCAACCGTCCGCGACGATTGCGCGCAGCAGCGACGGGTCGTCCATATATTTCTGCGCACGTTCGAGCATCGGCTGCTGCTCGCGCAGAATCCCTTCGATCACCGGCTGCTTGCATTCGAGGCAGCCGATACCCGCCGAACGGCAGCCCTTTTGCACCCAGTCGTGCGTCGCCTCGTCCGTGTAGACCTGATGGAGCTGCCACACCGGGCACTTATCCGGATCGCCCGGATCGCTGCGGCGCACGCGGGCCGGATCGGTCGGCATCGTGCGAACCTTCTTGCCGATCGTCTCGGCGTCCTCGCGCAAGCCGATCGTGTTGCCATACGACTTGGACATCTTCTGCCCGTCGAGGCCGGGCATCCGCGACGCTTCGGTCAACAACGCCTGCGGTTCGACCAGAATGATCTTGCGCGCGCCTTCGAGGTAGCCGAACAGCCGCTCGCGGTCGCTCATCGACAGGCTCTGCGATTCCTGCAACATCGCGCGCGCCTGCTCGAGCGCCTCGTCGTCGCCCTCCTGCTGGTAGGCATTGCGCAGCTCGTGATAAAGCTTCGCGCGTTTGCCGCCCAGCTTCTTCGCCGCCTCGTTCGCCTTCTCCTCGAAGCCAGGCTCGCGGCCGTACAGGTAATTGAAGCGGCGCGCGATCTCGCGCGTCATCTCGACGTGCGGCACCTGATCCTCGCCCACCGGCACGAGCGAGCCGCGGTACAGCAGGATGTCGGCCGCCATCAGCACCGGGTAGCCGAGAAAGCCGTATGTCGACAGATCCTTGTCCTTGAGCTTCTCGATCTGCTCCTTGTAGGTCGGCACGCGCTCGAGCCAGCCGAGCGGCGTGCTCATTCCGAGCAGCAGCGCAAGCTCAGCGTGCTCGGGCACCTTGCTCTGAATGAAGAGCGTCGCCTGCGTGGGATCGATGCCCGCCGCGAGCCAGTCGATCAGCACATCCCAGACGTTCTTCTCGATCACCTCGGGCGTTTCGTAGTGCGTCGTCAGCGCGTGCCAATCGACCACGCAAAAGAAGCACGGATACTCGGATTGCAGCTTCACCCAGTTCTTCAGCACGCCGTGGTAATGGCCGAGATGGAGCGAGCCCGTGGGTCGCATGCCGGAAAAAATACGGTCTGGGAACATGATTGTCGTTAGAAAAGCGAAGCGAAAGGGGTCAGGATGGCCGTGACGGCCGCATAGCCGGCGCCGACGAGCGGACGCAACCAGAATTTCGTCAGCAGCCCCGTCGCCACGAGCGCAAGCACGATCAGGAAACCGTACGGCTCGATCCGCGACAGCGCGATCGACTGCTTCGGCGGCAGCAGCGCGGCCAGAATGCGGCCGCCGTCGAGCGGCGGCAGCGGAAAGAGATTGAGCACCGCGAGCACCAGATTCACACCTACGCCCGCGGCCGCCATCCGCGTGAAGAACGGCTCGTCAATCGACAGCGCCGCGAGGCCGATGCTCACGAAACCCCACACGAGCGCCTGCACAAAATTGCAGCCCGGCCCGGCGAGCGATACCCAGAATGTTCCCCAGCGCACGTCGCGCAAATTGCGGAACGTGACGGGCACGGGTTTCGCATAACCGAACAGGAACGCGCCGCTCGTCAGAAAATACAGGGCGAGCGGAATCACGATCGTGCCGATCGGGTCGATATGGCGCATCGGATTGAATGACACGCGGCCCATCATGTACGCGGTGTTGTCGCCGAGCAGGCGCGCGGCATAGCCGTGCGCGGCCTCGTGCAGAGTGATTGCGAAGATCACGGGAAGCGCATAGACGGCGATCGTCTGGATCAGGGAAGCATTCATAGCACGCTATTGTAACAAGCGGAAAATAGGCGGACGGTGCGTGGTCCGACAGGTATGTACGCGCGGGCGGCCTGGCAGTGGGAAGGTCCCGGCAGCCGGGCCGCACCGCTCGTGCTCACGCGGAAAGGCCGAACGGCTCGAGCGGCCCGCGCCCGGCCCGCACGAGTTGCGGTTCGTCGCTCGTCAGATCGATCACGGTCGACGGCTCGCGCGGACATGCGCCGCCATCGATCACGAGATCGAGCTGCTTTTCGAGACGCGCGCGAATATCGTCCGGATCGTTGAGCGGATCGGGATCGGGCGGCAGGATCAGCGTCGTGCCAAGGAGCGGCTGGCCAAGTGTCTCGAGCAGCGCGAGCGTGATCGCGTGCGCGGGCACGCGCAACCCGATCGTCTTGCGCGACGGGTGTGACAGCCGGCGCGGCACCTCCTTCGTCGCCTGCAGGATGAACACGTATGGCCCGGGCGTCACCGACTTGATCAGCCGGTATTGGCGGTTGTCGACCATCGCGAACGTCGCCAGCTCGGACAGATCCCGCACGAGCAGCGACAAATGCTGCTTCTCGTCGAGCCCGCGAATCCGCCGCACGCGCTCCACCGCATCCTTGTCGTCGAGATGGCACGCGAGCGCATAGCTCGAATCGGTCGGCAGCGCGATCACGCCGCCGCCGCGCACGATCTCGGCTGCCTGCTTGACAAGCCGCGGCTGCGGATTGTCCGGATGAATCCTGAAAAATTGGGACATGGGGACAGAAGGAATCGGTCGACGCGCGCGCCGGCTTCCGGCCGGCCGCGCGGCTGCGCGAACGCCGCTACAGCCAGCGCTCCCAGACGGGTTTGAGATCGGATGGCAGCGGCGGCAAGCCGCCGAGTTCGGTGCGGCCCTCGCCGGGCGCGTGGAAATCGGAGCCGCGCGACGCCTCGAAGCCGAAACGCCGCGCGACATCCGCATATTCGCGGTACTGATCGGGCGTGTGGCTGCCCGTCACGACCTCGATCGCGACGCCACCCAGCTCGACGAATTCGCCGAAGAACGCATCGAATTCGACCGGCGTGTACGCGTAGCGGCCGGGATGCGCGACGATCGCCTCGCCGCCCGCCGCCTTGATCCACCCCACCGCGTCGGCCAGCTTCGCCCAGCGGTGCGGAACATAACCGGGCTTGCCGTCGCCGAGGATGCGGTCGAACACGTCGGCCGTCGACGTGGCGTAACCGCTGTCGACGAGAAAGCGCGCGAAGTGCGTGCGCGAGATCAAGTCCGGATTCGATACATACGCGAGCGCGCCCTCGTATGCGCGCTCGATGCCGAGCGCCGCGAGCGCGTTGCCGATCTCGACCGCGCGCGCCGCCCGGCCGTTGCGGGTTTGGTAAAGGCCGTCGATGAGCGTGCGGTTCTCCGGATCGATATTCAGGCCGACGATGTGCACCGTGCGCGATGCCCACGTCACCGAGATCTCGACGCCGCTCAGGTAGCGCATGCCAAGCGCCTCGGCGGCTTCGCGCGCGGCGCGCTGCCCGCCGAGTTCGTCGTGATCGGTCAGCGCCCAGAGCGTGACACCGCCCGCGTGCGCGCGGCGCGCGACGTCGGCGGGACTGAGCTTGCCGTCGGAGACGTTCGAATGGCAGTGAAGGTCGGCGTTCATGGTCGGCATCGAGGGTAGATATCCATTCTACTGCAATGCGCAAATGAACCAATGCGCCGGAAACGGCGGCGCGGCGCGCGTGCTGCGCATGGCGTTGCGCCGGCCTCGATGACCCGGGCCGAAGCTAGCGTTGCCGTGGCGCCTTCATGGCGGCGGCGCGCCAAGGGCCGCTTGGACATACGGCCGGGCAAGCGCGCCCGGATGCCGCGCGTGCGTCGCTCGCGGGTCCGGCATGCTTCGGCGTCCGCCCGGATGCGAATCGGCTCGCAACCAGCCAATTGCGCGACGGTGCATCGAACGGGGCGGCCCGCCCCATCATGCGCAAAATGCTTCGATCAACGCCGCGACCTGCTCCGGCTGATCATGGTGGACCATATGCCCCGCATCCTCGATGAGCTTCTCGCGCCAATCGCCGAACGCGGCGAAACGGGCCTTGAATTCGGGAATCGGAATCCCGCGCGCGATAAACGCGAGCGTCGGCGAATCGACCGCCTCGACGTGCAGCACCTTTGCGCGCACCTTCGACCACACCGCCATCACCTCGTCGAGCCGGTACAGCATCGGCCCGCGCATTTTGTGCGCGGGATCGGCAAGAAGCCGGTACTGGCCATCCAGATCGCGAGCCGACCAGTGTTCGGCAAGAAACGCCGCGCGGCGCGGGTCCAGGCGCGGATTCGTCTTGATCAGGCGCGCGGCGACGGCGTCGAGCGATGCGTAGCGGCTGAGCGTCGGCGGATCGCGCAGATCGTCGAGCCACTGCGCGATCCGGCGCGGCGACTCGTCGATACTCGCGGGCGCGAGCCCGAAACCCTCCAGATCGACAACCCGCCGCACCCGCTGCGGCCGCACGCCCGCATACAGGCACACGACGTTCGCGCCCATGCTGTGCCCGACCAAATTGACTTCGCCTTCGGGCGTGTAATGGTCGATTAGCGCTTCGAGATCGCCGAGATATTCATGGAACCAATAATGGCCGCCCCCGTGCGCCGCGACCGGCCAATCAGACAGGCCGAAGCCGCGCGCATCGGGCGCGATCACCTGCCAGTCGCCGGCGAGCGCGTCGACGACGAACTGGAACGACGCCGCAACATCCATCCAACCGTGCAGCATGTAGAGCGTCGGCGCTTCGGGCCGCCCCCAGCGCCGCACATGCAGCTTGACGCCGCGGACCGTGACGAAATCGGAGACGGATTCGGTGGAGTGCATTGTCAGTCCAAAAAAAGAATGATCGTTCGTTTTATTCTATCGTGCGGTGCACCGTCAACGTCGATCAATCGCCGTGTTTGCGTGGGTGTCGAGGCACTTCTCTAAAGAAAATCGTGGGCCGTCCGACGGCGGCTGCGCCACCGGCAAACGGCGCGGCTAGCGTGCGTCGACGGCCTCCCGCGCGGCGAGCGCCGCCAGCTCGACTTCGTCGAATCCCGCCGAGCGGCGCGCATCGAAATTGAACGGCCCGCGCAGCCGCGGCGCGCGATACTGGCTGGCGAGCCGCTCATAAGCCACATGAGGATCGAGTTTCGCATCGCCGCACAGGTGACGAAACCAGCGATTGCCGATCCACACGTGCCCGATCTCGTCGCGCAAAATCACGTCGAGAATCGCCGCGGACGCATGATCGCCCGCCCACTCGAGCCGCGCACGAATCGGCGGCGACGCGTCGAGCCCGCGCGCCTCCAGCGTGCGCGGCACGAGCGCCATGCGTGCGAGCACGTCGCCCGCCGTGCGCTCGCACATCTCCCAAAGGCCGTTATGCGCGGGAAAATCGCCGTATGCGTGACCCAGTTGCGCAAGACGCGCGGCTAGCAGCGAATAATGGTGCGCCTCCTCCGCCGCGACCTTCAGCCAATCCGCATAGAACTCAGCCGGCATCCGTGGAAAACGCCACACTGCATCGAGTGCGAGATTGATCGCATTGAATTCGATATGCGCGAGCGCATGCAGCAGCGCCGCGCGCCCCTGCGGCGAGCGCATGCCGCGCCGCTCGAGCCGCGCCGGCTCGACGAGTTCGGGGCGCGCCGGCCGCCCCGGCAAGCCGCCTTCGGGAACGCTCAGCACGCGTTGCGGCAAGACAGCCGCGCGGCCGTCCTGCAACGCCGCGCGCAATTCGGCGACAAGCGCGGCCTTGCGCGCGGGATCGGGTTCGCCAAGCGCGGCGAGCGCGCCGCTGCGCACGCAACGCACGGGCTGGGGCGACGAAGTCGGAACGAATGACATGAAAAGAGGCACGAATGCGCACCGGCGGCGCGCACGGACAATCGGAACAACCGGTTTACAATAGACGATTCGATCGCGCCGCATTCACGCGCGACGCCACTCGCGCGCCATTGTACCGGCCGCCTGAACGCCCCACATGGAGACAACATGGCCATCTATAAGCTCGGCGATCACGCGCCGTCCATTCACGAAAGCGTGTTCGTCGCCGACAACGCGACGATCGTCGGCAAGGTCGTGCTCGAAGAGAACGCGAGCGTCTGGTTCGGCGTGACGATCCGCGGCGACAACGAGCCGATCACGGTCGGCGCCGGCAGCAACGTGCAGGAAGGCTCGGTGCTGCACACCGACCCCGGCTGCCCGCTCGTGATCGCGCCGAACGTGACGATCGGCCATCAAGCGATGCTGCATGGCTGCACGATCGGAGAAGGTTCGCTGATCGGCATCCAGGCGGTGATCTTGAATCGTGCGGTAATCGGCCGCAACTGTCTGGTTGGCGCAGGCGCGGTGGTGACCGAAGGCAAGACGTTCCCCGACAATTCGCTGATTCTCGGGGCACCGGCGCGGGCCATGCGCACGCTGTCCGACGAAGACATCGCCCGGATGCATATGAACACGCAAAGCTATGCGATGCGGCGCGCGTATTTCAAGGAGCAGCTCGTGCGGATCGGCTGACCGGCCGGTCCGCACGAGCCGTTTGTTTGTCGAGGAAAAAAGTGAGCGACCAGTTACAGAAATTCATGTTCAACACCGCCCCGGTGCGTGGCGAAATCGTTTCGCTGCGCAATACGTGGCGCGAGGTGCTCACGCGCCGCGACTATCCCGCTCCCGTGCGCAACGTGCTCGGCGAGATGATGGCGGCATGCGCGCTGTTGTCGGCGAACCTGAAGTTCGACGGCACGCTCGTCATGCAGATTTACGGGGACGGACCAGTGAAGATGCTCGTCGTCCAATGCAGCTCCGATCTGGCGATGCGTGCGACTGCCAAGCTGTCGGGCGAGCTGGGCGAATCCGACTGGGACGGCGCGTCGTTCGCCGACCTGATCAACGCGAGCGGCCACGGACGTTGCGTGATCACGCTCGATCCGGCCGACAAGCGCCCCGGCCAGCAGCCCTATCAGGGCATCGTGCCGCTCAACGGTGACGACGGCCCGCTCGCGTCGGTCGCCGACGTGCTCGAACACTACATGCACCATTCCGAGCAGCTCGACACGCGCCTATGGCTCGCGGCGAATCATGAGCGTGCGGTCGGCGTGCTGCTGCAGAAACTGCCGGGCGACGGCGGCATCGTGCCGCGCGCCGAGCAAACCGACACGGATACCTGGGAACGTGTCTGCACGCTCGGCGGCACGCTATCGACACAGGAGTTGCTCGAAGTGGAACCCGAGACCGTGTTTCGCCGTCTGTTCTGGCAGGAGCATGTTCAGCATTTCGAACCGGCCGCGACGCGCTTTCAATGCACGTGCTCGCGCGAAAAGGTCGGCGCGATGCTGCGCATGCTCGGGCGCCCCGAGATCGACAGCGTGATCGAAGAGCGCGGTCACGTCGAAATCCATTGTGAATTCTGCAATCAACGTTACGAATTCGATCCGGTCGACGTCGCGCAATTGTTCACGTCGCCCGAACTCGGCGCGGGCGTCACACCCGCCGCCGCGCAACGGCATTGACCCGCGCGCGTCGGCTCAAGTTACGAGTCAGCATGGAGGTAAGCCTCATGAAACCGATCATTGTTCGCGCCGCACCGCTCGCCGCGCCGCTTGCGGCATTGCTCGCCGCCGCATCGCTCACGGCCTGCGTCGCGCCGCCGTCGACGACCGTCTTGAGCCGCCTGCCCGAGCGAACCGGCGCAACTCCCACGCTCACGCCTGAAGAGCGCAAGCGCTACGACGAGATCGACAAGCAGGTAATGCGTGAACAAAACGCGGCCATCGCGGCGCAAGAAGCGGCGCGCGCGATATCGTATTACACCCCGCCCGTCACTTATTACGGCGGATATTACGGCGGCTGGGGGCGCGGCTGGGGCACGGGCCTGAGCTACGGCTATCCGGGCTGGTGGTGGTAAGAGAAGACCGGCGCCCGGCCGCTTGCGGCCAATTCATCACCAGCAGGAAAGAAAAACGCGGCCCGCACGTGCGGGCCGCGTTTTTTATATCGAATCGTGCACCGTGACGTCAGCCGTCGTGACGCGCCGTGGGCTTGTGTGTAGTCGTCTTATCCGCGCTGCGCCGCTTTTCCGGTTTCGCGCGCGACTCGGGATTCGGCACGACGCGCACCGGCGCGGCCGATACGTCACCGCGCGTCGCCGTCGATGACTGCGTAGTGCCCGACACCGCAGGCATCGGCGAATTCGGCGACACGAACTGCACGAACACCTCGCCGTCCTTCACCATTCCCATTTCGTAGCGCGCGCGCTCCTCGATCGCCGCGGTGCCGTTTTGCAAGTCCTGCACCTCGCCCGCGATGCGCTCGTTGCGCAGCTTGTCGTCGGCGTTTTTCTGCAATTGATTGCTCAACTGCTGACGCAATTCGTGAACCCGCAGCCAGCCGCCATGCCCCCACCATAAGGGGTACTGAATCAACGCCAACAAGGCGATCAGAACGACGGTAACAAGCCGCATGAATAAGCCGCAGATATAAGAAGCGCCGCTTCACGGGGAACGCGAAGCGGCGTCGACAGAACCAAGACCGATAGTAACGCGTCAGCGCAGGTTATAGAAAGCCGATTTGCCCGGATAGCTGGCGATATCGCCGAGATCCTCTTCGATGCGCAACAGTTGGTTGTACTTCGAAATCCGGTCGCTGCGCGACAGCGAGCCCGTCTTGATCTGACCGGCATTCAGGCCGACCGCGATGTCGGCAATCGTCGAATCCTCGGTTTCGCCCGAGCGATGCGAAATCACGGCGGTATAGCCCGCGCGCTTTGCCATTTCGATCGCCGCGAACGTTTCGGTCAACGTACCGATCTGATTGATCTTGATGAGGATCGAGTTCGCGATGCCCTTCTCGATGCCTTCCTTCAGAATGCGCGTGTTCGTGACGAACAGATCGTCGCCGACCAGCTGCACCTTCTTGCCCAGACGCTCGGTCAGAAGCTTCCAGCCGTCCCAGTCGCCTTCGTGCATGCCGTCCTCGATCGACACGATCGGGAACTTGTCGGCGAGCGTCGCGAGATAGTCGGTGAACTCGGCCGACGACAGTTGCAAGCCTTCGCCCGCGAGCTGGTATTTGCCGTCGTGGTAGAACTCGGATGCCGCGCAGTCGAGCGCGAGCAGCACGTCTTCGCCCGCGCGATAGCCGGCTTTCTCGATCGCCTGCAGGATCGTCGACAGGCACTCGTCGTTGCTGCCGAAGTTCGGCGCGAAACCACCTTCGTCACCGACAGCCGTGCTCATCCCACGGTCGCTGAGGATCTTCTTCAGCGCGTGGAACACCTCGGCGCCGCAGCGCAGCGCTTCGCGGAACGTCGGCTGGCTCACCGGCACGATCATGAATTCCTGGATATCCAGGCTGTTGTTCGCGTGCGCGCCGCCGTTGACGATGTTCATCATCGGCACCGGCAGTTGCATCGCGCCCGAGCCGCCGAAGTAGCGGTACAGCGGCAGGCCGGCTTCCTCGGCGGCCGCCTTTGCGACGGCCATCGATACCGCAAGCAGCGCGTTCGCGCCGAGGCGCGACTTATTGTCGGTGCCGTCGAGTTCGAGCAAGGTCTTGTCGAGGAACGCCTGCTCGGACGCGTCGAGGCCCATGATCGCTTCGGAGATTTCGGTGTTGATATGCTCGACCGCCTTCAACACGCCCTTGCCGCCATAGCGGCCGGCCTCGCCGTCGCGCAGCTCGATCGCCTCGCGCGAGCCGGTCGACGCGCCCGACGGCACCGCTGCGCGGCCCATCGTGCCCGATTCGAGCAGCACGTCGCATTCGACGGTCGGATTGCCGCGCGAATCCAGAATCTCGCGGCCGATGATATCTACGATTGCACTCATGGTTTCCTCTGAAATTGACGATGAATTCTGTCTTCAGCGACGGCGGCTGCCGCCCGCGCGAGAACTGCTTGCGTTACTGACGCGCGCGACGGCTGCCAAGTTCATTAATTGAAATCGTTTTCCAGGAACGGGGCGCGCTTGACCGCCTGGTCGAGCGTGACGAGTATCTCGAGCAATGCGGCCATCCGGCCGAGCGGCACCGCGTTCGGGCCGTCGGACTTCGCTTCGGCCGGGCTCGGATGAGTCTCCATGAAGAGCCCCGCGACACCCGTGGCCACAGCCGCGCGCGCCAGCACCGGCACGAATTCGCGCTGGCCGCCCGAACTCGTGCCCTGCCCGCCCGGTAACTGCACCGAATGGGTCGCATCGAATACGACGGGCGCGCGCGTCTCACGCATGATCGCGAGCGAGCGCATGTCCGACACAAGATTGTTGTAACCGAACGACACGCCACGCTCGCACGCGAGGAAGCGGTCCTCGGACAGCCCCGCTTCGCGCGCGGCGGCACGCGCCTTATCGATCACGTTCTTCATGTCGTGCGGCGCGAGAAACTGGCCCTTCTTGATGTTGACGGGCTTGCCCGAGCGCGCGCACGCGTGGATGAAATCGGTCTGACGGCATAAAAACGCAGGCGTCTGCAGCACGTCGACGACCGACGCGACGGCCTCGATCTCGTCGATCTCGTGCACGTCGGTCAACACCGGCACGCCGAGCTGACGCTTCACCTCGGCGAGAATGCGCAACCCCTCGTCCATCCCGAGGCCGCGGAACGACTTGCCCGAACTGCGATTGGCCTTGTCATACGACGACTTATAGATGAACGGAACACCGAGCTTCGCGCAGATTTCCTTCAGCCTGCCCGCCGTATCGATCGTCATCTGCTCGGATTCGACGACGCAGGTGCCCGCGATCAGGAAAAACGGCTTGTCGAGCCCGACTTCGAATCCGGCTAGTTTCATGCTTTCACTCCGGCGCGCGCGTGCTGATACGCAAGCGCGGCTTCGACGAACGACTTGAAGAGCGGATGGCCGTCGCGCGGCGTCGACGTGAATTCCGGATGGAACTGCACGCCGACGAACCATGGGTGCATCGAGCGCGGCAATTCCATCATCTCTGGCAGATCCTCGCTCGGCGTGCGCGCGCTGATCACGAGGCCGCCTTCCTCGAGTTGCGGCACGAAGCGGTTGTTGACCTCGTAACGATGGCGGTGACGCTCGTTCACGTCGCTGCCGTAAATCTCCTCGGCAAGCGTGCCCGCCTTGATCGGGCAACGCTGCGAACCGAGCCGCATCGTGCCGCCGAGATCGGATTCCTCGTTGCGCTTCTCGATCTTGCCGTCACGGTCGTACCACTCGGTGATCAATGCGACGACGCGCTCCGTCGTGTTCGGATCGAACTCGGTGCTGTTCGCGTTCTTCAGCCCGACCACATCGCGCGCGAACTCGATCACGGCAAGCTGCATGCCGAGGCAAATACCGAGATACGGCACCTTCGCCTCGCGCGCATGGCGGATCGCGGCGATCTTGCCTTCGGTGCCGCGCCGGCCGAAACCGCCCGGCACGAGCACCGCGTCGAGATGCGCAAGGCTCGCGGTGCCGTTCGCCTCGAGTTCTTCCGAATCGATGTACTCGATGTTGACTTTCGTCGACGTATGGATCGACGCATGGCGCAGCGCCTCGATCAGCGACTTGTACGACTCCGTCAGATCGATGTACTTGCCAACCATGCCGATCGTCACCTCATGCTTCGGGTGCTGGATCTTTTCGACGAGTTCGGCCCACATCCGCAAATCGGCCGGCTGCGGATCGAGCCGCAATTCCTCGCAGATCAACCGGTCGAGGCCCTGATCGTGCAGCATCTGCGGAATCTTGTAGATGCTATCGACGTCCCACACCGAGATCACCGCGTCTTCCGGCACGTTCGAGAACAGCGAGATTTTCTTCGATTCGTCGTCCGGAATCGGACGGTCCGCGCGGCAGAGCAGCACGTGCGGCGAAATGCCGATTTCGCGCAGCTTCTGCACGCTATGCTGCGTCGGCTTCGTCTTGAGCTCGCCCGCCGTCGCGATGAACGGCACGAGCGTCAGGTGAACGAAGCATGCGCTGTTGCGGCCAAGACGCAGGCTCATCTGGCGCGCCGCCTCGAGGAACGGCAGCGACTCGATATCGCCCACCGTACCGCCGATCTCGACGATCGCGACATCCGGCTCGCCGCAGGTGGCCGACGCCGCGCCACGCTCGATGAACGCCTGGATCTCGTTCGTGATGTGCGGAATCACCTGCACGGTCTTGCCGAGGTAATCGCCACGGCGCTCCTTGCGGATCACCGATTCGTAGATCTGACCGGTCGTGAAATTGTTCGCACGGCGCATCTTCGTACTGATGAAGCGCTCGTAGTGGCCGAGATCCAGATCGGTTTCAGCGCCGTCTTCCGTCACGAACACTTCGCCGTGCTGAAACGGGCTCATCGTGCCGGGATCGACGTTGATGTAGGGATCGAGTTTGAGGAGGGTGACTTTGAGACCGCGCGATTCGAGGATCGCGGCGAGAGAAGCGGCGGCAATACCCTTGCCGAGGGAAGAAACTACGCCGCCGGTGACGAAAACATATTTGGTCATCGCTGGATGCTCGCGGGAAAAACGGATTATACCGTAAAGGCCGCGCATCTCTCAGCAATCGACGCCCGAAAACCTTGCCACCTTACCGCCGGCGCATGCGTGCCGCAACCGGCCTCGCGCTCGCACTGCGCGGCCGGAGCCGGGCGGTGCGTCACCCGCCCGCTACCGCCCCATGCATCATTCGAAGCTATGCGCCGCGGCCGCGCTGCCGTCGACGCGCAGCGCGTTGAGCATCCGCTGCAGCGCCCGCGCGGTCTCGATCGGCCGCTCCATCGGGAAAAGATGGCTGCCCTCGATCCATTCGATCCGCCCGCGCACCGTGCGGCGCGTCGCGTCGAGCCCGACCTGGCGAATCTCGCGCGAGCGCGTGCCGGCGAGAAAACCAACCGGCACCGGCGCGCCGCGCGACAGGCGCGGACCGAGCGTGTGCGGCACTGTCCGGTAAATCATGTATTCGATCTGGCGATCGAACGCGAGCGAGCGCTCGCCCGCAGGACTTGTCTGCGGAATGCCGTAGTCGATGTAATCGGACAACATTCGCTCGTCCCAGCGGGCAAATGCAGGCTTCTGACGGAAATGGCGCCAGACTTCGTCGCGGCTCGCCCAACGGGTGCGGCGGTTTCGCGTAGCGGCGGCGGGCGACAAACGCTCGTCGAGCCCCGCCCATTGGCTTACGCGCCACGCGCTGCTGCGCCAGCCGGCGATCACGGGCGAATCGATCATCACGACGCCCCGCACCCATTGAGGACGCTTGAGCGCCGCCATCAACGACAGATAGCCGCCGAGCGAGTGGCCGACGAGCCATACGGGCCGCTCATACGTGCGACCGATATCGTCGAGCAATTGCTCGACGAGGTGCGCCCAGTCCCGCGTGACAGGAAAGCGCTTGTCGTGGCCGATCCGCTCGATATAGCGCAACTCATATTCGTCCGCCAGCTCGGCGAAGATCGTCCGGTAAGTGGACGCCGGAAAGCCGTTGGCGTGCGAGAAATGGATGATGTCCTTCAAAGCGCCGTTGTCCCTTGCTGTTCTCGAGATTGCTTCCGATTGCCTCACCGGTCCATCCAGTAGCGCCGATGCACGTCGCGATACCGTACCGGCACGATCGGCTCATCGCTTGCCGCGACGTCGATGCGCACCGCGCCGTCCCAATCGGTGCGCGGCAGCTCGATACCGCGCCTGGCGTAGCGCGCCCAGACGCTCGGATGAGGATGCCCGAAACGGCTTCGATAGCCTACCACAATGTTGTTATTGGAATTAGCACGTAACCCATTGATTCTTAAAGAATAGTCTCGCGCCGGTCAGCTTCGAGACTTTCATCTACTGCTAAATTTTTGTGTCAAACCGAAGGGGTTATCGAAGAAGTTGGGCACGATTTGGTCACAGCGGTACGTGCCGGTTCGATCACGACGCACTCGACGGCACGCCGCCGTCGCGCTTCTGGTTCTGGCAACAGAACTGAGCGAACAACGGCACCGCAAGATTCGCCCCGCAATACGGGCACCGGTTCATATCCGTTTTGCTTGCAACCCATGCTGCGAACCCGAAAGGATCGTCGGTCGATGGAGGATTTTGCGCCTCGTTGGCATTGCTCATAGACACCTCTAATCGTTGGCTCGGGTTAGCGCGGCATAGTCTCGTTCGCATTGCTCGCCGGCGATGCGGGCGCGATCAGCGTATTCCGCCAACTCTCCCGCTCGCGTGTCAGCCCGGCCGAGCACGTCGGCGAGCAAATCGAGGGCGTCGCCGGTTGGCGCGCTTCCGGCGGTAGGGGTGGGATGGCGGCCGCGCTCGACAAGCACGGCGACTTGCTTGCGCAGGCCGTCAGCAGCAGCAGAAGCAGAAGCAGCGGCGACAGCATCAGCGCGCGCCCGGTCACGTTGTTTCGCAGCATCTTCAGCAATCTCCTGTTGGGCCGCGGTGCGGCGTTGTTCCTCGGTGCGCGCGGCGGCAACGGCATCAAGTTGCGCCTTCTGCGCGGCAGCCGTCGTCGTGCGCACGCCGTCGGCGTGCCCTTTAAAATAGCCGGTCGCCGAGCCGATGACGCCGGCCGCACCAATGACCAGCCAGAGGCGCGGGTCGAGCCACGTCATGCGCCGCTCCGCATCATGGCGGCGAGCCGCGTCGCACGCGCGCCAACCTGCCCCGCCCATTTCGACGCAAGCATGCCGTCCGCCGCCGCCGCGTAGTCGCCTCGCTTCATCGCCGCCAGCGTGTTCACAAACGTCAACAGCTTGCCGCCCATGTTGAACGCCATGTTCATCAGCACACGCTGTCGGACTGAATCAAGCGAGCGCCACCACGGCAAATTGCGATCGAGCCACGCCTCGGTATCGGCCCGGTCGTTCTCGTACATCAAGTCGATTTCGTTATCGCGAAACCCCTTGTCGGTCAGATTGCGGCCAATCCCACCGCTCACCTTGCCCACGGTGTCGACGTAGATCCGGTTTCGCCTGTCTTCGTCACGCGTCAATTCCGCCTTCAGCTTCGCTGCGTCGTAACTGCTCACGCTTACTTCTCCCCAAAAATCATCTTGGCTTTCCGGCGCAGCAGCACTTCCAAATACTGCGACCCGATGATGCCGAGCGCGCTGCCGATGCCGAGCAGCGCGATCGGCGGCAAATCGGGAATCTGCAACAGCGCAATGCCGGCGACCATCGATGTCGCCGAGCCGAGCATGGCTCTCCCGATGACGAGCCGAAACGTCAAGTTCTCATGTCCGACCAGCACTTTCGCGATGCCAATCAACGCACCCATGATGATCAGTTCCAAAATCGTCTTCTCGTGCTCTTGCATAACCCCGTCCCCTATAGCTCGATCCATTGCCGACCGTTGAATCGGTACTCGACCATGAGCCCGGCGAGTACAGTCTTATTTGCACCGGATTTATTAACGATCGAGTTAACCGGCGCGAGATCGCCGCCGTAACTCGTATGGATAATCGTTGTGTCATTCAACATCGAGAGGCACACGCGACGCCCTGCGTAGCCCCCGTTGATGGTGCCGAAGCTGCCACCACCGATAATCGCGAGCGTGCCTTGCGGGATCGTCGGCGGCAAATTCAGCGCCGCACCGTCCAAGGGGCGACCGGTCAGAATTAACCCGCTGCCAACAGGCGGCTGCCCTGCCGGCAACGTCACGTATTGGTTCGTGTCGGGATCGCCAACGTCGATGCCTGCGGTTCGAACCGGCGTATTGATCGGCCTGTCCGTTTGTCCTTGGAATCGGTTGTGCTTAATCACTGCTGTCGACGGCGTGTTGACAATGATCCCGTTGTTGCCGGCGATGAAGCCGTTGCCGGTAATGATCGTGTCACCGCCGGTAAGCTCGATACCCGCCCCGTTGTTGTACCAAGCATTGCCATTTACGATCGTGGTGAGCAAGCCTGGGTTCGTGTTGATCAGCACTCCCGTTCGATTCTGCGCAGACACCTGCCAGCCGATCAAACGCGTATCGTGACAGTTCCCCTCAACTTGAATGCCGATACTGCCGGGATTCGCATAGTTGAGCATGCTATCGGCCCAGAAACCTATCACGGTCGTCGAATCCGCATTTTGAATCAGCGTACCGACTTGATAGCCGAAGCTAAAATTGTTCGTGAACATGCAGCCGTCAACACCGTCGTGCAAACTGTATGCGGTACCCGGCCGCAACAGTAAATCACCTCGCCCGGTAGCCGCCACCGACGCGATCGTTGCGAATGGCCAGAAATGGCACTTGTTGATGTGCGGGATATCACGGCACTCGGTCATGTCGATCCCGTTGTTGCAATCACCGTACACGTACATGATCCGCGGGCGATTACAGCCGGACAAGTACACCGCACGGTCAAAGCCGAGGATCAAAAGACGCTCGAGCGTGATGTCTTCGCCAACCCCGATAATCGCGGTGCCGGCCCAATCACGGATATCAGTTGCGGGAAAGGTCATTCCTTTCCGATAAAGCAGCGCACGCGTGAAGGATGCGTTGCTGTGAACGCGAATCGCCGCCGCCGAATTTAAGATTAACGCCCCGCACACATTGGCGTAGGGAGTTGAATAGTTGCTGCCCGGTGAACCGACGCCTTCATACCGCCCCATAAGAGCGACATTCGGAAGGATGTCCAAATCGCCATCAATCAACGACCGCCCCCCTGCCGGGATATAGACGATGCCGCCACCGCGCGCGAACATATAATCGATCGCTTTCTGATAGGCGCTACGGTCGTTCGTCACACCATCGCTACGCGCACCAAAAACCGCCGCAGATACTGCGTCGGTGTATTGCAGTTCATAGCCAATACCACGTGCGGTGACAATCTGCGTTCCGTCGTTGTCGTAGTCGGCGGGAGCATTGCGGTGCTGCGGAACATAGAGGCCGCCACCGCCATCAGCAGGCGCATCAGCGCCCGCGACAAATACGCTCTTCGTCGACGTGTCGACAGCCCGCAACATCGTGCGATTATCAACGACCGGCGTCTCGACCGCCCCGATTTCGAGTGACAGCGAGATCGGGTTACCATCGTTGTTAAAGCCAAGCGCAGCGTTGGAGCGCGCTGATTTCGTCGGTAAATTTTGATTCAACGATGATGACTTTTCAGTGCGCGGAAAGAGCAACGCGAGTTCAAGCGTGCTCGCGTGTTGCTGATCGATCATCGTCAGCTTGTCGAGCGCTTTCTCTGTCGTGCCCGACGGGAACGGATCGTTCTGCTGATATTTCGATTCTTGCGTGATCGGTACAACGCGTGAAATTGTCAGCAAGTTGCCTGCTGCGATCGACACAAGCAACGTAAGCGATCCACCGCTCTCGTTTCCCGCCCCGAACAACGTGAAGTCTGTGCCATGCGTAAGATCTCGGCCAGCCCCATCAGGCGAGACGATATAAGCAACGATGTGATCGTCGCTAAGGAAATAGAACGGAATCGGGAAATGCACTGTCGCCCCGTCCGTCTGGTAGGCAATTTCCTGAAAATCGGATGTGACCGTCATGGCGCAGCCCTTGCGTGGACTGCGCCATATTGGCGAATGTCAGACGGGGAATCCCCCGTTATTCGCTAAGTGCTTGGCTCAGGTCTGGCGCACGTTGGGGTGCGGCCGCGCCTGGTTGCCAGTAATAATCGTTGTGGTATTGATTGCGCGACCGGTTCACGTTCCGCTGGGTCACGCCCGGCGACAAGTTCTCGGCGAGATTGTCCCATATCAGGCGGTTCCACACGGTTTTCCAGAACCACAGGTTCACGAGCGGCGTGTTCGATTGCGCGATCTTCAGCAGGTCTGCGCCGACGTGGGTGTCCTTGCCCTGTGCCGCGTCCTGCACGTTCGACGACACGGCGCGTAGCGGCTGAAACAGCGTCGACAGCAGCGGGCCGCCGACCGCGCTGCCGAGCAGCGAGCCGTAGTCGGCCGACTCGAACGCGGCAACCAGCATATCACCCGCAAAGCCTGCACCACCCCCGACCGAAAATGCACGCGTCCAAAATCCGGCGGCGTGCTTTGGGTCATCAAACATCGGCTCCGGGTCTTTACCAGCGAGCAGATTTTTCGCCTGCGTCGAGATCGCGCCGATCAGCGTCGTGCTCACGACGAGCGCCGCGGCGTAGGCCATCGGGTTCGCGAGCGCCGGCGCGCCGTCAACGTGAAAGTCTCCCGAGCGGCGCATGTCGCCGATACGCCCCCAATGCCGCGAGATCATCGCGATCGGGAACGACTTGAACTGCATGAAGGTCTTTTTCAGCTCGCCCATAGCGGTGCCCGGCGTGGCAGACGCGATCACTTTCGTGCGCAGGTCCGGGTTCAGCACGGCGAACTCCCCTTCCTCGCGGATCATGCCAAGCAGTTTCGGCACGACGTCCGCCGCGCGCGCGTCGCCAGTCGCATACAGCGCGTCGGGCGTGAGATATTCGGCGTCGCCGTACTTGCCCGGCGTGGCCTTGTTCACCACGGCCCAATCGTCTGCCGTAATCCCGGCGCGAGTCAGCGCGCGCCGGTCCCATTCGGTCAGGCTGTTCCAGTCGGTGCGGCCGATGCCGGCAAGGCCACGCATCATGTGCGACTGGAATGCCGTGCGCAACGCGTCGGTCCAACCGGTAACGCCGCCGAACTTCATCGTCGCCGCAGACAGGTTCCGCGCCCACGTCGTCGCCAGATTGTCGGTGCCCCACCGGTTCAGCCCATGCTCGAGCGATTCGGCGATCAGCCCTTGCGACGACAGCCACGAGCGGAAGTCTTTCGAACCCGGCGTCGACAGCCGCGCGGCAGTGCCGAGCGTCTTGAAGAACGGCACCTTGTTATAACCTGCCGTCACAAACATTGTGCCGACGTCACCAAGCGCAGCTAGGATCGTGCCTTGAAGTTTAACCGCGCTTACCGTCGTGCGTAGCGTCTCCATCCGACGGGCCAATGCAGGATTGACCGGCGTGTTCGTCGCCCCTGTCACATAATTCCAGTACGCGCCGATCGATGTCATGCCACCTTCGAGCGTGCGCAACTCCGTCCGATCGTGCTGTGCGGTTAGCTGCATCTGCGTGCGCATGTTGCGAGTCGGGTTCGGTCCGTAACGCTCAACGAGTGCAATGTTCTTCGACATGCCGCCGACATGATCGATCAGCGCATTCAGCAACGAGCCTTCGCCGTACATGCGGTTGTATTCGATGTGCGCGTCGGCATCCTTGAAATGGAGCACACGATGTTGCGATCCGGCGTTCGCGCGCGCGGCGCCGCCCTTCGCCTCGCCGGGCACAATCTTGTTGACCCCACCATAGGCAATCGTATCCCACACGCCCTCTTTACGTGGTGCTATCAGACCGCGCGCCGCCGCGTTACGCTGCTCCCAATCCTCGCGATTCTCGCCAGTCAGCACACGACGTAGATCCGCATCATTCATTGGGTTGCCGGCGTCGTCGAGATATTGTGTCCGGTCGAGGCGCGGCAAAACAAAATCCGCCCACGCGTGGCGCGCGGCGTCGGACCCATTGCCGAGCACCTTATCCTGGCTGTGCCGAATCGGCACATAGCCGTAATCGAGTTGCCCGACGTCGCCGCCAGCCCGGTTAAAACGCTCACGCATAGCGTTCGACGTCGCACTGATCTGCTCAGCGGCTGCCTTTGCTACTTCATTTCCGGTCGAGCCATCTGCGCCCCGATAAATCTCGCGGATAATATCGCGCTCCATAGCCGGGTTGTCCACATCAAACGCGCGTGCGACAAAATTTTGGCCGTGTTTCATCGCCTCAATCGCGCCCATCGTGCCGCGCATGTAATCGGCCTTGATCGCGCCGGCGAGTTCGTATGCTTGTTCGATGTCGGCTTTCACAATCTTCTCACGCGCCCGTTTAGAGTGAGCCTTTTCGGGATCGGAGAACAACGCCTCTTGAATCCGGTCAGTCGTTTGGATTTGCTTTGCAATTTGCAACTGCTGACGCAACCGCATGAGATCAGCTTCACGCTCGAGTTGTTGGCGTGCCCACTCTGCACCTGCCTTGATGCGCTCCGCGTCCGACATTGATCGCCAGGCATCGATATCGCCGCGCGAAACGGCGCGCATCCCGGCGCGCACACGGTTTTCGATCCCGTCGATCTCGGCCTGCGTAAGCTTTCGCCCAGCCGATTGTTCGACAGCGCTGACACATTTCTGGTGCATTTAACCCCCCAGGCTGATAAAACAATTCGCCGCCACGTCGAACAGTTGCGCGTCCTGCCAGTTCATCGCATGCTCTTCGTCGATCTGCTGCAAAAGTTCTGCAATCGTGCCGGTGCGCTCGCCGGCCGGCGTGTCTATGGTGATCTGGCTGTGCGTGTCGTTGAGCGCGGCTTCGCGTAGATTTGCGTCAATAGCTGCCGCTACCGGGCCCCCGTTGCCTTTCGTGCCGCCTGGGCCTACAATATTTTTGCCGGTCCCGAGGCTAGCTGTGTCATCCGAGGGTTTTAAAGAGGCGGTGTCCATCGTAGCGTCTCTTCCGGCATTTCTGCCTTCGTATGCTGTCAGCAGCCACGTCTTAGGATTCCCCTTCCAGTCGAGACTCACAACGGCGTGCCCCGTGTCGTCGACCAGTCGCACACGATTCGGCCCCGATTTTGCCTCGTCCTTGTGCAAGCGCGACAAAAACCCCTGCAAGTCACCCATGACCTCCGGATGCTTTGCAGCGATCTTCGCCAGTCCGAACCCTTCGCTGCGTCCCTGTGGAGCTTTGCCGTACACAAGGTCGATATCGCCCACATCGGGGTGATGAAGCGCCGCCGTCGCCTCGCCAGTCTGGTCCGCCATCAACCGTTCGATCGCGCCCTTTGCATCCCCTCGAAAATTATCGTGAATCGGGCCGAAAATTCCCGTGCGTGGTTCCCCTGCAGGGTGTGGATCGGCACTTGCAAGCGGGCTAACGTCCGGTCTTGCAGCCTGTGCACGCACCACGCCCTCAATGAATTGCGACAGCGGCGTGCGGCGCGTCGCCGGCACGTCGATCGTTGCGCGCGACGCGCGCAGATCGGCAAGCTGCGAGTCGAGCGCCCCAAGCTGCTGATGCGCCTGCTGCGCACGCGTGTTTCGCTCAATCGCCGCACGCAATCGCCGAACCTGGAGATCGTGATCGGCGACGAGCGCGTCGATACGCTTTTGCGCTTCCGCAGCGGCGCTCTTATAACGCATGCCTTGGCCCTGCAATTGCCGCGTCAAGTCTTTGACGCCGCCCGGCGAATCGTCCGGACGCGCGGCGACGAGTTGGTCTAGCTCGGCACGCATTTGTGTGACCGTACTTGGCTCGGCCAAATCAGCCGCTTGTTGCACAATTTGCGACCGTTGTGCCTCGGTGTCAGCGATTAGAGAATCAAGCGCCGTTGCGCGTGCGGCATCGTCCGGCGTAACAAAATGCGCGACGTCGGGAAATTGCCCGTTGTCCATCTGGCGCGCAGCAAGTTCGAACATGTCCTGGTGCGCGGCCATTCCGTTAATATCGTCTGGCCGACCGAACACGTATGCATCATCGACGATCCGCTGCCCGCGTGCGATGAGTGCTGCATCCACCTCTTGCGGCGTCGGTTTGAACGTGAAATCATCAATCGCGCGATCGGCCATATACGCATTCACGCGATCCAGATACGCAGCAGACTCACGCGGCATCGTGCCATCGCCTTTCAAGGCAGCGGCCGCGCGTGGACCGCCGTTGTAGTCCGCGATTACAGCCTGAATATCCCCTTTGTAATACTTCATGGTCTCAGCGAGATAACGGGCCATGCCGTCAAGAGCCTGCACCGGGTCGGTCGGATCAGCGACACCGTATTTCCGCAGATTGCCGGGCATCATCTGCGACACTCCACGAGCGCCCTTCGGGGACACCTGATTCGAATTCGACTTCTCACCGGCATTCTTCAACGCAAGCATCAACGCCGGCGGCACCCCTTCGCGCTGCGCGACCTGTACCGCGTAGGCATCGAGCGCCGGTGCGTTGTAGGGGAGCGCCTTACGTGCGGCAACATCCATGCTCGTGAGCGGCACGTCCTGCGCAGGCGTTGCGGCGGAAGGGGTAGCGCCTACCGCGCGATTCGCTCGTGCGACTCCTACTGCGTGCACGCCACCGAGAAAACCGGCAACCATCGTAGCGGCAGCAAGGTTCGTCGGATCAAGCGGATCAGATTGATCCGATAGGTGTCCCCAACCGGCGTTGCGCAAAATGGCTTTCTCGGCCGCAGCCTGCCCGACGGCCATGCCCGGCCCACCTACGGCGACGAGCCCCGCCGTGCGCGCGAGCGTCGAGCCACCGGCCGGGAGCACGGCGCCGGCGCCTGCGAGCGCGCCCTCTACCGCGCCGACCGCGGTACGCGTGCCGACATCGACGCCCTGCCGCTTCAGGTCTTCGGCGCGCGACATGCCGATCGACGTGCCGCCGACAGCTGCGCCGGCGAGCGGACCGCCGAACACCGCGGCCGGCACGATCTGCGTGAGGCCCGACACGACGCCTTGCACGATCTGGTCGATTGCCGTTGTCTTCGTCGGGTCCGGCTTCAGCGTCGACGCGAGATCGTAGCCGCGCGCGCCGAGCGGCGATTCGAAGAGATGGCCAGATTTCGCGCGCGCGATATTTTCTTGCTGGTCGGACGCCGCGAGCGCAATCGGATCAAACGTGAGCGAACCGGGCACGTTAGTAAGCTGCCCTACCGCCGCGCCGGTATCGGCCGCCGCACCGAACAGCGCCGCACCGCCCTGTCCAAGGCCGCGGCCGATCGCACGCGCAATCGAACCGATACCTGTAGACGGCGAGCGCACTGGATCAAGCGGTAACGAAACACTTCCCTGCCCCTTCAAATACGCCAGCGTGGAGTCTTCGTAAAGTGGATCGATCGGCATATCAATTGCTCGCTTTCGGAACGGGGCGCGTAAGATGAATTAAGATCGGCGTGCCGCTCGTGTCGGTCACTGGACGCGCTCCGGTCATGACGGTGTACGTTCCGCCGATACCGACGCGCTGCAGCCGGTAACTCGAAAACTGCTTCATAAACTGATCAACGGGGATCTTCGTCCCGTTCGCGACGACGGCATCGACGGGCCGACCGTCCGTCCGGTTCTCGATGCTCGAGACCGATGCTGTTTTCACACCGGCTTCGAAGTCGTCATCGCTCCACCCCCAAGGCTTCGCCGCCACCCAACGATCGCCGCGAATATCGGTGCCTCCCGTCTTCAAGAGACCACCTGTCGCAACGTTGATACCGCTCTCTATATCCGTCGAATTCGGCATGTCGCGACCATTATTTCGGGCTGCTGCCACTGCAGCGAAATAGGCCGTTTCCCGTGCGTCGCTTAATTGCTGTGGAGGCAATGCGTCGCCAATCTGCTTTGCGATAGTGGCTTGCAAGCCGCTGGCGGCCGCGGCGTCAACCTTCACCGTTTTATTCGCAAGTGCGTCCGCGCCATCGATGACATATTGGGCGACGGGCATGCCGCTTTTAGTCATGAGCGGCCCCCCGGATGGGTCTGCGGCACCTGCCTTCATTGCGAGCGCAACCGCTGGGTTCTTTTCCTTCCACTGCTCCGCGAGATCATTGATACGGCCTGCATTACCCATCGCACGGCCGAGCGCCGACAGCGCCTGTGCCTTCGTGTTGTTCGACAGTGCGTCAATCGCCTGCAACGCCGCCCGCGACTCGTCCGGTGTCAGCAACGACACACGCCGGCCGGCCGCTTCCTCGACGCGGCCGACAGCCTGTGCACGTGCCGTAAGCGACGACACCAGTCCTGGAATGCTCGTCGTGTCGACTGGCGGCACGGCCTTGATAGCGCCGCGTGCAAGTGCGGCGTTCCAAGGATCGACTTTGTACGCCTCGATACTCGCGGTGTGGATTTGGTCAAGTTGCTTCACAACGGCGGCAGTGTCCGGATCGGTTCCGTTTGTCACCATTTCGGCGTGGTATCGCTGCAGTGCCGCCGCCTGCTGCGCGAGCGAACTACTTGCAAACCCAGCATTCTGACTCGCAATGGAAAGCAGTTTTTGCGCGGGGGTACCAATCGACGTGCCGGTCGTTGCTGACAACAACTGGTTCTGAAATTCGGGGCTTAATTGCAACCCCTGATGCACTAGGTCAAGCGCTTTGTTGTACAGATCTGCGGCATTATTTTCACGCTGTAACGCCTCGCGTTCGGCCTCGTTCTGCTGTTGCGCGATCAGAGAACGAGCGTGGTTCTGCAACACGACCATCTTTTGCGCAGGTAGGTCACCGACCCACTCGTAACCTTGCGGCGGCGCTTGATCTGGTTTTCCCGTCAGTGCCGCGAGTGCCGCGGCGGGATCGTCGGCAACCATACGCGCACCGGCCGCTGCCGCTGCTGCTTCCTTGAATTGCTCGACAAGCTTCGATTTCGTCTGCGCGTCGAGCGTGGAAGAATTGATGAGTGCGATCTGTGACGCGCGTGTCGTGCCGTATTGGCTCGGATCCATCGCCACCACACGCGCGGCGGCGTCGTTGCCCTGTGCATACTGGTCAATGTTATAGGCGCGGTGCTGCTGCGCTTGCCAGTTGATCGCGTTCGATGCGAGCGAAGTTCGCAACTCGTCAAGCTGCAATGCATAGAACTTCTTTGCACGTCCTTCGGGCATCTGTCCGAGTTGCTGCTGTGCGTAATCGTCAAACCCTTTCAGCACGCTCGGGGTAAAATCTGGTGCCCCAGGCGCCGCGTTGTCTTTCATCTGCTGCAGGTTCTGCAGCCACGTGACTTTATCGTTACCGATCTGCCGCGCGACCGTCGCCTGCTCGTCCTGCTGACGCTGAGCTTCAAGAACCCCGGCTGTCTGCGCCACCGCGGCGCCAACCTGCTGAAGCGCAACCCCCGCCCCGTCTTGGACACCCACAAGCGGCGTCTGTGCACCGGACGTTTGCAACTGCGGCATTACCTGTGATTCGTAGGTGGGAATCTTGATCGCCATAGTCAAGAAGGCATCGAGAATAAGATCGGGTTACCGGCTGCTGTCTTGCCGAACGTTTTGAGGCTTGAGCCAATACCGCCCACACCGCCCAGCTTTGCGTATGACGACAGTCCACCGAGCACCGATGCTGCGGCCGACAATCCGCCGGCAAATAGCCCATTTCGTGAACTCGCGCGCGCGGTACGTGCTTGATAGCGTTGTTGCTGCGCCTGATCTTCGAGCGATTGCCCTTGCAAAATCCCTTGGTAACGTAGCTGCAATGCATCGAGTTCAGCGTTGCGTGCGCTCTGAACCTGCGTATCCAGCGCCGATCCCTCACTTGGATTGAAGCCAGATTCAGCGATCGCCGCGCGTTGCGCACCAAGTTGCTGCCCCGCTTGGCGGCGTTGCACCGTCTCACGGTTCACGTTCTGTGCATAGGTCTGCTGCGCCTGCTGATCGGACAGCGCCGCGTTACGGTCCAACGCACTGGCCTGTTGGCTGTACTGGTTTCCTTGGCCTATACCGGAGGACAACGCTCCAACACCCGAGAGCGCCGCGCCGCCGATCGCTAAGGTCATCGGGTCCATTTATTTCACCCTTGCAAAAAGAATCACGTCACGGCCGTCTACCGTGTATTTTCTTCGCACACCTTCCTCGATAAATCCGAGCCGGCGCGCCCAAGAAATACCAGCGCAATGCTCCGCGTCGACGTCCATTTCGATACGTCGCCAGGGGGCATCGTTTAGCACGTCGCGCACCATGCGATGCGCTAGCCGGAAGCGCAGCAGCAACTCAGGCGAGATCAGGGTCCACGCTTGCGCACGGTTTTCCCATATCTCGACGATGCCCCCGCAACCCAACGTCACACCGTTTTCGACGAGTGCCCACCCAACACCGGGTAACGAGCACAGGTGCTCTGCATAGGCGTGCGTGAGCACCCCCGCAACATGCGCCTGCGCCGGCTGCAATCCAATCGATAGGATGTGTTCAGGGACCAGGCGCTCAGCGATCATCCTGTGTCTCCACGATCGGGAAAAATCCAAGCAGCGTTACCGGCAATGGTTGGTCGTTCTGGTAACAGATCCACGACTGCCCTTCATAGCTGCCGCGCCAATTTGCCTTGACGTCGCCCGTAAAGAGCGGCACGGCCCGGTCCATCGAATTTGATGGTTTTCTAAAATTCAGGGGCTCGAGATCAGCGTCCTCGAACGTCGGGCCCACCTTGCCCCCCAAGCTTCGCGAAAGCCGCGTGACAACGTTCGTGACTCGCTTCGTCTTTCCCTGCGCCGTCCCGTCAGCAGAGCCCGCGTTAAGTTGCATGGTTTGAACACGGCATCTCTGCGGGATTCCGATATGAACGATGGAGGAAGGCCAATCGAGCGTGATTGAACCGCTTGAAACCGTCCGCGTTTGGTGTGCGGCGCCATCGGTCAGCACCGCAACAGTTTGGCCTTCAAGATGTGATAAGCCCGAAATCACCGTCGTCGGTGCACCACGGTAAGTGATTCCTGAGTCAACATAGAACGCTGCGGATTGTGGATCGTCGTCCTGCAATGATGGGCTGAGCCATTCGACGTAGCGCACGGTCTGCCCGTTAATCTGTCGACGTACAATCATCCAAAGGTCATCGGCAGCACCATCCGGAGCAGGCATCGACGCAACGCATTCAACAAACCCGTTTGCGTCGGGATGGCGGTGCCAGCCATACACGTCGCTGCGTCCCGTCTCTTCGTCATACGTCACGGCGATTAGCTGACCATCAGCGCGCGCAGCCCAAATGACGGAGTGCGGCTCTTGCTGATAGCAAATCGACATGATTCCGTTATTCGCTTCGTTTCTGCCGCGCGTTACGTGATCCGCGAGCTTCGTAACGTCAGTAGATGCATAGTTGTCTGATGAAAAATCGTATTTGAAATCGCGCAACTTGCGCCCGCTCTTCTGCACGAAAAGAAGCGTCCCACCGACTTGCACCGGTTGCAATCTCTTCGATCCGTAAGAAGTACGGCGCGATGCGTTCAGGTTTGTTGCACTAATCGGCTGCGATGCGTTCGCCGGCCCAACGACCCATTCGTCTCCCGTCATGCCGATCAACAAACTGTCTGACTCGACCATCCAAGCCAGCTTATTCAGTTGCCGCGCATTGAGTTGCTCGACGATAGCCGAGTCGTCGGTCTGCTGGTCGGCATCCTTCGTTTTAAAATTCTCGAAATCGGCCGATACGGACATGGCGAGCCAACGATCTCGCATCAAGCACAATCTATTGCGCCAGAACGTACCCATTTGAGGGAAACCGTCCGTTGCGTTGAATAGCGCGCGCGCCCATTTGTACGTGCCCAACGAAACAACGGTGTCCGGCAACATACACGGATCGGTCGGATCGTTCGTTGTAACGACCCCCGTCACTGTTCTCGCATCTGTATAACCTGTGATTTGCACAGTGCCGTATCCAGAATGCAGATACAGCCACATTGCTCCGACAGCACCGTAGTTATCTCCTTGCTGGTCAGTGAAGTCGCCGTCTGCGCGCTCTCCGAAAGTGTGCGTCGGAGTCTCGGCTCCCGTTACTTGGAAAAATTCCGGAACATTAGGCCCGATCTTCGTACATCGATACGTCCGCGTCTCGACACGCCGCACGTCCCCGACAACGATACGTTGGTGTACGGCCCACGGTTTCACAAACGAGTTATCTTCCTGCTCCAGATAGAACAGCGTCCCGATATCCGATGGCCGGAACAAATCGCTCGTCGCGGTGAGCGTGACAGCGCCGCTCTGCCCACTCGCCCGGACCTTGATACCTGCATCGCTGTTCACAGTTGTAAATGGACCGCCTACGAATGTCACGGCACGCAACTCGAAAGTCGTCGCAGAAGTGCGCAGCAATTTTTGTGTCGGATAGGAACCGTGAAACAAATACATCGTGTCTGCGCTTTGCGTCGCGCGGATCGCAAACGTGCCGTCCGGAGTTGTGAGATCGTCGAGTGCGTATGGCGTCGCTATTTCAACTGGCACGCCGCCATTAACGAGCTGTCCGCGGTTGACGAAGAATCGAATATAGCGATCGCCAAACTCGAGCATGTAGGCGATCCCGTCCGATACGATGAACGGCAACAGCCACGCCCAACGATTCGAATCCTTAATAGGTGCGGCAAATCGCTTGCCGCCACGGCGAATCAGCGGGCCTTGCACTGTTGCAATGAAATTTTCGAGTGTTAGGCAGCCATTCGCGTATTTTGCAAGATCGACGCGCGCGCCCATCAACGGTGAGAGTTCGCCGGCGTCGAACGATACCTGCTGTGGAGAAGCCTTGGGCACATACCCCCCTATCGCCGACTTAATATCGATCCACTCGATCGCACACCGTCGTTCCGTGACGCGATTCGATCCAGGTGTCATCAGCAATTGACTGTGGCGGACGCTCTATAGCGTTGATTCGCACGGCCGCCGCGATCGCGCGGCTGTATGCCGCCCATGCAGCCTGTTGCTTGGTTGCGCTCTGCGTGAGCTCTTCGCATGACTCTGCAGCGAGTCGGCACGCGAACGCCTCAATGAACAACGGTGCAAATGCGTTTGGATCAGTAACGCGACGCACATACCGGATTGGTAGCGGTGCGTCGAGATCCGTCAGAATGTTGCCGCCTTCGAGGCTGTATAGCCCCCGTGTATCCGTTCGTCGGTAGATCGTGAACGAACCAATCTGAATTAACGAGAGATGATCCTGGGGCAACCGGTACTGATTCGCAAATCCAAAAGCAGGGGATTCGGCAAGTTTCGGCAGTAACGCACGTGCCTTCGCGAAATGCCAGCGGTGTTCAGTCAACTCCGCGTCACGCACGGTTGCAAACATCGAATTCAATGTTGCCGCCGCCTTCGAGTCTTCACCGAGTGACGTAATGCGCGACGACCCGAGCTTAGTCAACGCGCGATTGGCAATTTGCACCTCCGATGCCATACGTCAGTCCGTTATTGCAAATCGGCGCCGTCCGGCGCGTCGGACAAGTCGGAACCAGTCTTCTGAACCATGCTCGACGTGCCGTCGGCGCGACCACGGACTTTTGGGCCCGTCAGCACCTCGTCGGTCGGAACGAACCACGACGCCTTTTCACCCTTTTCGACGTCGAACACTTCGCCCGGACGCTTGCGCGCGCCGCGGTAGAAACCCATCTTGATCGCCTTGACCTTCGGCATGCTGTACCTCGTGATGTAGTTGAACAGACGGCAGTCGCCACCCTATTTCCCCTTCGATCGGCCCGCGTGAATTACGCGATGCCGTCCGGGTACGCCTGCCACGACGCCGGATCTTGATCGGTCAGGAACGCGTCGACCGTCATGGACGGCCCCGTACCGCCGAGCGTGTAGTTCAGACGCAGATAGCGTTCGTTATTGAACGGCATGCCGATCACAACGCGCTGGCCGGCCTTCGGCGCCGACGGGGAAACCGAAGCGATGACCGTCGGCGATGCGAAGCCGACGTTATCGTCAGTCTGCAGATCGATCTGATACGTGCCGCCGGCGACCGCATCCGCCTTGAACGCGACGACGATCCACAACGGACGGCCGGGACCGATGTCGCGGTCGCTGCCGAGATCGATGACGTTCTGCGATGCGCCCGTCGCCGACAGCGCCTGCGCACGCGAGAATTCAAGAAGCGAGTCGATGTACATTGAGATGCCCTTTCGAATGGTGTTCGGTAGAATCGGACGGCGCTATAGCACCGTCCGGCCGCGTTAGACGACGCGCGATTCCGAGTTGAGAATCGCGTCGGTACGGCGCACCGGGATGCCGTCGAACATCATCACGCGCTGGCCCGCGACCGTTTCCCAGGTCAGGTTGTTCGCGATCTTGTCGATGATGCCGAGCCGCAGCTTCTCGCGGATGTTGCGATTGACGTACCACGCCGCGCGGCCCATGCCGAACTGCGGGATGCGTTCCGACGCCATGATCATGTAGCGGATGAGCGCTTGCGCATTGGCCGACGTCGCGAGATCGGACACATCGATGTTGCAAACGCGCGCCACGTAGCGCCAGTCGCGCAGCGTAAAACCGATATCCCACTTGTAGTGCGTGCGGTACGCTTCCATGCGGCCGCCAGCGTTGTCGACATTCTCGACCGTCACTTGCCCCTTGTCGTCGACGTTGATGCCACCGGCCTTCGAGCCCTTCGGGTAGATCATGTGCGCCGTATTCGGTCCCCACACGACTAGCCAAATCGACGTGTTATCGGAACCCGTTCCACCGCCGTCAATGATGTTTTCAGCGTTCTGCGCGGACAGCGAGTTGTAGCGCGGCGCGAGACCGGTGAATTCAGCCGGCGCCGACCCTTCGTTGCCGTAGATCAGGGTCTGCGCCGCTTCCTGGTTGATGCCCTCGATGTGCGCGTGATCTTCGGACAGGCGGAACGCCATCGTGTTTCCGTTCAGATCCGCGAGAGCCTTGTCGACCTCAGCGTAGTCTTCGAGCATGCCGCAGTTGTCGGTAACCTGCACTTTGGTCGCCTTCGTCGGCTGAACGCCGCCGTACAGCTTGCGCCACGTCGGCGTCGGCAGGCCCGAACGGATCGTCGTGCGGTTGCCCGTCGGCAGGTTGCCTTCGATGAACGTCGCGTCGGCAAGCATCTCGTTCGTCTGATCGAGGATCTCGATCGTCTGCGCCGGCGCGCCGTCGGGGTCGAGACCCTTCGCGATGTCGGCGATAGTCGGGTTGTTCGTAGCAAGAGTAACCATGAATGCTCCTTACGTTTTTGTGTTGGCGTAGAACTTCGCAGCGCGTTGTTCAGGGGTGAGCGCCGCGCCGCTGCTACCACCATCGCCACCCGGATTCAAAGTTCCCTCACTCAGCGACGCGCCAATCGACGAAAACACCTTGATCGCCTGTGCGTCGCCCATCTGACCGGCGAGCTTGTCGATCATCTCGACTGGCACACCGAACTTGCGCATCGCCTGACGACCGAGTTCGACGTTCTTGTCGTAGCTGTCGCCCCACTCGCCTTTCAGTGCCGTGAGTTCGACTTCGCCCCTCGCGATTCGCGCAGCTTCGGCTGCGTTGTTCTGTTCCTCAACGTAACCGTTCCACTTTGCGGCAAGTGCCTTCGCGGTTTCTGCCGGCACGCCCGTTTCGTGAAACCACGTCGCTGCCGTCTTTGCGAAATCGTCGTCCCCGAGCTGGTAGTCCTCGACCTTCGCTGGTATCGCATGTCTCGCCTCGAAGTCGCGCATCGCCTTCACCGCGTCACCCACGTCCTTGAAGCCCTTGGCCTCGACGAATTGCCGCAGGTCAGCATCGGCGATAGATTGCAGCCACGACGACGGGGAATCCCCCGTATTCGCAGGCGGCGTACCCCCGTTGGCCTGCGTTGTATCCGACGTTGGCGTGCCGCCCGCGGCTGACGCGCCGCCGTTTGGTGCACCACCGGCGCCTGGGTCAGCCTCGAGAAATCGGAATTTTCGAATCATGCGAAGAAACATGGAGCCTCCTGTCAGGTAGTCGTATTGCTGTAGAACTTAGCTGCGCGCTGCTCGGGAGATTGCGTTTCAGGTGCGAGTGCCATGTCCGTGATTTGCATCGACAGGCTAGTGTCAGTGCCATCCTGATTCTGGTACTGGCTCTTGCTGCACACCTCGACGCGTGCCACCAGCGTCAGCGGCGTGCCGACGTCTGGCAGCGCGGTCATGCCGAGCTTGGCGAGCGCTTCATCGTCGAGATAGATCGTCAGCCCGCACGGGTATGCGGGCTGGTCTTCCGGCGCGGCGAGCGCGGCGAGCGCGGTGCCTTCGCCGGCTTCGGTCTTCGCCTCGGCGGGCGTGAGCTTCATCGACACGAGATTCATTCGGCGACCTCATCCTTGAGGGAATTGAGATGTTCGTCGTCCATGCCGAGGATCTGGATCAGTCGCACAAACACTTCGCGCCGACCTTCGGCGACCATCGTCGCGAGCGGGTCAATCGTTCGTTGCACCGGAGACGTGATCACGGTCGACTGGTTGGCGCGGCAGAACTGCGCGAGATCGGCGAGCACGGCCTCGCCGGCCGGCGTAAGCTTCCCGCGCTCGTCACAGAAGCACCGCCGGTATTGCTCGCGGCGGTTCCAGAAACGGAGAAATCGGTTCGTGGTTGTTCGCATCACACCCTCGCCGTCTGCGCCGACACCTGTGCGTCTGCAAGGTCTTTCGCTGCGCCAGCCGCGACCGGCGCGGCCGCGAGCAGCGTTTGCATTTGCTGTGCTTGCGCTTCCTGCTCAGCAGCCACCTGCAATTCATCGTCAGTATTCATCGCCTCGACCGGCACGCCGCCGTAGTCCGCAAGCAGTTTGCCAATCCGCTGACCGTTGACGAGTTTCGCCGCGCTTTGGTCGAATGCCTGAACGACGCTGAGTTGCTGAAGCCACTGCAGAATCGCCGCGCCCTCGCTTGCACGCATCGCCTTATTGAGCGGGCTGTCGTATTCGATGTCGACATCTGCGCCAGCGTCATGCAACTCAGGCGGCATCGGCGGGAATTGACCGGCTTCCGACAGGATGTCGATTTCGCGCTCGATCATGGGCCCGAGCAGTTCGGCCTGGGTGCGGCCGAGCGTCGGCGCGAGCAGCACACCTTTCTCCTGCGCGCGCTGCAGCACTTCCGTCGCGGTCATGTCGCCGCTGTCAACGAGAATCTGAAACAACGTGACATAGAACCACTGGTTCACCGTCTCGCGAGTTTGATTCGCGAACTCGATGCCGATCTGTGCCTGTTTGCCGAGATTCAACGGTTTTGCAAGTTCGTTGCCACGCTCATCTAGGCCGCCCCAATTCAATGAGCCTGAGCGCAAGTCAAACCCTTCGAGTGCGCCATCTTCTGGCAACAAAATTGGCGGATCGACCATCTTTTGCGCGCCGCGAATATTCGTGCGCGCCTGCTCATTCGCCATACGGATGTCGGGGATTGCGTCATAAGCCGGGCTCCCGCCGTACACATCGGCGGTGCCGACATAGAAACGCCCAACGGCAATTGGGAACGTGCGAAAACCACTCTGCTGTACGACTCGCTCGCGGCCTTCGTCAAGCCAATAGGATGCAAACTTCATGTTGCGGCCGTCGAGCTTGCGGGGATCGCGGTCGGCGCGCGGCTCGACGACATGTAGAAAATCGAATTCCTTCTCGGGATCGCGCTCCAGCACGAGTTGCATTGACGGCGATAGGTTCGCGCGCCCGAAACGTTGGGCTGCCTGTCGAGCAGTGAGACGCCACGCAACGTGCGTCTTGTCGATGAGACCTGCATTATTCTCTGCGAACCAAAGCTGGCTGAGCGGGAGATTCCGATAGACGATGCCGTGCCCGACGTCGTGCTCGATCATCAGCGCGCCGGGTCCGAATAATCCAATGCTCTGGTATGTTGCACCGATCTGCGTCACAAACCCACCCTGCCAGCGATAGCGCGCAGCAAACAGCGTATTGACAACCGATTGCAGGTAGCCTTTGACGTTCGGCTGTTGGGTGAGCGCTTCCGAACTGGTCGCAAGACGATGCCAAAACTGTGTCGCCGGCGTGATCATCGAGTCGATTGCGGCAACGAAATTACGCAGCGCCAGCGGCGCGGTCGAGTCGAAAATCTTCTGCGAGCGTTCGCGGCCGCGGTCATTTGCGTTGCGTGGCTGCTGTCCGAACTTATCCAGCCGCGGCATCAAGTAATCGATGACGTCGTTCCAGACAGCCTCATACGACTGCCGCTTTTGCCTTAAGCGCTCGTGATCCGCGCGCAGCGCGTCGATGACCTTCACGTCGTCGTTCGTCACGTCACTGGCCCAAGATTGCTTTTCCGGCGGCGGAAGTGGCGACCGGTGCGCTTACGGACGACGCACCGACGGTCGCGGAATCCCCCGCAAGAATAGTTGCGGCCGTGCCACGACGCTTACGCAGACGCGCGGTTGCATCATCGGCAGCCGCTGACGTATCGGTCGTTGGCTGAGTCGTGTCGGGAACGGGCGGCGGCGCCGGAATATCAGGGGTCAAGCCAAGAAAATTCATAGCCTCTCCGGGGAGTTCCTGGAGAGGCTATGCGGATCGAGGCGGGGAATCCCCCGTCTTTCAGTCGGTGATGGCGCGCGTGGGGCGCGGGCCGCCCGCGCGCTTCACACGCACCAAGTGCTTGTGCTCGCCTGCACCGACGAGCAGGTATTGCGCGGCCTCGGCCACGTGCGAGTACATGTTCTTGTCCGCCTTGTCCGCGTACCGCTCGCCGCTCACGGCCATGCGGCGGAAGCAATAGCCGCCGGACAGCGCTTTACGCAGCGTGCGGCAATCGGGATGTACGAGCAGGCCCGGCTCGCCGTCGATGATCCGCGTCAGCGCCTCGTCGACGGCGCCGTAGCGCAACGCCGTGTCGTTCGTCGGCGCGGGTCGCGCCTCGAAGCCGGCGGCACGAAGGATGCGAAACGGTGTGTCCTCGTCATCCGCCTGCGAGCGCTGGTCGCCAGCCGGGTCGCCGTAGATGCCGCCAATCTCGAAACCTGGGTAGATCTCGGCAAGATGGCGCTTCAGCTCAATCCCGAACTTCCGCGCACCCATGCTCGTCGCGACAACTTCCGACCGGATGCGCCAGCCGCCCATCGGTTTGCGCTGCCCGATCACGGCCGCCGGCGTCAGGCCGAAATCCATGCCGATCCAGAGTGGTTGCGACTTCACAAGCTCGAAGAGCTTGCAATGCAGCGAGTCCGCGTAGTCCGGATGCACAGGCTTGCCGTCGACGACGAATCCGTATTCGTTGCCGAGGTTCACCTTGATCCAGTCGAACTTCTTGCCCTGCATGCCGCGCTCGTAGTATCCGGGCGGCAGGTTGTCGATATTTTCGGCGAGCGGATTAACGACCCACCGATCACCGTCGCGGATGACGCCGCCCGGTTGCCGGAAGAACGCGTAACCCTCAGGCTCCGTTTCCTCTGCGAGCACGTAGTACCAATGGTCCGAATCAGGCGCGTTGGTGTCACCGAACACGCCGTACCAAGTCGGGTGCACGTCCTTCGGGTAGCGGCCGACGCGCAGGTCGAGCATGTCGAGAATTGGCTTCGCGAGTTCCTTCACTTCATTGAGCCACGCGAACGTGAGCTGCATGCCGCGCAGCTTGCGCTCGTGCTCAGGACGATCAAGCGCGATGAACACCATTTCGGCTTCGACGCTTGTGCCGTCCTCAAGCTCGAACGACAGGTGGTGCGTCGGTGGTTCCAGGCCGCCGCCCACCCATCGACCGAGATCGCCGAACATATCGAGCCAATCCTTCGCGGTCGTCGACAGCAGGTCCGGGTACGTGTTGCGCACGGCCGCGCCGCGCGAGCGCCGCACACCATCGGCATCGGGTTCCTGCTCGCACATGATGCGGAATGCCTTCCAGCAGCTGGCGTTCGTCTTACCGCTGCCGAGCGGACCCATGATGAACGAGCGCGGCGCGCGCGAGAGGATGTAGCGTTCGAGCGTCTCGCCCTGCGGCTTGTAGTGGAATTCGATTTCGCTCATGGCGCATTGTGGAAGAAGCGATTGGCGAGCCCCATAAACGTCGCAGGAACATCTCCAATAAACGATGACCGCTTTTCGCTATCACGCACGTTCTGCTCGATCTCGAGCATCTCGCGAAGCTGCCGTTCGATCGTGCGCTCCTGCTGACGTTGCCGAAACGACGAGCGCTGGCGGCGCTTCAACTTGCCGCCCTTGCGCTCAAAGGCTGACACTTTCAATCGCGGCCGGACGCCGCGCGCGAGCACATTCAACTTCATTGCTGATCCCCTTTCTTGCGGCCGGTCAGATCCTTCACGCGCACGCGCGGCTTCGTCAGTTCGAGCTTGTCGTTCAGCAGACCGTGATGCCGGAACATCAGTTCGAGCACGCGGTCCTTCGACTGAGTCTTGATCTCGAACCCTTCCTTTGTCCGTTTCAGGCCGGTGTAAAGCGCACGCACGGCGGGCGGCAGCTTACGCGTGTCCGCGATCACTTCGTGTTGGACGCCCTCGCCGAAGCACTCGGGGCACGTGGGGTGCGGATCGCGGCGCGGATCGAAGCCGAAACCGCCCGACTCATCCGGCGGCGCGGGCCACGCGTCCGGCGGCACCTTGGCCTTCTTCGCTGCCGCGAGAGCGCGCGAATGCCCATTGACGGCGGTCATAAGCTCGCGCTCGTTCTTCCACTGATACGCGTGCCCGACACCCCAGCAATGGCGACAACAGCGATGCTGGTACGAGATCAGCTGATTCACGTCGGCCAACAGCATCGACTCGGCCAGTTTGAGCACCTGATCCGCGGTCATGCGCGTGCGCTCGCCGCGTGCTTTCATCGCCGCATCGATAGCGGCGGCGATTTGCGGTTTCTTGAGGTTCTCATCACCGATCTGACCCGCGGCCTTCACGCTGTACCCGGCGCGCCGCGCAGCGGCCGACGCGTTCAAGTCGACGAGATATTCGTCGATGAATCGCTGTTGCTTTGCAGTCAGCTTGCTCATACCTGCACCGTCCGCGCGCTCGGCATGGTCCGCAGCATCGTTGCGCGGCGCGGCGCGTCGTCACGCCCGCGGCCCGTTCGCCGGCACCAAAAATCGAGAATCAACTCACCGCGCCAGTGTGACGGTGCGCTCACCTGTTCGGCGTAATCCCGCAGTTGGCGTTCGCTGATCGCCCCGCGCAGTTCGCGCGACACCTGAGTCGGCATCAGCCCGAGACGGCGCAAGTCGAAAAGAATTTCGCGCCAGTCAAATTCGATAGGCGTCATAGACTACCCTCCTTCAAACTTGCAAAATTTTGCATTCCTAATCTGTAAATTTTTACAGGTTCTTCGTTGTACCGTTTTGTACCGTTTTCATCGTGTTTTTGGTTATCTTTTCTCAGTCTATATAGGCGAGAAAAGATAGCCAAAAACAACAAAATAACGGTACAAAACGGTACAACCCAACCCCATGTTCGAAGCAAACGCGCGATTTTTAGCGCGCTCGCTTACGCTAAGTCGCAAACTTCAAACCCCCGCTCGGCAACGACGCGAATTCCTGCGAATCCACGCCCACGAACACCCATCGTGTGCTGAATTTGCAAAAAACCACGCGCAGACAAGCGACGTCCGAGCGCGCGCGAATTTGAAATAAATCGCAGTTCTCCGCGTCGCTCAGCGAAATGCCTCCACGACACCCACAATTCCTCATTCGAAGCGGCGTATGAATCCCCAACGTTGCAGCACTCTTCGATCCAGTCAGCCAGCAAATCCATATCCGCCTTGTACGAGTCACGCGCTGCGGCGATGCTCTTCGTCGGCTTCAGGCCAAGTCGGCGGTATGCCAGCGCGCCGCGCACGCACCAAGCGAGCACGCCGGGCAACTCAGCGGCGATCCGCTCAGCGCGGCTCGTGTCCTTCTTCACGTCCTGATCGGTATCGAAGTTCCGTGTGAACGGCACCAGCATCAGACGCCGCCAGATCGCATGATCGTCACCCTTCACGATCGGGCGATGGTTGGTCGGCATGAAAGCAACCCAGGTCGGAGTAATCTCGACTGTCGTCTTGGCCCACATACCGCGCGCCGGGATCGGGTCGCCGCCGGTCATACTCTTCACCAGCCCCTCGCGCAGCTCGCTTCCTTCGTCCGGCTCGCCAACGTAGACGAACCGCGCGCCGCGCAGGCGTAACAGATCCTCGCGTGCCTGCCCGCCGGCGTTACCCGCTCCCGCGCCGGACGAGAGAAACGTTTCGGCGCTCGCTGACTTGGCATAGCCCCCAAAAGCGCTGCGAATTGCGCCGAGCACCGTCGATTTGCCGTTGGAACCCGACCCAAAGGGGATAACGAGCACGTCCTCCTTTGGCTGCCCGAGCAATGCATACCCAACAAGGCGCTGGAAAAACTCGATCTGTTCGGTGTTATCGAAAAACACTTCGCTAACCGTCTGTTCGAACAGCGGCGCGCTAGCAGCGGGGTCATACTCAATTGGTGTAACGACCGTGATCCGGTGTTCCTTGTTCGGCGGCAACAACACGCCCGTGTGCAGATCGACAGCGCCATTGGCAACGCCGAGCAGGTGTGCGTGCTTGTCGAGTTCGTCAACGGGCACGACGACGCGCGGATCGGACGCCGCGAGCCGAATCATGTTCGACACCATCGCGGCTTTCTGGCAAGCGGCGCAGAATTTGAAAAACTCGATACGCTCTTCGTCGCTCTGCAACCCGTCGACTTCATCGGGCAATGCGCGGATCGTCTCTTTCGCCAGATTTTCAAGCTCAACCTGTACGGCACGACGCCAGTAGACGCCCGTCCATATGAACCACGCTTCGAGTTCGGGGACGTACATCAAGCCGGCGCCGTAGCGATCGAGCATACGCTCGGCGTTACCGAACTCTGTACGAGCGCGATACCCCTTCGATGGTTTGCCGTCCCCGCCGCCCTTTTTCGAGGCGCGCGGCGGCTTGGCTGGTGGATCGGATTCAAAAAACAGCACTGGCGGCTCTTCCGGAGTGTCGCGTGCCTCGACCGCGTTAGGTTCGGTACGTGCTGGTGCTCCAACGGCGGCAGCTTCGGCGCGCGCAAGCACATCGAAATCGTCTGCGATCGGCTCTAACCAACCGTGCGTACGTGCGTGATGCAACACCGTGCGGCCGGTAATCGGCGCGCGCTCGTCAGGTGACGTCTTCCCGATGTGCGGCCAAACTCGCTCATCGAGAAACCGCGGGTTGTACTTGCTTGACCGAGCCGAGAGTTCGTGCGCAAGCGCAAGGCCGTCATCCGAGCCGCACGTCGCATGGTGAATGCCGAACACAACGTCGCGCCACGCCTCGTAGTCAAGCTCGTCTGAGCCGCTGTTAGGAATCATGTCGAGCGCTGATTTCAAGATGCCGAGTTCGACTGGCACGTCGACCGCGCTAGGCAAAACGATTTCCTCACGTGCGGCGCGCGGCACCCTCTCGCTAATCAGCCAGTCCATTTCGGCGGCATACCCCTTCGGCATGTCGTCGAGTTCGAACGGGTCGAGCGGCACTGACGCACCGGCAAGCGGCAGGACAAACATGTTGCCAAAGCCGTCGGACGGTACGCTGTTCTGCTTTGGGAACACCTCGACTTGACCCGCCGCGAGCCCCTTCGTACCGTCGCGCAATCCGCACGCGGCCAAAGTTGCGCGCAGCGCAGCGCGAACGCTATAGGCATCTTGCGGTTCATCCCACAACAAATAAATGTGCAGCCCCGCACCACCGGATGAGCGGAACGGGATCGGGCGCAAACCTTTTGCCTCAAGCTGCGCCATGATGCGAAGCGCGGCGGCCTGCATGTCCGGCCACGGCGTCTCACCTTTGTGCGAGTCAAGATCGAGCAATGCAACACGCGTTGTCGACTCGCCGGGGGCAATCTGCGCCACACCGTAGGCGGGCCCACCGTTGACGTGGTGCGCGAGTTTGTCTTCAGTAAGGGGGCGGCAAATATGGGAAGGCGCGCCGTCGCGCTTGACCCAACAGTGTGAAGTGACGACGCGAGAAACGATCGGCGTGAGCGCAGCAGCGAGTGTTTTATTCTTCATTTCCATTGTAATAGGCGGCCACCGATCAATCCTCTTCCCACACGAGCCGCCGCGCAGTCGAGTCGTCGGACATCGCGCGGCCCGCGATCGTTGCCATCGCCTCATACATCGCTCGGTCCACGCACACTTTGCTCTCCGGGACAATCTTGAATCCCAAGTGCGTAATCATCGCGATCGCGTCTTCGAGCTTGTCGGTTTTGGTTCGGCTCACTGTCGATTCCGACACCCCCTGCGCAACCGCGAGCGCGGCCTGAATGCCGGGCTCTTGCAAGCGTTGCAAGACCATGGAATACGCCTTGCGTGACCTATCTGCTGCTGCCTTGGATACTTCACTCATCGTGCAATCTCCAAATCAGCAACAAGTTCGGGCCAGATCAAGTGCCAGTCGTCCGGACGCAAATCGCGACGCGAAACAACCCCCTTTGTAACGCACTCGATGAGCACACACCGCTTTTCGGAGATCGGGCAGTGGCCGGCGGCCATCTGCGATAGGTAGGACACAGACACACCAAGGGCGCCAGCCAGTTTCGTAGCCGTCCCTCGCTCGCTTGTCCGGATGAATTTTTTCAGGTCCATGCACGGCAGTTTAGTTATAGCTAAACCTTCGGTCAAGTGAACACTAATTTAGAATTATCTAAACTTCCTGTATGAAAATTCAAGAAATTCGCCGCGCGCGTCTGCGTGAATGGACCGAGACGCACCCCATTCCATCCAAGGAAAAAAGCTATTTTTCGCAACTCCTGGGCGGTGGGTCGTTTGGGGAGCGCGCTGCGCGAAGACTTGAGCGCGACTACGAAATGGGCGAAGGCTACCTTGACACGCCTTTCGAATCGCTGCCGGGTACCCTTCAACTCCCCGAAGACAAGGGGAATGTCCTGGTGTGGGAGCACCCGGAAGATCTGCCGCCAGATGACGATCGCGTCTGGCTGGACAAGTACGATTACAAGTTCAGTGCGGGGACTGGATTGATTCAGTGGGAAGTGCGAGAGAAAAAGCAATTACCGTTTGACGTTGGCTTCTTCAAAGCCTTGGGCGTGAAGCCTCAGGACTGCAAGCTGGTGCAAGTGCACGGCCGCAGCATGGAGCCCTACCTCTTCAATCGGGACATGATGATGATTTGCACGACGCGCACACACGTGCGGGACGGGCGGGTCTACGCCGTGTATTTTGAAGACGAACCCCTCGTGAAACAGATATTCAAGGAACCCGAGGGTGCGCTTCGGCTGCATTCCTACAATCCTGAGTTTCCCGATCGGGTAGTCACCGCAGACCAGCTTGGGGGGCTGCAGATAGCCGGCGAAGTCATGTACCGTTCAGGCTCCGGGCTCGCGGGCGGCAATTGATCGCTCTACTTAACGGAGATGCTATGACAACGCCGGAAAACAGCGAGTTAATTAACCGCCTGCGATTCGAAATAATCGAATACAACAGGATGACGCGTGAAATCAAAGAGCAACTTCAGCAAGCAATCCAGCGAGCAACAATGTCTTCGCCAAATAGCATGCCCGACCCCGCTTTTCTTTCGCTTGTTGCAAATTTGACGAATATCATGAGCCAAGCTACGGCTCGAATCGAGGCGGGCCCAAATGGCGGCTGAAATCCATCAACTCGAACAATGGGCAAAGAACTACAGAGAGCCCCCGCTTCCCGCATTTGACGGCGGGGGTGGTGGAGGCGATGATAGCGGTATGGAAACCCGAATTTCAGCGCTCGAAGCAGCCAACCTTGAGACTCGCGACCGGCTCGCGAGAATCGAAACTCGTCTCGATTCCGTCGCGACGAAGGCCGATTTGTTGGATGTGAAAGCGACGCTTCACCAAGAAATCAACGCACAGACGTGGAAGCTCGTGACGTTCGTCTGCAGTTTCGGCACGGCACTGGTTGCCGCAACCTACTTCCTCGCTAAGCATGTCGCCTGACAAGCTGCGCCCCGTACCAAGCTCGCTGGCGGGCATTGAGGCAACACAAATGGGAGACGAATACGAAACCGGAATCGGGGGCGGGCTAATGTTGCTCATCATCGTACTGATCACGGTTCAACCCCTTCTTGTAACCACCGGGTTGCTAATGTCAAATGCTCTACTCGAAGAAGCAAACCCAGTGCTGCGTACCGACCCGGTGTGGGTGGCGTTTAAACCAGTGCTATGGGGCATCCAATCAAGCGTACTTGCCGCGGGTGTAGCCGCCGGGTTTCTCCTTTGGCTCCATCAACGGCCGTTCAGCGTTCTCTTTGCAAAGCTATTTGCGTGCGCGCTACCACCGATTGCACTGGCCTTAACTTGTTTCCTTACCCGCACTGAATACCCGCAACTAGCTCAAACATTAGAGTTCACTTCTCGCTCCGTTGCAGCGATTGGCGCATCCTGCGTGTGGTCGGGGCTATGGCTGATCTATCTATCGAAGTCAAAACGCATCCGCGAAACTTACAGCCGGCGTTAGGGCTGCATACCGCCCCCGAACATCAAGCCCCGCCCTCGCGCGGGGTTTTTCTTGCCCACCATCGCCACCGCTGCGCTGTTACAAATTTTCCCACCCGCGAGTTTAGTTTTTGCTTGACTGGAAGGTTTAGTATTTACTAATATTCATTCCAAGCCGTCACGGAACGGCACACCGCGAACAGCGGCCAGCTCTTTAACAATCGTAGTTTTCACGCCGGGACCGCATAAGCGAAGCAACCGGCCGTGTGTAAGGCGGCACCCGAGAACGGGAGTAGCGACCCACGCCTAGCAGCTTTGAGCGGATCGGCGCATACCAGTCCGCTGAAATCTGCTTTATACATTTCGCATTACTAAATGGAGATTCGCATGTCGATCCTGATCAAGTTCATCGCTGAACACGGTTGCCGAGCTGTGCCGCTCGGCTCGGACAAGTTTCTCTGCGAAGAGCAGTTCGCGGGCGAGAGCTTCCCTGACACTGCGAATGAATTCTATGGGCCCTATTGGACTCCAGTTCCTGCGACCAAAGTAGCAGTGCGTAACTGGCTCGGCTATTAATCAAGACTCGTAGCTGACCCGGATGGCATTGAACGTCAGTGTCGTTCGTTGAGCGCTGTCATATTTTCGGATTCCTAATCAGATACGGACTAACGCAACGCGAAGGGGAACGAGGATGGACGATTTCGGCAACTCGATCAACAACTACGCATTCCTGGTACACAACATGATCTGGAAACGGATCTATTTCTTCACCAGCGCCGTCAGCGGCGGTGCGCACGTCGTGCCTGCCGATAACGTGATCTAACCGCCCCGCCCGCTACAGGAGAACGACGTGTTCATCGCCCACGAAATCAATTTTTCAGGTCGCCCGTTCTACTTCAACGGCTTGTACGAAGTCGGGGCGGGTAGTCCGTACTTCTGCCACGCCAAACGATATGAATCGCGTGAGGACGCCGAGCGCGCTGTTGCGCCCTGGAACCGGATGGGTCGAGCGTTCAAGGTGCGCGAAGCAACTCCCGACGAAATAGCGCAGGCGTAACTACTGGAGCCAAACATGAGCGAGAAAGCCAAGGCGGCAATCGCGAACGCAGACGCGCACCTGAACGATGCCGGCCTGCCTACCTACTCGGAATTGGTGGCGGCATTGCGCGCGATGGCTGAAGCTGGCAAGCCGATACTTGCCGACCTTCCGAATTTGAGCCCGGAGCTGAAAGCACAGAAGGCATACGGAGCCTATATCGGGGCGCGCGACATCCTCGGCAAGCTGGACGCCGCCTGACCAACCACGCCCGCTACAGGAGAACGACGATGGCACGCGCAAAGGTGGAAATTATCATCAGCAAAAACGAAGGCGACGAAACCTATCGCATTTCATTCGGGCTTGTTGGCACGTGGCGCGGGGTTGCGCGACTCACGCTAGAGAAGGCGAACGCCGTCGCGCAAGACTTGCACGACGAAGTTATTCGCCAACAGACAGGCCGCCCCGTCATCGTCCGGAATTACGCCTGACCAACCGCGCCCGCTACAGGAGAACGACGTGCAAACCGAGATCAAGAAATTTACGCGCCACATTACCGGCGACGAGCTGATCGCAGCATGCGAGCGCGAAGGCTTCCCGTGCCAGCCGCGCAAGTACCTCGAAGAAGGTAGCGATTACATCCACTTCGGGTTTCAGCACGGCCGCATCTTCGTCAGTGCGCTCTACAGCACCGTCAACGGCCGAGCCTTCGGCGAATACGCTCAGTCGACCGGCAAAGGCGCGCTGAAGAAAGGAACCGACTTCAGCACTGACGACACGCTGGATGGTACGCCTTGGTTTGATGCGTTGCTGTCGTTCCTGTACCTCTCCTGACCGTCTTCAAGCTGCACGAGATGTGCTAAAGAGCGCGGTGCGGCTGTAACCCCTCTTCTCTCAGCGTCGCGCACAATTGTGGCCCTCAGATAGCGCGACGCTTTTTCGGCGAGCGGCCCGTATGGCGCTCGCCATTTTTTCGGATAACAGATCAATTACGGCTTAGCCGTGCGGTCCCCTGTCTCTACCGTGCGGCTATTTGAAGGGGCGGTCTGAACGACGCCCTGCTTTTTCTGATTTCATTTGGGGATAGGAATGTCACAAATCACTGCTATGGCCAGTACCGCCGGTTCCGTGCTTGAGCCGTCCGCAGGGTAAATAGCTTCGCCGCGCAAACATTATCACCTTCGGTATTTCAACATTTTTTTTATTCATAAGGATTCCTACTTATGAGCCTCGAATCTGCCATTCAGGAAAACACTGCCGCAGTACGCGAACTGATCGCAGCCCTGCTTTCGCTCGGCGCGCTGCAAACTGCTCAAGCAAGCGCGACGGCGCACGCGTCGCCCGCCGTTCAAGCAGTAGTCGCGGCACAGAAAAACCTTGCTGAGCGGGAGGCTGAGAAGGGAAAAAAGCCGAAGACGGACACGGCAGCCACTGCTACTGCCGACGATGCTGTGACGACCGAATCAAAGCTGTCTGGCGAACCGTCTGCACCGATTCCCGAGTCATTCTCGCCCGAGCAGAAAACCGCCGCACTCAAGCCCTGGCACAAGAAAACGGCGGCCCTATATGCCGAACTGAAAGACGCTGAGCCAACGCTCGAGGCATGTAAAAGGGCAATCATCGGGGTCAGTACGCATGTAGGCCGCGCACAGGCAGTAGCGCTTCTTGCGCGGTTTGGTGCGCAGGTCGTATCGCCGAAACCCGGTCAAAAGCATCTTGACGAGTCTCTGTTCGGTGAATACATGGCGCTCGCGCGGGAAGTGCTTGCCGGCCGCGTCGATCCGACCGAATCAATTCCGCAGGAGTAGAGGCTATGCGACTCACTAACTACGCGCGTTCGGCTTTCGTTAAGTCGGTCCTCGACGACGTGCCGCGCACCGACTACCAGGAAGAGGCCCGGATCGCCGCTCAAAAATGGGCCGTCGACCACTTGCCCCCGAAGCTTCGTGCTTTGTACAAAGAGTTCGACGGCCATTTCAATCACGAGTACGTCCGCCTGCCGGGTTCGCTGTCGTCGGTTCGTGTTGTGATTGGTTCGACCAACTCGAGTATGCACGCAGCGATGCAGGCGGACGCGCCGTTTTGGGCTCGGATAACGGAGCTTGCGAAGCTCAGCGACGAGCAATCGGAGGCACGTAAGGCGTTGCGTGCGAAGGTCGACGCCGCGATCGCGGCGTGCACGACAGTGAAGCAGGCACATGAACGCCTACCGGAGTTCGCGAAATACCTGCCACCGCTCGACGCCACCATCGATCGCACGGTCACCGTGATCGCGTATCTCGTTGCCGATCTCACCGCCGCAGGTTGGCCGAAGGGCAAGAAGCCAACCGCACAGAAGGCAGTGCGCAAATGAACAAAACCGCTATTGCGGCCGTCGTCGAGGATCAGAAGCACGCGCTCCTGTCTCCATCGTCGGCCTATACTTGGATCGAGTGCGCAGCATCGACAGCCGCACAGATCGGCCAACCGGATGCGTCGAGCGAGTACGCCGACGAAGGCACCGCCGCGCACGAGTTGGCGAAGTGGTGTCTTGAGCGCCACGAGGCCGCCGAGCAGTACATCGGAGCGGTGATTCCCGTCGGCACGGTCACGCGCCGCGACGAGGAAACCGGCGAGATGATCACTGAACCGCGCCGCACGTTCGAAGTCGACGAGGAAATGGCCGAACACGTGCAGTTGTACGTCGACGGGGTGCGTGAGCGGGTCGAGGCTCTGCGGCTCGCCGGTGCCGACGTAACGCTACTCGTCGAACAGCGGCTGTCAATCGAACACATTACTGGCGAGCATGGCGCGCGCGGCACGAGCGACTGCGTGATCATCGCCGTCTGGCCGGATGGCCGCGCCGAGATCGAAGTGCGCGACCTGAAGTATGGGCGTGGCGTTGAAGTGTCAGCCGAACGCAACTATCAGGCAATGCTCTATGCCGCCGCTGCTCTTGAAGAGCACAGCGCGTTCGTCGATTTCGAACGAGTAAACATCGTTATCCACCAGCCACGCATCAACGAGCGGCCCAGCGAATGGTCGACCGCCCCGGCTGATCTCCTTGCCTGGATCGATGGCACCGCGAAACCGGCCGCCGAGCGCGCCCGTTGGTTGCTACGGAACGTCGAAGAGCGCCCACGTGAATTCAAGCTCGCAACCGGGGATTTCAACCCAGGCGAGAAGCAGTGCAAATTCTGCAAAGCCAAGGCCGTGTGCCCGGCGCTCGCCACCCACGTCGAAGCGACTATCGGCGCGGAATTCGAAGTTGTTGCGGAAGCATCAGCATACGGCGTGCAGTCTGAGTTCATCGGCCGCAACGTCGAACTGCTCAGTAACGATCGCCTCGGATTGATTTACGAAACTCTCGACCTGATCGACGATTGGGTAAAAGCAGTGCGCGGCCGTATCGAGCACGAACTGTTAAACGCTCGTGCAGTGCCCGGAGTGAAACTGGTTGCTGGCCGTCGCGGTGCGCGCCAGTGGCGCGATGAAGTCGACGCCGAACGCCTGATGAAGTCGATGCGTTTGAAGCAGGATCAAATGTACAACTTCAAACTCATTAGCCCAACGCAAGCCGACAAGCTACTGTCGAAGGAATCGCCGCGCCGGTGGAAAAAGGTTGAAGCGCTGATCGTACAGCGTGACGGTCGCCCGTCGGTCGCTCCCGAATCCGACAGCCGTCCCGCTCTTGTTATCAAACCACCCGAAGACGATTTTGAAGTCGTCTCGGCCGACGATGGGAGCGATCTTGCATGAACGAGCACTCGCCCTACAGCACCGAACGGACGATCGTCATCGGCCTTCAGTCCGCTGGTTTTTCAATGACTGACGCGTTAGCCCTCACCAGGAAACTGAAAGAAGAAGCTCGAAATCTTGTGCTCCGCGATCGACGTGAGCGAATAGCGACGGCGGCATTTGCTTCGCTCGATAGCGGGCACCAATCACCCGTCATGATTTGCAAGCGCGCCGTCGAAATCGCCGACGAACTGATTTCGCAGTTGGACAAACAACCAACGTCACCAAAGGAGTAAATTTCATGGCCAGCATAAAACTCACAAATGTCCGTATAGCATTCATTGACAACCTGCGCAACGCCGCACAATTCGACGGCCAAGGCGCGTTTCGCTACAGCGCGACATTTCTTGTCGAACCGGGCAGCGAGAACGACAAGAAGGTGAACGACGCAATCAATCAGGCTGCAGCCGAAGCTTGGGGCAAGAAAGCCGAGGCAATGCTCACCGGTTTTCGTGGCAACTCGAACAAGTTCTGCTACATCGACGGCAACACGAAGCCGGAGTACGAAGGCTTCGAGGACATGTTTTATCTTAGCTCGCACCGCAAGCAGGATGACGGCCGCCCTTTGCTGCTTGACATGTACGCCGACCCGGCAACAGGCAAGCCAGCACGCCTAATCGACCAATCGACAGGTGAATGGCTGCCCGGCAAAGAAGGACGCATCTACGCCGGCTGCTATGTGAATGCAACAGTCGATATCTACGCGCAGACGAAGAACTACCCAGGCATCCGCGCATCGCTGAAAGGTGTGCAGTTTGCAGGGGATGGCGACAGCTTCAGCGGCGCACGACGCGCGAATGAAGACGACTTCGAAGCAGCGGCGCCGGAAACTGCCGACGACTTCGCGTAATCATCACTCCGGGTTTTATGCCCGGAGTGCAACGAATATCGCGGGGCGCTCGTCTCCAATCGCCGCCGGCGCGGCGATTCCAAACCCTTTCTCGCTAACCGGCGTCGCCCGCTCTGGATCTCACGACATCGGCATGCGCAAACCGTGAGCGCTTAAATCGTAGGCGGAAAGATTGGGACGTCGGTTAGTAATCCTATTTAATAAATTATGCGTCGATGGAACGTCCGATGCAGTCGCGAGAAATGCAAGCTGCGCTACGTCTTCCCGAAACACCCGGACGACTACCGGCGGCCGAGGAAGTGCGCGAAGTGCGGTGGCACGAAGTTCCGCGTGATTCCGAACATGGCGCGTGATCGTGGGAAATACGAGCTTTGCACGTGTGCGGGCTACCAGTGGGGTGATAACTACACGGGTAACCGACCGCCCCATCGTCGCGGCTCGCGCTTTTGTTACTACCGTGCCGATGGCTCAATGCGTATGCCCGGCGATGACGATTTCGAAGACCCGAATTATGAACCTGAAACAGCAGATGCCGCTTGACCTGCGCGGCGGCCATCACGTCGGCCCGCTGTTTGTGATCGCCAAACAGCGCGTACCGATCCTACGCACGAGCCGTATGCATGGCGCACGGCGCCGAGCGCGTGAACGCCGCGCGATACCGCCATGGCTAACGCCCGTACAACGAGTCGCAATCGCAATCTTATACGCCACCGCCGAACGCTTGACCCGAGAAACGGGCGAGCAACACGTCGTTGACCACATCGTGCCGCTTGATGGAAAGCTGGTGTGCGGGCTGCACGTGCCTTGGAACATGCGCGTTACGCACTGGCGCGAGAACGCCGTGAAGGCGTGGCACACGTGGCCGGATATGCCTTTCGAGCAGATCGCCCTCCTCTAACAACCCATAGGCTGTATCTGCCGGATACAGCCTGTCGCCTGTACGGAGCAACCATGCCCAACGAAAACACCGCGCGGCTGTGGGATGGCGCGCCACTGCTGCCACCGATCGGCGCGCTCGTGCTGATCGCGCACGGCCGCGATGACTTCGACCACGTGTGCGAAGTGACCGGGTACGACGTGCAGGAGTCGCTGAGTGGCGAGCGCAATTTGCACCGCGTGTTCGTGAAGCTGAAGTATCGCGGCACCGAAACCGAGAACATGCGCCTGCTGAACGACATCCGGCCGCTGACGAAGGCGCGCTCGATCGCGCAGGGTGCGGCATGAAGCTGTGGCTCGACACCGAAACATTCTCGCCCATACCGCTGAAGCACGGCACGCACCGCTACGCCAAGCAGGCCGAGATCATGATCTGGACGTGGGCCATCGACGACGGTCCGGTCGGCACATGGGATCGCACGGCAGTCGCGCGGATGCCCGCCGAACTCGACGCGGCGATCGACGCGGCCGATGAATACTGGTGGCAGAACGGCGGCATGTTCGACCGCGTCGTGCTGATGCACGCGATGCCCGACGTGTACGCGCGCATGCCCGAGGAAAAGTGGCGCGACACGATGGTGCAGGCTTACGCGCACGGCCTGCCCGGCGCGCTTGCCCTGCTCTGCGAGATCTTCAACGTGCCGACCGACCAAGCGAAGGACAAGGAAGGGGCGCAGCTGATCCAGCTGTTCTGCAAACCACGGCCAGCGTTCAGCGAACTGCGCCGCGCCACGCGCGAAACGCACCCCGAGCAGTGGGCGCGGTTCCTCGAATACGCCGGCCGCGACATTACGGCAATGCGCGCGGTACACGCGAAGATGCCGAAATGGAATTATCCAAACAATGCGGACGAATTGGCACTCTGGCATCAAGACCAACGCATCAACATGCGCGGAATCCAAATGGACGTCGATCTCGCACGCGCTGCCGTCGATGCAATTGACAGGGCGCAAAAAGAACTCGCCGCTCGCACAGTCGAACTGACCGATGGCGAAGTCGCGAAGGCGACACAACGCGATAAATTGCTCGCACACCTGCTCAAAGAGTACGACATCGATCTGCCAGACATGAAGAAGTCGACGCTTGAGCGACGCATCAACGACCCTGATCTGCCAGACGCGCTGCGCGAACTGCTCGCAATCCGCCTCGAAGCAACGATGACGAGTTCGTCGAAATACAAAACGCTGTTGCGCGGCGTGTCGAGTGATGGTCGGTTGCGGGGGTTGACGCAGTTCTGCGGTGCAGCGCGCACCGGACGTGACGCCCACCGCCTCTACCAGCCCGGCAACATGCCGCGCCCGGATGTTGCACTGATGAAACGCGAACTCGGCGTCGACAAGATTTCGGAGGGTGACGCCGACCGCTACACCGAAATGGGGATCGAGGCGCTGAAATCAGGTTGTGCCGATCTGGTGTTCAGCAATGTTATCGGACTGACGGCAAACGTCGTGCGCGGCGCGATCATTGCCCCGCCCGGCAAGAAAATCGCCGTCGCCGACCTTTCGAACATCGAGGGGCGTGACGCAGCGTGGTTGGCCGGCGAGAAGTGGAAGCTGCAAGCGTTCCGAGACTTCGATGCCGGCATCGGCACCGATCTGTACAAGCTGGCGTATGCGCGGGCGTTCGGCGTAGCAGTCGAAGCAGTCGACAAATACATGCGCCAGCTCGGAAAGGTGATGGAGCTGGCGCTCGCCTACGAGGGTGGCGTCGGTGCGTTCGTCACCTTCACGATGACGTACAAGATGGACCTCGATAACATCCGCGCGGCCGTATTCGCAGCGCTCGATACCGTCGACCCGGAGATCGTGCGCGCGGCACGCGGCATGTGGGATTGGGCCGTAAAGAAGCGCCGCACGCTCGGCCTGCCGCAGGACGTGTTCATCGCCTGCGACATCCTGAAACGCCTGTGGCGTGCAGCGCACCCGCAGATATCGAGTTACTGGGGTGAGCTGCGCGACGCGGCGGTGCAGACGATCAGCTCGCCGGGCAAGACCGTTCGCGCGCGGCGCGTGATCATGCGGCGCGACGGCGAATGGCTGCGCGTGCAGCTGCCGAGCAAGCGCCAGCTCTGCTATCTCGCGCCGCGCGTGAGCGACGACGGCGAGATCAGTTACATGGGCGTGAACCAGTACTCGCGGAAGTGGCAGCGCACAAAGACCTACGGCGGAAAGATTTTCGAGAACTTGTGCCAAGCCGTCGCGCGTGACGTGCTATTTCACAACGCGCCGTCTGTTGAAGCAGCCGGCTATGAACTGGTGTTGAAGGTGCATGACGAAGTCGTCACCGAAGCACCCGACCGCGACGATTTCAACGCCGAGCACCTTTCCAGCTTGATCGCAACGGTGCCGGCGTGGGCCGACGGCTTGCCTCTGTCAGCGGCCGGTTTCTCTGCGTACCGATACAAGAAGGACTGATCTATGGGAAAACAATCACCTGTGCTTGAAAGAGAAATCGAGACGTATCTCGTCGACCGTGTGCGAGCAGCCGGCGGTAGTGCCTACAAATTCAGGAGTCCAGCTCGGCGCAGTGTACCCGATCGGATCGTCATCCTGCCGCCTGGCCGAATCTTCTTCATTGAAGTCAAACGGCCCGGTGGCAAGCCCACATTGGCACAAGAGCGCGAATTGAAACGCCTCATCGGGTTCGGCTGTAACGCATTAGTTGTCGACACCAGAGAGGCGATCGACGCGTTTTTCCAACGAGTGCAAGAGCACCCAGACAGTATGCAAATTGCTGATTTACAGCCAAGTCTTGGCGAGTCACCAATTCAATTTGCCGAACGCATCATTCGCGCTGCCATGCACACGGGCACCGCAGCAGCCCGACCAACATCCTGATCCTGTTACCCCGTAATGCCGCGCCAATTTCCCAATATTTCGGGGTGCGGCTTCTTTGGTGGGCGCGGTCTGTTCGACGCGCCCGCTTCTTTTTCGGAACAGATTAATCATGACGAAAACCTTTCCCGAACGGGTTGCCGAGACGCTGCGCGCGATCGGTTTGCCTTCGATACTGATCAGCGGTGAAAAGCAGATCGGTGCGCTGCGCGAACTGTTGCGCGAAGCCGACGCACCACCCGCCGCAGCGCCGACTTCCATCGTCAATGAGACAGGTGCGGAAGGAGCCCTCATCGAACGGCTTCGACTGCTGATGAGCGGCGACAGTGCACTTTGCAGAAGCGAGTTCGCCCGCAATACGATTGAGCAAGCGATCGGCGCACTATCTCGCTCCGCCGCTCCGGCAACAGCGCCGACCGACGAGCCGTATCGGGTAACGATCGACGTGCGTGATCTGTTCGCCTACCTACGCGCAGCATGGCGTGAAGGGCAACATTATGACCGTGAGGATTTCCCCGACCAAGTGGATAGCTGGAGCGCGGCCAGCGACTATGCCAACAAGACAATCGAACGGTGGACGTCGATGCAACCCGCTATGGCGATAGCAGCGTCGGCCGACCAAATTGCGCACGACCGCAAAATGGTAGCGTCGGTCGACGAGCGGGCGGCGTTCGAGCGCTGGTACACGCGCGGCACGATGCGGCCGATCGCAGACCACGACCGCGATGCAGTCACGGCGTGGGACGCTTGGCAGGCCCGCGCGGCAGCATCGCCCGCTGCGGAGGCGGCGGCTGAGTACGACTGGAAGCCATCTTATTTGCAACTCGAAAAAGACTGCGCAGAGTTGAAGCGTCTCCTGAATGCACGTGCTCCCGTTGCGGAGTCGCTTTTGCGCGAAGCGCTGTATTTACTCGATAACAAGCCGGATGGCCCTACTGATCATGCACGGCGTGATGAATTCAAGGCACTGGTCCGCGCATATCTCGCTGCCCCGCAACCCGCGCAGGCCGACGCACCGGCAGAGACACACCAATGCTGCAACAGCGAGTGTGCGTGGAAAGGGGACGCCTCCGCAACCATGACGATGAAGCACGGCTTTCCAAATGCTCTTTGCCCGCGCTGCAACGAAGTTACGGAACCGGTAGCCCCCGCCGACGCACCGGCGGAGCCGTTCCCATACCAGAAGACGTTCAACGCGATCGCCGCAGCCACGACGGTCGAGGGCGGCAACGTGGCGATTTCGGTGAAAGCGTTCCGGGATGCGTTCGGCGACGCACCGGCAGAGGCGCTCGAGCCTCACTCCGACGATGTTGCCGTGGACTCGTTCGCCGCCGTCATGAAGCACAAGCTCGCGCTGGCCCGTGACAAGGGCCGCGGCGGATGGGAGACGTGCAGCCCAGCCGACCTATCGCGGATGCTGCTCGAACACGTCGACAAAGGCGACCCGCGCGACGTGGCGAACCTTTGCATGATGCTCTGGCATCACGGTTCGCCGATCGTCAGTGCCCCCGCCGATGCGGGAGAGGCGCGCCTGACGGACGAGCAGCGCGCGATGCTGATGCAAGCCGCGGACTTCCTTGAACTGACGCATAGCAGGCTCGCTGCTGTCGCTCTGCGAGCCCTTCTCAATGGAGCCGATCATGACCGGTAAGCCCACCGACGACCTGCTGCAACGATGCCGCGAGCTTCTCGAATTGAACGAGAAGGGTGAATCCCAGCAAACCGCGCTCCGCGCCTTGGCAGCGACCTACGATCGCGAGATCGCAGCGCATGACCGTCGCGCGATGGCAGTGTCGCAAACGCATATCGAGGCGATGCGCGCCCTTCTCAATGGAGCCGATCATGACTGACGAAACCCAGCGGATCGGCCGCTACTTCAGAAGTGTCGGGGGCTGGCGACTCAAGTGCGGACATTGTCGCCAGTACTTTGACGTCGAAGGTGGAGACATGGACGGTACGCCGTGCCATCAACGCTATGTTTGCCCCCACTGCAATGGCATGAACTATGTCAGTTGGGATGCAAAGTTCGACCCGCGCTTGATCCGATCGAAGCCGCGCGTCGATTTATTCGGCGGTTGGCTGCAAGCTGGCGCGTTGCTATATCGGCTGACTGATGGGCTCATTCCATTTAATCGCGACGAAATTAGCGTGACGATGGCTGAAGGTTCGCGCGATCGTCGAGCGCTCGCAGCTCGCGCGGCCCAACTTCGGGAAATTTTTAACGGAGTCGTGTGGCCAGAGCCGCGCGAATAAGGAGGGGCATAAAAATAACGCACCGTGTTGATCGGCCAACGATCACGGCGTCTCGCACACCCCGAACGATATCTATCACATGAAACCCACTCTCTATTTATTCGCCTGCGTTGGTGCTGTCGTGATGGCGCTTTACATCGCGGGCTCGTTTGGCATCGGCTACTTCCGCCTCTACTACGGTGTTGCACCAGTCAAATGCTTTGCAGCGGGGTACGGTACATGATCCAGATCACCACGAAGCCACGCGCACGGCAACTCAGTACGCACAACTGGATGGTGTATGACAAGCACGGTAATTCGGTATTCGAAACCACGCTCGACGCTGCGCTCAAACTGTACTTTCGCTGCGTGCTGTTCTTCGCTACGGAGCGCCGGCTATGACGGCTCGTCGCACCTTTACCCCTTGGGATTACCAACGTCTTATCATCGGTCACGAATCCGAAATCGATCGCTCCAATGTGTGGGCCGGCATGGGCCTAGGCAAGACGGTAAGCACACTGACGACGCTTGAGACGCTTTATCACTTCGGGATTGAGACGATGCCCACGCTCGTCGTCGCGCCACTGCGCGTCGCGCAATCGACGTGGCCGGATGAGGTCGCTAAATGGGAGCACCTGTCCGGTATGGAAATTGTGCCGATCATCGGAGATGCGAACCGGCGCTCGATGCAACTGCGCCGCGACGCGCCGGTCTTCTCGATCAACTACGAAAACTTGCCATGGTTGATTGACTGGTTCAAGCACAATCCGCGTCCCTGGCCGTTCGGCACGATCATCGCCGACGAGTCTACCAAGCTTAAATCGACTCGCGTATCGAAGCAGCGCAGCACGAAAGGCGTCGAGTTTCTGAGGAAATCCAGCGGCAGTGTGCGCGGCCGCGCCCTCGCCGAGATCGCCCACACAAAGGTGCATCGATGGGTCAATTTAACCGGCACACCGTCCCCCAACGGGCTACAGGATCTATGGGGGCAACAGTGGTTCGTCGATGGTGGTCGGCGGCTCGGGCGCAGCTATTCGGCGTTCGAGGAACGCTGGTTCCAATCGATCCGAGGCGGCGACGGCTACCACCAGACGCGCCCGTTGCCGCACGCGCAGCAGCAGATTCAGGAAGCGCTCGCCGATTGCACGATCTCCCTCGACCCTGCTGATTGGTTCGATCTCGAAGAACCGATCGTGCGACCGGTTTACGTTGACCTGCCAAGCGGCGCGCGCCGCCTGTATCGTGACATGGAACGCCATCTCTTCATGGAAATCGACGGCAGTCCAATCGAAGCCGTAAATGTGGCGAGCAAGACAATGAAGTGCTTGCAACTCGCAAACGGTGCCGTCTACAAGCAGGACGATGACGGTAGCGACACGGCGCCGTGGCACGAGGTCCACGACCTGAAGATACAAGCGCTCGAAGAAATTGTCGAGGAAGCCGCTGGCATGCCGGTACTCGTCGCCTATCACTTCAAGTCGGACCTTGCGCGGCTGCAGCGCGCATTCCCGCGCGGCCGGCCGCTCGACCAGAACCCACAGACGATTCGTGACTGGAATCTCGGCAAGATTCCCGTGATGTTCGCGCACCCGGCCAGCGCCGGGCACGGCCTGAACTTGCAGGACGGCGGAAACATTCTCGCTGTCTTTGGGCACTGGTGGAATCTCGAAGAATATCAGCAGATCGTCGAGCGGATCGGTCCCGTCCGTCAATTGCAGGCCGGACGCCGCCGGCCGGTCTTCATTTACCACATTCTCGCGCGCGACACGATCGACGAAGACGTCGTGCTGCGCCGGGAAACCAAACGCCAAGTGCAAGACATCTTGCTCGACTCAATGAAACGAAGGGGGAATCGATGACTATCGACACGGAAACCCGCGCACTGACCCTGAAGGAAGCGGCCGCGCTACTCAAAGTCTCGTATTCGACCCTCTACGCAAACAAGGAAGCCCTTGGCTTCTTCCGCGTAGGCGCAGCGTGGCGCGTGTGGCCCGAAAATCTGAAAGCACAAACGTCCAGTTACAATGCCGATCGACCGGCGCGGACGGAAGGAAAGGAGAGTTTTCAATGCCCATCCGAAAGCGCAAAGGCAGTGACATCTGGCACGTTGACATCCGCACGCCGGGCGGCGGTCGCATTAGACAAACTACTGGCACAACCAATCGAAAGGAGGCGCAAGAGTTCCACGACAAGTTGAAGCATGAGGCGTGGCGCGTCGTGAAGCTTGGCGAACGCCCTGCGCGCATGTTCGATGAAGCGGCGCTCCGGTTCCTTGAAGAAAGTGCAGGACGCACGTGCGCGCACGACAACGTGAACAAGCGGATACATATCCGACACTTCCGGCAATTCTTCGCTGGCCGACGGCTAGACTCGATCACGCGCGATGAGATTTTTGCTGCGCTCCCGCAACACAACGGCTGCACAAAAGCCATCCGACCGCTAACGGCCACGACGAAGAATCGGTATCTCGGCACGATGCGTGCGTTGCTCAATGCCGCAGCGAACGAATGGGGGTGGCTCGATAAGGCCCCGAAACTGTCGGAACTTGCAATGCCGCCTAAGCGCATACGTTGGATCACGCGCGGCGAAGCCCACCGCTTGCTCGAAGCAATTCGATCGGAATGGTTGCGTGACGTCGCAACGCTTGCGCTCGCTACTGGCCTGCGTCAAGCCAACGTGCTCGGGCTGGAATGGTCGCAAATTGATTTGGTGAATCGCCGCGCATGGATTCACCCCGATCAAGCAAAGGCGCGAAAACCGATCGGTGTGCCGTTGAACGACGAGGCGGTTACAGTCATCCGGCGTCAACTCGGCAAGCATCCAACGCGCGTGTTCACGCGCCGCGGCAAACCGATTGAGCGCTGGGACCGGATGCAGTGGAGGCGCGCATGTGCGCGGGCCGGGATCGAAAACTTTCGATTCCATGACTTGCGGCACACCTGGGCGAGTTGGCACGTGCAAGCGGGTACGCCACTCAATCGGTTGATGGAACTCGGCGGTTGGTCGAAATACGAGATGGTTTTGCGATACGCTCATCTCGCGCCTGACCATCTTGCGGCGCACGCAGAAGCGGTCACGATTTGGTCACAGGCAGCACGTGACAGCACTGACACACCCCCGGAAAGCTTTGCTGCGTAAGGTTTTCCCGGCCCGAGGTAGGCACGGTGTTTCAGATAGCCTACCTGAAATACCGCGACGCGCGGCTCGACCGAGTCGAGGAAAGGTTCGGTCGATGATGTGCGGCTGCCGTGATGCGCAACGACGAGCACATGCGCGGCGAGCGCCGCGCGCGAGCCCGCGACGAGCGTGCGCTCGGAGCGTGCGTCGATGTCGCCCGTCAGCAGCGCGGAACGCTCGGGCGGCTGCTCGGTTGCGCCGCGCGCCATCGGCGCAACCATCGGCCCGCGCGCCGTGATACGCAGCACGCATGACTGCGCGTTCGTCGGCCCGCGCGCGCGCGGGCCGACGGCAGGCCAAAGCATCGTGAAATCGACGCCGTCCCAGCGCCAGCGCTGCCCGGCCGCGCAAGGCAGCGCATCAGCCACACCGGCGTCGTGCGCGGTGCGCCATAGCGGATTCGACGGCGGCAGACCGCCCACGAGTTGCCGAACCGCCAACGCCGAAAGTATCGCGGGCGCGCCGCCCGCGTGATCGGCATCCGCGTGGCTGATTACGAGCGCGTCGAGCACGCGCACACCGTGCGCGCGCAAAAACGGCACGACGACCCGCTCACCCGCGTTCGACGCCTCCGGCCCTGGCCCGGCGTCGAACAGCAGTGTATGCCGCGCGGTTTCGATCACGATCGCGGACCCCTGCCCGACATCCAGCGCCGTCAACCGGAATGCGCCATCGGCGGGCGCGTGCGGCCCCGGCGCGACGAGCGGCAGCCACGTAAGCGGCGCGGCATGCCGCAGCGGCCAGCCGCGCGGCGCGAGCGCCCAAACGATACCGCAGACCGCTGCCGCAAGCGCGAAGCCGCCCGGCAGCGGCAAGAACCAGACCGTGCGCCCAGCCCCGGCGATCGCTTCGAGCAACCGCATCAGCGCACCGACGAGCGCATGGGCGACAGTCAACACCGTGGCGTCGAGCGGCGCGGGCAGCACGACGCCGGTGAGCACGAGCGGCGTGACGAGCGAGGCAATCCATGGAATCGCGAACGCATTGGCAAGCGGCCCGGCAAGCGGAATCTGCGCGAACCATAAAACAGTGAGCGGCGCGAGCGCGATCGTCACCGCATATTGCGTGCGTGACGCCTCTCGCAGGCGCCGCATCGCACGCCGCGCGATGCGCACGATCGCGCCTCGCACCCGGACCTGATGCGACGGCGACACGCCGTCAGCGGTTGGGCCAGCGCCTGCCGCGTCAGCCGAACTTGGCCGAGCGGCATCTGCCGCATCGCGCGCTGCTGCCCTGCGGCCAGCCGACGCGAACAAAATCGCCGCGACTGCGCCGAACGACAACCCAAATCCCGGCGATGTCACGGCCCACGGATCGACGAACAGCACGCAGACGAGCGCCGCCGCGAGCACCGACGATGCCGGCAACGACCGCCCGCTCAGATACGCGACGCTCGCCGCGGCGAGCATCCACCACGCGCGCTGCGCCGGCACGTTGAAGCCCGCCAGCGCCGCATAACCGGCGCTGCCGACAAGCGCGCCGAGCGCGGCAACTTTCTGCGCCGGCGCGACAAGCGGCCACGCACGCCCGACATAGCCCGAGCGCCGCCAGAACCAGCCTGCGAGCCATCCGCACAAACTGCCCACCATCCCGACATGCAGCCCGGAAATGGCGACCAAATGACTCGTGCCGGTCTCGCGCAGTGTGCGCCAGTCGTCGTCGCCGATGCCGTCCTGCGCGCCAATCGCGAGCGCCGCGACGATACCGCGATGCGGCGCGGCGCCGAGCGCGCTATCGATGCGCTCACGCAAGCGCGCACGGACCCGATCGATTGCATAGCCGGCGCCGGACGCCCCGCTTGCGAGCCGCCGCGCATCGCGCGGCGCCGACACGTACCCCAGCGCGCGAATGCCGCGCGCGAGCCAGCTCGCCTCGGCGTCGCGCACACCAAAGTTCGCGTTGCCGTGGGGCCGTTTCAAACGCACGCGCAACCGCCATCGATCGCCCGGCACGAGCCGGGGCGACGCGGCCGCGTCGCGGCCAAGCGCATACCATCCGAGCGACAGCGTCGCAGGAAAGCGCGCGATGCCCGCATCGTTTGCGTCGACATCGAACAGAAAACGCACTCCCTTCGCATCGCGTGACGGCAAGCCGCGCACCGCTCCCGTCACGACGATATCGCGCCCTTCCCACCGCTCGGGCAGCGTATCGCTCAAGCGCCATTGCGCGCGTGCCGCCGCATAGCCGAAGCCGGCAAGCGCCGCCGCGCAACAGCACGCGCACAAGCCAGCCCGGCGCCGGCGCGGCGGCCCGTCGCGGCAGCCGCGATACGCAACGGCCGCGAGCCACACGCACACCCCGAATGCGAGCACGCCGCCCGCCCATGCCGCCGCGCCCGGCAACGCCGCCTGCTGTTGCAGCGCGACGACGCCGAGCGCGAACGCGCCGACCATCGCCCGCATCGCGCCTCCGCGTTTCGTGCGCCGCCCGCGCGGCGCGTCCGCATCACGAATCGATTATGCGGCGGCGAGCGCCAGACGGGGCAGCGCGGCAAGCGCGTTAGCCGAAGTGGATAGCGCAAACTGCGCCGGATCGATGCCGCGCAGCGCGGCGATTGCGGCGCCGATCGGCGGCACCTGGTCGGGCGTGTTGCGCGCCCTGTAACGCCATTCGGGCGGGATGTCGGGCGCATCGGTCTCGACGACAAGCGCATCGAGCGGCAGTTGCGCCGCGAGCCGCCGGATCTGCAATGCGCGACCGAACGTCACGTTGCCGCCGAAGCCGAGCTTGAGCCCCTGCGCGAGGTAGGCGTTCGCCTGTTGGAAACTGCCGTTGAACGCATGCGCGATCCCGCGGCGCACGCCAAAGCGCCGCAGCCCAGCCAGCACGCGATCCTGCGATTTGCGCACGTGGCAGAGCACGGGCAGATCGAAATCGCGCGCGAGCCGCAACTGGGCTTCGTAGAAAAATGCCTGCCGATTCGCATCGAGCCCCGGCACGAAGTAATCGAGACCGATCTCGCCGATGCCGACAAAGCGCGGATCGTCGAGGCTTGCCTCGACTTCCATCCGCAGCCGCTCGAGATCGGCGTCGTGCGCGTGCGGCGTGTACATCGGATGGATGCCTAACGCGTAAGCGCCGCCCGCCGTCGCGTGCGCAAGCTCGCGCACTACCGTGAAGTTGTCGCGGGCCACGCCCGGAATCACGATCCGGGACACGCCCGCCTCGCGTGCCGCATCGGCGACGCACGCGCGATCGGCGTCGAATTCGGCAGCGTCGAGATGGCAGTGCGTATCGATCCACATGTCAGTTTGACTCGCCAAGCCGGCCGCGAAGAGCTGGCCGCTGTTCAGAAAAGCGGCGGCCGGCGAAAGCGCGAGCGGCCGCGAGCCCGTGTCCGCTCGCCGCGCCGAACGCACTCGCAGCCCATTTGAGCCGCCCGTGAACTGCCCGCGCGAGCGCGGCGCGACAACCGCCGCACGCCAGTCACTCCAAGTTCCTGCGCGCCGCGCCCGGTCACCGCGAGCGGCATGGGAACCCAAACCGGCACCCAGCCTCGCGTGAAACCGGACAACCGCCGTTCAATGTTACGCCGTCACGGCGGGTTCCTCGTGCAGCACGCCATCGCGCAACCTCAGGATGCGGTCACAGCGCGCGGCCAGTTCGATGTCGTGCGTGACGATCACAAAACTCGTGTCGAGCGTTTTCGACAAATCGAGCATCAGATTGAACACGTGATCGGCGGTCGCGCCGTCGAGATTGCCGGTCGGCTCGTCGGCGAGCACGCACGCGGGTTTCGTGACGAGCGCGCGCGCGATCGCGACGCGCTGCCGCTCGCCGCCGGATAACTCACCCGGCCGGTGCTTCGCACGCGCGGCAAGCCCGACCTGATCGAGCATCTCGCGCGCCTCGCGCCGCGCTTGTTCGACCGGCATCCGGCGAATCCTCAGCGGCATCGCGACATTGTCAAGCGCGCTGAATTCGGGCAGCAAATGATGGAATTGATAAACGAAGCCGAGCGAGCGGTTGCGCAGATCGTTGCGCTCGCGCTCGGCAAGCTGTGTGAACGGCTTGCCGAGCAGCGACACCTGCCCCGCGCTCGGCTCGTCGAGACCGCCCAGCACATGCAACAGCGTGCTCTTGCCCGAGCCCGACGCGCCGATGATCGCAAGTTTCTCGCCGCGCCGCACCGATACCTCAGCGTTCTTCAATACTTGCACGTCGAGGCCGCCCTGCACGAACGATTTCGTGATCCCGTGCGCCTCGAGCACATAGCCGTGCGCGGCGACGCGCGCTTTTTCTTGTTGCTGATTCATTGCTGGTTCGAACACCTGATCATTCATAGCGCAGCGCCTCCGCCGGGCGGACCTTCGCGCCGCGCCAGCTCGGATAGAGCGTCGCGACCGCGGACAGCGCGAACGCAATCGCACCGATCTTGATCACATCGCCCGCGACCAATTCCGAAGGCAGTTCGCTGATGAAATACACTGACGGCGGCAGGAACTGCACGCCGAGCAGATGCTCGATCATCGGCACGAGCCAAGGAATGCTCCACGCGATCAGGCATCCGAGCGCGACACCCGACGCAGTGCCGACAAAGCCGATCGTCACGCCCTGCACGACGAAGATCTTCATGATCGACGACGGCTGCGCGCCCAGCGTGCGCAGAATCGCGATGTCGGCCTGCTTGTTGGTCACCGTCATCACCAGCGACGATACGAGATTGAACGCCGCGACCGCGATGATCAGCGTCAGGATGATGAACATCATCCGCTTCTCGATCTGCACCGCGGAAAACCATGTCTTGTTCTGCTGGGTCCAGTCGCGGATATACAGCTCGCCCGAAAGCGAATGCGCGAGTTCCCGCGCGACCTGCGGCGCCTTTTGCATGTCGGCCAGGCGCAGCCGCACGCCCGTCGGCGCGGGCAGCCGGAAAAGCGCCTGCGCATCCTGGATGTCGATCATCGCGAGCGAGCTGTCGTATTCGTAGTGCCCGGACTCGAACACGCCCACCACCGTGAATTGCTTCAGACGCGGCATCATCCCGGCTGGCGTAATCGTCCCCTCCGGGGCGACGAGCGTGATCTTGTCGCCGATCGACACGCCCAGATTGCTGGCAAGCGCATTGCCGAGCACGATGCCGAACTGCCCCGGCGCGAGCGCCGACAGCGCGCCGCCCTTCATGTCCTTCGCGACGTCGGACACCTGCGGCTCGAGCGACGGATCGACGCCGCGCAACATCACGCCGCTCACCGCATCCTGGCGCGTGAGCAGCGCCTGCGCCTCGACATACGGCGCCGCGCCGATCACGGACTTGTTCAGCCGCGCTTCGTTCGCGGTCATATGCCAGTCGGGCATCGAGCCCGTCGGCGAGAAGATCTCGACGTGCGCGAGCACCGACAGCATCCGGTCGCGCACCTCTTTCTGAAAGCCGTTCATCACCGACAGCACGACGATGAGCGCCGCGACGCCGAGCGCGATTCCGAGCATCGATGCGAGCGCGATGAAAGAGATGAAGCCGTTGCCGGTCGTGCGTTTGCCGGCGCGCGTATAGCGCCAGCCGATCTGCCATTCATACGGAAGTTTCAAGCGTGTCCTTTCTACGGGTTGGATGCGTCGCGGCCCGCGCAGCGCGCGAACCGGGCGGTCACCGACATGTGCGCGCAGTGTGCCACACAATGCTTAATCGCCCCTGAAAACGCGGCGGCGCGCGCCGCGGGCCTCGGGCGCCGCGCCGCCCGGCAATTTTACCAATCGCGCCCTTCGCGACGCGGCCTGCGGCCATCGCGCCAGCAGCGCTGCCCTTATGGCCTACAATGCGCACCATCATGCGCGCCCAACGTCTTCACCTTCTTCTGCCTTTCGCGCTGCCTTCGGCAGCCGACAACGCCGCCGGCCCGCCAGCCGCCCGCCCGGCACTCGACAAGCTCGTCGCCCGCGCACGTATCGTCGAGCGCGTGGCGGGCGAAGCGTTCCAGCGCACGCTGCCGCACGAGCACTGGCTCGCGTGCCGCTTCGGCGCAACCGATGCCGGCACCGACGACGCGCCGCTCGCGCCCTACATGCTCGCCGCCGACGGCGGCGAGCCGGGCAGCCACACATGGGCATGCGTCGAGCCCGTTCATGTGCGGATCGCCACCGATCATCTGGTGTTGATCGATCCGGCCTCGCTCGACATCCGCGACGACGAAGCGGCCGCGCTTCTGGCCACCGCCCGCCCGCTGATCGAGGAGCTGGGCGTCACGCTACAGGCGCCGCGGCCGGCGCGCTGGTACTTGTCGAGCCCGCAGTTCGCGAGCCTTGCGGGCGCCGCGCCGCTGCGCGCGAGCGGACGCAACATCGAAATCTGGCTGCCGCACGAGACGCAGACGGGCGAACGCTCGCGCGCGTGGATGAAACTGCAGAACGAAGTGCAGATGGCGTGGTTCGGCCATCCGGTCAACGACGCGCGTGAAGCGCGCGGCTATCCGGCCGTCAATTCGATCTGGTTCCATGCGCAAGGGGCGATGAAGCCCGTGACGAGCCCGTTCGCGCGCGTGTTGTCGCGTTCGCCGGGCGCGCGCGGGCTCGCCCTTGCGGCGCGCGCGGCAACGGATGCGCCGCCCGCGTCGTTCGACGCGCTGCCGCCTGCCGGCTCCGCTCAGCCTGGCGCGGCAACGCTCGTCGAACTCGACGCGCTGAGCGCGCCGTTCATCGAACAGGACTGGGCGCGCTGGCACGACGCGCTGGCCGTGCTCGAACGCGACTGGTTCGCGCCCGCGCTCGCCGCGCTCGGCGACGGCCGGCTCGATGAACTCGCGCTCACGCTCTGCGGCGACACCAGCACCGTCACGCTCGCCGTCACGCGCGGCGAGTTGCGCAAATTCTGGCGCCGGCGCACGTTCGCATCCCTATTCGAAACACCGATCGAAACACCGATCGAATAACCGGTTTCCCGCATGACCCGCATCGTCACCCGCCCCTGCGCTCCCGACGCGCTCGACGCGCTCGCCCGCCACGGCCTGCACCCCGTGCTCGCGCGCCTGTACGCCGCGCGCGGGATCGCGTCGCCCGCCGACGTCGAAACCGCGCTCACGCGCCTCTTGCCGCCGACGCAACTGAAAGGCTGCGCGGACGCGGCCGCGCTCCTTGCCGACGCGCTCGCGGCCGGCCGCCGGATGCTCGTCGTCGCCGACTACGATTGCGACGGCGCGACCGCCTGCGCGCTTGCCGTGCGCGGCCTGCGCATGTTCGGCGCACAGATCGATTATCTGGTGCCGAACCGCTTCGAATACGGCTACGGCCTCACGCCGGAAATCGTCGCGCTCGCCGCCGAGCGCCGGCCCGATCTGCTGATCACGGTCGACAACGGCATCGCGAGCGTCGATGGCGTCGCGGCCGCGAACGCGCGCGGCATCGACGTGCTCGTCACCGACCATCACCTGCCCGGCGACACGCTGCCCGCCGCGCGCGCGATCGTCAATCCGAACCAGCCTGGCTGCACGTTCCCGAGCAAGCACATCGCCGGCGTCGGCGTGATGTTCTACGTGTTGCTCGCGCTGCGCGCCGAGCTGCGCGCGCGTGGCGCGTTCGGCGACGCGCGCCCCGAACCGCGGCTCGACGGCTTGCTCGACCTGGTCGCGCTCGGCACGGTCGCCGACGTCGTTCGGCTCGATGCGAACAACCGCGTGCTGGTCGCACAGGGGCTCGCGCGCATCCGCAGCGGCCGCATGCAACCGGGCGTCGCCGCGCTGTTTCGCGCGGCCGCGCGCGACGCGCGCCGCGCCTGCGGCTTCGATCTCGGCTTCGGCCTGGGCCCGCGGCTGAACGCGGCGGGCAGGCTGTCGGACATGTCGCTCGGCATCGAATGCCTGACGACCGACGACGCCGGCCGCGCGTGGGAACTCGCGCAGCAACTCGACGCGATGAACCGCGAGCGCCGCGAAATCGAGGCGGGCATGCAACAGCAGGCGCTCGCCGATCTGTCGTCGGTCGATCCCGCCGAAGCCGCGACGATCACGCTGTTCAATCCGGCCTGGCACCAGGGCGTGATCGGCATCGTCGCCGGACGGCTGAAGGAGCGTTTTCACCGGCCGGCGTTCACGTTCGCGCACGCCGACGACAACGGCGCGCGCGTCAAGGGCTCGGGCCGCTCGATCGCGGGTTTTCATCTGCGCGACGCGCTCGACTTGATCTCGAAGCGCGAACCGGGCCTCATCATCACGTTTGGCGGCCATGCGATGGCCGCGGGCGTCACGCTCGACACCGAAAACGTGCCGCGCTTTGCGGCCGCGTTCGAATCGGTCGCGCGCGAATCGCTTACCGACGACGCGCTCGCGCGCGTGATCGAGACCGACGGCGAACTCGACGAAGCCTATTTCACGCCGCAAATCGTCGAGCTGCTCGACTCGGCCGTCTGGGGCCAGGGATTCCCGGCGCCGCTGTTCTCGGGCGAATTCGGCGTCGCGTCGCAGGCGCTCGTGAAAGACAAGCATCTGAAGCTGCAGTTGACGCGCGGCCGGCAACGCTTCAACGCCATCTGGTTCAACCGCACCGAGCCGCTGCCCGCGCGCGCGACGCTTGCATACCGGCTCGCGAGCGATACGTGGAACGGCATGACGCGCTTGCAGTTGATCGTCGAGCACGCGGCGTAAAACGGCGGCGAGCGTCTGGCCCGTTGCGGCGGGCCAGGCTTGGTCGAGCGCGCCGGGCCCGGCCGGGCGGCCCGCGTCATTGCGCCGGGCGGGCATCGAAAGGCGTGTTCCGAAACGCCCGTGCAGCCCGAACCCGTCCGAACCGGTCCAAACCAATCCGAGCCGGCCCGAACCAGCCCGCATGAACCCGTATCACTCCACCACCTTGTCGCCAGGCGCTCAACCGCCGCAGGCAGCGGGAAGCAGCGGCCGCCGTCATCGGCATGAGGCGCGCGCGAATCCGGCTACGCACATGAGTGCCCGCGCATGCCGCCGGCGAGCCTGGCCGCCCGGCCGGTCGCCCACCACCATCGGCTATAATTTCCCCTTTTCACGAAGCATCACGAGCGAACGAGATCATGGAAGCGGAACGTCTGAACGCGATCGAAAGCTCCCTTGCGGACCTGCGCCGGCGCGCGGGCGAGCTACGGGGGTATCTTTGACTACGACGTCAAATCGCAACGTCTAGCCGAAGTCAACAAGGCCCTCGAAAACCCGAACGTCTGGAACGATTCGAAGAACGCCCAGGCGCTCGGCCGGGAGAAAAAGCTGCTCGAAGGCGTCGTGACGACGCTCACGCAACTCGATAACGACCTGCGCGACACGCAGGATCTGTTCGACCTCGCGCGCGACGAAGGCGACGAAGACACGCTCGTCGCGACCGAAAGCGACGCCGCGCAGCTTGAGGCGCGCGTGGCCGACATCGAATTCCGCCGGATGTTCTCGAACCCGGCCGATCCGAACAACTGCTTCATCGACATCCAGGCAGGCGCCGGTGGCACCGAGGCGTGCGACTGGGCGTCGATGCTGCTGCGCCAGTATCTGCGCTACTGCGAGCGCAAGGGCTTCAAGGCCGAGGTGCTCGAAGAGTCCGACGGCGATGTCGCCGGCATCAAGAACGCGACGATCAAGGTCACGGGCGAATACGCATACGGCTATCTGCGCACCGAAACCGGCATTCACCGGCTCGTGCGCAAATCGCCGTTCGACTCGTCGGGCGGCCGCCATACGTCGTTCTCGTCGGTGTTCGTCTATCCGGAAATCGACGATTCGATCGAAGTCGAAATCAACCCGGCCGATCTGCGCATCGACACCTATCGCGCGTCCGGCGCGGGCGGCCAGCACATCAACAAGACCGATTCGGCCGTGCGCATCACGCATATGCCGACGGGCATCGTCGTCCAGTGCCAGAACGACCGCTCGCAGCACCGCAACCGCGCGGAGGCGATGGCGATGCTGAAGTCGCGCCTTTACGAAGCCGAGCTGCGCAAGCGCCAGGCCGAGCAGGACAAGCTCGAATCGAGCAAGACCGACGTGGGCTGGGGTCACCAGATCCGCTCGTACGTGCTCGACCAGAGCCGCGTGAAGGATCTGCGCACGAACGTCGAAATGAGCAACACGAAGGCCGTGCTCGACGGCGATCTCGACGACTTCATCAGCGCAAGTCTCAAACAGGGCGTGTAAGCGCCCGCGCGCGGCGCGGCCCGCACGGCCGCCATCCGCGCCCGCGCGACGAAGAGGCGCCCGCCCGGCGGGCCGCCTCGTGCATCGCCGTCGCACCGCCCCGCTCATGCATCACCACCGAACCGACCATCATGACCGAACCGACCCAACCGCAGGCCGCAGTCGCGGCGGACGAAAACCTGATCATCGCGGAGCGCCGCGACAAGCTGCGCGCGCTGCGCGAGCAAGGCGTCGCGTACCCGAACGACTTCCGGCCGACCCACCACGCAGCCGATCTGCAAGCCGAACACGCCGATGCCGACAAGGAAGCGCTCGAAGCAAAGTCCCTTGAAGTCGCGATCGCCGGCCGGATGATGTTGAAACGCGTGATGGGCAAGGCGAGCTTCGCGACCGTGCAGGACGGCTCGGGCCAGATCCAGTTCTTCGTCACGCCCGCCGACGTCGGCGCGGACACTTACGAAGCATTCAAGAAGTGGGATCTGGGCGACATCGTCGCCGCGCGCGGCGTGCTGTTCCGCACGAACAAGGGTGAGCTTTCGGTGAAGTGTACGGCGCTGCGGCTGCTGTCGAAGGCGCTGCGCCCGCTGCCAGACAAGTTCCACGGCCTCGCGGACCAGGAAATGCGTTACCGCCAGCGCTACGTCGATCTGATCGTCACGCCGCAAACGCGCGCGACGTTCCGCGCGCGCACGAAGGCGATCGCGTCGATCCGCAAGTTCATGAGCGACGCCGAATTCATGGAAGTCGAAACGCCGATGCTGCATCCGATCCCAGGCGGCGCGGCGGCCAAGCCGTTCGTCACGCATCACAACGCGCTCGACATGCAGATGTTCCTGCGCATCGCGCCGGAGCTGTATCTGAAGCGCCTGATCGTCGGCGGCTTCGAGCGCGTATTCGAAATCAACCGGAATTTCCGCAACGAGGGCGTGTCGCCGCGCCACAATCCGGAATTCACGATGATGGAGTTCTACGCTGCGTACACCGATTATCGTTGGTTGATGGATTTCACCGAACAACTGATCCGCCAGACGGCGATCGACGCGCTCGGCACCGCGACGTTCCAGTATCAAGGCCGCGAACTCGATCTGTCGAAGCCGTTCCACCGGCTCACGATCACGCAGGCGATCCAGAAGTACGCGCCGTCCTACACCGACGCTCAGCTTGCCGATCCCGCCTATCTGCGCACCGAACTCAAGCGGCTCGGCGTGGACGCGTCGCAGCCGGCGTTTCTGAACGCGGGCATCGGCGCACTGCAGCTTGCGCTCTTCGAGGAAACCGCCGAGTCGCAGCTCTGGGAACCGACCTACATCATCGACTACCCGGTCGAGGTATCGCCGCTCGCGCGCGCTTCGGACACGGTGCCCGGCATCACCGAGCGCTTCGAGCTGTTCGTCACCGGCCGCGAGATCGCGAACGGCTTCTCCGAACTCAACGACCCGGAAGATCAGGCGGCCCGCTTCAAGAAGCAAGTCGAGCAAAAGGACGCGGGTGACGAAGAAGCGATGTATTTCGACGCCGACTATATCCGCGCGCTCGAATACGGCATGCCGCCGACCGGCGGCTGCGGCATCGGCATCGACCGCCTCGTGATGCTGCTCACCGACAGCCCAACGATCCGCGACGTGCTGCTGTTCCCGCATCTGCGCCGCGAGGACTGACGGCGGCGGCTTGCAGCGCCGCGCCCGGCCGGCCGATCGTTCAGTTGCCTGATCGCCCGGCCGGGCGGCCCGCCGTCCGTCCGTTCGACACCGGCGATTCGCCCGCCTGGCGCAGCCGCTTTTCGCTTCACCTGCGCCACTTTTTGCTCCACCGCCACCGTGTGGCGCAAAGCCGCGCCCCCTTCAGCGTGGGCAGAACCTCGCCGTAAGCGCGTCAGCGGCGCTCGAATCCCCCCAAACGCCCAATCCGCCGCCTACCTGATCGCGTGCTTTGTAACCACTGGTTAAAGCACGGCCGTCGCACGCGTCTTGCGCTCCGTCCCTTTCAGCGCGCCGCCATTGCCGCAGCGGCCCGTGCGCGCATTTGACGGTGTTTGACACCGAAGTTTCCACAGCGAATCGTTACAACTTGAAACGGCGCGCCCATAGCGGATGATCGACACTTGACTGCAGAAAATAACGCACGTCCGTGCGCGTCAGGAGAGTCGAAAATGGACAATCAAAACACCGCTACTACGCAGCAACGTCAGCGCCTCCATCCGCTCATCGCTACCGCCGCGGGCGCGGTCATCATCGCCAGCCTCGCGGCAACGGCCGCCGTCACGGGCCTGTTCCCGAAAGCGAGCAGCACCGCCGAGCAGAATCCGCAAACGCAGGCCGCGCTGATCGCGTCGCAACCGGCTGTCGATACGGCCGCCGCGGCAAGCGCCGCGCTCGCCGCTCAAGCGCAGCAGCAGGCCGCCCAGCAAGCCGCGCAGCAACAACGCCAAACTGTCGCGCAGGCCGCACCTCAACAGCCGGCGCGCCACACGCCGCGCAAGCACAACACGGCCGCCGCACCGCAGCCGCAATATGCGCAGCAGCCGTATTCGCCGCAACCGTCGCAGGCGTCTTACTGCTCGAGCTGCGGCACCGTCGCCGCCATCGTGCCGGTACGCAGTGCCGGCACCAGTTCGGGGCTTGGCGCGATCGGCGGTGCGGCGGCGGGCGGCTTTGCCGGCAACCAGTTCGGCCACGGAAACGGCCGCGCGGCAATGACGATCCTTGGCGCACTCGGCGGCGGGCTCGCCGGCAATGCAATCGAAAAACAGGTTCGCAGCGAAACCGATTATCAGGTGCGAGTGCAGATGCAAGACGGCTCGACGCGCACCTTTACGTACCGCAACCCGCCGCCGTTCGGCCAAGGGCAGCGCGTGCGGGTCGAAAACGGCACACTGGTCGGCGCCTGATCAGCGCACCGCGCGAGCGGGGCGGTATGAAAAAACGGCTCGTGAAGCGATCGCTTCACGAGCCGTTTTTCTTTACGCATGATTCGATTTCGCTGCGACCCGCCGCCGACGCAACGCCGTGCGAGCACCGCTCGGCAGCCATATCCGTTCGCGTGTGCGCGTGGGCCGTGCGCGCGAACGTTGCAGACATCTGCCCACATGCGCGAACACTCGCCCGACCGCACTTCAGCACTTCAGCACTTCAGCACTTCAGCACTTCAGCACTTCAGCACTTCAGCACTTCAGCACTTCAGCACTTCAATCGTCGTCGACATCCGATTCGTCGATCCAATACGTCTGGATCGCTTCGAGAATTTTCTCGCCGGAGCGATTCGGATCGTCGTCGAAGCCGTCAAGCGCGAGCACCCACTCGCGCAGCTCGGTAAAGCGGACAGTCCTCGGATCGACGTCCGGATGCAGTTCTGCCAGCGCAATCGCGATCTCGCGCGAATCGGTCCATTTCATCGCCGTCTCTCCTTGCGCGTCATCAGTGATTTTCTTTCGCGTGATTGATCGAGTACTTCGGGATCTCGACCACCAGATCCACATCGTCCTTCACGATCGCCTGGCATGACAAGCGCGACGTAGGCTCAAGCCCCCACGCCTTGTCGAGCAGATCGTCCTCGTCCTCCTCGGACGGCTCGAGTTCGTTGAAGCCCTCGCGGATAATCACGTGGCAGGTCGTGCATGCGCACGATTTCTCGCATGCATGCTCGATCTCGACGCCATTGTCGAGCAGATTGTCGCAGATGCTCTTGCCGGGCACGGCGTCGATCACCGCGCCGTCCGGGCACAGTTCGACGTGCGGCAGTACTACGAGTTGAGGCATGTTGGTTCCGTTCGTTGCGCTAGGCGCGGCCGGCTCGGCGCGCAGCCGCGCGGGTTCGTCGTCGCGCCGCGCGGCCCGCGGCGTCAGCCCGGCCGCGCGGCGCAGCGTATATCAAATCTCGTCGAGCTTGCGGCCGGCGAGCGCCCGCTTGATGCTCTTGTCCATCCGGCGCGCGGCGAACTCGTCGGTGCCCGCGGCGAGCGCCTTGGTCGCCGCGTCGATCGCGTCCGTATCGTCGCCCGTCGCAAGCGTGCGCAGTGACGTGACGAGGCCGTCGATCGCCGCGCGCTCGCCCGCCTCGAGCAAATCGCCGTCGGCGTCGAGCGCGGCCTGCGTCGCATCGACGAGGCGCTGCGCGTCGACCTGCGCTTCGCGCAGCGCGCGTGCGCGCATGTCGACTTCGGCCGCGCTGAAGCTGTCCTCGAGCATCCGCGCGATGTCGCTGTCGGCCAAACCATACGACGGCTTCACGACCACCGACGCCTCGACGCCCGAGCCCTGCTCGCGCGCGAACACCGACAAAAGGCCATCCGCGTCGACCTGATACGTGACGCGAATGCGCGCCGCCCCCGCCGCCATCGGCGGAATGCCGCGCAACTCGAAGCGCGCGAGCGACCGGCAATCGGACACCAGCTCGCGCTCGCCCTGCACGACGTGAATCGCCATCGCGGTCTGGCCGTCCTTGAACGTCGTGAAATCCTGCGCGCGCGCGACGGGAATCGTCGAATTGCGCGGAACGATCTTCTCGACGAGACCACCCATCGTCTCGACGCCGAGCGACAGCGGAATCACGTCGAGCAGCAGCCAATCGTCGCCGCTGCCGCGGTTGCCGGCGAGCAGGTCGGCTTGAATCGCCGCGCCGAGCGCGACCACCTGGTCCGGATCGAGATTGACGAGCGGCGGCTGACCGAAGAATTCCGCCACCGCTTGCCGAATCACCGGCATGCGCGTCGCCCCTCCGACGAGCACGACGCCCTTGATGTCGGCCGCCGTGACCTGCGCGTCGCGCAGCGCCTTGCGGGTCGGCCCGAGCGTCCGCTGCACGAGTGGCTCGGCGACGGTCGCGAACGTATCGCGCGAGATCGCCTGCGCGAGCGTCGCGCCCGTCGACAGCGTCACGTCCAATTTCACGTCCGGCGCATCCGACAGCGCCTCCTTCGCGATGCGCACCCGGTCGAGCAGCAGGCGCACGTCTTCGGGCGCGAGCGTCTTCGCATCGATGTTCGCGCGCGCGAGCACATGATCGAACAGCGCATGGTCGAAATCGTCGCCGCCGAGCGCCGAATCGCCGCCCGCGGCGAGCACTTCGAACACACCCTTCGTGAGCCTCAGAATCGACAGATCGAACGTGCCGCCGCCCAGATCGTAGACCGCGTAAAGCCCCTCCGCGCCGTTGTCCAGCCCGTAAGCGATCGCCGCCGCGGTCGGCTCGTTCAGCAGGCGCAGCACGTTCAGCCCCGCGAGCCGCGCGGCGTCCTTGGTCGCCTGGCGCTGGGCGTCGTCGAAATACGCGGGCACGGTGATCACCGCGCCGACCAGTTCGTCGCCAAGCGTATCCTCCGCGCGCTGGCGCAACGTCGCGAGAATCTCGGCCGACACTTCGACCGGGCTCTTCACACCGTCGACCGTGCGAATCTGCACCATGCCCGGCGCGTCGACGAATTCGTAAGGCGCATTCGCCGCGCCCTCGACTTCCGCCTTGCCGCGGCCCATGAAACGCTTGACGGACACGATCGTATTGCGCGGATCGCGCGCCGCCTCGGCTTTTGCCGTATGACCGATCCGGCGGCGGCCGTTCTCGAGATAGCGGACGACGGACGGCAGCAACACCCGCCCCGCTTCGTCGGGCAACGCTTCGGGAATACTGTTGCGCACCGCGGCGACGAGCGAATGGGTCGTGCCGAGGTCGATGCCGACGGCGAGCCGCCGCTGATGCGGCGCGGGCGCCATGCCGGGTTCGGAAATTTGCAGTAAAGCCATCTTCAGTTCGATGAGGGGCGTAGCCCTCGTTGCATCGCGCGCGTGAAGCCGGGGTGCCGCGCGCAGTTAGTATCGCGGCCGCGCATCCGCGGCCGTTGTTGCGGCTGCGACTGGAGAGCGCAGCCGGGCATCGCAGCCGGGCATCAGCGCTCGAGACGCTCGATCTGCGCGCGGATCTCCGCCGTCACGCGCTCGACGAACATCAACTGCCGCACCGCCTCGGCTGCCCCCTGGTCGGCGCCGCTATCGACGAGCGCGGCGAGTTTCGCGATCCGCGCGCGCCGCTCGTCGCGCAGCTCCGCAAGCAGCGCGTCGAGTTCGCCGACATGGCTCGCGGCGGCCGCATCCTCGATGCGCTCACGCCACTCCATTTGCTGCATCAGGAACGCCGGCTCCATCGCCGTGTTGTTCTCGGCGCCGACCTCTACGCCGCGCAGCGCAAGCAGATACGCCGCACGCTTGAGCGGATCGCGCAGCGTCTGGTACGCCTCGTTCGCGCGCGCCGCCCATTGCATCGCGACGCGCTTTTGCGCGTCGCCCGCCGCCGCGAAGCGGTCCGGATGCACCTGCGACTGCACGGTGCGATAAGCGGCATCCAGCGCCTGCTCGTCGAGCGCGAATTGCGCCGGCAGGCCGAACAAATCAAAGTGGCTGTCTTTGAGCGAAACCATCGCGTGTCGCAATCGTGCAGGATTCGTTGTCGATCGCGCGGCCCAACGCCCGCTGTCGCGAGCCGTTGCGCCGCCCATTAAAAAGGCGGCCCGCGCCGCCTGTTGCCGCGCCGTATGGAATCGTCGTCAGACGCGGAACGACTCGCCGCAGCCGCATTCGTCCTTCACGTTCGGGTTGTTGAACTTGAATCCCTCGTTCAACCCTTCGCGCGCGAAGTCCAATTCGGTGCCGTCGATATACGCGAGGCTTTTCGGATCGACGACGACTTTCACGCCATGGCTCTCGAACACTTGATCCTCGGCGGCAAGCTCATCAACATATTCGAGCTTGTACGCAAGCCCCGAGCAGCCGGTCGTGCGCACGCCGAGCCTCAGGCCCAGCCCCTTGCCGCGACGCGTCAGATACTTCTGCACGTGTTGCGCCGCTTTTTCGGTCAGTGTGATTGCCATAATGTCCTTCGCCGCGCGCAGCCGGGCCACGCGCGTATTGCGTTCAAACTCAAACGTCGTCCGTCCAACCCGCCGCGCCGTCAGCGCACACAGAGCCTGCCTGCACCACCGGCTCATCGCGCATTGCCCACAGCGCCTATCCCGGCGCTTGCCCGCAACGCACGGCCAGCCGGCGCGCAGCGCATAGCCGGCCTCACGCAGCGGCTTTGTCGCCTTGCGCCGCGCCCGCGTGACGCTGCTTGTAGTCGGCAACGGCCGCCTTGATCGCGTCTTCGGCGAGGATCGAGCAGTGAATCTTCACCGGCGGCAGCGCCAGTTCCTCGGCAATCTGCGTGTTCTTGATCGCGAGCGCCTCATCGAGCGTCTTGCCCTTCACCCATTCGGTGACGAGCGAACTCGACGCGATCGCCGAACCGCAGCCATACGTCTTGAACTTCGCATCCTCGATCACGCCATCCGCGCCGACGCGAATCTGCAGCTTCATCACATCGCCGCACGCGGGCGCGCCGACCATGCCGGTACCCACCGCATCGTCGTCCTTCGCGAACGAACCGACGTTACGCGGATTTTCGTAGTGATCCAGAACCTTGTTGCTGTAAGACATGACTCAAACTCCTTGCATTTCGTCCGTGCGGCGCGCTTTTCGCTCAGCGTCCGCGATAAACCGCTCAACCCCGCGCCGCGCTCAGTGCGCCGCCCATTCGATCGTCGACAGATCGATGCCTTCCTGATGCATTTCCCAAAGCGGCGACAAATCGCGCAGCTTCGCGATCTTGCTCTTCAGCAGTTCGATCACGTAGTCGACTTCCTGCTCCGTCGTGAAGCGGCCGACCGTGAAGCGGATCGAGCTGTGCGCGAGTTCGTCGTTGCGGCCGAGCGCGCGCAGCACATACGACGGCTCGAGCGAGGCCGACGTGCACGCCGAGCCCGACGACACCGCGACGTCCTTGATCGCCATGATCAGCGACTCGCCTTCGACGAAATTGAAGCTGATGTTCAGATTGTGCGGAATCCGGTGCTCGAGGTCGCCGTTCACATAGGTTTCCTCGATCTGCGCGAGACCGCGCAACAGCTTGTCGCGCAGCGCGCGAATCCGCTCATTCTCGGTGGCCATCTCTTCGCGCGCGATCCGGAACGCCTCGCCCATCCCGACGATCTGGTGCGTCGGCAGCGTGCCCGAACGCATCCCGCGCTCGTGGCCGCCGCCGTGCATCTGCGCTTCGATGCGCACGCGCGGCTTGCGGCGCACGTACAGTGCGCCGATGCCCTTGGGGCCGTAGGTCTTGTGCGCGGAGAACGACATCAGGTCGACCTTCAGCTTGGCGAGGTCGATTCCGACCTTGCCCGTCGCCTGCGCGGCGTCGACGTGGAACACGATGCCCTTCTCGCGACAGATTTCGCCGATCGTCTCGATATCCTGGATCACGCCGATCTCGTTGTTCACGAACATCACCGACACGAGAACCGTATCCGGGCGCAGCGCGGCCTTGAATGCGTCGAGATCGATCAGGCCGTTTTCCTTCACGTCGAGATAGGTCACCTCGAAGCCTTCGCGCTCGAGCTCGCGGCACGTGTCGAGCACCGCCTTGTGCTCGGTCTTCACCGTGACGATGTGCTTGCCCTTGCCTTGATAGAAATGCGCGGCGCCCTTGATCGCGAGATTGTCGGACTCGGTCGCGCCGGAAGTCCAGATGATCTCGCGCGGGTCCGCGTTGACGAGCGCCGCCACCTGCTCGCGCGCCTGTTCGACCGCGCGCTCGGCATCCCAGCCGTATGCGTGGCTGCGCGACGCCGGGTTGCCGAACTGCTCGCGCAGATACGGCACCATCTTGTCGACAACGCGCGGATCGACAGGCGTCGTCGCGCTGTAGTCCATATAGATGGGCAGGTGGGGAATCTCGTTATTCATCTGTCGCTCCGGGTATGCGTGTTCTGTGCGGGACTGTTCGTTATGCTCGCCGCGGCCTTTCGCGCGCGGCGGCGGTCATGAGTTCGCGATATTGAAAACCGAATTCGGGCCAAGCGGAATCGAGCGGACCGGCTCGACGCCCGCCGTGGAGGGCTCGGGCTTGCGCTTGTCGCGCAACACCGCCGGCGAGCCTTCGCACGCGCGCTGCTGATCGACGAGATCCTGCAGCGACACCGAATCGAGATACTCGACCATCTTCTGATTCAGCGTCGACCAAAGCTCGTGCGTCATGCAGTGGCCGTTGCGCTGCTTCGTGCCGTCGCACGCGCCCTTACCGCCGCATTGCGTCGCATCGAGCGGCTCGTCGACCGCGATGATGATGTCGGCAACCGTCACGTCCTGCGCGCGGCGCGCGAGGTTGTAACCGCCGCCCGGCCCGCGAACCGATTCGACGATTTCATGCCGGCGCAGCTTGCCGAACAATTGCTCAAGATAGGAGAGTGAAATCCGCTGGCGCTGGCTGATGCCTGCAAGCGTCACCGGGCCATGCTCCTGGCGCAGCGCCAAGTCGATCATCGCCGTAACGGCGAAACGGCCTTTCGTGGTGAGTCTCATGGTATTGAATGGGCAGCAATCTTGACGATTTTTGTCAAGTATAAATATTCGACAAAATCAGTCAAGTATCCCTATCTCCAAAAGGGTGGAAAGCAACATCGAAAATGCTTCAATGCCGGTGCGGCACGCCGGCGCGTAGGCTGCCGAGAAGACCGCCGCACGCAGCCTCGCACTGATCGAGCACCTGCTCGAAACCCTGCGAGCCGCCGAAATAAGGATCGGCGATTTCGCGCGACGCCCCGTCGCCCGCGTATTCCATCAGCAGCCGAACCTTGCCCCGATACTGCGGTGGGCAGCGCTTTTGCAGCTCGGCGAGATTCGCGGCATCCATTGCGAGCACCAGATCGAAGCGCTCGAAATCGGCCGGGCCGATTTGCCGCGCACGCGATTTCGAAAGATCGTAGCCTCGCTGGCTTGCCGCCTGCTGCGCACGCGCATCGGGCGGCTCACCGACATGCCAGTCGCCGGTGCCGGCCGAATCGACGGTGATCGCGCCATCGAGCCCCGCTGCCGCGACTTGATGCCGCATTACCCCTTCGGCCGTGGGCGAACGGCAGATGTTGCCGAGGCAAACGAAACAGATCGCGACGCTTTTCATCACGCGGCCAGAATTGTGCGGCGCACCGCTCGAATGGAGAACGCGGCATTATACAAACGCCCGCCGATTCCCGCTCGCAACGGCGCGCGCATTACAGCGCCTTCGGCGTCACGAGCGCAGCGCCTTGCGACGCGGCGGGAAGCGGCTGCGACGCGTCGTCGACGAACCCATACGACACGGTGCGCGCAAGCTCGGCCGACGCATCGCGCACGACGGCGCCCGCGCGCGGTGATCCAACGTCGGACAAATGCAGATAAGCGGCGGCGGCAAGCGGCACAACGATCGCAAGCGGCCAGTACATCGATATTGTCTTTTTCATGATGCGACCTCACTCGACTCGCGCATTGGGCGTCGCCCAATGTCAGCATGTCGACATTCTATAAACCGTCTCTATCAAGATAAATCCACGAATAGCGAACGCAGTGTTGTCACCAAGTGAACAGTCACGCGTGCGTGCGGTCGCGAGCGGTCGGTGGGTATTCGGCTGCGCGCGGAATTTCACGCATCGCGCACCCGCGCCATATCCAGTTAGCGCGCCGGCCCGGCCCTGCCACGGCGCAAACAGCGGGCACGCCAATACGCCGTCGCAGGCGAAGACTTCCTCGAATGCCTTCCGTTCTTTTCACAATACGAGATACAATCGTCGCATTCCTGTATTCTTGATGCGTCAATCGATTCACGACGATGAGCAACCCAAACCCGGATTCCAAAACGTCGATCCAGGTGATCGAGCGGATGATGCGGCTCCTCGATGCGCTCGCCGCGCACAGCGATCCGGTCAGCCTGAAGGAGCTTGCGCAGCGCACCGAACTCCACCCTTCCACCGCGCACCGGATCCTGAACGACATGGTTACCTGCCGCCTCGTCGATCGTTCCGATCCCGGTACGTACCGGCTCGGCATGCGCCTGCTCGAACTCGGCAATCTCGTCAAAGCCCGGCTGTCGGTGCGCGACGCGGCGCTGATGCCGATGCGCGAATTGCATCGACTGACCGGACAGACAGTCAACCTGTCAGTCCGGCAAGGCGACGAAATTGTCTATATCGAACGCGCGTATTCGGAGCGCTCCGGCATGCAGGTCGTGCGCGCGATCGGCGGCCGCGCGCCGCTGCATCTGACTTCGGTCGGCAAGCTGTTTCTCGCCGCCGACGAAACCTCGCGGGTGCGCGCGTATGCGACGCGCACAGGGCTTGCCGGCCACACCCAAAACAGCATTACCGATCTGCCGAAGCTCGAGCGCGAACTCGCGCTCGTGCGCCAGCAAGCATGCGCGCGCGACAACGAGGAACTGGAACTCGGCGTGCGCTGCATCGCGGCCGGCATCTACGACGACACGGGCAAGCTCGTCGCGGGGCTATCGTTGTCCGCTCCAGCCGACCGGCTTCAGGACGCGTGGCTCGGCCAACTCAGCCGCACCGCGCTGACGATTTCCGAATCGCTCGGGTATCACCCCGAAGCGCTGAAGGACGCGGATACGCTCACGCAAAAACAAGCATAACCAGGTTGATCAGCAGCGAAAGCCCGGGCACGCGCCTAGGCAGCTGATTGCCGTGAGCGGCCGCGCGCGACGCCCAGCCCAAGCAAAAGCCCCGCATTCGCGGGGCTTTTCATCAAGCGATCACGCGCCGCCGCCGGCTCAGGTGCCCGCCGTCGTGTTCACCGCGGTGAGACGCTCGCCGCCGCCGTTGTCGAGCCAATTGCGCACGCGCGACGCATCGGCAAAACGCGAATACTTGCCGAACGAATCGAGCAGCACCATCACGATCGGGCGGCCGTGAATCGTCGTCTGCATCACCAGGCATTCGCCCGCTTCGTTGATGAAGCCCGTCTTCTGCAACCCGATATCCCATGACGCATTACGCACGAGCGCGTTCGTGCTGTTGTACGCGATCGTGCGCTTGCCCGTGTACACCTCATAGCTGCGATCAGTCGAGAAGTTGCGGATCAACGGATATTGGTAAGCGGCATTCACCATCTTCACGAGATCGCGCGCGGTCGATACATTCGCACTCGACAAGCCCGTCGAATTCTCGAAATGCGTGTCGGCCATTCCGAGCGCCTTCGCCTTCGCGTTCATCGCCGCGATGAACGCCGGACGGCCGCCCGGATAGTAGCGCGACAGCGCGGCCGCCGCGCGGTTCTCCGAGGCCATCAGCGCGATGTGCAGCATATCCTCGCGCGACAGCACCGAGCCGACCGACAAGCGCGAGCCCGTGCCTTTCTCGTAATCGCGATCTTCGTCGGTCACTTCGATCTGATCGGTCAGCGGCGACTTCGAATCGAGGACGACCATCGCGGTCATCAGCTTGGTGATCGACGCGATCGGCACGACCGCGTGCGAGTTCTTATCGAACAGCGGCTCGGACGAATTCTGATCGACGACATACGCGACGCCCGAGCGCAGCGCGAGCGCATCCGGCGTGTCATGCAGGCCGAACGCCTGGCCGACCGACGGCTGGCGCGGCTGGAACGCAACCCGGCGCACGCCACCGTGGTGACGGCCGCCGGCCGCGAGCGTCATCCGCTTGCGCGAGCCGCTCGCGCGCGCCGTATCGGCCGACGCAACGCGCTGCGACCTCTTCGCCACGCTCTTCTTCTTGCCTTTCGCGCTATGTGAAGTCTTTGTCGCGGCAAACGCGTCCGCGGGAGCGACAGCAGCCGCTGACGCCATCAACGTGATGGCAACCGAAACGGCAGTGCTGAGCGCGACGCTCTGCATCATCCTGAGCGGGGCAAATAATTGGGCTTTCATTGGGGTCCGAACAAAACGGCGAGGAAATTTTCGCCAGTGTATTAAAAGCTCAAAAAAGAAGCAATATTAGGCACTTACCGATCTTCGTTAAACCGAAATGTAAGAATTGATTACACCAAGCCAATCGGCACGCGCTGCCTCATCGAAAAATACGATGGCCCACGCATGACGCCCGCTGCCCGCGGCAGCTATGTGCGCTGCCGTAGGCGTTCGGCATATCGGTCTGCGATCGGCAAACAACTTGAGGCGGGAAAATCGTGATGTTGCCGGCAAAACAGATGCGACGGCCCGCCGGCAGGCGCGACGGCGAGTGCAAAACCCGCCCCGCGCAGAAAACGATGAGCGCTTCGACCAATTAAACCGTTAAACGTTCCGCTTCGTTGTTTGGTTTACTTGACGTATCGCAACGGTGCAGCCGTGTTGCAGCGCCCCGTATTGAATCATAGCGCGCAGCAATTGGAATCGATTCCATTCAAACAGCACAACTCTTTGTTTTGTCTATAAATTATCTATTTTGTGCGGCGCACAAAATACTTGACTTTCCATTTTGGCGCTCTACAATATGCTCCATTGCTGCGTTGCACAAAGCTGTTTTGAGCATTCGTTCACCAAAGTTGTGCTTGTTGTCCCCACGATCGACTACCCCTTCTTCAGGAGCATGAAAATGTCTTTTCTGACCCCCGAGCAAATTGCCGCCGCACAGAAAGCCAACATCGAAAATCTCTTCGGCCTGACGTCGAAGGCATTTGAAGGTGTCGAGAAGCTGATCGAGCTGAATCTCCAAGTCGTGAAGTCGACGCTCGCGGAAAGCCAGGAAAATGTGCAACGCGCGCTGTCCGTGAAGGACGCGCAAGAGCTGCTCGCCCTGCAAGCAAGCCTGACGCAGCCGATCGCCGAGAAGGTGCTGTCGTATGGCCGCCATCTGTACGAAATCGCGTCGGCCACGCAAGCCGAGTTCGCGAAGGTCGCCGAGGCGCAATACGAAGAGCAAAACCGCAAGGTTCAGGCGCTGGTCGACAATGTCGCGAAGAACGCGCCGGCCGGCTCGGAAACCGCCGTCGCAGCGCTGAAATCCGCGATCAACGCCGCGAACACCACTTACGAAACGGTGCAGAAGGCCGCCAAGCAAGCGGTTGAAATCGCGGAAACGAACTTCAACGCCGCCGCCGCTGTCGCCACCAAGGCCGCCAGCAATGCCGCCGCCGCGTCGCGCCGCAGCACCACCACGAATAAGCCGGCGTAAGCGTCTCTGGTTGACGTCTTCTGCTTGAATGGGAAAAGCCGCGCGAATATGCGCGGCTTTTTTCATTGCGCAGCCGCCACGGCCGCGATGCTCGCTGCGCGCCGTCTTCGTGCGTGGTCCGCTCTCGCATTGCAAAAAATGGCGCCTCCCGTTGCCGGAAGGCGCCATTTCTCTTGCTGCGGCGGCAACGCCGCCTAGCGGCGTTTACTTTTTGCGCTGCGGCGGCAGGTCGGTGCAAACGCCTTCATACAGCTCGGCGGCCATTCCGATCGATTCACCGAGCGTCGGATGCGGATGGATCGTCTTGCCGATATCCTCCGCGTCCGCGCCCATCTCTACCGCGAGGCACACTTCGCTGATCAAATCACCCGCATTCAGGCCGACGATCCCGCCGCCGATCACCCGATGGGTTTGCTCGTCGAAGATCAGCTTCGTGAAGCCCTCGTCGCGGCCGTTCGCGATTGCCCGGCCCGAGGCGGCCCATGGGAACACTGCCTTGCCGTACTTGATCCCTTCGGCCTTGCACTGATCCTCGGTCTTGCCGGCCCATGCAACTTCCGGATCGGTATACGCGACGGACGGAATCTGCAGCGCGTCGAAATACGCTTTCTCGCCGTGCGCGGCTTGCGCTGCGACATGGCCTTCGTGCACTGCCTTGTGCGCGAGCATCGGCTGACCGACGATGTCGCCGATCGCGAAAATATGCGGGACGTTCGTGCGCATCTGCTTGTCGACCTCGATGAAGCCGCGCTCGGTAACAGCCACGCCCGCATTCTGCGCGCCGACATTCTTGCCGTTCGGACTGCGGCCGACCGCGACGAGCACGAGGTCGTAACGCTGCGCGTCCGCCGGCGCCTTCTCGCCCTCGAATTGCACGTAGATGCCGTCCTCCTTGGCTTGCGCGCCGACCGTCTTGGTCTTCAGCATCACGTTGCCGAAACGCTTCGCGTTGTATTTTTCCCAGACTTTGACGAGATCGCGGTCCGCGCCCATCATCAGCCCGTCCATCATTTCGACGACGTCGATTTGCGCGCCGAGCGTCGAGTAGACGGTCGCCATCTCGAGACCGATGATCCCGCCGCCGATCACGAGCATCCGCTTGGGCAACTGGCGCAGTTCGAGCGCCCCCGTCGAATCGACGACGCGCGGATCGTCCGGCATGAACGGCAGCTTCACCGCCTGCGAGCCCGCCGCGATGATCGCCTGCTTGAAGCGGACCACCTTCTTGCCGCCTTGCGTCTGCACTTCGAGATGATGCGGATCGACGAACGCGCCCACGCCCGTCACCACCTCGACCTTGCGCGCCTTCGCCATGCCGGCCAGCCCCGTCGTCAACTTCTTGACGACCCCCGCCTTGAAACCGCGCAGCTTGTCGAGATCGACTTGCGGCTTGCCGAACGCAATGCCGTGATCGGCAAGCGCAGCGGCCTCCTCGACGACGAGCGCCGTATGCAACAGCGCCTTCGACGGAATGCAGCCGACGTTCAAGCACACGCCGCCCAGCGTCGAATAACGCTCGACGAGCACCGTCTTCATGCCGAGATCGGCCGCGCGGAAAGCGGCCGAATAGCCGCCGGGGCCCGCGCCGAGCACAAGCATGTCGCACTCGATATCGGCGGCGCCGCCGTAGCTGCCCGCTTCGGGCGCCAAGGCCGGGCGCGCGGCCGGCGCGGGCTGCGCGGCGGCCGCGGGCTTCGCCGCTTCGGGCGCCTTCGCGGCCTCGGCCGCCTCCACGAGCGCGATCACCGTGCCCTGCGACACTTTATCGCCCGCCTTGACCTTGATTTCCTTGACTGTGCCGGCCACATCGCTCGGCACTTCCATCGACGCCTTATCGGACTCGAGCGTGATGAGCGTCTGCTCTTTTTCGATCGCGTCGCCGGGCTTGATATTCACTTCGATGACGTCGACGCCGCTGAAATCGCCGATGTCCGGCACCTTGACTTCGATGAGACTCATGAACTGTCCCCTACTTGTATGGGCTTCCTACCGTACCGACAGAGCGACGGCGCGCGGTGCGCGAGCCGCCGAGCGGCTCATGCGCGCCGCGCGCCGTCATGCTCATCAAAGAATCACGCGGCGGAAATCGCCGAGCAGCGACGCGAGATACGCGTTGAAGCGCGCGGCTTGCGCGCCGTCGATCACGCGGTGGTCATACGACAGCGACAGCGGCAGCGTGAGGCGCGGCGCAAACTGCTTGCCGTCCCACACCGGCTTCATCGCACTGCGCGACAGGCCGAGGATCGCCACTTCGGGCGCGTTGATGATCGGCGTGAAATGCGTGCCGCCAATGCCGCCGAGCGACGAGATGGAGAAGCAGCCGCCTTGCATCTGATCGGGCTTGAGCTTGCCTTCACGCGCCGCCTTCGACAGCTCGCTCATTTCCTTCGCGATGTCGACGAGGCCCTTCTTGTCGGCGTCGCGAATCACCGGCACGACGAGGCCGTTCGGCGTGTCGGCGGCAAAACCGATGTGGTAGTACTGCTTGAACACCAGGTTGTCGCCGTCCAGGCTCGCGTTGAACGCCGGGAATTTCTTGAGCGCCGCGACGACCGCCTTGATCACGAACGCGAGCATCGTGAACTTCACGCCCGCCTTCTCGTGCTCCTTGTTCAACTGCACGCGCAGCGCTTCCAGCTCGGTGATGTCCGCCTCGTCGTTGTTCGTCACGTGCGGGATCATCACCCAGTTGCGATGCAGGTTCGCACCGGAGATCTTCTTGATCCGCGACAGCGGCTTCGCTTCGGTCGGACCGAATTTCGTGAAGTCGATCTTCGGCCATGGCAGCAGGTTCAGCTCGCCACCGCCCGCGGCCGCTGCGGCCGCGGCGGCGGGCGCCGAGCGCTGGCCCGTCATCACGCCCTTCACGAACGCGGTGACGTCTTCCTTCGTGATTCGGTTCTTGGGCCCGCTGCCGGTGATGCGCGACACGTCGACACCCAGCTCGCGCGCGAACTTGCGCACCGAAGGCGACGCGTGGCTGGCGCGATATTCGCCGCTCGCGGCAGGTGCGGCAGGCGCTGCTGCGGGCGCAACCTGCGCCGCGGGCGCCGCGGGCGCCGCGGCCGGCGCGGACACCGGCGCGGCAGCCGGTGCAGCCTGAGCCGGCGCGCCTGCTTGCGGCGCGCCCGCGGCCGCGCCGCCCGCTGCTTCGAGCACGACGATCAGCGTGCCTTCGGACACCGTATCGCCGACTTTCACGCTGATTGCCTTGACGACGCCGGCAGCCGGGCTCGGCACATCCATCGTCGCCTTGTCCGATTCGAGCGTGACGAGCGATTGCTCCTTTTCGACCGTATCGCCGACCTTCACCGCGATCTCGATGACCGGAACGTCCTTATAGTCGCCGATGTCGGGCACCTTCACGTCGACCGTGCCGCCCGCGGCCGGCGCGCTCGCGGCGCTCGCCGCGGGTGCGGCCGGCGCCGAAGCCGGCGCAGCGGCAGCCGGCGCGGTCGCGCCGTTCGGCTGCGATGCGCCGGCCGCCGGCGCGCCATCGAGCAGCACGATCAGCGAACCCTCCGACACCGCGTCGCCCACCTTCACCTTGACTTCCTTGACCGTGCCGCCAACAGGGCTCGGCACGTCCATCGTCGCCTTGTCCGATTCGAGCGTGACGAGCGACTGCTCGGGCTCGACCGCATCGCCCGGCTTCACCAGCACCTCGATGACGGGGACATCCTTGTAATCGCCGATATCCGGCACCTTGACTTCGATCGCTTGACTCATCTGTTCATGTCTCCAGTCGATCGGCGCCGCCGCTTCAGCGGCCAGCGCCGACCCCATGCGCAGCGCAGCCGCGCCCCCGTGCTCATCGCGCGAACGGGGCGCGCGGCATCGCGCGGCGCACGTGTTAAACCGTCATCGGGTTGGGTTTGGACGGATCGAGCTCGTACTTCGCGATCGCCTCGGCAACGATCTTGCGGTCGATCTTGCCATCGTCAGCGAGCGCGTTCAGCGCGGCGACCGTGACCCAATAGCGGTCGACCTCGAAGAAGTGACGCAGCGCGCGGCGCGTATCCGAGCGGCCGAAGCCGTCGGTGCCGAGCACGACGTAGCGGCGATCGATCTGGCCGCGGATCTGATCGGCGAGCGCGCGCACGTAATCGGTCGATGCGATGACCGGGCCTTGCGTGTCCTTCAGGCAGCGCTGCACGTGCGTGAGGCGGCGCTCTTCCGACGGATGCAGCAGGTTCCAGCGCTCGACGTCGTGGCCTTCGCGTGCCAACTCGGTAAAGCTCGGCACGCTCCACAGATCGGCCGCGACGCCCCAGTCGTTCTTCAGCAGATCGGCCGCGGCGATCACTTCGTTGAAGATCGTGCCAGCGCCGAGCAGTTGCACGCGCGGCGCCTTCTTGTCAGCTTCGGCCTTGCGGAACGCGTACATGCCCTTGATGATGTCGGCCGCCACGTGCTCGCCCTGCGGAATCGCCGGGTGCTCGTAGTTCTCGTTCATCACCGTGATGTAGTAGTACACGTCCTCCTGCTCCTGCACCATCCGGCGCAGGCCATCCTGCATGATGACGGCAAGCTCGTAGCCGAACGTCGGATCGTAGCTCACGCAGTTCGGCACCGACGCCGCCCACAGCAGCGAATGGCCGTCCTCGTGCTGCAACCCCTCGCCGTTAAGCGTCGTGCGGCCCGCGGTGCCGCCGAGCAGGAATCCGCGCGAGCGCATGTCGCCCGCCGCCCATGCCAGATCGCCGATCCGCTGGAAGCCGAACATCGAGTAGAAGATATAGAACGGCACCATGATCTCGCCGTGCGTCGAGTACGACGTCGCCGCGGCGATCCAGTCGCACATGCCGCCCGCTTCATTGATCCCTTCCTGCAGGATCTGGCCGGTCTGCGATTCCTTGTAGAACATCAGCTGGTCGGAATCTTCCGGCACGTACTTCTGGCCTTCCTGATTCCAGATGCCGATCTGGCGGAACAGGCCTTCCATGCCGAACGTGCGCGATTCGTCGGGAACGATCGGCACGATACGCTTGCCAAGCGTCTTGTCCTTGAGCAGGATGTTGAGGATCCGCACGAACGCCATCGTCGTCGAGATCTCGCGGCCCTCGCCCGTGCCCTTGAGCAGCGGCTCGAACGCGTCGAGCGCCGGCACCGGCAGCGATTGCGCCTTCTCGCGGCGTTGCGGCAGATAGCCGCCCAGATCCATGCGCTGCTTGCGCATGTACTCGAGTTCCTTCGAGCCTTCCTCGAACTTCACATAAGGCACGTCGGCAATTTCGTCGTCCGAGATCGGCAGGCGGAACTGGTCGCGGAACTTCTTCAGTTGCTCGACGGGCAGCTTCTTCTGCTGGTGCGTGATGTTCATCGCCTGGCCCGACTCGCCCATCCCGTAGCCCTTGATGGTCTTCGCGAGGATGACGGTCGGCGCGCCCTTCGTGTTGCTGGCCTCGTGGAACGCCGCGTAGATCTTGTGCGGATCGTGGCCGCCGCGGTTCAAGTTCCAAATGTCGTCGTCGGACCAGTCGGCAACGAGCGCCTTCAACTCGGGCGTGTTGAAAAAATGCTCGCGCACGTAGGCGCCCGACTCCGATTTGTACGTCTGGTACTCGCCGTCGACGACTTCCATCATCCGGCGCATCAGCGCGCCCGTCTTGTCGCGCGCGAACAGCGCATCCCAGCGGCTGCCCCAAATCACCTTGATCACGTTCCAGCCGGCGCCGCGGAATTCCGATTCGAGTTCCTGGATGATCTTGCCGTTGCCGCGCACCGGGCCATCGAGACGCTGCAGGTTGCAGTTGATCACGAACACGAGGTTGTCGAGCTTTTCGCGGCTCGCCATGCCGATCGCGCCGAGCGATTCCGGCTCGTCGGTTTCGCCGTCGCCGAGGAACGCCCAGACCTTGCGGCCCTCCGTATTCACGATCCCGCGCGACTGCAAATACTTCATGAAGCGCGCCTGGTAGATCGCCATGATCGGGCCAAGCCCCATCGACACGGTCGGGAACTGCCAGAAATCCGGCATCAGCCATGGGTGCGGATACGACGAGATACCGTTGCCGCCGACTTCCTGGCGGAAGTTGTCGAGCTGCGCCTCGCTCAGACGCCCGAGCAGGAAGGCCCGCGAGTAAACGCCGGGCGACGAGTGGCCCTGCACGAACACGAGATCGCCGCCGTGCTTGTCCGACGGCGCGTGCCAGAAATGGTTGTAGCCGACGTCGTACAGCGTGGCGGCCGATGCGAACGACGCGATGTGGCCGCCAACGTTCGTGTCCTTGCCCGCGCGCAGCACCATCGCGATCGCGTTCCAGCGCGTGTACGAGCGGATGCGGTGCTCGATGTCCTGGTCGCCCGGAATCTTCGCCTGGGCTTCGACGGGAATCGTGTTGATGTACGGGGTGTTCGCGGAAAACGGCAGGTGCTCGCCGTGTACCCGCGCGAATTCGATCTGCTTCTCGATCAGATAGTGCGCACGGCCTGGGCCGACTGACGAAATCACGCCGTCAAGCGCTTCGAGCCATTCGACGGTTTCCTGCGGATCATCATCACGTTCGGCCGTGACGTATTTCAGCACTTCGTTGGGTACAGCGGACATGCTCGTCTCCTGGGTGTCCTGGACTGGCGTCCTGGGATATGAGGATCGCTCTTCGTGCAGACGACGTCGATGGCCGGCTGCTGCAAGCTCCCGCGGATTGTAAAGAGCGTCGCGGGCCCCGTGCAACATAATTTTCGAATTATGAGATTATTTTTCTTAATGTGAAATAATGCTGCGCCGCACCCGCCGCATGGGCATCGAAAGCGGATCGCGCGCAGCTATTTCCGCTTTCGGTTCAAACTGTCTTCCGTGCCCTTTGGGCAATACGCGCTGAGCTACAATCCAGCCATGTTGACCGATCGGCTTCTCGCACGCTCGGCGCGACCGTCGCGTTCGCCGGCCGAGTCGCAGCCGTCCCGCTGGCACCATGGACCATGGTGGTCCAACTCTTATCTGCTGACGCCGCTGCTGTCGATTCTCGTTTTCCTCGTCGTGATGAGCCTCATCCTATGGAGCCTCAATCGCCGCGAGCAACAGCAGCAGGAAGACACGCTGTATCGCAACGTCGCGTGGGCGCAGCAGCAGATTCGCCTGTCGATGACGAGCGCGCAGGAGCAGTTGCAGGCGTTCGCGCGCGACATCGCCGCGGGCCGTGTCGATGAGCACGCGTTCCAGGCAACGGTCGGCGACGTGTTGCAGGCGCATCCGGAAATTCTCTATCTGAACTGGTACACCGCGCCCGGCGCGAAGCGCTGGCCCGCGATGCAGCTCCCGCTGCTCGGCCAGCGGCTCGCGAGGCCGAACGACACGCAGATGGACGAAATCGTGCGCGGCGCGTTCGGCGCGGCGCGCAACACCCGCCGGCAAACGTACTCCGCACTCGTCTACGACGACTTCGGCTACGGCTACCTGACGCTGCAAACGCCCGTGATCCGCGAGCGCGACTATCTCGGCTCGATTGCCGCGGTGTTCTCGGTCGAAGGCATCCTGAAGCACGACATCCCGCCGGAGCTGTCCGCGAAATACAAGATTTCCATCGTCGATGCGAACAGCCGCGAACTCGCGTCGACATCGTCGCGCCCGCGCCTGCCGCGCGACGCGCACTACGACCTGCCGCTGGACCCGCCTGGCCAGGGCCTGACGGTGCGCGTCTACGCGTACCCGCAAACAACGAACCTGACCAACAACACGCTCGTCTGGCTGGTCGCCGGCCTGTCGTGCTTCGTGCTGTGGAGCCTGTGGAGCCTTTGGAAGCACACGCGCCAGCGCTTCGAGGCGCAGCAGGCGCTGTACGCGGAGGCGTTCTTTCGCCGCGCGATGGAAAATTCGGTGCTGATCGGCATGCGCGTGCTCGACATGCACGGCCGGATCACGCACGTGAATCCCGCGTTCTGCCGGATGACGGGCTGGGACGAAAGCGATCTCGTCGGCAAGATCGCACCGTTTCCGTACTGGCCGCGCGACGCCTACCCGGAAATGCAGCGCCAGCTCGACATGACGCTGCGCGGCAAGGCGCCCAGCTCGGGCTTCGAGCTGCGCGTGCGCCGCAAGGACGGCTCGCTGTTCCACGCACGCCTATATGTATCGCCGCTCATCGACAGTTCGGGCCGGCAAACGGGCTGGATGTCGTCGATGACGGACATCACCGAGCCCAAGCGCGCGCGCGAGGAGTTGGCCGCCGCGCACGAGCGCTTCACGACGGTGCTCGAAAGCCTGGACGCGGCCGTGTCGGTGCTCGCCGCCGACGAGGCGGAGCTGCTGTTCGCGAATCGCTATTACCGGCACCTGTTCGGCATCCGCCCGGACGGCCATCTCGAATTGTCGGGCGGCGGTTTCGACAGCGCGCAGGCGTCGTCGGATTCGATCGACCTGGTCGACACCTACGCGGGCCTGCCCGCCGCCGCGCTGACCGAAAGCACGGCCGATGCACAGGAAGTCTACGTCGAGAGCATCCAGAAATGGTTCGAAGTGCGCCGCCAGTACATTCAGTGGGTCGACGGCCATCTCGCGCAAATGCAGATCGCCACCGACATCACGAGCCGCAAGAAAGCGCAGGAGCTGGCGCACCAGCAGGAAGAGAAGCTGCAGTTCACAAGCCGGCTGATGACGATGGGCGAAATGGCATCGTCCATCGCGCATGAACTCAACCAGCCGCTCGCCGCGATCAACAACTACTGCTCGGGCACGCTCGCGCTCGTGAAAGGCGGCCGCGCGACGCCCGAGACGCTCGCGCCCGCACTCGAGAAGACCGCGCAGCAGGCGCTGCGCGCGGGGATGATCGTCAAGCGGATCCGCGAGTTCGTTAAACGCAGCGAGCCGAAGCGGCAACCGTCGCGCGTGGTGGACATCGTTGCCGACGCGGTGGGCCTCGCCGAAATCGAAGCGAGAAAACGCCGGATCCGGATCGTCACCGAAATCCGCGCGAGAATGCCTATTATTTATGCCGATCCCGTGCTGATCGAGCAGGTGCTCGTGAACCTGCTGAAGAACGCGGCCGAGGCAATGCAGGAAGTCAAGCTGGCGAACGCGGACGGCGTGATCCGCATCGTCGCCGATCTCGAAGCGGGCTTCGTCGACATCCGCGTGATCGACCAGGGCCCAGGCGTCGACGAAGCGTCCGCCGAGCGCCTGTTCGAACCGTTCTACAGCACCAAATCGGACGGCATGGGCATGGGGCTCAACATTTGCCGATCGATCATCGAATCGCACCGCGGACGCCTGTGGGTGGTCAACAACGTCGAGCCGGACGGCAGCATATCCGGCGCCACGTTCCACTGCAGCCTGCCGATTGGAGAACCAGAGGATCCCGGTCACGGGTCCGAGACCTCGCCAACACAAACCGTAACGGGAGAGATATGAATAGCCCTGTCACCACCTCTCAGGAAACCGTCTTTGTCGTCGACGACGACGAGGCCGTGCGGGACTCGCTGCGATGGCTGCTGGAGGCAAACGGCTATCGCGTGCAATGCTTCTCGAGCGCCGAGCAGTTTCTCGACGCATACCAGCCCGCGCAACAGGCGGGGCAGATCGCGTGCCTGATCCTCGACGTGCGGATGTCCGGCATGAGCGGCCTGGAGCTACAGGAGCGGCTGATCGCCGAAAACGCAGCGCTGCCGATCATCTTCGTGACCGGCCACGGCGACGTGCCGATGGCGGTGTCGACGATGAAAAAAGGCGCGATGGACTTCATCGAGAAACCGTTCGACGAGGCCGAACTGCGCAAGCTCGTCGAGCGGATGCTCGACAAGGCGAGAAGCGAAAGCAAGAGCGTGCAGGAGCAGCGCGCGGCGAGCGAACGCCTGTCGAAGCTGACCGCGCGCGAGCAGCAGGTGCTCGAGCGGATCATCGCCGGGCGCCTGAACAAGCAGATCGCGGACGATCTCGGCATCAGCATCAAGACGGTCGAGGCGCATCGCGCGAACATCATGGAAAAGCTCAACGTCAATACGGTCGCCGATCTGCTGCGGCTCGCGCTGTCGAAGAAACAGGCGTAACGCGCACGCCGCCGCGTCCGGCTGGGCTTGCCGGGCGCGCCGCGCGCCGGCGAGCGCTCGTTTCGCCTTCCCGGCTTCACCCGCGCTGCGCTGTACTGGCCCTCGATCGCCCAATTGCCTTCGCTGGTCGCACCGCGCGCCGGCTCCAGTTCGGGCCATTTTCATCATTCCATCGCGCTTGCTCTTTGCGCACCTTCCCCACTTGCGTGCCGCTCACGATTGCGAGCCGGCTTGCGGTAGCCGCCCATCGTTCTCATTATTTTTATAGCGTGCGCACCAAGCGCGGCCGTCGCGCCCACTTCGGGCGGCAGCGGCCGAGCGGTATAATCCGTCGCTTCTTCGCAGCGCTTTTTCGCGCCGCCCCCCCGCCTTCCACCTTGCCAAGCGAATTTTCACCATGACAGCCACCCTGATCGACGGCAACGCCCTTTCGAAGACCCTGCGCGCGCAAGCGGCCGAGCGCGCCGCCGCGCTCGCCGCGCGCGGCCATCAGCCGGGCCTTGCGGTGATTCTCGTCGGCGACAATCCGGCGAGCGAGGTCTACGTGCGCAACAAGATCAAGGCGTGCGAAGACAACGGCTTCTTCTCCGTGAAAGACCGCTATCCGGCCACGCTCGCCGAAGTGGACCTGCTCGCGCGCATCGGCGAATTGAACCGCGACCCGCGCATCCACGGAATCCTTGTGCAATTGCCGCTCCCGGCCCACATCGACAGCCATAAGGTGATCGAAGCAATCGCGCCGGAGAAGGACGTCGACGGCTTCCACATCGCGAACGCTGGCGCGCTGATGACAGGCAAGCCGCTCTTTCGCCCGTGCACGCCTTATGGCGTGATGAAGATGCTCGAGGCGCACGGCATTTCACTCGTCGGCGCGAATGCGGTCGTGATCGGCCGCTCGAACATCGTCGGCAAGCCAATGGCGCTGCTGCTGCTCGAAGCCGGCGCGACCGTCACGATCTGCCACAGCAAGACGCGCGAGCTTGCCGCGCACACGCGCAACGCCGACGTAATCGTCGCGGCGGTCGGCAAGCGCAATGTGTTGACGGCCGACATGGTGAAACCCGGCGCGACCGTGATCGACGTCGGGATGAACCGCGATGACGCAGGCAAGCTATGCGGCGACGTCGATTTCGCGGGGGTCGCGCAGGTGGCGGGCCATATTACGCCGGTGCCGGGCGGTGTCGGCCCGATGACGATCACGATGTTGCTCATCAATACGCTCGAATCGGCCGAACGCGCGGCCCAAGCGGCTTGACGGCCGGACATTACGGCGGTTCGGCGGTTCGTCGGCATGATGGCGTGAACGCATGACCACGCGGCGGCGCAACGATAAAGGCGTCGATCCGCGCCGATCGATACCGCCCTGTGCGCCAATGCGCGGCGCTGTCGGCGTCAGCCCGCGGAACAACGCGGTTCGATGCGCGCCGCCAGCGCAATCCGCCCGCTCGGCGCGACTGCGCACCGCTCGCGGCAGCCGTCCCGGCTTCGACAAATCGTCATCCAACCCCGGTGCCGCAACGCGCGGTGCCAAACGCTCCCCGCATCAGCCGAATACGGGGTCGCAGGCTGCCTGCCGCCGCCCCTCCGACACTGCGGCGCTCGGCGTGCGCCGCCTTCGTGCGGCCCGTCATCCGGCTGCTCCGCTCCCGCCCCAATCGTTTCATTAGAAACTTCCAATTGGAAACCGCGCGACGCGCCCCAATAATGTCGATATGACGCCGGCGGGCGGCACGCGGTATGCCGCTCGTCTTTCACCTACTTCGCAACCGCCAGGGAACCCTATGTCCGTCAGCGCCCATGCCAACCCGCTTCTCGATTTCTCCGGTCTGCCCCGTTTCGGCGAAATTCGTCCGGAACACGTGACGCCCGCGCTCGACACGCTGCTCGCCAACGCAAACGACGCCGTTGCGCACGCGGCGCATCCCGACACGCCCGCGACCTGGGCCAACATCATCGACGCGCTCGAGCGCACGACCGAGCCGCTCAGCCGTGCGTGGGGCATCGTCGGCCATCTGACCGCGGTGGCCGACACACCCGAGCTGCGCGCGGCGCATGCCGAAAATCTGCCGCGCGTGACCGAATTCTGGTCGAGCGTCGGCCAGAATCTCGCGCTCTACGAAAAATACAAGGCGATCGCCGCGAGCGCCGAATACGCGACGCTGTCGGCCGAACGCAAAAAGATTCTCGACAATGCGCTGCGCGATTTCCGCCTGTCGGGCGCCGAATTGCCCGAAGACCAGAAGCCGCGCTTCGCGCAGTTGCAGGAGCAGCAGGCGGCGCTGTCGAAGGCGTTCTCCGATCACGTGCTCGACGCGACGAACGCATACGCGTATTACGCGCAAAGCGAGGACGAACTCGCCGGCCTGCCGGCCGATGCGATCGCCGCTGCGCGCGAAGCCGCGCAAAAGGACAACCATGCGGGCTGGAAATTCACGCTGCACTTTCCGTCGTACTTCCCGGTGCTGCAATACGCGGAAAACCGCCCGCTGCGCGAAACCCTCTATCGCGCATACGTGACGCGCGCCTCCGAACTCGGCCCGCAGTACGGCGGCGGCAAGATCGAATGGGACAACACGGCAATCGTCGCGGATCAACTCAAGCTGCGCCGCGAAGAAGCGCAGATGCTCGGTTACCACGATTTCGCCGAAGTATCGCTCGCGCCGAAAATGGCGGAATCACCGCCGCAGGTGATCGCGTTCCTTGAAGATCTCGCCAAGCGCGCGCGCCCCTATGCGGAAAAAGACTGGGACGAACTGCGCGCGTTCGCCGCAAGCGAGCTGGGTCTGGCCACGCTCGAGCCGTGGGACGTTGCGTATGCGGCGGAAAAACTGCGCGAGCAACGCTATGCGTTCTCCGAAAACGAGGTGAAGCAATACTTCCCCGAGCCGGCGGTGCTGAAGGGGCTGTTCACGGTCGCGCAGACGCTGTTCGGCGTGCGGATCGTGCGTGACGAAGCGCCTGTGTGGCACGACGACGTGCGCTTTTTCCGCGTCGAAAACCGCGACGGCTCGCTCGTCGCGCAGTTCTATCTCGACTTGTATGCGCGCGAGGGCAAGCGCGGTGGCGCGTGGATGGACGACGCGCGCTCACGCGCGAAGCGCGACGACGGCAGCGTGCAGACGCCCGTCGCCTATTTGAACTGCAACTTCTCCGCGCCGATCGGCGACAAGCCCGCATGCTTCACGCACGACGAGGTGATCACGCTGTTCCACGAGTTCGGCCACGGGCTGCATCACATGCTGACGCGCGTCGACGAGATCGGCGTGTCGGGGATCAACGGCGTCGAATGGGATGCGGTCGAACTGCCGTCGCAGTTCATGGAGAACTTCTGCTGGGAATGGGATGTGCTGAAATCGATGTCGTCGCACGTCGATTCGAACGAGCCGCTGCCGCGCGCGCTGTTCGATAAGATGCTCGCCGCGAAGAACTTCCAAAGCGGCCTCGGCACGCTGCGCCAGATCGTATTCTCGATGTTCGACATGCTGCTGCACGTCGATTTCGACCCGCAGAGCGGCGGCGCCGCCGCAATGACGAACGTCAACGATTTCGCGCGTGCCGTCAACGAGCGCTTCCACGTGATTCCGCAGGCGTCGTTCTCGCGCTGGCCGAACACGTTCAGCCATATCTTCGCGGGCGGCTACGCGGCAGGTTACTACAGCTACAAGTGGGCGGAAGTGCTGTCCGCCGACGCCTACGCGGCGTTCGAGGAAGCCGCGCGCACGGCGGGCAGCGTGCTCGACGCGGCAACGGGCGCGCGCTATCGGCACGAAATCCTCGAAGTGGGCGGCAGCCGCCCGGCGATGGAATCGTTCAAGGCGTTCCGCGGACGCGAGCCGCGCATTGATGCGCTGCTGCGCCACAACGGAATGGCCGATGCCGGCACGGCGCACGCGTAAGCACGCGGCATCGCCCGCGTGCGGTGCGCGATGCCCTCGCTTTTAAGCCGTTCGTGCGTGAAACAGGCGGCAACCTGCGTCGCGGGTTGCCGCTTTTTTTGTTTATCACGCCGGGCTCGCAGTGCCGTTGCCATCGCCGGCACCGCCGAGCGCCGCGCAATCGTCAATTGCCCCACCGGCGCACGGATCGTCATCGAACAACGCAATCTGCCCATGCCGCTCGGCCGTATCCTCGTCGACCCGCACGCCGACGCCGAGCAGCCGCACCGGCTGCCTGCGCCGCGCAAGCCCTTTTTCGAGCAATGCGACCGCGGTGTCCGGATCGGTCGCATCGGCCACGCATTCGACCGTCGTGCGCCGAAAATCCGCGAAGCGGATCTTCACATACAGCTTTCTGATCGAACGTACCGCCCCTGCCCGTTCGATGCGCACGTCGAGTTGCGCCGTCAGCCGGCGAATCTCGGCCGCGCATTGCTCGAGCGTGGCGAGATCCTGCACGTAGGTCGTCTCGACGCTAACGGATTTACGCTCCTGATCCGCGCGCACCGGCCGCTCGTCGATGCCGCGCGCCAGCTCGTAAAGCCGGCGGCCGAACGCGCCAAACTCGCGATGCAGATCGAACAGCGACCATGCGCGCAGTTGCCCGCAAGTGCCAATACCGAGCTTGTCGAGCCGCGCGGCCGTCACCTTGCCGACACCATGCAGTTTGCGCACCGGCAACGCGGCGACGAACGCGTCGACTTCATGCGGCCGCACGACGAAAAGGCCGTCGGGCTTGTTCCAGTCGGACGCGATCTTCGCGACGAACTTGTTCGGCGCGACGCCCGCCGACACCGTGACGCCGACCGTCTCGCGCACGCGCTCGCGAATCTCGCGCGCGATCAGCGTCGCGCTGCCGCGACAGCGTGTCGCGCGGCTCACGTCGAGATACGCCTCGTCGAGCGACAGCGGTTCGGCATCCGGCGTGTAGTCGCGATAGATCGCCATGATCAGCCGCGACGCCGCACGATACTTGTCCATCGCGGGCGGCAGAATCAATAAGCCGGGGCACTTGCGCATCGCAAGCGCCGACGACATCGCCGAATGCACGCCGTAGCGCCGCGCGTCGTAATTGCAGGTGGCAATCACGCCGCGCTGATCGGGCCGGCCGCCGACCGCGAGCGGGCGGCCGCGCAACGACGGATCGTCGCGCATCTCGACCGACGCATAAAAGCAGTCGCAATCGCAATGGATGATCTTGCGCACGAACGCACACGCGCCGCTCGATGGCGGTGGCGGCACGTCGGGAGGGGACGTCGGCTTATCCAAGATGCCGATACTGTACAAAAACACAGTGCGCGTTTCAACTGCGCGACTCGGTGCGAGGCACGCATACCGACGCCGCGCGCCGAAGAACAGGTTCGCGATAGATCGATTCGAACGCGCGGTCATACGCAAAGCGCGCGGGCAAGAACACGGCGCAATGACGCAATGTAACGGGAAAAGCGCCAGGAGAGGATCGCGAACGGCGAATGCGGATACAAAAAAGCCCGGCACTAGGCCGGGCTTTTTGGCGAATCGCGCATCGGTCACATACGCGGGATTTTTTCGCCGTATTTGGTTGCGGGGGTAGGATTTGAACCTACGACCTTCGGGTTATGAGCCCGACGAGCTGCCAGACTGCTCCACCCCGCGTCAGAGAAAGAAAATTATATGAGATATATGAGAATGAGTCAAACTTTCATTCGATTTATTTCCATGAGACCGCCGCGCGGCGATCTGAAACCGCCGGAACACAACCGGAACAAGCCGATATCGGCCGCCATCGTCCCTGTGTTAGGATCATCCGGGGACAGGTCACCCCCTCTCTAACCTCTTCGACGACAAGGACGAGGACAACGTGGAGCATTCCGCCAGCCGTGCCAGACTGATTCGGATTCGTGAACTGCTCGATGCGGGAGCAATCAGCTTCAGCTTCGAGGCGCTGCTCGAATATCACTATCGCAAGTGGGTCAAGCAAGGAGACACGGTCATCGACATCGGCGCGCATGTCGGCCGGCATCTCGGGCCGCTCGCCGAATGTATCGGGCCGAACGGCCGTGCGCTCGGCTTCGAGCCGTTGCCGTTCGCATACGAAGCGCTGGCCCAACGATTCGCCGCGACGCCCAACGTCCAATTATTCAATCTCGCGTTGAGCAATATCCCCGGCACCGCATCGTTTTCCTATGCGCAAGGCACGCCGGAGGAAAGCGGCTTGCGCCAGCGCCAGTTCAATCGGCCCGAAGCCGCCAACCCCACGCAAATCGAAGTCACCGTGAGCACACTCGATGCGCATACGTCCGCGCTCGAATCACTGTCGTTCGTGAAGATCGACATCGAAGGCGGCGAAATCGACTGCCTGCGCGGCGCGCAAGTCACGCTGGGGCGCTTTCGCCCGGTCGTGTCGGTCGAGTACGGCTTGCCGACGTACAGCGCCTACGGCAACACCGCCGAAACGCTGTTCGACTTCGCGCAACAACACGGTTACACGCTATACAGCATCTTCCTCACGCCGTTCGAAACGCGCGACGATTGGAAGTTCGGCTGCGACTACGTGTGCTGGGATTACTTCATGGTGCCGACCGAAAAGCGCGGCGAATTCGACCATGCGATGGCCGCGAACGCGGCCGCGCTCGCAAGCGTCGGCGCGCCCGTCTGACTGAGCGATGCAATGGCAGGCCAGTTGCGGCGCACGCCGGTCTGGCCGCTCCGCTCCACACCGCCGCACGCTCGGAGAAAACCTTCCCGGCGCTTTTTCGATGGCCGTCGATAAGATGACGGCATGACGCGCACCGCCACCATCTGCTGAAAACCGCGCCGGCTGCCGCCACACGCAGCCGGCGCGCCTGCTCGATTGCGCGTTACTTCCAGAGTGTACGGCCCCAAAACGTCAGCGTGCGGTCCCACGCCAGTTGCGCCCATACGGGATCGTACTGCGTGATCGCGATCCGGTCCGGGCCGAGCGCCGTCTCGTTCGCGAACGCGTGATGCGCATGATAGCGATGAAACGTGAAATCGACGTTGGCTTCGCGCAGCTTCGCTTCGAGCGCATCGACGGTCGCGATCGGAAAGGCCGCATCCTGCGTGGCCCAGTGGCCGAGCACCGGCACGCGGATCTTCGTTGCGTCGATATAGTCGAGCGGCGGAAAGCCATACCAGACCACGCCGGCCGATACGTCCGGAATCTGGGACAGCGCGAGCAGGGTCAACGCGCCGCCCATACAGTAGCCCGTCACGCCGACGCGCGCCGCATGCTGTTTCAGATAGGACACCGCGCCGCGAATGTCCTGGCTCGTCGCGTCGCCGAAGTCGAGTGCATTCATCAAGTGATGAGCTTCCTCTTCTTCGACTGTCGCCTTGCCGCGATAGAGATCGGGAACGAGCGCGAGATAACCGGACCGTGCGAGCCGGTCCGCGACGCCGCGAATCTGATCATTCAAGCCCCACCATTCCTGAATGACGACGATCGCGGGCGCGCCTTCGGCCTTCTCCGGCCGGGCAAGATAGCCGTTCACGGTCTGGCCGTCCGGCCGCTGAAACGTAATCGTGGATCCGAGCGTTTGTGTCATCGTGTGGTCCTCAGCCATATGAACCGTCGTAGCATAGCGCACGCTTCACGGCGCTGCTCGGTGTTCGAGCCGATCCGGCGGCCCGAACACCGCGTGTGTCAACCGCCGTTTGTTGGCGGCTGCGCGATGCGCGCGCATGCGGCACAGATGGCCGTCGCCGCTTCGCCACGCTTTGACCTCACCCATTGCCCAACCTCATTCAGCGCGCCGATCAACACTTCGCCTTCGGGAATGCCGGCCGCACAGCGGCCGCGTTACTGTTTTTCGCGCCCACGTCGTTCGCTCGTTTCCCTATGCTCGGCCGTTTTCATTCGCCAGCTTCCTTTGACCGGCATACAACGAACAGACCGCCTGTTTTGCACGCTCGCACCGGTTCAGTTTCAGGGGTAAATGCCAATCGGATGCCGAACTACACTGCTTAGCGCGGCTTCGGTCGGAATCCATGTGCCGTCGCCCGCTCATCAAACGATTCGTCCTATCGTCTAGACTCTCCAGTCCGAGGTAAGCCATGAGCAATCCACACGCTGCCACCGGCGAGTCCGCCGGCCATAATCGAAACATCGGGGAATTTGTTCCCCCCTATCCGCTCAGCGATACGCCTGCGGCGATCAATTACCTATTAGGCAGGCTCCTTATCGCGTATCAAGGCCCGAACAATAGCGGCGAATTGTATTTAACGCGATATGTCGATCCCAAATGGAGCGAACCTAAGCTTGTGCCCGGCGTTGGGATATCGGGCGGCCCTGCCATGGCCATTTACAAAAACACGCTGTACTTAGCCCACCGCGGCCAGGGCAATGACGGTAACCAAGTATGGATCACGGTTTCCCACGATGACGGCTATACATGGGAAAAAGACACCCGTATCGAAAATGTCGGCATCACCGGAAACCCTGCCCTTGCCGTAGTTGGAAATTACTTGTGGCTCGTGCACCGCGGCGCGGGCGGCGACAGCAATCAGCTTTGGTACACCAAGTTCAATGGCGTGGCGTGGACAAAAGACACGCGCATTGATGGCGTTACGACTTCTGACTCACCGGCTCTGGCAGTCAACGGAGATACGCTTTGGATTTATCACCGCGGTGACGGCAGTGAAGCCAACCGCTGTTGGGTCACGTGGACCAACGGAATTCAATGGGGAGCCGACGAACGAGTGAATGAGCTGGTCGCGATGGACGCGGCGCCAGCAGCCGTGTACTCGAATAAGTTAGGGTTCGCTCTCGTTCACCTGGACCACAACGGCGACGGAAATCTGTTCTATCTAACGTCTGAAAACGGAACCTCCTTTGGAAAGGATACTTGGTTGGACACCACGCCAAACACTGCAACAGGTTCGCCGGCGATACTCAATCAAAATGACCGTCCTATCTGTATTTACCGGGGAAATGACGGCAAGCTTCACAACACGGATACTTTGAAGAGAACTTAACGGCTGTCGAGCAGCGCATTTCTCGCTCATCACTTGCCTGAGCCGCCATGCTCGTTCGGCGGCTGGGCGAATTCCGCCCGCGCCCACACTCGGCGCGCTGGTAGACGAGCATCCCCATTCTCGCGCCGCTCGCCGCGGCGCTTCATCGCATTGCCAATGCCGAGCCCATTAGGCTGGCCGTGCGCTCGCCATATCCGGCGCAAATCGCCGCCTGCGTTGCCGTCGGGCCGATCAGGTATGCGTCGACGAAGCGCTACCGGCTCGTCCCCGCTGGTAAACTTCGGCTCATCAAGATCGGCCCGCGCGCCAGAGCGGCATCACGGCCGAAAGCAGCAACGCACTTTTGTTGTGCCCCAACCACTGCGGATGAAGCGGGTAGCTGGATGGGCAGCCAGGCGATTCCTGCAGCCGTCTCTCTACCGGAAACCCGCGCCACATAAGGCGATGACGAATTAATGAAGATTGCCACCTGGAACGTCAATTCATTGAACGTGCGCAAGCAGCATGTCCTCGACTGGCTCGCGCAGAGCGGCGCCGACGTGCTCTGCCTGCAGGAACTGAAGATTCCCGACGAGAAGTTTCCGGTCGCGGAACTCGAGGCGGCCGGCTATCGAAGCTGGTTCGCCGGTCAGAAGACCTACAACGGCGTCGCGATTCTCGCGCGCACGAGCCTGCCGTTCGATGAAACGAATGTCGTTCGCAACATTCCCGGATTCGACGATCCGCAGCAGCGCCTGATTGCCGCAACGATCGACGGCGTGCGCATCATCTGCGCCTATTTTCCGAACGGCCAGGCGCTCGACTCCGACAAATTCGTCTACAAGATGCAGTGGCTCGACGCGCTGCAAACGTGGCTCAAAGACGAACTCATGCGTTATCCGAAGCTCGCGCTGCTAGGCGATTACAACATCGCGCCCGAAGATCGCGACGTGCATGATCCCGCGAAATGGGAAGGTCAGAATCTCGTATCACCGCAGGAGCGCGCGCATTTCGCGCAACTCGTCGCGCTCGGCCTCGTCGACGCGTTCCGGCGCTTCGAGCAGCCGGACAAAACCTTTACGTGGTGGGACTACCGAATGCTCGCTTTCCGCCGCAACGCGGGCTTGAGGATCGACCATATCCTGTTGTCGAGCGCGCTCGCCGATACCTGCACGAGTTGCACGGTCGACCGCGAGCCGCGCAAATGGGATCAGCCGTCCGATCACACACCAGTCGTCGCTCAGATCGGGTAGCGCAGCACAATGCGACCGGGGCGCCCGAATGCCCCGGCCCGTTTCAGGCCGAATGCGCGAGCGTTCGAAGCACGCTTGGATCTGCGGGCAAGCCGCGCGCATCCGTTCGGACGCGTGCCATCTCCCGCCGCCGTCGCGACCGGCGCCAGCGCACAGGTCAACCGCATCACGACTCCAGATGCAACTCCTGAATCTTGCGCGTGATCGTATTGCGGCCGATGCCCAGCCGCTCTGCCGCCTCGACCTTGCGACCGCGCGTGAAATCAAGCGCCTCGCGAATCACCGCGGCCTCGAAGCGGCGGGCAAGCGCGTCCATCACATCGGCAGAATTCTCGCGTAACAAGCGGGCGACCTCGGTACGCAACCCATGCTCCCATAACGGATAGGCGGCGGCAGGCGGCGCGTTGTTCGCGGCATTGGCAATGCCCGCGCCGGCGGCCTGCGGCACGACAGCCGGACTACCGCCGCCCGCGCGCGCGTCGCCGCCCGCGACGGCTTCGTGCGCGGCCGCGCCGGCCGCCGCGACCTGCGTTGCGACGAGATCGGGCGGCAGATCCTTGATCTCGATCGTCTGCGCGGGCGCCATCACCGTCAGCCAGTTGGCGAGATTCTCAAGCTGCCGCACGTTACCGGGAAACGGCAGCGAGCTCAGATAGGCCAGCGCCTCATCCGATACGCGCTTGGGCTCGACACCCAGCTCGCGCGCGCTCTTTTGCAGAAAGTGGCGCGTGAGAAGCGCGATGTCCTCGCTGCGCTCGCGCAGCGCCGGCAACCGCAAACGGATCACGTTGAGCCGGTGATACAGATCCTCGCGAAACAATCCCTGCCGCACGCGCGCCTCGAGATTCTGGTGAGTCGCCGCGATGACCCGCACGTTGGCGCGCAACGGGCTATGACCGCCGACGCGATAGAACTGCCCGTCCGACAACACGCGCAGCAGCCGGGTCTGAAGATCGAACGGCATGTCGCCGATTTCGTCGAGAAAGAGCGTGCCGTTCTCCGCCTGCTCGAAGCGCCCCTGACGCGTCGTCTGCGCGCCCGTGAACGCACCGCGCTCGTGGCCGAACAGCTCGGATTCGAGCAGATCCTTCGGAATCGCAGCCGTGTTGAGCGCGATGAACGGGCCGTTCGCGCGCGGGCTGTGCCGATGCAGCGCACGTGCGACGAGTTCCTTGCCGGTCCCCGATTCACCCGTGATCAGCACCGTCGCCACCGAGTGCGACAGCCGGCCGATCGCACGGAACATGTCCTGCATCGCACTCGCCTGGCCGAGCATCTCGGGCGCGTCGGCAAGCCGGTCGTCGTCGGGCGCGCCGCCGCGCAGGCTCTCGTCGACTGCACGGCGGATCAGCTCCACCGCCTTGTCGACATCGAACGGTTTCGCCAGATACTCGAACGCGCCGCCTTGAAACGCGGCAACCGCACTGTCGAGATCCGAGAACGCGGTCATGATGATGACGGGCAGCCCCGGCAGGCGCTCATGCATCGCCTGCAACAGCTCGAGCCCCGAGCCGCCCGGCATCCGGATGTCGGATACGAGCACTTGCGGCGTTTCATGATCGAGCGCGGCAAGCGCGTCGCGCACGTTCGCAAAGCTCCTCGTCGCGAAACTCTCGCGCGCGAGCGCTTTTTCGAGCACCCAGCGGATCGATTGGTCGTCGTCTACTATCCAGATCGGCTTCATAGTCGGTCAGAGGTATGGAGAATCACTGCGCCGCCGCTCACGAATCGAGCGGCAACAAAATCTGAAATTCGGTGCGGCCCGGCCGGCTGTCCACTTCGATCATCCCGTCATGCTGCTGGACGAACGTTTGCGCGAGCGTGAGTCCGAGCCCGCTGCCCTCCTCGCGCCCCGACACGAGCGGATAGAAGATCCGGTCGCGGATGTCGTCGGGAATGCCCGGGCCGTTATCGGTCACGCGCAAATCGAGTGCAAGCTTGTACAGACGCTTGGCGATCGTGACCTTGCGTGCGACGCGCGTGCGCAACTCGATCCTCGCGTCGCCCTGCGCGATGCGCTCGCGCAGCGCCTGCGCCGCATTGCGCACGACGTTCAGGAGCGCCTGGATCAACTGCTCCTTGTCGCCGCGCAGATCGGGCACGCTGACGTCGTAGTCGCGCTCGATCGTGAGCCCGCGCGGAAACTCCGCGAGCATCACCGCACGCACCCGCTCGCACACCTCATGGATGTTCACGTCGCCGACGATGTGCGGATGACGGTGCGGCTCGAGCAGACGGTCGACGAGCGTCTGCAGCCGGTCCGATTCCTTGATGATGACCTGCGTGTACTCGCGCAGCTCGCCGCGCTCGCGCTCGCCAAGCTCGAATTCGAGCAGTTGCGCGGCGCCGCGAATGCCGCCGAGCGGATTTTTGATTTCGTGCGCGAGATTGCGGATCAACTGCTTGTTGACGGCCGTGAGATCGTGAATCCGTTCCTCGCGATCCGTGCGCGACTGCCGCTCGTTTTCGAACAGCTCGACGAGCACGTAGTCCGGCGCCCCCTCGAGAAAGCCGACGATCGCGTGCACATGCAACGGTTCGCGGCCCGGGCGGTCGAGCACGGTGTCGAGATGGGTCGCGTGGAAACGCTCCTCGCCGATCGCGGTGATCGTCGTCGCCAGCTCGTTCGCGTTCGGAAAAATCTCGCCCCACGGCATCTGCGACAGTTGCCGCCGTGAGATGTCGAGCATCGCCTCCGCCGACGGATTCGCAAATGCAATCTTGAGCGTGCGCCGGTCGAGCACGAGCACGACCGTGGGCAACGCTTCGAGCCCGGTCAATAGCCCGGAGCGCGCCAGCCGGTCATCGTCCGACAGGCGCTCCGAGTGGCCGGCCCTGGCCTTGATCAGATTCTTCAGAACCATCTTGCGTGGATGCCGTGTCAAAAACCGCCATGACGGGCGGAACAAAAAGGGGACGGCGTCTCGCCGTCCCCCAAGGTCCGAAGCCTTCGCGCGCACCTGCCGCGCGAAGGCCGGTCGGCGCCGCGGCGCTTCGCCCGCCGACGAAACGAAGCGCCATCGCCGCTTACAGCGAGTAGTACATCTCGAACTCGATCGGATGCGTCGTCATGCGGAAGCGCTGCAGCTCGCCTTCCTTCAGTTCGAGGTACGCATCGATCATCCCGTCCGTGAACACGCCGCCGCGCGTGAGGAACTCGCGATCCTTGTCGAGCGCGTCGAGCGCCTGGTCGAGACCGGCGCAGACGGTCGGGATCTTCGCGTCTTCTTCCGGCGGCAGATCGTACAGATTCTTGTCGGCGGCTTCGCCCGGATGAATCTTGTTCTGCACGCCGTCGAGGCCCGCCATCATCAGCGCCGAGAACGCGAGGTACGGGTTGGCCATCGGGTCCGGGAAACGCGTTTCGATGCGGCGGCCCTTCGGATTGGACACGTGCGGAATGCGAATCGATGCCGAGCGGTTGCGCGCCGAGTACGCGAGCTTCACCGGCGCCTCGAAGTGCGGCACGAGACGCTTGTACGAATTGGTCGTCGGGTTCGTGATCGCATTCAGCGCGCGCGCGTGCTTGATGATGCCGCCGATGTAGAACAGCGCGAACTCGGACAGGCCCGCGTAGCCGTTGCCCGCGAACAGGTTCTGGCCGTCCTTCCAGATCGACTGGTGCACGTGCATGCCCGAGCCGTTGTCGCCGACGACGGGCTTCGGCATGAACGTCGCCGTCTTGCCATACGTGTGCGCGACGTTGTGGACGATGTATTTCAGTTGCTGGGTCCAGTCCGCACGCTGCACGAGCGTCGCGAATTTCGTACCGATCTCGTTTTGGCCCTGGCCCGCGACCTCATGATGATGCACTTCGACCGGAATGCCGATCTGCTCGAGCAACAGGCACATTTCCGAGCGCATATCCTGAAACGTGTCGACGGGCGCGACCGGGAAGTAACCGCCCTTGGTGCCCGGACGGTGGCCGGTGTTACCGCCTTCGAATTCCTTGCCCGACGACCACGGCGCTTCTTCCGAGCCGATCTTGACGAAGCAGCCCGACATGTCCGTATTCCACTGGACCGAGTCGAAAATGAAGAATTCCGGCTCCGGGCCGAAGAACGCGGTGTCGCCCAGCCCCGTGCTCTTCAGGTACGCTTCGGCGCGCTTGGCGAGCGAGCGCGGATCGCGCTCGTAGCCCTTGCCGTCGGCGGGCTCGACGACGTCGCAGGTCAGAACGAGCGTCGACTCTTCATAGAACGGATCGATGAAAGCCGTGTTCGGATCGGGAACGAGCAACATGTCCGACGCCTCGATGCCCTTCCAGCCGGCGATCGACGAGCCGTCGAACGCGTGGCCGCTTTCGAACTTGTCCTCCTCGAAAGCCGACACCGGCACCGAAACGTGTTGTTCCTTGCCGCGCGTGTCCGTGAAGCGGAAATCGACGAACTTGACGTCCTCGTCCTTCACGAGCTGCATGACGTCGGCGACGGTTTTACTCATAACCTCTTCTCCTGATTGAACAAATCCGGCGGACTGGGACCGCCTCGTTAAGCGAGCTGCTTGGGCGCAGCGTTCTTTGCCGCGTACAACCGATCCATCCCGATAAAGCAGCTTCCATGCCACCCATGCGCCAGAGCGGCGCGGATTGCGTCTCGCCGCGCGCGGCCTGGGCATCGGCGCGCTCTTTCGGGGCTTGGATGCAAACCAATGCGTCCGATTTCGCACATTGATTGTGCACGCCCGCCAATCCGGCCAATTGAAATCACCATTCATGTGCGAAAGAGCAATTCTGCACCGGATTGGTGATTTTCGGGAGCTTTCAAACCGGACCGACGAGCCATTCAGATTGCGATTCGCGCTTCCATCATCGACTGCACGGCACGCTAGAATGATTTTTTGATCTGCAGGAGACCTCCCGTCATGAGCACACTAGAACAGCTTTACGCCCAGGCCGACGCGCGCCGCACGCAAGGCGGCCTGACCTATGCGGGCGCGCTGTCGCCCGCCGAATCGTTCGAATTGCTGCAACTCGATCCGAACGCGCGTCTCGTCGACGTGCGCACCCGCGCGGAACTCGACTGGGTTGGCCGGCCGCTCGTCGGCGACGGCCAATATGCGCATATCGAGTGGACCCGCTATCCGGGCGGCGTGCCCAACCCGGAATTCATCGACCAATTGCGCTCGATCGTGCGCGCCGACCAGCCCGTGCTCTTCCTGTGCCGCAGCGCCGCGCGCTCGAAGCTCGCCGCGATTGCCGCCGCGCAGGCCGGCTTCGCGAAGGCCTACGATCTGCTCGAAGGATTTGAAGGTGCAAAGGATTCGCAAGGGCATCGCAAGACAGTCGACGGCTGGTGCCACCGCGGCCTACCGTGGATCGGCGCATGATGCGCCGCCGCCCATCATCGTCCGGCCGGCCGATGACACGGCGATGACGCGCACCGGGCGAGCGGCCCGGCAGGGCCGCGCTATTCAAGCGCCTCAGGGTTCGATGTGGGGCTCTACGATATCGCCGCCAAGCAGATGCACCCCTTCGCGCAACTTGACAAACGCAGCCGCCACCGCCTCCGGCTCGCCCTTCACGCCGAGATCGATATGCCGGCGCGCGTAGATACCGCCGCGCTCCGCATCACCGACACTCGGCAGGCTGAACACCCGCACGCCGGGAAAATCGCGCTCGATCTTCTCCATCAGCGGCGTGAGCGTTGATTCCGGCAGATCGAACACGTAAAGCGAGCGCTCCGCGTGGGGCGTCGCGTGGTGCAGATGCGCGTACTTCGTATCGAGCACCCACTCGATCATCGGCCATGCCATCACCGGAAAGCCCGGCACGAAATGATGGTCGCCGACCGAAAAGCCGGGAATCTTGTTGTAGCCGTTCGGAATGATCGACGCGCCTTGCGGAAACACACCCATGTTCAGCCGGTGAAGATTCTCGGGCGACTCGAAATCGACGCTCGCGGCCGGATCGACATGCATCTCGCGGATGCGCGCTTGAATCAGCGCCTTGGCATCCGGATGCAACGCGAGCGGCACGCGCAGCGCCGCGGCCGCGCATTGGCGCGTATGGTCGTCAGGCGTCGCGCCGATGCCACCCGTCGAGAACACGATGTCGCCCGATGCGAACGTGCGCTCGAGCGTCGCGGTGATCCGCGCGGGATCATCGCCGACATACTCGGCCCAGCCGAGCGTCAGCCCGCGCGCGCGAAGCAGTTCGATCACCTTGGCCAGGTGCTTGTCCTGACGCCGTCCCGACAGGATTTCGTCGCCGATGATAACGATGCCGATTGTCATGCGCGCCTCGTCAATTCATTCGAAGTCGCCGCCGCCGTGTTGGCGAGCGCCGCGCGCTGATCCTCCAGCGCGCGCAGGCAATAGAAGCCGAACCACAGCGCCGAGAACACCAGGATGAACGAGTAGACCCAGATCATCGCGGCGGCGACGAATGGAAACAACACCATCATCCAGATCGACGACACCCAGACGAACGTCGGCACCGTGCCAAGCAGCCCGCATGCGATGCCGATGCCGAGCAGTGGCCAGCGGTACGTGCGCATCAGCGCGCGGCGCTCGTCGCGGCTCGCGTGCGACGCGAGCGCATCATAGCTCATCACGCGATAGGTGAGCCAGCCGAAGATCACGGGCGGCAGCAGCGCGAAAAACGGCGGGATCAGCCACAGCGGCACCGTGACGACCAGCACGACGAGGCTGGCCAGCGCCGCGCCGAGCGAATTGAATACGCTGCCGAACCAGGTGCCGCCGCGCTTCATCTCGAGTGTCGCAAACGAGCGCTTCGACAGGTGATTGACCACGGCGGGCATCGATAGCGTCGCGATCAGCAGCAGCACCGTCAGCGCGATCAGCGGAATCGCGAGCGACACGACGACGAACGGCGCGACGACCGCATGCAACTGCGACGCACCGATCGCATTGAAGAATTTGTAGAGCAGCGCCGTCAACGCGAAGCCGTCGAGCGCCGTGCGCGCGGTGTCGACAAGCGGCTGCCAGGTGAACCAGAGCACGGCGCCCCAGACCACGGCGGCCACGATGAAGGGCACGAAGGTAAGCCAGAGCATGCGCGGGTGCAGCGCACCCGCGAGCGCCCGGCCGAAGGAGCGCAGCAGATCGTTCATGCGGAAAGAATCATCGAGCGGGAAATAGGGAAAGGCAGCCAAGGATAAACCACGCGGCTTTCGCTCGGCAAAACGGCGCAAGCCTGAATCGCGCACGCTGAATCACGCATGCGGCAAACGGGACAGCCGCCGGAAGGCCATGGCGGCAGACCGAGCGGCCCGCCGTCGCGCCCGCCACCTACGCCGACGCCGCGCCCCGCTTCTTAGGCGCGAGCCGCTTCGCGATCCGCACGAACGCGAGCCCGTGCTGCGACCAGAAGCCGTCGCCATACGACACGCCCTCGTACTGCTCGCGAATGCCGGTCGGCTCGACCGTGCGGCTCCACGATGCGGTACCGAACATCATGTCCCACCATGGAAACAGCACGCCGAAGTTGCAGCCATACTTCGTGCCTTCGTGCCCATAGCCGACCGCATGATGGCGGCGATGGAACATCGGGCTGACGAGCAGCCGCTCGCCGAGCCGGCCGAACGGCAGCCGCGCGTTCGTATGCTGGATGCTTTGCACGAAATTCGTTACCGCCGTCAGCACAACGAACTGCGACGGCGGCACGCCGATCACCAGCGCGATGGCCGCGAAAAAGCCCGCCTGGATCACGTCGTCGAGCAGATGGTTGCGATCGTCGCACCACAGCGACATCTGCCGCTGGCTGTGATGCACCGCGTGCAGTTCCCACCAGATGCCGAAGCGGTGCTGCCAGCGGTGATACCAATAACCGGCGAAATCGAGCACGATCAGATAGATCGCGAACGCGACGATCGGCTGGGACGTCACGCCCGGCCACAGGTAATCGAGATTGACATTGGCGATGCCAAAGAAGCGCAGCCATGCCTGGAAATGATCGAACAACGGCTGGAATGCGAAGAAGAAGCCCAGATTGAAGATGCCGAGCTTCGCGATCAGCGTGTAGATCACATCGACGCGCGCTTCCTTGCGGTTCTTCCAGCGCTCGATGGGACGCAGCGCCTCGAGCGGGCGCAGCAGCGCATACATCGCGACCACCTCCAGCGCGCCGACGATCACCCAATAGAGCGCGTCGTAGGTGTCCTCGTCGTAGCCCATCAGATCGAACTTGAACAGCAGCGGCTGCACGACGTCGATGTACAGCCAGGTCTGCAGGTTCGACACGAAACCGTCGAGCGCGGCGGCAATCATGTGGAACATCGCAAGCTCCCGCCACGCGTCACGCGCCGTTCGGCGCCGTCCACGGCGCGCGATCGTAGAAATAGATCCCATGCGGCGAGCGGCCGACCGAGATCGTCTGGATGAGCTTGCGGGTCGGCAGATCGATGATGCCGACCTTTTTCGCAAAGCGGAACGTGACCCACAGCGTCTTCTTGTCGGCGGCAAGCTCCATGTCGTCCGGGCCCGGCAGCAAGCCGGTGATATCGCCGACGTTGGTCAGCGTATTCTCGTCGATGATGCTGATCGTGTTCGCGACGCGGTTCGTGACGGCGACGTGCGTGCCGTCGGCGAGCGAGCGGAAATTGTGCGCGCCCTTACCGGTCGGAATCGTTTTCACGACCTTCTGGTTGCGCCAGTCGACCACCGCAACGTAATCGGCGCCCGTCATCCCGACGAGCGCATATTTGTCGCCGGGCGTAAGCCAGATGCCCGCGGGCACCTTGCCGACCTTCATCTTCCATTTGACGGTCTGCGTCGGCAGATCGATCGCCGCGAGTTCGCCCGACACCTGCAGCGACACCAGCACCGTCTTGCTGTCCTTCGTGAACGCGAGGTGGCTCGGCATCACCTCGAGCGGCAAGCGCTTGACGAGTTTCAGGTCGAGCCCGTCGTAGCCGTAAATATCGACGCGATCGAGCCGCAACCCCGCCGCGACGAACCACTTACGGTCCGGAGAGAAGCCGAGCTGGTACGGATCGTCGATATTCTCGACGGTGCGTTGCAGCTTGCCCGTCTTCGGATCGAGGAACATCAGGCTGTTCGACACCGAGTTCGCGACGATCAGCGACGAGCTGTCCGGCGTCGCCATCAAGTGGTGCGGCTCCTTGCCGGTCGGCATCGTGCCGATGACCTGACGGCTGTTCTGGTCGATCAGCGACAGCGTCGCCTCGGCCGAATTCAGCACGATGACATTGTTGGCGAAAGCGGCGGCGGGCGCCAGAAAGGCGGCGGCGAGCGCGGCGGCGCGCCCGAGGGACAGGAAAGTGCGCATGAAGACTCACGTCGTGGGACAGCCGTCATTGTAGAACGTTTGGGCAGGCCGACGGTTGACCTGCACGCCCTTCCGGGGTCCAGCGAACGCAGCCGTGGGCGGCAGTCGCCCCGCCTGCTGCCTGCTGCCTGCTGCCTGCTGCCTGTTGCCCGCTCGCGCGAGGATACCGAGGCGGCGGCTTCGCGCGGCAATGGGCTTCATGATCGCGAAAAACTCGCCGGTGCGCTCTGCCGCCACGCGCCGCCGCCTCGGAAGGCCGCGTGCCAGCTTGTCCGCCTGCCCAACCCGCCCGCGGCCCGGGCGAAACCGGGCGGCGGCGAATGCCATGCGGCAAAGCGCAAAGCGATGCGCGCTAGCGCTGCATCGACTCCCACACCTTGTGGAGGCGCTTGACCGACACCGGCATCGGCGTGCGCAATTCCTGTGCGAACAGCGAAATGCGCAGTTCCTCGAGTAGCCAGCGGAACTCGGCGAGCCGCGCGTCGGCGACGCCGCCGCGCTGCGCAAGCGCGCGCTGGTAATGCTGGGCGAGCGGCGCGAGTTCGGCGAGCTGGCGCGCGTCGCGCGCGGGATCGGCTTTCAGCTTGTCGATCCGCAACGCGATGCCCTTCAGATAGCGCGGAAAATGCGCGAGCTGCGCATAGGGCGTATCGACGGCAAAACGCTTGCCGACCAGCGCGGCGAGCTGCCCTTGCATGTCCGCATAGGCCGCCGCGAACGGCTTGGCCTGCGCGAGTTTCTTCACGAGCCCCGCGTACTCGGCGAGGATCTGTCCGACGAGCCGCGCGATCTCCTGCGCGAGCAGGCTCAAGCGGCCCCGGCCCTCGTCGCGGCGCGCGTGGAAGCTCGCGTCATCGTCCGGCAGCGGCTCCTGCAGGCACGCACGATCGAGCGCGAGCGCGATCAACTGGTCACGCAGTTCGTCCTGCGTGCCGAGCGCCATGAACTGCATCGCCATTTCGCGCAGGCCGGGCAGGTTTTTTTCCAGATATTTGATCGGCTCCTTCAATTGGAGCGCAAACAGCCGCCGCAACCCCGCGCGATGAATCCGCGCCGCCTCGTCCGGGGAGTCGAATACCTCGACATCGCAATGCGCGCCCCGGTCGACGAGCGCCGGATAGCCGAACAGCGTCTCGCCCCGCCGGCGGATTTCGAGCAATTCCGGCAGCTTGCCGAAATTCCAAGTCGTCAGGTTTTCGTAGAGCGCGGTCGCGCCGGCGTCGGCCCCGGCCGCACCGCCCGACGACACAACCGCGCCGCGCGCACCGCTGCCTGCCGCGCCCTTGCCTGCTGCGCCCGTACCGTGCGCCGCGCCGTCGCCGCCCGCTGCCGTTGCGCCCGGCGCCGCCTGGCCTTGCGCGCCGCCGACCGGCGCGAGCGTCGAGGCCGCGGCGATCTTCTGAAAATGCTGTTGCGCCTGCGCGCCGAGTTCCGCGCGCAGCTGCGCGAGATTGCGGCCCATCGCGAGTTGTCGGCCGTGCTCGTCGACCACCTTGAAATTCATGAACAGATGCGCGGGCAGCGTCTCGAGCTTGAAATCGGAGGTCTTGGCCGCGATCTGCGTTTGCTCGCGGATATCGGCGATCAGCGCATCAACGAGGCCGCCCACGGGCGCAGCGGCCGTGCCTGGACCGGCCGTGCCGAAACGCGCCGCGCCGTGCCGCTCGACGAAGCCCGCCGCATATTCGGGCAGCGGCACGCAGTGCCGGCGCAGCTTCTGCGGCAGCGACTTGAGCAGCAGTTGCACCTTCTCCTTCAACATCCCCGGCACGAGCCACTCGACGCGCCGCGCATCAATCTGGTTCAGCGCGAACAGCGGCACCGCGAGCGTCACGCCGTCGCGCGGCGCGCCGGGCTCGAAATGGTACGAAAGCGTCATCTCGACGCCCGCCATCGTCGCCCTCTTAGGGAACAGGTCGGTCGTGACGCCCGCCGCCTCGTGGCGCATCAGATCATCGCGCGACAGATATAACAGGCGCAGTTTGTCTTCCAGCTGACCGCTCTTTTTCACCTCGTCGCGATACCAGCGCTCGAACGCCGCGCCCGTATGAATGCCTGCCGGAATCGTCTGATCGTAGAACGCGTAGATCAGCTCGTCGTCGACGAGCACGTCCTGCCGGCGCGACTTGTGCTCGAGTTGCTCGATGTCGGCCAGCAGCTTGCGGTTGTGCGCGAAAAACGCAAGTTTCGTGTCGAACTCGCCGTCGACGAGCGCGCCGCGAATGAACAACTCCCGCGCGCGCGCCGGGTCCTGGCGGCCGAACGCGACACGCCGCCGATGGTAGACCGGCAGCCCGTACAGCGTCGCGCGCTCGAACGCGCTCACCTGCGCAGGCCGCTTCTCCCAATGCGGCTCCGACAGCGACTTTCTCAATAGATGCGCACCGACCTTCTCGATCCATTCGGGCTCGATTTTCGCGATGCAGCGTGCGTACAACCGGCTCGTCTCGACCAGCTCGGCCGCCATCACCCAGCGCCCCGCCTTCTTCACGAGCGCGGAGCCCGGCCACAAATGAAACTTGATCCCGCGCGCGCCGAGGTAATGCGGCTCGTCGTCGGCTTTCAAGCCGAGATTGCCGAGCAGGCCCGTCAGGAGCGCGAGGTGGATCTGCTCGAACGTCGCGTCGGCTTCGTTCAGCCGCCAGCCGTGCTCGCGCACGACGGTAAGCAATTGCGAATGGACGTCGCGCCACTCGCGCAGCCGCAGATGCGACAAGAAATTCGCACGGCACGCGTCGGCGAGTTGACGGTTCGATTTCTTGTGCGCGAGCGCGTCGTCGAACCACGTCCAGATCTTCAGCCACTGCAGGAACTCGGAGCGCTCGTCGGCAAAGCGCCGGTGCGCCTGGTCGGCCTGCTCCTGCGCGTCGATCGGCCGGTCGCGCGGATCCTGCACCGACAGCGCGCTCGCGATCACAAGCACCTCGCGCAGCGCGTGCTGGTCGCGCGCGGCGAGAATCATTCGGCCGACGCGCGGATCAAGCGGCAGCCGCGCCAGTTCGCGGCCGAGCGGCGTCAGCGCGTTGTCGTCGTCGACTGCGCCCAGCTCGTTGAGCAGCTGATAGCCGTCGGCAATCGCGCGGCCGGGCGGCGGCTCGAGAAACGGAAACGATTCGATCTCCGACAGATGCAGCGACTTCATCCGCAGAATCACCGCCGCGAGCGAAGAGCGCAGGATCTCCGGATCGGTGAAGCGCGGCCGCGCCTGATAATCGCTTTCTTCATACAGACGGATGCAGATGCCGTCCGCGACGCGGCCGCAGCGGCCCGCGCGCTGGTTCGCGGCCGCCTGCGAGATCGCCTCGACCTGCAACTGCTCGACCTTGTTGCGGTACGAATAGCGCTTCACGCGCGCGAGGCCCGCATCGACGACATAGCGAATCCCCGGCACCGTCAGCGACGTCTCGGCGACGTTCGTCGCCAGCACGATCCGGCGCGCGTTCGACGGCTTGAACACGCGCTCCTGCTCGGCCGCGGACAGCCGCGCGAAAAGCGGCAGAATCTCAGTGTGCGGCGGATGGTGCTTGCGCAGCGCCTCGGCCGCGTCGCGGATCTCGCGCTCGCCAGGCAGGAACACGAGCACGTCGCCCGGGCCTTCGCGGCACAGCTCGTCGACCGCGTCGACGATGCCGTCCATCAGGTCGCGCTCGGCACCGCGCGCGTTTTTCGCGCGGTCGCGGCCGCCGCCGGCCGCGCCTGTTGCGCTCGCCGCGCCGGCTGCCGAGGCGCCCGGCGCGCCTTGCGCGTGCCGCGCCGCGGCCGGCCGGTCCTCGGCGATCGGCCGGTAGCGGATCTCGACCGGATACAGGCGCCCGCTCACCTCGATCACCGGCGCGTTCGCGCCGTCGCGGCCGAAATGGCGCGCGAAGCGCTCCGCGTCGATCGTCGCCGACGTGACGATCAGCTTCAGATCCGGCCGCCTCGGCAGGATCTGTTTCAGATAGCCGAGCAGGAAATCGATGTTCAGGCTGCGCTCATGCGCCTCGTCGATGATCAGCGTGTCATACGCTTTGAGCAGCGGATCGGTCTGCGTCTCGGCGAGCAGGATGCCGTCCGTCATCAGCTTGACCGACGCGCCCGGCGCGAGGTTGTCGGTGAAGCGCACCTTGTAGCCGACCACCTCGCCGAACGGCGTGCCAAGCTCGTCGGCGATCCGCCGGCCGGTGGACGACGCCGCGAGCCGCCGCGGCTGCGTGTGGCCGATCAGGCCCGTGCCGCCCGCGCCCAGCCCACGCCCGAGCGACAGGCAGATCTTCGGAAGCTGCGTGGTCTTGCCCGAGCCGGTTTCGCCGCAAACGATCACGACCTGGTGCGCGGCGATCGCGCGCGCAATCTCGTCGCGCTTGCCCGACACGGGCAGGCTTTCGGCAAACGTGATCGGCGGAACGGGATTCGGCGCAACCGGCCTGCGCTCGGCGCGGGCGCGCGGCGCGCGGCCGGCCGCTTCGCCGTGCGCCGCGCCGGCTGGCGGCGCGGCGGATGACGATGCGCTATCGCGCGACGTGGCGGCTTGCGGCGCGCCACGGCCGGGAGCCGCAGCGTGCGATGCGCCGTGGCTACGCGCCCCTGCTTGCGGTGCGCCGCCGTGAGAGGCGGCAGCGGGTGGAGCTTCGCCGCGCGATACGCCGGCCTGCGCCGGGCGCGCCGCCTGCTGTTGCGCATGCGGCGCGCGGGCATCGTTTTCAGGCCGCGGCCCGTGCGGCGTGTCGGCACGATTTCGCACGGGACTTTTAGGTACATTCGACATGGGGGCGCATTATAATCCCGGCCATGAATTCCCAATCCGACCTTCCCGCCGCCCAGCCGGACGCCGCGCCCCCATATTCCGCCGACGAAGCCGCGCATCACGCGCAGTTCGTCGACTGGATGCGCTCGGTCGCGCCGTACATCCATAAGTTCCGGAACAGTACGTTTGTCGTCGGCTTCGGCGGCGAGGTCGTGCATCGCGGATTGCTGAGCGCGCTCGTATCCGACATCGCGCTACTGCAGGCGATGGGCATTCAAATCGTGCTCGTGCATGGGTCGCGTCCGCAAGTCGAGGAGCAGCTCAGCCTGCACGGCGTCGAATCGTCTTTCTCGCACGGGCTGCGGATCACCGACGCGCGCGCGCTCGAATCGGCGAAGGAAGCCGCAGGCGAAGTGCGGCTCGATATTGAAGCGGCGATCAGCCAGGGTTTGCCGAACACGCCAATGGCGCACGCGCACATCAGCGTCGTGTCGGGCAACTTCGTCACCGCGCGGCCGGTGGGCGTGCTCGACGGCGTCGATTTCGCGCATACCGGTGTCGTGCGCAAAATCGACGCCGAATCGATTCGCCACTCGCTCGCGAGCCGCAAGCTCGTGCTGCTGTCGCCGCTCGGTTTCTCGCCGACGGGCGAAGCATTCAACTTGTCGATGGAGGATGTCGCATCGGCCGCCGCGATCGCGCTGCGCGCCGACAAAATCATCTTCCTGACCGATTCGCCCGGCATCGTCGATGACGCGGGCGAGCTCGTGCGCGAAATGTCGCTCGACGCCGCCGCCGAGCTGCTCGATTCGGGCGACCTGCAAGGCGACGACGCGTTCTACCTGAAGCACGCGATCCGCGCATGCCGAGGCGGCGTCGCGCGTGCGCACCTGATTCCGCAGTCGCTCGACGGCAGCGTGCTGCTCGAGCTGTTCCTGCACGACGGCGTCGGCACGATGATCTCCTACGAGAATCTCGAAAGCCTGCGCGAGGCGACACCAGACGACGTCGGCGGCATCCTCGCGCTGATCGAGCCGCTCGAGGCAGACGGCACGCTGGTGCGGCGCGGCCGCCACCAGATCGAGCGCGATATCGATCATTTCTCGGTGATCGAGCACGACGGCGTGCTGTTCGGCTGCGCGGCGCTCTATCCGTATCCGAGCGAGAAAATCGGCGAGATGGCGTGCCTGACCGTCGCGCCGGAAGCGCAAGGCTCGGGCGACGGCGAGCGGCTCCTGAAGCGCATCGAGCAGCGCGCCCGCGCGCGCGGTTTGACGCGCATCTTCGTGCTGACGACGCGCACCGAGCACTGGTTTCTCAAGCGCGGCTTCGTCAAGGCAACCGTCGACGATCTCCCCGAGGATCGCCGCAAACTCTATAACTGGCAACGCAAATCGCTCGTACTGATGAAGCAGCTTTGAGCGGCATGCCCTTCCCCCCGATATCGATTGACAGGAGATGTACACGATGGCCCGTATGATTCATTGCGCGAAGCTTGGCAAGGAAGCCGAGGGGCTCGATTTTCCACCGCTGCCCGGCGAACTCGGCAAGCGTCTTTACGAAAGCGTGTCGAAGGAGGCATGGCAAGGCTGGCTCAAGCAACAGACCATGCTCATCAACGAAAACCGCCTGAACATGGCTGATCCGCGTGCGCGCCAATATCTGATGAAGCAGACCGAGAAGTATTTCTTCGGCGAAGGTGCGGATCAGGCGTCGGGGTATGTGCCGCCGACGCAAGATTGACACCGCGCGCCTGCCCGCCGGGTGCGCGGCAGGTGCGCAAAAAAGCGGCGCCGCGCATGGTCGGTCGCGCCGTTTTGTCTTGTCGGACCGAAGCGTGCGCGGCTTGCACGCACACCGCGTCGGCGCGATCGTAATGCTGGCCGGCGCCCGTCCCGCCGACGCACGACACCGCGCGGCGCTATCGCAGTCCGATCGATCATCGCGCTGGGCCACGAAATGGCCTGTGAGAACCGCCACCGCGCAAACTCATAAAATTTTTGCAGAAAATGCTTTACGAGCATCAAAAGCTCTGACATAATTCAAGGCTCTTTGGGCGGTTAGCTCAGCGGTAGAGCACTGCCTTCACACGGCAGGGGTCACTGGTTCGATCCCAGTACCGCCCACCAAAGAATTCCTGAAGCGCAGCTGTAGCGCGCATCGCAAGCTGAATTGAAAAGCCCCGCACACGCGGGGCTTTTTTCTTTCCATCGGGCTGCCCGAAAAGAGATCGATCATGGTCCGCCCTATCGGTGCCGGCATCTACTCTCCGCCGCCTGCAAAACGGAACTCCACATTTCCAGAGATGTGGAGTTCGTCAACAAACCGAATGCAGCCGAATCTCAAACCTGAGTTTTAATCTGCGGTGGTGCCACGTCCGCACCGCGCATCACATTCGCATCGGCCACGCCGCGTTCACGGCTGCCAATAGTTTTGGTAATGCTTTTGGATGGAACGCTGGCCCTTTACCGAGGCCATGCCTCTCTTCATGTATTCGGACGCAAGACCGGCTGAAAAACCCCGCTCCATTGCAACGCTTCGGCCCGACCTTCCCCGCTGCGTCTCGATTTGCAGGATCGGCACCATGTCAGCCGCCTTTTCGCGCAAGCCGAAATAAATCTCCCTCCGCGCGTCTGAATGAGCCTTATCCACTAAGTCTTTCAACGCCCCCGTCAAATCCGATGCCGTTCCCGGCGCCGCCTGACTGTACGACGCGGCAGTGCCGGGAGACAGGCTGCAATCCGATTGGATCTGATAGTCATTGGAAAAGCTGGATGAACCGATTGAATTCATGAACACCTTTTATCTGTCTTCAGGTTGATCGATATCACATGGCCGCCGATGACGGGCGGCATCGCTATTAGATGGGTAGCGCGCCGGATAGGAGATCGAATTAGCGCAAAGGGCTCTATGAGAGCGCAAACATGCCGCACCCAACCAAACTCCGGCAGCAAAGCCCGATGTCCGAGTGCCGGGCCAATTCTCCATAATCAGCAATGTTCCCGTTATAGCTGGCCATGACGCGAACGTTTGGTAAAACAATCAGAAAAAATATGCGAACCGGCCATCGACGATAGACAATGGAAAATCATCGAGCCGCTTTTACTGCCAACCCAGCCTCGCCGGTTCAAATTCGCGCGAACGGTGTCGCGCCCGCATGCATGCTGTTCATATCGAAGCCAAGCTAAGCGTCGTCGCCCGATTTGAATACTCAAGCCCCCCCAGGAACGATTCCATTCGGGCACACCAATGCAAGCATGCCGGATGCAAGTGTCTCGCTTATTGCCTACGTTACGAATATATCCTCACAATTTCACTAGGCGCATTCCAGTTAATGCACTGTCTGTACGGAACCGGCCATCCCTTTGGCTGAGCGTCAGCGCATATCCATTTGTTGCCTTTGACGATCACCGCCCCGTTACCCATTCCAAGGGTAGCGTTCGCGACGGCAAGCGCAACATTGCACATGGCGTTGCCACGGCGCCCGGTAATAACCACAACATCCAATCCATTGATCGCGCGACCACACCTGAATTCGATGAGCGCATTGGACGACAGGCAGCGCTTGCCTCCCGCAAGACTCGCCACGGGCGCCAGAAAAACGATAAAGGCGAATACAATTGAAAATCTGCGTTCGTTTGAATTTTTCATGCCACGCCGCCGTCATCATGGATCGCTCAATACTGCTCCCGATATATAGTAGGCAACGCTCCACCAATTTTCCAGCATCACATTTTAATTAGATGATGATCATCTATAAAAACATGAAATTCCCCATACCGGAAATTTTATTTAAAAATAAAAAATTAATTCAATCCCATCATTCACGTTAATTATGAATCAATACCCATTTAATCTAAATCCCGCGAAACCGGCGTCGCGCCGCCCGAGCAATCGAATCGGCAATACGCCTATTCCGGATGTTCGGCCTGAATCTGATCGTCTCGGGATACCGGTCGAACATCCGCGGCCCGTCTATGCATCGCGCACCGGCAAACGAGCGCGAATCCGGCAAGTTCACGCCATGCCCATCTGCCTTGCCGTCGCATCGATCGCGCGCTTCGCCTTCTCGACCAGTTCGTCGATTTCGGGCTTGGAGATGACGAGCGGCGGCGA
>NZ_LOWB01000103.1 GCF_001522865.1 Burkholderia sp. TSV86 | reverse complement strand
CTATCGGCAGTTTGAGGACGTCGCCAAGGCGGCCTGACTCAAACAAATCGGTCTCCGATGAACCCGGGGCGATTCAGGGCTCGACACTCGAGAGAGCCGGGGTCGCCGGCGTTGCCATGCTCGTGCCGCCGTTTAATTCGGACGGACGTGACGCGGCGATCGTCCAGTTTCCTGGCGGCTACATTGCCGAGATTCACGCAAGCGTTGCGAAATGAGATCCGAGGACACCATTCTTTCCGCGGTGGCCGGGTTCGTCGATACGCTGAGCTTCGTTTCGCTGTTTGGACTGTTTACCGCCCACGTGACGGGCAACTTCGTGTTGATCGGCGCTGGTGTCGCGGGTTTCGGGCAGGGCATCTTGCTGAAGCTAAGTGTTTTCCCCGCGTTTGTGTGCGGCGTCGTCGCAGCAAGCCTGATCGTGCGGTCGATGTCCGCACGACCGGCATGGCAGGGCGCTCGCGCACTTCATGCGGTGCAGGCAGTGCTCTTGTTCGGCTTCTGCACCGCAGGCGTCTGGGCAACGCCCGTTACTCAACCCGACAGCCTGCCGGCTCTCGTGGCCGGTATCGTCGGCACGTTCGCGATGGGCGTGCAGAACGCGCATCCGCGCGTGGTTGCGCGCGCCGGCGTACCGAACACCGTGATGACAGGGAACGTCACGCAGGCGATCCTCGACGTCGTCGACATGCTGTCCGCCGGCACGGCCGACAGTGCACGCACGGAAGCGCGGGGGCGGTTCGGCAAGATGCTGCCGGCGATCGCCGCTTTCGCGCTGGGCGCGATGGCGGGTGCGCTCGGTTTCCGCCACGTCGGATTTCTGGCACTGCTCGTGCCGGCTTGTGCGCTTGTGGTGCTGGCGTTGTCCCCCGGAAAGCGAGAAGGCGCAGCCACATCGAGTCGCGGGTGAGATGGAAGTGGTGTGGTGCCACGTCGGCCCTGTAATCTCATGCCCACCCTCGAATTCATCGAATCCGCGACCTGCGAGTATCGAACCGAGCGAGCGTCACGAAGGCGCGTTCTCCACGCTCTCCGTTCCTGTCGATTGAGGATACGGTGTTGGAATCACTCGGTGGTCAGAAAGAATCAGGACCGTCTGCTGGAATTCGAGCCATGATGGAGTTGTTTAACGCGACGGTAGAAACGGCAGAAGAACGCGGTTTACTGTCGGGTGAGCACTACGTGGCGCCGGCGTTGCTCAGCTATTTCAGCCATGTGCTGACCGGCAACCGGCACGGTCTGTTGGTCAACGTGCAGGCGAGCCGGGCGAATGGGCGGGCCGAGCTCGACATTGTCGTCCAGATGCTGCGAAAATCGAGAGCTTCGTGGCGATCGTCGCGAAACGCGAGATCGGACATGCGTCCAGCCGACCGGTAATTCAACAGCCTGCTTAAAGCTCCGCGCTCCGAGTCAACAGGGAATCGCGACCGGCACTGGCTCGATGGAGCGGTGAACTTCAGGCCATAGTTATTATTTTACATAATGAAAATTATCGACCTAATTGCTGTGACGGCTATTTAGTAATGTCCGCTTCCGGCTGGGTTCAGATGCCGCGTTTGAATCCATCGCAACAAACCGACCGCTGACAATCCCGCACTCGCGCCACAACGGAACGATTCGCGCCGACGATGTGACGATGCGCATGCGCGAGTTGGCCAGGTTTCAGGCTTGTGCGGCGCACGCCGGCCCGGCAGGCGTCAATCGGGCCTACCGCATGGCATACATCCCGCAGGTTCTTCCTATCCGCCACACGGCTCGCCAGCTTGCCACGCGCCGTCGCCACCCGATTGCTGAATAATGATTGTATTTTCACATTTAATGTGATTTTATTACCATTCACGATATCGGCTTATTCACGAGCCGGCTTGCCCTTCATCCCAAGGAAGACAAGGAAGACAGATGAAGACAATCGCTGTCATCGGCAGCAACATGGTTGACCTGGTGACTTACGTCACCCGCATGCCGGCGCGCGGCGAGACGCTCGAAGCGCCGAGCTTCGAACTCGGCTGCGGCGGCAAGGGCGCGAACCAGGCCGTTGCAGCCGCCCGCCTCGGCGCGCCGGTCGTGATGGTGACGAGCGTCGGCGACGATGTATTCGCCGACAACACGATCCGTAATCTCGAGTGCGCGGGCATCGACACGACGTATGTGCGCAAGGTGCCCGGCGTGCCGAGCGGCGTCGCGCCGATTTTCGTCGAGCCGGATTCAAGCAACAGCATTCTGATCGTCAAGGGCGCGAACCGCCATCTGCAGCCTGCCGACATCGACGCGGCCGCGCCGAAGCTCGCTGAGTGCGGCTTGATCGTGCTGCAGCTCGAAATCGAACTCGAAACGGTCTATCACGCGATCGCATTCGGCGCGCGGCACGGCATCGCGGTTCTGCTGAATCCGGCGCCCGCCGTGCCCGATCTCGATTTCGAGCGGATCCGCTCGGTCGAATTCTTCGTGCCGAATGAAACCGAGCTGGCGATCGTATCCGGCATGCCGGTCGATTCGCCGGGTGCGGCCGCACGTGCGGCCGCGTCACTCGTCGAGCGCGGGCTCAAGCACGTGATCGTCACGCTCGGCGACAAGGGTTCGCTGCACGTGTCGCGCGACGGCGCGCGGCATGTGCCTGGCGTGCCGGTCGACGCGCGCGACACCACCGGCGCGGGCGACGCATACATTGGCTGCTTCGCGCGCTACTACGTCGAATCGCGCGACGTGGCGGCGGCAATGCGTTACGCATCTGCGTATGCCGCGCATTCGGTCACCGGTTTCGGCACGCAAAAGTCTTACGCGAACGCCGCGACGTTCGAGCGCTTTATCCGCGACGCCGGTTTTTAAATGCGGCGGCGCAAGCCAACCAGACCGACAAAAACCGACAAAACATCCCTTCCCGGGAAGGAGACGCCCATGAATCGCGCCAGCATAGTACCCTCGCCCGACGGCTATTATCTGAACCGCACGCCCCTGTTCGCGTTCACGCTGCTCTGCTGCTTGTTCGCGCTATGGGGCACCGCGGCGAACCTGAACGACGTGCTGATCGCGCAATTCAAGAAGTCTTTTTTCCTGTCCGATTTTGAATCGGCGTTCGTGCAGTCCGCGTTTTATCTGGGTTACTTCTTCCTTGCCATCCCCGCTGCCACCGTGGTGAAGAAATTCAGCTACAAGACGACGATCCTCGTCGGCCTGCTGTGCTACACGCTCGGCTGCCTGTTGTTCTTTCCGGCCGCCTCGATGGCGAAATACGGGATGTTTCTCGCCGCGCTGTTCGTCATTGCCGCCGGCCTGTCGTTTCTCGAAACGGCGGCGAATTCGTATTCGACGCTGATGGGCCCGCGCGAAACCGGCACGCGGCGTCTGAATATCTCGCAGACGTTTTATCCGTTCGGTGCGATGGCCGGCGTGTACATGGGCAGCTTCCTGATCTTCAAGGAAGGCGATGCGTCGCACGCGCAGCTTGCGGCGATGTCGGCCGCCCAGGCGCGCGTGCATCAGCTCGCGATGATCCAGGCCACGCTCGAGCCGTACAAATGGCTGATCGCCGTGCTCGCGGTGGTATTCGTCGTGTTCGTGCTCACGCCCTACCCGGCATGCAAAGGCAACGGCCCGCGCGCGGCGGCGCCCCGGGCCGATGTGCGCGGCACACTGGCGCGCCTCGCGGGCAATCGCCGCTTCGTTGCCGGCGTGCTCGCGCAGTTCCTGTATGTCGGCGCGCAGGTCGGCGTGTGGAGTTTCACGATCCGGCTCGCGATGCAGATCGGCCAGCTTTCCGAGCGTGACGCGTCGCGCTACCTGCTCGCGACGTTTTTCGCGTTCTTCGTCGGCAAACTGATCGCGACGCTCGTGATGAGGCGCGTCGGCCCGGCGAAAGTGCTGATCGTCTACGGGCTGCTGTGCATCGCGCTGCTCGCGTACACGATCAGCGTGCATAACATGACGGCCGTTTATGCGGCGGTCGGCGTCAGCGTGTTCCTCGGCCCGTGCTGGCCGACGATCTACGGGCTCACGATCGACGGCCTCGGCAACGATACCGAGTACGGCGGCTCGATTCTCGTGATGAGCATCGTCGGCGGCGCGGTCGTGCCATTGATCCAGGGACTGATCTCCGATCATACGGGCGGCAACATGCAGCTTGCGTTCGCCGTGCCGCTCGCGTGCTTCGTCGTGATCGTCTGCTACGGCTTCCATTGCCTGCGCCATCTGCCGGCAGCAATGCCCGGCGCGCTTGCCGATACCGGCGAGCCGGCGCGCTATGCCGATACCCGCAACGCATCGGGAGCCTGATCATGCGGGGCGAGATCGAACTGCGCCGCGACGACTTCCGCGACACGCCGCGCACGCTATACCGGACCGATGGGCTCACGGCGACCGCGTTCGCGTATCCGTCGGGCGTCGAGGCGCTGAGGCTCGAGAACCGGCGTGGGCACATTGTCGTGCTGCCGTATCTCGGCCAGATGATCTGGGCCGCGGCGTTCGACGGCCGCGATTTGACGATGAAGCATATGTTCCGGCAACCGAGGCGCGCCGCGTCGATCATCGATACATACGGCTGCTTCATGTTCCATAGCGGCATGTTGCGCAACGGCTGCCCCGGCCCGCACGACACGCACGCGCTGCACGGCGAGATGCCCTGCGCGCCAATGGACCAGGCCGGCATGATCGTCGGCGCCGATGCGCACGGCGCCTACGTCGAGGTGACGGGCGAATACGAATACGTGCAGGGCTTCGGCAGCCACTACGTCGCGCGCGCGTCGGTGCGCATCGAGGAGCACGATGCGCGCATGCGGATCCGGATGGAAGTGACCAACCTGGGCGGCACGCCGATGGATCTGATGTACATGGCGCACTTGAACCACGCGTATGTGCCGGGCGGCCGGTTCGTGCAGTGGCTGCCGGGCGGCGGGCGGCGGCTGCGCGAAAGCGTGCCGGCGCACGTGAAGCCCACCGCCGCGTGGCGCGACTACATGGCCACGCTGGCGCGCGCGCCCGAGCGGCTCGACACGCTCGATGCCCCCGCGCTGTACGATCCGGAAATCGTGTTTTTCATGCGGGATGTGCAAACGGACGCGAACGGCGTCGCGCATTTTCTGCTCGTGCATCCGGACGGCGGCGCATTCCACACCGCCTATCGCCCCGACCAGTTTCCGCGCGCGACGCGCTGGATCCTGCACAATGTGAACCAGCAGGTCGCCGCGTTCGCGCTGCCATCGACATGCGAGCCGGAAGGTTACGAAGCGGAGCGCCGCAAAGGCCACGTCGCCGTGCTCGCGCCCGCTCAAACGCGCGTGTTCGAGGTCGTCACCGGTTATCTGGACGCGGCCGGCGTGCGCGATTGCATGGCGCGTCGCGATGCGTGATGCTGGATACGGCGCGCTCGCGTTACGTCACGAGCGCGATGCCATGCTCGCGAATTGCCGTTTCGTAATGGCGGCTCAACTGCCCGTCGCAGATCACGTAGTTGAAGTCGGCCAGCTCGCCGAAGTAAGCGGCGCGCACTTCGTCGAATTTCGTATGATCGACGAGCAGGAAGCGGTTTTGCGCGCGCTGCATGACCTTGCGTTTCGCGTCGACTTCGTGGAAATTGAAGCAGGTGACGCCGCAGCGGTCGCTGACGCCGGCCGCCGAGATGAAGGCTTTCGACACCCGAACGGTATCGAGAATGCTCGCCTCCGCGGCCGATTCGAACACCATGTTCTTGCGATGATAAACGCCGCCGCACAGAATCACGCTGCAATGCGGCTTTTGCTGCAGTTTCGCAAACACGTTCAGCGAATTGCAGATGGCCGTGAATTCGAGATCGTCCGCAATGAAGTCGATGATGAACGGCGTCGTGGAGCCGCAATCGACGAAGATTGTGTCGCCGGTTTTCACGAACTGCGCGGCGAGCTTGCCGATCCGGCGCTTCTCCTCGATCTGCCGGTTGTTCTCAGTGCTGATCAGGTATTCGCCGATGTCGCTGCGCTGCGCGGCGAAATGACGTGTGACATAGCCGCCGATCAGACTCAGGCCGTGCGGATTGTCGGCGAGGTCGCGGCGGATCGTCATTTCGGAGACGTCGAACAGCTCGGCGACTTCGCGCAGATGGATCGCGTTCTGTCCTTGCAGCATGTTCATCAATGTCTTGATCCGCTCGCTTTTCTTGGTTTCCATGCCTGTCCGTTATCCGCCTGTCGCTCGTCGGGCCGGGTGCGCGGGCCCGGCAGAAGTGCCGTATTTGTAACAAACCGATATGAAAACATCAACCTTCCGTGCGGCGTGCTGCCGCACGGCCCTTTGGAGTCCTGAAACATGTCGTATTCCCCTGCCCAGCTCGCCCACATGATCGACCACACCCTGCTCGCGGCCGACGCCGGCGACGCGCAGATCCGCACGCTCTGCCGCGAGGCCGCTGAGCACCGTTTCTACTCGGTCTGCGTGAATTCGGCCAACGTCGCGCTTGCCGCGCGCGAACTGGCGGGCACCGGCGTCAAGGTGTGCGCGGTCGTGGGCTTTCCGCTTGGCGCGAGCCTGTCGGCCGCGAAGGCGTTCGAGGCGTCGGCCGCGATTTCGGCCGGCGCCGGCGAAATCGACATGGTGATCAATCTCGGCGCGCTCAAGAGCGGCCGCCTCGACGACGTGAAGGCGGACATCGCGGCCGTGCACGCGGCCTGCGGCGCAGTGCCGCTGAAGGTGATTCTCGAGACGGGCTTGCTGAGCGATGACGAGAAAGTACGCGTTTGCGAGCTCTGCCGCGATCTCGGCGTGGCGTTCGTGAAGACTTCGACGGGGTTCGGTCACGGCGGCGCGACGCTTGCGGACGTCGCGCTGATGCGCCGCGCCGTCGGGCCGGACGTGGGCGTGAAGGCGTCCGGCGGCGTGCGCGACCGCGAGGCCGCGATTGCGATGATCGAGGCCGGCGCCACGCGGCTCGGCACAAGCTCCGGCGTCGCGATCGTCACCGGCGGCGGCGGCGAAGCGGCGTATTGAGCGGCGATCGAGCGGCGCCGGCCGATTCGATCGGCGTTAGACGCGCCGGCCCAGGCCGGCGCGCGCGTTAAGCGCATGTCACGCGCGCGAGGCGCCATCGGCCTGCGATCCGCGTCTATCGGCCAGCACCGATCGGTCGACGTCAGTGACGAGACGCTTGCCGGTCAAGGCCATCGTGATATCCAGTTCGTTGCGAATGATCTCGAGCGCGCGCGTGACGCCGTCGCGCCCGCCCGCGCCGAGCCCGTACAGAAACGGCCGGCCGATATACACGCCGCGCGCGCCGAGCGCGAGCGCTTTGAGCACGTCCTGCCCGCTGCGAACGCCACCGTCGAGATGGACCTCGATGCGCTTGCCCACGGCATCGACGATGTGCGGCAGCATGCTGATCGACGACGGCGCGCCGTCGAGCTGACGCCCGCCGTGGTTCGATACGATCAGCGCATCCGCGCCGCTGTCGGCGGCGGCGCGCGCATCGTCCTCGTCGAGAATGCCTTTCAGAATGAGCTTGCCGTTCCAGCGCGACTTGATCCATTCGATATCCCGCCACGACAGCCGCGGATCGAACTGCTCGGCGGTCCACGCGGACAGCGACGACAAATCCGACACGTTGCGCGCATGCCCGACGATGTTGCCGAACGAGCGGCGCTGCGTGCGCGCCATGCCGAAACACCAGCGCGGGCAGCGCGCCATCTGCCACAGATGCAGCGGCGTGAGCTTCGGGGGCGCGGACAGGCGGTTGCGCAGATCCTTGTGCCGCTGGCCGAGAATCTGCAAATCGAGCGTCACGATCAACGCCGAGCAGCGCGCCGCCTTCGCGCGCTCGATCAGCGCCGCGACGAAATCGCGGTCCTTCATCACGTACAGCTGGAACCAGAACGGCTTTGCCGTGTGCGCGGCGACGTCCTCGATCGAGCAGATGCTCATCGTCGACAGCGAGAACGGCACGCCGAACGCCTCGGCTGCCTGCGCGGCAAGAATTTCGCCGTCCGCGTGCTGCATGCCGGTCAGGCCGGTCGGCGCGATCGCGACGGGCATCGACGCGCTCTGGCCAGCCATCGTCGTCGCGAGCGACCGGTTGCTCATGTCGACGAGCACGCGCTGGCGCAGCTTGATCGCCTCGAAATCCGTCTCGTTCGCGCGGTAGGTTCCCTCACTCCACGAGCCGCTGTCCGCGTAATCGAAAAACAGTTTCGGCACACGGCGGCGCGCGGCGGCTTTGAGATCGTCGATGGTCAATGCATTCTTCATGTTTGTCTTCCGGGGTGTCGGCTTGATACGCGTGAAGATATCCGATCGGGCGCGGCCGGCAAACCGCGGCGTGATGCACGGCGCTGCACTGCCGCGCACCGGACGCGCCGGCTGCGGGCGCACGCTTTGCCGTGCGGTGCGCCGTCATGCGGCAGTGCGCCGCACGCCGCCGCCCGCCCTGCGCCGCATAGCGCGCCGCCCCGCGCAGATCCAGGCCGGCGGGCCGAATGCACGCGGCCGGCATCGCCCTCGCGCGGCCGTGGAAATCCGCGCGAACGGGCACGCCGATACGCGCGGCGACCGGCTCGACATCAGATCAAGGCAAAATAGAGGTTTTGCGCCGCCTGGCTCGGATGGACGAGAGGCTGGAGCGGGCCGAACCTAGGCCCGCCGCCGGCGGACCCGGTTCGTTCCGGGGCTGGCGCAATAGCCCGCCACCGGCGGGCCCAATGGAGTTTTTTTCCGATGACCGAACCGAACATTTCATTTGCCGGCAGGCTGTCACTTGCCTTCGGCCTATTCTTTTCCGTACTCGGCGATCGCGCGCTCGCGAGCCGCGCCCGCCGGCTGCGCGACGGCGAAGCCGACGCCGCCGCGCCCGTTTCCGCCGCCGCGCCCGTCACGCCCGCTCAACCCGCCGCCGCGCCTGCGCCCGCCGATATCGCGCAAGCCAGCCCGGACACCGCGCTGCAACTGCTTGCGCTGCTGCAGCGCGACGCGCGCCTGATCGATTTCGTCGAGGAAGACATCTCCGGTTACGCCGACGCGGATATCGGCGCCGCGGCGCGCCTGGTCCATGACGGCTGCCGCAAGGCGCTGCGCGAGCACTTCACGATCCGCCCGGTGCGTGACGAGGCCGAAGGCACGCGCGTGACGATCCCCGAAGGGTTCGACGCCGCCGCGATCCGCCTGACCGGCAACGTCGTCGGCACGCCGCCGTTTCACGGCAGCATCGGCCATCGCGGCTGGCGCGTCGACGCGGTGCGGCTGCCCAAGCTCAACAAGGGACACGATGCGACGATCATCGCGCCGGCGGAGGTGGAACTGTGAGCGAGCCGCGTTATTCGATCGGCATCGACCTGGGCACCACGCATTGCGCGCTGTCTTACGTGGATCTCACGGCCAGCGACGGCGAGAAGACTCACCTCGGCGTGCTGCCGATCACGCAATTGGTCGCGCCGGGCACACTCGAATCGCCGTCTTTGCTGCCGTCGTTTCTGTATCTGCCGCACCCGAACGAGCTTGCGCCGGGCGATCTCGCGCTGCCGTGGGCGGCCGAGCGCGATTTCGCGGTCGGCGAGCTGGCGCGCAGCCGCGGCGCGGGCACGCCGATTCGTCTCGTGTCGAGCGCGAAGAGCTGGCTGTGCCATCCGGGCGTCGATCGCCGCGCGGGCATCCTGCCGAGCGATGCGCCGCCGGAAGTCGCGCGCGTGTCGCCGCTCGACAGCTCGGTGCGCTATCTGACGCATTTGCGCGATGCGTGGAATCATGCGCATCCCGACGCGCCATTCGATCAACAGGACATCACCGTCACGATCCCCGCGTCGTTCGATCCGGCCGCGCGCGAATTGACCGCCGAGGCCGCGCAGGCGGCGGGCTGCGCGCGCATGACGCTGCTCGAGGAGCCGCAAGCGGCGCTCTATAGCTGGATTCAGCAAAGCGGCGGCGCATGGCGAAAGGAAGTGAGAGTTGGCGACATCATCCTGGTCGTCGACGTCGGCGGCGGCACGACCGACTTGTCGCTGATCGCGGTCGTCGAGCGCGACGGCAACCTCGAGCTGCACCGCGTCGCGGTGGGCGAGCACATCCTGCTCGGCGGCGACAACATGGATCTGGCGTTGGCGCATGTCGTCGCACGCAAGCTGGCCGCGCAAGGCACGCAGGCGGACCCGTGGCAGTTGCGCGCCCTCACCTATGCGTGCCGCGGCGCGAAGGAAACGCTGCTTGGCGATCCGTCGGCGGACGCGGTGCCGCTCGTCGTGCCGAGCCGCGGCTCGAAGCTGATCGGCGGCTCGATTCGCACCGAACTGACCCGCGCCGAGTTGACGCAGACGATTCTGGAGGGCTTCTTCCCGCAAGTCGACGCGGCGGCGCGGCCCATTGCCCGCACGCGCGCGGGCTTGACGCAGCTCGGCCTGCCCTATGCGCAAGACGCGGGCATCACGCGGCACCTCGCGGCGTTCCTCTGCCGCCAGGTCGCCGCGCTCGCGGATCTCGACGGCTCGCAGCACGCGCAGCCCGCGTCGGCAAGCTTTCTGCATCCGAGCGCCGTACTGTTCAACGGCGGCGTGTTCAAGTCGCCGCTGCTCGTCGAGCGCGTGCTCAGCACGCTCAACGGCTGGCTCGCGGCCGAGGGCGCGGCGCCGGCCCGCCTGCTGGGCGGCGCCGATTTCGATCTCGCGGTGGCGCGCGGCGCGGCCTACTACGGTTACGTGAAGCGCGGCAAAGGCGTGCGCATTCGCGGCGGCACGGCGCGCGCGTACTACGTCGCGGTCGAATCGGCGATGCCGGCGGTGCCGGGGCTCGAGCCGCCGATTCAGGCCCTCTGCGTCGCACCGTTCGGCATCGAGGAAGGTTCGGAGGCGGCGCTGCCGCCGCAGGAATTCGGCCTGGTGGTCGGCGAGCCGGTGCAATTCCGGTTTTTCGGCTCGTCGGTGCGCCGCCAGGATCAGGTCGGCACGCTGCTCGATTTCTGGTCTGCCGACGAGTTGCAAGAGCTTGAGCAGATCGAGGCCACGCTGCCGCCCGAAGGACGCACGCCCGGCGAGATTGTGCCGGTCAAGCTGCATGCGCGCGTCACCGAGGCCGGCACGCTCGAACTCGAAGCGGTGCCGAGCGGCACGAACGAACGCTGGAAGGTGGAGTTCGACGTGCGCGGCGGCGCGAACGCCTGAGCGATGAAACCGTTCATCGTCGGCATCGATCTCGGCACGAGCAACACCGTGGTCGCCTATGCCGAGGCGGCGGGCGGCGCGATCCGCGTGTTCGACGTCGAACAGCTCGTCGCGCCGGGCGAAATCGGCGCGCGGCCGCTGCTGCCGTCCGCGCGCTATCACCCGGCGCCGGACGAATTCGCGCCCGGCGCGCTGACGCTGCCGTGGCGCGACGCCGATGCGCACGGCGAAAATGACGCCGCGCGCGGCGCGAACGGCCGCCCGCCCGCCGTGATCGGCACGCTGGCGCGCTCGCTCGGCGCGCAAGTGCCGGGGCGGCTCGTGACCAGTGCGAAAAGCTGGCTGTCGCACGCGGCGGTCGACCGGCTCGCGCCGATTCTGCCGTGGGGCGCGGCCGATGCCGAGCGCAAGGTGTCGCCCGTGGCCGCGAGCGCGAGCTACCTCGCGCATGTGCGCGCAGCGTGGAACCGCCGGTTTCCGCACGCGCCGCTCGAGGATCAGGACGTCGTGCTGACGGTACCCGCGTCGTTCGACGACGGCGCGCGCGCGCTCACGCTCGAAGCCGCGCGGCTTGCGCGGCTGCCCGCGCTGCGTCTGCTGGAGGAGCCGCAGGCGGCGTTCTACGACTGGCTGTATCGGCATCGCGCGACGTTGCGCGAATCGCTCGCGCAAACGCGGCTCGTGCTGGTGTGCGACGTCGGCGGCGGCACCACCGATCTCACGCTGATCAAGGTACGGATCGACGACGGCGAGCCGCAATTGACGCGCATCGGCGTCGGCGATCATCTGATGCTCGGCGGCGACAACATGGATCTCGCGCTCGCGCGTCTCGTCGAGACGCGCATCGCGCAGGACGGCGCGCGCCTGTCGGCGGCGAGTTTGTCGCAGCTCGTCGAGCGGTGCCGCACGGCGAAGGAGCGCCTGCTCGGCGACGAGCCGCCCGATTCGGTCGGCATCACGCTGCTCGGCTCGGGCTCGCGGCTCGTTGGCGGCGCACGCACGGCGCAGTTGAGCCGCGCCGAAGCCGAGCGGATCGTCGTCGACGGGTTTTTCCCGGCCGGCGGCGCGGGCGACCTGCCGCGCCGCTCGCGCGCGGCGCTCGTCGAGTTCGGCTTGCCCTATGCTGCCGATGCGGCCGTTACGCGGCATATCGCGGCGTTCCTGAACCGGCTGGCTGCCCAATCGCGCGATGCGCTCGGCGCGCCGGGCGCATCGGCTGCCGATGCCGCCGCGTGCGCCGACGCGGCGGTGCCGATCCCCGATACGCTGCTGCTCAACGGCGGCGTGTTTCGCTCGAAGACGCTCGCCGGGCGGCTCGCGGACGTGCTCGGCAGCTGGCGCGGCAAGCCGTTGCAGGTGCTGAACAACGACCATCCGGACGTCGCCGTCGCCCGCGGCGCGGTGGCGTATGCGCTTGCCCGCGCAGGGCATGCGCCGCGTATCGGCGGCGGCTCGCCGCGCAGCTACTTTCTCGTGCTCGACGATAACGTCGGCGGCAACGACGGCAACGGCACGCATACGCCGCGCGGCGTATGCGTGCTGCCGCGCGGCACCGACGAGGGCCGCGAGGTGCGCCTCGACGATCGCGTGTTCGCGTTGCAGCTCGGCCAGCCGGTGCGCTTCCATCTTGCGTCGACCGTCGCCGACCGCGCGTGGCGGCCCGGCGAACTCGCGGAGCTGACGGCCGGCGAGTTCGTCCGCCTGCCGCCGGTGGCGGCCGTCGTCGGGCAACGCGACGCGAATCGCGCGCGCGAGCAGCGCGTCAGGCTGACGACTTCACTGACCGAAGTCGGCACGCTCGACATGCACTGCATCGCCACCGACGACCCGTCGCAACGCTGGCACCTCGAATTCCAGCTGCGGCGCGAGCGCGCCGCCGACGCTGATGATGCCTCTTGCGCGCCTGCGGCGGCGCCGCGCGCGCAACTCGACAAGGCGATCGAATTGATCGACCGGTCGTTCGGCGCGCGCCTAGCGAATGTCGAGCGCAAGGAGACCGGGCGGCTACGCACACAGCTCGAACAACTGCTCGGGCCGCGCGAAAGCTGGGACATCGCCATTCTGCGCGAGTTGTTCGGCGCGCTGTGGGAGCGTCACGGCCGGCGCCGGCGCTCGGCGGATCATGAACGCGTCTGGCTGAATCTGGCCGGCTATTGCGTGCGCCCCGGCTTCGGCTATCCGCTCGACGATTGGCGCGTCGCGCAACTCTGGACGCTGTTCGACGACGGCATCCAGTACGTGAACGAAGGCCGCGTCTGGTCGGAATGGTGGACGCTGTGGCGCCGCGCGGCGGGCGGGCTCGACGAGCACGCGCAGCATCAGGTGCTCGATGCAATGGCGTGGCTACAGGACGCGGCACGCGCGAAGCGGCCCAAACTGCCGTTCGATCCGGCGAAGATCGGCGATATGGATATGGTCCGGCTGTCCGCGTCGCTGGAGCGCGTGGCCGTCGATCGCAAGATCGATCTCGGCGAGCGCCTGCTCGCGCGGCTGCAACGGCCGGCCGAAAACTCCCAGTGCTGGTGGGCGATCGGTCGCATCGGCGCGCGGCGTCCTCTGTACGGCAGCGCGCACGGCGTCGTGCCGCCCGAGGTCGCGAGCCGCTGGCTGGACGCGATCCTCGCGCTCGATTGGAGGAAGGTCGAGCCCGCCGCGTTCGCCGCCGCGCAGATCGCACGGATGACGGGCGACCGCTCGAGCGACCTGCCGCTCGACACGCGCGACACCGTCGTGCGGCGGCTCGCGGCGGCGAATGCGCCGCAGGCGTGGAGCCGGATGGTGCGCGAGGTCGTGACGCTCGATCACGCGGATACCGGCCGCGCGTTCGGGGAATCGCTGCCGGCGGGGCTGAAGCTGCTCGGGGATTGAGCTGCGTGACGCGCAGGTTGAACTGCGTGCCGGGGTCCGCCATGTCGTAATCGATATCGATGCGCAGGCCGTTGCCGCTTATGCCGGCACTGGCCGCCGTCGCGGTCAGCACCTCCTGCGCATCGCCCGGCGCGGCCGCCATCGCGATCGCTGCCGCCACCGCCGCATTGCCCGGCGTAACGGACGACACACGCACGGCGTAGGCTTCGGTGCTGCCGTTCAAAAAGAATTAGTGAATCGCGTAGCTTGCTTCGCTACGCGCATCGAGGCCGCCGAACTGGCGCTCGAAATCCGCGAAGCTGGACACTGGCACGGCCCGGTCCATCGGTCCCGAGGCGAAGAAATCGACGAACGCGGCAATCGATGTTGCAACGCCAGTGATCGTGCGCACGCCGCTCGAAATCTCCTGCACGTAGACGCCGGGATAGGTGCGGCAACAGGCATCGCACACCTCCATTCGAACTCGGCGGCCCATGCAGCCCACCCTGCGGACGCCGTACAGCGCTGATGGTTCAAGCAGCCAGCCCGGCTTGCCGATGCCGGCCAACGGACAACGGATCGTTACGAAGCGAGCGGATCGATTCGCAAGACAGCGGCCCGTTCGACAAGGCGGCCGGCACTGGCGCGCGCGTCACCCGTCTTCGCGCGGCGATGCGGCGAAGCAGTGAATTGTCGCAACGGGTTACCGAAGCAATTGGGATGACCAGAGGCTCGAGACCGAATGAACGACACGGTCTGTTTCAATGCAGCAACCATCCCATACATGATGGGCCCTTTAAGCAAAACAGCTATCGATCGATGCCGCGGCAGCAACGGTGCGCGGCATGCGGTTTCGAAATTACACTAGGTGGCGGGCTGTGAATAGTCAAGAACGATCTGCCGGGCCGCAGACGTCCATGCGCCGTCAGCGATTCGGCATCGTCGAGCATTCGGATAGTTGGGATGTCGAATCAACTCGCGCTGAATCCGCGGTTACGTATTCAGCGTTTAACTTAATCACGCATCAGCGCTCTGCGCAGGCGCGCCGCGCATGTGCCGGCGCTCAGCTCAATGCGCTTGATCGCGCAGCCGCAGGGTCTGCCTCACGCGCTTGGCGACTAGCACGGTCAAATAATCGCGAATCAATGCGCCCTCGCTGTATTCCGCGAGCGTTTCTTCATACAACCGAAGCACCGCTTCAGCGGGCGTGTGCGTTTCGCAGGCGATTGCCTGAACGATTTCGTCGACGCGGTTCTGGGCCATGTTTGCTCTCGGCGTGGGGAGGGAAACGGACAAAACGGCATGGGCGCGGACGTTCATTAAAAGACAGACAAAATTTCGTGGCCAATTGAATGCGCCTATGAGCGCGCCGCAGGCGTGATGGATGTTCTATTCGAACAAGTCAGACGAAAACGAGCGCAATCGACGCAGGCGCGATGCCCGCCAGATACCCGCCCGTCACACGCATGGCATGCAAGCATCGGGAACAGCGCCGTGCATTCGCCGGCCGTTTGCCGAATCACCCATGCGCCCGCTCAGGTTCCCGCGCGCGTCACCGCGAGGAACAAAAACGGCGGGCGGCGGCACTCCGATTCGAGATCGGGCCGCACCGCCAGCGCTTCGGGTACGGGCGCGGGCTCGCCGAGATGCGTGAGCGTGAAGCCTGCTTTGAGCAGCGTGTTCACGTAGGTCTCGATGCTCCGGTGATACTTGACCACGCCATCGACGAACCAGCGCGTATCGCGCCGCCCCTCCTGCCGGTAGCGATCGACAGGCCAGTGCTGCTTGCGGCCGTCGTCGTCGCGCACCCAGCCGGCGGGATACGCGGTGCAAACCGGATGCTCGACCGAAAACACGAAACGGCCGTTCGAGCGCAGCGCCTCATAAACGCGGGAGACAACGCCCGCGTAATCCTCGACATAGTGCAGCGCAAGTGACGACACGACGAGATCGAACGCGCGCGCAGGCGCATGGTAGGTTTCGATCGAGCGCTGCAAATAGACAATCGCGTGATCGTCGGAGCGCTCGCGCGCGGCCTCGAGCATGCGCGACGAAATGTCGATGGCGGTGACCGACGCCGCGCCGTGGGCCCGCGCGTAGCGGGCGAAATCGCCGAAGCCACAGCCCAGATCGAGCACGGCAAGGCCCGTCAGATCCGGCAGCAGGCGCTTGAGCGCGGGGAACTCGAGCGCGCCGTTCAGGCCGGTGTCGCCCTCCCGCAGCGCGCGATAACCTTCGAAGAAAGAAGCGTCATCGTAGATATTTTGCGGGGCGCGATGGCGCGTGACATGGGGATCGCTGCTCACGATGAACGCTCCTTGACGTTGACGGCAAGTTGACTGCAACCGGCGAAAAGGCCGGCGGAAAACCACTTTCGCCGCGACACCATGGGACGCAAGCGACGCAATCCGGCGCAGCGCCCGGCCAACCGAATTCCGGCTCCGACGGCCAGATTGTATCGCTGTCCGAATGAATTGCGCAGTGCCCGGCAGGCCGCATTTGGGATGCATCGGCAAGCGAGCCGGTTTGCCAAAGCGCGCGCGCTCAAGTAACTTGGACCCTTGCCGCTTGCGATCAGCCATTTTGCCCTGCTTTGCCGCGGCGGGGCGATGCCGTCGCATCCTTTCATCTGCCTTGACAGAATCAACCGGAGTTTCAGTCTGATGAAGATGTCCCGCTTTACCCATTCCCTGCGCGCCGCTGCGGCAGCCGCCGCGCTCGTCTTTGCCGCGAGCGGCGCGCACGCCGCCGACACGGTGACCGTCTCGTCGAAAATCGACACCGAAGGCAGTCTGCTCGGCAATCTGATCGCGCAGGTGCTGAAGGCGCACGGCATCGCCGTCGTCGACAAGATCGGCCTGGGCGCGACGCCGATCGTGCGCAAGGCGCTCACGACCGGCGAAATCGATCTGTATCCCGAATACACCGGCAACGCCGCGTTCTTCTTCAACAAAGCGGGCGATCCCGCGTGGAAAAGCGCGGCGCAAGGCTATGCGCTCGCCAAACAGCTCGACTACGCGGCGAACCGGATCGTCTGGCTCGCGCCCGCGCCCGCGAACAACACGTGGGGCATCGCGGTGCTGAGCACCGTCGCGCACGCGCAGCATGTGAGCACGCTCAGCGATTTCGGCAAATGGGTGAGCACGGGCGGCAAGGTAAAACTCGCGGCATCGGCCGAGTTCGTCAACAGCGCATCCGCGCTGCCGTCGTTCGAAAAAACCTACGGCTTCAAGCTCAAGCCCGAGCAGTTGCTCGTACTGTCGGGCGGCGACACCGCCGCGACGATCAAGGCTGCCGCGCAGCAGACGGACGGCGTGAATGCGGCGATGGTCTACGGCACCGACGGCGGCATCACGGCAACCGGCCTGAGCGTGCTCGACGACGACAAGCACGTGCAGCCTGTCTACGCGCCCGCGCCGATCATCCGCGAGGCCGTGCTCAAAGCGCATCCGCAGATCGCCGACTATCTGCGCCCCGTATTCGCGAGCCTCGATCTGAAGACGCTGCAAACGCTCAATGCACGGATTCAGATCAACGGCGAGCCGGCCGCGGGCGTCGCCGCGAGCTATCTGAAAGCGAAAGGCTTCGTCAAATGACGGACCGCACGGCGGGCGCGGGCGGCCTGCCAGCTTCCGCGCCCGCACCGGACGGCGCCCGCGCGCCGCGTATCAGAATCGACAAAGTTGGCGTGCTGATCGCCGCGCTCGTCGCCATAGCCGCGTTCGCCGAGCCGTTCGTCACGTGGCGCGCGAACCGGATCGTCGGGGGCAAGGGGCTCGCGCTCGGCGCGGTGTTCCCCGCTCCCGCTTCGTGCGCGCTCGCCACGCTATGGGCCGCGGCCGCGGCATTCGCGCTCGTGCGCAGCCCGAGCGCCTGGCGCGCGACCGCCGGCGCCGCGCTCGTCGTCGTGTTGTGCATCGCGCTCGGCGCCGCGCCCGCTTATCTCGTCACGCCCGATACGCCGCTCGCGCGCGTATCACCCGCGGCGGGCGCGTGGCTGTTACTGTTCGCATTCGCGGTGCTGATCGCCGATGCGCTCGCGCGCATCGCGCTGCCGCCGGGCAAACGGCTCGCCGCGCTCGGCGCCGCTGTCGCGGCGAGCGTCGCGTTCGTGTTAAGCGGCGCGTGGGACGGGCTGTCCGTGATGCAGGAGTATGCGGTACGCGCGGACACTTTCCGCAACGAAGCCGTCAGGCACCTGGAACTCGTCGCCGGCTCGGTCGCCGCGGCAATCGCGTTCGGCGTGCCGCTCGGCATCGGCTGCGCGCGCTCGCCCACGCTGCAGCGCGCGCTGCTGCCGCTGCTGAACGTCGTGCAGACGATCCCGAGCATCGCGTTGTACGGACTCCTGATGGCACCGCTCGCGCTCGTTGCCGCGCGCGTGCCGCTTGCGGCCAGGCTCGGCGTCTCCGGCATCGGCGTGACGCCCGCGCTGATCGCGCTGTTCCTGTATGCGCTGCTGCCGATCGTATCGAGCGTCGTCGTCGGCATCGCGCAGGTGCCGCCCGCGGTCGTCGAAGCCGCGCGCGCGATGGGGATGACGGACCGCGAGCGGCTCGTCTCGGTCGAGTTGCCGCTTGCGCTGCCGGTGATGCTGTCCGGCGTGCGGATCGTGCTGGTGCAGAACATCGGGCTTGCCGCAGTGGCCGCGCTGATCGGCGGCGGCGGCTTCGGCACCTTCATTTTTCAGGGAATCGGCCAGTCGGCCACCGATCTCGTCTTGCTCGGCGCGCTGCCGACGATCGCGCTCGCGCTCGTCTCGGCCGTGTTGTTCGAAGCGATGACCGAACTCGCGAAAGGAGCGCGCCGATGATCGAAATCGAACGCGTGAGCCGGTATTTCGACGAGCCCGCCGGCGGGCATCGCCCTGTCGTCGCGCTCGATGACGTGTCGCTGAGCGTCGCGCGCGGCACCGTGACCGCGCTCGTCGGCGCATCCGGCAGCGGCAAATCGACGCTGTTGCGCACAATCAACCGCCTGATCGTGCCGACGAGCGGCGCGATTCGCGTCGACGGCGTCGACACCGCGAGCGTGCCGGTCGAAACGCTGCGGCGCGGCATCGGCTACGCGATCCAGGGCCACGGGCTGTTTCCGCACTGGACAGTCGAGCGCAACATCGCGACGGTGCCGCGTCTGCTCGGCTGGCAGGCGCCGCGCATCGACGCGCGGGTGCGCGAATTGCTCGAACTGTTCGAACTCGACTACACGACCTACGCGAAAAAGCTCCCCCATCAGCTATCGGGCGGCCAGCAGCAGCGCGTCGGCGTCGCGCGCGCGCTCGCTGCCGAGCCGGCGATCCTGCTGATGGACGAACCGTTCGGCGCGCTCGATCCGATCATCCGCAACAAGGCGCAGGACGATCTGATTGCACTGCAACGGCGGCTTGGGATCACCATCGTCATCGTCACGCACGACATCGACGAAGCGCTGCGCCTCGGCGACCAAATCGCCGTGATGGATGCCGGACGCATCCTGCAAGCCGGCTCGCCCGCCGAGATTCTCGGGCGGCCAAGACCAGGCGTCGTCGAGCGGCTCGTCGCTGGAGTCGACCGGCCGCTGCGGCGGCTGTCGCTCATGCGCGTGGACGAGCTTGCCGAGCCGGGCGACGCGCCCGGCGAGCCGATCGCGCCCACGCTCAGCCTGCGCGATGCGATTTCCGAGCTGCTGTGGCGCGGCGCGAACGCGCTGCCGGTGCGCAGCGCCCACGGCGCGCCCGCCACGCGGATCACGCTTGCCGCAATCACGGCCCAAGCGAAGCGGCCCGAATGATGCGCTCGACGCCCGCCCTCGCCGCGCGACGCCGGATCGGCGCGGCTGCGTTTCGTATTGCCGTGCGCATTGCCGCGCTGGCGCTGCTCGCCGTGCTGCTGCGGCGGCCGGACTGGCTCGAGCCGCTGTTCGCGCCGTTCGCCGACAACGGCGCGCCCGTGATCTACCGGCGCGCGAGCCTGCTCGATCTGACGCTCGCGCATCTGGCGACCGTCGCGGCGGCAAGCGCTGCGGGCGCGGCGCTTGCGCTCGCGGCGGGGATCTTCGTCACGCGGCGCGCCGGCGCGGAATTTCTGCCGGTCGCGCGCAGCGTCGTGCATATCGGTCAGACGTTTCCCCCCGTGGCCGTGCTCGCGCTCGCGGTGCCCGCCGTCGGCTTCGGCATGACGCCGGTGCTGATCGCGCTGGTGTTATACGGATTGCTGCCGGTTTTCGAAAGCACGATCGCGGGCTTGTCGGAAGTGCCCGCGGATGCGATCGACGCCGCGCGCGGCATGGGCATGAACGCGCTGCAACGGCTCATGTGGATCGAGCTGCCGCTTGCATTTCCGGTGATCCTGAACGGCATCCGGCTTGCGGTCGTGATCAATCTGGGCACCGCGACGATCGGCTCGAGCGTCGCGGCCAAGGGGCTCGGCGACGTGATCATCGCCGGGCTGCAAACGTCGAACACCGCGTTTGTCTTGCAAGGCGGCCTGGTCGTCGCGCTGCTCGCGGTGCTGATCTACGACGCCCTCGGCGCGGCAGGCCGCCGGATCGCGCCCGCCGCCGTGGGGCAACGCGACGGCGGCGGCAAATAACGTCGACACGATTGCTGCCATGGCCGCCGACGTCCCGCCGACGCGCCTGCAGCGGCAATCGCCATCACGGCGCTCGTTAGTCATTGGCATCGCTGTGATGCCAGCCGAACGGCCGGCGCGGCGCGCCGATTCAGTGATGGCTGCCGAAACCCGCCCCGCGATTTTTCCGTCATAGCACGAATCCCGCCTCCCGCATCGACCTTTATCGATTTCTTGATCGATAACATAGATCCCCCTCCGACTCGTTTCCCGCCGGCCCGGAATCGGGAAGAATCAAAACAATGAAAGCGAGTTTGAAGAGCAATCGATGCGGCTTTACATCGAAAACATCCTGCCGACGATCACGCGCGATGCATTGCGGGAATTCATTTTCAAATATACGAAAAAACACTGCGGCGACATTCGGTTCGTCGCACCGTCGGCGTCGTCATCCAATGCATTGATCGAGATCAACGGCATCGGCAGTTTCGAACTCGCGCAAATGCGCTGCCGTTTGCATGGCATGTATTGGAAAGGACGCCGAATCGCCCTCTGGACTTTCGCGTTCTGGGATTTCAGCGACGCCGCCGATTTACGGCGTCGAAGCGACAGGCCGCCGCCGTCGCCAGGAGCATACCGATGACGACATTGCGCTGATAACGCCCGAATGCGCCCGAGCATGCCCGGCACGGCACGCTCTTCACCGCCGCGCGCTCTGCCCGATCACCGCCGCAAACCGCCGATCACGCGCTTCGCGCCGCATGCGAAGCCGCGAGGGCCGCGTGCGTGCCGCGACCGGATGCGAGCGCCGATCCTCGAGGAAAAATCATGACCGAAACAACCCATACCGAAGCGGTACCCAACACCGTCGAGCAGCCCGCCGCGCGCAAATTGCGGCTCGGCGCGCTGACCGCACTCGTCGTCGGCTCGATGATCGGTGGCGGCATCTTCTCGTTGCCGCAGAACATGGCCGCCGCGGCCGGCGCGGGCGCGGTGCTGATCGGCTGGGCGATTACCGCGGCCGGCATGCTCGCGCTCGCGTTCGTGTTCCAGACGCTCGCGAACCGCAAGCCGCAGCTCGACGGCGGCGTCTATGCGTATGCGAAAGCGGGTTTCGGCGACTATATGGGCTTCTCGTCCGCCTGGGGTTACTGGATCAGCGCGTGGCTCGGCAACGTCGGCTACTTCGTGCTGCTGTTCTCGACGCTCGGCTATTTCTTCCCGGTCTTCGGCCAAGGCAATACGCCGGTGGCAATCGCGTGCGCATCCGTGCTGCTGTGGGCCGTGCATGCGCTCGTGCTGCGTGGGATCAAGGAAGCGGCGTTCGTTAATCTCGTGACGACCATCGCGAAAATCGTGCCGCTCGCGGTGTTCGTGCTGATCTGCTTGTTCGCGTTCAAGCTCGATGTGTTCAGCGCCGATATCTGGGGCCACGCCAATGCGTCGCTCGGCTCGGTGGCGAACCAAGTGCGCGGCACGATGCTCGTGACGGTTTGGGTATTCATCGGCATCGAGGGCGCAAGCATCTTCTCGGCGCGCGCGCAACGGCGCAGCGACGTCGGCCGCGCGACCGTGATCGGTTTCGTCGGCGTGCTGCTCGTGCTGGTGCTCGTCAACGTGCTGTCGCTCGGCATCATGACCCAGCCCGAGCTGGCCAAGCTGCAGAACCCGTCGATGGCGGCCGTGCTCGAACACGTGGTGGGCCACTGGGGAGCGGTTCTGATCAGCGTCGGCTTGGTGATTTCGCTGGCGGGCGCGCTGCTGTCATGGGTACTGCTGTGCGCCGAGATCCTGTTCTCGGCCGCGCAGGATCACACGATGCCCGCGTTTTTGCGCCGCGAGAACGCGAACCACGTGCCGGCGAACGCGCTCTGGATCACGAACGCCATGGTGCAGGTGTTCCTGTTCGTCACGCTCTTCTCCCAAAGCACCTATTTGTCGCTGATCTATCTGTCGACGTCGATGATTCTCGTCCCGTATTTCTGGTCGGCTGCCTATGCGCTGCTTCTGACCGTTCGCGGCGAAACCTATACGCGAGGCGCGCGGGAGCGCCGCAACGACGCGTTCGTCGCCGCGCTCGCCGTGATGTATGCGGCGTGGCTGTTGTATGCGGGCGGCATCAAGTATCTGCTGCTGTCGGCGCTTTTGTATGCGCCGGGTGCGTTCTTCTTCGCGAAGGCCAAGCGCGAGGTCGGCCAGCCGGTCTTCACGCCGCTCGAGAAACTCATTTTCGCCGCGGTCGTTGCCGCCGCCGCGCTGGCGGCCTACGCACTCGAACGCGGTCTCCTCACCCTTTGAGTCATCTTTGAACCAGGAGGTATCCGATATGACCCAAGCCACCCATGCCCCTGAAGTCGGCGTCCATTCCGAGGTCGGCAAGCTGCGCACGGTGCTCGTCAGCTCGCCCGGTCTCGCGCATCAGCGCCTGACGCCGAGCAATTGCGACGAACTGCTGTTCGACGACGTGATGTGGGTCAATCAGGCAAAGCGCGACCATTTCGATTTCGTGTCGAAGATGCGCGAGCGCGGCGTCGAAGTGCTCGAAATGCACAATCTGCTGACCGAGACCGTCACCAATCCGGTCGCACTCAAGTGGATTCTCGATCGCAAGATCACCGCCGACAGCGTCGGCATCGGCCTCGTCGACGACGTGCGCGCGTGGCTGGAAAGCCTCGAGCCGCGCGCGCTCGCCGAATTCCTGATCGGTGGAGTCGCCGCGAGCGACATCACCGGCCGCGACGATTCGAAGGCGCTGGCGCTGTTTCGCGGCTATCTCGGCCGGTCGTCGTTCGTGTTGCCGCCGCTGCCGAACATGATGTTTACGCGCGACACGTCGTGCTGGATCTATCGCGGCGTCACGCTCAATCCGATGCACTGGCCCGCGCGCCGCCAGGAAACGCTGCTCGTCGCAGCGGTCTACAAGTTCCACCCGCATTTCGCCGATTCACAGTTCGACATCTGGTATGGCGATCCTGACCGCGATCACGGGATGGCAACGCTCGAAGGCGGCGACGTGATGCCGCTTGGCCGCGGCATCGTGCTCGTCGGCATGGGCGAGCGCACGTCGCAGCAGGCGATCGGCCAGCTCGCGCGAGCGCTGTTCGACAAAGGCGCGGCCGAGCGCGTGATTGTCGCCGGGCTGCCCAGCTCGCGCGCGTCGATGCATCTCGACACGGTATTCAGCTTCTGCGACCGCGATCTCGTCACGGTGTTTCCCGACGTCGTCGAGCGTATCGTGCCGTTCATGTTGCGCCCGGACGATCGCGCATGCGGCGGCATCGACATCGTGCGCGAGGAGCGGCCGTTCGTCGAGGTCGTCGCGCAAGCGCTCGGCCTGAAAACGCTGCGCACCGTCGAGACGGGCGGCAACGAGTTCGCCGCCGAGCGCGAGCAATGGGACGACGGCAACAACATGGTCTGCATCGAGCCCGGCGTCGTGGTCGGGTACGACCGCAACACCTACACGAACACGCTGCTGCGCAAGGCGGGCGTCGAGGTGATCACGATCGGCTCGAGTGAACTCGGCCGCGGACGCGGCGGCGGCCATTGCATGACCTGCCCTGTCCTGCGCGACCCGGTCGACTACTGAGCGCCTGATGCGTGCGGTTTCGCCGCACGCATTTCCAATCATTCACGGAGAAATTCGATGGGCTTCAATCTGCACAACCGCCATCTGCTGAGTCTTGTTCATCACAGCCCGCGCGAGCTGCGCTATCTGCTGGATCTCGCCCGCGACCTGAAGCGCGCGAAATATAGCGGCACCGAGCAGCCGCATCTTGCCCGCAAGAACATCGCACTGATCTTCGAGAAAACCTCGACCCGCACGCGCTGCGCATTCGAGGTGGCCGCGCACGATCAAGGCGCGAACGTCACCTACATCGATCCGGTGTCATCGCAGATCGGCCATAAGGAAAGCATGAAGGACACCGCGCGCGTGCTCGGCCGGATGTACGACGCGATCGAGTATCGCGGCTTTGCGCAGGAGACGGTCGAGGAGCTGGCGAAATACGCGGGCGTGCCGGTCTTCAACGGGCTGACCGACGAATATCACCCGACGCAAATGCTCGCGGACGTGCTGACGATGCACGAGCACAGCGACAAGCCGCTGCACGACATCCGCTACGCGTATCTCGGCGACGCGCACAACAACATGGGCAACTCGTTGTTGCTGATCGGTGCGAAGCTCGGGATGGACGTGCGCATCGGCGCGCCGAAATCGCTGTGGCCGGCCGCCGAATTCGTCGAGCAATGCAATGCGTTCGCCGCCGAAAGCGGCGCGCGGATCACGCTGACCGAAGACCCTTACGACGCGGTCAAGGGCGTCGATTTCATTCATACCGACGTATGGGTATCGATGGGCGAGCCGGTCGATGCATGGGACGAGCGGATCGCCGCGCTGCTGCCCTATCAGGTGAATCGTCAGTTGATCGAATCGACCGGCAATCCGCGCACGTGCTTCATGCATTGCCTGCCCGCGTTTCACAACTGCGACACGAAGATCGGCAAGCAGATCGCCGAGCGTTATGCGCAGCTGAAAAACGGCATCGAGGTGACGGACGACGTATTCGAATCGCCCCGTTGTATCGCATTCGAGCAGGCCGAAAACCGGATGCACACGATCAAGGCGGTACTCGTCGCGACACTCGGGGACATTTGAGTCGGTCACGCGGCGGCGCTTTGCCGTTGGCTTTTTAAGAATCGAGGAGAAACACGATGCGTATCGTCATCGCACTGGGCGGCAATGCGCTGTTGCAGCGCAATCAGCCGATGACCGAAGCCCACCAGCGGCAGAACGTGAGGACCGCGGCCGAGCAGATCGCACAAATCGCCCCCGGCAACGAACTGGTGATCGCGCACGGCAATGGGCCGCAGGTGGGGCTGCTTGCGCTGCAAAGCGCCGCGTATGCGGACGTCGAGCCGTATCCGCTCGATGTGCTCGGCGCCCAGACGGAAGGGATGATCGGTTATCTGATCGAGCAGGAAATGGGCAATCTGCTGCCGCCCGACGTACCGTTCGCGACGCTTCTCACGCAGGTCGAGGTCGATCCGGACGATCCGGCGTTCGCGCATCCGACCAAGCCGATCGGCCCCGTTTATTCGCGCGACGAGGCCGAGCGCCTCGCGCACGAGCACGGCTGGCACATCGCGCCCGATGGCGAACAGTTCCGCCGCGTCGTGCCGAGCCCGAAGCCTCGGCGCATCTTCGAGATCCGCCCGATCAAGTGGCTGCTTGAGCAAGGCGCGATCGTGATCTGTGCGGGCGGCGGCGGCATTCCGACGCATTACGACGCAAACCGCAAGCTCTGTGGCGTCGAGGCCGTGATCGACAAGGATCTGTGCGCGTCGCTGCTCGCGCGCGAACTGCAAGCGGATCTGCTCGTGATCGCGACGGATGTCGACGGCGCCTACGTCGACTGGGGCAAGCCGACGCAAGCGCGCATCGACGCCGCGCACCCGGATGCGCTCGAAGCGTTCGGCTTCGCCGCCGGGTCGATGGGACCAAAGGTTGCAGCAGCCATCGAGTTTGCGGCGCAGACTGGCCGTGACGCGGTGATCGGCGCATTGTCGGATATCGTCGCGATTGTGGACGGCCGGGCAGGCACCCGTGTCAGCAGCCGCGTGCACGGGATGCGTTGCCGCCCGCCGCGATAGCGGGCGCGGGCATCGCGCTGGTGTTCATGCGCGGGCGCATCGAGGACGACTTGCGTCGCGGCACGCTGCACGAAGTGCTGCCCGGTGCGTACCGCACGCTGCCGCCGATGCGGCTTTACTACGCGAACAGCAAGCATGTCCCGCCGAAGCTGCTCGCGTTCATCACGGTACTGCGCGAGCATGCGGCTGCGCCCAAACCGCGTTGACGGCAACGTAACGCATCCGTGCCAGACAGGTTGCCGGGAAAGACCGGCCGTGTGCAGACGGCCGAGGCACATATGCCGCGCAGGCGCTGGACCGGGGTGCCGCAACAGTGCGATCGCTGCGGTCCGCCGCTCGAATTCAACCGGTCATTCGACTAACCTTCCGTGCGCGCCGCGCACGTCGCCTTCACGCCGCCCGCATGGCTAGACGCCGCTCTCCGCACACACCCACAGCGCCACAAAACGCCACGCGATTCGTCGGAACGGCAACGGCACACGCAGCCCAGTTCCGGCACCCGGCGGCTTCAACCGGGCCTCGAATGCCCCGACTCTTGAAGACCAAGCAACAATGCGCGGGATCAGCTACATTGATGTACGCGCATCGGCCTGTTCTCCCGACGGGCCGGCGGCGCCCCCGTCTGGTTTCTTCGAACGAGTGAAATCCACCCATGTCCGATCTTTCCGCCTTCCCGATTACGCAGAAATGGCCCGCCCAACACCCGGATCGCCTTCAGCTCTATTCACTGCCAACGCCGAACGGCGTCAAGGTATCGATCTTGTTGGAAGAGACCGGCCTGCCTTACGAGCCTCATCTGGTGCGCTTCGACACGAACGACCAGATGTCCCCCGCCTTTCTGTCGCTGAACCCGAACAATAAGATTCCCGCGATCATCGATCCCCATGGCCCGGGCGGCAAGCCACTTGCATTGTTCGAGTCGGGCGCGATCCTGCTCTATCTCGCAGACAAGACCGGGCAATTCATTCCGGCCGATCCGGCGCGCCGTTACGAGACGATCCAGTGGCTGATGTTCCAGATGGCGGGCATCGGCCCAATGTTCGGACAGGTCGGGTTCTTTCACAAATTCGCCGGTCGCGAATACGAAGACAAGCGCCCACTCAATCGCTATGTCGACGAGGCAAAGCGCTTGCTGCGCGTGCTCGACGGCCGCCTCGCGGACCGCGCGTGGATCATGGGCGATGCATACACGATCGCCGATATCGCGACGTTCCCGTGGGTGCGCAATCTGATCGGTTTTTATGAGGCGCGCGAGCTGGTCGAGTTCGATCGCTATGCGCATGTCGCACGCGCGCTCGATGCATTTGTTGCTCGCCCCGCAGTCGCGCGCGGACTGAATATCCCGGCGCGCACGTAAAGCCGCCTCGCGCGAACGGCGCGCATGCCCGTTCGCGCATTTGGGTCATTTGCTGATATCCCCGCCGCCTTCCATTCGACCACGATCCGCGCATGAATAGGCAATCCATAGGATTAATCCGAATATACAGCCGGATAAGCCAATTTACGCAACCCCAACAATTCAATCGACCAAAATACGGATCGAGTATTAATCCACATTGATCAATTGAAAATCCGAATGGCCGGCTGATATAACGCGCCGGCATCGTAATTCAGTCAAATAACCAGAACATATAGCGCATTCCCAACGCGGCATCGCTAGACGGGATCCGATTCCACTCGTCATTCAGCGGATACACACTATTTTTCGGCAAAAAATCAACGTGTCCGCTTCACCGCTTTTCTGATGCTCAACACCGTTCCTGCGATCCTTTCAGTTTGTGTGTCAACGAACTTTCATTCATGAAATTTTTTGTTATTTTTCGTAATCGAGTCCAACCCGGCTCGACACGGAAATTCGACGCGTGCCACGCTTTATTTCTATCTACTCACCACCGCCATCAAAATGCGGTGGATTTGCCGCGATACCCGTGGCATATGCATACAAAAATGATTCGAACTGCAAATTGGTTGCGGATCGACAACCCTGCCAGATGGGACATCTGGTATTTTTTGGAGATAAGTAATGCAAGAGCTCAACCAGCAAGAAATCGCATACGTTTCCGGCGGCTATTACAACGGCAACAGCATTTTCGACGCGATTGGCAATTTGAGCGCGACTGTTGGTCAAGTCGGCGAAACCGTCGGTAACGTCTTGACGCTTGGTCTGGGCGCGCCGATCGGCAAGCTCGCATACAGCGTCGGCGAGGTGGTGACCACGGCGTTTGTGAACCTGGGTAACGGTTTGCTGAACGTGCTTGGCATTCCTGCCAACCACTATTAATCCGTCTCATCGACGAGATGCGGTGTTTTCGTAATGGCCTGGCATTGATGTTTTGATTGCGAATCCACCGTTGTGGCTCGTGCGAACGCGTTCGCACGAGCCGTTTGTTTCATATGCACCATCCAACGGTGGTTTGCCACGCCGTTCTCGCGCCCGGCCGCCGCTGCGGATCGTGCCGCTATTTCCCGGCCTGCCCTTGCAGCAGCTTGCCTAGCAACTTCGCCAGTTGACGCTGCTGCGCATCGCTGAGCGGCGACAACACGCGCCGCTGATTGTCCACGTGCGCGGCAAGCGCCTCGTCGATCAGCGCAAACCCCTCGGGCGTCAACGCGACAAGCGTGCCGCGCCCGTCCGCGGGATTCTTTCGCCGCTCGACCCATCCCGCACTTTCGAGACGATCGATCCGGTTGGTCATGCTGCCCGAAGAAATCATCGCCGCATCATAAAGCTCGGTCGGCGTCAGCGCGTATGGCGCGCCGCTGCGGCGCAGTGTCGCGAGCACGTCGAATTCTCCCGGCTGCAGGCCGTAGCGTGCAAAAAGCGGATTGAGCGCATCGCGCGCGATGACGAGCGCCGCCTCCTGCAACCGGCCAAGCACGATCATCGACGACACATCGAGATCCGGCCGCTCGCGCTGCCATTGTTCAACCGCATACGCTGCACGATCCATTAACCCTCCTCGTCGCCCAAGTTATCTTGACGTCGAGATAAACCGAATTTATCTTGATGTCGAGATAATTATACGTGGTGTACGCGGCTGGCAACCAGCCTCGTGCATCACTCATCCGATATGCGCTTACCCAATTCTTCCGCCTGGCGGCTTGCCGCTATTGTCGTGGTTGGCCTCAATCTTCGTCCGGTGCTTGCGTCGATCGGGCCGCTTCTCGATACGATCCAGCGCGCAACCGGCTTATCCGACAGTGCCGCCAGCTTGCTGACCACCGTGCCGATCTTATTGATGGGCGCGGGCGCACTGAGCGCGCGATGGCTCGCGCATCGCGCCGGTGTGCGGGCGGGCGTCTGGCTCGGCGTCGTGCTGATCGCGCTTGCGTGCGCGTCGCGCATCGGCGCGGATTCGCCCGCCGTGCTGCTGGCTTCCGCAGTAGGCGCGGGGCTCGGCATCGCGGCCGTGCAAGCGCTGCTGCCCGCGTTCATCAAGGCGCAATTCGCCGCGCGCGCGGGTAGCGTCATGGGTTTTTATTCGACATCGATCATGGGCGGCGCCGTGCTCGCGAGCGTCTCGACACCGTTTGCCGCGCGCACGACCGGCTGGGCGCCCGCACTTGCCGGCTGGGCATTGCCCGCCGTCGCGGCGGCCGTTCTGTGGCCGCTTGCCACGCCAACCGCCGCGCGCACCGCGCAATCACGCACGACTGCGTGCAGCACGCCCGGCGCGCGCGCATGGCTGCTGGCCACCTTTTTCGGTCTCGGCACGGGCGCCTATACGCTCGTGCTCGCGTGGCTGCCGCCTTATTACCTGGCGCTTGGCTGGCCGTCCGAGGCGGCTGGCGGCCTGCTCGGCGGCGTGACGCTCGCCGAGGTCGTCGCCGGCCTCGCCGTATCGGCATTCATTGACCGGCTGCCGGATCGCCGCCCCGCGCTTTTCACCGCGATCGCGTCATTGTTCGCAGGCCTGATCGTCCTGATCGCGGCGCCGCTCGCTGGCGCATTGCCCGCATCGCTGCTGATCGGCTGCGGCATCGGCGCACTGTTTCCGCTGTCGCTGATCGTCGCGCTCGATCATGCGCCGCATCCGGCCGAGGCCGGCGCGCTGGCGGGTTTTGTTCAGGGGATCGGTTACTTGATCGCAAGCCTGTTTCCATTCGTCGCCGGCGTGATCCGGCAGAATGTCGCCGATCTGTCGCCGGCCTGGAGCTTCATGGCCGCCGTCTGCGTCGTGATGGCCGGAATCGCCGCACGTTTTGCGCCCCACATGGCCGCCGCCGTGCGAAGCGGCGCGTGATGGGACGCATGCCGCATATGGGGCCAATCGGCGTGGCGGCATATCGGACTTCTATCACGCATGCGGTTTTCTTCGGCGCGGCTCGAGCCGCGCCCGAACCCGCGATTCAATCTTTCGCATAGAGCGTCGAATCGTCGAAGCCTCGCGCATCGAGCACGCGCCCAATCAGAATCAGCGCGGTGCGTTCGATTTGCGTGTTCGCGATCTTGCCGACGATATCGCCGAGTGTGCCCGTCACGCGCTGCTCATCAGGCCAACTGGCGCGGTAGATCACCGCGACGGGACAATCCGCACCATAGTGCGGCAGCACATCGTCGACGATACGCGCGAGGTGCCGCACGCCGAGATGGATCGCGAGCGTTGCGCGATGCACGGCAAGACCCGCGAGCGCTTCGCCTTCCGGCATCGTCGTCTTGCCCGCATAACGCGTGAGGATCACTGTCTGCGCGATGCCCGGCAGCGTCAACTCGACGCCGAGCGCGGCCGCGCACGCGGCCGTCGCAGTCACGCCCGGGACGATTTCGTAAGGAATCCCGAGCGCGCCGAGCCTCCGGATCTGCTCGCCGATCGCGCCGAACAACGACGGATCGCCCGAATGCACGCGCGCGACGTCCTGCCCTTTTGCGTGCGCATCGGCGAGTAACGCGACAATCTCGTCCAAATCGAGTTCAGCCGTATTGACGAGCCGCTCGGCACGATGGCCGTCGAGCACTGCGGCGGGCACGAGCGAGCCCGCGTACAGGATCACCGGGCAGCTTCGCACCAGGCGCTGCCCTTTCACCGTAATCAGCTCGGGGTCGCCAGGCCCCGCGCCAATGAAATATACCGTCATTCAAGACTCCGTCATTCGTCGGCAAAAAATTGGATTTCGACGTGCGTAAGGCGCGCGACACGCACGCTCGATCGCACCGCCTTTATGCCGCAAGCCTGCCTGCGCGGCGGAGCCGCCCGTGTGCGGCCCCGGCTGCCGTTGCGCCAATGCCAAGCGTTGTCATGTATGTTCGCCGCCGCGTCGGCGTTGCATGTGACCGAAACGCATCGCGCGCCACGCGTCATCCCGCACGAAACGCATGTAACGCGCCGGCAAGCGCGGCGGCGTCGTCGAATTCGCAGTCCGCATCAGGAAGCGCCGGGCGCTCGACCATCACCACCGGAATGCGCCGTTCGCGCGCGACGTCGAGTTTTGCTTCCGTCGCCGCCCCGCCGCTGTTCTTGCTGACGACGACGTCGATCCCGCAAACAGCAAACAGCGCCCGCTCGCCGTCGACCGTAAACGGGCCGCGCGCCGCGAGCACGTGCGCGCGTGCGTTGCCGGGATGCACGTCGAGGCAGCGCACGATCCAGTGCTGGTGTGGTGCGATTTCGTCGAGATGTGCAAGCGGCTCGCGGCCAAGCGTGAAAAGCGGCCGCGAGAACGGCGCGATCGCGGCGGCAACGCCGTCCCAATCCGCGACGCCACGCCAATCGTCGCCCGGCCTCGGGCGCCACGGCGCGCGGCGCAGCGCCCAATAGCGCACGCGCGCCGCATCGCAGGCGGCAGCCGCGTTCGCGCTGATGCGCGCGGCGAATGGATGCGTGGCGTCGATGACGAGTGCGATCGCCTCGTCGCGCAGATAGCACGCGAGACCGTCGGCCCCGCCGAAGCCGCCCACGCGCACGCGGCAGGCGAGATCGCCGGGCGCCTTGCCGAGGCCCGCGAGGCTGTACACGTCTTGCGGGCCGAGCGCGCGTGCGGCGCGCAACGCATCGCCCGTTCCGCCGAGCATCAGGATACGGCGCGCGCTCATGATGCAATGCCGACGATGCGGCCCTCGCGGTCGATCGCGAGCGTCTCGACGGCCACCGACGCCGGCACGATCTCGCATGCAACGCGGCGCGCGTGCGCGCAGACGATGTCGCCAAGCGGCACGCGCGCCGCGAGCGCGACCGCGAGCGCTTGCTGGCTCGTATTCGCCGCGCGGATCGCCTGCTGCAACGCCGCGCTCGCGCCCGCATCGGCGGCCCATTGGGCAAGCTGTGGCATATCGATGCTGGAATGGCGGCTGTGGAGATCGAGATGGCCGGCCGCGAGCTTGCTGAACTTGCCGAAGCCGCCGCACAGCGTGAGCCGCGCGACGCTCGCGCGGCGCAGATACTTGAGCACGGCCCCGGCGAAGTCGCCCATCTCGATCAATGCGATATCGGGCAGGCCATAGCGCGCGCGCACCGCATCCTCGCTCGCGTTGCCGGTGCACGCAGCGATGTGATGCATGCCATTGGCCCGTGCGACGTCGATGCCCTGGTGAATCGACGCGATGTACGCCGAACATGAGAACGGCCGCACGATGCCCGTGGTGCCGAGAATCGACAGTCCGCCGACGATCCCCAGGCGAGGATTCATCGTCTTTTGCGCAAGCGCGTCGCCGCCCTCGACGCCGATCGCCACGTCGAAGCCGCCCGCATAGCGGTGCTCGGCCGCAAGCGCGCTCAAATGCTCGGTGATCATCCGGCGCGGCACCGGGTTGATCGCTGGCTCGCCGATCGCGAGCGAAAGTCCCGCGCGCGTGACGGTGCCAACGCCTGGCCCCGCGCGAAAGCGCACGCCCGGTGCGCCGGCGAGCGCGACGCGCGCGAACACGAGCGCGCCGTGCGTGACGTCGGGATCGTCGCCCGCGTCCTTGATGGTGCCCGCTTCCGCGTGGCCGTCAGCGCGCATGCGGCAGTACTCGAGCCGCATCGTCACATGCTGGCCCTTCGGCAGCACGATTTCGACCAGCTCGCTGCGCTGTCCGGCGAGCAACAGACGCGCGGCCGCAAGCGATGTCGCGGTCGCGCAGCTGCCCGTCGTATAGCCGAAGCGCAGCGGCGCAGGTTGCTCGGGTGTTTCGTCGCGCATCATCCGCGCTCCGGCAGCGAACCGGCGCACGGGCCGGGTTCGGGCGGGCCTGCGGCGTCCGGGGTGTGCGATGCGGGTGCGATGCGCGGCGGCATACCGGCCGGCGTATCCGATCCGCGTGCCGGCATGCCGTGCGCGCCCGTCGCAGGCATACCGGCCGGTGACGTGACATCTTCCATTGTCGATCCGCCCGAAAGCGCATCGCTGCGCACATTGCGCGCGCGCGAGTCTGCCGACAGCCGCCCGTTCAGGCCGTGCGCAAGAGAATCGTCCGAATCGATCGACAGGTCCTGATTCGGGCCATGCGCGCCACTCGCCGCCACACGTTCCTCGCTGACAGCTTCGAGCGCCTGGGTGCGGCACGATTCCTCGCATGGTTTGCGCCCGTCGTACAGCGTCACCGGCAGCGCCTGCCGCCATGCGTCGAAGCCGCCGAGCGGCTGCGCATGGGCGATCGACACGCGCGTCAGCGCGCCGCCGTGCCGCTCGCGCCACGCAACGAGCGCCGCTTCGCCTTGCAGCGTGACCGCGTGCGCGATCAACCGCCCTGCCGGCTTCAGGCTGCTCCAGCATGCATCGAGCACGCCCGCGCGGCTCACGCCGCCGCCGACGAATACGGCGTCGGGTGCGGGCAGTCCCGCGAGCGCATCGGGCGCGCGGCCGGCAACGAGCACGAGAGCCGGCACGCCGAGCGCATCGCGGTTGTGCTCGATCAGCCGTTGCCGGTCCGGATGCGCTTCGATCGCGATCGCGCGGCAGCTTGGGTGCGCGCGCATCCACTCGATACCGATCGACCCGCAGCCCGCGCCGACATCCCACAGCAGTTCGCCCGGCGCGGGCGCGAGCCGCGCGAGCGCGAGTGCGCGCAACTCGCGCTTGGTGAGCTGGCCGTCATGGCGATAAGTGTCGTCCGGCAAGCCGGGCGTAAGCGCGAGACGCGGCGCGCCGGCGTGCGCGCGGCATTCGATCGCGACGAGATTGAGCGCGGCCGCGCGCGCGCCGCCCCACGCGTCGGCGCGCGCATCGACGCGCCGCTCAAGCGGCCCGCCCAGGTGCTCGAACACGCTCATCGCACTCGGCCCGAAGCCGCGCGCGACAAGCGCGCCCGCGATCGCGGCGGGCGTCGCGCCGTCCGCGCTCAGCACCAATAGGCGGCGGCCCGGATAAAGATAGCGATGCAGCGTCGCGAGCGGACGCCCGACGAGCGATACGGCGTCGACGTCCTGCAGCGCCCAGCCGATGCGCGCGGCCGCGAGCGACAGCGACGACGGCGCGGGCAGCACCTGCCACTCGTGCGGCGCGAGCATGCCCGCAAGCGTCGCGCCGACGCCGAACAGCATCGGATCGCCGCTCGCGAGCACGCACACGCGAGCGGGGCGGCGAGCGACGAGCGGCGCAAGATCGAACGGCTTCGGCCACGGTTCGCGCTCGGTAGCAAGCCACGCGGGCAGCATCGCCAGGTGACGCTCGGCGCCGATCGTCACCGCCGCATCGGCCAGCGCGCGCCGCGCCCGCTCGCCAAGCCCTGCATATCCGTCGTCGCCGATTCCCACCACCGTCAGCCACGCGGTCATCCGTCGTACTCCATCTTGTCCCAGTCGATCGTCCAGACTCCGCCCGCGCGCACGGCACAATGCATTCGGGCGTCGTGAAAAAAGGCATAATACCGTGTCCGTCCGCCGGTGCCCCACGGGGCCGAACAGGGAACGCAGAGCGCACCGCACCGCACCGCGCCGCTGCGGCTGCCCCCGCAACTGTGAGCAGCGAGTCCGCATCCGATTGACGCCACCGGCAGCGCCGCGCGTTGCGGCCACCGGGAAGGCCACACTGTGGATGACGACCTGCCAGCCAGGAGACCTGCCGGTGACGTTTCGTTCGTGCCAGCCGACATCGGGCGGGGTGTACCGATGCATCAGCCTGCGTTGCGCGCGCCGTGCGCGCCACACGCTGTGCCCGGCCTGTCGCGCGACGCTTATCCGGAGCGCCGTTGAATCCTACCGCCACGGTTTTATCAGCCGATGCCGACGCCATTGAGCGCGCGCCAAACGCAACGCGCGGCGCCAGCGCTTGCCCGGGGCTCGTGCGGATCGTCGCCGCGCGCGACGGCGGCCTGTGCCGCATCCGGCTCGCGGGCGGCTCGCTCACGGCCGCACAGGCGCGCGCGATCGCGGCGGTCGCGCATGCATTCGGCTCGGGCGTGATCGAGGCGACCAATCGCGCGAACCTGCAATTGCGCGGCGTGAAGCCCGGTTGCGGCGCGGACGTCAGCCGCGCGCTGATCGACGCCGGGCTCGGCCCGCTGACCGAAGATCTGCCGCGCGCAGCGCGCGCGGCCTGCATGGGCGCGCGCGACGACGTGCGCAATTTGATGCTGAGTCCGACCGCCGGCCGCGATCCGCAGGCGCTCATCGACAGCGCCGCGCTCGCCGCGCCGCTGCTCGCGATGCTGCAAACCGAGCCGCGCTGCGCGGCGCTGTCGCCGAAATTCTCGCTGCTGCTCGACGGCGGCGAACGGCTGGCGGCGCTCGATCATCCGCACGACATCTGGCTGTGCGCGCTGCGCGACGCGCACGGGCACACGCGGCTCGCGCTCGGCCTGGCCGGCTGCCCGCCCGTCGACGGCGCACGCATCGGGCCGCAACAGCGCGCGCTCGCGAGCATCGCGCCGGCGCAAGCGGTCGAATGCGTGCGCGCGCTCATCACGAGTTTCGTCGAGCTTGCGCCCGCCGGCGCGACGCGAATGCGAGACTGGCTCGCGCTCCACCCCGCCGACCAGCTTCTTTCGCATGCCGAAGCACGGCTGCCGTTTGCGCTGCGCCGCGATCCCGGCCTCGCTGGCTGGCGCCGCGTGCGCGCCGAGCCGGCCCGGCGCTTCGGCATCGAGCCCGAGCGCGATCCGGCGCGCTGCTTCGTCGGCGGGCAACCGCCGCTTGGCCGGCTCGACGCCGCGCGCCTCGACGCGCTTGCCGCGCTGGCCGATTCGCACGGCGACGGCACGCTGCGCATCACGCCTTGGCAAAGCGTGATGCTGGCGGGCGTCGCGCGCGATGCCGCGCATGACGCGCTTGCCCGGCTCACCGCCCTCGGCTTCGTTTGCGATGCGCTCGCGCCGCTCGCGCATGTCGTCGCGTGCGCGGGCGCGAGCGGCTGCGCACGCGCGCACGCCGATACGAAAGCCGACGCGCTCGCGCTCGCCGCCCGGCTCACGGCGCCCGCCGAGCTTCACATCAGCGGCTGCGCCCGTTCGTGCGCGATGCCGCGCGCGGCCGCGCATACGCTCGTCGCGACCGCGGCCGGCCATTACGACCTTTATCGGCGCGACGGCGCGGCGGGCTTCGGCGCCGCCGTCGCGCGCCACCTGACGATCGACGAGGCCGCCGCCGTGCTCGCGCGCCGCGCGCGGCCCATTGAGGACGACATTGATGCTTGACTACCTTCGCGACGGCAATGCGATCTACCGCGAATCGTTCGCGACGATCCGCGCCGAAGCCGATCTCTCGGGCGTGCCGCCCGATCTCGAAAAACTCGCGGTGCGCGTGATCCATGCATGCGGCATGGTCGATATCGTGCGCGATCTGCGATTTTCCGCCGATGCGGGCGCGGCCGGCCGCGCCGCGCTCGCGGCGGGCGCGCCGATCCTCTGCGACGCGCGGATGGTCGCCGAGGGCATCACGCGCGCGCGGCTGCCGGCGGCCAACCCGGTGATCTGCACGCTTGGCGAACCCGGCGTGGCGCAACTCGCGCGCAAGCTCGGCAACACCCGCTCGGCGGCCGCGCTCGAACTGTGGCGGCCGTACCTGGCAGGCAGCGTCGTCGCAATCGGCAACGCGCCGACCGCCCTCTTCCATCTGCTCGACATGCTCGATGCGGGCGCGCCGCGGCCCGCGCTGATTCTCGGCTTTCCGGTCGGTTTCGTCGGCGCGGCGGAATCGAAGGCGCTGCTGGCAGCCGACAGCCGCGGCACGCCATTCGTCGCCGTGGCCGGCCGGCGCGGCGGCAGCGCGATGGTCGCGGCAGCCGTCAACGCACTCGCTTCGGAGGCCGAATGACTCGCGCAACCGGCCGCCTGTTCGGACTCGGCGTCGGCCCCGGCGACCCTGAGCTGTTGACGCTCAAGGCGCTGCGCGTGCTGAAAGCGGCGAGCGTCGTCGCGCACTTCGTCGCCAAGGGGAAAAAAGGCAATGCGTTCGGCATCGTCGAAACGCATCTGAGCGATGCGCAAATCCAATTGCCGCTGGTCTATCCGGTGACGACCGAAGCGTTGCCGCCGCCGCTTTGCTACGAAACCGTGATCGCCGAGTTCTACGATACGGCCGCCGCCAGCGTCGCTGCCCATCTCGACGCGGGGCGCGATGTCGCCGTGATCTGCGAGGGCGATCCGTTTTTCTACGGTTCGTACATGTACCTGCACGACCGGCTTGCGTCGCACTACGACGCCGAAGTCGTGCCGGGCGTGTGCTCGATGCTCGGCGGCGCGGCGGTGCTCGGTGTGCCGCTCGTCTACCGGAATCAAAGCCTGTCCGTGCTATCCGGCGTGCTGCCGGAGCACGAGTTGCGCGAGCGGCTCGCCAGCGCCGACGCGGCCGTCGTCATGAAGCTCGGCCGCAATTTCGACAAGGTGCGCCGCGTGCTCGACGAACTCGATCTCGCGCAGCGCGCGCTGTATGTCGAACGCGCGACGATGGACACGCAGCGCATCGTGCCGCTTGCGCAAGTCGATCCGATGGCGTCGCCGTACTTTTCGTTGCTCGTGATACCGGGGGAAAAATGGCAAGGATGACGGCCGCGCCCGCGATCGTGATACTCGGGCCGGGCGCGCTGCCGGCCGCGCAGCGCATCCGCGCGCGCTACGACGGCGCGCTGATCCATGCGCTCGCGGGCCGCGCGCAAGGCGATCTCGCCTTCGCCGAGCTTGGCGCGCACTTGCGCGAACTGTATGCGCGCGGCGTGCCGATCGTCGCATTGTTCGCCGCCGGCATCGTGATCCGCTGCATCGCACCGTGCTTGATCGATAAAGGCGCCGAGCCGCCGGTGCTCGCGGTGGCCGAGGACGGCAGCGCCGTCGTGCCGCTGCTCGGCGGGCTCACGGGAGCGAACCTGCTGGCGCGGGACATTGCCCGCGAACTCGGCGTCGCGCCCGCGATCACGACGAGCGGCGAGCTGCGCTTCGGCGCGTGCGTGCTGAATCCGCCCGACGGCTACGCCCTGGCCGATCTCGATGCGGGCAAGCGCTTCGTGTCCGACTTGCTGGCGGGCGCGAGTACGCGCGTCGTCGGCGCGGCGCCGTGGCTCGACGAGGTCGCGCTGCCGCGCGACGCGCACGCCGAGCATGCGATCCGGATCACGCCCCATGCGTCGCGACGCGCGGCACACGAGCTGCTGATTCATCCGCGCAGTGTCGTCGTCGCAATCGGCGGCGACGACGACGCTGCACGCCATGATCCGGACGGCGATGCGCGTGCGCACACCGCCGACGGGATGGCCGGCCCGCGGGACGATGCGCAACGGCATGCCGGCAGCTGCGCCGGGTCCGATGGCGATAGCGCCGAGCTGGCGCCCGCGCCGGGCTGCCGTGCTGCGCTGCCCCCGCTCGCCTCGCGCATCGCCGCGCTGCTCGCCGCACACGATCTCGCGCCGCTCGCGCTTGCCGCGCTCGTCGCCCCCGCGCGCCGCATCGGCGACTCGGCGCTGACCGAAGCAGCGCGCGCGTTACGCGTGCCGCTGCGCTTCGTCGAAGGCGACGCGCGCGACGCATCCGCCGTGCTGGATATCGCGCTGTCCGCATTGCCCGCGCGGCACGTCCCGGCCCCGCACGGCGCTCATCCCGCGTCCGCGACGCCGCGCGGCCTCGCGATCGCCGTCGCCGATGCCCCTATCGACCCCGAGGCGCTCGGCGCCGCGCGCGGCCGCGTCACCGTGCTGGGCCTCGGCCCCGGCCGGGCCGATCTGCTGACGCCCGCCGCGCGCGCCGCGCTCGCCGACGCGACCGATATCGTCGGCTACGCAACCTATGTCGACATGGCCGGCCCGTTCCGGGCAGACCAGCGGCTGCACGCCTCCGACAATCGCGAGGAGTTGCAGCGCGCGCGCCACGCATTCGAGCTTGCCGCGTGCGGCCGGCGCGTCGCGGTGGTGTCGTCCGGCGACCCCGGCGTGTTCGCGATGGCGGCCGCCGTGCTCGAAGCGCTCGACGCATCCGGCGACGCGCGCTGGGCAGCTATCGAACTCGATATCGTGCCGGGCGTGTCGGCCGCGCTCGCCACCGCCGCCGAGGCGGGTGCGCCGCTCGGCCACGATTTCTGCATGATCTCGCTGTCGGACAACCTCAAGCCGTGGGCAATCATCGAAAAGCGCATCGAGCACGCGGCGGCAGCCGATCTCGTGCTTGCGTTCTACAACCCCGTGTCGCGCGCGCGCCCCGTGCAGTTCGATCGCGCGCTCGACGCGGTGCGCCGTCATCGCGCGCCGGAGACGGTCGTCGTGCTCGGCCGCGATATCGGCCGCCCGGGCGCCACACTCGTCACGACGACGCTCGGCGCGCTGTGCGCGCGGCAGGTCGACATGCGGACCATGGTGATCGTCGGCTCGTCGACGACGCGCCGTTTCACCCGCGACGGCGCGCGCGAATGGGTGTACACGCCGCGCTGGTATCGATGATCGATCGATCAGCAATCCGCGAAATTGTTTCGGGGTGCTTTTGAACAGGAAGCCGAATTGATTGTCAACTGATAAGAAATAACACAGTAAACAACATAACCAATCATTCCTTTTTGCCCGGAATCCTCCATGATGTGCGCGCCGATGCATCGATCGCCGCATCGAACGCGGCGGCCCGGCGGCGACATGTGGGCCAGCATGTCCCGCCTCCCCAACATGGAGACACATCATGAAAACCAGTCGGTTGTCTCGGTTCGTCCCGCGTGCGCTCGCCGCGGGCTGGATGCTCGCTGCGGCGGGCGTCTGTCATGCGACGGGCGTCTACGCGCCGTATCTTGACGTGACGCTCTATCCGACGCCGCAAATCGACAAGATCGGCGTCACGCAAGGCATCCAGCAGTTCACGCTCGCGTTCGTCGTCTCGAACGGCCAGTGCGTGCCGTCGTGGGGCGGCGTTCAGCAGATTGGGGGCGGCGCGAGCGGCGATCTGCTCGCGTCGATTGCGGCATCGCTTGCCAGCTACCGCGCGAAAGGCGGCGAAGTCGCGGTATCGTTCGGCGGCGCGGCTGGCACGCCGCTGATGCAGGCGTGCTCGAGCGTGCCCGCGCTGAAGACCGCATATCAGACGGTCATCGATACATACGACCTTCGCCACCTCGATTTCGACATCGAAGGCGCCGCGCAGCAGGACAGCGCGGCCGTCGCGCGCAATTTTCAAGCAGTGTCGCAGCTTCAGGCCGAGTATGCGGCGAAGGGCAAGACGCTGTCGGTCACGTTGACGCTGCCCGTGATGCCGACGGGTCTCATAGACGACGGTCTGAACGTGCTGAACGCGGCGCTTGCGAACAAGACGGCGATCGATGCGCTCAACATCATGACGATGGACTACGGCCCGGCGAACCTCGACATGGGCGCCGCCGCGATCGGCGCCGCGCAGGCGCTTTATTCGCAGCTCGATATCGCGTATAAGGCCATCGGTCAGCCGCAGACCAGTGCGCAGCTCTGGCAGCGGATCGGCGTCACGCCGATGATCGGCATGAACGACGTGCAAGGCGAAACCTTCACGCTGGCCAACGCGCAGAGCGTGTTGAACGCCGCGCGTGCCAATGGCTACGGCTTGATCAGCAACTGGTCGGCAGGCCGCGATCAAGCGTGCCCGAACAATGGCGCGTCGGTTTCCGATACTTGCTCGGGCATCGTTCAACAACCGTATGCGTTCGCCGCGATCTTCAAGCAGGCCGCCGGACACTGGGGCACCGGCGTCACGCAAGATCCGAACTACGGCGGCACAACGGGCGGCGGCACGCCCCCGTCGGCCGCGCCGTGGTCGGCAAGCCAAGTCTATACGGCGGGCCAGACGGTCACGTACCAGGGCATCACGTATCAGGCGCAATGGTGGACGCAAGGCGAAGTGCCGGGGCAGGCAGCGGTCTGGAAACCGGTCAGCGGCGGCACGCCAACCTGGTCGCCTGACGCGTCGTACCCGGGCGGCACCTGCGTGATGTATCAGGGCGCGAAGTACTGCGCGCAGTGGTGGACGCAGGGCAACGTGCCGAGCGCGGGCGGCGTGTGGGTGAAATCGTAAGGATTGCGCAAGAACGAGCGGTCTGGGTACCTCCCTCCTGTTGCGCATCGCTGAAGGGAGGCGCCGCTTGCGGCGGTGCACATCGCCCGCTGTCCCGGCATCGGGTTGCGCCGACACCGGCGTTCGGGCTTCGCCGCGGATTCGCGCCGAAGCCGACGGAAGTCAACGGCGTTGCGCACGGTAACGCGCACGCGCGAACGGCGGTCTTTTGATGATTCACTGCGCGACGATCGGCACGATCCTAAGGCCGGCACGTCGAACGAATCGACGTGCCGGCAATTGCAACCGGAATGGACCGCCACCGGCGGCCCACGGCAAAGATCCGCTGCCCGTCGCGCAGCGGGCCACCGCGTCACACGGAAATAATAGATTGGTTCAGACGATGGAGCGCCATGGCCTGATCCTCTTGCGCCAGACTCCCAATCGTAATGAGGAGTGCATTGTTGAGCTGCTGGAGAGGGTAGTCGCCGGGCAGTCGAGCGGCCGCGCCGAGAACGCTGTCGAACGCCGCCGTCCGATGGGCTGACGGCAAAACCCCGATCCAGGTCGCAAGTGTATTGAGCAGCCCGTGGCGGAATTCGTCGGGCAGTTGTCCGCCCGCATCGAAAACGCCATCGAACGCTGCCGCCCTGTCGGCTAACGGCAGCGTCCAGATATGGCTGGCAAGCTCCGTGAGCGGCTCGCTGCGGCGTTCGCCGGGCAGTTGCCGGGCCTGAACGAGAATGCGATCGAACATCAGCGTCCGATCGACTAGCGGCAAACGTCCGATCCACCTGGCAAGCGTCCCGAGTGGTTCGTGACGGTGTTGAGCGGGCAAGTGTCCGGTTGCGTCGGAAATACGATTGAACACCGTCATCAGGTCGGCCTGCGGCAAATGCTCGATCATGCGGGCGAGTGCGCTAAGTGGCTCGCGGCGCAGCCCGGCGGGCAGTTGCTGGGTCGCGGCGAACACGCGATCGAACGCCGTCTCTCGCGTCTCTCCCGGCAAATGCCTGATCATGGGAACGAGCGCGCCGAGCGGTCCGCAGCGGCGTCCGGCGGACAGTTGCCCGATTGCGCCGAAAACGCCATTGAACGCCTTCGTCCGGGCCGCGCTCGGCAGACGCCCGATCATCGGGGCGAGCGCCTCGAGCGGCCCGTGGCGGTATTCGCCGGGCAGTTGTCCAGCCGCGTTGAATGCGCCGTTGAATGCCGCCATCTGATCGGCATCCGGTAGGTGCTCGATCATCGAAGCGAGCGAACTGAGCGGCCCGTGGCGATGTTCGGCAGGCAGCTGCCGGAGCGCGTTGAACATGCCATCGAAGGTCGCCGTCCGGCCAGCTTCCGGTAGCTGACGGATCTGCGCAGCAAGCGCCATGAACGGCTCGCGTTGGAAAGACTTGGGAAGTCTCGCAACGCGTGTCAGCAAACCGGTCAGGTTGTCGGCTGTGCGCGCCCTAGCCGCTCCCAGGGTGATCCGCGCAGCCTCTTGTTCTATCTCGAGCCGATGATTCAACGATCGACTGGTGCCGGCCAGTGAAAGCCTGTCCCTGGGCGGCAGATGCGATGCGACCAGCCGGGTGAGTTCCGGGGGCAAGCTCTGCAACTCTTTCAATCGTCCGGAGTCCGGTTGAAGAGCGAGAGATGGCGAGCGGCTCGGCTCAGAACGTTGGGATGGCGCGGCGCTACTGCCGGCGCTGGTGTGAGCGGCACCCTCGACAGGCTCCGGGGTAACGGTCAAATCTGTCGCGGAGTGCGTGCGGCGGATAAGGTGGGGATTGCCTGGCATGGGTGTGTCCGAGCCGAAGTTGGAAAAAAGATCATCCGTGATGCAGCCTCAGCGAACAGCGTGTGCACCGCAATACTTCGCATGCCGGCGAAAATGCGGATGCGCAATCGGACGGTTTGTATCGCGATGCCGCGTCGGCCGGCTTCATCCGCGTATCAACACAGTTCGCGCGAGGCGCTTCCCCGCGCGTAAGGACCACAGCGGCTGCGCGACAACGTGATCGAGAGGGCGTGGATCGTCGAATTTTTCGAAGCGCTTCGCACGCGGCTCAAGCGCAGCTCGACGATGGGCAAACAAAAAAATGGTCGAAGCCCATTTCGACCATTCTAGTGCCGCATCAATCATCAAACCGCTTAGTTCGACCGTTTAGTTCGACCGTTTCCGGCGCTCACGCCGAGGCAAGCGCGGCAATCCGCGCATGCAGCCAGCCGCGCAACGCATCGACCTCTTCCGCGCAAACCGAATGCGGCATCGGATACGCGTGCCATTCGACGCGCGAGCCGGCGCCCGCGCCGCGCGCCGTTGCGAAATCGCGCGCGGCCTCGCCGAGCGCGACCGGTAGAACGTCATCGCTGGTGCCGTGCGCGGCGAAGATCGGCGTGCTTCGATTCGCTTCGGCGAGCCGCCTATCGATGAAGTCCGGCGACGGAATATATCCGGACAGCACGATCAGGCCGGCAAGCGTATCCGGATGCGTGAGCCCCGCCGAATAAGTCATCGCGCCGCCCTGCGAAAAGCCCGCGACGAAAATCCGCGAAGTCGGAATACCGCGCCGGTTTTCCGCGTCGATCAGCCGGCGCACCGTCGCGCAGGACGCCTCGACTCCCGCTTCGTCGACCTGCCGGCCAAGCGTCTGGAACGACAAAATGTCGTACCACGCGCGCATCACATAGCCGTTGTTCGCGGTCACCGCAATCTCGGGCGCGTTCGGCAGCACGAAACGCACGGCTGGCGCATCGCGCAGGTGCAATTCCGGAATCAACGGCACGAAGTCGTGCGCGTCGGCGCCGAGACCATGCATCAGGATCACGGCGAATGTCGGGTTAGGACCGGTTTCGATTTCGATGGTCGGCTGCTCGTCGGTCATGCTGGTCGGCTCCGCAAGGTCGAGTGAATATCGGCCGATGATCGCATATCGGCCGCGCCGCCGGCGATCAGCCGCTACCGAGCGCATCCGGCTCGATCAGCGTCGCGCCCCACGCGCGGGCCAGCCGGGCGCAGCGGCCGAGCCGGACGGACGCGTCATCGAAATCGACGACGACGATCCGCTCGGCATGGACGGGACGCGCCGGTGTTTCGCGAGTGCGTCCGTCGGACAGCACCCAGAGCCAGCGCGCTTGCTGCGGCTGCCGACGCGCGGCGCGCGCGAGCAGCCGCTGCGCGGCGTCGATCCCTTGCGCGAACGGCGTGCCGCCGCCGCCGCCGATCGGCGCGAGCCAGCGCTCGTTCCACCAGCGCGGCACGGCCGGGCCGAAGCGCACGTTGGCCGAGCCGCCGCCGAAGCAAACGAGCGCCGCCGCCGCGCGTTCGCGCGCGAGGCAATCGAACAATGCGACAACCAGCCCCTTTGCACGCGCAAGACGTCCGTGTGCGAGCATCGACGCGGAGCAATCGAGCACGAAGCAATGCAGCGCGCCGGGGCTGCCCGATCGCGGCCGATAGCGCAGATGCTCGGCGCGCAGCGCGTCGCCGCGCGCGGCCGCGAGCGTGGCGCGCCATGCGATGCGCGAGCCGGGTTCGCCGCGCGCGCAGCGTTTGCGTATGCCGGTGTCGAGCCATCGAAGGCCGTTGCCGGACGCATGGGGCGCGACGGCGGCATCGGCGGCATCCGTCCGATGGCTCAGCGTTTTTTTAGCGGCAGCGCAATCACGCGCTTGACGGCCGGCGCCGGGGCCATTCCCACCGGTTCGGGCGGCAGATGGCCCCAGTCGCGATCGGCCGGCGACGCGGCGTCCGCGCGGGTTTGCGCGGTGGCCCCGCGAACCGGGCGGTTCACCCCGTCCGCGCCGGACGACGCGCGGGCTCCGGCGTGCGCCGTGCCGCCCGCTTCAGCGCGGAACCCGGCTCGCGCTGATGGCGGCGGCTCGCTGGCCTGATCGGCGGCGTGCTCGATACGCGCGTCGTCATTTGGTTTGGACGATGCGTCGCGGCCCGCCGGGTTCGATGGCGTTTGGCTGGGCGAATCGCCCGCCGGCGCGCGCCGCGCGGCATGCACCGCCGCGTCGGCAGCCCCCGCCGTATCGGCATCGGGCCGCGTGCGCCGATGGCGCAACACGTCGGCGGCCACGCGCCCGACGTGCGCCGCGTCAACCGACGCCGCGCCTTCGAGCGCGGCCAGCGCCCGCGCGGCGCGCAGCATCACCAGATCGCCGCGCAGCCCGTCGACCGCCGCGTCGATGCACAGCGCGGCGGCGCGCGCATGCGCGGCATCGCTGAATGCAAGCGCCGGCAACGCGTCACGCGCAGCGCGAATCCGCGCGACGAGCGCCGCCTGCGCATCGCGGTACGGCTCCCGGAACGCATGTGCATCGAGATCGAACGCAAGCCGCATCTTGACGATCTGCTGCCGTAGCGCAGCGTCATAACAATTGCCGACTTCGACCATCAGCCCGAAACGGTCGAGCAACTGCGGCCGCAACTCGCCCTCCTCGGGATTCATCGTGCCGACGAGCGCGAAGCGCGCCGGATGGCTGTGCGAGATGCCGTCGCGCTCCACTGTGTTGATGCCGCTTGCGGCGGCATCGAGCAGCGTATCGACGAGCGCGTCCGGCAGCAGATTGATTTCGTCGACATACAGCACGCCGCGATGCGCGCGCGCGATCAGGCCCGGCGCGAAGCGCACCGTGTGATCGGCAAGCGCGCTCGCGAGATCGAGCGAGCCCGTCACCTGTTCGTCGCTGGCCGATAGCGGCAGCGTGACAAAGCGCCCTTCGGGCAGCAGTTCGGCGAGCGCGCGTGCGGCGGTGGATTTGGCCGTGCCGCGCGGGCCGCTGACGAGCACCCCGCCGATGCCCGGATCGACCGCGACGAGCAGCAGCGCCTGCTGCAATGCCTGCTGGCCGATCAGCGCGGCAAACGGATAGGCAGCCGGCAGCGCGGCGGTGTTCTGCGGCGCTGCCGCCGTTCGCGCCGCCGCTGCCGTGCCCGGTTCGGCCGGCCCGCCGCGGGCGCCGCCGTTCAGATCGTTGGTGGTCGCGTCGTTCATTGCCGTGTCCCTTCCAGAAGCTGCTCGCTTGCGAGCAGATAGCTTTCGATCGCGTCGCGGTGCCCGCCCGGCTCCTGCCACAGGCCACGCTGCATCGCCTCGACGAGCCGCTCGCAAATGCCGTGCAGCGCGTGCGGATTGTGCCGCTCGAGGAACGCGCGCGTATCCGGATCGTGCAAATACGCGTCGGCGACGAGTGCGTACTGATGATCGGCGATCACGCGCGCGGTCGCATCGTAGCCGTACAGATAATCGACGGTCGCGGCGATCTCCGCCGCGCCCTTGTAGCCGTGCCGCTTCACGCCGCCGATCCACTTCGGATTGACGACGCGCGCGCGGATCACCCGCGCGATCTCCTCGCGCAGCGTGTTGATCCGTGGCGCGGCCGGGTTGCCGTGGTCGCCGTGATACAGGCTCGGCTGCTGTCCGGACGCGTGCCGCACCGCCACCGCCATGCCGCCGTGAAACTGGTAATAGTCGTTCGAATCGAGAATATCGTGCTCGCGGCTGTCCTGGTTTTGCACGACCGCGTCGATCGCCGCAAGGCGCATTCCGAACGCGTCGTGCGCGGCTTCGCCCGCGCTGTTTTGCGCATATGCATAACCGCCCCACGCATGGTACGCGTGCGCGAGGTCGGCATCCGTCTGCCAGCGGCCGTCGTCGATCAACGTCTGCAGCCCCGCGCCATAGCCGCCCGGCCGCGCGCCGAACACGCGCCAGCCGGCGCGCCGCCGCGCGTCGTCGGCCGGCATGCCGCGCGCCGTGAGCGCCTGCGTATCGCGCAGCACGCGCTCGCGGATCGGGTTGAGTTGCGGCGGCTCGTCGAGGTTCGCGACCGCCTGCACCGCCGCGTCGAACAAATGCATCACGTTTGCGAACGCGTCGCGAAAAAAGCCGGACACGCGCAGCGTCACATCGATCCGCGGCCGGTCGAAGATTTCGATCGGCAGAATCTCGAAATCGGTCACCCGATGGCTGCCCGGCGCCCATTTCGGCCGCACGCCGAGCAGCGCGAGCGCCTGGGCGATATCGTCGCCGCCGGTGCGCATCGTCGCGGTTCCCCATACCGATAGACCGACCGCGCGCGGATAGTCGCCGTGTTCCTGCAGATGCCGCTCGATCAGTTGCTGCGCCGATTTCAAGCCGATCGACCACGCGGCCTGTGTCGGCACCGCGCGGGTATCGACGGCGTAGAAGTTGCGCCCGGTCGGCAACACGTCCGGCCGGCCGCGCGACGGCGAGCCGCTTGGCCCCGGCGGCACGAAACGGCCTTCGAGGCCGCGCCGCAACTGGCGCAGTTCCTCGGCGCCGCACGCATCGAGGCGCGGCAGCAGATCGCGCGCGAGCCGCTCGAGCACCGCGTGCGTGCGCGGCCAATGCGCGGCGACGTAGTCGAGATCGACGCCCGGGCCAACCGGCAAGGCCGCGGCGGCGCCGTCCCGCTCCGGTTCGGCGTGAGCGCTGTCGCCGGCTAGAGCGATCGTCGTATGCTCGGCGCGGCCGGCCGCCCGCCCGCCGCCTGTGCCGCTCATGTGTTGCGCCCGGCTTGCGGCGATCACCGGCTGGCCGTCGCGCCGCGCGCCATCGCACCGCTCGCACACACGCTCGATCAGCGCGCCCGCGAGCTGCTCCAGCCGCTCGCGCGTGTCGCCCGCGTGCCGCCACGGCTCGCCGCTTACCGCGCGAAGCGCGTCGGGCCGCGGCCCGGTCCACGGCTCGGCCCAGTCGGCCGCGAGCGGATCGAAATCGTCGGGCAGCGCGAGATCGCGCGCGAGCGCGCCGATCAACCCGGCGTGCTCGCCGCTGCCGTCGCCCGCCGGAAAGCGCGCGAGCGCGGCGAGCGTATCCCGCCGCTGACGGCCGCGCGGCGAACTGCCGAACGTATGCAGCCCGTCGCGGATCTGCGCTTCCTTCAGCTCGCAAAGCCACGCATCGACACGCGTGAGCAGCGCATCCTCGGCGTCGCGCCCGTCGGGCGGCGCGATGCTGAGCTCCTCGTGCAGCCGGTGCTCGACGATCGTTGCGAGAATCGTTTCGCGCAATACCTTCGCGCGGCGCGCGTCGACCATCAGCGCGTCGTAATACTCGTCGACTTGCCGCTCGAGATCCTGCAGCGGCCCGTAATTCTCCGCGCGGGTAAGCGGCGGCATCAGATGATCGACGATCACGGCTTGCGTGCGCCGCTTCGCCTGGCTGCCCTCGCCCGGATCGTTGACGATGAACGGATACAAGTGCGGCATCGGCCCGAGAATCAGGTCGGGCCAGCACGCGGGCGACAGCGCGACGCTCTTGCCCGGCAGCCATTCGAGATTGCCGTGCTTGCCGAGATGGACGATCGCGTCGATGGCGAAAACGTCGCGCAACCAGAAGTGGAACGCAAGATAGGCGTGCGGCGGCACCAGATCGGCGTCGTGATAGTTCGCGTAATCGTCGCCGCCGCGCGAGCGCGACGGCTGCACGCCGACGAATACGTTGCCCGCGCGCCAGCCCGCGATCGCGAAGCGCCCGCGCCGCAGCGCCGGGTCCGCGTCCGGCGGCCCCCAGCGTTCGTTCAGCGCGTCGCGCAGCGCCGGCGGCAGCGCGGCGAAGCGGCGCAGATAGTCGTCGAGCGCGTAGCTTTGAAACGCCGGGCGCAGCGCGCGCGTGGACGGATCGTTGGTCACGCCCGCGGTGATCCGCGCGAGCAACGCGTCGCCATCTTCGGGCAGCTCGTCGGCCTGCGCGCCGCAAGCGCCGCCGTCGCGGGTATCGGCGATGCGATACCCTTGATCGCGCAGCATCGCGAGCACCGCGAGCGCCGACGCCGGCGTGTCGAGCCCGACGCCGTTGCCGATGCGCCCTTCGCTCGCCGGATAATTCGCGAGAATCAGCGCGATCCGCTTGTCCGCGTTGTCGAGCGTGCGCAGCCGGCACCAGCGGCGGCTCAGCTCGGCGACGAACGCGATCCGCTCATCGTCCGGCTGATAACGGACCACGTCGACCTCGGTATGCGCGCAGCGGTAAGCCAGCCCCTTGAAGCTCACCGCGCGCGTGATGATCCGGCCGTCGACCTCGGGCAGCGCAACGTGCATCGCGATGTCGCGCGCGTGCAGGCCGTGCGGATCGGCCAGCCACGCGTCGCGATTGCCGCCCGACAAGATCACCTGCAGCACGGGCGCGTCGCCGGCGAGCGCCTCGGCCTCGTCGCCGGGCGTGCCCGCGGCGAACGCGGTCGTGTTCAGCACGAGGCAGACGCGCGCGGCATGCACGCCGGCATCGCGCGCATCGGCAACCGGCCCGCCCGCATCGGCCGCATCCGCGCACAACCGCTCGATCACCGCGCGGCTCATCGCATCCTTGAGCGACGTCACCGCGATCGGCAACGGATTGAGCCCTTCGCGCTCGAGCGCGCCGGCGAGCGCGTCGAACACCGCGGTATTGGCCGCCTGCCAGTGCGCCTTGTAGAACAGGATTGCGACCACCGGCGCGCCGTCGCGCCAGCGCGCGCGCCAATCGTCGAGCGTCGCGCTCGCGCGGGCCGGATGATAGAGCGCGGCCGCGGGCAGCGGACGCGGCGGCTCGGGCTCGCTGCCAAAGCCGAGCGCGTGATGCGCGATGCTGCGCAACAGCGCTTCGGCGTTCGCGCTTCCGCCCTCGCGCAGATAACGCCACCACAGCCGGCAAAGATCGGGCGCGACCGTGCTCTTCGCGATCAGATTCGTGTCTTCCTGCAAATCGCCCGAGAACATCGCAAGCTTCATTCCGGTGCGGGCCGCGAGCGCGACCGCCTGCTCGATCCCGTATGGCCAGTACGACTCGCCGCCGAGATGATCGATCACGACGACACGCGCATGCCGCAGCACGTCGTCGATATAGAAATCGACCGATGCGGGCTGGCGCAGAAACGTCACGTTCGCGAGCCGCACACTCGGAAAGCCTTCGGGAAGCATCGGCGCGGCGCTCGCGAGCAGCGACAGCGTCGTGTCGGCCGAGCTGAGAATCACGATGTCGGCCGCACGCTGGTCGATCCGCACGACGCCCGCCGTGTCGTCGACGAAGCCGCCGGGTGTGGTGCGCAGCAAATGCATGGCGCTACTTCGTGCGCGATGCGCTCACGCGGCGCGCACGCGGGCCGCGTGCGCCGCAAGCGTGGCGTCGAATGCGCGCTGCAGCGCCGCCGCGTCGAGATCCTCGCCGATCAGCACGAACCGGCTCGCCCGCGCCTCGTCGTCGCGCCAGCGTCGGTCGAAATAGCTGTCAAAGCGCTGCCCCACCCCCTGCACGACAAGCCGCATCGGTGTATCGGGCAGCGCGGCGAAGCCCTTCACTCGATAGATCGTGTGCGCTTCGACCAGCGCGGCAAGCGCGTCGAGCGCGGCGTCGCGCGAGCCGATCTGCGCATGCACGACAACCGAATCGAATTCGTCATGGTGATGATCGGCGTCGTCGGCCGAGCCGTGGTGGTCGTGCCGCAGATGGATCGTCTCCTCGGACGCCGCGTTCAGGCCGAGCAGCGTCGCGAGATCGAGCTCGCCGCGCTGCGCGCGAACGATCTTCACGTGCGGCGGGATCTCGTCGCGGATCGCCGCGTCGACGCGCGCGAGTTGCGAGTCGTCAAGCAGATCGGTCTTGTTGAGGATCACGAGGTCCGCGGCCGAAAGCTGATCGGCGAACAGTTCGTGAAGCGGCGATTCGTGGTCGAGGTTCGGGTCCGCGCGGCGCTGGGCGTCCACCGCGGCCGGATTTTCCGCGAACTGGCCGCGGGCCGCCGCCGGGCCGTCGACAACCGTCAACACCGCGTCGACCGTAAAGCTGTTCTTGATCGACGGCCAGTTGAACGCCTGCACGAGCGGCTTGGGCAACGCGAGCCCGGACGTTTCGATCAGCACGTGATCGATATCGGCGCGCCGCTCGACGAGCGCCTCCATCACGGGATAAAACTCTTCCTGCACCGTGCAGCACAGGCAGCCGTTCGCAAGCTCGTAGAGCCGGCCGTCGGCTTCGCCGCCCGCTTCGTCGCAGCCGATTGCGCAGCCCTTGAGGATTTCGCCGTCGATGCCGAGTTCGCCGAACTCGTTGACGATCACGACAATCCGGCGGCCGCCCGCGTGTTGCAGGATATGCCGCAGCAAGGTCGTCTTGCCGCTGCCGAGGAAACCCGTGACGATCGTCACGGGAATTTTGCGCATTTGCATGGTCGTTTCCGTCGAGGTATTCGAATATCGTCCGTTGTGCCGCCGCGCCAGCAGGCCGGCCGCGCGGCGCTCAGGCCGAAAGTGTCACGTCGATTTCGTCGTAGCGCTTGAGCCGGTAGACGAGCGCCGATACGGCCCAGCTCACGATGAAGATTCCGATCACGAAATAGCCGAGGATGCCGAAATGCTCGGCCGCCATTGCCGCGAAATCCCACACGCCGCCCTTCAGCTCGAACTTGTCGGCAATCAGCGCGAATGCCTCGATTCCGCCGATCACCACCGCGACCACCACCGATACGAACGTGATCGTCATGTTGTAGTAGATCTTGCGGATGGGCCGCACGAACGCCCAGCGGTACGCGCCCATCATCATGATGCCGTCTGTCGTGTCGATGAGCGTCATCCCGGCGGTGAACAGAATCGGCAGCGCCATCACCGACCAGAACGACAGGCCGCCTTGTGCATGGGTCGCCGAGATGCCGAACAGCGCGATCTCGGTCGCGGTATCGAAACCGAGCCCGAACAGAAAGCCGATTGGATACAGATGCCAGCTTTTCGACACGATCGCGAACAGCGGCCGGAATATGCGCGCGAGAAAACCGCGGCGGTTCAGCAGCAGGTCGAGATCCTGCTCGACGAGCGCCTCGCCGCGCCGGACCGCGCGGAACGTCCGGCACACGGAAATCAGGATCAGCAGGTTCGCGAACGCGAGCACCAGCAGGAAGAACGCCGACACGCTCGTGCCAATCGCGCCGCCCCACGTCTTCATCTCGTCGAAGTGGGACGCAAGCGACGCGGCCGTCGCCGCAACCGCGACGGTCATCACAATCACGATCGTCGAATGGCCGAGCGAGAAGAACAAACCCGCGCCGAGCGGATTTTTCCGCTCGTGCATCAGCTTGCGCGTGACGTTGTCGATCGCGGCAATGTGATCGGCGTCCACCGCGTGGCGCAACCCGAACGTATAGGCGAGCAACGCGGTGCCGAGCAGCGCGGGCTGCCCGCGAAACGCGGCAAGCGCCCAAAGCCACGCGCCGATGTTGAAGGCGATCAGCAGTGCGTAAATGCCGACGATCTTGCTGCGCAGCTCGGCGGGACTGTCGTTGAACAGGCGGAGAAACGGTTTGAGCATGATGCTCCCTTGACGAACGGTCCGGCGCGCCGCCTCCCCGCAGCGCGGATTCCCGGGCACGCGCGCCGCCGCACGGCGCACGCCCCCTGCATCTCGGCCGGTATCCGGGCTGACGAACACGCTGCTTCACCTTCCCGGACGCGACGCATCCAGTGGCCGATCGCACATGCGCTCGCGCATGTGGAGAAGTCAGCGCCGCATCGCTTGCGCAATGCTATCGCTTACCGTTGCGGGGGCAGCACAGGTTGGCGGGCCGTGGCGGCCATGCTCCCTGTTTCCCGTTTAACTGCGCGCAAAAGAACTCGCGCGCGAGCACCAAGACGCGGCGAGTGTAAGGCCCGCGTCCGGAACGCGTCAAGGCGGACAAAAAGCGGAAATGACCGGCGAAACACACGGCGCAAGCACGACGCGCGAGGCCGCATTCGATTCGAACCGGCGGCCAACGGCGCAGGAAGCTTGCCGCTGGCGCGCACCCCGCTGTGCTATCGTATGCGCGCATCGAGCAGAACATCCGCCCGCCAGCGCACCGTGCCCGTCTTACTCAGCATGATTCGATCCGCCTTCCGCCACTGCCACGCTCGCGCCGATCGGTGCCGCGTGCACGCGTGCTGATGCGCGTCGTGCTTGGCATAGGCTGTCGCGCGGGACGCACGGCCGGAACGATCGACACCGCGATTCGCGCGGCGCTCGCGCGCCTGCCCGATGCGCCGGCCGTCGACGTCGTGCTCGTCGCGACGCTCGATGCGAAGGCAAGCGAGCCCGGCCTCGTCGAATGCTGCGCACGGCATGGCTGGCCGCTCGCCGCGTTCTCGCGCGACGAAATCGCCGCGCAACTCGCGCGCGGCCTGAGCCATTCACCACACGCCGCTTGCGGGCCGTCGGCCGAGCGGCGCCTTGGCGCGATCGCCATCGGCGCGGCCGGTTCGGCCGGCGGGCATGCGGTTGCGCTGCGCGATGCGCGCAGCACGCCGTTCGGCGAATTCGGCAAACCGTCCGTCGCCGCGCGCGCGCGCTTCGGCGTAGACGGCGTATGCGAACCTTGCGCGCTGCTGGCCGCGCCCGGCGGCGCGCTCGTCGTGCGCAAGCTCGCGCTCGATGGCGTGACGGTCGCGGTTGCCCGCGTCACCGGCCCGCCCGCCTGCGCGCCATGAGATACGCCGAACGCCAGCCTCGCCGCGCGCCGCTGCCGGCTTCGGCGCATTGCCGGCGGCGCCCGGCCGCTCCAAACTGCTACCCCCCAACCGAATCACAGGACGCCAATCGATGAAAACCGATTCCGAATCGCATCAACGCATGGCCGAGCGCCGCCGCGCGGGTCACGAAAAGAAGCAGGCGGCCGCCACCGTCGAGAAGGGCTTGCTGGTGGTCCATACCGGCAACGGCAAAGGCAAGAGCACCGCCGCGTTCGGCATGGCCGTGCGCATGCTCGGCCACGGAATGCGCATCGGCGTCGTGCAGTTCATCAAGGGCGCGCTGCATACGTCCGAGCGGGATTTTCTCGGCACGCACGCGCAATGCGATTTCGTCACGATGGGCGACGGCTATACGTGGAATACGCAAAACCGCGACGCCGACATCGCGACCGCCCGCCGCGGCTGGGACGAGGCGCGCCGGATGATCGAAAGCGGCGACTACCGGATGGTGATCCTCGACGAGCTCAATACCGTGCTCAAGTATGAATACCTGCCGCTCGACGAAGTGCTCGCGACGCTCGCGGCCCGCACGCCGATGCTGCACGTCGTCGTGACCGGCCGGCACGCGCCCGACGCGCTGATCGACGCGGCCGATCTCGTCACCGAAATGCGGCTCGTCAAGCACCCGTACCGCGAGCAAGGGGTGAAGGCGCAGCGCGGCGTGGAATTCTGAGCCGATGCCCGCCTGCCCCGCGCTATTCATTTCGGCGAGCGCGTCCGGCCAGGGCAAGACCTCGGTGACGGCGGCGCTCGCACGCCATCACTGGCGGCTCGGGCGGCGCGTGCGCGTATTCAAGACCGGGCCGGATTTTCTCGACCCGATGCTGCTCGCGCGCGCGAGCGGCGCACCCGTTTATTCGCTCGATCTCGGCATGGTCGGCGAGCGCGATTGCCGCGCACTGCTCGCGCGCGCCGCACGCGAGGCCGACGTGATTCTGATCGAAGGCGTGATGGGCCTTTACGACGGCACGCCGTCGAGCGCGGACCTCGCGCGGGCGTTTCACGTGCCGGTCGCCGCGGTGATCTCCGCGCAGTCGATCGCGCAGACCTTCGGCGCGATCGCGTTCGGACTCGCGCAATTCCGGCCCGGCGTGCCGTTGCACGGCGTGCTCGCCAATCGCGTCGGCTCCGAGCGCCACGCGGCGTTGCTGCGCGACGCGCTGCCGCAATCGATTCGCTGGCTCGGCCATCTGCCGCGCGATCCGCTGATCGCACTGCCCGAGCGGCACCTCGGCCTGCATCAGCCCGACGATATCGCCGATCTCGAAGCGCGCATCGAACGCGCAGCCGATGCGCTCGCGGCGACGGCGCTCGCGGCGCTGCCGCCTGTCGTCGAGTTCGGCGCGGCGAGCCATGACGTTCGTGGCGATGCCGCTTGCGGAATGGCGGACGTGTTGGATGCGGGCAATCGCGACATATTCGTGCCGGCGCCCGCCGGCGATATCGGCGGTACGCATCCGGCCGCGACAACGGCACTTTTGCCCGCCGATCACGTAACCCGTTCGGCAACCGGCGCCGCCGCGGCAATCAGCGGCCTGCCCGCCAAAGCGGCCCATACCGGCGGCCGTCTCGCCGGCAAGCGGATCGCGATCGCGCGCGACGCGGCGTTTTCGTTCATCTATCCGGCCAATCTCGACGCGCTGCAAGCGCTCGGCGCGCAGCTCGCGTTTTTTTCGCCGCTCGCCGACGAGCCGCTGCCCGACGGCTGCGACGCGCTATATCTGCCGGGCGGCTATCCGGAGCTGCATGCGGCGCGGCTCGCGGCGAACGCGACGACGGCGCGCGCAATCGCCGCGCATGTCGTGGCGGGCAAACCCGTCGTTGCCGAATGCGGCGGGATGCTGTATCTGGGCGAAACGCTCACCGATGCCGACGGTGTGGCAACGCCGATGCTCGGCCTGATCCCCGGCGCGGCGTCGATGCAACGCCGCTTCGCCGGCCTGGGCATGCAGACGCTTGCCACCCGCTTCGGCGCGCTGACGGGGCACACGTTTCATTACTCGCGTTTCGTCACGCCGCTCGCGCCCAGCCTCGGCGCGACGCGGCCCGACGACGGCGCACCGGGCGAAGCCGTCTATCGGCACGGCCCGATCGTCGCGACGTATCTGCATGCTTACTGGCCGTCGAATCCGCAGGCAACCGCGGCGCTGTTCAGCGGCGATCCGCTGTGACGGGGATCGCCGCGCTCGCCCAGGCGCCGCATTCGCTGAAATCCGAGTTTGCACTATCACGTGACGCTCACGACTGAGGCTGCGTCGCGACGGCTTGGCATCGGCGCGTTCGCGCTGGTCGTTGCGGCACCGATCCGTTGGCTGGCATGACTCGCATGCGCATGGCGGCCAACATCGGCGGCGCTGGCGCCGGCAAAGCCGGAATGGGCGCGGCAATCTGAACGATCGGAACGGCACGCGCTGACCGTCGAGCTGATTCCGACTCAGCCGAGGCGGCCGCTTCGATCTCAACCGTCAACGCAATGGCAATCTCCCGCGTCGATGCGGCCCGTCGCACCGAAGGTGCTCGCATCAAAAACCACTGCATCAAAAACCACTGCGTCGAAGGCCGCTGCGTCGAAGAACGCAACATCGCGGACCATCGCATCGATGCCACGCCAGCAGGGAACCGCGCATGGCTGCATTCCCGCGCAAGTGCGCCACAACACCGCTCCGCTGCCCATGCCATCCGCCGGCGCAGCCTCAAACGACACGGCGGCAGCGCACGGCGTTCGCGCCGAAAAACCCGGCGAGCGACATCGACTGGCGAGCCGATCTCCACGCGGTCGGCTTGCCCCGGCGGGTCGCGCCAAGTGTCGTGGCAGCCGATCGAACTGTCCGCTTGGCGCCGGCCGGCGCACTCGCGCTTGCCGCGCGGGCACCGCCCGACGAAAACACCCGGCATGCGCTCGCCAGTGAATCGTGCATGCGCACCGCCGCCAGCCTTATTGCATCAACTCACGCTGACGTCGAGCCCCGCCATCATCGCCAACCCTTCATGCAGCGCCGGAAACAGACTCCGGTTGAAGTTGTTCCAGCGCAACTCGAGAATCGTGTCGCGCTCGTCGATTTCGGTGTTCAGCACGTCATGAATCACTTCGCCCGAATCGATGCCGTTGTCGACATAGTGAAACGACGCGCCCGTCATCCTGACCGGCTCGACCGGCACGCTCTCCATCGTCTGCCAATCGACCACCTTGCGCCCGCGCGCGCCGTATAGCGCATCGAGCGTCGCATATGCACCGCGCCGCTCGTAGGGCGAATCCGCGCGCGTGATGCCCGGATGGATATTGACGACCCGCCGGCAATACGGCGCGCCTGGACGCACCAGTTCGTCGAGAATCACGAGCAGCCCGTCGAGCACGACGAGATCCGCGCCGAGCCCGTCGAGCGTCTCGCGCAGGCGCGCTTCGAATGCGCGCTTGCCGGCCGGCCGCGCGGGTGAATCCGACGGCTCGCGCCGGTATTCGGACGCAATCGCAAGCAGCAGATCGTTGACGGGCCGCCCCTGCACGCGCAGCTCGGGCGGATAGAACCAGCGCTTGCCCGGCTCGTATGCGAAGCCGTATTCGGCAAGCTTCTCGCGATCGCGCGGCGAGTTCGCATCGTCGTCGTAGATCACGCGTTCGAGCGAATATACGTCACCGAGCGCGGTGTCGTTGAGCGCCTCGACAAGCGATTCGAGCACCGATTTCATGTAGCGCTTGCCGCCCTTGTAGTCGATCTGTTGGCCGGCCTTGTCGGCGGCGGCGTTTCGCAGCGACCAAATGTAGACGAGTTTTTTCTTTGCCATTGCAACGTTGTCCTGTGGTTGGCGCGGCGTGCCGCCGCGCCGCGGGTCGGGATGAAAAAGCAGGATGAAGATTCGGCAGGCGGTTCGCGCGCCGCGCCGCGCTCACCAGTTGTATTTCGCCGACGCCATCACGGTGCGCTGATTGCCGTACATGCACACCGAATACGACTGGCAGCCGCTCACGTAGCGCCGGTTGAACAAATTCGTCGCGTTGAGCGCGAAACGCCAGTTGCGCAGCTCGTAATGCAGCGCCGCATCGAACAGCGTGTAGCTCGGCACCGATATCGAGTTGTCCGCCGCGCCCGCGGCCGCGCTTTGATAGCGCACGCCCGCGCCGACGCCGAAGCCCGTGAGCGGCCCATTGCGCCACGTCCAGTCAGCCCACAGCGACGCCATCTGGCGTGGCCGCGGCACGTCGGTCGGCCACATGTTCAGCGTGTTGTCGGTCGCCTTCACGTTCTTCACGTCCTGGTACACATACGCGGCGATCAACGACAGCTCGCGCGTCAGATTGCCGACCGCGCTGAACTCGATGCCGCGCGAACGCACCTCGCCCGCCTGGATCACCGTGCTGCTGGTCGGGTCGTTCGGATTGCTCATCGCCACGTTGGTCTGGTTGATCTGATACACCGCCGCGTTGAGCATCAGATTCTTGCCGGGCGGCTGCCAGCGCAGGCCGGCCTCGATCTGGCGCCCCTTCGTCGGCGTCGCGAGCCCGCCTTGCATCAGCTTCAGGCCGATCTGCGGATTGAACGACGTGGCATAGCTGATATACGGCGACAGCCCGTAATCGCCGAGGTACGTCAGGCCGACGCGAGCGCTGAACGCATGGTCGTTCTGCTTGAAGCTCGCCGCATTCGCGATGTCGTCCTGCGTGGTGCGGGTCCAGTCCTGCCGGCCGCCGAGCGTCAGCACCCAGCGCTGCCACTTGATCTGATCCTGCGCGTAGAGGCCGAACGCGTTCAGCGTGGTGTGCGTATCGGTGCGCGGATACGCATCTGGCCCGCCGAAAATGCCGGTCGTGACCGGCGCGTAGACCGGGCGGTACATGTTCAGGCTCGGCGCCTTCGCGAGCCATTCGCTGTCGGTGGTGGTCTGCCGGTTGTAGTCGAAGCCGAACAGCAGCGTGTGCGCAAGCGGGCCGGTCGTGAATTTCGCCTGTGCCTGATTGTCGATGTCGAAGCGGCTGTAGTTGAACTGGAACACGCCCGCGTAGCGGGTCATCGACGCCATCGTCGGATCGGCATCGTCGATCCCGCCGCCGTACACCGACGCATCGTCGAGCGACAGATGCATCCAGCGCACGTTCTGCCGGAATGTCCACACCGGGTTGAGCTTGTGCTCGAACTGATAGCCGATCGACCATTGCTTCTTGCGGTAATGATCGAAGTTCGCATCGGCCGTATACAGATCGCGCGAGATCGTGCCGTTCGGGTTCGGCAGCACCGTGCCCTGGGCCGGCAGGAAGTTGCTCGACGTGTCGCCCCAGTCTTGCAGATAGGTCGCCGACAGCGTGAGCGACGTGTTCGCGTTCGGCTTCCACTTGAGCGACGGCGCGAGCGACACGCGCTGATCGGCGAGCGGGCCCGTCTGCGCGTTGCCGTCGCGGCCGACGCCGACGACCCGGTACGACAGCGTGCCGTCGTTGCCGATCTTGTCGCCCACGTCGAACATCAATTGCTTGCGCGCGTAGTTGCCGATCTGCACGCCGACTTCGCGGATGCGCTCGCCGTTCGCGAGCTTGCTCTGCACGTCGACGGTCGCGCCCGGATCGCCCTGCCCGTACAGCACCGAGGTCGGCCCGCGCAGCACGGCGATGCTGTCGATCATGTACGGATCGACGCGCCAGCTCGACAGGTTGATGGTGTTCGGCACCTGCAGCCCGTCGACGAACACGGTCGGCGTGAAGCCGCGCAGCGCCGAGTACCAGTCGGAGCGGTTGTCCGATCCGTAGCTCGAGAAGCCGGGGATGTAGCGAAACGCCTGGTTGATGTCGGTCGCGCCCGTGGCCTCGATCTGCTGCGCGGTGACGACGTTGATCGTCTGCGGAATCTCGACGATCGGCGTATCCGTTTTCGTGCCGCTCGTGCTGCGCCGCGCGACGAGGCCGACGACCGCGTCATGCTGCTTGCTCGCGCTCACCGAAATCGCGGGCAACGTGCCGCCCGCCGCGGTGGCCTGGTCCGCGTGGTTGCCTGGCTGCCGCGCCGCCGCGCCCGGCTGAGCCGCCTGCGCGTGCGCATGACTCGCGCCCGCCGCATAAAACGCCACGCCCGCCGCGGCCGCGATCGCACGCATGCGCGTGCTGGTTGCCCACTCCATCTTCCGTTGCTCCATGTTGCAAAGCGGCCTGCCGGCCGCGCTTCGTCAAAGAGCGATTGCCATCCGGCCGTCGCTCACCCCGTTGTCGTGTCTTGTATCGTGTCGTGGCCGCGCGTGGCCTTCGGCCCGCGCGGCGGGCGCGCGCCCGGCGAGCGACGCGGCGATTTCGTCGGCGCGCCGCGCGAGCACCGACAGCAGCGTGTCGGACAGCCCGTGGCTATCCTCGCAGCACCCTTGCAGATAGATGCGCGGCTTGAAGTGCGCGGGCGTCGCGAGCCGGTAGTCGCGCGCGACGCCCGCCGCGAGCGCGTCGCCCAGGTGCGGCGCGAGCGAATCGAGCAGCGCGGCGTGCGCATCGCGCCGGTAGCCGGTCGCCACCACCAGCGCGTCGAACCGCTCGATGCGCGCGTCGCCCGTCAGCTGGTCGCGCAGCACAAGCTCGATCTGCCCGTTCGCCGCACGCTCGGCCGACTCGATCGCGGCATTCGCGAGCAGATGGTGGCGCGCCGCGCCGCCTACGCGCTGCAAATAAAGCATTTCGTAGATCTGCTCGATGAGCGGCCGGTCGACCACCGCGTAATTGGTATCGCGAAAGCGCTCGAGCAATACGCGCCGGCCGCTCGCCGGCTGCGCGTAGACGACGTCGGTGAACGCCGGATCGAAGATCTCGTTGACGAACGGGCTGTCGTCGGCCGGCTTCAGCGCGCCCGAGCGGATCACGAGGCTCGCGTCGACATGCGCGAAGCGGCGCGCGAGATCGACGAACACCTCGGCCGCGCTCTGCCCCGCGCCGATCACGGCAACCCGCACGGCCGCGCCGGGCGTTTGCGCGCCCACGATCCGCTCGATCGACGTCAGATAATTCGACGAATGGATGACACGTTCGGTGCCAAGCTTCGCGAGCACATCGGGCACGTTCGGCGCGCCGCCGACGCCGATCGACAGCGCGCGCGCGACGCGCTGCCGCTCGCGCCCTTCGCGATCGCGCGACAACACGCGCAGCGCTTCGATCACGCCGCTCGCGTCGCGCGCCGCGACGGGCTCGACGGCCGTGACGGTCTCGCCATAATGGACGCGATCGTCGAAGGCGTTCGCCACCCAGCGCAGGTAGTCATGAAACTCGGTGCGGGTCGGATAGAAGTTCTTCAGATTGATGAATTCGTTCAGCCGGCCGTGTTCGTACAGGTAGTTGATGAACGTGTAGCGGCTTGTCGGATCGCGCAGCGTGACGAGATCCTTCAAAAACGAGATCTGCATCCGGCAGTCGTCGAGCAGCATGCCGCGATGCCAGCCGAATTCGGGCTGCCGCTCGATGTAGCAATGCGCGAACGGCGTGGCGTGGTCCGCTTCCGCAAGGCGCACGGCAAGCGAGAGGTTCGACGGTCCGAAGCCGACGCCGATCAGGTCGAATACGGTATCTCTGTGCATGTCTCAGGTTCCCTTGGCAAGGTGGCCGGCACGCCCGATGCGCCGGCAGGAAAAAATACGGCGCGTGCCGCGCGGGCGGCTCGTGCGCACTGGGTAGGAAAGGCGGCGCTCAGTCAGCATCGCGTGCGTCGGCCGTCGGTTGCATCGTGGGTTGATAGGCCGATTGGTCCGCCGGTTGGTCCCTCGATTGATCCGCCGGCCGGGCGGCGGGCCGAGCCGCCGGCGCCGCTTGCGACGCGCTCGCGATACGCGCGCCGAGCGCGGCGAAACTCGGCGCGGCGAACACGTCGGCGATCGATGCGGGCCAACCCGCCGCGCATGCCGCGTCGACGAAACGCACGATGTCGAACGACGTCGCGCCGGCTTCGAACAGATCGTCGTTCAGCGCGGGCGCGGTATGCCCGAAACAGGCGCGCCACACGTCGGCGAGCGCCTGCGCGGCGTGCCGGGCGGCATGCGCATGCGCGCCGTCGTGCGGCCGCGGCGTGACGGCAAGCGGATCGTGCGCGGCGAGCGCGAAGCGCGCGCCGGATGCGCCGAACGCGTGCTGCGGCGCATCGACGAAGTACTGCACGACATCGAGATAATCGGCCGCGAGCGCGGCGACGAATGCGTCGTCGACGCGCTCTTTCGCATACGAGAACGCGCCCGTCACGCGGCCGTCCGGATGTTCGACGATATCGAGTTCCAGCTCGAACACGACGTGATGCCGCACATCGTTGAACGCGTCGATCGCGAGTCCCGCCCAATCGCGCGCGGCCGTGCCCGCCGGGCGCAGGTAGTTGAACATCACCTGAAACAGCGGATTGCCGTTGACCGCGCGCGGTGCGCGCAACGCGGCGACGACGTCGGCGAACGGCGCGTCCGCGTGCGCATACGCGGCGAGCGCCGCGTCGCGCACCGTGGCGACAAGCGTGGCCGGGGTATCGGTGCCCGACAGCCGCGTGCGCACGACCACCGCGTTGATGAACAGCCCGAGCGCGCGCTCGGCGGCTTGGCCGGTCGGCTCGCGCGTCGACGCGAGCACGCCGACCGGCTGGTCGGTCGCGCCGGTCGCGCGGTAGAACGCCGCGTTGAGCGCCGCGTGCAGCAGCATCGGCAGCGTCGCGTGCGCATCGAGCGCCATCTCTCGCGCGCGCTGCACGAGCGCGCCGTCAAGCTCGAACGCGATGCGCCCCGCGTCCCAGCGCGGCATGGCGGCGCGCCCCGTGCGCGGCGGCGGCAGCGTGTGCGACGGCACGCCCGCGAGCGCATCACGCCAGAACGGCAGATGAGCGTGCGGCGCGGCATACGGCAGCACGGGAACGTCGCGCGCGCGGGACGGCCCGCTCGGTTCGCCGGGCGCGGAGCCGTCAAGCGGCGCACCCGTCACCCGCGCGACGTAGGCGGCGCGCACGTCGTCGAGCCACAGATCGATCGACTGGCCGTCCGACACGATGTGATGGACGGCCAGCGACAGCACGTGATCGTGCGCGCCGAGCCGGATCACCCGCGCGCGCCATAGCGGCGCGTCGGCGGCCAGATCGAATGGCGTGAGCGCGTCGTCGTCGGTCAGCGCCACGGCGGCGGCCAGCCGGGCATCGCCATCGGCTGGCGCGATGACGCTGGCATCGGCGCATGCGCTGTCGGCGGGCGCGGCCTGCGCCGTCAGATCGACCACGGACCATGTGAAGGACTGCATCGGCACGATCCGCTGCCCCGGCGTGCCGTCGGCCCGCTCGACGATGCGCGTGCGCAGTGCCGGATGACGGGCCGCCGCGCGCGCGAACGCGTCAGCGAGCGCGTCCACGTCGAGCGGGCCGCGCAGCCGCAGCGCGACAGGAATGTTGTACGCGGAGCTGTCCGGCTGCGAGCGCCACAGGAACCACAGCCCGCGCTGCGCGGCCGATAGCGGCAACGCGCCGCTCGCGTCCAGCGCATACGGATCGGGCCGGGCATGGGGCCCGGCGCCGGGCGCGGGCTGCGCGGGCGCGGCGCTTGCCACGCATTGCGCATACGCGGCGAGCACCGGCGCCTCGAACAGCGTGCGTACCGGCACGTCGCGCGCGAGCCGCTCTGCAACGCGCGTCGCCACCCGCACCGCGGCAAGCGAATGGCCGCCCAGCTCGAAGAAATGATCGGCACGGCCGATACGCTCAACGCCCAGCACCTCGCGCCAAATATCGGCGAGCGCCGCTTCGTCGCCATGCTGCGGCGGTTCGTATGCGCGGGCCGTATGCGCGGGCGGCGGCAGCGCCGCACGGTCGACCTTGCTGTTCGCATTGCGCGGCAGCACGTCGAGCACGACGATATGCGCGGGCACCATGTAGTCGGGCAGCGTGCGGCGCAGATGCGCATCGAGTTCGGCCGCGTCGGCGCGGCGGGCCCGCTCTCGCGCGTCGCTCGTCAGTTCGACATAGGCGACCAGCCGCGCGTGCGCGCTGTTGCCGAACACCACCGCGACCGCCTCGCGCACGTCGTCATGCGCGGCAAGCTGCGCCTCGATCTCGCCGAGTTCGATCCGTAATCCGCGCAGCTTGACCTGATGATCGATACGGCCGATGAAGTCGAACACGCCGTCCGCGCGGCGGCGCACCAGATCGCCCGTCCGATAGAGCCGCGCGCCCGGCGCGCCGTAAGGGTCGGGCACGAAGCGCTCAGCGGTAAGCGCCGGGCGCACCAGATAGCCGCGCGCCACGCCGATCCCCTCGCCGCCCAGGTAAAGCTCGCCGGTCACGCCGACTGGCAGCGGATTCAAGCGCGCGTCGAGCACGTGCGCGGTGCGTGCGCCGACCAGCGTGCCGATCGGCAGATACGCGGCATCCGCAAGCCGGGCCGGATCGTCCCCGGGCGCAAACATCCAGAGCATTGGCGTGATGACAGTCTCGGTCGGCCCGTAGCCGTTGACCACGCGCGCGTTCGGAAACGCGCGGCGCATCAGCGCGAACGCCTCGCGCGACGTCGCCTCGCCGCCGACCGTGATCGAGCGCAGCGTCGGCGGCGCGCCATGCTCGAGCGCCCACTCGGCAAGCTGCGTCGCGCAGCCGGGCGGCACATAGGTCATCGTCACGCCGTCGCGGGCGATCAGCGCGCAGGTGCGCGCGGGCGGCCATAGCGTGTCGGCCGTCACGGTGACCGCCGCGCCCGACATATATTGCGAGAGCCACCCTTCGTGCGCGCCGTCGAAATTCACCGACTGAAACAGCAGGAACACGTCGCGCCCGGTCACGCCATAGCGCGCGGCAATCGCGTCGCAATGGCGCGCGAATGCGCCGTGATCGACGACAACGCCCTTCGGCTTGCCCGTCGACCCCGACGTGTAGATCACATACGCCGCTTGATGCGGCGACACGTCCGGCAGCGTGACGGCGTCGATCTCGGCGTCGGGAACCGGTTCGTCGACGAACCACGCGTGCGTGGCGCCGGTCAACGGCAGCGCATCGACGCTGCCGCGCTCGGTGAGCACATGCTCGATGCGCGCGTCGTCGAGCATCTGCGCGAGGCGCTCGCGCGGATGGCCCGGATCGAGCGGCACGAACGCGCCGCCCGACTTGAGCGCGGCGATCAGCGCGATCAGCAGATCGACGGAACGCGACAGCGCGATGCCGACGCGCGTCTCCGCGCGCACGCCCGCCGCGACGAGCCGCCGCGCAAGCCGCGTCGCACGTTGTTCGACCTCGCCGCGCGTCAGCACGCGCTCGAGATCGGCGATGCCGCGCGCGTCGGGCCGGATGCGCGCCTGCTCGGCAATCCGGTCGTGGACCGCGATGAACGCTCGCGGCCCGGTGCGGCCCGTGGAGCTGGCGCGGCGGGCGTCGATGCCGGCGGCATCGCCCGCGCCGTCGCGCCGCTCGCCGTTCCAAGCGGCCAGTTCGCGACGCTCCCAGGCCGGCAGCCATTGAAGATCGCCGATTGCCGTGCCCGGCGCATCGGCCGCGTGGGCAAGCAGCTCGCTATAGCGTGCGGCAAGCCGCGCGATCGCATCGGCATCGAGGATATCGGTCGCATAGATGAAGCGCGCATCGAATCCGCCGTCGTCGCGCTCGTCGATGCTGAGCGTCAGGTCGAATTTCGCATAGGGCATCCCGGACGGCAGCTCGGTCACGCGCACGCCGGCGAACGACGGCAGCGTGCGCCGCGCGCCATACGCGGCCATCACTTGAAACAGCGGATGATGGCTCGCGCTGCGCGCGACGCCAAGCGCGTCGACGACCTGGTCGAACGGCACGTCCTGATGCGATTGCGCATCGACGAGCGCACGCTGCGTCGCGTCGACGAGCGCGTCGAACGCGAGCGTCGCGGGCGTCTTGGCCGCCAGCGTCAGCGTATTGACGAAAAAGCCGACGAGGCCCGCGGTTTCGCTGCGCTCGCGGTTCGCCGCCGGCACCCCGATCCGGATCTCCGGCTCGCCGCACGCGCGGGCGAGCAGCGTCGCGAGCGCGGCAAGCAACACCGCGAACGGCGTGGCGCGGCGTGCGCGGGCCAGCGCGCGCAGCCGTGCAGCGAGCGCGGGCGGAATATCGAACGCATGGCGCGCGCCGCGCGCGCTGCGCCGCGCGGGCCGCGTGGCCGCGCCGGGCAGCGGCAACGCGTCGCGGCTCGTGTCGAGCATCGCGCGCCAGTACGCGAGCTGGCGCTCGCGCTCGCCCGCATCGAGCCAGCGGCGCTGCCAAAGTGCGTAATCGGCGTATTGGATCGGCAGCGGCGCGAGCGACACGGCCGCGCCGGTCGCATACGACTGATAGAACGACGCCAGCTCCGCGAGCATCACGTCGGCCGACCAGCCGTCCGACGCGATGTGATGCGTCGTCAGCACGAGCCAGTGCGTGCGGGCGTCGAGCCGGATCAGATGCGCGCGCACGAGCGGGCCGTGCGCGAGATCGAACGGCTCGGCCTCGTCGCGCGCGGCAACGGCCGATGCGCGCGCATCGCGCGGCGCCCCGGCCGCGTCCGCGTCCGTGTCCGACAGATCGGTGAAGCGCCACGGGCAGCGCATCGGCGCGCGTACCGTCTGCAGCACGCCGTCGCCGTCCTCGGTGAATACCGTGCGCAGCGCCTCGTGACGCGCGATCAGCGCGTCGCACGAGCGGCGCAGCGCATCCGCGTCGAGCGCGCCATCGAGCCGCAGCCGCTCGGTGATGTGATACGCGGCCGGCTCGTCGAGCAGGCGCGTGTGCAGCCAAAGACGCGTTTGCGCGAACGAAGCCGGCACGCTCGCCGTGCGCTCGCCGCGCGGCGCGATCGGCAGCATCCGGAAATCGATTCCCGCGTCGCCGAGCTTCGCGAGGAACTGCTTGCGCTGCGCATCGGGCAGCCGCGCGAAGCGCTCGGCAAGCGACAACAGATCGAAAGAAGCGCTCATGCGGATTCCTTATTGGGTTTCAAGCTCGCCAAGCAATGCATCGATCGCGCTCGCGGCGTCGCGCCCGCGGTTCGCGTCGCGCGCACGGTCAATCGCCGCCGCGCAACGCGCGAGCGTGCGCTCGTCGAAGATCGTGCGCAGCGGCAGCGTCAGCGCCCATTGCAGGTTCGCCTGCGCGTTCACTTGCGCGGCGAGCAGCGAATGGCCGCCGAGCGCGAAGAAATCGTCGTCACGGCCGATCTCGCGCAAACGCAGCACGCGCTGCCAGATCGCCGCGAGCGCGCGCTCGGTATCGGTGCGCGGCACGTCGGCCGGCCGCGCGTCGAACACCGGCTCGGGCAGCGCGCGGCGGTCGCACTTGCCGTTCGGCGTGACGGGCAGCGCATCGAGCGCGACGAGCCGCGCGGGCACCATGTACGCAGGCAATTGCGCGCGCAGCTGCTCGAGCAGCGCGGCTTCGTCGAACGCGGCCGGCGCCGCGCACGCGACATAGCCGATCAGCCGCTCATCGCGCACGATCACGACCGCATCGCGCACCTGCGCCGCCGCGCGCAGCCGGGCTTCGATCTCGCCAAGCTCGATGCGCTGGCCGCGCAGCTTCACCTGCGTGTCGATCCGGCCGAGATAGTCGAGCGCGCCGTCCGCAAGCCGGCGCACGAGGTCGCCGGTCCGGTAAAGGCGCGCGCCGGCGTGCTGCGGATCGGGCACGAAGCGTTCGGCCGTCAGCGCCGCGCGGCCGAGATAGCCCCGCGCCAGACCCGCGCCGCCCAGATACAGCTCGCCCGTCGCGCCAAGCGGCGCCGGATAGAGCGCGGCGTCGAGCACGTGCAATTGCACGTTCGCGATCGGATGGCCGATCGGCACCGAGCCCGCGCGCGCATCGTCGGCCGTACACGCCCAATGCGACACGCCGATCGCCGATTCGGTCGGCCCATACGAATTGTGAAGCCGCACGTGCGGCAGCCGCGCCGCCACGCGCGCCACCAGCTCGGGCGCAAGCGCCTCGCCGCCCGCGAAGATCGTCTTGACGCTCGCGCAGCGCGCGGCGGCGCCGGCCGCGGCGAAATCGTCGAGATACGCGACGAACGCGGCAAGCATCGACGGCACGAAGTGCAGCGTCGTCACGCGATGCGTGTGGATCGCGTCGACCAGCCGGGCGGGATCGCGATGGTCCGCGGGCGCGGCGATCGCGAGCGTCGCGCCGACCGCGAGCGGCCACACCGATTCCCACACCGAGACGTCGAAGCCGAACGGCGCCTTGTGCAGCACGACGTCGTCGCACGTGAGCGGCGACGCATCCTGCGTCCACGCGATCCAGTTCGCCAGCGCGCCGTGCGTGTTGCCGGCGCCCTTGGGCTGGCCGGTCGAGCCAGACGTGTAGAGCAGATACGCGAGCTGATCGGGCGACACGCCGGCACGCCGCGGCGGCATGTCCGCGCCCGGGTGCGCGAGCAGCGCGTCGAGCGTGAAGACGGCGGCATCGCTGCCCGCGAGCGCCGTATCGATGCGCGAACGCCATTGTGCCTGCGTGATGACGACAGGCGGCTTCGCGTCGCCGAGCAGGTACGCGATCCGCTCGTCGGGATAGTCGGGATCGATGGGCAGATACGCGGCGCCCGCCTTCAGCGCGCCGAGCAGCGCGATCAGCATGTCGAACGAGCGCTCGGCGCACAGCGCGACGATCGAATCGGGCCGCACGCCGGATGCGCCAAGCGCCGCCGCCACACGGTTCGACTGCTCGTCAAGCTCGGCATAAGTCAAGCGCCGGATCGCGCCGTCGCCGCCTACGATTTCGAGCGCGACCGCGCCGGGCCGCGCGCGAGCCGCCGCCTCGAATTGCATATGAAGCGGCGCGCGCCGCGCGTCGGGCCAGCTCACGCCGGTCGCATTGCAACGGGCGATCAGCGCGAGATCATCCGCTTGCGCGCATGAGATCGTGCCAAGCGGCGCGTCCGGGGCCGCGATCAGACCGTCGATGCAGGCGGCGAACGCGCGGTGCAGCGCGTGCACGCGCGCACCGCTGATTCGCTGCGGATCGTAGCCGTAATCGATCGATAGCGTGTCGCCAGCCTCGATGCCGAGCGTCACCGCGAAATCAGTCGCCTCGATGTTGCGCAGCGCGCGCATTTGCAGCGCGCGCGGATCGCGCCCCTGCCACGCTTCGTCGACCGGGTAGTTTTCAAACACGATCAACGTGTCGAACAGCGCGCCGCCCATCCCCGCCCACTGCTGGATCTCGTAAAGCGGCGTATGCGCGTGCTCGAGCGCCGCCGCGTTGTCGCGTTGCAGGCCGGCAAGCCACGCGCGCGCGGCAAGCTGCGGCAGCGGCGCGGTGATCACCGGCACCGTGTTGATGTAGAGGCCGAGCACCTTGTCGGCGTCGGGCAGCGCGTGCGGCCGCCCCGCGACCGTCGCGCCGAACGCAACGGCCGTGCGATGCGTGACGCGCTGCAATGCGAGCGCCCACGCGCCCTGCACGATCGTATTGACGGTTACTTGCAGGCGCCGCGCGGCATCGGCCACGCGTGCGGTGTCGGCGGCGGACCATGCCGCGCGCCAGTTCGCGCGGCGCGGCGCCGTGTGGGCTGCGCGGCCCGCCTCGGCGGCCGTGGCGGGCTCGCGCTCGGCCACGCGCGTCGGCTCGTCGAGCCGCGCGAGGCGCTCGAGCCAGAACGCGCGGTCCGCGTCGGCATCGCGCTGCGCAAGCCACGCGATGAAATCGCGATAGCGCTCGCGCGCCGGCGCGCCAAACGGGTTCGCGCGCGGCGGCTCGATATAGTCGCGCAGCACCTGCGCGAACAGGTTCGCCGTGCTCCAGCCGTCGAGCAGCAAATGATGGCGGGTCCAGACGAGCCGCCATTCGGCCTCGCCGGTGCGGATCAGCGTGACACGCATCAGCGGCGGCGCGGCGAGATCGAACCCGCGCGCGCGGTCGCCAGCCAGCCACGCGTCGAGCGCGGCATCCAGGCTCGCGGCGTCCGGATGCGCGCCGCGCCAGTCGATCAGCTCCACCGGCATGCGCGCTTGCCGGTGGACGATCTGCATCGGCTTGGCCTCGTGCGCGGCGAAGCCGGTGCGCAGGATGTCGTGACGCGGCACCGCCGCGTCGAATGCGGCGCGCAGCCGCTCGATGTCCGGCGCGACGAGCGTCGCGACGAGCTGGTTCACATAGGTCGCGCGCTCCGGCGCGAGCAGCGTATGGAACAGAATCCCCTGCTGCATCGGCGACAGCGGATAGATATCGTCGATAGCGCGCGCGTCGAACGGCAACCGATCCAGCGCCGCCTGTGTGAGCCCGGCCGCCCGCGCAAGCGGATAATCGCCCGGCGTCGCGCCCGCGCCGCGCTCGGCCACGCGCGCGGCGCACGCCGCCGCCAGTTCGCGCAGCGCCGCGTCGAACCGCGCGGCGAGCGCTTCGATCGTCGCGCGCTCGAACTGCGTCGCGCCGTACACCCAATGCACTTTCAGCGCGCGCGCGTCATGCGCGTCGACATACGCGTGAATCGCGAGCGCATTGCCGAGCGGGCCGGCCGGATCGCGCTCGCACCCCGCGCCGCCGAAGCGCGGCACGAGGGCCGCGCCGCGCGGCGCGTCGAACTGGCCGAGGTAGTTGAACGTCACGCGCGGGCGCGGCACTTGGGCGAGCGCGGCGCACGCCGCATCGTTGCCGTAATGGCGCAGCACGCCGAAGCCGAGCCCCTTGTTCGGCACCGCGCGCAGCGCGTCCTTCACGCCCGCCAGCGTCGCCTCGGGCGTCGCCTCGAGTGCGAACGCAACCGGATAATGGCTCGTCAGCCAGCCGAGCGTGCGGCTCGCGTCGATATCGTCGAACAGCGGCTCGCGGCCGTGCCCTTCGAGTTCGAGCCGGCACGACGCCGCGCCGGTGTGGCCTCCGAGCGCGGCGGCGAGCGCCGCGATCAGCAGCTCGACCGCGTGGGTGCGATACGCGGCGTTCGCATCGGTCAGCACGTCGCGCGTAAGCGCCGCGTCGACGGTCTGGATCACCACGGCGGCGTCGGCGTTCGTCGCCGCCGCGCCGGGGTGGTCGAGCCGGAGGTCGTCGCACGGACCGGCGAGCGCGCTCCAGTATGGCAACTCGGCCGCGAACGGGCCCGCGCGATCGCGGGCCGCGCGCGCGAGCCGCGCGGCCCAGTCGGACGCACTCGCGCCCGCCGGTGCGAGCCGCACCGCGCGGCGCTCGCAGGCGGCGCGGTACGCGGCATCGAGATCGTCGAGCAGCAGGCGCCACGACACGCCATCGACAATCAGATGATGGATCGCCAGATAAAGCTTGGTCGCGCCGCCGGGCAGCGCGGCCGCGAACGCGCATGCAAGCGGGCCGTGCGTCACGTCGAGCGTGCGTTGCAGCGCGTCGAACTGTGCGAGCGCGTCGGCCTCGTCGCGCGCGGCGGCGGCCGCGAGCGGCAGCGAATCGAACGCGCGCGGCGCGTCGGCGCACAGCCACGCGCCGTTCGCGCCGGCCGGCGCGAAGCGCTGCCGGAACACCGGATGCTGGGTCAGCACGGCGTCGAACGCGCGCGCGAACGCGTCGAAATCGAACGCGCCGGCGACGTCGAGTTCGATCGACTGGTTCCAGTGGCCGCGCCGCGGGATATCGAGCGCGAAAAAGCGCAACTGCGCGGGCGTGAGCCAGCTCTGCCGCGCAGGCTCTCCGGCGGGCCGCCCGGCGGCAGCCGCGTCGGCCTGCGCCGCCGCGCCGTGCATCGGCGCGGCGGCCGGATCGACCACGGTGGCCACGCGCGCAAGCTCCGCGAGCGTCGGCGCATCGAACAATTGTTTCGGCGTGAATTTGACGCCGCGTTTGCGCGAGCGCGCGATCACCTGCAACACCAGAATCGAATCGCCGCCCAGTTCGAAGAAATTGTCGTGGCGACCGACGCGCGGCGCTTTCAGCACATCACGCCAAACGGCCGCGAGCACGGCTTCCCGCTCGCCCTGCGGCGCATCGGCGTCGTTCGCGCCGGCGGCGGGAGTCGCAGCCGGCTCATGCGCGAGCGCGCGCAGCGCCGCGCGATCGACCTTGCCGTTCGCGGTCACGGGCAACGTAGCGAGCACGACGATCACGGCGGGCACCATGTAATCCGGCAGGCTCGCGGCCAGCGCGTCGCGCAGCGCGGGGCCGTCGAGCCGCGCGCCGGCCGCGGGCGTCGCGAATCCAACCAGGCGCAGCCGCGCGTCATGCTCGACGGCCAGCGTCTCGGCCTGCGCAACGCCGTCAAGCGTGCGCAACGCGGCGCTCACCTCGCCCGGCTCGACGCGGTAGCCGCGAATCTTCACCTGATCGTCGAGCCTTCCAAGAAAATCGATCCGGCCGTCCGCTCGCAGCCGCACGCGGTCGCCGGTTCGGTAGACGCGCTCGCCCGCGCCGTGCGGATGCGGCACGAAGCGCTCGGCGCTTGCCGCCGCGCGCTGCCAATAGCCGCGCGCCACGCCCGGGCCGCCCAGATACAGCTCGCCGATCGCGCCCACCGGCATGCTCGCGCCATAGGCGTCGAGCACGCAGGCGTGCACGTTCGGCAGCGGCTGCCCGAGCGGCACGCTGCGCGCGCAGCCGCCGGCGGCCGCCGCGCGCAGCGCCGCCTGCGCCGGCGCGGACGTATCGCACACGAGCGCACCGACGCTTGCCTCGGTCGGCCCATAGTGATTGATCACGCGGCAGCCGGGCTTGAGCGCGGCGATCCGCTCGACGAGCGCCCACGGCAGCGCCTCGCCGCCCATGACGAGCGCGTGCGCGGGCAGCACGTCGGCGGCGCGCTGCGCATCGAGCAGCGCGTGCAGATGGCTCGGCACGATTTTCAGCACGCCGACGTCGCGCGTCGCCATCTCGTGCGCGAAGCGGTCCGGATCGAACGCCGCTTGCGCGGGCAGCAAATGCAACGTGCGGCCCGAGCACAGCGCGCCGAACAGCGTCGTGTGCCCGAGATCGGCCGCCACCGTCGACACCATCGCCATCGACGCGCCGGGCGCGAACGCCAGCTCGTCGAGCATGCCCGCCACGTAATCGCCAAGCGCGCGGTGCGAGACGACGACGCCCTTCGGCTCGCCGGTCGAGCCGGACGTGAAGATCAGGTACGCGGCCTGCTCCGGATGCGGCGATACGCGCGGCGCGGCGGCATGCGCGAGCGACGCGTCATGCGCGCATGCGTCGACGTCGAGCAGCGCGATGCCGCCGAAGCCGGCCAAACCGCCGGGCGCGCCCGCCACGAACATTCGCCGCGCGCCGCACGCGGCAAGCGCCGCGGCGATCCGCTCGCGCGGCGATGCCGGATCGAGCGGCACCGCGCACGCCCCGGCCTTCAGCACGCCGACGAACGCGACGACGAAGTGCGCCGAACGCTCGATGCAGATCGCAACGGGTGTCTCCGCGCGCACGCCGTCGCGGCGCAGCGCGAGCGCGACGCGGTCGGACGCGTCGTCCAGCTCGGCGAACGTGAGCTGCGTGCCGGCGTCGGCAAGCGCGATCCGGTGCGGGTGCTCGGCTGCCGCGCGCGCGAACGGCGCGAGCACGTCGGAGCCGGTCGCGAGCGGCCGGCCGGCGAGCCACGCGTGCGATGCGGCACCGCTGGCCCCCGGCATCGCCACCGCCAGTTCGACGACCGCGCGGCGTGGATCGCGTACCGCGTCGTCGACCAGCGCCGCAATGCTGTCGAGCCACGCGTGCGCGGTTGCGTCGTCGAGCTCGTCGCACGCATACGCGGCGACGAATTCGATGCCGCGCGGATCGTCGGTGAAATCAAGTGCGAAATCGAAGCGCGCGGCCGGATCAAGCCCCGGCGCCATGCGCACTTCCGCGCCCGGCAGCGTGCAAGACAATTCGAGATCGAACTGCTGCGCGAACTTCACGCGCAGCCACTCGTCGCCGCGCCGCACGGGCGGCTTCGCCGCATCGACGACCTGGTCGAACGGCACGTCCTGATGGGCGAACGCACCGAACGCCGCGTCGCGCACCGACGCAGCCAGCGATTCGAACGACTGCGCGGGCGATACACGAGCGCGCAACGCGAGTGTGTTCAGAAACAGACCGACGAGCGGCGCGGTTTCCGCCCGCGCGCGTTGCGCGATCGGCGCGGCGACGACGAGATCCCGCTCGCCCGTCAAACGGAACAGCCACGCGTCGAATGCGGCGAGCAGCACGGTAAACGGCGAAGCATGCAGCCGCCGCGCGAGTTCGCGGACTGCGCCGGACGCGTCGGCCGACAGACGCCGCGCGATCCGGCCGCCGCGGTAATCGCGCTCGGCAGCGCGCGGCCGGTCGAGCGGCAGCGCGAGCGGCGCGGGCGCATCGGCGAGCGCGCTGCGCCAATACACGAGCTGGCGCGCGGCCTCGCGCGCGTCCAGCGCATCGCGCTGCCACTGCGCGTAATCCGCATATTGGATCGGCAACGCAGGCAGCTCCGGCTCGCGGCCCTCGGCAAATGCCGCATACGCGCGCGTCAGTTCGTCGAACGCGCAGCGCGAACTCCAGCCGTCGCTCACCGCATGGTGGGCCGTCAGCAGGAAACGCTGTGCGCCGTCGGCAAGCGTGACGAGCAGCGCGCGCACGAGCGGGCCTTCGGATAGATCGAACGGCGCGCTTGCATGACGCTCGGTCAACTCGTCGAGCCGCTCGCCGCGCGCCGGATCGCCGCGCAGATCGGCCGTGGCGAGCCGCACCGGCAGCGCAGCGTGAATCCGCTGCATGACGACGCCGTCGTCGTTTTCGGCGAGCGTCGTGCGCCACGCTTGGTGGCGGGCGATCAGCGTATCGAGCGCGCGCTGCAGCGTAGCGGGCGCGAGCGCGCCGTCCACGTCCCAGTGGAACGACACGTGATAAGCCGCACCCGCATCCTGCGTGCGCGCGAGCACCCAGAAACGCTGTTGCGCGAACGACGCCGGGCGCTCGACAAAGCCCGCCGCGGCGGGACGCGCCGCCGCCGCGATCAGCGCGGGCGGCGCACTCGCGAGCGGCTCGGCGCGTTCGAGCCGCGCGGCGAATTCGGCGAGCGGCAGGTCGTCGAAAATCGCGTCGAGCCGCCATTCGACGCGCCATTCGAGCCGGATTGCCGTCTGCAATTGCATCGCGGCGAGCGAATCGCCGCCGCGGGCGAAAAAGCGCTCGGCGCGGCCCAGCGGCGCGTGATCGTTCAACACGCGCTGCCACAGCGCGGCAAGCCGGCGCTCGGCATCGGTGCGCGGCGCGTCATAATCGGCGGCGACCTCGGCAGGCCGCGCGGCGATTGCGTCGCGCAGCGCCGCGCGGTCCAGTTTGCCGTTCAGCGTGTAGGGCAGCTTGTCGAAATACTCGAACCGATGCGGCAGCCAGGCCGCAGGCAAATGTGCGGCGAGGTGCGCGCGCAGCGCGTCGTCGTCGAGCGCGGCGCCGTCGCGGACAGGCGGCGCGCTCACGCGGTCGGCCGCCACGACGCACGCCATCAACCGCGTGCGGCCGCCGGCCGTTTCGGCCAGCACGCCCGCATCGCGCACGCCCGGGTGCGTGAGCAGGCACGCGGCGATCTCACCCGGCTCGACCCGCACGCCGCGCACCTGTACCTGATCGTCGATACGGCCCAGATAGTCGAACGAGCCGTCGGCGCGCTCGGCCGCGAGATCGCCCGTCCGGTAGATCCGCGCGCCGGGCTCGCCCGCCGGGTCCGGCAAGAAGCGCTCGGCGCTCAGCGCCGGACGGCCGTGATAGCCCCGCGCGAGGCAAACGCCGCCGAGCAGCAGCTCGCCCGCTTCGCCGCGCGCGGCCGGTGCGCCGGCCGCGCCGTCCCGCCCGGCCACCCGCGCGACGCGCGGGCCGATCGGCCAGCCGATCGGCAGCGACGCGTAGCCGTTGGCATCGTCGAGCGCGGGCGTCGCGCCCGGGTCGAGCGGCCACAGCATCGGCGAGATCACAGCTTCGGTCGGCCCATAGCCGTTGACGAGCCGGATCGACGCAAACACGGCGCGGATCTCGTCGAACGCGCTTTGCGGCATGGCCTCGCCGCCGAACAGCAGCACGCGCAGCGACGGCGGCACGCCGTCGCGCGCACACACCGCCGCGAACTCGCGCAGATACGCGGGCGGCAGCGTCGTGTTCGTCACGCCCTCGCGCGTGATCAGCGCATGCGCGGCGTCGGGCGCGAACGGCGGCGGATCGCTGATCACCACGCTGGCGCCGACGGCGAGCGGCACGAGCCACGCCTCGATCGCGACATCGAAGTTCACCGACGCGAAATGCAGCACGCGGTCGTCGGAGCCGATCGGCAGCGACTCGGCGAGCGCGTCGCCATGCGCGGCAAGCGGGCCGTGCTCGACCACCACCGCTTTCGGCGTGCCCGTCGAGCCGGACGTGTAGATCATGTACGCGGCCGCGCGCGGGTGAACCATGTCGTCGCCGTATACGCGCGGCGCGCCCGGCTCCGGATGCGCCGCGCCCGCCACATCGAAGCACTGCGCGAAGCGTGCGCGCATCGCGGCATCGGCCGATGCGTCGACGATCCCGTGCGCGAGCCCCGCATCACGCACGATCCAGTCGAGCCGCGCGGCGGGATGGCGCGGATCGAGCGCGACGAACACGCCGCCTGCTTTCATCACGGCGAGCAGCGCGACGAACAGGTCGCACGAGCGCGCGACGCATACGCCGACCCGCACCTCCGTGGTCACGCCCGCTTCGCGTAATCGGGCGGCGAGGCGCGCGGCGCGCTCGTCGAGTTCGCCGCGCGACAGGCGCACGGTGTCGGGCGCGAACGACGCGAGCGCGGGCGCGTCGGGCGCAAGCCGCGCAAGTGCGCGGATTCGTTGATGCAGCGCAGTCGGAAAGCTCTTCATAGGGCGTGAAGTCCGTTGGCACTGGCCGGTTCGGCCGGTTCGTTCATGTCGCCGGCCGCGATCGGGCCGCTTCAACTGCAAGACGAACCACGCGCCATTTTTTTAACCGACCTTTCGCTCTTTTTAATTGGCTGGCTTTTTTGCTGCGGTCGGCGGGGGCGTTTTTCGGGGGTGGTTGCCCGATTCTTCGGTTGTCCTTTTCATTCGTCCTTTTCGTTCGTCCTTTTCATTCGTCCTTCCGGTGCCGCTGGCGCCATTTGCCCCATTCGCGCCATGCAGCGCCGGCTCCGGCCCCGTTCACGCCACAAGAATGCAGGCTTGCGCGGGCCGCCGGCCGCGCGACATTTCTCAAAATGGACGCCACGCGCGCGCTGGACTTGACATGAATAAACACAAAGCACAAATGCCCGCGCGCCGACGCGGCCCGCGCCCGGCCGCCATCCGGTGCGTATCGCGTCGAAATCGGTGCGGGATCGCCGCGAAACCCATGCCATTCCCCACCGGCCCGCCCGCCTCACCCGGCTCCCGCGGCCCGCCCAGCGAATCGCCGGCGACAGCCGCCGCGCCGCACCATGGCATGCGATGCCATGCCCCCACCGGCGCTCGACCTGGGTAAAGATTCCGCGCCCTCGTTCGTCTAAACGATCGAAGGGCGTTGCATGCGCCTTGCCGTCCGCTTCGCCGCGCCGAAGCGCCGTCTTCGATTTCTCTTGATCCGTACCTGCCGATGACCGACGCCATCGGGCGCCTCGACGCCCCGCCCTCGACTGATTCCCCCGCCGCACCGAAGCACGCGCGGCGCCTGATCCTCGCGCTGCTGCAGCGCTCGCGCGGCGCATTCGCGCTCGCGCTCGTCGCGTGCGTGCTCAATGGCGCGTCGAGCGTGCTGCTCGTGGCCACGTTGAGCCGCGCGCTGTCGCAGCCCGGCGTGGCCGACGCCGCGCTCGCGTGGCGCTTCGGCCTCTGCGCGGTCGTCGCGCTCGTCACGCGGATCGTCACCGGCGTGCTGTTCGCGCGGCTGTCGCAGGACACCATGGCGCAACTGCGCGAGCACGTCGCGCGGCGCGTCGCGGCAGCCGAGTTGCAGGACGTCGAGCGGATCGGCGCGGCGCCCGTCCAATCGGTGCTGACCGATGACGCCACCAACGTGTCGATGCTGTTTTTCGCGCTGCCGAATCTCGTGATGCACGGCTCGATCGTGTTCGGCTGCCTCGGCTACCTCGCGTGGCTGTCGTGGCCCGTCTGCCTGCTGGCGGTGGCGGCGATCCTGATCGGCTCGCTCGGCTACCACGCGGGCGACAAGCGCGCGATCGCATGGCTCGAGGATGCGGGCCGCGCGCAGGACAAACTGTTCGGCTACCTCGGCGCGCTGTTCTCCGGCGCGAAGGAACTGAAGCTGCATCAGGCGCGCTCGCGCCAGTTCGTCGACGGGCAGCTCGGCGCCGCGATCGCCGAGGTGCGCGACCATCGCCGCCGCGCGTTCAGCGCGTATGCGGTCGGCGTCGGCTGGATCGTGTTCCTGTTCTATGTGTTTCTCGGCGTCGCGTCGTTCTGGCCCGCGCTCGGCGTGCGCGGCGACGCGGGCGCCGCGTCCGGCTACGTGGTCGTGTTCCTGTTCATGCTGCTGCCGCTCGACGGGCTGTTGAACAACGTGCCGACGCTGAACGCGGCGCGCGTGTCGCTCGAGCGCATCGAGAAGCTGATGGCGCAATTTGGCGCGCTGCGCACCGCGCCGGCGCCGGACGAAAGCGCCTCGCATGCGCCGTTTCGCATGCTCGCGCTGCGCGGCGTCACCCATTCGTATTTCCACGAGCGCGACGAGCGGATGTTCCGCGTCGGTCCGATCGACCTGACGCTGAAACCCGGCGAACTGGTGTTCATCGTCGGCGGCAACGGCAGCGGCAAGACCACGCTCGCGAAGGTGCTCACGGGGCTCTACGAGCCCGAGGGCGGGGTCATCGAGTTCGACGGCAAGCCGGTCGGCCTCGTCGAGCGCGCTGCGTATCGCGAGCGCTTCTCGGCCGTGTTCAACGATTTCCACCTGTTCGACGCGCTGCTCGGCATCGTCGACCCGAGCGACGCGGCGCGCGCGCAGGCCGATGCGCGCGCGAACGCGCTCGTCGCCAAGCTCGCGCTCGATCACAAGGTCAAGGTCGTCGACGGCGCATTTTCGACCCGCGCGCTGTCTACCGGGCAGCGCAAGCGGCTTGCCCTCGTCGTCGCCTATCTCGAGGACCGGCCGCTCTACCTGTTCGACGAATGGGCCGCGGACCAGGACCCGGCGTTCAAGGCAGTGTTCTACGAGCAATTGCTGCCGGAACTGCGCGCGCGCGGCAAGACGGTGATCGTGATCAGCCACGACGACCGCTATTTCCCGATCGCCGACCGCGTGCTGAAGCTCGATAACGGACGCATCGTCAGCGAGACGCACGGCCCGGCGCACGCCGCGGCGCTCGCGAACGGAACCAGCGGATAATCGCGGCGCGCGGCGGATGTGCCGGTACATACGGGTCGCCGATGCGCTGCCCGATGTCGAGCACCGGCACGCGCGGGCCGCTCGATACGCTACTCGATGTCGAGCACCGGCACGCGCGAACCGTTCGATGCGTCACTCGATGCCGACCACCAGCACGCGCGGGCCACTCGATATGCCGCTCGATTTCGACCACCGGCACGCGCGGGCCGCTCGATGCGTCACTCGATGCCGACCACCGGCGCGCGCGGGCCGCTGCGGGCCGCTCGATCGCCGTTCGACTCCGAACACCGGCGCGCATGAGCCGCTCGATACCGCGCACTGGCGGCCCATCTGGCCCGCCCGCCGCGCACCTCCACCGCCTCTACATCTTCGAGCCGCGGTCTTTGCAGCCGTCGGCGTCGGCGCTGCCGTCATCGCGGCGGCAGCCGCCGAGCCGGCCGCCGTCCGTGCCCTTGCCGTCGTCGCCGACAGCATCGCCTAGCGCGACCGGATCGGGCATTGTCGCGAACACCTTGGCCGCGTCGCTATTGCCGATCACCGCGACATCGAGCGTACAAGCGTCCTGCAGCGGGCCCTGTCTGACGCCGGCTTGCACGCAGACCGCGCGCGTGCGCTTGGCCAGATCCGCCGGCAGATCCCGCGCGAAGAACGGCCGCCTCGGCACGCTGCGCTCGATCTTGGTTCCCCCGCACGCGGACAGCATCGAGTCTTTCGCGGGCACGCGCCAGCTTTCGGCAAAACGGCCGTAAAGCGCATCATGCGAGAACGGGCTCATCAGCATCTCGCCACTTCGCGTCTCGATCGAGCGAACCCCGCCCGTGCCATTGGCCAGCAGACCGCGAACGTTGCCCGGCCAGCGGCCGAGCCCGACGGAAACGTTGATATAGCTGGTGTTGTTCACTGCGCGGATGCTGTCGCCGCTCGGGCCGCGCACGATGTATACGTTGCCGTCGACCAGAATCTGCCCGCCGCCGGGAAGCAGAGTCGCCCGCTTCTCGACCACACGCGCCTGCCTGCCGTTGATCACGATGCGCGGCGGCGCCAGACAGATCGCGACGCGGCTTTTCCCCGCTTGCACCGCGACAGCCTTGTTGACCGTCGCGTTCGGCCAGCTCGGCGCGCCCGATACCTGGCGCGTCTGTACCGCGAAGCCCGGGCCGGTCTCGGCCAGCAGGAAGTCACCCGCGGCTTGGAAGTCGTACAGCAAGCCGCCGAAAGTCGTCAGATGCGTGTCGCCGATCGTGGCCGCTGCCGCGCAGTTCGACGGCGCGCCGCCCGCGCTGCTGGCGGCAAAGATAACCGCCGGCCCCGGCGCCGATGCGGCTGGCGGGCTCGGGCCGAAGCTCAGATTGTTGGTCTCGGCGGTAAAGCCCTGCGCAACGCAGGCCGGCGCGCTCGTGTTGCCGTTGATGACGCGGGTGCGCGCGACAAGCGTCGTGCCCGCGCTGAAATTGACCTGCGACGAACAGCAATCGCCGAAGATGCCGAACTCGGCGGTATCCCATTGCTGGCTCAGGCTGACCACGCTATCGGCCGCCGTCGCCGTGGCGGTGCCGCCCGGCGACGTGAGCACGACGGTATCGGTCGTGCCCGAGGCCGTGCCGGTCAGCGTGGTTCCCTGCAATTGCGCGCCGCTTATCGCGGGCGCGGACGTGCTGGCCGAATTGAACCAGCAGCTGTTGCCGGACTGAATCCAGGGCCCCGCCGGGCAAGTGGGCCCGTAATTGATCAGCCAATACTCCATGAAGACGCACGGGCCGCTGCACTGATTCTGCGAATAGATGAACTGCTGCCAGCCGATGCACCCGGCCACGCCGTTACACGCCGGCGTCGAGAAAAATTGGCTGTTGATCTGCAACGTGAACGCATTCGCGGCATTCGCGTTGCCGCCCCACGGCCCGGAGACGGTGACGGTCGACGGCGCGACGCTGTCGAAACTGCCGATGGCCGTGTTGATCTTCGGCCCGGACACCTGGGCCGAGATATCGTTGCCGTTGCCGACGAGGTTCGGCCGGGGCCCCGAAGCCGGCGGATTCTGGAATTTAGACGGCTCGCCGCAACGCACTTCCTGCCATTCGAGGCTTGGATACGCGCCTTGAAAGCAGCCTTTCTTCGGCACCGGCCTTTGCGACATCGATTTTTGCCACGCCTGCCGCTTCTGCTGCTCGTCCTGGCTCATCGGCGCTTGCGCTCCAGCGGCGGCTTCCGGCAGCGGCGCGGCAACTGCCGAGGCTGGCGGCGGCGGTTGCTGGGCGGATACGTCGACGGACAAGAACACGGCTGAAGCGACGCATCCCGCTGCCCAGATTCCCAAGGCCCGGATGCCGCGCACCGATGAAGAGAAAAAGGATTGCATGATCGCCCTCCAAAACGCGGATCGCACACGCCGGGAATATCGATATTTTGATGAATGGGTAGGCGTGCCAGAAAAATATAGGCGTCTTTTTACATATCCTGAAAAATCGGATTTGAAAAAATGCCGTTTTTTATTTTCGGAGGGTAGAGAAAATCACCAGCCAAGGTAAATCATGTGCCTTATTGTTGATAGGTTTGAATCTTTGATGAAAATCATCAGAAGGAAATGGCCCACCGATTCTGCCGCCGGCCGTCATGAAGCAGCCCACCACTGCGATGGGAAAAGCGGCGCCGCCTGTTTACGCGGCGGCCATCGCACATGCATTCGAGACCATTCCGATTGATCAGACAATCGCCGTAACACGGAAAATTCGAATTCCTACGATTTATAAAATACCGGCCCGACTCGACCGGGCATTCTCGGACATTTATTTATTGAAAAATTCCGATAATTCCAAAATCCGTCAATGATCGATCGGCCCACGACTTTCACCGCACCGCGATTTCAAATCATGTGATTGATCGAATATTGCCAATTAAACCGTTATTTAGCATGGCCGGTGGATTGTCTGCCGCCACGCTGGGCGCGTGCGCCGGATCGATTGACGGCTCGCTTGCTCAATCCGCCGAGCGTGCGCCGCACACCGGAACAAGCATGCCGCCGGCTCAACGCGGCGCGCGCGCGGGCGCTTTCGGTAGCGCCAGCAGCCGCGCCGTGATCTCGTCCGCGAGCCGCAGCGCCGACATCGGCCCGCCGAACCCCCAGATATTGCGTTCGACGAGCGCCACCCGCCCCGCCCGCCGCGCCGGCACGAACCGCCAGATCTGCGAATCGAGCTTCGCGTCGAGCGGCACGCCCGGCGCGCTCGCGCTGACGAACAGCACCGCCAGATCCGGCTGCTTGAGTAAATCCTCCGATGTCACATAGACCGTGCCCTCCCGTGTCGGCTCACCGGGCCAAGGGTCGAGCCCGAGCGCGCGCGCGATTCCCGCTGGCGCGCTGTTGCCGGTGAACGCCCAGTACCGGTCCGGCAGCCCCAACTCCTGCAACCATGCCACGCGCTCGCCGTCGCGCCCCGCCGCCGAAATCCGCTGCGCGTTGCGGGCGATGCCGGCATCGACTCGCGCGTTGAGCGCCTGCGCATCGCGCTCGCGGCCGGTCAAACAGCCAATCGTGCGCAAAATCGCGCGCGCCCAATCGAATTGCGTTACCTGCCGCCCGTCCTCGACGTAGTTCGGGCTGTATTTGAACAGCACCGTCGGCGCGATCCGCGATAGTGCATCGAAAATCGGCGCATGCCGCAGGCCGACCCCCAGGATCAAATCCGGCTTGGCCGCCACGATTGCCTCGAGGCTCGGCTCCTGCCGCGTGCCGACATCCGGCACACGCGCGAGCCGCGCATCGTCGTAACCGATCCAGACCGGGTAGTACGCGGGATCGGCCATGCCGGCCGGCGTGATGCCGAGCGCGGCGAGATCCTCCGCGAACATGAATTCGAGCACGACGATCCGTTTCGGCTTGACCGGTAACGTCCGGCTGAACTGCGAGACAGTCGGATCGGCGGCGAGCGGCTGGCAGACGGGCAATGGCGGCGCTGCCCGCGCAGCCGCCTGCGCGTGCGGCGCGAGCAGCGCCGCGCAGGCGGCGAATGCCGCCGCGGCGGCTGCCGCGCGCGCGAATAGCCGGGCCAGGGGCCGCCGCGCTATCGATGGCCGCGCAACGGAGCACCGGACCATGAACGGCGGGATCGTGATGCGTCGAATCATGCACGGCCGGATCATGACGGGCCACGCCGCGAATGGCAGCCTCGCACGCGGCCCCCTCACGCATGAGCGAATCGTGAATGGCCAAGCCGTGAATAGGCGGCAGGGTCGAGCCGCGAACGGCAGTCCGGAGAGCAATCCTGAGAGCAGTTCCACGAGCGGCCCCATTCCCAACAGCCGCCGGCACGCGAGCCACCGGCACGCGCGCCGCGTGCGGCACGTCGCGTGCGTATAGGCATCCGCCACCGCATCGATCAGGCCCGTCAGCCGCACGAGCCACCGGCCCAACGGCGCGCCGCGCACGCTCACCGCAGCGCTTCCTGCTTCGCGAGTTCGTCGTCGCCCATCGTCAGGAGCAGCGGACAGCTTCCACACAGTTGGTCTTCCCCAGGAATTTCGTTGCGCAGGCAACACACGCGGCGCACGCGGAACGGATCGGGCAAACGCGCCGAACCGGGCGTCACGCGCCGCACCGGCAAGCGCAACGGATTCGCCTCGCCGTGCGCGTCGAGCGCGCCGAACAGCCACGCGGCATCGGCCGCCGCACGCGGCATGTGCGCGCACTGTTCGAACAGATAGTCGAGTAAATTGCCCGCATTGCTCCACAGCACGCGCGGCGAGAGCTTCGCAAGCGTGCCGAGCGCGCCGATCGTCGCGCGCAAATGTTCGACGAGCGTCGCGTAGCGCGACGCGGGATCGGGCCGCGCCGGGCGCAGCGCGTCGGCGTCGAAAATCAGCGCGGCGGGCATCCCGTCGCGCAGCACGACGCGCATCCGCGACGGCGTCATGTCGAGCGGGCGGCCCAGCAGCAGCGCGGCGGCGAAACCGGCGGACGCCGCCAGCCCGAAGTAATACTTGCTCCATTGCGACAGCAACGCGCGCGCCTGCGCGCAAACGTCGCCGCCGTACAACGCGGCCATCGCGCCGAGCAGCGCGTCGCGCCGGCTCGCGAGCGCGTCGGGCGGAATCACCTCCGGCACGCTGCCGCCGTGCGCCGCCAGGGCGGGCTCGTCGCACGCATCCGGCGCGCCGAGCCACACATGTTCGAGATAATGCGCGACCGACGCCGGCGCGAACGCCGACAAACGTTGCGCATGCGTGCGATGCGGCATCACCGGGCGCCTCGCCGCTCGCGCCGCGCCTCGGCGATCAACAACGCGAGCAGATACGGCGCGCCGATCAGCGCGGTGAGCACGCCGGCCGGAATCTCGCGCGGCGCGAGCAGCGTGCGCGCGGCGATATCAGCCGCCGCGAGCACGAGCGCGCCGCACGCGGCGGCGACCCACAGGCGCGTCGCATGCGTGCGTGCGCCCAGCATCGCCGCGAGATGCGGCGCCATCAATCCGATGAACCCGATCGGGCCGACCGCCGCGACCGCCGCGCAGGCCGCGAGGGTCGCGATCGTCAAGACGAGCGGACGCAACAGCGCGATCGGCAGCCCCAGCGCGGCGGCCTGATCGTCGCCGAGCGCAAGCAGATCGAGCGGCTTGGCCAGCAGCGCGAACGCCGGCAGCGCGAACACGCACCACGGCAGCAGCGCGGCGAGTTCACCCCAACTACGGCCATACGTGCCGCCGACAAGCCAGACGACGAAGCGCGCGGGCTGCACGCTTTCCTGCGTAATCAGCCACTGCGCGAGCGTCGTCCACAGCGTGCCGAGCACGATGCCCGTCAGCGCGACGGCAATCGGCGCATAGCGATGCCGGCGGTTCAGCAGCAGTGTCAACGCGAGCGTCGCGCCGCCGCCCGCGAGCGAGGCGGCAACGAGCGTCGAATGCGCGGCGAGCGGCCACGCAACGAGCGCGGCGAGCGTCGCGAGCCCCGCGCCCTGCGTGACGCCCAGCACCTCGGGCCCCGCGAGCGGGTTGCGCACGACGCTCTGCATCAGCACGCCGGACGCCGCGAGCAATCCGCCCGCCAGCAGCGCGCAGATCAGGCGCGGCGCGCGCAGCTCGACGAGCATGCGCGCGACCTCGTCGCGGCCGGCAAGCGCCGCGAACCAGCGCGCAGGGCCAAGCGGCACCGGCCCGAACGACGCGCCGGCCACGACGATCAGCGCCGCCACGATCAACGCGAGCGCGGCCAGCACGGGCGATGGCAGGGCTTTGAGCGCGCGCAATGCGCGCGCGCCGCCGTCAGGCCGGGCCCGCCGCTCGTGCGTGAGATCGAGCGCGCCGGACCATGCCGCGCCGCGCCGGATCATCGCGAGCATCAGCGGCGTGCCGACGAACGCGATCGCCACGCCCGTCGATAGCGTCGAATCCAGACCGAGCGCGAGCACGGCGCTGTCGGTGGCAAGCACGAGCGCGCCGCCCGCAAGCGCCGCAAGCGGCACCAGCGCGCCAAGCTTGGCCGATTTGGCGCCGCGCATGCGCCGCAACAGATTCGGCGCGACGAGTCCGACATAGGACAGCGGGCCCGCGATACCGACCGCCACACTCGCGAAGCCGACCGCAACGAGCGTGGCCGCAAGCCGCGTCGCGTCGACGCGCACGCCGGCCGCGGCCGCCGCGTCGTCGCCGAGCACAAGCGGATCGAGCGGCCTGATCACGAGCGGCAGCGCCGCGAGCGGCGCCACGAGCCAGACGAGCGCGTCGCGCAGCCCGGCCGCGCCCGGCTGGTACAGGCTGCCGCTCGCCCACAGCGACGCGCCGGTGACGGTTTGCTCGAAAAACGCGAGCAGCAGCGTCGTCATTGCCGAAAAAAGCAGCATGCAGACGCTGCCCGCGAGAATCAGCCGCAGCGGCGTTGCGCGCCAGCCGCCCGCCGCGGCCGACACGCACACGGCCGCGGCAATCCCGCACGCGAACAGCAGCGGCACCGATGCATGGCCGCCGAGCGCCGGCACGAGCATCGCGGCGATCAAGCCGAGCTGCGCGCCGCCCGTGATGCCGAGCAGATCGGGCGCGGCGAGCGGATTGCGCGTGAGCGCCTGAAACAGCGCGCCCGCGACCGCGAGGCAGCCGCCCGCGACGAGCGCCGCAACCACGCGCGGCGCGTTCAGATCGAACAGCATGATATGCGCGAGTTGCGCGGCATCGCTGCCTGCCGGCGCGGCCAGCCAGGCGCGCCACTGCGGCGCGAGCCGCGACGCGGCAACGAGCGCGATGAACGCGACCAGCGCGGCTGCGATCGCGCCGACCCGGCTCGGCGCGATCGCGCGGGACGCGGCGTCGATGGTGCGCGCATCGCGGCGCGAGCGCTTGCGCATGGCGAGTGTCGTCATGCGGCGAGATCTCGCTGCGACGACGGAACCGGGGCCGGCGCATGCGTGCCGAATGTGGCCGAGGTAGCGGAAGCGCCTGGCGGATGCGATGCGGCGCACGCATCTTGCGCGCGAGATGCGCCGGGCAAGCCGCCCATGCCCGGTGCGCCGCTGACATCCGGCGTCTGGGCCTGCGTGCCGTCACACGGCGCGCCTGCCCGGCCCGGCGGCGCGCCGGCATCGATCACCCCTTCATACGCGGGCACGCACATCGGCGCGCCCGTCAGCGGATGCGCGGTCTTGAGCATCGTCACGCCGAACGCCGCTTGCAAGTGATGCGGCTCGAGCATCGCATCAGGCGTGCCCTGCGCGACGATCCGCCCGGCGCGCATCAGCACGATTTCGTCGCTGTATGCGGCCGCCTGATTCAGGTCGTGCAGCACCCAGACGATCGTCAGCCCACGCTCGCGGTTCAGACGCCGCAGCTCACGCAGGATATCGAGTTGATGATGGATGTCGAGATACGTGGTGGGCTCGTCGAGCAGCACGATCGGCGCCTGCTGCGCGAGCGCCATCGCGATCCACGCGCGCTGCCGCTCGCCGCCCGATAACGCCGCGACGTCGCGCGCCGCATCGCCGGCAAATCCGGTCGCGGCAAGCGCCGCATCGATCGCATCGCGATCGATGCGCGACAGCCCGCGCAGCCAACCGCCGTGCGCATAGCGGCCATAGGCGACCAACTCGCGCACCGTGAGCCCGGCTGGAATCTGGTTGAACTGCGCGAGCATCGTCAGCTTGCGCGCAAGCGCGCGCCGCCGGTACGACCCGAGCGGCGCGCCGTCCACGTCGATGGCGCCCGACAGCGCCGGCTGCAACCCGGCAAGCGTGCGCAGCAACGTGCTCTTGCCGCAGCCGTTCGGCCCGCACAGCGCGGTCACACGCCCCGCCGCGATCGTCAGATCCAGGCCGTCGAGCACCAGCCGGTCCCGGTAGCCGACACGCAACGCCCGCGCCGTGAGCGCCGCCGCAGTCTTCGTCATGATTGGATCATCCGCCCGCATCCGCTAGCTGTTTACTCACCATGGCTTGCGTCTCGATGGCTTTGCGCCATCGCCACCACCACCTTGCGCGGCCCGTCGAACGGATCGCGTGCGTGCGCGCTCAGCATGTTGTCAAGCATCAGCACATCACCCGTGCACCATGGAAACACGATCCGCTGCCCGTCGAGCACACCGCGGATCTCGTCGAGCGCGCTCGCCTCCAGCGGCGCACCGTCACCATAGTAGACGTTGCGCGGCACGTTTTCGATGCCCACCGCGTCGACGAGCGCTTCCTGCATATCGTCGTCGAGCGCGGACAGGTGAAAGAGATGCGCCTGATTGAACCACACCGTCTCGCCCGTGCGCGGGTGCCGCGCCACCGCCTGGCAGCGTTCGCGCGTGCGCAGCAGCGGCTCGCCGTCCTCGCCGTCGCGCCATTCGCATTCGATCCCGCGCGCCGCACAGATGCGCTCGACCTCGCGCGGCTCACCGGTGCCAAACGCTTGCGACCACGGCAGATCGAGCCCCTGCCCGAAATTACGCACATACAGCAGTTCGCGCGACGCAAAACGCGCGACGAGCGCCGGATCGAGCGCGCGATGGATCGCGCGGCTGTCGGCGATCGGCGTCGCGCCGCCCGAGCGGGCGGCCAGCGCGCAGTGGAACCAGATGCGCATTGGCCACTCGCGCGTATATGACTGCTCGTTGTGCAGCGGAATCGAACGGTGCGGCGGATACTCGGTGGACGTGTAAACCGCGCCCTCGACCTGGCTGCGTGGCGTTGACGCGAATTCGTAACCGATCAGCGGATCGCCGAAGCCGGCCGCAAAGCGCTGAAACGTCTCGATCGACGCGACGCGAAAGCCGGTGAACAACACGCCGCCCGCGCGCTCGACGACGTCGTTCGCGATCTCGCGCAACAGCGGCGCGGCCGCGTCGAGCGTCAGATCCGCGCCGGCGCGCGGCGATACGACGGTCGGCAGCCCCGGCTCGACGCTCAGATCGTCCAGCGTCGGGCGCACAGCCTCATCAACAATCGAAAGCTCGGACATTCGGAATCCTCCCGCGATGGATGGCAATGGCTCGCGAAAAACGGCGCGGCGCGCCCGGCGTCACGCCGCGTTCGCGGCGTCGAGGTGGCGGCGCAGGCTCGCGGGGCGCATATCGGTCCACACGGCGTCGATATGCGCGAGGCAGTCGGCCTTCGGCCCGCGCACGCCGATCTCGCGCCAGCCGGCGGGCACCTCGCGGAACGTCGGCCAGATCGAATACTGCTCTTCGTCGTTGATGACGACCGTGTAGACGACTTCGTCGGCGGCCGTGCCGTCGAGCGCACGGGAGGAAGATTGTGCTTGCGTCATGATCAGGACTCGCTTGAAAAATTCGGGAAGCGGCGCGCGACGCGGCGGGCGAACCCGCCGCGCGCGGCGCGAACGCGCAATGCGTGTACTCGATAGACGAATCGCGCGCGCATTTTTTTACCGGCGGCGCGCGCGGCCGCTGCAGAAGGCCGGGCGCGCGTCGCCGCGCTCGGATGCGGCGACGCACGCGACGCAGTGCTGCTCGGCGTCGCGCACCATGAAATGCACGAGCGTTTGCGACACGTTCAGCGCGCGCGCCGTGGCCTGCAGCGTCTCGTCGCGCAGCCGGACCATCTCGAACGCGATGCGGCTGCGCGCGGGCAATTGCGCAAGCGCGTCGCAGACGCGGCGCAACGTGTCGCGCACGACGAGCGCGGCCTCGGGCGACAGCTCCGGCGACGGCACGTCGAGGCCGTCGTCCTCGTCCGCGTGATAGACGTTCTCGAGCGTCTGGCGGCGGCACGCATCGATCGACGCATTGCGAACCATCCGGGTCACATAGGCGACGGGCTGCCGAATCGCGTCCTGGTTCGGGAAATCGACAAGCTTGATCAGCACGTCGTGAACCACGTCTTCCGCGCGGCTCGCGCAGCCGACGAAACTGCGCGCGAGCTTGACCAGCATCGGCCGGTTCGCGACCAGCACGTCGACCAGCGCGCCGTGCACGCGCTGAGCGGCCCGGCGCCCGCGCGCCGGCGCAGCGGCTGGCGTCGCGGCCGGCGGGCGAACGTCGAACGCAAGCGCCGCGCACGCATCGGCGATCGGCAATGAGGTTGCCGGCATCGGCCGTTCAAGCACTTCGGCCATGAGTTCTCCAGACGTTGACGAGATGACCGTTAATTTAACGTAAACGCGAATCGTTCTCAATTTTATTTATTAATACCCTGATCATCTCAGGGATGCCCGCGTCGGCGTGAAGCCATCGCGCCAAAGGCTCGTCGTTTCCGGGGCGAGCGAGCAAGCGTGCTTCGCGCGCACGCCCGTCATGTACGCGGCGCTCGGCGGCGCCAGCGCCGCGACGAGCATTTTTCCCGGCATTTTTTCCATCATTGGCGCGAAATCTGCGCCATGCGCGGCGGGCAAGCGGCCGGCCCTGGCATGCCGGCTGCCGGCACACCGGCCGCATTCGCGTTTTTGAAACCGGCGAACGCTGGTCAAACGAGCGTCATTCGATGCCGCTCAACAGCCGAAACTCGTTGAGATCGAACCTGAGCTTTCTTCGCATACTCGTAGTCTCCCCTTCGGTCAGCGGTGTTCCGAGCGGACGAAGATTCGCGCTATCAAAATCGATCAAATTGAATTTTTTCGTATTGCTGTCATACAGGATATTTCCAAGATTGATATCCTCATGAGAGATTCCATGCGATTTCAATTGATCGATCAGTTCCGACACCACATCCCTTTTACTCGCTTCGTCCCATATCTGCGCGGCCAGCGCCCGATCGCCGCGCCGCAAAATGGAATCGAGCGATTCACCGGGAATTTTTTTCATTTTCAGCGCGACGATTTTGACGGCAGGATCATCGGTGGTCTGCAAAATCACCGACGCGGCGTTCTCGCCATAAAGCCGATTGAACGCATCCTTGCTGGTTTCGGCTTTCTGCAATGCGCTCGAATAATCCTTTCTCAAGCGGCTCTTATATTCCTTGATCACGTGAGCGTCGTCCAATTGATAGACTTTGCCGGCCGTGCCGCTGCCCAGCAGATTCGATTCAGTTCTGTAAGCAGGCTCCGCCGCATGGCTTGGCCCTGCCTCCTGGCGGTGTCGGTTCGTCCGCCTGGGACGCGACAGCACACGGAAGCAGTCGCCGCCTCTTTTGACGCGCGGCTTGGCCCGCGCTATGCAATAGACGTTCCCCCGCTTGCGGATCGAGGGCTTCCACGACATGCCGCCGCCCTGGCGAACCAATTGGCTGACCCCTTGCACGCCTGCCTTGGCAAGTCTGGCGCCGTCGATTTTTTCGACGTGCCCGCGAAAAACCCGCCCTCTCCTGAAATGGGTGATCCAGACTTTCTTGGCCAATGAAGGCGCCAATTTGAATAATTTTTTTCCGACCGATTTGAGAGGCCCGATACTGTCGAGCACTCCGCCGACTACGTGAAACACCGCTTCATTGACATTTTCCTTGACGACGGCGTCCGCCAAGCCATAAATATCGCCGACGAACGGAAGCAGTTTTCTGCCTTCAATCGAATTATTTTCTAATTCGGTTTCCCCGTATTTTTCGTCATATATGTCGCGCCAATGGTCCAGCAGATATTTGTTGACGACCTCGTTCACGGCCGGTTCCGGGGCAGACGCCCGCTCCAACGCATGGACCCGAAACGTGGAGCCGCCGCCTATCCGCACATCACCGGAAAAAAACAGGTGTTTATGCTCGGAAATCCACGCATTCCATTGAGACACCTCGCCTCCGTCGTCCAAATTTCCGTCAAGCGGGATTTTCTCCACCGCCAATTCCTTATTGGAAAACGATATATAGAAGTTGCCTTTCTCCGTGGCGAGAATATATCCCTGCGATCCGTGATTGAGCGGAGACAGGAAGGTCATACGGGGTTTCAGCGCATGCCGGATGACCTCGTAGGCCTGCGCGCGCCCGGACTCCGGCTCGACGCCATAGTTCGACAATGCCGTATTAACGATATCCGTGAGCGTATGGGCCAAGGTGCTCATCGCTTCCTGGAATTTCGCCTCGAACTCCTCGTTGAGATCGGGAAGGCCGAATTGTTCCGTGAGCGTCGGCCCGACGATATCGCCGGAAGGCGAAACCGTCCGCCCATATTCCTCGAGATATAAATCGACATACTTTTTGCTGTAAGTGCAATGCGAGCGGCCGTCCCTGCAAATCCCCTGGGCCACCCATTCCTCGGGAATGAAATTGGCGATTTTTCGAGAACCTGCCGCCTCCGGGTCCTGGTTATGCTTTTTGAGAATGTCCTCGGCAACATCGCGCCGGCTGGGAATGATGTCCGGAATATGCAACGGCTTATCGATGTAATGCTCAAGCCGTGGCTCGGCCGTTTGCGTGACTTTCCTCGTCTGCCGGACCGGGTTGATAGGGTTGCCCTCCACGTCGGCGGCGCGCAGCGTGATTTTCTTTGGCAACGCGTGCGCCGGAAACATCAGCCCCCGGTCCGGCGCCCTATCGCCGCGGGCTCTGCCGGCCTTGCTATTCAACGTATATGAGCCGCCATGCCCGGCACGGTTTTCGCCCCTGCCGAGAGTCTCATCGGCATCGACGCCTTCAATGCGCATTTGCGATAAAAATAAAAACGCATTCAATCCAACCGCAAGCGGATGGGTGGTGACCTTGGTCGGCCGGAATGAAAACTCCGGCTTGGGAAAAAGCCGTTGCCTGCCATGACCTGTCAGTTGCAGCAAATCATCGTGAACCGCCGGGGCTTGCACCATACTCGGGGACGCTTGCAGGGGGTTCGCCGCCATGCGTTGCTTGGCTACCCGGTCCTCATGGTTTCCACCGGCGCGCCGAGCCTGCTCCAGCGCCAATAAATTCAAATTCTTTCCCATGGCGGCATTCACTTCTCAAAAATATCAAAATCGGACAAAACGTTTTTACTCATCCAGTTGAATTGCCGGCCCGCCACATGGTCGCTCCGGCCGCGCACGCATGGCACGGCGTCACCCGCGCGACTTCCATTCGCAACGCGTGATGTGCACGGGAATATCCGTCATTGCCGCCGTGGCGTGCCTGCACGCCGCGCGCGCCATCGCGCAATATGAAGCGCGCATTGGCTATCCCGCAACGCTATCGGGCCGGCTGTGCCGGCACGCTCGCGGCCCTGCGGAGCAGCCGGCCGGCGATTTCCGGCGGGGCTCGGCGGGAAGATCCGCAATCCGAGCGGCGAATAAGCTAAACCGCTCAGCAAGACGTGAGCATGCGTGGCGCCGAATCCCACGTGCGCGCCGCGCGAGCGCTGCGGCGCGCGGCACGATGCGCGCGAGCGCCGGCAACGCAAGCGCCGGCGCATGAAGATTGGGTTCGGCTCATGTTCTGAGTGTCCGTTGAGTGCGGTATGCGCACCATACGCGTGTCCAATCGGTAAGGCAGCCGCGATGGCGAAAAGGCCGGGATCAGGGCGCAACGACTCGGCCGACGCCATCGTCTCGACAGCGGCGCGCTGCACGCATCCCCGGTTGCGGCCGCCGTGCGATCGCCGCTCGCGGCGCATGATGCGCCGGTCGCCGCGATCGCGAACCCGAGATCCGCCGAATGCGGCACGGGCGGCGCGGAAATTGCGGAATTAATTCCACCTCCAAAATCGCGGATTAAGTCGACAAATCTCAATTTCGATTTCCCAATCCAAATAAATCGTTTATTCAGGATAAATTCCAAGCAAACACGATATTAAATCATCAAAAAATAATAAATAATATTTCGATTGAATTTCATTGAAGGCGATGCTATAAACCCAATGTCAGATGCCTTACTATTTTGAAAGGCTGATGACTCACTTGATATTTTTTAGGAGATTAAAATGGTTCGATTCTTGGCGAAGCTGCTTCGTTCGACGATCCAAGGCTCCAACGGCGTCAGCCTGGACGCGGTTTCCTCGACTCACGGCACTCCGGGTTTCCAAACTCCGGATGCGCGCGTCATTTCGCGCTTCGGGTTTAATTAAATCCCGCATTGCATCTGATTAAATAACGCTTCATGAAACGGGTGGGGCATTTTGCCCCACCATGAAAATAGCCATGACGCCAGCCAGCCATTGCCATATTGCAGTATTCGATCAGGCGATCGTCGCGCTCGATATGCAACGGTCGCGTTATTTTCTTTATGACGACTCATGCGCGAAGACGTTTGCCGATCATTATCTGGATGGCAGGCCGATCGACGCGCCGCATACGCTGCAGCCGCTGATCTCGGACCGGATCGTCATCGCCCACGCGCAGGCATGCGTGCCGGGCCGCGTCGCCGACTACCGCGGATGGGGATTCGACGCGTTCGATTCGGGCGTCTGGGCAAGCCGCACGCTCGGCGAGCGGCGCACGGGCGGCTTCGAGTGGCTGCCATTCTGGCGCATCGTGCGCAGCGCGGCGTCGCTGAAAATTCGCGGCTTTCGCGCGCTCTCGGCACTCGATCGGCTGGACAGGTCCGCCGCGGGCGCCGGGCAACGCGCGCACGCCGGCGACGGCCCGTCGCGCACGGTCGAGCGCTATCTTCGCGCGTCGATTTGGTCGCCCTTTCGCATCACGTGCCTGCAAATGTCGTTCGCGCTCGCCACACACCTGAGGCGCGAGCGCGTGCCCGCTCAACTGGTGATCGGCGTGAGGCCGATGCCGTTTGTCGCCCATGCATGGGTCGAGGTCGACGGGCGCGTATACGGTGACGAACCGGATCTGAAAAAAAGCTATGGCGAAATCTATCGAACGCCTCGACACGACGAACGCGCCGCCCCGGTCGGGCTGGCGGCTTGACGGCCGTACATGGACGAACGCGCACGGTTACCGCTGCGTGCTGTCCTCCTCGGCCGGTCCCGATCGGCCGATCGGCGTGACACTGCTCGAAGCCGGCGGCCGCGCCCACGCCTACCTGCGCGGCGCGCGCTCGAGCCTCGAGCAGGCGCTCGCGCACGCGCGCACGCTGTCTGAAGCGCGCGACGCCGTCACGCGCTCCGTGTGGGGCGCGTACCTGCTTGTGCTCGACGAAGCGGCAACCGGCCGGCGCGTGTTCCTGCCCGATCCACTGCATTCGGTCCGGCTCTATTACCGCACGCAAGGACCCGGGCGCGTCGACGTCGATCCGCAAGCGGCGAATCTGCTCGACGGCGCGCCGATCGACTGGAACCTCGATTACCTGATCGAATTCGCGTGCACGCAGTTCGGTGCGCTCGACGAAACGCCATTCGCGTCGGTCCGCGTGGTGCCGCCCGGATGCGCGCTCGCCGTCGACGCCGACGGACGATGCACGATCGAGCGCGCGTGGCTGCCACGCGCGCCAGCCACGGACGACATTCGCGCGTCGTGCGCGACGGCGCTCGACGACGTCTATTCGAGCCTCGCGCGCAGCCATCCGAGCGTGTGCGCCGCACTGTCGGGCGGCGTCGATTCGTCCGCGGGCGCGATCCTTCTGCGCAAGGCGCTCGGCGCGGGCGCACCGCTCGCCGCCGTCCACCTGTTCTCCACGTCATCGCCGGACTGCTACGAGCGGGACATGGCCGCGCGCGTCGCCGATTCGATCGGCGCGGAGCTGGTGTGCATCGACATCGACCGCCATTTGCCGTTCTCCGAGCGCCTCGTGAAAACTCCACCCGCCGCGCTGAGCCAGGACATGCTGTTCTTGGGCATCGACCGCGCGGTGTCGAAGGCGATCGGTCCGTCGGCGGTGCTGCTCGAAGGCCAGGGCGGCGATCTGCTGTTCCGGGCGGTGCCCGACGCGAGCGTGGTGCTCGACGCGCTGCACGGCAACGGATGGGCGTGCGCGCTGCGCACGGCAGAAAAGCTCGCGATGCTGCACAACGATTCGATTCCGCGCGTCCTGCTGATGGCCGCGAAGATCGCGCTGAGGCGGCAGTTGTTCGCGCAGCACGCGCCGGCGCCGCGGCAATCGATGTCCACGCTGTTCGCGCCGCGCGCGCCGGCCGGACGGTCACGTGCGCGCGCGCCGCGGCAGACGCTCGACGAGTCGATCTCGATGCTCGATCGGTTCGTGTCGATCATGACGCCCGTCACCGACGCCGCGTACACGAGACGGCTCAATCCGTATCTCGCGCAACCGGTCGTCGAGGCCGCGTTCGGGCTGCGCAGCTACGACAGCTTCGATCACCGCAACGACCGGATCGTGCTGCGCGAGATCGCCTCGGCCCACACTCCCGTCGACGTGCTGTGGCGCAGAACCAAGGGATCGTTCGGCATCAGCTTCGTGAAGGGCATCGTGTCGCATGACGGCGCATTGCGCGAGCTGATTCGCGACGGCGTGCTGATGCGCAGCGGCAGGCTCGACGAAGCGGAACTCGAGCGCGCGTTCAAGGCCGCGCGCGTCGGACAGAACGCGGCCGCGATCAGCGTCGCGCTCGTCGGATGCGTGGAGGTATTCTGCGCGTCCTGGCAGAATTTCATCGCGAACCGGCGCGCTGCGATATGCTGACGCACCGTTTCGCCGCATGCCCGGCGGCGCGCACGCGGCCGCATCCAGCGCCGCCGTCATTCGAACCGCCGGCTTGCCGGCCCGACCGCGAATCGTCATGAAGCTTGCCGCACTACGCTCGTTGGCGGACGTCGTCCGCCTGATGGTCGACTACGAAACGCGCGCGCGAAAGCTAATCGTCGCCGGTGTGCTGATTGAGGCGCTGACGTCGGCCTTCATGCTGCTCGGCCCGGTTACGTTGAAGCTCGCCGTCGACGAGATGTCGCGCGCGCAGTTCGACGCGACGAAGGCTTCCGTCTACATCGTGCTGTTCGCCGTGCTCTGGTCCGCGTCCGCGATCTCGTCGATCGCGCTGCTCGCGTACACGGGCAGAATCGTGCATGCCACATCGAATATGCTGCTGCGCCGCGCGCTGCATGCGCAGCTGCCGGCGCTTGCCGGCCGCGCGTCGAGCGACAGCGGCTACGTGCAGGGCCTGCTCGAGCGTCTGCCGTACAGCCTGCAGGTGATCATCGAAGGCGTGCTGTGGAAAATCACGCCGGTGGCGCTCCAGATCGTCGTCGCGCTCGTGCTGATCGCGCTGCTCGTGCCGCTTCGATACGCGGCGATCCTGTTTGCGGTGCTGGCCGCCTACTTTGTGTTTTCTCACCTGTCGGCCGAGCGGTACGAAACCAGCGCGGCCGCGACGAACGAGGCCGCGGGCGCGCTGTCGGCGGCGCTCGGCGACGTGCTCGCGAACGCGCCGCGCGTCGTCTACAACGGCGCGGTGCCACAGGAGATCGACTACGTCGCGGCGCGCGCCATCGCCCGGCTCGACGTCGACTGGCGCCGATCGTGGCTGCTCACGCGCGCGGCCGCCTATCAGTACGGCATCATCGCACTCGGCATGGCCGCGATGTTCGTGCTGTGCGTGCGCGACATCGCCGCTCACCGGATCACGCTCGGCGATTTCATGCTGCTGCAAACGTATGTGCTGCAATTCGCGCTGCCGCTCGGCGCGTACGGTTTCGTGCTGCGCCAGGCGGGCGCGGCGCTCGCGAACGTGCGCGAGGCGCTCGCGATCGCGCCGCGCGAGAACCGCGGCGACAGCGGCGCGGTCGCGGCGCCGCGCCCGGGCAGCTCGGCCGCGCACATCGCGGTGCGCCGGCTCGCGCTTGCCCGGGCCGGGCGCTTCGCGATCGAGCCGATGTCGTTCGATTTGCCGGCGGGCAGCTACACGGCGATCGTCGGGCACAACGGCTCGGGCAAGTCCACGCTCGCGAAGATCGTCGCGGGGCTGCTGCCGCCCGACGCGGGCGTGGTCGCGTACAGCGGCGTCGACCTGTACGGCATCGACGACGGTGCGCGCCACCGCTTCGCGCTGTACGTACCGCAGAACGTCGCGCTGCTGAACCGCTCGTTGCGGGAAAACGTCCGCTACCATCCGTCGACGCTCGCCGACGACGACGCGATCCGGCTGCTCGAACGCCTCACGTTCCACGACGACGGCCAGCGCATCGATCTCGACGGCGACGTCGGCGAAGGCGGCGCGCGCCTGTCCGGCGGCCAGGTGCAGAAGGTCGAACTCGTCAGGCTGATGGGCGTCGATGTTCCCGCCATCGTCCTCGACGAAACGACATCGGGGCTCGACCCGCACAGCGACACGCTCGGCATCGCGATGCTGCGCGAGCGCCTCGGCAAGCGGACCACGCTCGTGCTGATCACCCACCGGATCGCGAACGTCGAGGCGGCCGACCAGGTGCTGTTCCTGGCCGGCGGGCGGCTCGTCGCGGCGGGCCCGCACCGGCGCCTTGCCGACACGTGCGACGAATATCGGGCGTTCTGGCGCCGCCAGCCCGAGCACGCCGACGCAAAGGCGTGACGCGCGAACGTGCGCGCGCCACGTTCAGTGGATGAACGACCGAATCGCCGCCGTTACGCTGAACGACTCGATATCCGGCGCGCCGAGCCTGGCGTTTCAATACGGCACGCCGCCCGGCATCTGTGTGAGCGCGAACCGCTTGATTGAACGGGATCGCGGGCCGTTCGCGCCCAAGCGCGCGGCGGCGGCTTGCGCCGCGCGCGCCGTCAGCAGGCCGAACCGGCCGGCACCGCCCGGCCATCGCCGCACACGAGCGGATGATGCGCGCTCTGGACCGCGCGCACCGCTTCGTCGGACGCGAACATCCGCGCGACGTCGTGGCCGACGCCGCGCACTTCGAGCAGCCGCCAGCCGAACGTCCAGCCACGGCTGCGCGCCGCCGCCTGCGCCGTCTGGAACGCGTGCAGCCCGCGCGCAAGGCGGGTCGGGCCCTGTGCGTCGGCTTCGGCGCCGTGCGCGAGCCGGTTGCCTTTCACGTCGTCCATGCCGAGCAGCACCGTGACGGGCTGCGCCAAATACGCACGCAGCGCCGCCTCTTGACGGCGCGCCGAGCCGAGGCCGCCGAAACCGTAAGGCGCGGTGGCAGTCGAATTCGGCATCACCCACGTACCCGGATTGGCGAGCACGATCCGCGCCGCGCCCGGCTGCGAGTACGCGGCGACGCGGTCGAGAAATTGCGCGCCCGCCGAATGGCCGAGCAGCACCACCTGCAACGCCGGCGCGCCGGCGGCGCGCTGCGCCCAGCCGGCGAGCCGCGGCACCAGATCGATCGGACGCGCGCCGCCAGGCAGCGGCGCGGCGGGCAGCGAACCGAAGGCGGGCGCGGGCGTCACGCCGCCATGCTGATAGAGCGCGTCCGGAAAGCGCGACTCGTCGAATTGCGGCGCGACGGTAATCGCGCAGATACGCTCGGCCAGCGGCGTCGCGGCATCGCGATACTCGGCGCCGTTGCGGCTCATCCCGTGAAAGACCAACAACAGTACCGACGGCGCGCATCGCGCGGGCCGATACGTGAATACCGGCAGCGACGTGCCGCCGAGATCGACCGTCTGCATCGACGGGCCGACCGGAATGCCCGCCGACGCGTCGGCGGGCGGCGTCGGCTGGGCAGGCGCAGTGCTGCGCAGCATCCACGACGCGGCGAGCGTGCCGCGTGTGGCGCTCGCGTGGGCAGGCTCCTCCGGCGGTTGGGCCGGCTGCGGCGCCTGAGCGGGCTCGGGCAATTGAGCCGCCGCGGATGCCGGAATGCTCCCCGGTGCCTGCGCTGAGCCAAACGCCTGAGCGGGCCGCGGCATCTGCGCCGCGGCGGATGCCGCAGCCAACTCAGCCGCCCGCGCCGCGTCAACCGGCTGCGTAGACTGCGCGAGCGCCAAGCCAAGCGGCGCGCCCAGCGCGATGGCCGCCGCCCATCGTCCGATTCGAATCCTCACTGCATTGCCCTTTCCGTCTGTTGATGTGCGTTGCGCCATGCCATCTCAACGGCGCAACCCGATACCTTACCGGATTTGGCAATTTCGCGTCGTCGCCGTGGCGCGCGCGGCCCGCGCCTATGCCGCGCCGTCCCTCGCCGAGCGCGACCAGCCGCCGCCGAGCGCGCGATACAGTGCGATCGCATTGGTCAAGCGCAATTGCTTCAGACGAATCAGTTCCTGGCCCGACTCGAACGTGCTGCGCTGCGCGTCGAGCAACTCCAGATAATTCGCGACGCCGTGCTGATAGCGCCGCTGCGCAAGCCTCAGCCGCTCGGCGTCCGCATCGTAGACGGCTCGCTGCGCATCGAGCTGCGCGTCTATCTGATCGCGCGCCGCAAGCGTATCGGCGACTTCGCGAAACGCGATCTGGATCGCCTTTTCGTATTCCGCCACTGCGATATGCGCGCGCGCGTCGGCCACGTCGAGGTTCGCGCGGTTGCGCCCGCCCGCGAAGATCGGCAGCGTCAGCTTCGGCGCGAACGTCCAAACGCCCGCGCCGGCCGAGAACAAGCCCGCGAACGTATCGCTGATCGAACCGATTTCGGTCGTCAGCGCGATACGCGGAAAAAATGCCGCGCGCGCCGCGCCGATATTCGCGTTCGCCGCGATCAGCCGCTGCTCGGCCTGCCGGATGTCGGGCCGCTGCTCGATCAGATCCGACGACAGCCCCGGCGCGATCGGCGCGACCATCCACTCGTCGAGCGGGCGCGCATCGGCTGAGCTTGGCGTCTCGAAATCGCCCGCCAGCAGTTGCAACGCGTGCACCGCCTGCGCATGCTCGCGCGCGAGCGCCGCGCGCGACGCACTGGCCGACGCCACGAGCATTTGCGCCGTGCGCAGCTCGATGGCCGTGCTCGTGCCGCTGTCATAGCGCCGCTGCGTCAGCGCGCGAGCCAATTCGCGCGCGGCGAACGTGCGCTCGGCAAGCGCGAGTTGCTCGACGAGCGCGCGCTCCGTCACATAAGCGGACGCCACCTCCGCGATCAGGCTGATGAGCACGGCACGCCGCGCCTCGGTAGTCGCGAAATACTCGGCAAGCGCCGCGTCGGACAGGTTTTTCACGCGGCCGAACAGATCGATCTCGAACGCGCTCACTCCCACGCCCGCGCGATACAGCCCGCTCGTCGCGCTTTCGCGCAGCACCGGGTCGTACTGGCGGGCACGCTCATAGCCAAGATTGCCGTCGATCGACGGCAGCCGGTCCGCACGCACGACGCCGTACATGCCGCGCGCCTCCTGGATACGCAGCGTCGCGATCCGCAGGTCGCGATTGTTCTTGAGCGCGGCGTCGATCCGCGCGCGCAGCGACGGATCGGTGAAATACGCGCGCCAGTCGTCAAGCCGCGCATCCGGTGCATGCCCGGCAGCCATCGCAAGCCGAACCGCGGCCGCCTGGCGCTCGTGCGGCGGTTGCGCGGCATCGCGCGTTTGTCGCGCGGCGAATGCGTGCGGCCCCTCGGATGCGGGCCGCGCGTCAGACGGGTGCGCTCCGGCGGATACCGGCGAGGCATCCGGCGCTTGGCCGCCGTGCGCGGCCGGCGGCCGCGCGGCGCCCGCGCCGCTGGCCGCATCCGGCGCGTGCGCCTGTTGCGCCTGTTGCGCCTGTTGCGCCTGTTGCGCCGGATACGCCGGATACGCCGGATAACTCGCCGGCACCGGCGCCGCCGGCCGCTCGTAGCGCGGCGCGAGCGAGCAGCCCGCCAGCAGCGCGGCCGCGAGCGCGGCCGGCCATGCGCCGCGCGCCGGCGGCATCGTCAGGCCGCGCTCGCGGCCCGATGCGCGTTTGATCATGACTGAGTCTCCCAAGCCTGCGCATCGCCTCGGCGGCGCGGGCGGACGTCGAACGCACGGCCGACGCAGACGAAAAAGAGCGGGACAAGAAAGATCGCCAGCAGCGTCGCGCTGATCACGCCGCCAAGCACGCCGGTGCCGATCGCCACCTGCGCGCCCGACGCCGCGCCGGACGCGAATGCGAGCGGCAGCACGCCCACGCCGAACGCGAGCGACGTCATCACGATCGGCCGCAGCCGCAGCCGCGCCGCTTCGAGCGCCGCTTCGACGAGCGGCGAGCCCTGCGCGACCAGATCCTTCGCGACCTCGACGATCAGGATCGCGTTCTTCGCCGACAACCCGATCGTCGCGATCAGTCCCACCTTGAAATAAATATCGTTGGGCATCCCGCGCAGCACGACGCCCGTCACGGCGCCGATCACGCCGAGCGGCACGACGAGCATCACTGCGAACGGAATCGACCAGCTCTCATAGAGCGCCGCGAGCGCGAGGAACACGACGAGCACCGACAACGCGAACAGCATCGGCGCCTGCGCGCCCGACAGCCGCTCCTCGTAAGACTGCCCGGACCACGCGTGGCCGATGCCGGCAGGCAGCTTCGCCGCGATCCGCTCGATCGCCGCCATCGCGTCGCCGCTGCTGCGCCCCTCGGCGGCCGAGCCGTTGATCGTAAACGACGGGAAACCGTTGTAGCGGGTCAACTGCGGCGGCCCCAGCGTCCAGCGCAGCTTGGCGAACGCGGAAAGCGGCACCATCTCGCCCTTCGCGTTGCGCACGCGCAGCTTCGTCACGTCGTCGGGATCGAGCCGGTGCTGCCCGTTCGCCTGCACCACCACGCGCCGCACCTGCGCGCCGTGCATGAAATCGCCGATGTAGTCGGAGCCGAACATCACCGCCAGCGTCGTGTTGATTTCGTCCATCGACACGCCGAGCGCCGACGCCTTCGCGCGATCGATATCGAGCTTCAGTTGCGGCGCATCCTGCGTGCCGGCGAACATCAGGTCGGTCAACGCGGCGTCCTTGCGCCCCTCGGCGAGCAGTTTCTCGCGCGCGGCGACGAGCGCTTCGTGGCCGAGTCCGCCGCGATCCTGCAAACGCAAGTCGAAGCCGCTCGTCGAGCCCAGGTCGGGCAGCGCGGGCGAATTCATCGCGAAGACGGTCGTATTCGGCGTGCCCGCAAAGCGCGCGTTGATCCGCTCGACGATCGCCTGCACTTGGTCGTGCGCGCGCTTGCGCAGCTTCCAGTCCTTCAGCGTGACGAAGATCATCCCGCCGTTCGGCCCTTCGCCGTACAGATTGAAGCCGCCGAGCGCGAACGTGTACGCGCTCGGCTCCTCGCGGCGCACGTATTGCTCGACGCGCTGCACGCTCTTCATCGTTTCCGCCAGCGGCGTGCCTTGCGGATGAACCACCATCACCATGAAGTTGCCCTGGTCCTCGTCCGGCAGGAACGCGCTCGGCAGGTGCGTGAGCAACAGCGCCGCGGCCGCCGTCAGCGCGCCGTACACGGCAAGCCAGCGCAGCGGCCGCTTCAGCACGGCGCCCACGCGCTGCGTATAACGGTTCGTCGCGCGCGCGACGAAGCGGTTGAACCAGCCGAAGAAGCCGCGCTTGTCGTGATGGTCGGCGGCAACCGGCGCGAGCAGCGTCGCGCACAACGCGGGCGTCAGCGACAACGCGAGAAACGCCGAGAAACCGATCGACACCGCGAGCGCCAGCGCGAACTGCCGATAGATGTTGCCGACCGCGCCGCCGAAGAACGCCATCGGCACGAACACCGACGTCAGCACCACGGTAATGCCGATGATCGCGCCGCTGATCTGCTTCATCGCCTTCACGGTCGCCTGGTAGGGCGGCAGCTTCTCCTCGACCATCAGCCGCTCGACGTTCTCGACGACGACGATCGCGTCGTCGACCAGGATGCCGATCGCGAGCACCATCCCGAACATCGTCAGCACGTTGATCGAAAAACCCGCGGCGAGCATCACGCCGAACGTGCCGAGCAGCGCGACGGGCACGACGAGCGTCGGAATCAGCGTCGCGCGCAGGTTCTGCATGAACAGGAACATCACGGCGAACACCAGCACGCCCGCCTCGATCAGCGTCGTCACGACCTTGCTCATCGACACGCGCACGAACGACGACGTCTCGTACGGAATCTGGTACTTGACGCCCGCCGGGAAGTACTTCGACAGTTCGTCCATCGTCGCGCGCACGCGCTTTTCGGTGGCCACCGCGTTCGAGCCCGGCGCCAGCTTGATGCCCATGCCGACCGCCGTCTTGCCGTTGACGAACGACGGATAGTTGTAGTCGCTGCCGCCGAATTCGACTTTCGCGACATCGCGCAGATACAGCGCCGAGCCGTCGGCGCGGGCGCGCAGCGCGATCGCGCCGAACGCCTCGGGAGTGGCCAGCGGCGCGTCGGCGAGCACGGTCGCCGCGATCGGCGCGCTATCCGGCACCGCGCTGCGGCCAATGTCGCCGATCGTCACGCGCGCATTGTGCGCGCGCACCGCCGACGCGATGTCGGAAGCCGTCAGATTGAGCGCGGCCATCTTGAGCGGATCGGGCCAGATCCGCATCGCATATTCGGCGCCCCAGAACTGCACCTTGCCGACGCCGTCGACACGGCGCAACGCCTGCACCACGTTCGCCGATGCGTACTCGCCGAGCTGCACGGCCGACAGCCGCCCGTCCTCCGAGGTCAGCGACACGACGATCTGCGTGTTGTCGGCGGCCTTCTCGATCGAAATGCCGTCGCGCCGCACCGGCTCGGGCAGCCGCGATTCGACGGTCTTCAGACGGTTCTCGACATCGACGGCCGCCAGATCGGCGCTCACGCCCTGGCGAAACGTCAGATACAGCGCCGCCTGGCCGACGCTGCTCGTCGCCGACGTGTACAGCAGGCCGGGCACGCCGTTCATCTCGCGCTCGATCACCGCCGTGACCGATTCCTCGACGACCTGCGCGGACGCGCCCGGATAGGTCGCATAAATGCTGACCACGGGCGGCGCGATGTCCGGATACTGGGCCACGGGCAGCGCGCGGATCGCGAAGATGCCGCCCATCATGATGAATAGCGAGATCACCCACGCGAATATCGGGCGATCGATAAAGAATCGAGCCATGATCGAAAACGATGCTTGTCAGATTTAGCGCGGCGCCGAAGCCGGCCGCGCGGCGGCGGCGCGCTCGAGCGCCTTCACGCTCGCGCCCGCGTCGAATTGCGCGGCGTCGCTCACGACGACGCGCTCGCCGCCGGCCAGCCCGCGCGTGACGATCCAGTCACCGCCCTTCATTCGCGACGCGTCGACCGCCACGTCGCGCACCTTGCCGTTCGCGTCGACGACCTTGACGCTCGCGCCGTCGGCCGTGCGCAGCAGCGCGTCGCGCGGCACGAGCACCGCATCGCGCTCGATCGCGCGATCGAGCGCGATGCGCACATACGCGCCCGGCAGCAATTCACGCTCGGGGTTCGGAAAAAGCGCGCGCATCGCGACCGTGTCGGTGGACGGATCGACCGCGAGATCCGCGAACAGCAATTTGCCCTTGCGCTCGTACACGCTGCCATCCGGGCGTATCAGCGTCACCTCGACGTCCTGCTGCGCGATGCCCGCCGCGCGGCCGCTTTTCACCGCGCGCCGCAGCGCCTCGACCTCGGCGGCCGGCTGCGAGAAGTTCACGTAAATCGGATCGAGCTGCTCGACGGTCGTGAGCGGCGTGGCCTGATCCTGGCCGACGAGCGCGCCCTCCGTGACGAGCGCGCGGCGCGCGCGGCCGTCGATCGGCGCGGTGACGCTCGCGTAGCCGAGCTGCAACTGCGCGCGCGCCAGCTCGGCACGCGCGGACGCGACGGCGGCGCGCGCCTGACGCTCGTCGGCTAGCGCCTCGGTATGGTCGCGCTCGCTGACCGCCCGGTCGCGCACCAGATCGTCGTAGCGGCGGCGCTTGTCCTGCGCGGCGAGATATGCGGCCTGCGCCTTCTCGAGCGCGCCGGCCGCCGCATCGCGCGCCGCCTTGAACGGCGCGGGATCGATCCTGAACAGCACGGCGCCGCGCTTGACCTCCTGCCCCTCTTCATAGGTTCGCGCCGTGACGATGCCCGCGACCCGCGCCCGCACTTCGGCCTGCCGGTACGCGTCGAGCCGGCCCGGTAGTTCGACCGTCAGCGGCACCGGCGTCTTGGCAACCGTCACCACGGCCGCATCGCGCGGCGCGGCCGCGTCGCCGTCATCGTGTTTGCCGCAGCCGGCGGCCAGCGCCGCGACGGCGAACGCCAGCCAGATTCGGCGCGTGCGCGCCCGTCGGTCTGTCATTGTTTTCCTCATGATTCATTCGACCCCGCGCGAATGGGAGCCGGTCAGGGCGATCGATTATAATCAGTCACGATTGATTAAATACTCCTGATTGACAGCATGTCGCAAGAAAGCGACAACCATTCGAAAGCAAGGGAGAATCGACCCACATGGCCCGCAAAACGCGTGAAGAATCACTGAACACGAAGCATCGGATTCTCGACGCCGCCGAACTCGTGCTGCTTGAAAAAGGGATCGGGCAAACCGCGATGGCCGATTTCGCGGAAGCGGCCGGCATGTCGCGCGGTGCGATATATGGGCATTTCAAGAACAAGATCGAGGTGTGCGTCGCGATGTGCGACCGGGCGTTCTCGCGCGCGGTCGCGGGCTTCGAATTGTCCGACGAGCGGCCCGCGCTGCACACGCTGCGCCTGGCCGCATCGCACTATCTGCATCAGTGCGGCGAGCCCGGCTCGATGCAGCGCGTGCTCGAAATCCTCTACCTGAAGTGCGAGCAAAGCGACGAAAACGCGCCGGTGCTGCGCCGGCGCGCGCTGTACGAACTGCAGACGCTCAGGATCGCCAAGGCCCTGTTGCGGCGCGCGGTGACGTCGGGCGAACTCAATGCCGCGCTCGATATCCATCTGGCCGGCGTGTATTTCCTGTCGCTGCTCGAAGGCATCTTCGGCTCGATGATCTGGACCACCCGTCTGCGCGGCGATCGCTGGCGCGACGCCGACGCGATGCTGGACGCGGGCATCGATACGTTGCGCACGTCCGCCGCGCTGCGGCTGCGCGACGCCGATGCGCCGCCTCGGCACGCACGCGCGGACTGACGGCGATGGCGCGACGGCGCGATGGCGCGCGGGCCGGGGCTCAGGTTTAGGCTCAGGCCCGAGCCCAAGCACAGACCCAAGCCGATGCACCGCCAAGCGAGCCGCGTCATTTCGCACCGGCCCCGCCCTTTTTCGCACGGGCGGCCCGCCGCGGGCATCGGCGCGCGTATCGTGCGTCGTCCGAATTCGAGGCCCTCATGAAACCATCCACACCCTGCCCGCCTGCACTTGCGCCAGCGTCTGCTCTCCCGCCCGCCGCCGGGATCACGCGCGGCGCGCCCGCGCCTTGCCCGGCGCAGCCAACGGCGTCGCCGAGCCTCGCGGAGCTTTCCCGCCCGAGCGCCAGACGGATAACGGATCTTCCGGCCGAAATCTTGACGAAAATCGCCGGCCACGCCGGCCCGGACGGGCGCAAAAACATGCGCGTCGCTCACTCCCGGTTGAAACAGGCCGCCGAGAACAACGCGGCGCTGCTGATCACGGACCGCACCGAGTTGCGGCAACTGTTGTCGAGCGGGCATTTCAGCCGCCCCAAGAAACTCACGTTGATCGGCAATTACGAAACGGGCGATCTCGACGCGCTGCCGGCCCGTTTGCGCGGCGCGGCCGCTAAGCTTGGGCGTTTGCCGGGAGAATCGGACGGGACTTATCTGAACCGGCTCTTGAGCGCCGGCATCCGGCCGAAGCCTGCCGCCAACGCGGCGGGCTTGTCGGCGTTGCCGGACGAGCCCGGCTGGCCCTATTTCGAGCGTCTTCATCGGCTTGGCGTGAGCGCGCGCCATGCAGCAGCGATCGCGGGCATCGACGTCCCGCCCCCGCCTCGCGCAGACGGATTTCAGCAGGCGCTGTTCTTCCAGCAACACGGCTTTGAAGCTGCCGAGGCAGCGGACCTGGCGCGCGTGCCGCGGGAGACGAACTTGATCCGGCGGCTCAGGCGTATAGCGCGGCCCCCTGATCCAGTCTCCGCGCGATTTATCCAGACGGTTCAATGGCGCGCGCGATCCGATCCGCGCTACGCGGTCTTCGCCGCGCGGCTGAGGCTCGACGCCGACGCATCGCCACCGCGCGGCGGCGAACCTGGGTCTCCGCGAGCGGCGGCGGTGAGCCAGTGAGCCGGTTCATCCGGCTCACCCGCAAGCGGCAGGCGGCCGGGCGGCGGCCGACGGCCCCAACCGGCGCGGTCCTTTCGGACGGCCTGGCGCATCAAATGCGCGCCAGGTTCCACACCCGGACAAAATCGCCCGCCGTCAGGAACAATTGCGCGCATCGCACTGTCACTCAGTACGGCGTCGATTCACCCGGCGGGTTTCAACCGTCCGGAACCGGGTCGCCGTTCGGAGCGGACCAGGTCCGCGTCGCTGGGCCGAACGGGGCGTAATGGGGCACGATCACGAAGATCGTGCCCCGTTACGTTGAACGCCTTGCACTGCCGGCTCGCTTGACGCGAGTCTGTCCGCAGCCGCATACCCACCCCCTATTCGATCGAACCACGCATTTTTAAAGGATGTGGATTCTTTTGGCCAAGCCATCCTTGCATACCGTTTCCGCCGATGAAACCGCGCACGCCGCAGGATCGTCGGCCTCGTTGCCGCGCCCGCCCGCATTCAAGCGCAAGTTGTCCACTGCCAGCGCGATCGGCGCGCTGATCGCATTCGGCATCGCCGCGCTGCCAGCGGTGTCGAAGCCGCCCGCGACGTCAACGCGCGATGCCGCGCGCGCGCCGCAGCGCGTGCTCGCCGACGCGCCGTTCCCCAGCGCGCAGCGCTATGTGACAGCCGAGCTGGAGCAGATCATCGATCAACGCGCGGCGTCAGCCGGCGCTCAGGCGGGCGCCGCGTGGCCCGACCTGCTGGGCGACGCGCTGCCGGCCGGCGCCGGTTTCGCGCCGGCCAGCCGCCCCGCGCCGTCCGGCGTGGCGCGGCCGGGCCTTTTCGCGCCGCTCGCTGAACACCACAGCGAACTCCTCGGCTACGACGTCGGCGCGTTCTCGCTCGCCGTCCCGGCCTTTACGCCGGCCACGAGCGGCGTGCGCACCGGCGCGATCGAGCAGTCGCTCGCCGATACGCTGAACCAGATCGATCTGCCGCCTGAAGTGCGCATTCAGATCGGCGATCTGATCATGAATCGCGTGAAAGCGCACGCGAGCGCGCAGCCGGGCGACTATTACCGGATCGCATTCGATTCCGCGCCGAACTCGGGCACATCGGCCGCTCCCGACGCGGCCGATACACCCGATGCGGCCACGCCGCGCCGGCCGCACGTGGTCGCGCTCGATCTGCGCGTCGCGGGCCGCACATTCGGCATGCTCTGGTTCAAGCCGCCGGGCGCGACAGCCGGCGCGTATTACGCATTCGACGGCCAGCCGCTCGATGCGCCGTCGCTCGTCGAGCCCGTCGTCAGCACACGCATCAGTTCGTACTTCGGCGAGCGCATTCATCCGATCACCCAGGAATTGCAGATGCACACCGGCGTCGATCTCGTCGCGCCGGCCGGCGCGCCCGTCGATGCGGCGGCGGCCGGCGTCGTGTCGTTCATCGGCACCGATCCCGAAGGCTACGGCAAATACGTCGTGATCGACCATCCGGATCGGACGTCGACCTATTACGCGCACCTGTCGGCGTTCGCGCCGGGGCTCGAGGTCGGCATGCCCGTCGCCCAGGGGCAACGGGTCGGCGCGGTGGGCTCGACGGGCGCGGCCACCGGGCCGCACTTGCATTTCGAGGTCCGCATCGACGATCAGCCGGTCGATCCGCTCGTCGCGCTCGCGAACGCGCAGCACACGCTGTCGGCGATGCAGCTCGACGCGTTCCGGCGCGTGGCAAGCGAGACGCGCCTGCGGCTCGCGGCAAACGATACGCGGCGGCCCGGGCTTGCGCGTGTCGACGCGCCGCTGTGGTCCGCTTTCGCGACCGGCACAACCGGCGCATCGACACTGCGTGCGATCTTCGCCGCGCACTATGCCGCGTCGTGACGTTGCCATGAAGCGCGCGCATCGGATGCGGCAGCGCACGCCGCGGCCGGTTGCTCCGGTGCGGGCGGCCGCGTGCGGCGGCGCGCGAGCAGCCGTGTCGCCGCGAAATCCAGTGTCGTGCAGAGCACCAGATAAATGACGCCAACGAAGAAGAAAATCTGCGCGGGATACACCATCAGCCGGTTGTTGATCTGCGTCGCGACGAACGACAGCTCCGGCACGCCGACGATATACGCGAGCGAAGTGTCCTTCACGAGCGATACCCACTGATTGACGAACGACGGCGTCATGATCCGCACCGCCTGCGGCAACAGCACGTAACGGACCGTCTGCCAGCGCGTGAGCCCGAGCGACAGGCCCGCCTGCCACTGCCCGGCCCCCGCCGCGCGAATGCCGGCATGCACCGAATGCGCAAGATAGGCGCCGCCGATCAGCGACAGCGCGCTCACCACGGCCGCGAGCCCCGGCACATCCGCATGCAGCAGCACCGGCAGCAGAAAGTACGTCCAGAAGATCAGCATCAGCACCGGAATCGCCCGGAAAAAGCCGATCACGACAACGAGCGCGCCGCGCACCGCGCCGCTCGACAGCGCGAGCGCCACGCCAAGTGCGACGCCGAGCACGGCCGACGCGAGCGCCGAGGCAATCGCCAGCACGAGCGACAGCGCGGCGCCGCCGAGCGGGCCGTCGGGAAACGCGCCGATCAGCAGATACGGAAGATTGTCGAAGAGTATCGGCCAGTCCATCGTCAGCGCCCGGTGAATGCGCGCTCGCGCCGCATGACGCTCCATTGCGCGAGCGCCTCGACGGCCGCGACCGCCGCGATGTACAGCACGCTCGCCACGCCGAACGCCGCGAAGGTCTTAAACGTCTCGGTTTCAACCTGCCGCGACGCATACGACAGCTCAGCGACACCGATGGCCATCGTCAACGACGAATTCTTGATCAGATTCATGTATTGACCGAACAGCGGCGGCAACGCGATGCGCACCGCCTGCGGCAGCACGACGAAGCGAAACGTCTGCTGCGGCGTGAGCCCAAGCGCGCTCGCCGCGTCACGCTGCCCCTGCGGCACGCCGCGAATGCCCGCTTGAAATTCCTCGGCAACGAACGCGCTGGTATAGAGGCTCAGTCCGATCCAGCCGGCGACGAATTCGAACGACGGCCACTGCACGAGCGTGACGCCGCCCCACGTCCATGCATGCCGCGCATTGAGCCACGCCATCGCGTGCTCCGGCAGCAGCGACGCCACGCCGAAATACCAAAACAGCAGTTGCACGACGAGCGGCGTGTTGCGGAACGCGACAATGTACGCGGCCACGGCGCGCGCTGGCAGCGCGGCCCTCGCATCGCGCGTGAGCGCGAGCGCAAAACCCGCGAGCGTCGCGGCCACGGCCGCCGCGAGCGACAAACCCAGCGTCAGCAGAAAACCCTGCCACAGCCACATCAGATACTTCGGAGCGAGCCAGCCATCCATTTCGTTTGCATGGGCCGCCGGAACGCGGCCGTTGGTTCCTTCGCAAGCGCCGCGGTGCGCATCGATACGGCGCGCGCCGCGGCATGGCGTGCATGAGCACGCATCGTCGATCCAACGCCGGGGCGGATGCGAAGATTGAACGTCCGGATCGAACGCCCCGGCCGAACGTCAGATCCGGATCAGCTCTTGTCGCCGATTTTGAAGATGCGCGCGAGCGGCGTCTTGGTGGCCGGGCCGAACCACGCATCGTAAATCCGCGCCGCTCGCCCGCTCGATTCGAGTCCCTTGAGCGTCTCGTTGACGAACGCGACGAGCCGCGTCTCGCCCTTCGGAATGCCCACGCCCATGTAATCGCTCGAAATAGCGAACGACGACACTTCATAGTTCTGCCGATCCGGCACGTTCGCCAGCAAGCCGATCAGCTTCGGGCCGTCCTGCGTGATCGCCTGCACGTTGCCCGCGCGCAGCGCGGCGAATGCGAACGGCGTGTCGTCGTAGGCGACGATCGTTGCCTTCGGATACTTCTCGCGCACGACGATCTCGTTCGTCGTGCCCTTGTCCGCGCCGATACGCAGCGCGTTCAGTTGATCCGGCGATTTCAGCACGCCCTTCTTCGAAATGAACTGCGTGCCGGACGCGAAGTACGGAATGCTGAAGTCGATCTGCTTCGCACGCTCGTCGGTGATCGTGAAGTTCGCGAGCACGAGATCGACCTTGCCCGACGTGAGGAACGGAATGCGATTCGCGGGATTGGTCGGCTGCAGCTTCAGCTTGACGCCGAGCTTGTCAGCCAGCGCTTGCGCGTAGTCCACGTCCAGGCCGACGATCTGGTTCGTCTTCGGATCGACGAAACCGAACGGCGGGTTGCTGTCGAACGTCGCGACGCGCAGCACGCCGGCTTTCTTGATGTCGTCCAGACGGTCCGCGTGCGCGGCGGCATGAGCCGCGATCAGCGAGCAGCCGACGAGCCAGGTAGCGAGTGTCTTGAGTTTCATTGGTGCAATCTCTCTGATGGAGCCTTGTGGTTTATCCGGCGGGCCGGCGCGCGACGTGCATCGGCTCGGGAGTCGGCGCAGCGGCGTCGCCGCTGCGAGCCCGTCACCGTAACAGTGCATGCACCCTTTTCGAACCAATAAATGCTGCTGTACTCAGCAATATTTCTGCTATGACGCACCCACGCGCCACGCTCAATGCTGCGCGCCCCAGCGCCGGACCGTCACACGCTCGAGCACGTCGAACACGCCGTGCTCGACCAGCAGACCGATCACGATCACCGCGGCGAGCCCGGCGAACACGCGATCGGTATAAAGCTCATTGCGGTTCTGGAATATGTACCAGCCGAGGCCGCCGCCCGCGCTCGCGCCGAACACCAGCTCGGCCGCGATCAGCGTGCGCCACGCAAACGCCCAGCCGACGCGCAGACCCGCGAGAATCGACGGCAGCGCGGCCGGAATCAGGATCGCGACGACGTGGCGCAGCCCCGTCAGCCCGTAGTTGCGGCCGACCATGCGCAGCGTCGCGGGCACAGCCTGGAAACCCGCGAACGTATTGAGCGCGAGCGGCCAGAGCACCGCATGGACGAGCACGAATAGCAGACTGCCGCTGCCGAGGCCGAACCACAGCAGCGCGAGCGGCAGCAGCGCGATCGACGGTAGCGGATTGAACATCGCGGTCAGCATCGTCAGCAGATCGCGACCGATACGCGTCGATACCGCCAGCGCGGTCAACGCGAATGCGCAGCCCACGCCGAGCGCATAGCCGCGCAACAGCACCGATAGCGACACCGCGATCTTCGCCGGCAGCTCGCCGCTCGCAATGCCTTGCGCGAATGCGAGCGCCGTCGCGCCGAACGTCGGCAGCAGCAGATCGTTGTCGAGCACGCGCGCGGCGATTTCCCACAACGCGATCAATACGATGGCGATCGCCGTCTTGCGCAGCCAGCCGGCGTCGCGCAGGCGGCCAAGCAACGCACGGCGGGCGCCGCGCGCCAGCGGCCGCGCGTGCTGGCCGCCGGCGTGCGGCGCGGCATCGCGAACAGCGCCGGCCGGCGCCGATGCGGTTTCATCGAGCGCGATCTCATATTCGCGCCGCACGGGAGGCAGCGGCCGGGCGCTCATGCGCTGGCTCCGGCCTCGCGGGCGTCGTCGCCGTCGCCGTCGCCGAACAGCAGCCGATGAATCCGGTTCGCCGCTTGCTGAAAATCCGCTCGGCCGACGCTGCCGTCGTCGAAATGATGGCTGTTGAGTTCCGCGCGCACGCGCCCCGGATGCGGCGACAGCAACAAAATCCGATTGCCGACCACGAGCGCTTCGTCGATCGAATGCGTGACGAACAGCAGCGTGAAGCGCGCATCGTCCCACAAACGCAGCAGCTCTTGCTGCATGCGTCGCCGCGTCAATGCATCGAGCGCGGCAAACGGCTCGTCCATCAGCAGCACGCGCGGCTCCATGGCGAGCGCGCGCGCGATGGCGACCCGCTGCTTCATGCCGCCCGACAGCGTATGCGGATACGCGTCGGCGAATGCCGACAGCCCGACCTTTTCGAGCGCCTCGCCCGCGCGCCGCGCCGCGTCGCCGCGCGGCAGCTTCCTCGCCGCACGCAACGCGAACGCAATGTTCTCGTGCACCGTTTTCCACGGCGGCAACTGATCGAACTCCTGGAATACGACGATGCGATCGGCACCAGGGCCGCGCACCGGCTCGCCCGCGAGCGCGATCGTGCCCTCGACGGGCGCGATGAAGCCCGCGATCGCCTTGAGCAACGTCGATTTGCCGCAACCGGACGGGCCGAGCAGCACGAAACGGTCCGCTTCGTACACGTCGAAACTTACCTGCTGCGTCGCGCGCACGACGCGCTCGCGGCTGCGGTATTCGAGCGTCACGCGATCGATCGCGAGCAGCTTGCCGCTTGTCGCGCCGCCCAAATGCGGCAACAGGATTGGCGCTTGCGCCGCCATGCACTGTACTCCATCGAAGTCCGCCGGAATCGATCGCCCGCGCGTCACGCAAAAAAATGCCCGCTGCGCGAGCGGGCGAGAATCCCAGTCAAGGAGGTGTCACACGAACTACGGGTTCAGAATAAAACCCGCCGCCATTGCGCACAACGAAGCATTTTCGATATCGATATCGTTCGCGCCGCATTGAGCGCATAGCGGATGCCTGCCACTCAACTGCCCTGCGCCGTCGCGGGATCGTCGAAAAAATAATCGCGCCAGGTCTTGGGCTCATTGCGGATCGCCCCGACCCGGTGCATGAACGCCGCGAGCGCGAACGTGTTCTGCGGCGTGACCTTGAACTGCACCTGCGGATTCTTCACGATCTTCAGCAGCAGCGCGCGGTCCGCGTTCGTTTGGTTCACACGCCGGTACGCGTCCACCGCGCCGTCCGGATTGGCCTGCACGTAGCGCGCGGCCTGCTCGAGCGCGGCGACGAACGCGCGATAAGTCTTCGGATTGTCGCGCCGAAAGCGTTCGGTCGCATACAGCACCGTCGCGGAACTTGGGCCGCCCAGCACGTCGTAGGAATTCAGCACGACATGCGCGTTCGGATTGCCCGCGAGTTCCTGGTCCTGAAACGGCGGATTGCCGAAATGCGCGCTGATCTCGGTGCCGCCCGCGATGATCGCGGCCGTCGCATCGGGATGCGGAACCGCTTGCGTCAGCTTGTCGAGCCGGTTGTATTCTCGATCGCCCCAGCGCTGCGCCGCCGCGAATTGCAGCACGCGCGATTGCACCGATACCGTGACCGCCGGCACCGCGATGCGGTCGCGCTCGGTGAAATCCGCGATCGTCTTCACGCGCGGCTGGTTACTGATGAGGTAGTACGGCAGATTGCCGAGCGACGCGACGCCCTTCACATTCTGCTTACCGCGCGTGCGGTCCCAGATCGTCAAAAGCGGCCCGACGCCCGCGCCCGCGATGTCGATCGAGCCCGACAGCAGCGCATCGTTGATCGCCGCGCCGCCCGACAGCCGAACCCAGTCGACGTCGATCGAAATCCCCTCGGCACGCCCGGCTTGCTCGATCAAATGCTGATCGCGCGCGACGTTCAGCAACAAATAGACGATGCCGAACTGCTCGGCGATCCGGATGCGACCTTCGGCGCGGGCCGCCGGCGCGGCCAGCCATGATCCCGCCGCAAGCGTGGCAACGAGCGCGGCCGCGAACGCGCGCCGCGCGGAAAAAACAATCCGTGCCATGAAATCCCCCAAGCCATGCCGTCGAGACAGCGAATCTAGTGGCGGCGCGGCGTGCGGGTCAACGAAGCAAATTCGCTACGCTTATCGGCTGCGGCGATAACGGCGGCGCAGCGCTCGAGGCAACGCATATGAAAAAACGGCGTTTCGCACTGAAGACGAAACGCCGTGTGACGTGAAAACGTGAATGACGTGAAACGTCGCGCCTCCGCGCGGCGCGGCATCCGGCTCGAATGCGGCAGCCCGTGCCTCGACGGCCCCATACCGCGCCCATGCCGTTGCCGACGCCGGCGGCGGCCGCGCCGGACCTCACGGTTCGTTGCGCAAATAACCTTCCTTGCCCGGATCGCGCATCCGGTACGACACCACGAGCGAAATCGCCGCCAGCGCCGTGACATACCAGTAGAACATCGATTCGCTGCCGATCGACTTGAACCACAGCGCGACATACTCGGCCGTGCCGCCGAAGGCCGCGTTCGCGACCGCATACGACAGGCCCACGCCCATCGCACGCACCTCGGGCGGGAACATCTCGGCCTTGATGAGGCCGCTGATCGACGTATAGAAACTGACGATCGCGAGCGCGACGATCACGAGCCCGAATGCCGCATACGGGTTCGTCACGCCGCCGAGCGCATGCATCAGCGGGACGGTGCAGATCATCGAGCCCGAGCCGAACAGGATCATCGACGTGCGGCGTCCGATCCTGTCCGACAGCGCGCCAAACACAGGCTGCATCAGCATGTAGACGAACAGCGCCGCGGTCATCACGTTGCTCGCCGTTTTCGCGTGCATGCCCGCCGTGTTGACGAGGTACTTCTGCATATACGTCGTGAACGTATAGAAAAGCAGCGAACCGCCGGCGGTAAAGCCCACCACGGTCAGGAACGCGCCCTTGTGCTGCCAGACGCCGCGGATCGTGCCCGCGTCCTTCGCCTTGCGCGACGCTTGAGTCGACGTCTCGTCGAGCGACTTGCGCAGATACAGCGAAATCAGCGCGGCCGCCGCGCCGGCGACGAACGGAATGCGCCAGCCCCACGCCTTGAGTTCGGCGCTGGACAGCACCTGCTGCAGAATCACGAGCACAAGAAGCGCGCAGAGCTGGCCGCCGATCAGCGTCACGTACTGAAACGACGCGAAGAAGCCGCGCCGCCCCTTGAGCGCGACCTCGCTCATGTAAGTCGCGCTCGTGCCGTACTCGCCGCCCACGGACAGCCCCTGGAACAACCGGGCGACGAGCAGCAGGACCGGCGCGAGCGCGCCGATCTGCGCGTAAGTCGGCAACGCCGCGATCACGAGCGAGCCGCCGCACATCATCAGCACCGAAATCATCATCGCGGTGCGGCGGCCGTGCTTGTCGGCAATCCGGCCGAACAGCCAGCCACCGATCGGCCGCATCAGAAATCCTGCCGCGAACACGCCCGCCGTGTTCAAAAGCTGCGTCGTCGCATTGCCGCTCGGGAAGAACGCGGGCGCGAAGTACAGCGCGCAAAACGAGTAAACGTAAAAATCAAACCATTCGACGAGATTGCCCGACGATGCGCCAACGATCGCGAGAACGCGTCGCCGCACGTCGGACCGCGCGACGGCGGCATGGTCGAGTCGATCATTCATGGGTGGTCTCTGCGGGTTGAAATTTTCTCGAATTGCCGGCGATCGACGCATCGGCCCGGCCGGACGCGCCGGTGATACCGGTTCCAGCGTCGCGCGCAGCGATTTTAACGAAATGTAAGTTGGCTGAATGTACGGGATGGTCCGGATATCGCGCTGCGGCCGGCGGTTATTTTGGCCACCATGCGCGCATCAAGCGAAAACGCGAGCCAGGCGGCTCGCGTTTCGCGCAAGATTGCGCGCCGCGACGGGCGCGCGCGGATCATCGGAAGATCAAAGGCGGATTTCCGGCGCGGTGTAGCGGCACTCGTAGCGCTTGCGGACCGTCCCCGATTCGTCGACGCTTTCGAGAAACACGTCGAACTGCCAGAGCCGCGCCACATGCTTGAGCACCTCTTCGCTGTCGTTCGACAGATGCCGGTTGTCGGTCATGAAGTGACGCAACGTCAAACTGCGATCGCCGCGCGTGTTGACCGACCACACCTGAATGTTCGGCTCGCGATGGTGGATGTCGTACTGACGGGACAATGCCTGCCTCACATACTGATAGCCGCTGTCGTCATGAATCGCCGACACTTCGAGCGCATCGCGCATATCGTCGTCGAGCACCGAGAAAAGCCGCATCTCGCGAATCAAATGCGGCGACAGATATTGCGCGATGAAGCTCTCGTCCTTGAAGTTGCGCATCGCGTAATGGAGTGCCGGCAGCCACGGACTGCCGGCAAGCTCCGGAAACCATTTGTAGTCCTCGTCGGTCGGCGCCTCGCAGATCCGGCGAATGTCGCTCATCATCGAAAAGCCGAGCGCGTAAGGGTTGATCCCGCTGTAATACGGTTTCGTCACGGGCGGCTGATAGATCACGTTGCTGTGCGAATGGAGGAACTCCATCATGAAGCCGTCCGCGAGCTTGCCCTGGTTGTACATCGTGTTGAGCAGCGTGTAATGCCAGAACGTCGCCCAGCCCTCGTTCATCACCTGCGTTTGCCGCTGTGGATAGAAATACTGGCCGATCTTGCGCACGATGCGGATCACCTCCCGCTCCCACGGCTCGAGAAACGGCGAATTCTTCTCGGCAAAATACAGCAGGTTCTCCTGCGGCTCGGGCGGATAGCGCTCCTCCTGCTCTTCCGCCTGTTCCTGCTTCTTGCCGGGCAGCGTGCGCCATAGCTCATTGATCTGCGACTGCAGGTAAGCTTCGCGCTCGCGCCGCAATTCCGACTCTTTCGCAAGCGACGGCTTTTGCGGCCGCTTATAGCGGTCGACGCCGTAATTCATCAGCGCGTGGCACGAGTCGAGCAGTTCCTCGACGCGATCGAGCCCGTAGCGCTCCTCACATTCGGCGACGTAGTTCTTCGCGTAGACCAAGTAATCGATGATCGCATGCGCGTCCGTCCACAACCGGAACAGATAGTTGCCCTTGAAAAACGAGTTATGCCCGTAAGCCGCGTGCGCGATCACGAGCGCCTGCATCGTCATCGTATTCTCTTCCATCAGATACGCGATGCAAGGATTCGAATTGATGACGATCTCGTAAGCGAGCCCCATCTGCCCGCGCCGGTAGCTTTTCTCGGTGGCGAGGAAATGCTTGCCGAACGACCAGTGGCGATAGTTGACCGGCATGCCCACCGACGCGTAAGCATCCATCATCTGCTCGGCGCTGATGAGTTCGAGTTGGATCGGATAGATGTCGAGTTCGTATTGCTCGGCGACCTGCGAGATGTGGGTGTCGTACTCTTCGATCAGCTCGAAAGTCCAATCGGACGGGCACGGCAACGGTTTGCGATCGGCAACGTTCATACGCGCTTCCTTCGGCCCGCTCGCCGGTGCTTGCAGGCAATGCGCCGCCGTGTCGGCCGTCGCGCCGTGTTGCGCGCCGGGCTCCGATGCGTCGTCGCTGTTGCGGTGCGGTTCATATCCGCGTGCTTCGTTATCCAAATGGCGTGTCGTCATCAGGTTTCCACGTGCTTTTCGAAGAGTTCCCGGAACACCGGATAGATATCGGCGGCCGATTCCACTTTCTTCATCGCGAGATGCGGTTGCGACAGCGCCAGTTGCGCGTATTCGAGCCACAGATTTTGCTCTTCCGGCGTCACCTGGATGTAGGCGAAGTAGCGCACCTTGGTCAGGATATCGTCGTCGAGGATCTTGCGGCATTTCGGCGAATCATCGGTCCAGTTGTCGCCGTCCGATGCCTGCGCGCCATAGATGTTCCATTCGGTCGGCGAATAGCGTTCATCCATCACCTTGCGCATGAGTTCGAGCGCGCTCGACACGACCGTGCCGCCGCTTTCGGTCGAATGGAAGAACGTGTCCTCGTCGACCTCCTCTGCACGCGTATGGTGACGGATGAACACAACCTCGATGCGCTCGTAATTGCGTTTCAGGAACAGGTACAGCAGGATGAAAAAGCGCTTGGCAAGATCCTTGCGCTGCTCGTCCATCGAGCCCGATACGTCCATCAGGCAGAACATCACCGCCTGGCTCGACGGCTGCGGCTGTTTCACCCGGTTCACGTAGCGAAGGTCGAACGGATCGATGAACGGAATCCGCCAGATGCGGCCCTTCAGATGATGGATCGCCTCTTCCAACTGCGCCATCTCGACACGGTGATCGCCGGGTTCGTCGCTCAGCGCCTCGAGCTTCGCTTCGAGTTCGCGCAATTCGTTGACGAGCGGCGAGCCAAGCGCGATACGCCGGCCCAGCGCGCTCCTGAGCGAGCGCACAATGTCGATGTTGTTCGGCGTGCCTTCGGCCGCCCAGCCCGCCCGCACGCTCTTCCAGCTCGGAACCGTCAGCAGATGGGTTTTGACCAGGCGCGGCAGTTCGAGATCGTCGAAGAAATATTGCATGAACTCTTCGCGGGACAACTCGAACACGAAGTCATCCTGACCTTCCCCCTCGTTGCTCGCCTGGCTGCCGCCGCCTCCACCGCCGCCTGGCGGACGCGGAATCTTGTCGCCGCGCACATAATCGGCGTTGCCCGGATGCACGATCTCGCGGCGCCCGCCGGGGCCGTGCCGGAACGTCGGCTCGGCGATGTCCTTGCGCGGAATCGTGATGCTCTGCGTGCTTTGAATGTCCTTGATGCTGCGATCACGCACGGCGTCGGATACCGCGCGTCGAATGTAATTCTTCACGCGGCGCAGGAAGCGCTCGCGGTTTGCAATGCTCTTGTTCTTGCCGGCCAGCCTGCGGTCGATGATTTGATGAAGCACACCCGGTCTCCCGCTCGAATGTCGATATGCCGGGGCACCGCCGCGCATGCGACCCGCATGCATGTGCGGCGGCGCCTCTCAGGGGGCCCGCGCGCGGCCGCGCGGGCGTCGCACGGCACGCGTCATGACGACTTGCGCACGCGCAGATACCAGTCGCACAGGAGCCGTACCTGTTTCGGCGTATAGCCCTTCGCGACCATCCGGTTCACAAAGTCTTCATGCTTGCGTTGCTCCTCCGCCGAGCCCTTCGCGTTGAACGAAATGACCGGCAACAGCTCCTCGGTGTTCGAGAACATCTTCTTCTCGATCACGACGCGCAGCTTCTCGTAGCTGACCCAGGCCGGGTTCTTGCCGCCATTCGCCGCGCGCGCACGCAACACGAAGTTCACGATCTCGTTGCGGAAATCCTTCGGATTGCTGATGCCCGCCGGTTTCTCGATCTTCTCCAGCTCGGCGTTGAGCGCCGCGCGATCGAAGCTCTCGCCCGTGTCGTGATCGCGAAATTCCTGATCCTGAATCCAGAAATCCGCATACGTCACATAGCGGTCGAAGATATTCTGCCCGTACTCCGAATACGATTCGAGGTACGCGGTCTGGATCTCCTTGCCGATGAACTCCGCATAGCGCGACGCGAGCAGATCCTTCACGAACGACAGATACTTCTGCTCGGTCTCCGGCGGGAACTGCTCGCGCTCGATCTGCTGCTCCAGCACGTACATCAGATGCACCGGGTTCGCCGCGACTTCGGCCGAATCGAAGTTGAACACGCGCGACAGGATCTTGAACGCGAAGCGTGTCGACACGCCCGTCATCCCCTCGTCGACACCCGCATAGTCGCGATACTCTTGATACGACTTCGCCTTCGGATCGGTATCCTTCAGGTTCTCACCGTCGTACACCTGCATCTTCGAGAAAAGGTTCGAGTTCTCCGGCTCCTGCAGCCGCGTCAACACTGAAAACTGCGCCATCATTTTCAACGTGCCGGGCGCGCACACGGCTTCGGCAAGCGACGAATTCCGGATCAGCTTCTCGTAGATCTTGATCTCCTCGGACACACGCAGGCAGTAAGGCACCTTGACGACGAAAATCCGGTCGAGCAGCGCTTCGTTGTTCTTGTTGTTGCGGAACGCCTTCCATTCGGATTCGTTCGAGTGCGCGAGAATGATACCGTCGAACGGAATCGCGCCGAATCCTTCGGTGCCCTTGAAGTTGCCTTCCTGCGTTGCGGTCAGCAGCGGATGCAGCACCTTGATCGGCGCCTTGAACATTTCGACGAATTCCAGCAGGCCCTGGTTCGCGAGGCACAAGCCGCCCGAGTAGCTGTATGCATCGGCGTCGTCCTGCGCGTATTGCTCCAGCTTGCGGATATCGACCTTGCCGACAAGCGAAGAAATGTCCTGATTGTTTTCGTCGCCGGGTTCCGTCTTCGCGATGCCGATCTGCCGCAGCACCGACGGGTAGCGGCGCACGACGCTAAAGCGCCGGATGTCGCCGTTGTATTCGTGCAGGCGCTTGACCGCCCACGGGCTCAGAATGCTTTTCAGGTAGCGGCGTGGAATCCCGTATTGTTCTTCGAGGATCGGACCGTCCTCGTTGTAATCGAACAGGCCGAGCGGCGATTCGTTGACGGGCGAACCCTTGAGCGCATAGAACGGCACACGCTCCATCAACTGCTTCAAACGCTCGGCGATCGACGACTTGCCGCCCCCCACCGGACCGAGCAAATAGAGAATCTGCTTGCGCTCCTCGAGCCCTTGCGCGGCATGCCGGAAGTAAGCGACGACCTGTTCGATCACCTCCTCCATCCCGTAGAACTCGCGAAACGCCGGATACACCTTGATGACCTTGTTCGCAAAGATACGCGACAGGCGCGGGTCATTGCGCGTGTCGATCTGCTCCGGTTCCCCGATGGCCGCCAACATCCGTTCGCCGGCAGTCGCATAAGCCGATGCATCGTTCTTGCAGAGCGCGAGATACTCCTCAAGCGAGAGTTCTTCTTCTCGCGTTTTTTCGAAGCGGTTCGCGAAGCTGCCGTAAATATCCATGCTACCTCCTCGCCTGAGTCTGAAGACGATCTTGCCTTCATGTAGATCGCGTCGAAGCAGGATCGTTCGAGTTCATCCTAAACCCATTTCCTTAATTTTTCACGCACTCTTCGGCCACACGATCAATTCTTAACATTGCTGAAAACGCTTCTTGGAAAGGGCTTTATGCTGCCCTACAATGGTGCTCCCGCTTCGCGCCGCACGCGCATCGGCGTGCTCCATTCGCGCGGAGAATCGTCTGCATCCATTGGTGCTTTCAAGGCGTCCGAAAACCCCTCCTGCTTATTTCCATATACGCGCGACATAGCGTTTGCGACGACAAAGCCGCCCCGCCGTTACAAATTTTTTTTGTGGCGCACGCAACACCCAGCGCACCGGCCCCGGCCTCGGCAATCTCGATGAGCCGAGCCGGTGAAAACCCGCACGGCGAATGCGGTCAAAACCTGCGCCCGGCGGCTTGCATTCGATGCGAAAACGCCCGCTTTCGCGGGCGCCGGCAGATACGCAAATTAGGGGTGGATCGTCGTGCGATCAACGCCAAAAAAATCAGAAAGTCTCCCAATCGTCTGCGGCCACGCCGGACGCGGCGGCCGATGCGGTTCGTGGTTGCAGTTGTCCGGCAAGAGGTTCGGATAGAACGGCGGGCGCCGATGTCGCGAATGAAGCAGAGGCGCCCGATGCATGCTTGGCCGCCGCCCGGCGCGCGATGTACGCCGCTTGGGGCGGCAATGGCGTATCCGGCGCGGCGCCACGCGCGCCGGCCACCGGTTTGACGCCGGCAGCCGCGCGAGTTGCATGGGCATCGCCCACACGCGTTTGGTCGCCGCCGCTTGCGTCGAGCTGAAACATCGAGACAGTCTGCCGCAACCGCGACGCCTGCTCGTCGAGCGCCTGTGCGGCTGCCGCGGCCTGCTCGACGAGCGCCGCGTTCTGCTGCGTAACCTCGTCCATCTGCGCGAGCGCGCGCGACACTTGATCGATCCCGCTGCTCTGCTCCTCGGACGCCGACGCGATCTCGCCCATGATGTCGGTCACGCGCCGCACCGCGCCGATCACATCGCTCATCGTGCGCCCCGCGTCATCGACGAGCATCGAGCCGGCGCGCACGCGCTCGACCGATGTATCGATCAGCGCCTTGATCTCCTTGGCCGCGCCCGACGAGCGCTGCGCCAGATTGCGCACCTCGCCCGCGACGACCGCGAAGCCGCGCCCTTCGTCGCCCGCGCGCGCCGCCTCGACCGCCGCGTTGAGCGCGAGGATGTTGGTCTGAAACGCGATCCCCTCGATGATCGAGATGATGTCGGCGATTTTCGCGGAACTCTCATTGATATCGCCCATCGTCGCGACCACTTGACCGACTACCGTGTTGCCGCGGTTCGCGATGTCCGACGCGCTCGCCGCCAGCGCGCTTGCCTGCCGCGCGTTGTCGGCATTGCGGCGCACGGCACCCGCAAGCTCCTCCATGCTCGACGCGGTTTCCTCCAGCGCCGCCGCCTGCTCCTCGGTTCGCGACGACAGATCGACGTTGCCCGCCGCGATCTGCCCCGCCGCGGCGGCAATCGATTCGCTGCCGGCTCGCACGATACGCACGGTGCTGCCCAAGCTTGCCTGCATCCTCGCGAGCCCTTCGAGCAGCATCCCCATCTCGTCGCGCCGCTCGACGACAATCCGCCGGCGCAGCTCGCCTGCGGCGATGGCGTCGAAATAGCCGAGCGTATCGGCAAGCGGCCGCGAAATCGCCGCACGCAAGCTCAGATAGCAGTACAGCGCGATCGCGAGGCCGAGCGCGAGCATGCCGGCATTCGCGATCCGGCTCGTTTCGTAGGCCCGTTGCGTCGCGTCGAAATGCACGCTCGCCTGCTTGAACTGAAAAGTGCGCAACGCTTCGCCGGCAAGCGCGAAATCGTTGAATACCGCCTGCAGCCGCTTCGCCCCGGCGAGAATCTTGTCATGATCCGCGCCATCGACGAGCGAGGCGAATGCGTCGAGTTCGCGCTGCAGGATCTGCCGCTTCGCCGCGACGTCCTGCGCGAGGCGGTCCTCGCCGGCGTCGCGCGGCAGATCGAGGTACTTGCGCCACCATGAATCGGAAATCGCGCGCATCTCACGCGCGCGCTCGATCATCGCCGCCGTCTCGGGCGTGCCGGCGGCGAACGCCGCGCGATCGAGCGCGAGCCGCTCGCGCGCCGCGAACAGCTCGGCGGATGCAACATCCACCGCACTCGGCATCTGGTTGGTGAAGATCTTTTCGTTGGCGTCGTTGGCCTTCTGCATTCCAAACCAACCCAGCGCGCCGACGACGCACAACAGACCGGTAAGGAGCGCCATGGCCATCGCCACACGCGTTCTGATCGCGAGATGATTGTTGAGCAACATGATTCTTCCTGTGATGCGTCGTCACGACGACGGAATCGCGCAGCGGCCGCACGCCAAATCGAAACAACCGCTTTGCTTATTCCGTTTACGACGCTATTCAGGAAGTCTTGATCCGAACGATGGGGTTCTGAGGAAAAGTTCGGCTTGCCCGCCGTGCCGCCGCGATATTTTTTTCTTTTACGCGCGGCAGCGCGGCGGGCAGCGCGTATGTCACGCCACGGCCGGCACGAACGCGTCGAGTTCGGCAAGCGTTGGAATCGACGGCTGGGCGCCCGCGCGCGTCACCGACAACGCCGCCGCCCGTTGCGCGAAGCGGATCGCCTCCGGCAGCGCATCGCCCGCCGCGATCCGCGCGGCGAAACCGCCGATGAACGTGTCGCCCGCCGCGGTCGTGTCGACGGGCACGACGCGCGGCGCCGGATAATGGCTCGCCGCGCCGTGCGCCGTCAGCGCGAGCACGCCCTGGCCGCCAAGCGTGACGATCACGTTGCGCGCGCCCGCCGCCTGCAGCGCACGCGCCGCCGCTTCGGCGCCCGCCGGATCGCGCACCGGCAGCCCGGTGAGCATCGCGGCCTCGACTTCGTTCGGAATCAGATAATCGACGAGCGGCAGCCAGTCGCCGGGCAGCGCCCCGACGGCAGGCGCCGGATTCAGCACCACCGCCTTGCCGAGCCGCCGGCCCGCGGCGAGCGCCGCGCGCACCGTATCCTCGGGCGTTTCGAGCTGGCAAATCAGCACGTCGGCCGCGGCGAGCGCCGCTTCGTGCGCGGCGATCGCCGCGGGCGTCACCTCGCCGTTGCTACCCGCGACGATCACGATCGCATTCTGGCTCGTATCGTCGACGACAATCAGCGCGACGCCCGTGGCCGCCTTTTCGCTGACCGCGAGTGCCGTGCAATCGATGCCCTCGGCAACGAGCCCCGCGCGCAGCGCGGCGCCGTGCCCGTCCGCGCCGACGCAGCCGAGCATCGTTACACGCGCGCCGAGCCGCGCGGCCGCCACCGCCTGATTGCCGCCCTTGCCGCCCGCCGCCTGCGCGAACGAGCGGCCGGCGAGCGTCTCTCCCGGCAGCGGCAACCTGGGCGCACGCACGACGAGATCCATGTTCAGACTGCCGACGATCATCACGTTGCCGGCCGCCGCCGGCGCGGCCTTGTCGATTCCTGCCGTCATCCCCGATACCCGGACTGCGCCGGCTCCCTGTAAACCGCTGTCGATTCGCGCGGCACGAGCCGCGGCGACACGACACGCCGCCGCTTGGCCGCCCCCGCGCCGCCGATGCGCTCGATCAACGTCTGCGCGGCCATTTCGCCGAGCGCGCGCACCGATTGGCCGACCGTGGACAGCGCCGGATACGTGTAGCGCGACAACTCGATATCGTCGAACCCGATGATCGAGCAACCGGCGGGCACGGCGATCCCGCGCTCGGCCGCCGCGCGCAGCGCGCCGAGCGCCATCAGATCGTTGCCGGCGAAGATCGCGCTCGGATGCACGGTGTCGAACAGCCGCGCGGCCGCGTGATAGCCGCCGATACACGAGAAATCGCTTTCCGCGATCGCGCCCGGCATGATTTCGATGCCATGCTCGGCCATCGCCCGGATGAAGCCGTGCACGCGCATCGCGCTGACCGCGGTCGATACCGCGCCCGTGATGCAGCCGATCTTCGCGTGGCCGAGTTCGAGCAAGTGACGCGTCGCGAGGTACGCGCCCCGCTCGTGGTCGATCTGCACCAGATCGGCCGACAGCCCCTCGATGTTCCGGTCGACAACCACGAGTGGCTCGCGCGTGTCGGCAAGCGTCTGCGCGAGCACCGCGTCGTCGCCCGCGGACGCGATGATCAGCCCGTCGATGCGCTTTTCCTGCAGCACGCGCAGATAGTTGCGCTGCTTTTGCGGATCGTCGTCCGAATTGCACAGGAACACGCAGTAGCCGGACATCGCGCACTGGTCCTCGATGCCGCGCGCAAGCTCGGCGAAGTACGGATTCGTGCTGTTCGGCACCACCAGGCCGATGGTGGCCGTCGAGCGCGCCTTCAGCGAGCGCGCGACGGCCGAAGGCACATAGTTCAGCTCGCGGATCGCCTGCTCGACTTTCGCCCGCACATCGGCCGATACCGGCCGCGAATTATTGACTACGTGCGATACCGTCGTAAACGACACGCCGGCGATGGCCGCCACATCCTTGATCGTCGCCATTCCGTTTCTCTCTTTATGAGTTCTCGCTATCCCCGCGCGCGCCGGCTGCGATACGTGTCGAGCACCACGGCCACGACGATCACGGCGCCGGTAATGATGCGCTTGGTCGGTTCGTTCGCGCCGATCTGGGCAAGCCCGGCCGCGAGCACCGAGATGATCAACACGCCGAAAAACGTGCTGACGACCGAGTCGCGGCCGCCCATCAGGCTCGTGCCGCCGATCACGACCGCCGCGATGACTTGCAGCTCGAGCCCCGCGCCCGCGTTCGGGTCGGCAGCTTCGAGCCGCGAGATCTGAAACAGCGCGGCCAGCCCGGCGAGCGCGCCCATCAGCGCGAAAACGATGATTTTATACGGGCGCGGGTTCACTCCGGCGAGACGCACAGCCTCCTCGTTGGTGCCGATGCCGATCAGGTAGCGGCCGAACACCGTGCGCGCCAGCACGAACTGCGCGACGATCATCACCGCCACGGCGATCAGGAACGCGGGCGAGATGCCGAGCGCGATCGGGTTCGACAGGAAGTCGAGCGCATCGCCGATATAGGCGGTGCGCGAGTTCGTCAATTGATATGCGACGCCGCGCGCCGCCTCGAGCACGCCGAGCGAGACGATGAACGACGGAATCCGCCAGCCCACCGTCACCGCACCCGTGAGCATGCCGGTCACGGCCGCCGCGAGCACGCCCGCGGCCGCGGCCGGCAGCGGCGCCCAGTGCCAGCGCAGCGCGGCGACGCTGACCACCGATGCCGCGAGCGCGAGCACGGAGCCGACCGACAGATCGATCCCCGCGATGATGAGCACGAAGGTCATGCCGACCGACAGCACGACGAGATCAGGAATCTGGTTCGCGATCGTGCTGAACGTATCGTAGGTGAGGAAATGCGAGCTCAGCACCGAGAAGAGCGCGATCAGCGCGATCAGCGCGAGCGCGAGCCCGACGTAGTTGGACAAGCCGAGCCGCACGCCGCGCGGCTTCGCGGCCACGGAAGAGGAAGCAGCGGCGGCGCCCGCCTGCCGGGATGGCGCGCCGCCGGCGCGCTCGATCGATCGGTCGTTCATCATCATTCAATCCTGTCGTCAATCCTGTCTGGTCACGCCCCCGCCCGCTCGGCGGGCCGGGAAGGGTCGTCGAGCGGCGCCGCCACGGCGTCGCGGCGCGCGTAGCCGGCGAACGCGGCGGCGAGCAATGCATCCTGCGTCCATGCGCCGCGCTCGAACACGGCGCTCATCCTGCCCGCCGACATCACGCCGATCCGGTCGCAGATCAGCATCAGCTCGCGCAGATCGCTCGACACGACGACGAGCGCGCGCCCTTCGCGCGCGAGCGCATCGAGCAGCGCGTAGATGTCGAATTTCGCGCCGACGTCGATGCCGCGGGTCGGCTCGTCGAACAGCAGCACCCGCATATCGCGGCCGAGCCAGCGGCCGATCGCGACTTTCTGCTGATTGCCGCCCGAAAGCTCCGCCACGTGCTGCTCGGGCCCGCGCGTGCGAATGCGCAGCGCGTCGATCTGCTGCGCGGCGAGCGCCGCCTCGCGCCGCGCGTCGATCACGCCGCCGCGCGCGACACGCGCAAGCTGGCCGAGCGACACGTTGGCCGAGATCGGCTGGCTCAGCAGCAGCCCTTCGCCCTTGCGGTCCTCGCTGACGAACGCGATGCCGTGGCGCACCGCGTCGGCGGGCGAGCGGATCGTGACGGATCGCGGCGGATCGCCGATCGACACCGCGCCGCGCTCGGCCGCGTCCGCGCCGTAGATGAGCCGCATCAGCTCGGTGCGTCCCGCGCCGATCAGCCCGGAGATGCCGAAGATCTCGCCCGCGCGCACGTCGAACGACACATCGCGCACCGCGTCGCCGCGCGCGAGGCCGTCGACCTTCAGAAGCGGCGCGCCGCGCGGGCGCGCCTGCGGCGCCGCCTGCTCGTCGAGTTCGCGCCCGGCCATCAGCGCGACGAGCCGCTCGATCGGCTGCGCATCGATCGCACCGACGTGCACGAGCCGGCCGTCGCGCAGCACCGCGACGCGCTCGGCCACCCGCGCCAGTTCCTCCAGCCGATGCGAGATATAGACAAGCGCGACGCCGCGCGCCTTCAGCCGGTCGATCTGCTCGAACAGCAGTTCGACCTCGCGCGCGGTCAGCATCGCGGTCGGCTCGTCGAGAATCAGCACCCGGCAATCGCCGGCGAGACTGCGCGCGATCTCCACCATCTGCTGATGGCCGATGCCGAGCGCGCCGACGGGCGTATCCGGGTCGAGCGCATCGAGTCCGACGCGCGCCATCGCCGCGCGCGCGTCGTCGCGCAGCCTGCGGCGGTCGATCACGCCGAACCGGTGCGGCAGCCGGTCGAGAAACAGATTTTCGGCAACGGTGAGCGTGGGCACCAGGTTCAGCTCCTGCATCACCATCCGCACGCCGAGCGCTTCCGCGTGCGCGCGGCTCGCCGGCGCATACGGCGCGCCCGCGAGCCGCATCGCGCCCGCGCTCGGCGTGACGAGCCCGGCGACGATTTTCGACAGCGTGCTCTTGCCCGCGCCGTTCTCGCCCGTCAGCGCAAGCGCCTCGCCCGCGATCAGCGACAGCGACACGCCGGCGAGCACGGGCTCCGCGTAGGTCTTGCCGACGCCGTCGACGACGAGCGTCGGCGCGGCATGCGGCGAATCCGGAGTGGTCGAATCCATCTCGATCCTGAATGAAAAACGATTGACGCAAGCCGCGCGATGCGCGGCCAACGGCGCGGCAAGGCCGTCTCGACGGTCATCCCGCGCGGCTCCCGAACTCGGCGGCGCGCATGCGCGCCGCCGTGCGCGTTAAGGCTTCGTCACGAGATCGACGGGAGTGGCCACCACGCTCGTCATGTCGGCCTGCCTGCGGTGCTCGGCAAACGCCTTCAACGCGGTGTCGATGCCGAACACCGCCTGCTTGGCCGCGTATTGATCGGCGGTCGCGAGCACCCGGCCGTCCTTGAGCATCGGCTTGATCGCGTTGATGTTGTCGTAGCCGATCACCAGCACCTTGCCCTGGCGGCCCGCCGCGCGCACCGCCGACACGGCGCCGATCGCCATGTTGTCGTTACCGCACAGAAGCGCCTTCAGATTCGGATATTCGTTGAGCATCGCCGACGCAACCGCATTGCCCTTGTCGATCTCCCATTCGCCCGACTGCACCGACACGATCTTCGCGCCCGCCGCCTTCATCGCGTCGGTGAAGCCCGCGGTGCGCTGCTGCGCGTTGGTCGTCGTCGACACGCCCTCGACGATGCCGACCTCGTCGCCCGCCTTCAGCCGCTTCGCGAGATAGTCGCCGACGAGCCGGGCGCCCTTGCGGTTGTCCGGGCCGACGAACGGCACATTCAGATTCTTCGACTTCAGCACGTCCGGATCGAGCCGGTTGTCGATGTTGACGACGAGAATCCCGGCATCGACGGCCTTCTTGACCACCGGCACGAGCGCCTTCGAATCGGCGGGCGCGAGCACGATCGCGTCGACCTTCGATACGATCATCTGCTCGACGATCCGGATCTGGCTTGCGGTGTCCGTCTCGTCCTTGATGCCATTGGTGACGAGATCGAACTGGCCCGTGTTGTGTTTCTGGTATTCCTTCGCGCCGTTTTCCATCGTGAGGAAAAACTCGTTGGCGAGCGACTTCATCACGAGCGCGACTTTCGGCTTATGCGCCGGCTCGGCCCATGAGCGCGACGGCAATGCAGCGGCGGCGACGGTGACGCAAGCGGCCGCGGCAATCAGTGCGCGGCGACGGAGGCTGATATTCATGTGTTGTCTCCTGGAGATGATTATTAGGGGTGGACAGTATGTCGTTTTTTTGTTGAGCAAACGTTTGCGCGACTACGTCCGATTGTTTCCTGTCAGGAGCGCCTATCGTCGACTTTTTCTCTGGATTATGCAATGCCGATTGCACGCGTTTAGGGGTTTACGCGGAGAAAATCCGCCGCTTGCCCCATGCGCGCAATCGGCTTGCCGACTCGGCGGAACCGGCCGGCTCAGCAAGCCGGCCCGCGGTATCCGCGTAACCCGCGCCGGCCGAGCCCGCAGCCGGCTCGGCCCATCTCAACGTCAGGCCGCCTCGCGCAATTGCCCAGCGATCTCGCTTTCGGACAGATGAGGCGCGAACATCTCGATCAGCCGGTATGCGTAGGCACGCAGGAACGCGCCCTTGCGCAACCCCACCCGCGTCGTGCTCGCCTCGAACAGATGCTGCGTGTCGAGCGCGACAAGGCCCGTGTCGCGCTGCGCGTCATACGCCATCGCGGCGACCACGCCGATACCCATCCCCAGCTCGACATAGGTTTTGATCACGTCCGCGTCGATCGCGGTCAGCACCACATCGGGCACCGCGCCCGCCTGCGCGAACGCCTGGTCGATATGCGAGCGGCCGGTGAAATCCTGGTCATACGTGATGATCGGATATTCGGCGATGTCGTCGAGCGTCACCTTCTCGCGGCCGACGAGCGGATGCTCCTTCGGCACGACGACGACGTGATGCCACGAATAGCACGGGAACGTGACGATGTCCGGGTAGCGGTCGAGCGCCTCGGTCGAGATGCCGAGATCCGCCTCGCCGTTCAGGATCATCTGCGCGATCTGCTGAGGGCTGCCCTGGCGCAGCGCGAGATGCACCTTCGGATAGACGTCGGTGAACTGGCGGATCACCTTCGGCAGCGCGTAACGCGCCTGCGTGTGCGTGGTCGCGACCACCAGGTGGCCGCTGTCCTGATCCGCATACTGGCGCGCGACGCGGCGCAGGTTCTCCGCGTCGAGCAGCATCCGCTCGATCAGCTGGTGAACCGCCTTGCCCGGCTCGGTAAGCCCCGTCAACCGCTTGCCGCGGCGAATGAAGATATCGACGCCGAGTTCGTCCTCGAGATCCTTGATCTGTTTCGATACGCCCGACTGCGACGTGTAAAGCACGTTCGCGACTTCCGTCAGGTTCATGTTCTGCCTTACGGCTTCGCGCACGAAGCGCAATTGCTGAAAATTCATGGGTAGCCTCTGTCGGGCAATGTCTTTGTTGATTTGATGTAACGGTTCGAAGCGGCGCGAAAGCGCGTCAACACGCGGGAAACACGCGCACCGCGCGCGGCACGGCCGTGAGGCCGTCGCCGACGTCGAGCGCGAGCGCCTGCCACACGTTGCGGTCGAGTTCGGCCTCCAGCACGCCGCCCGCGCGCGCGGCAAGCTCGATGCGCACCGAGCCGCCGAGCGGCACGACCCGGCGCACGTCGGCGGCAATGCCGCTCGCGCGCGCGTCGGCGCGAACCAGCGTGAGGTCGTGCGGGCGCACGTAGGCAAACGCCCGGCCCGCGAAATCGGCGTCGACCGCGATCGCATCGCTCGCGCCGTCGGCCACGAAGCCCTCGCCGCTGACCGTGCCGGCGAGCCGGTTCGCCGCGCCGAGAAATTCGTAGACGAACGCGCTCGCCGGATGGTCGTAGACATCCTGCGGGCTGCCGACCTGCTCGACGTGCCCATGATTGAGCACGACGATCCGGTCCGCGACTTCGAGCGCCTCTTCCTGATCATGCGTGACGAAGATCGTCGAGATGTGCAGATCGTCGTGCAGCCGCCGCAGCCAGCTGCGCAACTCCTTGCGCACCTTCGCATCGAGCGCGCCGAACGGCTCGTCGAGCAGCAGCACCTTCGGCTCGACGGCCAGCGCGCGCGCCAGCGCAATGCGCTGCCGCTGACCGCCCGACAGCTCGGACGGATAGCGCTGCGCGAGCCAGTCGAGCTGCACGAGCTTGAGCAATTCGTGCACCTTGTCACGGATCGCCGCCTCCGAAGGACGCTCGCGGCGCGGCTTCACGCGCAGCCCGAACGCGACGTTCTCGAACACCGTCATGTGCCGGAACAGCGCGTAATGCTGGAATACGAAACCGACCTGCCGCTCGCGCGCGCCGACCGACGCAACATCGAGCCCTTGCAGCAGAACCTGGCCGGCGTCCGCGTACTCGAGGCCCGCGATCACGCGCAGCAACGTCGTCTTGCCGCAACCGGACGGCCCGAGGAGCGCGACGAGTTCGCCTGGCGGAAAGTCGAGCGATACGTCGTCGAGCGCGGTGAAGTCGCCGAAGCGCTTGTGCAGGTTGCGAACGGTGATACCCATCTCGGTGCCTCTTTATGAAATCGACGAAGTGACGGCGGCCCGCGCCGCTGGCGTGCCGGCGGCCGCGCGCGTATCGGCCGGCTCGTCGAGCAGGCCGCGTTCGGCCGACAGATGCCGCTCGGCGACGAACTTGAGCGCGAGCGTGACGAGCGCGAGCAACGCGAGCAGCGACGCCACCGCGAACGCGGCCGCGAAGTTGTATTCGTTGTACAGAATCTCGACGTGCAGCGGCATCGTATCGGTCTGCCCGCGGATGTGGCCGGACACGACCGATACCGCGCCGAACTCGCCCATCGCACGCGCATTGCAGAGAATCACGCCGTACAGCAGCCCCCATTTGACGTTCGGCAGCGTCACGCGCCGGAAAATCTGCCAACCGGAGGCGCCGAGCACCCGCGCCGCCTCTTCTTCATCCGCGCCTTGTGCCTGCATCAGCGGAATCAATTCGCGCGCAACGAACGGGAACGTGACGAAGATCGTCGCGAGCACGATGCCCGGCACCGCGAAGATGATCTGCACGTCGTGCGCCTGCAGCCACGGCCCGAGCCACCCTTGCGCGCCGAACAGCAGCACGTAGATCAAACCCGAGATCACCGGCGACACCGAGAACGGCAAGTCGATCAGCGTGGTGAGCAGCGCCTTGCCCTTGAATTCGAACTTCGCGATCGCCCACGATGCGCACACGCCGAACGCGAGATTGAGCGGCACCGCGATCGCCGCGACGCTCAGCGTCAGCGTGATCGCCGACCACGCATCCGGATCGGTGAGCGACGCCAGATAAAAGCCGATGCCCTTGCGCAGCGCCTCGACGAACACCGCGGCGAGCGGTACGACGAGAAAGAGCGCGAGAAACGCGAGCGCTATGCCCGTGAGCAGCCAACGCACCGCGCGCGGCTCGCTGACCGGGTCAAGGCCCGCGAACGCGCCCGCGCGGGCTTGCGTACCGGCGCCCGCACGGGCGCCGCCGCTGCGCGGCGCGGCCGATACCGGCGCTACGTGGTTCTGGTTCTGCACAAGATCATCGCTCATTGCGCGCCTCCCAGTGCCGCGGCGCCGGCCGCCGGCGCGGGACCGCTCGCGCCGCGGCTCGTGCGGCGCTGCAAATACCACTGCAGCATGTTGACGACGAGCAGCATTGCGAACGACACGACGAGCATCACCACGGCAAGCGCCGTCGCGCCCGCATAGTCGTACTGCTCGAGCTTCGTGATGATGAGCAGCGACGTGATCTCCGATTTCATCGGCACGTTGCCCGCGATGAAGATCACCGAACCGTATTCGCCGAGCGCACGCGCGAATGCGAGCGCGAAGCCCGTCAACAGCGCGGGCAGCACGGCGGGCAGCACGACGCGCCGGAACGTGAGCCAGCGCGTTGCGCCGAGGCACGCGGCCGCCTCCTCCTGCTCGCGCTCGAAATCTTCCAGCACCGGCTGCACGGTGCGCACGACAAACGGCAGGCCGATGAACGTCAGCGCGACGAGCACGCCAAGCGGCGTGAAAGCGATCTTGATATCGAGCGGCGCGAGCAGGCTGCCGACCCAGCCGTTCGTCGCATAGACGGCCGCGAGCGAGATGCCCGCAACCGAAGTCGGCAGCGCGAACGGCAGATCGACGATCGCATCGACGAGCCGCTTGAACGGGAAGGTATAGCGCACCAGCACCCACGCGACGAGAAAACCGAACACCGCGTTGACGAGCGCGCCGCCGAGCGCAGCGAGAAACGTCAACCGGTACGACGCAAGCACGCGCGGCGATGTCGTCGCGGCGACGAACTGATCCCAGGTAAGCGTTGCCGTTTTCAGAAAAGTCGCGGCGAGCGGAATCAGCACCACGAGGCTCAAATATGCCAGCGTGATGCCGAGCGTCACGCCAAATCCCGGCAACGCGCTCGGTTTGCGCAAGGTAAACGTCGTCATGCGGAATGCTCTTCCTGGATGATGCACATGGGGGCGCCGGACGGCGCTCGCGCCACTACAGCGCGGGCGCCCGTCCGGTTCGCCATCTGCGCCGGCGGGGCCGGCGCGGCCGCTGAACGCGCGGCCGCGCACGGCGCCCAACCGGGCGCTTATTGCGTTGACTTATTGCGGCTTGTAGATCGAATCGAACACGCCGCCGTCGGCGAAATGCGTCTTCTGCGCTTGCGTCCAGCCGCCGAACGTGTCGTCGACCGTGTACAGCTTCAGCTTCGGAAACTGCTTCGTCAGCGCGGCCGGCACATCCTTCGCACGCGGCCGGTAATAATTGCGCGCGGCGATCTCCTGCCCCTCCTTGCTGTACAGGAACTGCAGATACGCCTGTGCAAGCTTGCGCGTGCCCTTCTTGTCAACCACCTTGTCGACCACCGCGACCGGCGGCTCGGCAAGAATGCTGGCCGACGGCACGACGATCTCGAACTTATCGGCGCCGAATTCCTTGACCGACAGGAACGCCTCGTTTTCCCATGCGATCAACACGTCGCCGATGCCGCGCTGCACGAAGCTCGTGGTCGCGCCGCGCGCGCCGGAATCGAGCACGCCCGCGTTCTTATAGAGCTTCGTGACGAATTCCTTTGCCGTTGCCGCGCTGCCGCCCGGCTTGTGCTGCGCATACGCCCACGCGGCGAGATAGTTCCAGCGCGCGCCGCCCGAGGTCTTCGGGTTCGGCGTGACGATCGACACGCCCGGCTTCACGAGGTCGTCCCAGTCCTTGATGCCTTTCGGGTTGCCCTTGCGCACGAGAAACACGATCGTCGACGTATAAGGCGACGCATTGTCCGGCAGACGTTTTTGCCAATCCTTGTCGACGAGGCCCTTGTTCGCGAGCGCGTCGATGTCATAGGCGAGCGCGAGCGTCACGACGTCGGCCTGCAAGCCGTCGATCACCGAGCGCGCCTGCGCGCCCGAGCCGCCGTGCGACTGCTTGAAATTGACCGCCTCACCCGTCTTGGCTTTCCACTCCTTGCTGAACGCCTGGTTGACGTCCTGATACAGTTCGCGCGTCGGATCATACGAGACGTTCAGAAACGTCGTGTCCGCCAGCGCGGGCGTGAGCACGCCGAGCACGGCTGCCGCGCCGAGCGCGACCGATGCGATGAGACGCCGCGCGCCGTTGCCCAACCCCGTTTTGCGCTTGACCATCCGTTGTTCTCCAAGTGTGTGTACAGGCCGTCAGTACAAGGTGGGGCCAGTCTAGCGAACGGGTTTCATCATTAAAAATAATCGTTCCTTATTTTTTAATACTCAAAAGTGGTAATGAAGCGCCGATGGACGGTTATTGCTGCCGAAACGCCGCTGGGACGGCACGAAGCCACGGCGAAAACGACGCGATAGCGTCGAACTTCAAGTAACGCTTGAATTTCCGCGGATACTGTATAAAAATACAGACACTGTCTATCCATACAGTTATCTCATGATCAAACTCACCGCCCGTCAGCAGCAAGTGTTCGACTTGATCCGCCGCGCGATCGAGCGCTCCGGCTTCCCGCCCACCCGCGCGGAAATCGCCGCCGAACTGGGGTTCAGCTCGCCGAACGCCGCCGAGGAGCACTTGCGGGCGCTTGCGCGCAAGGGCGTGATCGAACTGGCTGCCGGCGCATCGCGCGGCATCCGTCTGCTCGGCACCGACGACACGCCGCATCAGTTCCCCTTGCCGCACGCGGCGCTGATGCAGCTGTCGCTGCCGCTCGTCGGCCGTGTCGCCGCAGGCAGCCCGATCCTCGCGCAGGAGCACATCTCGCAACATTACGCGTGCGATCCGGCGCTCTTCTCGAGCAAGCCCGACTACCTGCTGAAAGTGCGCGGGCTGTCGATGCGCGACGCCGGCATCCTCGACGGCGACTTGCTCGCGGTACAAAAGCGCAGCGAGGCAAAAGATGGCCAGATCATCGTCGCGCGGCTCGGCGATGACGTCACGGTCAAGCGCCTGAAGCGTCACGCCGGCGGCGTCGAGCTGATCGCGGAAAACCCGGATTACGAAAATATCTTCGTCAAGGCGGGCAGCGCGGAATTCGCGCTCGAAGGTATCGCCGTCGGACTGATTCGCTCGGGCGAATTCTGATCGCCCGCTGGCCCCGCTACAGCTTCGCCTTTCCATTCGCTTGGATCTGGAGGACCTTATGGAACGCCTCGCCCGCCTGCTGCCTTTTCGACAATTTGGCCGCCTGCGCCATCTGCGCGGACGCACGCCTTGCGCACCGCTCGTCGAGGATCCGCATGCCGCCGGCGCGCAGCCGTCGCTGCTGCCGTCTGCACTGCCCGCGTTCGCGCGCGTGTCGCTAAACAGCGCGCTCCATCACGCCGAGCCCGCGCGACGCGCTCCGGTAAGGGTTTACCACGGGCCGTCCCGGTTTATCATGGTCGGCACGGTCGACGCGATCTGCCGCATGATCGATCGCTGCATCGCCGAGGAACATTCGCTTACACAGCAAGGTCTCTGATCCTCGAGTGCTATTTCGTTCGTCGAGGGGGCTGTTTGAGTGTTATCACGCATCCGCAAAGACGGGTTCCGAAACCGTTTTTTATCATCGCGGTGTTCGTTATTATCGTCGCGATGATTGTCTATGGGTATGCGTCGCCTTATCTCGCACTCAGACAAATCAAGCAGGCGATCGACGCGCGCGACGCTCACGCGATCAGCCAATACGTCGATTTCCCGGCGCTGCGCAGTAGCCTGAAGCAGCAGCTCACCAATGAATTGATGCAGCGTATCGAAGCCCGGCAGCGCGACAATCCGTTGGCGGTCATCGGTGCGCTCGTTGGTTCGGCACTCGTCGGTCCGCTCGTCGATGCGTATGCAACGCCGGAGGGCGTCGCTGCGTTGATGAGCGGTTTACCGCCACGCGCTCAGCCTGGTGAACGTCCGCCGGAACTGAACCCGGCCGGCAGCGAACCGTCCACGGCAGCGGCGACGGCTCCCGGCGCCACGCCGCCGTTAACCAACAGCGGCGCTTTGTCCTCCACATCTGAATCCGCCACCGGCGCCACGGCCCAAGCCGCGCCGCCGTCGATGCCCGACGTGGCGCCGCACGCCAGCGCATCATATCGAGGAGTTGACGAATTCGTCGTCATCTACCGCCGCAGCAACAGCAATGCACACTACGCCGCAATTTTCCATCGCAGCGGGCTGTTCGGCTGGAAATTGTCGGCAATCGACCTGCACGAGCATGACGGTTGAACTGGCAGCCAGCACGCCAGCCGTTCGAACAATTGTCGGCGCAACCGAATACGCTCCGTTGCGCCGCACCGTTGCAGTCGCCCATCGTTCCCGGCGATCGTTATCGTCCAGTCGTCGCCTGCGCCGCCTCTTTCTGGCTCTCCGCGCGCTGTTCGGCAGACGATGAGCAGGCAACGAGAATGCTGCACGATATACGGTCGAGCAATTGCGTGTTGCCCGAACCCATCCACCATCGCGACAAGCCGCTCCGGCAACGATGGCCGACCACGACGAGATCGACCTCGAGTTTCGTTGCGAGATTGGCGATTTCGTCGATCGGATAGCCGAACGCAAAGTGTCCCTGCGCCTGCACGCCGCGCGCGGTCAGCCAATCGACGCCTTCTTGCAAGATTTCGCGCGCCGTCTCCTCAAAGCGGCTGCATGCAACGTCGGTCAGCAAGCCGGCGCTTTGTGCAATGCTCGATCGCATGTCGACAACCGACAGCAAATGCGTTTCCGCCTTCAGATCGAGCGCCAAATCGGCACCGCACCGCAATGCCTTGCGGCCTTCGAGCGTGCCGTCGTAGCACAATAGAATTTTTTTATAGCTCGCCATGATGATCTCCCTATTACGCAACAGGCGCGTGAGTTCATCATGGTGCGACGCAATCGCAGATGCAAGAGCTGGAAAACGCTGATTCGCCGCGCGCCACAAATGCACAATGATGTGATGTAACGATGCGGAGCGGCGCGTGATCCGCGCGTCTCGCGCCGCTGAAATCATGCAATCGATGCACTAGAATGGCCCGTTCGTGCCGCACGATTCCTATTACCTCTGCTCGCCCATGTCCGCCGCATCGATCGATTTTCAGGAAGTCGAAAAACGCTATGACAACCGGCTCGTCGTCAATGGGCTGTCGTTTCACGTGCATCCCGGCGAATGTTTTGGTTTGCTCGGTCCGAACGGCGCGGGCAAAACCACGACGCTCAAGATGCTGCTCGGCGTCACCCACCCCGATGCAGGCTCGATCCGCCTATGCGGCGAACCGGTGCCGGCGCGCGCACGTCATGCGCGCCGGCGCATCGGCGTGGTGCCGCAGTTCGACAACCTCGACCCCGACTTCACCGTTCGGGAAAATCTGATCGTCTTCGCGCGCTATTTCGGGCTCACCGCGCATGATGCGCGCGCACTCGTGCCGCCGCTGCTCGAATTCGCAAAGCTCGAAAACAAGGCGAATGCGAAGGTAAGCGAGCTGTCCGGCGGCATGAAGCGGCGGCTGACTCTCGCACGCGCGCTCGTCAACGATCCCGACGTGCTCGTGCTCGACGAGCCGACGACAGGACTCGATCCGCAAGCGCGGCACCTGATGTGGGAACGGTTGCGCTCGCTGCTCGCGCGCGGCAAGACGATCCTCTTGACCACACATTTCATGGAAGAAGCCGAGCGCCTGTGCCACCGGCTGTGCGTGATCGAGGAAGGCCGGAAGATCGCGGAAGGCGCACCGCACTCGCTGATCGAAAAGGAAATCGGTTGCGATGTGATCGAAATTTACGGCCCCGATCCCGTGAGCTTGCGCGACGAGCTCGCGCCACTGGTCAAGCGCACCGAAATCAGCGGCGAAACGCTCTTTTGCTACGTCGACGATCCTGAGCCGATCAACACGCGGCTCAAAGGCCGTCACGGCCTGCGCTGCCTGCACCGGCCGGCTAATCTCGAAGACGTGTTTTTGCGGCTGACGGGCCGCGAGATGCAGGACTGACGCACGATGGACACCCGCCGTTACACGCCGCCATCCGCCACCGCGCCTCGCGAGCGCGGATCCCTGCTGGCGCTGCCCGCGAACGCGACCAACTGGATCGCCGTCTGGCGCCGCAACTATCTCGTCTGGCAGAAGCTCGCGCTCGCGTCGATGTTCGGCAATCTCGCCGATCCGATGATCTATTTATTCGGACTCGGGCTCGGACTCGGGCTGATGGTCGGGCACGTCGACGGCGTGTCGTACATTGCATTTCTCGCGGCCGGCACGGTCGGCTCGAGCGTGATGATGTCGGCGAGCTTCGAAACAATGTATTCGGGCTTTTCGCGCATGCACGTGCAGCGCACCTGGGAGGCGATCATGCATACGCCGCTCGCGCTCGGCGATATTGTGCTCGGCGAGATCGTCTGGGCAGCGAGCAAGGCGATGCTGTCGGGCGCCGCGATCATGCTCGTCGCGGGCATCCTCGGTTACGCGGCATTCCCGTCGATGTTGCTTGCGTTGCCGGTGATCGCACTCGCCGGCCTTGCATTCGCAAGCTTATCGATGATCGTCACCGCGCTCGCGCCATCCTATGACTTCTTCATGTTCTATCAGACACTTGTACTGACGCCGATGCTGCTGCTCTCCGGCGTGTTCTTTCCGCTCACGCAGTTGCCCGATTTCGCACGGCATGCTGCTTATGCGTTGCCGCTCGCGAATGCCGTCGACTTGATCCGCCCCGCGATGCTCGATCGTCCGGCCACCGGCGCCGCGATGCACATCGCAGTGCTTGCCGCGTATGCGATTGGCGGTTTTTTCGTCTGCGCCCGGCTATTCAGGCGGCGGATGATGCGCTGAATGCTAGAGCGGCATCGCCATACAAATGACGCCTGCACGCGAGGCATCACTGCGCGGCGCTTCACCAGCCACACCTCACCGGCCGCGCTTCATAAACCGCGTTCACCGGCCGTCCGAATCGCATTCCCCGCCGCGGCTGCCGATTGCTGCGCCGGCCCGCCGCTCATTCGCGCTCACTCGTCGTCGTCGCTCCACGGCATCTCGACATCGGTCAAGAATGCAACAGTCGCGATCGGACCGCCCTCCTGCCGGCCGAGTTTGCCATCCGCGCGATGCCATTCGACGCGGAACATGGTGCCCGGATCGTCGGCGAGCAAATACACGGTACGCAACTCTTCCGGATCGGCATCCGCGACAGGCCCATCGAACGACACCAGCATCTTCTGCGGCCACAGCCCGTTGATCGGATCGTAAACTCGCTCGCCTTGCGGAATCTCCACGCTCGCCTCGACGCCGATCGTCGCCGACGCCTCGACGATCATCTTGCCGAGCGCGTTCAGCACGGCTGTCGCGCGTGTGGAGTTAGCCTGGCGGATGGCCAGATCGCCGCGCGTCAGCGCCTGTTCGAGCCGGGGATGTACCTTGTGTTGCGTCATGCGTTTTCCTGATTGTTTCTGCTGCTGAAATAGCGGCCGGCCTCTGCGCCGAGGCCGGCCCGATTAGAATCCAAGCCCGACTGCAGCCAGGCCGCCGACGATCCCGAATACGACGACAAGCCCCGCGACGAGCGCGAGCGTCGCCGGTTTGAACGAGCGGGCAAGCATGGCAAGCGACGGCACGCTGACGGGCGGCAGCGTCATCAGCAATGCGCCGGCCGGCCCGACGCCCATGCCAAGCGACAGCATCGCCTGGATGATCGGCACCTCGCCCGCGGTCGGGATCACGAACAGCATGCCCGCCACCGCGAATGCGGCGATCCAGCCAAGCCCATTGCCGATATCCGGCCCGATGTGTGGAAAAAGCCATGCGCGCGCCGCACCGAGCAGCAGCACGAGCACCAGATACTCGGGAATGAGGCGCACCGCCATTCGCACGAAAAGCTTCGCCCAACGGACAAACGCGTTGCCGGCCTCGGCCTGCCCGGCAATGAGCCGCGCGCGCAATGCATCGTCGATCCCACGCGTTTGCGGCCCGGCAAGACGGTTCAGCAAATAACCGATGCCGAACACCATGGCGATGCCGAGCACGAGCCGCAACGCGCTCCATTGCCAGCCGAGCACGAAGCCCATGAACACCAGCGCAGCGGGGTTGAGCACCGTATTGCCGAGCCAGAAGGCGACCGCCCCGCCCGGCGATGCGTTACGCTCGCGCAAACCGGCGACCACAGGCGCCGCGCAGCACGTGCACATCATGCCGGGTAGCGCAAGCAGACCGCCCGCCGCGACACTGCCGAACCCCGTGCCGCCGAGCGCGCGCGTGACCCACTGCGCGGGCAGCAGCGCCTGCACCGCCGAGCCGAGCAGCAAACCCAACACCATCGCCTGCCAGATCGCCTTGCCATACGCCCATGCATAGTCGAGCGCCGCCTTCAGCGACGGCTCGGGCGGCTGCGCCGCAGCTCCCATCAGAATCGATTGGCCGATCGAATGGTGGTCGGCGGCAACGAACGCCTTGTGGTAGTACGGAAACCACTTCACGTAGAAGAGCCCTGCGACAACGAGCAGCACGAACGCAGCCAAGCCAAGCGCGGGATGCGGATTAAGAGAGCGGGAAGTGGTCATGCTGGTCGCCGTGAATGCGTATATCGGAGCCTATTGCGCATCGAAGCGAAACGCCGGAAATGGATGAATGAGCGAGCGGCCGCGCCGCATGCAGCGATGGCGGCCACTCATCGACGCTTCGGCCTCGGATACGGGAAATCACTACCCGGTTCGACCGAACCGGGCCGGTAACGGGAAACCTGAATTATCGCACGTGATGCGCGATTCTCCGATCAACGCCCGTGCCGCGGCACGCATGACGCCCATCGGCCGCTTGCACCGGCGGGCGCTGCCGCACCCGCGTAAAAGCCGCATCATCGCCACCGGATGCGCCACTCAAGGCGCCGGGTTGGGTTGCAATTCGTGCAGCGCGTCGATTTCGGCGAGAATTTCCGGCGACAGCGTCACGTCGATACTGGCGATGTTCTCCCGCAACTGCTCGAGCGACGTCGCGCCCACCAGATTACTCGTCACGAACGGCCGGCTGTTGACGAACGCGAGTGCCAACTGCACCGGCGACAGCCCATGGTGCTTGGCCAGCGCGACATAGCGCGAGGTCGCCTCCAGCGCCTTCGGCTTGCTGTAACGCTGGAACCGCTCGTACAGCGTGATGCGCGCGCCGGCGGGGCGCGCGCCGCCTTCATATTTGCCAGACAGCCAGCCGAACGCGAGCGGCGAATAGGCGAGCAGCCCGATGCCGTCGCGATGGCTGAACTCCGACAGCCCGTTCTCGAACGTGCGGTTCAGCAAGCTGTACGGATTCTGGATGCTAACGATGCGCGGCACGCCGGCTTGCCGCGCCGCGTGCAGAAACTGCGCGACGCCCCACGGCGTTTCGTTCGACACGCCGACACGCCGCACCTTGCCCGCCTTGACGAACTCGCCGAGCACGGCGAGCGTTTCTTCGATCGGCACCGTATAGGGCTCGTCGACCCATGGGTAGGCCGAGCGGCCGAACGTGGTCGTGCTCCGGTCAGGCCAATGGAGTTGGTACAGATCGACATAATCGGTTTGCAAGCGCTTCAGGCTGCCGTCGAGCGCCTCGGTCAGATTCTTGCGGTCGAACTGGTTGCCCGTGCCGCGAATATGCGTGGGCTGATGCGGCTGGCGCACGGGGCCAGCGATCTTCGTCGCGATCGTCAGCTTGTCTCTGAGCGCGCGGTGCTTCGCAAGCCAAGTGCCGAGGTAGGATTCGGTGCGCCCTTGCGTTTCCGGCTTCGGCGGCACGGGGTACATCTCGGCCGTGTCGATCAGCGTCACGCCCTGGTCGATGGCGTAATCGAGCTGCGCGTGCGCGTCGCTTTCCGTATTCTGCTCGCCCCAGGTCATCGTGCCGAGGCCGATCACGCTGACTTCAACGCCCGAATCGCCGAGTGTGCGGTATTTCATGCTGGTTTCCTGTTGCGTCGAGTGGAAAATCCCGACGCTAGCACATCGGCGGGATTGCTTCACGGCGCGCCCGGCCCCGCGCCGCTCAAGCAGCGCTTACGCTGCCGGCGCGGCTCAAGCCCAGCGCACATGCACCGTCCCGCCGCTCAGGGCTGCCGCTGAATGAAACAGGTGGCCGATGCGTGGGCAACCAGTTTGTCATCCGACGTCTTCAACGTCCCTTCCGCAACGCCCAGGCTTTTCGACAGATGGATCACACGCCCCTCGGCAATCAGATCGGCGTCGCGCGGCACCGGACGCAGCATTTTCACGTGCAGATCGATCGTCCCGTAACCGATTCCCGCATCGAGCATCGTATGCACCGCGCAGCCGGTGACGGAATCGAGCACGGTCGCGGCGAAACCGCCGTGCACGCCGCCCAGCGGATTCAAATGGCGACCGTCGGCCCGGGCGCTCATCCTGATGTAACCGAGCTCGACATCGTCGATGCGCATCGGTACCGTCTCGGCAATCGACGCAGCCGGCAAATCGCCCGCCGCAGCGGCGCGCAACAGTTCGAGACCGGACATGGAAAGCGGATTCATCAATACTCCTCGTTATCGCGACACAGGAACGACGCGCATTGCACGCCAGTAAGTTCTAAAAGAGAACTAACAATGGCGCTCATTATTGATAAGCGATCAAAGGCTTGTCAACACGCATGGATGCATCCGATCCGAACCTAAGTTCTATAATGGAATGCAATGCCAGATCCGATCCACGATGGAAATCAATCATGAAATGGGATGACGTCGGCTCGATGCCGTGCTCGATCGCGCGCACGCTCGCGGTTCTCGGCGACCGCTGGACCATGCTCATTCTGCGCAACGCGTTTTTCGGCGTGCGCCGCTTCGACGCGTTTCAGGCGCAACTCGGCCTCACCCGCCACGTGCTGGCGGATCGGCTCGCCCGGCTCGTCGACGAAGGCATCTTCACGAAGCGCGCATACCAGGAACGGCCGCCGCGCTTCGAATATCGACTGTCCCAGAAAGGGCTCGACCTCTACCCCGTGCTGCTTGCGCTCAACGCGTGGGGCGATCGCTGGAAAGACGACGGCAACGGGCCGCCCATCCTGCTGCGGCACCGGGCATGCGGCCATCTGATCAAGCCCGTGACCGTGTGTGCGCAATGCGGCGATCCGCTCGATCCGCACGACGTCGAGCCGGTGCTGGGCGCATATTGGCAACAAAGAATGGAAAACAAGGTCGGGTAATCGCACTCAGGCCGCACTCAGGCGCGGAAATCGGACGATGCGCGCGGTTTCCTCCACTTGTAAGCGCGGCCGTTTTTTGACGCGACCATTCAAAGAGCGCATGCAGTTCTGCTCGCTTCACCATGACAGCTCATTCTTCCGGCCGCCCGCGCGATTCAGCCCGGCTACGAATCGCGAGCAAAAGCGATTGATTCGGCTGGAGTAAAAAATCTACCGGCGCGGCGCGCCGTCGATTTGCCGCGCGGGTTGAACACAACACATTGCGTGGATTCGCCATAGCGGATGACGTTTGGCGCTCGAGCGATTTCTCGTCGCCCCGCCTTCAGGCTCGGCGATCCACGCTTGCCGCGTGGCCGATCGGCCCGCGACGATGCGGCCTGCGGGTTACGCGTTTTGCGTCGATGGAATAGGCCTATTCGCTCGGCAGCCCAGCCGGATTCATTGCGGTAAAATCGCGAGTTATCCCTACGTCGCCACGCCTTTCGGTCCCCGCTTATGTCAGCTTCACCCTTGCTTAGTCCTCGCCGCGTATCGGTTGCGCCGATGATGGACTGGACCGACCGCCATTGTCGTTCGTTTCATCGGATGATCTCGCGCCATACGTGGCTTTATACGGAAATGGTGACGACAGGCGCATTGATTCACGGCGACGTCGCGCGTCACCTGGCGTTCACCCCCGAGGAAGCGCCGGTCGCGTTGCAATTGGGCGGCAGCGAACCGGCCGATCTCGCGCATTCGGCGAAACTCGGCGAGCGCTGGGGGTACGACGAAATCAACTTGAACTGCGGCTGCCCGTCCGAGCGAGTGCAGCGCGGCGCGTTCGGCGCATGCTTGATGAACGAGCCGCAACTCGTCGCGCAATGCGTGAAGGCGATGCGCGATGCCGTGTCGATCCCGGTGACGGTCAAGCACCGGATCGGCGTGGACGCGGTCGAAGATTATGGGTTCGTGCGCGACTTTGTCGGCACGGTCGCGTCGGCCGGCTGCGACGTATTTATCGTCCATGCGCGCAATGCGATCCTGAAAGGCTTGTCGCCGAAGGAAAATCGCGAGATTCCGCCGCTCAAGTACGACTACGCCTATCGCTTGAAACGCGACTTTCCGCAACTCGAGATCATCGTCAATGGCGGCATCACGACACTCGACGAAGTCGAACAACACTTGCAGCACGTCGATGGCGTGATGCTCGGACGCGAGGCGTATCACAATCCCTACGTGCTCGCGAACGTCGACGCACGCTTCTATCGCGCCAGCTCTGCCGCGCCAACGCGCGACGAGGTCCAGGCGCGGCTCATCGAATACTGCGCGACCGAACTTGCGCGCGGCACTTATCTCGGCGCGATCATCCGGCACGCGCTGGGGTTATATCGCGGCGCCGCCGGCGCGCGCGGTTGGCGGCGCGTGCTATCGGACAATAAGCGGCTGGCGCGCGGCGATCTGTCGATTTTCGATGAAGCACGCGTGCACCTGAATGCGGCGAATGCGAGCAAAGCCGAATTTTTTGAAAAAAGGGCTTTGCAAAATTAAACGGGGTTTGTATAATCTCGCTTCTTCGCTGATAAGTTCTTCCGGCGAATCAGATGAAGAGGTAGCAAGCCAGTGGTGGCTGTAGCTCAGTTGGTAGAGTCCAGGATTGTGATTCCTGTTGTCGTGGGTTCGAGTCCCATCAGCCACCCCAAAAGACTCAATAAAATCAAGGAACTAAGAGAGTCACTTGATTTTATATAATGAAATTCAGAACGAAAATCGAAATTTCAGAATGAGCCCGCTCGTGAGCGGGCTTTATTTTTGTACTTTTGATCTACTGGGATACCTTGCGGCAGACTCAGCGGTCTTCATGAAACCCGCGCCTAAACCGCGTCGTCAACCGCGCCTTGCCGCCCCGCATTCGGCTGCTCAAGCTCCACATGACAGACATAGCCCTCGGTATCGAGAGTGTGCTCCACGCGCGTCGCAATCCACGTGGTCGGCACCCCATCGCGCCACCCCCGTAAATTCACTTGCGATTCGGCCGCCAGGTCGGCGCGCCCCGGACACGTGAGCGTCATTTTCAGCATGCCCCGCGTGCGTTTGGCCAACTCGGCCTTCGCGGCAGCCACCGCCTGATCCTGCGTCGGGAAATATTGCTTGATGCGCCGCACCGGTTCGCCGGACCCCACCGTCACAATATGGCGCTTCGCTTGTTTCACGGCATGGTAGTACGCCACAACCGTGCCGGCCGTTTCCCGGCGCTGCTGCGTCATGGTCCAGCGACTGCATTCACGCGCCTGAAGCGTGATGGTCGGCAAGTCCTGACCGCTCACGCTCTTGAACTCGCCGCGCTTGGCCACCACCAGCTTGCTGCCGGCCGGCTTCACCACCGCGTCGTATTTTTTCGCGACGACACGCAACAGCAAGTTCAAGTCGGACTCGTCTTGCTGGTCGATGTGGGGCAATTGAATGCCGGCGAGCGATGCGGACACGGCGCCAGTCATGCCGTGTTCCCTGGCGATTTTCTGCACTATCCCCCCAATGGTGACACCCGCCTTCCAACTCCGAATTTTCTGGGTCTGTAGATGAAATTCGCCGCCGTTGCCCATGTCGTACGCCGCCGCCCGCGCGCGGATGTGCATCACACCCGGCCACCCCGACAACTCGATTTCGTCGACAATGAACGACCCCATCGGCTGGGATGCGCCGTCATATCCGAGGAACAATTGCAGTTGCGCGCCCGTTGGCGGAAACTGAATTGGCGTGGCGGGATCATGGTCGGACAGGCTAAATTCCAGCATGTCGCTCGTGTTACCTGTCTCGTCAGTCAAGCTCAGACTAATGAAACGATCCAGGATCGTCGCCGTGATGTTGCGATCGTTCGCCACCAGTTTGAAATTTGGGCGAACCGGCTGTGTCAGTCCCATAGCTTGATGCTCTGCTGCGTCGCGGGCAGCGTGAAATCGGGCAGGATGATCGTGATGCCAGCGGTCAGAACGGGGCCGCGATCAGCCAACCCAGGATTCGCGTCTAACAATTGCTCCACCACCCGGCTTGCGCGCGTGCCGTAATAGTTCCAGGCGATTTCGTCGGCCAGGTCGCCGTCCTTCGTCACATATTCGGTCGTCATGACAACCATTGCGAAATCGAGTCGGTGAGGGAATTTTCCAGCGGTGCGATATCCGAGCCGTCGAACCGCTTCAACGTCACGGTAAATTCAATCTTGCGCGGCAATGCGAACGCCGCAAACGTCCCGCGCGTTTCCTCTACGTTGGTGATGACCCAACGCCCATAGACGCGCCCTTGCGCATCCAGCATCAGTTGCGGCTGCCCCTGCTCCGCCAGCGCGCGCAGCATCGCCATCGCATTCGCACTGCCTCGCCACTCCGGATAGATGATGCCGGGTAGTGTGACGCTTTCCTCACCGGCCCCGGTGTACTGCAACGCCGGTAACTGGCCGAAGCGTTCCTGGGCAGGCCATCGATATTCGGCGCTATGGTGCATCTCTTGGAACACCGCCACATTCAGCGCAAAATTGAAGTTGCCGAGCCTGAGCATCGGTACGAAGCCCGCGATAAATGCGCCCAAGCTCATGACGATGCTCCATCGTGCATACGGCTACGATTTTTGATGCCTTGCTGGCGCTGGATTTCCTGCATTATTTCACGCGCCAGCGCGCTGCCGTTCTGGCCGGGCTGCTGGTTGATCGTGATGCCACCGACGTTCACAGTGCTGTTCGTTGGCGCTGCGCTGCGCGACGCCATCGGCGGAACGGCGGGCGCAGCCTTCGCCGCAGGGTTTTGGCCTGCCGCAAGCGATGCTGCGATTTCCTCATTCGATTTGCCAGAAATGCGAGCGGCACCAGCCCGCAGAAAATCGCCAGCAGAGAGGTGCGTAGACGCGGCCCACCAGCGGCCATTCTTCACATCGTCCGCGCCTTTTGCGCCGTCAACATCCGGCAAGCCGGCCGCCTTAGCCGCCGCCAGTGCGGCGGTCGCGAGTCCTGCCGCTAGCCCAAGCTTTCCGATGAACCCAAGGAGGCCGCCGCCAGCGCTCGCCGCCGCGCCCTGCACGCCGTTCATCGCGCTTACCATCGAATTGACTTGTGCCGTTGCGGTGGCCAGACGCACGAGCGCAATCGTCTGCAAGATGCCGTTTGCCGCCAACAGGACCGGTGCGACGACGACAAGCGCCGCAGCAGTCCCAGCCAGCCCAACGGTGACGGCCTTGAACAGGCGCGGGTTTTCTTCGGCGAACTTATTTACCGATTCCAAGGCAGATGCCGCCCTTTCCATCGCCGTGGCGAACGTTGGCAGAAGGACGTTGCCCATCCGCACCTGCGCGTCGTTCAGGCGAGCGCGTGCGTTGTCGATCTTGCCTTGCGTGGACGCGCGATTGGCCGCCTCAGATTCGTCGATGCCGTGCGCGATATCAACATTGTGCCGGTCCTTCGCGATGTTGTGTGAGAACCGCATCCGCTGCGTGACAATGTTCGCCGCGTTCGTATTCGAGGCGATGCTGTTCGCGAATTTTGCAATCTGGGCCGGATCGTCGATATCCACACCGCGACTTTTGGCGATCGGGATCAAGTGCTTATCCACCCACGCCTGTGGATCCTTCAGGAACAGCTCGTTGTCAATCAGCGCGTTCGAGGAAACCTTTTTAATTTTTCCGGTCTTGTCGAATTGGACGTTGCCGTTCTTCGTGTCGAGCAGGCCGAGTTTCGCCATCTCGTCAAACGCGCCGTGCGTCTGATGGCCACCGATCCAGGCATTCACCAGCGTACTGGATGCAGTGCCGTACTGATTCGCGCCCATCGCCTGCATCAGAAACGTATCGCCGAAGAATGCACGGTCGCTCATCGCCGCAACCGCGCTCTTGCCGCGCCGGATTGCGGTCAGTTGTTCATCTGCGCTAACGACGCCGTTAGAACCTGTCAGCGCCTTGAATGCCCAGTTTTGCTTTTCGCGCAGCGCTTCAGGCGATGAAGCGCCGCCGCGCTCTTCGGCGATCTTCGCGAGACTATACGCGGCGTCCTCGCCAATCTGGTTTTTGTGGCCGCGATTGTAGAGTTGCAGACCGGAAATCGCCTTCAGCGTTGTTGGCAATGCCTCGATAGCATGGTGTGCATCGCCCAGCGCCGTGCGCAGTTCGCTGACGGTTTCCGTAGCCTTCGTGACCGATACGCCGAACTGTTTCGAGTCCTGCGCGGCCTTCACCATCGAGTCGGCCTCTTCCTTCGATACGCCAGAGTTGCGGATAACGTTGACGGCGTTCTCGCGCTCGATAGCGGCGTGAATGCCGGTGTACAGGACGCCGCCCATAACCAAGCCGCCAGCGGCAGCGCGATGCGCGACCCCCGTCAGCTTGCCGCCGATTTCGCCGGCCTTCGACTTGAACGCCTGCGCCTTCGTCAGCCGTTCCTGCGCGCGACGCGCGCGGTCCAGCTCGACCGTCAGCTTCGCATACGAACCGCGCAGACTGTCCACATCCCTGCCGGTCCGGCCGAATTGCTGAATGGCGCGGCCCAGCAGCTTCTGGCGCTTCGTCAGGTCCGTGACGCTCTGACCCACCCTGCCCAGCGACTTGTTGATCTCTCCGAAAGCGCCTCTCAGCGTCCCGGAAACCGCGCCGCCGATGGTGATGGTTGCGGAAAGTCGCTTGTTGCTTGCCATGGGCGGGATTTATTCCTTCGGCAGCCCGTCCAGCCACCAGAGAAAACGTGACGTGCGCATCCCGAGGATTTCGCCTTGCGACCACCCGGTATGGGACGCGAGTGCCAACGCCCCGGCGCGCACATGGTCCGCACTCAATCGAGGAAATTTCCGAATGCGGCTTGCAGGCGCAAGTAATCGCGCAACTTCAAACGGCGCAGGTCGGCCGGCGCGACGGTACAAAGATTGGCAAACAGCGTGATTTCCTTCAACACGTCACTGCCACGCGCTTCGTTGCTCGCCACCTGGTCATCCAGGGTGGGTTCGCGCATCGTGACCTCCTGAAGCGGCACCCCGTTCACTTCCAGCGGCTTCGACAGCGTGATGGTCACGCTACCGTCGCCGTTTTCTTTCAACCACGTTTCCTTTTTTGCGCTCATTGCTGACCTGTTTAAATGAGATGATTGATGCGGGTCGGTCCGCGCCGGATGTGGATTACAGCCCCAGCGCACTGCGGAATGCCGCCAGCGTGTCCGCGCCGTTGATGGTCGCAATCATGTTTTCGACATCGATTTCGGTCACCACCTTGTCGTGATGCAGTAGCTTGTAATAATTCAGCGCCATCTGGATTTTCAGGAACGGCACTTCGCCAGGCTTCCAGGTGCCGGGGTCTTGCTCGATGACCTTGCCGCGCATGTTCATCATGACGGGGATCACCGTCCCATCGCCCGATTCGAGCGCGCCGCGGATGGTCAGCGGCACGTTCGCCCCTTCCGTGACGCCAAACAACGACAGCACGTTGCGGTCATACGAGATCAACGAAAAGTCCGTGGTCAACCCTTCCATGCCCACCGTGATCTTCAACGGGGCCACCATGCCGCCACCCTGGAAGTCCTCCGTTTTCTGCGTCAGCTTCGGTGGATTCACATCCCGCACCTGGCCGGCATAGCCTCGGCCATCGGCCCAAAGCGTTAAATTTTTAAGAACCTCTCTTGCAGCCATGTGCTTGCACTCCTAGATTCCTGGGCATACACAGCGCCCGCGCCGTTCAATTAAAAATCGTGCTGATGTAGTCATTCACCAGGTGCGAGCGGAAGGTGATGTGCTCCGCCGGATACGCCGGAGTAAAATCGAAGTCGAAGTAAATCCGGCCGTTGGCGATGGCATCCGCCGTGTTCAGATCAGGATCGGCCCAGCACACACCGCCGAGGATCGCGCCCTTCACGACCAAGCCACGCAGGAACGCATTCACTCCCTCGACAACCTCTGTCACGTACTGCTTCGTGATGCCTCGATCGACCGCCCACAGATGGGCCGCCATCAGGCTATCGTTAATGACATCCGCCGTGCGCACCACGCACAGAAATTGCCACTTCGGATCACTGGACAGCGTACGGTTGCCCCACAAGCGGAAGCCATTCTGCCGAACGATCGTCGCCACGTTCTTTTCGTTCAGCAAATTTGCGCGGCTGTTGGCATCACCCAGCTTGAAGTCGATGGGCCGCGTGGTGCCCTGGATACCATTGATATTCTGATTGGAGGGTGACCACCAAAATCCTAAGTCGTTATCCACCTTCGCAATCAGGCCAGCGACGGCGGCGCTGGAGCGCGACGGCACCAGATTACCCTGGCTGTCCGTCTTAATACCCTGCGGGTCCACCAGATATACGCGCTTGCTGCCGAAATCGCCGGCCGCGGCGATGGCGTCCGCGTCATTCACGTCGGGGCCGTCCTGGATAATGACCGCGCGCATGCGTTCAGCGATGCCGATCAACTCGGCGACCACGGCGTTACCGACCGTGCCGATGTTCGCCGTGAACGTGGCGGCCGTCGTCGGTGTGCCCGCAGCCGGCGGAAGGGCGAACACGGGCGCGGCGGTATATCCGGCACCCGGATTCTTGATCGTGGTCGCGGCGACGCCGCCGCCCTTGATGGTCGCACTCGCGGCAACGCCTGCGCCGCCCGCACCGCCAGACGGCACCAGGTCATAGATGCCATCCGTGTAGCCCGCGCCCGGCGTCATCAACAGCGATGTGACGCCGCCTTGCGTGCGCTGGTGCGTGAACCCCGGCGCAATCAAGATGCGCGGTGCAAACCCGACCACGGACTCCGCCGCCAGTAGCGCTTGGACGCCCTCGTATTGACCGGTATTCGCATTGACGCCACCCAGCACATTGACCAGCGTCGCCTGAGTGTCCGCGCCCTCGTCCACGCGAATGACAATGACAACCGCGCCAGACTGATCAAAAATCGAATCCATCGCGTCCGGCAGCGTCCCTCTGCCCTGCCCCGTCACATCCAATTTTGCGGCGACGCTTCGGCTGCCGGCAATCAACACCGGCGTATTCAACGGGAACGTCTTCGCATCGGCATCCGGGGCCGTACCCACCAGCCCAATGACGGACGTGCGCACCGTCGAAATGGGGCGAGGGCCATCGTCAATGTCGATGACTTCAACGCCATGCAAAAAGGTGTCGCCCGCCATAGGTATGTCCTTGGTGCCAATCGGCTCAATCTAGATTGGCTGGCATTGTCCGGCGCGCGGCCCACACTTTCCTCTTGTGGGTTCTTCGTTATGCGGGCAATACGGGACGCTGTTCAATCGCAATCGCGACATCCGGATTCGCCGCTAAAAACGCCCGAAGCTTCTCGATGGGATCGAGATTGCTTTCGATGGGCCGCGGCCTCGTGACAAGTTCCCATGCTGCACCGCTCCAGCGCGGCCACTTGTCATCCGGCCATTTATCTGGGGGCGCGACATCCACCGCGCCAGCGGGCATCAAGAATACACCCGGCTCAAGCGGGCTTTCGTCCGCCGAGGCAGTCCCGCAATACATACCCGCGCGATCGGTTTGGAAAACTGTTCTCGTGTTCATGGTCAGTATTTGATGCAGGCAAGTAGCGCGACGTTACGTGGACGCGATTCGTTGCCGCCGTCTGGATTGATCGTAATATTGTGATAATGGTCGCCGCCAAGCTGGATCGTGATACCGGTGGCTGCTGCCTCAGTGCGGATGGTGCCGATCAGTCCAGGCGCCCCGCTACCAGAACTCAGGTTGGTGTTGTTCGTCAAATTCATCTGGTGAGAATGGCCGGGGTCATTCACTCCGTGGGTGTGCCTACCCTGCACATCGCTCGACGCCCAGTGCGCATGCGCCAGATTCTGCGACCCCTGCCGCGAGCCTGCCTGGCGCCCGCCATCGACGCCCCGCCCATCATCCCAGCCGCGAATAAACTCACCGCGCAAATCCGGCAGGTTGAACGTATTGAAACCGTCACCGGCACCGTGCGTCGTCCCGATGTTGAAGAATAGGGCGGCATACGTCGTCCGGCTGACCGCCGCCCCATTCGCTTTCATCCAGCCAGGCGGGGGAACGGCTGCGGCAAAATACATAATCATGCCAGGAGGTGCATGCGTGTCCGTGTTTACCTTGCTGTCCACGCCCAGGTTTGCGCGCGCAACGCCCACGTCAGGAACATCGGAAAGGTTTTTCGATTGAATGAGCGGCGCAGGAACAAAGGCAGCAGGATCGTTCTGCACGAAATAGGCACGCGATCCGGCCGGATACGACCGGGCAAGCATCAGCCTCGCGCGGTCAATCGAATCGGCCGTCCATTCGGTGGGCAGCAAGCGGCTGCCTTCAATATATATCGCCAGCCCGATCGTGCTGCACTTCGTCAACGTAACGGCGGTTTGCCCATCCGCCAGCGTCTGCACCTCATCTACCGTGCTGACTGTCACATTTGCCGTCGTCGGATCCTGCCATGACACATCACCATCCGCGTTCGATTTCTTCGCTAAAATCTGGCCGGTGTGACCGCCCTTCAGCAGGTAGGGAAGTGTAATCGCGTTATTGACCCACGCTTGCGTAGCAACAGCCACATTCGGGTCAATCTGTATGGTAACCATGTCGGCATTCGTTGCCAGGAATTCCATGCGCAACACGGTATCGCCGAATGAACCTTCGCTGCCATCCCCTTGCGGCTTGTACACGTCCGGAACATTCGCTACGGCGAACATTCCCCCTTGATCATCCCATGCGGCCATTTCGCGGATGGTAAAACCCCCCATCGTGGCCGGGATCACCATTTCAACCACGAATAACACAGGATTTTGGGGATCCTGATAGACGCGATTCGGCGCGGTCCGGAACATCTCCCGAATTAATTGCGTCTGCCCTCGATCTGGCGTCGTCGGATTGCCGCCGCCATCGCCTACCGATACAGCCACCAAATTAATCGATGTACCCGTTGCTTCGGCCTGCGTCATGCGCCGCAAGCCATAGTTTGTGTGAATGGTCTTATAGCGCATAGTCAGGCCGTCACGAGCATATTATTGGCAATGATCCGGTTGGGCGATCCGCTACCGTATTCGTTGACGACGGCATCGCTGACTTGCATCAGATTGTTCGTGATGACGTAGCTATCGCTGTCGCCTTTCCCGATGGTGACGCCGTCGACAACTCCATCCGTGCCAATGACATTCAGACTCTCGACCTTGATACGCTTGCTTCCAATGACATTGACAATGCACGAACTGGCACCATCACCGTGAATCGATGACATGCTGCCACCGGAGACGTTCATCCCGCCAATACCCAGCATCACGATCGCTGCATTCTGATTGTTGTCACCGTAATTGCCCAGGAACATCGTGTTGGCATAGAGATCCGTGACATCGACGTTCATGAACGTGGCGTTATTGTCCGCATGCGCAAATACGGCCGGAGCACGATATCCAGCAAAGTACGGTGACGATACCTTGACATTGATCAGTGTGGCGCCGGACCCGCTCGCGACCATTTCCAGTGCGCACTCCCCTTTCTCCGATGCTCCAGAATCGAATTGAATATCGGACATCCAGATATCGCCGAGTTGCGAATTCCCAGTCGCGAGCAGGACCGTTCCAGCTCCATAAACGGTGCCATTAGCAAATCGAATACCGCGCACCATCGACGGGTTGCCTGCCGCGCCCCCGCTCGCCACCAGTGCAAGCGGCGGGTAGGTCTTCGACCCTTGACCCTCATACGTATTGAAAACCATATCTCCACAAAACGATCCCGGCGCACTAGCCTGGAGCCGCATGCCACCAGAGAAAATGACGAGCCGATTAATCTCGTAATGCCGCGTCTCGGTAAAAGTAACCACCGTCGATCCACTCGGGAAGTGGGCGGCCAGTATGTCGTCAATTCGATTCCATTCGAGCGAGCTACAGAAATAGCCCGACTTCCCGATAGCCAATGCAGCGCTGGTTGCATCACCCAACGACCCGTCGAACGTCAGCTTGCCTAGTATTTCAATCCGCGCATTACCGCGATTGCTGCTCGCATCAGCCAGCAAACAGCGCGGCACGATGCTGATGGCCGTCACACCGGGCATCGGGTAAAGCGTCGCTCCGTTCGAGATCAGCCGCGGCAGATACGTGAGCGCATCGCCACTCGCCGCTTGACCATGCTTGAATACCAATCCTTTCGCCAGCCGCAGCTTTGCATTCGCCGGCAATTCAACCGGCAATCCCAATGACTGCGCCAAATCGATCGCGCGCTGAAGCGGCCCCGATGCATCCGTCGCATGGTCGGCCGGCAACCCAAATGCCTCCGCCTTGATCGACGTTGCCCGCTCCGGGTGCGGGCGCAGATAGACGCGCGCATCCCCCACCAGACAGACCCCAGCTCCCCATGATTTCTCGATGTCCGGCGCCTGATCGAGCAAATAAGTTCCTTCCGGCCAATACACGGATGAAGACTTGGACTCCGCGCTAGCGCGCGCCGTGTCATCGTTCGTTCTGCCATCGCCTTGCGCCCCGAAATGCCTGACACTGACCGTATAGAACGTCTTGATCGCTTCTGTTCGATTCGCGAGCGCCTGCGCTTGCGCGTTCATCGGACCACCCGCGCCCCCCATGGCTTTGGTGCTTTTCTCCAACTGCGGTACGTCGTCCCAAGCTGGGGCGGGAATCAAATTCGCCATATTCGCTTTTAAACCTTAGTTCCACTAAGTGAAATCGCCCCATCAAGATTCCAGCTTCCATCCAACCATCTATCGACTAGCTGCGTGCCGTCGTACGAGATCGTGATGTTGTTTCCAATCGTCAAAACGCCAGCCAGCACTGGGCCGCCACGCGTCGTGACCGACGGCTGAAATGAACCAAAATGCGATCGGAGATTCTTCATTGCGCGGATATAGGAGATGATCTTCCCATAGCCATCCTGATCAATTCCACTCTGGCTACTGTCCACCCAAACGCTAAACGTATAGGGGGCAGCAGGCGGTATTTGCTGAAACCACTCCTGGATGGTCACCGTGTACCCGAGTGCATCGAGCGCCTGCTTCACCGCGCCAATCGTGCCTTTGTAGCGCTGGACCGCCACGGCGGATTGAATGGAATTTCTCTTCTGCTCATCCAGCCAGTTTGCATCCCAAAAATCGACGCTGAACGCCCAGGCGAGCCACGGAAGCAAATCCGATGGACACCGGTCGGCATTCCAGATGTCCCGCACTGGCGTCGGGACATCGCTGATTCGCGCGACGCTCTCGGCCAGTGAAACTTCAAACGGCGCCGCATTCGGCGGCAATAGGCTAGCCATTGGACGCCACCGTGACGTTAATGGCCGTGCAGTACGGCGCCTGGCCCGCCGATGCTGGGATATTGGCACTCGGCGTGCGCAAGTTGACCCGATCAACGCCCGGACGATGCAGCGCCTGATAGACACCGGACAAACTCACGTCGTAACCGTTTCGATGGACCGAATCCGCGTAAGCCTGGGCAGCACGCTTCGCCGCCTGCGTCACCACATCCGCATCCGGCCCATCAAACAACACCAGTTCGGCATCGATCGTGTACGGCAAAATCCCCGCCGACAGCACGGAAACCTGGTCCGTCATTGGGCGTATTTTTTCCGCATTCAACGCAGCCGTCACAGCCGCGATTTCATCCTCCCCCGCCGCTCCGTCGCCGTTGCGCGATAGCACATACACCACCACTTTCCCCGGCGCCGGCGAGACGGCAGAAATATCCTTGATCGTGCCCGTCGCGCTCAAACCGTGAAACACGTAACTCCCCTCGCTTCCGGCGGTGGTGTAACCTTCCAGAGAAACCGGAATGCGAGCGCGGTAATCGTCGTCCGATTCCCACACTGCGGGCGTCGGTGGAATGGCGGCATCATCAGCCGGCTTGATCAACAGACGCGGCACGTTGTAGTTCGCGCCGATCTGATCCAGGTCGGTACCGATGGCGAACGCGAGCATGACTGCGCGCACGGCCTCGTTGGCGCGTTGGCGAACGAGCAGTTCTCGATACGCGCAAACTTCCAGAATCTTATAGGCTGGGTCACTCTCCACCAGAGCGGTAAACGGCTGCCCAGCCCCTTGCGTGCGCGCCTGAAGATCAGCCAGCATGGCTCGAAAAATCGTTTCGAAGTCCAGTTGCTCGACCGCATTGGGGGCCGGTAACTGCGACAGATTCACGGTAGTAAACGCACCGATCATCAGTTCACCTTAATGCCATCAAGCGTCACGGTCCGACCATCAGGAAGATATCGGCCGATCAAATCGAGCGCGACGACGCCGACATCGGCACTCGCCAACTTGACTTGTGTGAGCCGAAAACGCGGCTCCCATGCCGCCAGCGCTTCAGCAGTCGCCGCGTACAAGTCCACGATCG
>NZ_LOWB01000102.1 GCF_001522865.1 Burkholderia sp. TSV86 | reverse complement strand
TTCTATTCATTGATTGCATAAGGATTCCTATTCATCTCCGCCGCCTCACGCATGAACATCCTTATTGCGACAGAACCCTCCGGCGTGCAGCCGACTTTCGCCGCGATCGAGCTGATGGCCGCCCATTCCGATTCGTACTCCCGCAGGTGGTCCAACACCATCCGCACGGCGCGTGCGCGCATCTCCGCCGAGTATTTCGGTTGGGCCTTCTTTTTTACATTGCTTTCAGGTTTTAAGGTTTCCATGACCCCATTCTCTCAAAGGTTGAGGTCTCCGAAAAACCCGGGCCGATTCAGTGATAGTTGCACTCGCGATGGCGCGCACCCGATGATTGTTCAGCGAATTGAGAGCGGCCAGACAAAGGAGCATAACGATGAGTGCAACACCCTACGCGAAACTCCAGCCTGTCGCGAACAACATTTCGCCGAAGCTACGCGACGAGATCCAGCAACTGGTCGACGCCAAATACGAGGTCGACGAGCTTGCCCGCCACGGGACAGCTGGCCGGCGCCTAACGAGACCGTTTCATGACGGTGACCACGGCCCGCGCAACGGAACCGAATATTTCCAGACCGTCTTGCCGTTCAGTAATTTCGAACCGTGCGGTAATGGGTTCAGCGCGCTCGTCCCGGTTTCGCAAACCATTGGAGCGAGCTGGCGCTGGACCACTCGCTCTGTGCCGGAGGCCGAGCGGTCGGCCCTGCTCGCCAGGCTGCACCCGCATCGGCCCGCTGGTTGTGTGAGCGCCGGCCGGGCGGAAAATGTTCGCGATTGCACTTGGCGAGCGTGGCTGCGACAGGTGTAAGCCGGAGTTCATTGGTGGGCTGTCCGCCGCAGGCAGTGGTGGGGCGGAGGTCAGCGATTTGCGTGTGTGCAGCGGGATGAGGTAGGGTGCAGCTTTGACTTTGTTGCCGAGGCTGTTCATGAACAAGCAGGAACTCATTGACGCGGTCGCAGCGGGCGCGGGCGTCAGCAAAACCGACGCGAGCAAAACCGTCCAGGCGGTCCTAGACGCGATCACGGACGCGGTGAGTCGCGGAGAATCGGTACAGCTGATCGGTTTCGGCGCGTTTTCGCAGGGGCAGCGCGCTGCCCGCACGGGACGTAATCCGACGACGGGCGCGGAGATTGCCATCCCGGCCGCGAATACTGTGAAGTTCACCGCCGGCAAGGCGTTCAAGGACGTGGTGAACGCACTGTGACGCAGCGTGATGTCGGGCAGGCCGCATATGCAGGACTGCACCGTGAAATTGCTGATGTGGTCGCGTCGGCACGCGAAGCGACGGCTCGCACGGTGAACGCCCTGATGACGGCGACATATTGGGAGATCGGGCGACGAATCGTTGAGTTCGAGCAGGGCGGGGAGGGTCGGGCCGCTTATGGCGAGGCGGTGATCCGCCGTTTGGGCGCCGATCTGTCAGAGCGATTCGGGCGCGGCTTCGGATGGCGCAATCTCGCACAGATGCGTGCCTTTTATTTGACGTGGCCTGCGGATCGGATTGTGCAGACACTGTCTGCACAATCCACGCCCGCCCGGATTGTCCCGACAGCGTCTGCAAAATCAACCAAGGCGGCGGTGAAGGCGCCGCCGGGCGCGGCGTTTGAGCTAAATTCTATTGCCCAGGCTTTTCCGTTGCCCTGGTCCGCCTACGTTCGCCTCCTCGCGGTGAAAGCGCAAGCTGCTCGCGACTTTTATGAGGCCGAAGCGCTGCGTGAGGGCTGGTCTGTGCGGCAGCTTGACCGTCAAATCAGCAGTCAGCTCTATGAGCGGCTGGTGCTGTCACGCAACAAGGCGTCCTTGCTCGGAAAGGCGACTGTAGCGCAACCCGGCGATCTTCTATCGCCTGAGGAAGCGATCCGCGATCCGTTTGTCCTCGAATTTCTTGACATGAAGGACGAATATTCGGAGTCGGATCTCGAAGCCGCCTTGATCCAGCACTTGGCGGATTTCCTCCTTGAGCTCGGCGATGACTTTGCGTTCATAGGTCGGCAGCGGCGTCTACGGATCGATGAGACCTGGTTTCGAGTCGATCTCGTGTTTTTTCACCGGCGCTTGCGATGCATGATCATTATCGATTTGAAGGTAGGGCGCTTCAGCTATGCGGACGCGGGGCAGATGCATCTCTACCTCAACTACGCACGTGAACATTGGATGAAGCCCGGCGAAAACCCCCCGGTTGGCTTGATTCTGTGTGCTGAAAAAGGTGCGGCCGAGGCACATTATGCACTCGACAACTTACCGAACAAGATACTCGCGGCGGAATATCAGACGGTCCTCCCGGATGAGGCCACGTTCGCGCGAGAATTGGAACGTACCAGGATCGAACTGGAGCGCCGGGGCCGCAAGGCGTGACCCTCCCGGCCGAGGTTCCGAGGGGTTCTGTCGCGATAGCGTGATAGAGTAAGATCTGCGGATGAAAAATCTGTCAGACACCCTGGTGAAGCAGGAACGTATTTCGCGCAAGATGCTACCCCGGGGCGTTGCGAAAGTGGTGAAGCGGTTGCATTTCCCGGTCGATATCATCCTGTTGTGCGTGCGGTGGCACGTGGCGTATTCGTTGAGTCTGCGCAATCTCGAAGAAATGATGGCCGACCGCGGTATGGAGGTTGATCATTCAACTGTGCACCGGTGGGGGCATTGTCACGTCGGGGCTGGCGGGATAAAGCCGTGGTGTTCAGCCGGTTGCTCAGGCGGCGAAAGACGGATTTTGGGTCATGCCAGTGAAAAGTCGCCAGGTTTCGAACTGTGTCGCGAGCTGCTTACGATAGAGCGACGCGCATAGCACATGCCGTTTGAGCGCGAAGTGTTGCCGAATTGGGCCGAAGCACGACAAGAATACCCGCGTGCGCTGCGGATCTCGAAACCCACGCATGCGACGCTCGCGTTCGCGGGTAGGCTGATGACTGTTCTCGGCACGGTTGTTCACGCGCGCCGCGGCTTTGACAAATACATGCTTCACATTCGCGAGTTCCGGAATGTCGGCCTTGGCCGCCGGATAGCTGCGTAGCTGATCGGTGACGATCATGCGTGGTACCGGGCAGGTGCGCAGCACTCGCAGGAAGAAACTTTTGGCGGCGACTTTGTCGCGCCGCTTCTGCCGCAGCACATCGAGTTCGGCACCGTGTTCGTCGACGGCGCGCCAAAGCAGATAGGGTTCGCCGCGCAGCGACACCCCCATCTCCTCAAGACGCCAAGTGCTGCCCCGTTTGCGCCGGGCAGCCTTGACGCGATGGGCGAACCCCGTACCGAACTTGTCGCACCAGCGGCAGATCGTTTCATGGCTGACGATCACGCCTCGCTCGAACAGCAATTCCTCGATATCACGCAGGCTCAGCTGGAAGCGGAAATACCAACGCACGGCCTGACTGATGATGGCTACTGGAAATCGATGTCCACGATAGAGCGATGTCCTCTTCATCCCCTCATCCTACGCTAACGTGACAGTGCCACCGGTAGCCCTTGAACGAAACCCGCGCCTCGGCCGGCGGCAGAGCGGAGATAGAAGCTTTCTTCATGCCCCATTATATTCACCAACTTCTGGAACAACCTGACAGTACCATAGAAAGGGCGATAACCAGAAATTAGAATATATGTATTTCAAATTTTCCCTCTGATTTGATTAAAAAAATCAAATGCAGTTATTTTATAAAATGCATCACTATTTCGAACATAATTCAAATGCTGCACCCCCGGAGAGACTGCCTCGCAAGGATTTACAACAACAATTGGCTTTCTCTTTGCCCTAAACTGCTTTATTATTTCCCGGCGATCTGCCGCAACACCAATGACCAGCAATTTATCAAATGAAAATTTCGCCTCATATCTTTCATTAAAAACACCGCTTCCCCGAACGCGCTCATAAGGTATGTCAAGTAACGAAAACATGTTATCGACATTATCCGTAAAGATCTTTCCGATCAGTCCAGCTTTATAGAGTTCTTTGATGATAAGGTACGAGTTCGATATAGGCGCAGATAGCGCACCGGTGTGCACATCACAGAACCTTGAAACAGTCCCCCTAAAATCAGTTGCCAACCATTTTGGAAGATTATCATATTTGCCAACAGTAAATGTATTATTTTCATAATCATCGAGAGAGAAACGATTATGCATGTGGCATAGGGTCGGTAGATTACATTCATAGGACATACCAGAACCAACATAAATATCTGCCGGCAGAACATCCACTATACTTGAAATTTTCGATATAGACTGTGGAAAATCTCCTTGTGTGATCTTCTTCCTACGGCGGCGACGTTGAAGACGAGTTACACGATCGTAGTCGTCTGTTGTTGGGGTTCCAAAACGTAGGGTGACGGCAACAAAACCTCTTCCCGCGCGGGAAATATTTAACTGCACGTCTTTGAAATGAAATTGAGAAGCATCACATGCCTTTTCAAAATCAGACCTCAAAAACTCAAAGTCTGAAAATGGCATAATAGACTTCAAAAAAAAGAAGCCACGATCTAGGATAATTTTTTCATCCTTTGATCCGAGATTTCCAGAAAAATATACTACGCGTGAACAATCACCAACATCCCGCTTCCATCCCCAAAGCACGTGCTGATTTGCCCTTGACCATCTCTCTCGTGTGACTTGCTGGAACTTACCCACTTCGATTTTGGTTATTTTCGGAGAAATTTCAATTACTGTGCTCATTAGCTTCTCCAGCAGATTAGATTCAGATATATTAAAAATCACGCCATCATGACAATGATGGTGTTCCTGCGAGCGATCACCTTAACAAAATCTGAATTATGTATTTTTAATGGTTCTCTATTCTTTCGCCACCACTTTAACTCAATCATTTATCAGTTATCAGATCGACAAGATCCGCTTTTAAGATCCGCTTCTTACTCAGCGACCCTACCGTGCGCCTTACAGCTTGGTCGGGAATGGAATAACCGGTCAATTCACCATATTCTTGACAAAATTCGAAAAGATCTCTGACTGTTGCTGAGAATATTGAAATGTAAAAAATCAATGCCACATTTTCTGAGAATCTCATAATTGGTTTACCTCGGTGAAGAATATATTCAACCCCGAAGCGAGTGCAAATCGCTAAGCGATCAATCAATAATGATTTTTCGTATGAGAATCTATTGATTCGATCCAGCAACTGCGCTGAGTTTGGGAAAAAAGTCAGAAATTGGATTTTCCTTACATAAAAGAGCGTCTCATCCAAATATTTGAGAGCCTCCGTGCCATCACTAGATCCACCAAATTGCAATGATAGATATTCCTTGATAATCCACGAATCGTCGCCAAATGCTCTTCGAGCCTTCTTCAATCGCCATTTTTGCCTCGGATTTGATTCATGTCGAGAAGCAAGAAGAGCGTCCAGTGCATGGCCAATTAATAATTTACAAGTTAAACTCGACGTCTCAAAATCTCGCTCATCTATACTTCCAACCAAATCCTCCATGCAAACAGATGTTTCTTTCGAATACATATTGATCAGCGTGTCATCGAATAACGTCCAATTTAACTGATCGACGTAATGATTCCATGATGATTCACCAATAAGCGGGATAGCCTTTCGAACCTTATGGAATAGGTCAATTGTTTTCTCCGTTAGCAAAACCCCACCATTGAAGTCAACTAGATTTGAAAGGACGTCTTGAGATATAAAATATACGTCCACTACTATCGAATCTTTCGAAAATTGCGCCCATTCCTCCATTTGTAAAAGATCTGGAATCACAACCATCAAATCCACGTCTGACGTAGAATTGTCAAACCCTTCGGCCCGAGAGTTTATTACCAGCACACTAGAAGATTTCTCGATGCGATCAGGAGGTATTATGTCAATAAAAGAACGATAGTATGATTTATCCACTTTCTAAGGTTTGATTTTTTTAAAAGAAATGACCTTACATGATTAAAATTGACCTCTCACCGAAACAAAGGTTTCCATCGCAGGCATTATCCAATGCTTAGCAAAATACGAGCCCCTCCAACAGGTCCAAGGTCGTACTATTGAGTCATTGTCTGGAGCGACTCCAAGGTTGCCAATTTGGGCAAAGCTCTGCTAACGAAACTATTCGACTCCCTCGGATCAACAAAACATCGGTTTGCAACCGGATGCAACGACTCTCCACTCTGCACAACGTTTTGAGTACCCGTTGCCACGTAAATCACCAATGTCTGTACCTTGGAAGGTCAAGGAATCCTTGCTCCTGTTTGCCGGCGACGTATACTCGTGCTGTCGCCGGTCAGCCGATATCTAGGAGATCAACCGCCCCGATGCCCTCAGGTCTTCAGGGAAGATGCCCCCGAGCTCCGCAGCATTAACGACCCTCCGCTCCGCTGCACGAAAATCCCGCCGGATACCTGCAGGATTTCCTCTTCCGACAGCTCGCAGATATCAAATTCGTCATCCAGATCAAAGCTCTGTTTTTCAATTACAGCTTGCATAGCTTGCTCCTAGGCAAAACGTAGATATCTAACACAACTGCAATGTGGCGTGAGTTGGTTAGGCGTGGTGATAAACACCTTATGCAACCTACCATAGTAAAAAAAAAATAGACAAATCTCGCCGTTATCTCATTAAACACCTTTGCACATACAACCCGCCTTAAGCTTTCATTAGTCTTATTTTAGTGCCAGATTTAACTGATTCCTCTGAATCACTTCGACTTTTGATACGACTGATCAGTCATGGATCCCCAATTCATAGCGATGCGAACGACTTGCTCGTCGGCGTTGTGTCGGATTGAAGGCGCGCGATCTTGATGTTAGCCTTACGGCGAGTCGTATCTTAGGTGAAACTGCTTTGCTATCAGATCATTGCGATGGACTTCTTGCAACCGCCTTATCCGATGTCTTTAACCTTCTTAAGGAAGCGGTTCGCTTTCGCTGTCTTTCGCCCATTTGATGCTCTCGACAGCGGCGAGCGCCCGTTACTTGAAGGGAGGTCCACGCTGTTTCCTATTTCCGCAGTCGATTTTCGAGACTGTCCATACCACGATTCTCGCGCCAAAGTTGCCAAACCGATGAATATGGCTGCACTTTTGCGCCTAAGAAAAGATTGGCCGAAAGTTGTTCAGTTAATTGCAGACGCCGCTCATGCAATGAATCCCATTGAAAATGAAAATTCGCTCAAAAGAGCGCCTGCAGCTCAATTTGACAAAGCATTATCCCAATTGCTAAATGCATGTTTTGATTTTGAATTATCACTTACATCAAACATATCGAATTATGAGCGGAGACATCTTTGGTCGAATGCTACCAACGCGATGCTTTTATTGCTCCAAGCATCGGAACAATGTATTTCTAAAATTCTAGGAATCACAGATTGTATTCATACATATGAAGTACGGGATTTAGCCCATTTTTTGGGCCCAAATCCATTTGGCGATCATATATATCCTTCAGCAAAAGAAGAATGATTTAAATTTCTATCTTCAAAAAATAATTTTTATTTTTTATTGAGCACTAAACAAACGGTGATAGTATTTTTGGAAAAACACCACCAATCTAATTTGGCTTGCGAAATTTCTGTCCAGCACCTTCAACAGGTCTGTTCACTTCGTTGTGGAAGTCATGCAGTCGGAAGCTAGTTACATCCTTAATCATAGGTACATATAAACAGTTCAAAGAGAGGCAATGTGAATACTGGTGATCGAATGAATCTCCGCAGCAGGCTTCTGAGTTCGTCAAGGCCGTTGCCCGACCTTGATGTAGAACGAGGCGAAGGCGCGTGGCTTTATTGCAAAGGGGGAAGGCGATTCTTAGATGGATCAAGCGGCATGCTCTGCGCGAATGTCGGTCACAGTAATCCAGTGGTGATTGCCAAGGTGACCGAGCAGCTTAGCCGTGTCTCCTTCGCTGGACCGGCTGTGGTGCGTCCATATATCCAGATGGAGTTGGTAGACCGGCTCACCAAAGCCGTAGATCGTCCGGACGATTACGTCGCCTTCACAACGAGCGGGACGCTGGGCGTGGAGATTGCCATTGCAATAGCACGAAATATAGCGCGAGTTCGCGGCGGTAAAGCTCGCCGACATGTCCTGTCGTCAAACCTCAGCTACCACGGAGCGAGCGCTTATACTTTGGCAATAGCGGGAAATGGGGTTCGACGTCCACGAGAGGACGACGCATTTGGTCTTGGACCAGCATTCCAAGCCCCGTACCCTCCGGCCCACACGCAAAACGTGGCCCCCGGGCACGTTTGTGATGCAGGGTGTGCAGATGAAGTCGCGCGAGCCATTGATCTTCGTGGATCCGAAAATGTGGCAGCAGTAATTTTGGAGCCGGTAAACGGAACGACTGGAGGTGCCTTCGTACCACCCGATGGATATCTTCGGCGAGTTGCTGAAATATGCCGGGAGCGAGGCGTTGTTTTGATTCACGATGAGGTTCTGACCGGCCTATGGAGAACGGGAAAGTCTCTTGCCAGCCATCATTTTCCCGGATCCTCCCCCGACATTTGCATTCTTTCTAAAGGACTTGGGGCAGGGTATACCAGCGTGTCGGCGATATTAATCGCCCCTGAGCTCGCTCAGTTACTGAAGTCGGAAGGAGCAGATCCGTTGCCGGCCCTGGGTACCATGTCAGCAACACCTCTCCAAGCCGCTACCTGCCTTGGAGTCCTAGATGAGCTACGACACCTCAGTGTTGATGGCTTCGACCAGCGGTGTATTTGGTTAGGCAATCGCCTAAAATCGCTTACAGAGTTCTCTGCCGTTAGGGATGTCAGGGGCATAGGTTTTCTGTATGGTATTGAATTGCAACCTGGGCTGCTGTGGCCATTCATGGAGAAGGTGGAAGAGCGGGGGGTGTTCTTTTATCCGTTCAGTTACGCCACAGGCTCAGGGTTCACAGTCGCCCCGCCATTAAACTCTTCAGACTCGGATCTAGAGTATTTAGTAAACGCAGTTCGTGACTCACTTGCCGAACTCAATGCCTAAGCAGAGTCATGAGATCGAGGCGATGATCCAGCGTTGGTGTTCCATTTCGGCTTTCTTGATTTGCAAAGTCCCGTTCCGCATCGGTTGGGGGTTTTGCTTTTGGGTTCGCTCAAAATGCCGCTTGGTCTTAGTCTCCCATCGTCATCAAGCATTTGCCACCACGCATCCCTGTCCCTACGCGATCGTTGGTTAGAAGGACTAGGGGTCCGTGGAGGCAACATCCGAGTCCTGCTTTGCGGACGAGCGCCGTTGGAGAAAAAAATGATTCACGAATACACAGGGATTACAGATCTACCAGAGCCAAGTCGCTGGACTGTCCATGGGCGGCGACGGATCTATGACAACCGCTGGGTTTCTCTTGATCTGATCGATGTCGAGCCGATAGGTGGCAATCGTTATGAACATCATGTTGTGACCATTCCGTACGAAGCAGTTTGTGTCGTGGTTCATCATCCAGACCGTGGAGTGCTGCTTCTGTACCGTCATCGATTTATCACTGACACAGCCGGTTTCGAACTCCCAGCAGGAGGCATCGGCCAAGGCGAGTCCTCCGTCGACGCGGCAGCTCGTGAGGTGTTAGAGGAAACAGGTTGGGCCATCTCCACGCCAAAAGTATTTATGAGAGCAAATGCGTCTGACGGGGTTAGCACTCAGAGATTCCATTTCGTATATGCGCGAGCAGAAAAGGAAATGGGACAACCCGAGGATAGTTATGAGTCTCAGCGACTTTATTGGGTGCCCAAGGAAGAGCTGCCGACCTTGATCAAGGGCGGATATGTGCCGGGATGCCCGGCAATGTTCGGCTTGCTCTATGCACTTAATTTCGGTTACCTCGACACTGTCGCCAACTGTCAAAGTGAAACTCCGCGAAATGCCTAATATGCCAAGTACGGAAAGTGCTATAAATCAAATCCCGAAAGAGTTGATTGGTAGTGGATACATTTGTAATACGCCTGCGTTAGCTACGACATGGCAACTTCTACAGGAAGAAGTACCGGTTAATCTTCATTCTGAGGTCGCAAACAGTTGTTTCGTACTCCTAAAACCGGATATTCTCGCCTCAAGAAAGGAAGAGTCGCTGTGGGAACGATTACTTGAGGCGGGTACACAGCCTTTGATAGCTTGGGTGTGCCTGCATTCTGGCCTCAGGGAATTTGAGGAACTCTACAAGTTCAACCTCACGTTACATAATGAACAGTGCATGCTGTCATCCTGGTGGTTGCATAACCTCCCATATCAAATGGGACCTGTCATATGCCTTCTGATTCGAGTACCAACAGAGGTACGACGAGAAGTAACCGCAAGTGATTTCATCGCGAAACTCAAAGGACCATCAAATCCGTTTCTTGCTACCAACGGACACTGGCGTCACGACATGGTCTCGACAAATATGGCACTGAACCTCGTTCATAGTTCTGATGATCCGATCTCCTCCATTTGGGAATTCCGTATATTTGGATCTTCGGAATTCCTCAAACGCGCGCTAGAGAGATCCCACGCATTGAACGTAGGTACTGCTTCAGAGGAGGTCGTTGTCACAACTGTGCATAATGAGTTCCGCATTGCAGTTGATCTCGCCGGTTATCCTCATCATGATCTCGATCTGGTTTCCAATCTAATTCGTCTGAAACTGCGGTTGGTGGAAGCAATTGCCCCTAATGTCTGGATTTCTGACGAACTCACAAAAGGATACCGAGAACTTCTGCGAGGAACAGGTACCGCCGGTGAGCGGTGGCATAGATATAAATCACTCTGTGAAATCGAACAACAGCGATACAGGCAAGTCTCTTGCCCTGAGATATTGAGCGAACTCGCTAAAACTGCAACATATCGCCCTGAACTTTCCGACATTCTTGCCGCTGAGATGCGTAGGCATCGCCTGCCATATTCTGACTGGGAGCGGATTGTGATAGAGACGACATTTTTCTTCCACAAACACTTACCATCGTAACGATACCTATCATGGCTAAAGTAGTAGCGTTGATAGACTGCCGGCTTGGCCTGGAAGTTGCTCGATATCTAGAGAGACGCGGCGAATTGCTTGGTTTAATCCTGCACCCTTCGTCGCAACGTAATTATATCGACGAGCAACATATACATGGCTTCAAATGTTGGACTACGACCTGGCCGCATGGTCTGAAAGAAACTCTTCAATCGCACCCCGATTATCTTTTATCTGTACAGTTTGGATTCCGAATTACAAAAGAATGGCTCGAAATCCCCAATTGTGTTCCGCTCAACGTACATCCAGGGTATCTTCCGGATAACAGGGGACGGGCCCCTACCGCGTGGCCAATTATGGATGGTAGTCGAGCTGGCGTAACGTTGCATATCATGACAGAGGAGTTCGACGCAGGGCCTTATCTCGCAAGGGAAGAGGTGCCGGTATATCCTGAAGACACTGGCGACACACTATGGGAACGGGTTGAGGCAGCGGCATTTTGCATGTTTAAATATAATTGGCCGAAAGTGGATAAAATAGAACCCACTCCGCAGGAACGGGGAGGGGCCTACCATTCCTTGTCCGATATAGTCAACGTGTCGTTAACCGAAGCTGAGCTTGGGACTATCGATAAACTGCGGGCACGGGTTTACCATGGAAGAGGGTTGCGGATTATAAGAGACGGTCATGCGTATGAGGTTACTGTCAATATTTCAAAGTCCGATTAACTCCAGTCGCAACTTGTCAATATTTTCATTTCATGATGAAAATTTCTTCTTATCTTGCGTAAGAAACCGCCATGTTTGGAAATGATATTTGACAATTCCGTATTGCAATATTCAATAAATATGTTTTAAGATGTACGGCAACATGGCTGCGCGACTCCAGCTAGTCGCGCAGCCTCGCGCTGGTTGAATGCCAAGCTTGCATATGATCGAATTGCATTGGTTGATTTGCTGTACGAGTATTTTCATTGATCTATATGATGCTATGAAAAAATCTGCGCTAGCTGATCCTTCACTCCTAAAAACGAGGTATTTATCAACTTCTGAGTATATGCGCTATTCAAACTCAAATCCTGCTCACGCGAGATATCTGATTTTATTAATTCCCGGTCGACACCGATTTGGTTCGCCAGAAGCTGCGCAAAATTGTAATAACTAATTCGATCAGAACCTGCCAAATGAAGTACCCCTTTGTATATGAAATCTGCACTGCTAATTCGAAGCAATCCCACGACAAGATCGTCAACAAGCGTCGGAGACATATAGCAACGGGAGAATCGCTCTACCGCATGTCCAGCCAGTAACTGCCTAACGAGGTATTCCAAACGCGCATTCAGCTTCCCTTCAACATCTCTACCATTTACGTCCGCGGTACGAACAACAATCGTGTTTGACGGATGGCTCAATACAAGCTGCTCCCCCCGTGCTCTTGCCATTGCATAATGTCGATATTGATCATGCTTCTTATCGGCGTCTGGTGTATCTCCTTCACAATATTGACCGCATTTCCCACTAAAAACAGCGTTTGTGGAAACATAGATAAACTTACAGTGCTCTTCGTCCAATAAACCAAGTAATTGTCGAACACCATCAACGCTTACCGCTTGATGATCAGCTTCATCAGCATCTAGGGACGGCTTAGCACAATATATTATAATATTTGGGCGAATTTCAGCAATACATGCACCAATGGATTGGATATCTTTAATATCGACCCTGAAAGATTTTGTTGATATTTTTAATTCTTTTTTCAAATAAGTGTATGCAACACTCCAACCTGCATCAACCGCAGCCTTTGTTAATCTCGCACCGACGAACCCACTCCCACCAATCACCAAGAGATTAAGATTTGCCATTTCAACATCATCCTAAGTATTGATTTTACTACTCACATTACATAAGCGCATTGGGACACTCCGATTCTCTCCGTTTTCGTTAATGACCGCCGAGTTTAACGCTACGCCGGACAAACGGACAGCACCATCTTTCGATTGTAAGCTTTCACTGCTTTCACAAGCGACACATACCCGAGCGTGCCGAACTGACCGTTGATGAACTCGACCGCGATGGAATGCGCCACATAGGCTACGGGGTTCTGTCGCAATAAGGATGTTCATGCGTGAGGCGGCGGAGATGAATAGGAATCCTTATGCAATCAATGAATAGAA
>NZ_LOWB01000101.1 GCF_001522865.1 Burkholderia sp. TSV86 | reverse complement strand
TGCTTTCAGGTTTTAAGGTTTCCATGACCCCATTCTCTCAAAGGTTGAGGTCTCCGAAAAACCCGGGCCGATTCAGTAAGACCAAACCTCGAGCGCATCACGCGACATTGGGACGACGTGCTTCGCCTGATCGGCTCGCTCAAGCTCGGCAGGGTGCCGGCGATGGGCATCATGCGCACCTTGCAGGTCGACGAGCGACCGACCAGCCTGGCGCAGGCCATCGCTGAGATCGGTCGCATCGACAAGACCATCCATACGCTGAACTTCATCGATGACGAGGCCCGTCGCCGCGGCACCTTGCTCCAGCTCAATCTCGGCGAAGGCCGTCACGCATTGGCGCGCGACGTCTTCCACGGCAAGCGCGGCGAACTGTTCCAGCGCTACCGCGAAGGGCAGGAAGACCAGTTGAGCGCGCTCGGCCTGGTCGTGAACATGATCGTGCTGTGGAACACCTTGTACATGGACGCGGTGCTGACGCAGTTGCGCCGCGAAGGCTATCCGGTGCGGCCCGAAGACGAAATCCGGCTGTCGCCGTTCGGCCACGAGCACATCAACATGCTCGGGCGCTATTCGTTCTCGGTGCCGGAGTCTGTCGCGCGTGGAGAACTACGTCCGTTGACCGGAGGGAGCGATCTATGAAGTCCTTCGGGCACGTGCACCGGGCTTAACTGACTTCCCTGTTCCGTTGCTCCCCAGACCCCTACATGGCCTCTTATTGCGACAGAACCATCTCGACGAAATCTTTCGATGATCTTTCGTTTTTCGACCTACTCATGTGAAGTCGTAATTTTTCTCGTGTTGCCGCTGATTTGTGATCGGTGTAGGATTTTTGCAAACGCGGCCGCGATGATAAAAATCGCGAATTTTATATGACATATTAAAATATATTCGATGGCATGAAAAAATATATATTCCTTTTGGTGATGGGGTGGTCCGTTCTTGGACTCACTGCTTGCGGTGAGGACGATTCGACATCTTCGCCGTCGACTACCGCCTCAACGCCAGCGGTCGACACGCCCGGAAATCCAGGGCCCGTGCCAACCAATACGCCAGGCACGTCTGGCAATGCGAGCAATTCTCCTCCAGTTGCGACGCCGCAGGATCAAGCGTTCTCTGATCCCAACCAATACAGCTCCGCCCCAGATGCGTCGTTACCGACCACTGCGAGCCTAGATCAAGCTGCGGTAACGCATCATTCGATGACCCTCAACGGAAAGACGCTCAGTTACACGGCGACTGCAGGCCACTTATCGGCGAGCGCGCCGAGTACCGACGCATCGAAGCCCGCCGACAAGGAGGTATCGTTTTTTTATGTTGCTTACACACAGGACAACCAGCCTGTCGGCAAACGTCCAGTAACGTTTTTTTGGAACGGCGGACCGGGCTCGTCAACAATCTGGTTGCACTTGGGCTCGTGGGGACCGAAAACATTTCAGGTGGATGAGGCCAGCTTTACGCCGGACCAGCTGCAGACCCGGCCGAAAAGCTTCCCGATGGTCGACAACGACGTGAGCATGCTGGATGACAGTGATCTGGTGTTTGTCGATGCGCCGGGCACTGGCTTTTCAGAGGCAATTGCCCCCCACAAGAATAGCGATTTCTGGGGCGTTGATCAGGATACGAAAGCCTTCCGCGACTTCATCACCCGTTACATTGCAGTCAACCATCGAGAAACTTCGCCGAAGTATCTGTACGGCGAATCCTACGGCGGTATCCGCACGCCGATCGTCGCAGATCTGCTTGAGCAGGCAGGTAGTCCTGGGCAAGGTGGTCCGGCATTGACGGGGGTTATGCTTAATTCGCCGATCCTGAGTTACAAGACCAACTGTGAACGGTCCAGCAATTTTTCGTGCGAGGGGTTCATCCCAAGTTATGGTGCTGTTGCCTATTCGAAGAAAGTCGCAACTGATCCACTAGCGAGCACGCTGGCACTTCCCGATTACGTTAGCCAAGTCCGGCTGTTCTCGGCGCAGTACTGGGTGCCGTCGCTGTCGCCCTATCTTCAGAACACGGCTAACCACCGGTGGAACCCGGGGGATTCGGGCTCTTTCCCGCAAGCCCAGCAGACGCTGTTTGGTTTGCTGGCGGCGAAGACAGGCCTGACTGTTGCCAATTGGGCCGCCAGCTTCAACATGCAGCCGCAGGATTTCGAATCGAGCATGATTACGCGACTCGGTTTGGGAAGCGACCCTAGTCATATGGATCGGTATAACGGCATGGTCACCATCCCGCAGAGCGCGACATACGATGCGCAGTCCTATAACGATCTTGCTTTCCAGAATGAGATCAAGGATTTCCTACCCAATTTCCTGAAATACACGAGCAAAACGGAGTACGCTCTGGATCCGGATGACCCGTATGGGCGGTGGAATTGGAATCACGGTACCGACAAATCGAATTCCCCAACGTCGCTGCCCGATTTGATCGATGCGCTGACTCTCGATCCGAAGCTGAAAGTGGTCGTATTCCACGGCTATCATGATCTCGCATGCCCGCTTCATCAAAGCGAGCTCGATTTGTCAGGGGCCGGTTTGGCTGCATCGGTACCCGTCAAGGCGTTCCCTGGAGGCCATATGATTTATCTGACGAAGGACTCCCGGCACCCGATGAAACAGGCGATTGACAGTTTCTTCAACGTCGCGTCGACCACAGCCCCCTTGAAGTGAGGTAGTGATGAAAATTCTCTGTGTTCAAGCACTATTGACGATTGCGGGTTTGACGTCGGTTTCCATCTCCTTTGCAGACACTTCTGCAGTTTCGATTATTGTCGACGGACAAGAACAGATGCAGATAGTCAAAGTAGGAGACCGACTCCGCATGCCGCCGCCGGACCCGGTGGGCACGGCCATTCCGCAAGCCCAGGGGCAGGCACTTCGGGATCAGGTGCTGGAAAATATGAAGCAACGTTTCGATGTCGCCGCGGATCCGTCGACCCATTTGCTCTCGCTTTCCGGTGCAAAGCGTTCAGGGTGGGGGTATATCGCGGATCACTTCAGCGAGATTGACCGGTCGGGTAGCGGCTACGTCAGCTTCGAAGACCTCAAGCGTTACCTCAAGGCACGGAAAGGAGCGGCCTTCACAAACTCGTAACCATAGGGGCAAAGCGACGACCGCAAGCTTTCAACTGGTTGCGGGTTTCGAGCCTCACGGACGGAGGGGACATTGCGGCTCGCTGGTGAGCGCTCAAAATCGAGCTATGCTCGAATCTGGTGTACGTGGCGGGAGGCAGGAGAAGGCGGTGGCGATTGAAGGAGAATGTTGCTTTCCACAGTAACAGCCCGACAATCGGAACCCCACCACCATGGCGAAACGTACGCAGGAAACGAACAGCGGTCAAGCAGCAGAAGCGGAACTCAAGGGTGCGCCCGGCCTGGACGATCTGATCCAGCAAGGCGCGCGGCAGATCATCCAGCAGGCGATCGAGGCGGAATTGGCCACGATGCTCGAACAGTTCGCGAACGTGAAGGCGATCGACGGTCGGCGCGCGCGGTCGTGCGCAACGGCTATCTGCCGGCGCGTGAGATCGTCACGGCCGCCGGCCCGGTGAGCGTTCAGGTGCCGAAGGTCCGCGACCGCTCGGGTTCGGGCGTGAAGTTTAACTCGGCGATCGTGCCGCCGTATGTGCGCAAGTCGCCGCGCGTGTCGTCGTCGCTGCCGTGGCTGTATCTGCGCGGGATCTCGACCGGCGACATGAGCGAGGCGCTGTCGTCGCTGCTCGGCGAGCAGGTCAAAGGCATGTCGGCGAACACCGTGAGCCGCTTGAAGGCCGCGTGGATCGAAGAGTTCGAACAATGGAAAAAACGTGACCTGTCGAAAGCGCGCTGGGTCTACTGGTGGGCGGACGGCATTCACACACAGGCACGTACCGAGGATTCTGACGGGCAGTGTTTGCTCGTGATCATCGGCGTGACGCCAAACGGCGAGAAAGAGCGTGTCGCACTGTCCGACGGCTACCGCGAGTCGAGGGAGTCGTGGGCCGAAGTGCTGCTCGATCTGAAGGGGTTCTGTCGCGATAGCGTGATAGGGTAAGATTTGCGGATGAAAAATCTGTCAGACACCCCGGTGAAGAAGGAACGTATTTCACGCAAGATGCTGTCACCGGGCGTTGCGAAAGTGCTGAAGCGGTTGCATGTCCCGGTCGATATCATCCTGTTGTGCGTGCGGTGGTACGTGGCGTACTCGCTGAGCCTGCGTAATCTTGAAGAAATGATGGCCGACCACGGCATGGAGGTTGATCATTCGACCGTGCACCGGTGGGTCATCAAGCTGGTACCGTTGTTCGAAAAGGCGTTCCGCCAGCGCAAACGCCCGGTGGGCGGAAGTTGGCGGATGGACGAGACGTACATCCGGTTGCGCGGCCAGTGGAAGTACTTGTACCGGGCAGTTGACAAAGACGGTAACACCGTCGCTTTCCTGTTCCGGGCCCGTCGTGATAAGGCTGCCGCCTAGCGATACTTCGAAAAAGCGATCGACCAGAATGGCGCGCCGGAAACGGTCACCGTCGATAAAAGCGGGGCCAATCTTGCAGCACTTCATGCGATCAACGCTGAGCGTGAGACGCCCATCAAGATCCGGCAGTGCAAGTATCTGAACAACGTTGTCGAGCAGGATCACCGGGCGATCAAGCGGATCGTCAGACCGATGCTGGGCTTTAAATGTATTAGCCGGGACTTGATCTGACAGGTAGTCGAGCCGACAAAGTACGAGTCATCAATGGGGGATGAGTTTCTCCTTGGCGAGATCGAGCGAATCGAGGAAAGTGCGCATCGGCGTCTTGCCGTAACACCAGCGCCCCTGATGCTCTCGTTCATTGTTGTACTGGTCGAGCCACGCATCAAGGTCCGTCTGCAAGGTGGCGATCGAGTCGTAGATCTTCTTG
>NZ_LOWB01000100.1 GCF_001522865.1 Burkholderia sp. TSV86 | reverse complement strand
GTGCAGGTGTCCACGCGGACACCTAGCTTCTGACCTCCTGACCCTCATGGGAAGGGCGTCATTTATTGACCGCTTACAAAGGACTACAAGCCCGCCACGGTGCTGCGTCGCCTAGCCGTTCTCTCGCATGTATTCAACGTCGCCCGCAAGGAGTGGGGTACCCTAGTCTCTTTTCGTTCGTACACACGTATGCGTCGGTCGCCAGCGCGCAGGGCGAACAGCGGATGCTCCATGCTTGCCAGGTCGTCCTTCGGCGAAGCATCGAGAATGTCTGCGACGAAGAAGTCGCATTGTCGGTGCCTGAGTGGTGCAAGGCGCGAATACGTCGATGCAGACGTATCGCAAGCCTCGCCCAGCGACGCCAGTGGCGTCGCTTCGACGATGAAAGCTTGCATCGCTCACACCTCGGCCGCAGCTTCGGTGTGATGGGTGCTGGCGTGCTTGCGATGCTGGCTCCGCTGCCGTGCAACCTGCTCGGCTTTGGTAGGGCGGCCTCGGCGTGGTCGTAGGTCATCGGAACAGGCAACGGTCGCCGGGCGAGGCATGCCCTCAACATGAGCAGCTAACCAGCCTTCTACGTCTTCAAGGCGCCAAAGCAGCCGCTTGGTGTTCGGCAGGCGGCAAATCGGTGGAAGGGACTGTGGATTGCGGGTCGCATCGCTGCGGATGCTTGCGATGGATTTATGCAGATACTGAGAAAGTTGTTCTACTGTCAGGAGCGATTTCACGGGCGAACGCCTCCGATCCCGACTGGTCGATGACCAGCCAAGTCGGATGAGGTCCGCGGAACCGAGTCTTGGCCTAGACGACCTTGCGTTGCTCAACTGAGCAGCAGAGGGCCGACATCGCATCGGTCTCAAAACTTCGGCGGGGTTGTCCCCCTCGTTCGCTTGCCCGCTCTCCTGGTGCGTATCGACCTTTGTTCAAACCGTCCTCATCCGGACCGGCGGGATACGCTCCTGGCGATTGCCCAACAGGGCATCCTTTCTTGCTCTCCCGCCAACTCCGCTTATGGTGGGTGCTGCTGAATAGTCCGTGGCTCCACGCTTCTTAGATGTGAGCGGCGCTACCCGCATCCATCCTTTGCTTTTGTCTCGTAGCCGTTCTGTACGTCTTCAGCGCGCGGCAAACCCAAATTTCTTGGGCGATATGAGTCTACCAGCAGTGTGCGGCAGTGTCATGCAGATGGGAGAGGACGTGGCGACGGGATGTTGGCACAAATTTGGCACACATGGTGTGCCAAAACCTGCTTCCAAATGCAAAACAACGCACTACATCGCAAGACGTAGTTGAGACAGGAAGGATATTTTTTCGACGGCTGGAACCATGTCTCTGCACTGACGCCCCGTCAGTTGGCCCTCCGAATCCGCCCTCGATAACTCAGTCGGAACCATATATTTGCACTTTGTCAAAGTGCGAACGAATTCATTGCCTTTTGTTCAGCCAAGGGCGAATCGGCAATGCGTTCACCGATCTCCCGGCATGCGTCGGAGGAGCTAGGCTTAGAAATAGATCTGTCCTGCGCCTCGTTAAGCATCGGATCCGATATCGGCGCACGACCGAAGCCAAGTCGACAACGAGGTGTATATGTCCATCACCAGGAAGGACGGCATCAAGGACTCGCCACCATTGAGTTCACATCCTCAAAGCATCCCGCCCGCCGTCATTGAAATGCTGACCGCACAGGTTCAGAAGATGGTCTGAATCGCCCCGGGTTCATCGGAGACCGATTTGTTTGAGTCAGGCCGCCTTGGCGACGTCCTCAAACTGCCGATAG
>NZ_LOWB01000099.1 GCF_001522865.1 Burkholderia sp. TSV86 | reverse complement strand
GGTGGACTCCTTGCTGTTCGCGGCGCGCATTGCCGCTACGGGCTACGCCCTTCGCGCCAATGCGCGCCAGCATGAAAAACCAACCACTGTCAGATTTGGTCTAGTCCACCGCATATTCGCTGATCGCCGAGCGTGCCTACTCGCGCGTTGATAACACGCCGTTCAACCACCTCGCCCACAAAAATGCGGACAGGTTCTGATTTCCAGTTGAACGCAACCCGCACGGTCTTAGCCAGCACGTTACGCAGCGCCAGTCAGAGCAGCTTGATTGCGGCCTCGTCATTCGGGAAGTGCCGGTGCAGATATGCGGCACCGTGCGCGCATAAGGCCGGCATTGCCGGTCTCGTGATACATGCGCACCCAACAAATCGCACGGCGATCTCTCGGTCCATCGCTTCATTCTAGTTGAAACGATGTCCGTGAATCGTACACCTGATCAACGAACTCAACCGGCTGGCAAGGTTCCGTTATAAAAACCTGCAAGGCAGCTGAACTAGCGAAGCGGCCTTTAGCCTCAATCCGCAGCGCGGACATAGCGAAGCTCCGCGATGAATGGCTAAAGGACTGTACGCGGTCTTTTAACGACGCCCCTCAGCGGTTGAGGGCAGCAGGCATTCTCCAAGGCATGAGATCGGCGTAGTCG
>NZ_LOWB01000098.1 GCF_001522865.1 Burkholderia sp. TSV86 | reverse complement strand
TTTCGGCTGTCGTGGCGCCGGCGCGCTGGCCCCGATCCTTCTGCTCCTGCCGAACCCATTTGCGTAGCGTCTCCGGCGTGCAGCCGACTTTCGCCGCGATCGAGCTGATGGCCGCCCATTCCGATTCGTACTCCCGCAGGTGGTCCAACACCATCCGCACGGCGCGTGCGCGCATCTCCGCCGAGTATTTCGGTTGGGCCTTCTTTTTTACATTGCTTTCAGGTTTTAAGGTTTCCATGACCCCATTCTCTCAAAGGTTGAGGTCTCCGAAAAACCCGGGCCGATTCAGTTTATCAGGGGGCGGATGCCTTTGTGTGCCATCGAGTGACTATCGGGTTGACGCTTTGTTGACGTTCGCGAAGCAGCGGTCGCCGTGGAGAATCAGCCGCTAGGCTCGTTGTTGACAGATGAGGGACAGGGGTTGATTGGCCGATGATCCTTGTTTTGAGCCATGGATGCTCGGCGGGATGTGTGTCCCTCAAATGTCAACAAGGGCAGGTTGTATCGGTGGCGCTAGACGTTGTCGGGAGCTTCCGCAGCGGGCCATTTGATTGGTTCGCACATGAGCTAGTCGGAATTTGGTACTGGTGATTCGTCATATGGGGGCCAAATCTCTCGGCCGACCGGGCATCCGAAGTCTGCTTCCGGGTGTTGATTGTCGGGCGTGATGCCGTTTAGCAGTTCAAGTAGTTCAGGGTCCGGGTTGCTGGTCATGATCATTCCCTCGTCTTGGTTCGCTTCTTTGTTGTCAATTCTTCTTCGAACTCTTTGACAAACTCTGCGTCGTTGGCACGTTGCTCGTCGATAAGTGGGTCTACGAATGCAATTTGCCGAAGACGCTCGAGCATTACCTCGATATGCCATCTTCTCGCGGCCACGAGCTGCTTCGTGATTTCGCGTAGGCCGTCCTCGCCCATCGCATTGATCGTCTCCGGGGCGCCGAGCTGGATGCTGAAGTTGATTGCGGGATCGAATAGGTGTGCTAGGTCGCTCTTAGTGAACGGACGCTTGTTGCGTTGTTCGCCATCCGCGATGTGTTTCACGAATGATGTGGCGACGGTATCTAATGCCTTTAGACACGTTTGGAAGTACTCCGACGTGTACGGGGGTGTCGCTATGAAGGTGTTTTTCGCGTTGATGGTGCTCGTGCTGCTGGTCGGTTGCATGGTCGGGGCGTGGTATGGCGAGCGCGAGTTTCCGCAGGAACGGCTTGAGTGGATCGAGTCTGGAGCTGCGCGATGACCTGGGCGACATTTCTGTTGAGCCTTGTTCAGCCGATCATTGTGCAGGCGCTGTTGGCGCTTGGTGTCGGAGTGGTAACGGTGGCCGGGATTGATCTTGCGCTCAATCAGGCGATGCAGTGGCTTACATCGTCGGTCGGTGGGCTTGGTTCGGATGTGGCTAATGTGCTGGCGATGGGCGGCATCTTTCAGGGGATCGGCTATATCGGCGGGGCGTTGAGTGCGCGCGTGGCGATGGCTGGTGTGTCGAGCTTCAAAAAGTTCTTCGTTAAATGATCACGCTTATTACGGGTACGCCGGGTAGCGGCAATCCGTTGGGAAAGCTGCGACAGTTCAAAGTGCATGAGCGGGAGCTATCGTTTCTCGATGCCGAGTCGATTGGCGTGTTGCTTCGCGAGTTGCAGGCGTCCAGAAACCCAGGGGCTGAGTTGATTGCTGTCGTGTGCTTGTCTACAGGCGCGCGCTGGTCTGAGGCTGAGACGTTGACGCGCAGTCAGGTTCGGAACGGCCAGATACAGTTCTCTAGGACGAAAAGTCGGCGTACTCGTACGGTTCCGATCGACGACAGATTGCAGCAGCGTATATTGGCCCATGCTGATGCACATGGGCGAGGCGTCCGGATCTTTTCGACGGCGTTCTCAGCGTTTCGAGAGGCGGTCGATCGTGCAGGGTTGGAGCTTCCGGCCGGGCAGTTGACGCATGTATTGCGCCATACGTTCGCGAGTCATTTCATGATGAATGGCGGCAACATTCTTACGTTGCAGCGTATATTGGGGCACGCTAACTTAACTATGACGATGCGTTACGCGCATCTGTCACCTGAGCATCTTCAGGAGGCGAGGATGCTGAATCCGGTATCTAAGCTAGAGGGCGGGCAGACGGCTTTCGGGGTGAAGTGTGGGGATGAACGACATGAAGCGAAGAGACCTTTATGCGGAAGCGCTGGGCAACATGGAAACAACCGTACATGACCTGTCGCGCCGCATTGATCCGCCGGTGATGATCACTTTTGCGCGAACTGCATACGGTTTTCGCTACGCCGAGCAGGGCGCGCGACAGGCGATTGTCCAGAAGATGGCGAGGGTTGTGAGCGGTCTTCGGGCCGCGTTGCTTTTGCTTGAACAGGGCTACATCCAGGAGCAGGCGGCGGTCTGTCGCATGGTCGATGAGGCTTGCGAGGACGTTAGCTTTCTGGCGTTGGGTCTGATTGTTGAGGAGACAGACTTGCATCGCCAGTTTCTTCAAGAGTTTTTTCTGGAGGACTTCGAGGACGCTGACAGGCCGCATGAGACGCGGATCAAGCGGCCAAGCATCCGTCGATCGCGGATTCACGCCTACCTTTCGAGTAATCCCGTTGCGGGGCCGAATCCAAGTGGGGGCGTGGCGGCGATGCAGGCTATCCACAAGACGAATTCCGGTTTTGTGCATGGGGCGTCGCCACACTTGATGGAAATGTACGGAGGTCAGCCGGCTCGATTTCATATGGCGGGAATGCGTGGGATGCCGTTTTGGGGTGATCACGCTGCTGACGTCTGGAACTATGTGTATCGGGCCATCGTAAGCTTTGCTATGGCTGTACGGGCCTTCGGCGACGACGCGTTGTTTGCGAAAATTTACGCGTACTCGAAGGAGTTCGAGAAGAGCGAGCCGAAGTAGACGGGGAGGGTTGGGGTTGCGCTTGTTCGCGCGTTGACACTTCGTTGACAGGCTGAAAGTAAAAAGGGCCTAGCCTTGCGGCTAAGCCCTTGAATTATTTGGTGCCGGAGATAGGAGTCGAACCTACGACCTTCGCATTACGAATGCGCTGCTCTACCAACTGAGCTACACCGGCAACAGAGAGATGAGATTATAGGGTGCCTACGCGAAGCTGACAAGAGGGCGGGCGAAAATTTTTTCGTTGGCTGGGCGAAACAGCGTTTTCACCGAATCTTCGCCGCCCGGCTTCCCCAGATTTCGCACGCGCGGGCAGCGTGGCGTTTTCCAATGACCCGCGTCGCGCTGCCCTTGCGCAGCCTTACTTCGCTTCCTGATGATATCGCGCGATGCGCTCGACCTCGTTCTTCGAGCCGAGGATTACCGGCACGCGTTGATGCAGCCCCGTCGGCCGAACGTCGAGGATGCGCTCGGTGCCCGTGGTGGCCGCGCCGCCTGCCTGCTCGACGATGAACGACATCGGATTCGCTTCGTACATCAGCCGCAGCTTGCCCGGGCGATCGGGCGTGCGCTTATCGGCCGGGTACATGAAGACGCCGCCGCGGTTCAGGATCCGGTGCACGTCGGCGACCATCGACGCGATCCAGCGCATGTTGAAATTCTCGCCGCGCGGGCCATCCGCGCCCGCGTTCAGTTCGTCGATATAGCGCTTCACCGGGTCGTACCAGTGGCGCGCGTTCGACGCGTTGATCGCATATTCGCGCGTATCGGCCGGAATTTGCAGGTTGCTTTGCGTCAGCACCCACGAGCCGACTTCGCGATCGAGCGTGAAGCAGTTCACGCCATTGCCTGTTGTCAGCACGAATACGGTTTGCGGGCCGTACACCGCGTAGCCGGCCGCGACTTGTTGCGTGCCGGGTTGCAGGAACGACTGCTCGGTCGCTTGCTGGCCGTCCGGGCAGCGCAGCACCGAGAAGATCGTGCCGATCGATACGTTGACGTCGATATTCGACGAGCCGTCGAGCGGATCGAACACGAGCAGGTATTCGCCGCGCGGGTAGTTCGCCGGGATCGGGAAGAACGTCTCCATCTCCTCGGATGCCATCGCGGCGAGATTGCCGCCCCATTCATTCGCATCGAGCAGGATTTCGTTCGACAGGATGTCGAGTTTCTTCTGAACCTCGCCCTGGACGTTCTCGCTGCCGGCCGTGCCGAGCGCGTCGCCCAGTGCGCCCTTGCTCACGTTGTAGCTGATTGCCTTGCACGCGCGCGCGACCACTTCGATCAACAGGCGCAGATCGGCGGGGAGATCATGGGTTTCACGCTGCTGCTCGATCAGGAACTTGGACAGCGTGGTGCGTCGGGTAATGGACATGGAGGAACTCCGAGAGGCTGAAAAATGCAGAAGATGCTGGGATAGGAATAATTGGCTCGATTTTACTCGCCGCGCTGCGCCGGCCGGCGGTTTTTCCGCGCGCAGCGCGCCGAATGTGGCGTAACGCGCGCTGTTTGCCGCAGTGGTTCGGAGGGCCGCCCGGTGATTCCGGCGCGCAGGGCCAGATCCTGGATCTTGGGCTTGGGCGGATCGCCGCGCCAGGAACGGCGCTGTGCGCGCCGGCCGGCGGCCTGTGCGCATTGGTCGCTCACGGGCTGGCCCGGCGCGGTGTGCCGTTGGCCGGGTGCGTCGGGGCGCCGTGGGGCGTCATCGGCATTGGGCGCGATATCGGACTTCGCGCCGCGCTGGCGAACGCGCGCCGTTGGCGGGCAACGCGCCGGAGCGTGCGAGAGGGCGGTCTGCGTGGCGTGCCCGCCGGCCCGCGCCGCGCTGCGGGATTGCACGGTGCTGCGCTCCGGCATGTTTCGCTTTGGGTCGTTGTTGCGCTGACGGGCCCGGATGGGTTCCGAGTCAAGCTGCCCGAAGCGTTTGCCGCAGCCGGGCCCGGCTGCGGCAAGCCTGCGCTACGCGAGCGCTTTTTCGACAACCTCACGCACGTCGCGCGACTGCGCGACGGCGGCAACGCGCTCGAGCGCGTTGCGCATCGGCTCGCGCAGCGCGGGTATGTAGCGGCGCCACAGCTCGAGCGCGCGCGCGAGCCGCGCGGCAACTTGCGGATTCAGCGCATCGAGCGCGAGCACCTGATCGGCCCAGAATGCATAGCCGGAGCCGTCGGGCGCGTGAAACTGCGCGGGATTCGCCGAGCAGAAGCCGAAGATCAACGCGCGCGCGCGGTTCGGATTCTTCAGGTTGAACGCGGGATGTTCGAGCAGCTGGCGCACGGTATCGAGCGTTGGATGCTCGGGCGTGCCGCGACGCGTTGCCTGCATCGAGAACCACTTGTCGATCACGAGCGCCTCGTGCTCGAAGCGGTGATAGAAATCGTCGAGCGCGCGCTCGGCCGGCTGCGCGGCCGATGCCGAACCCGCGGCGGCGGATAGCAGCGCGGCGAGCGCGGCCGCGCGGTCCGTCATGTTGTTCGCGGCGTCGTATTGCGCGTGCGCGAGCCGGATTGCATCGGCCGGATCGTCAAGTTCGGCGAGATACGCGAGCGCGAGATTCTTCAATGCGCGGCGGCCGGCGGCGTCGGGCGTCGGCGCGTAATCGCCTGGCGTCGCGTGGCGTTCGTAGGCGGCGAGCCAGTCGGCGCGCAGCGCGGCCGCCAGCTCGTGGCGCACGAACTGGCGCGCGCGGTGAACGGCGGCCGGATCGGCTTCGTTCATCTGGTCGGCGAGATACGCCTCGGACGGCAGCGTCAGCGCCAGCTCGCGAAAGGCGGGCGACAGCGCGTCGTCGTTCAGCACGCGCTTGAATGCGGCGACGAACGTGCCGTCGAGCGCGAGCGGCTGCTGGGTGGCCGCGCGCGCGGCGAGCGCCAGCAGCGTGCGCGTCGCGAGCCGCTGGCCCGCTTCCCAGCGGTTGAAAGGATCGCTGTCGTGGGCGAGCAGGAACGCGAGTTCGTCGTCGCGATAGTCGTACTCGACGATCACCGGCGCCGAGAAGTTGCGCAGCAGCGACGGCAGTGGCGCGGCGGCGACATCGACGAACGTAAATGTCTGCTCGGTTTCGGTCAGCTCGAGCACGCGCGTCGTGCCGGACGCGGCCGCTTCGCCTTCGACGCGCAGCGGCAGGTCGCGGCCGTCGGCATCGATCAGGCCGATCGCGAACGGAATCAGCAGCGGCCCCTTCTGCGTGTCGCGCGCGGCGGGCGCGGCATCGCCGTAGCCTTGCGTGAGCGTCACCGAATAGCGTTTCGCGGCGGCGTCGTATTCGGCGCTGACCGCCACGCGCGGTGTGCCGGCCTGGCTGTACCAGCGCTCGAATTGCGCGAGATCGCGGCCGTTCGCGTCGGCCATCGCGTGGCGGAAGTCGTCGCAGGTGACGGCTTGGCCGTCGTGGCGCTTGAAGTACAGGTCCATTCCCTTGCGGAATCCGTCGCGGCCGAACAGCGTCTGGTACATCCGCACGACTTCCGCGCCTTTTTCGTAGACGGTCATCGTGTAGAAGTTGTTGATCTCGACATAGCTCTCGGGCCGCACCGGGTGCGCCATCGGGCCCGCGTCCTCGGCGAACTGGAGCTGGCGCAGCACGCGCACGTCCTCGATGCGTTTGACCGCGCGCGCGGCGGCGTCGAGGTCGTCGCCCGCGGCCATGTCGGCGGAGAATTCCTGGTCGCGGAATACGGTCAGCCCTTCCTTCAGACTCAACTGGAACCAGTCGCGGCAGGTCACGCGGTTGCCTGTCCAGTTATGGAAATACTCGTGGCCGACCACCGATTCGATGTTCGCGAAATCGACGTCCGTTGCCGTTTGCGGATTCGCGAGCACGTACTTCGTGTTGAAGATGTTGAGCCCCTTGTTCTCCATTGCGCCCATGTTGAAGTCGCCGACGGCGACGATCATGAAGCGGTCGAGATCGAGTTCGAGGCCAAAGCGCTTTTCGTCCCAGCGGATCGAATGGATCAGCGAATCCATCGCATGGCGGGTCTTGTCGAGATCTTGCGGCTCGACCCAAACCTGCAGCAGCTTTTCCTTGCCGGAGCCGGTCGTGATTTTCTCCTCGAGCGCGACCAGCTTGCCCGCGACGAGCGCGAACAGATAGCTCGGTTTTCTGAACGGGTCTTCCCATTTCGCGTAGTGGCGGCCGTCGGGCAGGTCGCCCGAATCGACGAGATTGCCGTTCGACAGCAGCACCGGATACCCGGTTTTGTCCGCGCGCAGCGTAACCGTATATGTCGCCATCACGTCGGGGCGGTCGACGAAGTAGGTGATCCGCCGGAAGCCTTCCGCTTCGCACTGCGTGAAGAAATTGCCGCTCGACACATAAAGGCCGGACAGCGTCGTGTTCGATTCGGGCGCGCACACGCTGTCGATGGTCAGCTCGAACGCGTCGGGCACGTTTTCCACCGTCAGGCCATGCTCGTGCGCGCGCGCGGCGGCGTGCGGCGCGCCGTCGATCCATGCGCCGGCGAATTCGAGCGCCTCGCCCATCAGTTCGAGGTGCGGTGCGCGGGCGGCGTCCGGATTGCGGCGCACGCGCATCGTGTTGCGCACGCGCGTGCGGGCGGGCGCGAGGTCGAATTCGAGCGCGACGGTGTCGATCAGGAACGCGGGGCGCGTATAGTCGCTACGGCGGATCACGGCGGAAGGAGCGGCGGTTTCGGACATGGCGATCGTGGGGTGGTAAGAGAAGGGCGGGCGCCTGCGCGCACGGGCGCGGCGGCAATGAAACGCTCATTGTACAAAGCCTTCGCCCACGCGGGGCGGCCGAACTTTTCGCGCGCGCGGACGGTCTGCGTATTATCGGCGCGACGCCCGCGCGGCGGCTATGATCCGATCATTTCCATCATTGCCGGGCTGCGCTGCCGCCGGCGCGAGACCATCGATCAAGAGGACGAACATGAAACGCTACTCAACCGCTCGCGGCGTCATCGGGCTCGCGGGCGCGACGCTCGTGCTGCTGTCCGGCTGCACGTCTTATGTGACGACACAGGTCACCGCGTTCTCGAGCTGGAGCGGCAACGATGCGTCGCGCACCTACGCGTTCAGCCGGACCGCCGAGCAGCAGAATAGCCTGGAGCAGGCCACTTACGAGCAACTCGTCGGCAACGAACTGTCGGCCTATGCGTTCAACCGGGTGCCGGCGAAGGATGCGCGCTACCTTGTCGGGCTTTCGTATGGGATCAAAAGCAACTGGGTGAGCGTGCCGCAGCCGGTCTATTACGACCCGTGGTTCGGCCCCGGCCCGTATTGGCGCGGCGGGCCTTGGGGGCCGTATGGCCCGTGGGGGCCGTTTCCGGCGGGCTATGTGACCCAGACCTACCAGATCTTCGAGCGCACGCTCGACATCCGGATCTCCGAGCGGGCGACGGGCAAGGAGGTCTATAACGTCTCCGCGCGCAATGCGGGCGACGGGGCGTCGCTACTGCAGGCGATGCCATATCTGGCCCGCGCGGCGCTCGCCGATTTTCCGCTCGGCAACGGGACGGTGCGCACGGTGCGGCTGCCCATCGACGCGCGCGGCCCGGCTGCGATGCCGTCGAACGAGCGGGCCGTGCCGGCTCCCGCTCCTGCGTCCGGGGCGGCTGCGGCAGTACGGTAAGTAAGTACGCTGGCGGCGAACGGCGAACCGAGGCCGGCAAACCGAGGCCGGCGAATCGGCAGCGCGCCGCGCCGGCGTGTTTCGTCATCTCCCGCCCGTTGCGCCGCGCGGTTGCGCGATCCGCTGCGGCAGCGGCACGCAATTGCTTGTCGGTCGATCGTCCGCCCGCGGCTCGATCGATCGCCACGTATGCCCGCAGCAGCGCCGCGCGCCGTCACGCGCCGCCGCGAATAAACGCGAGCGCGCCGAGCACGATGAACAGCACTGCGGCGATGCCGTGCACGACACGGGTCGGCAGCCGATGCGCGAAGCGCTCGCCGAGCAGGATCGCTGGCACGTTCGCGAGCATCATCCCGAAGGTCGTGCCGGCAACCACGCCGATGTAATCCTGGAAGCGCGCGGCGAGCGCGACGGTCGCGATCTGCGTCTTGTCACCCATTTCCGCGAGGAAGAACGCGACGAACGTCGCGCCGAACACGCCGAGCCGCGAGCGCGCCGCGTTGGCTCCGTCGGCGTCGAGCTTGTCGGGAACGAGAATCCACAGGCCCATTGCGATGAACGAGACCGCGAGCGCCCAGCGCATCACGGACGGCGTCAGATATTCGCCGAGCCATTCGCCGAGCGCGCCGGCCAGGCCGTGGTTGATCAGCGTCGCGGCGAGCACGCCCAGGATGATCGGCATCGGCTTGCGATAGCGTGCGGCGAGAACGAGGGAAAGCAGCTGGGTTTTGTCGCCGATTTCGGCGAGGGCGACGGCGCCCGTCGAGATCAGGAAAGCTTGGGTCACGGCACGAATATCCCAGGGCCTGGTTGAATGCGAGCGACGATCCGCCGCGCGCCGGGCCCGATTGCGGCGCGCGATGAACCATCGGTCTCGCCAGGCCTTGCGGGCTGCGTCCGCCATGGCCGCGAGGCCAAGTCTGTTGACGGACGCCTTCGTCACGAGCGCGCCGGGTGGCGCGGCATCGAGCGAAGCGGCTACTCCCCAATGAACGGCGCATTCTAGCATGTGGTGCGCCAAGCGAAAAAATAGCGCGGCGCGTTTCGGTTTATCAGTGTTGTTTGCGCCACGGTCATCGAGTTTGCCGCCCGCGTCGCACCGGTTGCGCGTTGCGCCCGGCGCTCAGTCCACGTCCGCTGCGTCGCGCCGGTGCACGCAGCGCCCTGCCGCATATGTCCGATAAACCGCACGGTCGTCGCCGAGCAGCGCGAGCGCGAACAGCAGCTCTTCGAGCGATTCCGCGCGCGCGGCGCGGCGCGCGACGAGCGGCGTCGCGGCCGGATCGAGCACGACGAAATCGGCCTCGCTGCGCGGCGCAAGCGTGCCGACCGTATCCGCGAGATCGAGCGCGTGCGCCGCGCCCGCCGTCGCAAGCCAGAACATCTGCGTCGCGCTCAGATGATGGCCCGTCATCCGCGCGATCTTGTGCGCTTCGTTCATCGTCTGCAGCATCGAGAACGACGTGCCCCCGCCAACGTCCGTCGCGAGCGCGAACGCCATGCGCTGCGCGCTCGCGCGCCCGAAATCGAACAGCCCGCTGCCGAGAAACAGGTTCGAGGTCGGGCAATGCGCGGCGAGCGCGCCGGTTTCGGCAAAGCGGCGGCGATCGGCGTCGTCGAGGTGGATGCAGTGGCCGTACACCGCGCGCCGGCGCAGCAGCCCGTAGTGATCGTAGATGTCGAGATAGCTGCGGCGCTCGGGGAACAGCTCGGCCGCCCAGCGCACTTCGTCGAGATTCTCCGCGACGTGGCTCTGGACGAACACGTCCGGATGCTGCCGCGCGAGCGCGCCGCACGCGTCGAGCTGCTCGTGCGTCGAGGTCGGCGCAAAGCGCGGCGTCAGCGCGTACATCTGCCGCCCGTGGCCGTGCCAGCGGCGGATCAGCGCGGCGCTGTCGTCATGGCCGGATTGCGCGGTATCGCGCAGGAAGTCGGGGCAGTGGCGATCCATCAGCACCTTGCCCGCGATCATTCGCAGATTGCGCGCGTCGCTCGCCTCGAAAAACGCGTCGGCCGATTGCCGGTGCACCGTGCAGTAGACGAGCGCGGTGGTCGTGCCGCAGGCGAGCAGCGTATCGAGGAAGAATTCGGCGACTTCGCGCGCATGCGCGGGATCGGCGAAGCGCCGCTCGGTCGGAAACGTGTAGCGATCGAGCCAGGGCAGCAGGCCCGGCGCGGGCGACGCGATCATCTCGGTTTGCGGATAGTGGACATGCGCGTCGATGAAGCCCGGCACGATCAGCTTGTCGCGCAGCGTGACGAGCGCCGCGCCGGGCGCGACGCGCGGCGCGAGCGCCGCATACGGGCCGGCCGCGACGACGCGCCCGTCGTCGCCGACGATCAGCAGGCCGTCCTCTTCGAAGCGCGCCGCGTTGTCGAGCAGCGCGGGCTCGCCGTCGAAGGTCAGCAGGCGGGCGCGGAAAGCGGTTTGGGTCATCGTTGGAAATCCAGTAGCGATTGAAATCAGAGTTGCGCGACGAGCAGCACGGACAGCGCGGCGACGATCCACATCGCCGGCTTCACGTCGCGGCGGCGGCCGGTGAACAGCTTGAGCACGACGAACGACAGAAAGCCGTAGGCGATGCCTTCGGTGATCGAATACGTGAGCGGGATCAGGATCATCGCGACGAATGCGGGAATCGCCTCGTCGAGGCGGTGCCATTCGATCTTCGTGATCGACTCCATCATGAACACGCCGACCAGCACGAGCGCGGGCGCCGTCGCGATCGCGGGCACCAGCGACAACAGCGGCGACAGGAACAGGAACGGCACGAAGCAGACGCCCGCGACCACCGCGACGAGGCCCGTGCGTCCGCCCGCCGAGATGCCCGCCGCCGATTCGATATACGCGTTCGCGGGGCTTGTGCCGAGTGGCGCGGATACCACGGCCGAGAACGCGTCGACGATCATCGATTGGCGGATGTTGCGCGGATTGCCGTCGCGATCGCGCAGGTTGCCCGCTTCGGAGATCGCCATGAAGGTGGATAGCGCGTCGAAGAACGCGGTGAACAGCATCACGAAGATGAACGGCCAGTACGCGAACCTGAGCGCGCCGAGCAGATCGAGCTGGCCGACCGCAGAGAAATCCGGCGCGGCGACGAGGCCGTTCCAGTTGACGAGCGTTTTCGTCGCGTGCGCGGCGGGCCAATATGCGCTGCCGTCGCCCCACAGGCGGCCGATCGGGATCGCGAGCAGCGTCGTCGCGACGATGCCGAGCATCAGCGCGCCCGTCACGCGACGCACGACGAGCACGGTCGTGATCGCGAGGCCGGCGAGGAACGTGACGGTGACCGGGTTGAGCGACGCCGCATGCACGATCGTCACCGGATCGCCGACGATGAATTTCGCGTTCACCAGCCCGATCAGGCTGATGAAAAGCCCGATGCCGCACGATATTGCATGCCGCAGGTTCGGCGCAATCGCGTCGACGACGAGCTGGCGCGCATTGAACGCGGCCAACACGGCAAACAGCACGCCGGCCCAGAACACGCAGCCGAGCGCGGTCTGCCACGGCATCTTGCCCGCATGGACCATGACGAACGTGAAGAGCGCGTTCATTCCCATTCCCGGCGCGACGAGCACCGGATTGCGTGCGTAGAGCCCCATCGCGCAACTGCCGGCAAAGCTGACGAGCACCGTCGCGGTGAGCGCCGCCGCGAACGGCACGCCAGCCTGCGACAGGATGCCGGGATTGACGACGATGATGTACATCGCGGTCAGGAACGTCGTGATGCCCGCGACGATCTCCGTGCGCAGCCGCGAGCCGGATTCGCGGATGCCGAAGCGGCGTTCTAGCGCCGAGCGTTTCGCGGGCGCGGCGGCGCCTCGGTAGGTGTCCATCGGCACGTTCTCCTTCATGAGTGGTGACGCGGATGCCGCGTCCGGGTGCGGGGTGTTTCGCGCGCGGCCGCCGCGCCCGCGTCGTGCGTCGTCGCCGGCAGCGCGGTCGTTGCAGGCGACGCGCGCGCGTGGCTCAGCCGTCAGGCTGCATGCCAGTGCGCGTCGAGCTTGGCGATCAGCGCCGCGCGTTCGTCGGCGGTGACGAACGACGCGTCGAAGCTGTTGCGGATGATCGTGTAGACGTCGGCGTCGCCGAGCTGCAGCGCGTCGACGCTCGCGAAGTAGTTGTCGTTCACATAGCCGCCGAAATACGCGGGATCGTCGGAGTTGATCGTCACCGCGACGCCGCGGCCGAGCAGATCCTTCAGCGTGTGCTGGGTCAGGTCGTTGAACACGCGCAGCTTCAGGTTCGACAGCGGGCAGACGGTGAGCGCGATCTTCTCGCTCGCGAGCCGCGCGACGAGTGCCGCATCCTCGCTGCTGCGCACGCCGTGATCGACGCGGTCGACCTTCAGCAGATCGAGCGCGTCGGTCACATATTCGGGTGGGCCTTCCTCGCCTGCGTGCGCGACGAGCTTCAGCCCGCGCTCGCGCGCTTTCGCGAACACGCGCGCGAATTTCGACGGCGGATTGCCGCGCTCGGACGAATCGAGGCCGACGCCGATCAGCCGGTGCGCGTAGCGCTCGAACAGCGGCAGCGCGGCGTCGAACGTCGCGAGTGCGTCCTCTTCCGGCAGATGGCGCAGGAAGCAGAGAATCAGCTTGCTGGACAGGCCGTGTTGCTCGGCGTCGGCGAGCGCGCGCTCGATGCCGGCCACCACGGTCTCGATCGGCACGCCGCGGGCGGTGTGCGTCTGCGGGTCGAAGAAAATTTCCGTATGCGCGACATGATCGGCGAGCGCGCGCTCGACGTAGGCGGCCGTCATGTCGTGGAAATCCTGCTCGGTCAGCAGCACGCTCGCGCCTGCGTAGTAGATGTCGAGGAACGATTGCAGATCGGTGAACGCATACGCGGCGCGCAGCGCGTCGATCGACTCGTAGGCGAGCTTCACTCGGTTGCGCTGCGCGAGCTTGAAGATCAGTTCCGGCTCGAGCGAGCCCTCGATGTGGATGTGCAGCTCCGCTTTCGGCGCGCGGGCGATTTTGTTCTTGAGTAGGGTGGTCATCACGGTATCGTTGGGGTGAGGGTTCGTCAGGGGCGGCGCTCGGCGCGGTTCAGTCAATGCCGGCGTCGGTCGGGCTTGAGCGCGGCGCGGGGCTTTCGCCCGCGTCGAGCGCAGTGAAAGGCGCGGCCGATGCCGGCCGCGGGCCGGCGCGGCGCGCGGCCACGGTTTGCAGCAGTTGCGCGGCGACCGCGACCGCGATCGCCTCCGGCGCCTTGTCGACGATGCCGGGCACGCCGATCGGGCATTGCATCCGCGCGATCTGCGCCGGATCGATTCCGCGCGCGGCGAGCCGGTGCTCGAACTGCATGCGCTTCGTCTTCGAGCCGATCATGCCGAAGTATGCGTAGTCGCGGCGCAGCAAGATCCGATGCGCGAGTTCCAAATCGCGGGCGTGATTGTGCGTCATCACGACGAAGTACGCACCGGCGGGCGCGTCGTCGATGGCCGAATCGGGCGCATCGTTCGCGTCGAGGGTCAGGTTGCCGATGCCCGCGAGTGAATCGGGCGGCGGGAACGGCGCGTCCCGCTCGTCTACCCAGCGCACACTGCAGCGCAGCGTCGCGAGCACGCGCACGAGCGCCGCGCCGACGTGCCCCGCGCCGAACAGCACGACCGGGAACTCATGCGGGGCGATCGTCTCGGTCAGCAGCGGCGCGCTGCCGGTATCCCACAGCAGGCAGTCGGCGTGTGCCGCGCCCGGCGCCGGCTCGCTCAGCATCACGGCATCCGGCTCGGGGCCGAATGACACGCTGCGCACGGTGGCTGTGCTCGCCGCGGTGCGTTTCGCGAGCGATGTGACCCAGCCGAGATCGGCGATGTCGAGCCGCTCGAACGCGAGCACGACCGCGCCGCCGCAGCACTGGCCGAGACTCGGGCCCAGCGCGAGCCGCTCGAGGCGGCGCGCGTGCGGCGTGCGCGCGCCTTCCTTCAGCAATTGCCGGGCAAGCTCGATTGCTTTCCATTCGAGATGTCCGCCGCCGATCGTATGGCGTGCGGCGTCGCGCGTGACGAGCATCTTGGCGCCGGCGTCGCGCGGCGCGGAGCCGTCCACGCGCGCGACCGTCACGAGGACGGCTGCGTCGCCGTGCGCGAGCAGGTGTTGTAAATCGGCGAGCCAGGGTTCCATCCGGCGTTTCTCCAGAATCAGGGCGTGATGGCCGGGCGAGGGGCGCTTGCGTGAAGGCGCGGCAGCGGGCGCACGGAGCGGCGTTCGGTCGGGATGGGTAGCGTTGTCATGGCGAATCCACGGGATATGGCATGCAGATCAGGCGCGCGTTACGCGGCAGCGGGAACCGGCCCACGGCGCGCACGTGGATCGCCATCCGGAGAACCAAGATAGCACCGCAAAAAGGCGGTGGTATCGCGCAGCGATGATGCGGGCTATTCGGCGGCGATCATGATCCAGTTACGATCCGTGCGCCGGGCCGAGGTTTCCGGGTGGCGTGCGAAGCGGGGCGCGGGCGCGGCGGTGGGCCGGCGCTCGGGCGCTGTGGCGGCACGTCGGGGCGGTATCTTGGCGCGGCACGCCGGGCGGCACGTATCGGCGAGCAGGCCGGCGGATCCATCACGCAACCGAGCGCCGCGGTGCATCGACGAAGCATCCGCGCGTCGACGGCGGCAAGCCGGCGGGCGCAGCGAGGCCGAAGCCGACGAAGCGCCAGGCGCGGCGACGCAAGCCCGATAGCGGGCGTCCGGGCCCATGACGCGTTGCCGCCCGCGCGTTCGCGCGGGCGGCACGGCAGCGGCTCGGCCGATCCTCCGCCGCGCCGCGCCGTGTCAGCGCAGCCGTCCGCGATGGCGCAGCAGGCTGGCGGCAACGAGCACGAGGATCAGCGCAAAGCCGATCAGCGCCCAGCCCGGCAGCAGGATGCCGAAAATCGGCGGGTAGACGGTCTCGCATAGTCCGGCGACCTTGAACACGCCGGGCAGCCAGTGCGCGGGCGGCAGGCCGTCGACGATCGGCTGCAACGCATCGAAGCCGCAACTGAAGCCCGGATTCAATTGCACGTATAGATGGCGCGCCGCCGTGCCGACGCCCGCGGCGGCCGACACCACGATCAGCAGTTCGAGCGCCGCCACGCCGGCGCCGCTTTTCATTGCCGCGCCGAGAAACGCGAACACCGCGATCAGCACGAAGAAATAGCGTTGGACGATGCAAAGCGGGCAGGGATCCTCGTGCTTCACATATTGCAGGTACAGCGCACCGGCGAGCAGCGCGATGCAGACCAAGCCAAGCAGGACGAGCCGCTTTCGTTCGCGGCGTAGCGGGAGCGCTAGATCGTTCATCGGGGAAGGGGAGCCTTTGAGCGGTCGGGAAAATGAAGGAATGGATTTTAGCTCAGCACCGTGGCCGCGCGCCGTGCTTGGAATCCGGCGTGGGGCCGGGCGAGCGGACGATTGGTCCGGACGGCCGCCGCACTGCGCCGCCGTGCCTGGCGCTGCACGGCGCGCGGCAGTGCAGCGCAGCGGCGCGCATGGCGGTTGTCACCGGATCGTCGCAAGCACCGCTTCGACCGCCTGGCCGATCGCGAGCAGCGCGTCATCGCGGTGCGGCGCGGCGGCAAGCATCAAGCCGACGGGCGCGGTGTCGCGCGGATGGCATGGCAGCGACAGCGCGCACGCGTCGAGAAAATTGAACGCGCTGGTGTTGCGCAACACGAGTGCGTTCACGCGGGCGAATGCGTCGTCGTCGTGTTCGAGCGCGTTGATGCGCGGCGGCTCGATCGCGACGGTTGGCGCGACGAGTGCGTCGAAATGCCGCCACACCGTGCGGGCCGCGTCGTCGATCAGCGCCGCGCGCTCGGCCACCAGGTCCAGGTAATCGGCGGCGCTCGCAGGCTCGCCCTTCAGGATGCGCGCGAGCACGCGCGGATCGTAGGCGTCGCGCTGCCGCGCGAGCAGCCGGCGGTGCCACGCGTATGCTTCGATCGACGCGAAGCCGAAGCGGTTGATGTCGGGCAGCCGGTCGAGCGGCGCGAAGCGCGTGTCCTCGACGATCGCGCCCGCCGCTTCGAGATGCTTGAGCGCCGCATCGAGCGACGCCGCGACGTGCGCTTCGACGCCGTCCGTCACGTAGTTCGTCAGCACGCCGAGCCGCACGCCTTCGAGCGCGCGCGCGGCGGGCACTCGCGGCGGCAGGCCGGCGAGAATCCGGTCGACGAGCGCGCAGCACGCGACCGATACGCCGATCGGCCCGAACGAGTCGAGCGTCGTCGACAGCGGCACGCCGCCTTGCTTCGGGATCCGGCTCGCGGTCGGCTTGAAGCCTGTCAGCCCGCAGAGCGCGGCGGGAATCCGCAGCGAGCCGCCCGTATCGGTGCCGAGCGCGACGGCCGCCATCCCGTCGGCCACCGACGCCGCCGCGCCCGACGACGAGCCGCCCGCGATCCGCTCGTCGCCCGGCACGCCGCGCCGGTACGGCGAGCGCGGCGTGCCGTAGTGCGGATTGAGGCCGACGCCCGTGAACGCGAACTCGCTCATGTTGGTGCGCCCGACGATCACGGCGCCTGCCTGCTTGAGCCGCGCGACGGCGATTGCATCGGCCGCCGCGGGTGGCGCGCCGTCGAGCACGCGCGAGCCCGCACGCGTCACCTGCCCGGCGACGTCGAACAAATCCTTCACCGACACCGGAATGCCGGCAAGCGGCGACAGCTCGACGCCAGCCGCGCGCAACCGGTCGTGCGCGTCGGCGGCCGCGCGTGCGCGCTGCGCGTCGACTTCGACGAACGCGATCGCGCCTTGCCCGGCCGGATCGGCGATCCGCTCGAGCGCGGTTTCGACAAGCGCGCGGCTCGTCGTCGCGCCGCGGGCGAGCTCCGCGCCGAGGCGGGCAAGCGGCGCAAAGGGAGCGAAAGTGGTCATGGCGGTATCGGCTCGAAGCGTGGACGAGATACGGACAAGGTACGGACAGCGTACCGACAAGACGGCGGCCCCACCGTGGACGGCGCGCGGCAAGATGTGTTCGGCGCGGCCGGACGTCCGGGAATGCGGCGCGGACTCGCGCATTGTAGAACGTCGCGCGGGCCGGCTCGATTTCGACGCGAACTTGCAACAGCGCAGACGAAAGTCGGCCGGTTTGCCGCGCGTCGACGGCTCGTTGACGGATAATGAACGCTCGTTGATTCTCCGCGTGACCGACGCACCAGCCCCACGTCATGAGCGAAAACACGCCCGCACCGGCCGGCCAGCCCGGCGTTTCTTCCAACGTATCGTCCTCTTCCGCCGGCACGTCCGGGCCGACGGCTCCACGATCTGCCGATTCCCCCGATTCGTCCAGCAGCCAGCCGCATCCGGGCGCGAGCGTTCATGTCGGCGCCTTCGCCGCGCAGATCGCCGCGGCGCAGGACATCGGCGCACCCGGCAGCGCGCCGGCGAGCGGCGGCGCCGAGCCGGGCGCGCCGGGCTCGGCCACCGACGCGCAACGGCCGGCGGCCGCCGAGGCTGCCGGGCCCGCCGGCTCGGCAGATGGCGCGGTGCAGCGTTCGCCGGCATCCCACGCGTCAACGGCGGGTTCGCCAACGGCCTCTCCGCCGGCAGCCGATGCCGCGCAAGCCGCCGCGCCGGCAGGTCGCCCGGCAGCGGCCGACCCGGCAGCGGCCAGCGCATCCGGCGCGGCTTCATCCGGCGGCGCGGCGTCCGCTGCGCCGGGATCGAGCGCCGCCGCATCCGGTCCGGCTGCGCCCGCGTCGGGCGCGAAGCCCGGCTCGCCGCCTCCCGGCTTCGGCGCGCAGCCCGATTTCGAGACATCGCGCCCGCCACCGGCCAACGCTGCATCGCCTGCGCCTCCCGCCTATCTGAAGCAAAGCGACACACCTTGGTCGGTATTCGGCCGGATCGTCGCCGCGCGTGCGCGCCGGTTGTTCGACCGGGCTGGCCAGCGGATCACGCAGCGCACGCTGCGCATTGGCGTGTCGGCGCGGATCTTTCATCCGGAGCCGGGCGCACCCGGGTTGCGCGGCAAGACGCTGCAATATCTGGAGGAGTCGATCGCGCACTGGGTGATGTCGCGCGACGTGCTGGTGTTCATGATTCCCACCGTCGGCCATCAAGGCATGCTGCATCCGAGCAACATCCGGCTGCGCGATTACGCGAAGCATCTCGACGGCCTCTTGCTGCAAGGCGGCGCGGATGTGTCGCCGCAAACCTACGCGGCCGCCGACGCGCGCCCCGAATGGCCGGGCGATCGCGTCCGCGACATGTACGAGCTGGAGCTGTTGCACGAGTTCGTCGAGTCGGGCAAGCCGGTGCTCGGCGTGTGCCGCGGCTGCCAGCTCATCAACGTCGCGTTCGGCGGCACGCTCTATCAGGACATCGCGAGCGACGTGCCGACGGCGGGCGCGCATGTCAGCGAGCGCTACGACCAGCATCGGCACGCGATCCGTTTTCCGAAAGGCTCGACGCTCGTCAACATGTTCCCCGGCCGGCAGGACGCGATCGTCAATTCGATCCATCACCAGGCGATCCGCGATCTCGGCCGCGATCTGAACATCGAGGCTGTGTCCGCGGAGGACGGCATCATCGAAGGCATCCGGTATCGCCGCGCACCGTTCGTGGTCGGGGTCCAATGGCATCCGGAATTCCACCGCGCAGGCGGCCCGGAACTGCTCGATTGCACGCCGCTTCTCGATACGTTCTTGCGGGCTGCGCGCGATACGCGGCTGTAATCGAGCGGAATCGGTATTCGGCAGACGAACGGGCCCGCATCTCGCGGGTTCGCGATGAGTATGGCGTGCTCGGATGAGTGCGCAGGCGGCGGATCGCATCGTGATGCGATCCGCCGTTTTCGTTTTGAGCGTGAACCTGCCGTTTGTTGTAAACGCGAAAGATATTCGTCGGCAATTTGTTGTTTCGCGTTTGCCTGCCGCTGCGTGAAAGCGTCCGGCATGCAACAAGCTCCGGGAAAACCCGTATCAATCTGCACGCTTCTGTCGTTTTCATCGCTTTTCTAGCGTATTTCGTGCGTCGATATGCGTCGTTTTGGCACATCCGTCAACGGTTCGCAGTAAGATGACGGGTACGGTGCAGCGCGTTTTCGCGCCTGCACCGTACCCGGCAAGTGCCGGGCAAGAAACACAATGTAATCGCGCCGTTTGCCGCTCGTCGGGTGGGCGGCGCCGCCTTATCGAGAGAGACATGACTTCCGCGTCCCCCGCCCCCCAGCAGGAATCCAAGGCCAGGACCGTGTTCCGCGTCGTCAGCGGCAACTTCCTGGAAATGTACGATTTCATGGTTTATGGCTATTACGCCTCCGCGATCGCCAAAACCTATTTTCCGAACGGCGATGCATTCGCATCGCTGATGCTGTCGCTATCGGTATTTGGCGCGGGCTTTCTGATGCGCCCGGTGGGCGCGATCGTGCTCGGTGCGTACATCGACCACCACGGCCGCCGCAAGGGCCTGATTTTGACACTCGGCCTGATGGCGCTCGGCACGTTGACTGTCGCGATGACGCCGGGCTACGCGTCGATTGGCATGCTCGCGCCGGTGCTCGTGCTGCTCGGGCGGTTGCTGCAAGGCTTCTCGGCGGGCGTCGAACTGGGCGGCGTATCGGTGTATCTGTCGGAGATCGCGACGAAGGGCCACAAAGGCTTCTATACGTCGTGGCAGTCGGGCAGCCAGCAGGTGGCCGTCGTGTTCGCCGCGCTGATCGGCGTGATGCTGAACCGCGCGTTGCCTGCCGAGCAGATGACCGCGTGGGGCTGGCGCATTCCGTTTTTTGTCGGTTGCCTGATCGTGCCGTTCCTGTTCCTGATCCGCCGCTCGCTGAAGGAGACCGACGAGTTTCTCGCGAAGCGCCACCGGCCGAGCATGGGCGAAATCATGAAGTCGATGGTCGCGAATTGGGGGACCGTGCTCGCCGGCATGGGGATGGTGATCATGACGACGGTGTCGTTCTACATGATCACCGCCTATACGCCGACGTTCGGCAAGGAAGTGCTGCATCTGTCGGCGATCGACGCGCTCGTCGTCACCGTGTGCATCGGCATCTCCAATCTGATCTGGCTGCCGTTGTCCGGCGCGCTGTCCGACCGGATCGGCCGCCGGCCGGTGCTGATCACGTTCACCGCGCTGACGATTCTCACCGCGTATCCGGCGATGCAGTGGCTCGTCGGGGCGCCGTCGTTCGCGCGGCTGCTGGCAGTTGAGCTTTGGCTGTCGTTCCTTTACGCGTCGTACAACGGCGCGATGGTCGTCGCGCTGACCGAAGTGATGCCGGCCGACGTGCGCACGGCGGGCTTCTCGCTCGCGTACAGTCTCGCGACGACGATCGGCGGCTTCACGCCGGCAATCTCGACGCTGCTGATCCACGATACCGGCAACAAGGCCGCGCCGGGCCTGTGGCTCGGCCTCGCGGCGATCTGCGGGCTGATCGCGACGCTGGTGCTGTACCGCTCGCCGCATGCACGCAATCAATACAAGACGACGGGATGACCGAACGGGCGGCCGGAGCATCGATAGGGCCGCCGTCAATTGCTGCAACGAAGGGCGGGGCGCGCGAGCGCCCCGTTTTTTTGAGCGGCGCGGTCATGAACCGTGCAACCGGCGTCGTATGTGACGGCGAACGCCGCCGGGCCGAAGGGACCGTGCGCGATGACACGGTGTGCGGCGGCGCGCGCGGCAATCTCGGGAGGCTTGGCCGGCGTCGATGCCTGCGCCGACGCACGCGCAAATAAAGGCGGCACGCCGGCCGTGAACATTATCCGGCCGATTGCCGCCCGCGCCGCGCCACGGCGAGCGACGGCACGTTGCCGGGCACGGCCGCGGGTTGGCCGATTTCGCCGGCGATCGCGGCGACGACCTCCTGCCAGCGCCCCGGCGCCGGTTGCCGCACGAGCCGCGCGCCCGGATACCACGGGCAGTCGTCTGCCGTGCCCCACCGCCAGTCTGCCGCGAACGGCAGCATCAGCCAAAGTGGCTTGCCGAGCGCACCCGCGAGATGCGCAACCGCCGTGTCGATCGACACGACGCCGTCGAGCTTGTCGATCAGCGCGGCGGTTGCCGCGAAGTCGGTCAGGCCGTCGAGCCGGTGGACGCGCGCGGCAGGCGCCGCGTCGAGCCACGCGCGATCGGCATCGGGCAGCGCCGGTTGCAGCACGATCCAGTCGATGTCGGCGAGTGCGAACAGCGGCGCGAGCGCCGCGAGCGGCAGCGCGCGATTTTCCTGCGTCTGCAGGCTGCCCGACCACGCGATGCCGAACTTGCGTTTCGCGTGCCCGCCGAGCGAGCCGCGAAAGCGGCGGCGCGCGGCCTCGGGTATGTCGAGGTACGGCGTGTTCGACGGAATCGCGTCATATTCGAGGCCGAGCGCGAATGGCAGGCTCAGCAGCGGGCAGACCAGATCGGCGCTGCTCGCCTGCTTGGCCGCAACGCTGCCGATGCCGCTCGCGATCACGTTCACGCGCCAGCGCGTCGCCATCGGCTCGATCAGCGGCAGCAACTCCGGCTGCACTTGCAGGATCAGGCGCGCGCAACGCTCGCGCGCGAGCGGCACGAGCCGAACGAACTGCAGCGTATCGCCAAAGCCTTGCTCGGCGCACACGAGCAGCGTGCGCTCCGGAATCGGCTCGCCTTGCCAGCGCGGCAGCGGCCCGAGGGGCGCCGCGCCCGGCAGCGCGTGGCGCGCTTCGTAAGCGGGCAGGCCGCGCGCGAAGTCGCGCAGCGTGAGCAGCGTGACCGCGCGATGCATTTGCGCAAGCGCGTGCGCGGGATCGAGCCGCAGCGCCTGATCGAATGCGCGCAGCGCCATCTCGTATGCGCCGAGCGCGTGGTGCGCGGTGCCGAGATTGAGCCAGCCGAGCACGAACGACGGATCGAGCCCGACCACGCGCTCGTAGTGCGGCAGCGCGTCATGATGGCGGCCGAGCGCGGCGAGCGCGTTGGCGAGCCCGAAGCGGGCGAGCACAAACTGAGGCTGCAGCGCGAGTGCGGCTTCGAATGCGGGCAGCGCATCCGCGTGCCGGCCGATCGCATCGAGCGTGTTGCCGAGATTGAAATGCGCGGCGACGAAGCGCGGCTCGGCGTCGAGCGCGGCCCGAAAGTGCGCGATCGCGGCGTCGGACTCGCCGAGCGCGGCGAGCGCCATGCCGAGATTGTTGTGGGCGCCCGCGTGACCGGGGCGCAGCGCGAGCGCGCGGCGAAACGCCGCGAGCGCGTCGCCGTGCCGGCCGAGCGCGTTGAGCGCGTTGCCGAGGTTGTTGTGGATCGACGCATCGTCGGGCGTGAGTTCGAGCGCGCGCTCGAAGGCGGCGACGGCGTCGTCGTGCCGTTGTTGCGCCGCATAGGCGTTACCGAGGTTGTAGTGCGCGAGCGGGAAATCCGGCGCGAGCGTGAGCGCGTTGCGAAAGCGCTCGATCGCGTCGTCGAGCCGGCCGAGCGCCTTGAACGCGTTGCCGAGATTGAGTTGCAATGCGGCGTCGTGCGGCCGCAGCGCGACCGCGCGGCCGACGAGATCGGCCGCCTCGCCGTGCCGGCCTTGCTGATGCCGCAGCACGCCGAACAGATGCAGCGCGTCGGCATCGTCGGGGTTGGACGCGAGCGCGGTGCGATAGCCGTGTTCGGCGTCGCCGAGCCGGCCGGCGCGGTGGGCAGCAAAAGCGCGGTCGAAAGCGGATTCCATGACGCGAGGCGGGCAATAAACCACGTATTTTCCCATACATCGATCCGCCTCCGCGGATTCGCCGTCATATCGCCGCACAGTAGATGCGGCCGGTCAGCGGGCGTAGACTGACGGATGCCGCGTATCGACGAGGTCTTTATGGCAGTCGTTCCGCTCGCTATTGCTCCTGTCCTGATTGTCGGCGCCGGGCCGACCGGGCTTGCCGCCGCAATCTGTCTGGCGCGTGCGCGCGTGCCGGTGCGCATTGTCGACAAGGCTGCGCAGCCCGCGCGTCATTCCCGTGCAATCGGTATCCAGGCGAGAACGCTCGAGCTTTTCGAGCAGCAGCGCGTCGTCGAGCCGTTCGTCGCGCTCGGGCATCGCGCCCGCGTGGCGACGCTGTATTCGGGCCGGCAGCAGATCGCGCAGCTCGATTTCGATCCGTTGCAAACGCGTTATCCGTATCTGCTGTTGCTCGATCAAAGCATCACCGAGCGGCTGCTGACCGAGCATCTCGCGAGCCTTGGCGTCGAAGTGGAGCGCAACGTGGCGCTCGTGCGCTGCGCCGATCCGCGCGGCACGCTCGAAGTAACGCTACGGCACGGCGACGGCCGGCAAGAGCAAATGCAGCCGTCGTATGTCATCGCGGCGGACGGCGCGCACAGCACCCTGCGCCGGCTGCTCGATATCGAGTTCGTCGGCCATGCGTTCGAGCAGACCTTCATGCTCGCCGATCTCGACATCGCAACCGGCTGGCCGGACGACGAAATTCATCTGTTTACGACCGGCGACGGGATCGCTGGATTGTTTCCGATGGGCGGCGGCCGCTACCGGCTCGTCGCCGATCGGCCGCCGCGCAACGGTGCGTTGAACGACGAGGGCGGGCCGTCTCTCGAGCTGTGCCGCGACATCGTGCGCGCGCGCGTGACGCCTGGGCTCGAACTCGGCGGGCTTGGGTGGTCGTCGTATTTTCATCTGCATAGCCGGATGGTCGCGCAGCTGCGCCACGGGCGCGTGTTTTTCGTGGGCGACGCGGCGCATGTGCACAGCCCGGCGGGCGCGCAGGGAATGAACACGGGCATCCAGGAGGCGTTCAATCTTGGCTGGAAGCTCGCACGAGTGCTGATTGGCAACGCGCCGGACCGCCTGCTCGACACCTACCACGCCGAGCGTCATCCGATCGAGCGCGACGTGCTGCGGCAAACGGGTTTCGTCACGCACGTCGTCGAAGCGGATCGCGGGCCGCTCAAGCTGCTGCGCGAGCATGTCGTACCGATCCTGTCGTCGTTCGGCCCACTGCGCGATGCCGCCCGCCGCACGCTGAGCGAGCTTGCGCTCCAGTACCGAAAGAGCCCCCTGACGCTCGAGCGCGCGCTCGACGGCGGCCCGCGTGCCGGCGAGCGCGCGCCGGACGCGATCGTGCACGTGCTCGACGGGCCGCTCGGGCAGGCGCCGGGTGTCGCAAGACTGTTCGATCTGCACGACCCCGCGCATTTCACGTTGCTTGTGCTCGAGCAGTGCGCGCCGGGTGACGATATGGCGGCGCCGGCCGATGCGCATGGCCACGCGCTTGCGGTTGAACTCGGGCGCGCGATGCCCGGTGCGGTGCGTTGCTGGCGCGTGACGGACGCTGAAGGCGACGTCACGCCATCGCTGGCTGACGGATATGGACGCACACGCCCGGCGTTTTATCTGCTGCGGCCGGACGGCTATGTCGCCGCTCGCGGCCGGCCGGCATCCGACGCGAACGCGCTGTTGCGGCACTGCGAAACATGGTTTTCGGGGATGCGGTTGCGAACATGACCGGCGGCGCGTGGTGCATTTGCGGCTACCGCCGGCGCGAACACCGCCGGCCGTCACTGCGCGGTGATAGCCGGTAACGCAGTGGCGCGTGCACGGCGCTGCAATCCACGAGCATTTGCGCTACGCTTGCCGCTTCCACTCGTACCGTATGAACCGGGGCATTGCTCCGGCATGAGATCTCAATGAAACTCCTGTCCCATCTCGTCATCGCGTCCATTGCGGCGGGCGCGCTCGTCGCCGGCGCGAGCGTCGCGTTCGCGCAGAATTCTCCCGGCGTGCCGGGCGGCATCCTCAACGATCAGTTTCGCTTGAATGAGCATCCGCAGATGCAATTCGCCGCATCGGCGGCGACGAAGAAGTATCAAACCGGCAAGAAGTCGGAGTTGCGCAAGAAGGGCGACTTGGGCGATCCGAACGGATGCAACCTGAAGTGCCCAATGGATTGACCGCGCATGCGGCTTTGCCCGATCGGTTAAACGGAGCGGAGCGCGCTCATGCCGCGCTTGCGCTGTCGTTCGTGAGCCGGGGCGCGCCGATGGCCGGTTGCTCAAGAATGTGATTCAGGGCGATCGACCGTGCGGCTTGGCTTGGGGCGGCGCCATATTATGGCCCGGCGTCCGGAGCAGGGTGACGCGGCCGTCGGCCTGTTTAGCGTTGCCGGTAGCCGCCGAGTTGGACTGCATACGAGCACGCTTGAATAAACGAAAGCCGCCGATGAACTGAGCTTGTCGAGCGACGGTGAAAATGAAAAAGGCCGGAGTATTCTCCGGCCTTCGGCAAATGGTGGAGCCGGCGGGAATCGAACCCGCGTCCAGAAGCGGTCCACGACCAGTTCTACATGTTTAGTTCTGTCTTTTGATTTAACCGCAGCGACGCGGACGAACACGCTGCGCAACGGCGATTCGCTAGATTTTCGACCCGGGCGTCGCGACGCCGCACGGGCTTAACTGACGTATATGACCTCTGGCGGTATTGCTACCGGTCTTGCGACACTAGCCCGTCAGTGAACTAGGCAGAGGACGGCGGCCCTTAGGCTGCCAGTGCGAACGTATCGTCGTTTGCAGTTACGTTTTTCCCATTGATTAACGAGGTGACGGGTCCTCGACATGCCCTAGCCGCTTCGCAACCCCTGTCGAAACCAGGTCGGCCCCAAGCGGATCAACCATTATAGCGTAACCTGCTCAAAAGCTGATGCAGTTCAGCCGTCGTTTCGACGAGATGTTGCGCGCGCCAATCGGCGGGCGCGATATCGTTGCCGCAATAGCCGTACGCGGCGGCGACGGTCGGCATGCCGGCCGCGCTGCCCGCCTGGATATCGCGCAGGTCGTCGCCCACGTATGCGATGTACACGGGCTTGAGCGCGAGCCGCTGCGCCGCGTACAGCAGTGGCGCGGGGTGCGGTTTCGGGTGCGACGCGGTGTCGCCGCTGACGATGCACGCGGCGCGCTTGGCAAGGCCGAGTTGCGCGACGAGCGGATCGGTCAAACGCGCGGCTTTGTTCGTGACGATGCCCCAGCGCACGCCGCGCGCATCCAGATCGTCGAGCAGCGCGCCGATGCCGGGAAAGAGCGTGGTGTGTACGCACAGATCGGCCGCGTAATTCGCGAGAAACTCTTCACGCAGCGCGTCGAATTCCGCGTCGGAAGGCGTGATGCCGAACGCCCCGCCGATCAGTCCGCGCGCGCCCGCCGACGCAAGCGGGCGCAATGCATCGAGCGGCGTTTGCGCGGCGCCGCGCGCGCGCTGCATCTTGTTGACGGCGGCGGCGAGATCGGGTGCGGTGTCGGCCAGCGTGCCATCGAGATCGAACAGGACAGCCTCGCAGGCATCGAGCGTCGGCGCGTCGTCAAGCGAGGTGGCGAAGGAGAGGGGCGATGCGGGCATGGGTAGGAACCGGATGCGGAATGGAATGCGCGTGGCAGGCAGCGCTTATGCGCCGCGGCGGCACGCGACGAGATAGTTGACGTCCGTGTCGTTCGACAGCGAGAAGCGCTTGGCTAGCGGATGATAGGTGATGCCCTTGAGTTCGACGAGGTGCAGACCGGTCGCGCGCACGAAGCCCGCAAGCTCCGACGGGCGGATGAACCGCGCGTAATCGTGGGTGCCCTTCGGCAGCATTTGCGCAATGTATTCGGCGCCGATCACCGCGAGCAGATACGCCTTCAGATTGCGGTTCAGCGTCGAAAAGAACACCCAGCCGCCGGGTTTCACGAGCGTCGCGCATGCAGCCACGACGTTCGCGGGCGACGGCACGTGTTCGAGCATCTCCATGCAGGTGACGACGTCATAGGTGCCGGGCTCGCGCGCGGCGAGCGCTTCGGCCGAAATCGCTTCATAGTCGAGCGTCACGCCGCTCTCGAGGCTATGCAGATCGGCTACGCCGAGCGCTTCGGTCGACAGGTCGATGCCGAGCACGTGCGCGCCTTTTGTCGCCATCGATTCCGATAGGATGCCGCCGCCGCAGCCGATATCGACCACGCGCTTGCCGGCAAGAGGCGCATGTGCTTCGATCCACGCGAGGCGTACCGGATTGAGGTCGTGCAGCGGCTTGAATTCGGCGTTCGGATCCCACCATTTATGGGCGAGATCGCTGAATTTCTGGAGTTCGTGCGGATCGGCGTTCGTCATATCGGCAAGCAGAGTACGGAGGCGGGCAGCCGTGCCCATCAAGCCCTGAGTATATAAGGGGGCGGGGAGGGCCGCCACTGGCGCGCCTGCGCGAAGCGGGGGCGCCGAATAAAAAAGCCCCGCCGAGGCGGGGCTTTGAAGCAGTCGCAACCGTGGGCTTATTGTGCCGGAACGGTCGTCTTCTGCACTTCCTGCGTACCGACCACTTCGACTTCCACACGGCGGTCCGGTGCGAGGCAGGCGATGAGCTGCTTGCGGTTCTTCTGGCGGCAGGTGTTGCCCGTGACCGGGTTGCGCTTGCCCTTGCCTTCCGTATAGACCTTGCTCGAGTCGACACCCTTGCTGACGAGGTACGACTTGACAGCCTGTGCGCGGCGCAGCGACAGACGGTCGTTGTACTTGTCCGAGCCGATGCGGTCGGTGTAGCCCGTGGCCACGACCACTTCGACGTTCATTTGTTGGATCTTCGCAGCCAGTTCGTCCAGCTTCTGCTTGCCGAGCGGCTTGAGCGTCGCCTTGTCGAAATCGAACAGCGCGTCAGCCGAATACGTGATCTTCTGGCTCGAGATGATCGGAGCCGGTGCGACCGGTGCCGGTGCCGGGGCTTGGGTGACCAGCGCGCCATCGCACTTCGCGTTGGCGGTTGCCGGCGTCCAGAAAGCATCGCGCCAGCAAAGCTCATTCGTGCCGTTCATCCACACCCATTCGCCCGTGCCATTCACCCAGTTGTCGTTCACGGCTTGTCGCGAAGCCGGCACCGACTGCGCCGACGCCGATGCAGCCATCACTGCGGTAGCTGCAATGAACGCGAGCTTTGAAAGTTTATTCATATTTCTCCTCTCGAAATTGAGATTACCGCAGGTTTACTGCGAGCCTGTAGACGATGACAAGTCATACATTGCTCGAAGTATAACATTGGTGCGGTACAAAAAACGCGGCACCGCTCTGTCTAGACTTCGAGCAGCGTCTAACTTTCAGTGCGTTGGCATTTTGCCATATGGTTCCCTTGCCGCGAAAAAAAATCCTCCCCACCCTAACATCGCTTAGTCGAATGTGGCGCATGTGCAACACCAGCTGCCGTATGTTTAAGAAATTGTCAAGTGCATTGACGCGAAACGGTGGGCATCGATGTTGCCGGTCTGTTGGCGCACGATTTGTGTTTTTTTGTGCAGGCGCTAAAAAACACCCGTCGCGAGCGAGCGAATTTCTGTCTTTCTTATATAGCAGGGAGCAGGTGGGGCCGCATGTTAGAATCCAACGTTACGTCGCGCGAGCGGCGTTTATGCGATAGGCGGTCCCGTCTTCGCCCCGAAACGATACGGATACATGGATCAATTCGCCAAAGAGACCCTGCCCACCTCCCTTGAGGAGGAAATGCGCACGTCGTATCTGAATTACGCGATGAGCGTGATTGTCGGACGCGCCCTGCCGGATGTCCGCGACGGCTTGAAGCCGGTGCATCGGCGTGTGTTGTTTGCGATGCACGAGTTGAATAATGACTGGAACCGGCCGTACAAGAAGTCCGCGCGTATCGTCGGCGACGTAATCGGTAAATACCATCCGCACGGCGACACCGCGGTCTACGACACGATCGTGCGGATGGCTCAGGATTTCTCGCTGCGCTACATGCTCGTCGACGGCCAGGGCAACTTCGGCTCGGTCGACGGCGACAACGCGGCCGCGATGCGCTACACCGAAATCCGCATGGCGAAGATCGGCCACGAGTTGCTCGCCGACATCGACAAGGAAACGGTCGATTTCGGCCCGAACTACGACGGCAGCGAGACGCAGCCGCTCATTCTGCCGTCGCGGATTCCGAACCTGCTGATCAACGGCTCGTCCGGGATCGCGGTCGGGATGGCGACGAACATTCCGCCGCACAACCTGAACGAAGTCGTCGATGCGTGCCAATACCTGCTGAACAACCCGCAGGCGAGCATCGACGAGCTGATCGAGATCGTTCCCGCGCCGGATTTCCCGACGGCCGGCATCATCTATGGCGTCGCCGGCGTGCGCGACGGTTATCGCACCGGGCGCGGACGCGTCGTGATGCGCGCGGCGACGCACTTCGAGGAGATCGACCGCGGCCAGCGCATGGCGATCATCGTCGACGAGCTGCCGTATCAGGTCAACAAGCGTTCGCTGCTCGAGCGCATCGCCGAGCTCGTCAACGAGAAGAAGCTTGAAGGCATCTCGGATATCCGCGACGAATCGGACAAGAGCGGGATGCGCGTCGTGATCGAGTTGAAGCGCGGCGAAGTGCCCGAGGTCGTGCTGAACAACCTGTACAAGTCGACGCAGTTGCAGGACACGTTCGGCATGAACATGGTCGCGCTCGTCGACAATCAGCCGAAACTGCTGAATCTGAAGGAGATCCTGCAGCACTTCCTGTCGCACCGGCGCGAAGTGCTGACGCGGCGCACCGTCTACGAACTGCGCAAGGCGCGCGAGCGCGGCCATGTGCTCGAGGGCCTGGCTGTCGCGCTCGCGAACATCGACGAGTTCATCGCGATCATCAAGGCCGCGCCGACGCCGCCGATCGCCAAGCAGGAGCTGATGGCGCGCGCGTGGGATTCGGCGCTCGTGCGCGAGATGCTCACCCGTGCCGAAGCCGAGAATTCGGCGGCGGGCGGCCGCGCGGCGTACCGCCCCGACGGCCTGTCCCCGGCGTTCGGCATGCAGGGCGACGGTTTGTACAAGCTGTCCGATACGCAGGCCCAGGAAATTTTGCAGATGCGCCTGCAACGGCTCACGGGCCTCGAGCAGGACAAGATCATCGGCGAATATCGCGACGTGATGGCGCAGATCGCCGATCTGCTCGACATCCTCGCGCGGCCGGAGCGAATCACGACGATGATCGGCGAGGAGTTGAGCGCGGTGAAGGCCGAGTTCGGCGATGCGCGCCGCTCGAAGATCGAGCTGAACGCGACCGAGCTGAACACCGAAGACCTGATCACGCCGCAGGACATGGTCGTCACGATGTCGCACGCGGGCTACGTGAAGTCGCAGCCGCTGTCCGAGTATCGCGCGCAAAAACGCGGCGGGCGCGGCAAGCAAGCCACGCAGATGAAGGAAGACGACTGGATCGAGACGCTGTTCATCGCGAACACGCACGATTACATACTGTGCTTCTCGAACCGCGGCCGCGTGTACTGGGTCAAGGTGTACGAGGTGCCGCAGGGCTCGCGCAATTCGCGCGGCCGGCCGATCGTCAACATGTTCCCGCTGCAGGACGGCGAGAAGATCAATGTCGTGCTGCCCGTCAAGGAGTTCTCGGCCGACAAGTACGTGTTCATGACGACCGCGCTCGGCACCGTCAAGAAGACGCCGCTCGAGGCGTTCAGCCGGCCGTTGAGGAAGGGCATCATCGCGGTCGGCCTCGACGATGGCGATTATCTGATCGGCGCGGCGATCACCGACGGCGCGCACGACGTGATGCTGTTCTCCGACGCGGGCAAGGCAGTGCGTTTCGACGAGAACGACGTGCGTCCGATGGGCCGCGAGGCGCGCGGCGTGCGCGGCATGCAGCTCGACGAAGGGCAGCAGGTGATCGCGATGCTCGTCGCGGAGGACGAGGCGCAGTCGGTGTTGACGGCCACCGAGAACGGTTTCGGCAAACGCACGCCGATTACCGAGTACACGCGTCACGGCCGCGGCACGAAGGGAATGATCGCGATCCAGACGTCCGAGCGCAACGGCCGCGTCGTGGCTGCGACGCTCGTCGACGCCGAGGACCAGATCATGCTGATCACCACGGCGGGCGTGCTGATTCGCACGCGCGTATCGGAAATCCGCGAGATGGGCCGCGCAACGCAAGGTGTTACACTCATCAGTCTCGATGAAGGCACCAAGCTTTCAGGTCTGCAGCAGATCGCCGAGGCGGACGCCGACGCTGATACCGATACCGACGACGAAGCGGCGGAGGGGGGCGACGCCTGAGTCAGGTTGTAGCTTCGAGTTGCCGCCTGGGCGGTGCGCACGCGAAAAGAGCGTGTGACGCGGCAGGGACGGCGTATAAACTGTGCATATTTCCATGAAGGGAGTCATGATGCAAAAACGATTCAAGCAACTGGTCCTGCTGGCAGCGATGGTTCCGGCGTTCGCGATGGCGCAGTCGCTGTCGAACCAAGCTTCGACGCCGGCGGCCGCTGCTCCGATCGACGCTGACAAGAAGGCGGCTATCAAGGATCTGCTCGATGCGATCGACGCACCGAAGCTCGTGTCGGCAATTGCGAACAGCGCCGAAATGCAATCGAAGCAACTCGTGCCGGCGATCCTGTCGGACGCGCTGTCGGAAAACAAGACGCTGAATGACAAGCAGAAGCAAGCCGCGGTCCCGACGCTGCAGAAGAACGCGGTACCGAAGCTCGTTGACAACGCCGGCAAGGTGTTCGGCACGCAGCAGTTCACGACCGATGCGATGCAGGCTCAGTACGACGCGTATGCGAAGTACTACAGCACGTCGGAAATCAAGGATCTGACGACGTTCTACAAGAGCCCGACGGGCCGCAAGTTCATCCAGGTGCAGGACCAGGTGGGCCGCGATGTCGTGAATGGCCTGATGCAGAAGTACATGCCGCAGGCGATCAAGGCGACCCGCGACCAGGCTGACAAGGAAGTTGCAGCAGTCAAGCCGGGCAAGTAAGCCGTTTTCGGCCCGCCGGCCGAACCGGACGCGTGTCGCCCGGCGTTTGGCGGGTTCGGTGTGACAGTGCGATAATGGCCGTTTGCGCGAGCGCGCAAACGGCCATTCCTTTTGCGGCGCGGCTTTTGGCCGGTTTCCGGTCCGCTTGTGCGAGCCGCGTTCCTCCCGAGGTTTTTCACGATGCGCGTCTTTAATTTCTCCGCCGGTCCAGCGGCGCTGCCCGAGGAAGTGTTGCGCCAAGCGGCCGATGAAATGCTCGACTGGAATGGCAGCGGCATGAGCGTGATGGAGATGAGCCATCGCGGCAAGGAGTTCATGTCGATCCATGAGGCGGCGCTTGCCGATCTGCGCGAATTGCTCGGCGTGCCCGCGAATTACCGGATTCTTTTCTTGCAGGGCGGCGGCATCGCCGAGAACGCGATCGTGCCGATGAATCTGCTCGGCGCGCGCGCGACGGCGGATTTCGTCGTGACGGGCTCGTGGTCGCAGAAGTCGTTCAACGAGGCGAAGAAATACTGCACGCCGCATCTGGCCGCCTCCGGCAAGACCGATAGCGGTTATACGCGCGTGCCGGCGTTCTCCGAATGGCGGCTGTCGGACGATCCGGCGTATGTGCATCTGTGCACGAACGAGACGATCGACGGTGTCGAAACGTTCGACATCCCCGATCTTGGCGACGTGCCGCTCGTCGCGGACGTGTCGTCGCACATCCTGTCGCGTCCGCTCGAGATCACGAAGTACGGCGCGATCTTCGGCGGCGCGCAGAAGAACATCGGCATGGCAGGCGTGACGCTCGTGATCGTGCGCGAGGATCTGCTCGAACGCGCGTTGTCGATCTGCCCGTCGGCATTCGAATGGAAGACGGTCGCGTTGAACAATTCGCTGTACAACACGCCGCCCACCTATGCGATCTACATCGCGGGCCTCGTGTTCAAATGGCTGAAGGCGCAGGGCGGCCTCGCCGCGATCGAGCAGCGTAATCTCGAGAAATCGAGGCTGTTGTACGACACGATCGATGCGAGCGGCTTCTATCTGAACAAGGTCGAGAAGCCGGCGCGCTCGCGGATGAACGTGCCGTTCTTTCTGGCTGACGAATCGCGCAACGAAGACTTCCTCGCCGGCGCGAAAGCGCGCGGGCTGCTGCAGCTCAAGGGCCACAAGTCCGTCGGCGGCATGCGGGCGTCGATCTACAACGCGGTGCCGATCGACGGCGTCAAGGCGCTCGTCGAATACATGAAGGATTTCGAGCGGCAGCACGCGTGACGCGCACCGCTCATCAGCACCCTTGTTTGGTTTTCTCATGGACGACGAACTCAATTCCCGGCTCAAGCCGCTGCGCGAGCGTATCGATGCGATTGACGCGCAGCTCATCGCGCTGCTGAACCAGCGCGCGGCGATCGCGCTCGAGGTCGGGGAGGTCAAGAAGCATTTCAATGCGCCGGTGTTCAGGCCGGAGCGCGAGCAGCAGGTGATCGCGCGGCTGCAGGACATGAGCGCGGGGCCGCTCGCGAGCGAGCATATCAGCGCGATCTGGCGCGAGATCATGGCCGCGAGCCGCTCGCTCGAGCAGATCATTCACGTCGCGTTCCTGGGGCCGGTCGGCACTTATAGCGAACAGGCGATGTTCGAGTATTTCGGCCAGTCGGTCGAAGGGCTGCCGTGCCCGTCGATCGACGAGGCGTTCCGCTCGGTCGAGGCGGGCGCCGCGGCGTTCGGCGTGGTGCCGGTCGAGAACTCGTCGGAGGGCGCGGTGTCGCGCACGCTCGATCTGCTGCTGCATACGCAGTTGCTGATCGGCGGCGAGCTGTCGCTGCCGATTCATCACAACCTGCTCACGCAGACGGGCAAGCTCGACGGCGTCAAGCGCGTGTGCGCGCATGCGCAGGCGCTCGCGCAGTGCCAGCACTGGCTTGCGGCGAACGCGCCGCATCTGGAGCGGCAGGCGGTGGCGAGCAATGCCGAGGCGGCACGCGTCGCCGCCGACGATGCGTCGATTGCCGCGATCGCGGGCGACCGCGCGGCGACGCACTACGGCTTGCAGATTGCCTACGCGATGATTCAGGACGATCCGCACAACCGCACGCGTTTCGTCGTGATCGGCAAGGAGCCGGCCGGGCCGGGCGGGCATGATCAGACGTCGCTGATCGTGTCGGTCAAGAACGAGCCGGGCGCGGTTTTCAAGCTGCTCGAGCCGCTTGCGCGGCACGGCGTGTCGATGACGCGGTTCGAGTCGCGGCCGGCGCGGGTCGGCACGTGGGCGTATTACTTCTATATCGATATCGAAGGGCATCGCGACGACGATGCGGTGAAGGCCGCGCTGGCCGAACTCGGCAAGAAAGCGGCGTTCCTGAAGATTCTCGGTTCGTATCCGCGCGCGCAGTGACGCGCGCGTCTTGATTTCGGCACGTTCGGGCCCGGCCCGCGCGCGCATTACTTTGGCTCGGGTCGTGTCAGGCTTCTCTTTCGACAAACTGGTGATTTTCGGCGTCGGGCTGATCGGCGGCTCGCTCGCGCTTGCGTTGCGCGAACGGGCCGTGGGCGGCGCGCGCGAGGTGATAGGCGTCGGCCGCGGCGCGGCATCGATCGAGCGCGCGCTCGCGTTGCGCGTGATCGACCGCGCGGCCATGCTCGACGACGACGCGCAACTGCGCGCCGCGCTCGCGGGCGCGGACGTCGTGCTGCTCGCCGCGCCCGTCGCGCAGACGCAGCCGTTGCTCGCGCGGATCGCACCGTTTCTCGATGCGTCGACGGTCGTAACCGACGCGGGCAGCACGAAATCGGATGTCGTCGCGGCGGCCCGCGCGGCGCTCGGCGCGCGGGTCGGCCAGTTCGTGCCCGGGCATCCGATCGCCGGGCGCGAATCGAGCGGCGTCGGCGCGGCGCTCGCCGATCTGTACGTTGGCCGCAACGTCGTGCTGTGCGCGTTGCCGGAGAATGCGCCGGCGGCGCTGGCGCGGATCGAGTCGATGTGGCGCGCGGCGGGCGCCGACGTGCGCGCGATGAGCGCCGCGCAGCACGATCGCGTGTTCGCGGCGGTGAGCCACCTGCCGCACGTGCTGTCGTTCGCGCTCGTCGAGCAGATTCTCGGCGAGTCCGACGCGGAATTGAAATTTTCGTATGCGGCGGGCGGATTCCGCGATTTCACGCGGATCGCCGCATCGAGCCCGGAAATGTGGCGCGACGTTTGTCTCGCGAATCGCGACGCGCTGCTCGACGAACTCGATGCCTATGCGCGTGTGCTCGCGCGGCTGCGCGCGGCGATCGACGGGCGCGACGGCGCGGCGCTCGAAGCCGTGTTCGCGCGCTCGCGTGCCGCGCGCGCGTCTTGGCGCGAGCGCGGCGCGCTTGCCACCCGGCCGGCCGACGCCGCATCCGCCGCGCATCCGGCCCGCTTGGCCTCTCCAGGAACAGGATCTCATATGGAACATCTCGATCTCGGCCCGTTCTCCTGCGCGCAAGGCACGGTGCGCCTGCCCGGCTCGAAGAGCATCTCGAATCGGGTGCTGTTGCTCGCGGCGCTCGCGGAAGGCGACACGACCGTGACCAACCTGCTCGATTCCGACGATACCCGCGTGATGCTCGACGCGCTCGGCAAGCTCGGCGTGAAGCTCGCGCGCGACGGCGATACCTGCGTCGTGACGGGCACGCGCGGCGCGTTCACCGCGAAGTTGGCCGACCTTTTCCTCGGCAACGCCGGCACCGCGGTACGGCCGCTGACGGCGGCGCTCGCGGTCAACGGCGGCGACTATCGGATTCACGGCGTGCCACGGATGCACGAGCGCCCGATCGGCGATCTCGTCGACGGGCTGCGTCAGATCGGCGCGCGGATCGACTACGAGGGCAACGACGGCTTCCCACCGCTGCGCATCCAGCCCGCGGCGATCGCCGTCGACGCGCCGATCCGCGTGCGCGGCGACGTGTCGAGCCAATTCCTCACCGCGCTGCTGATGACGCTGCCGCTCGTGAAGGCGAAAGACGGCGCGAGCGTCGTCGAAATCGACGGCGAACTGATCTCGAAGCCGTACATCGACATCACGATCAAGCTGATGGCGCGCTTCGGCGTGCACGTCGAGCGCGACGGCTGGCGGCGCTTCACGGTGCCGGCGGGCGGGCGCTACCGGTCGCCGGGCGCGATCATGGTCGAAGGCGATGCGTCGTCGGCGTCGTACTTTCTTGCGGCGGGCGCGCTGGGCGGCGGGCCGCTGCGCGTCGAGGGCGTCGGCCGCGCGAGCATCCAGGGCGATGTCGGCTTCGCGAGCGCGCTGATGCAAATGGGCGCGAACGTGACGATGGGCGACGACTGGATCGAAGTGCGCGGAATCGGCCACGATCACGGCAAGCTCGAGCCGATCGACATGGATTTCAACCTGATTCCGGACGCCGCGATGACGATCGCGGTGGCCGCGCTGTTCGCCGACGGCACGAGCACGCTGCGCAATATCGGCAGCTGGCGCGTGAAGGAAACCGACCGGATCGCCGCGATGGCGGCCGAGCTGCGCAAGGTCGGCGCGACGGTCGGCGAGGGCGCCGATTATCTTGTCGTGACGCCGCCCGCGAAACTGACGCCGAACGCGTCGATCGACACCTACGACGATCACCGGATGGCGATGTGCTTCTCGCTCGTGAGCCTCGGCGGCGTGCCCGTGCGCATCAACGATCCGAAGTGCGTCGGCAAGACGTTCCCCGATTATTTCGACCGCTTCACGGCGCTCGCGAAAGCCTGACGCCCGCATTTGTTCCGATGAAATCGATTCGACCTTTTTCTCAGACCCCGGTTATCACGATCGACGGCCCGACCGCGTCCGGCAAGGGCACGGTGGCGGCGCTCGTCGCCGCGCATCTGGGCTTTCACTTGCTTGACAGCGGCGCGCTGTACCGGCTCGCCGCGCTCGCGAGCATTCGCTACCAGGTCGAGCCTGACGACGTGCAGGCATTGGCGAAACTGGTCGATGGGCTGCACATTACGTTCCGCGAAGGCTGCGCGCAGCTCGACGGGGTCGACGTGTCCGACGAGATCCGCGCGGAGGCGGTAGGCAACCGGGCATCGGCGATCGCCGTGCACGCGCCGGTACGCGCCGCGCTGGTCGCGCGCCAGCGGGCGTTTCGCAAGACGCCGGGGCTCGTCGCGGACGGCCGTGACATGGGAACGGTGATCTTCCCGGACGCCGTGCTGAAGGTGTTCCTGACGGCGAGCGTCGAGGCGCGCGCGGCGCGCCGGCATAAGCAATTGATGCAAAAAGGTTTTTCTGCTAATATAAATGACTTGCTCCGGGATTTGCGCGAGCGTGACGCACGCGACAGCAATCGCGTAGCCGCGCCGCTCAAGCCTGCAGCGGACGCCAAGCCCCTCGACACCTCGGCGCTGACGATCGAGCAATCGGTCGATCAGGTGCTGCGGTGGTACAAGGAGCTGGGGCAGCCGCCTGAAAAGGGGGCGAAAGCGTAGTAGGTGCTTCGCGCGTTGCGCGCAGCGTATGTTAAACCCTTAACCCCGTGTGGATTCGCGGGCCGGCCGTCAGCCAAGGCAGCAGCCTGGAGTGGGCGCGGCGAGAATGCGAGACCACGCACAAACCGATTTTTATGTCCGACCTGCAAACCTCCAACCCGAATACCGAATCCTTTGCGGCTCTGTTCGAAGAGTCGCTGACCCGCCAAGACATGCGCGCCGGCGAAGTGATCTCCGCCGAAGTCGTGCGCGTCGACCACAACTTCGTGGTCGTCAATGCAGGCCTGAAGTCCGAGGCTTACATTCCGATCGAGGAATTCCTGAACGATCAGGGCGAGGTTGAGGTGCAGGCGGGCGATTTCGTGTCCGTCGCGATCGACGCGCTCGAAAACGGCTATGGCGACACGATCCTGTCGCGCGACAAGGCGAAGCGCCTTGCATCGTGGCTGTCGCTGGAAAAGGCACTCGACAACAACGAACTCGTCACCGGCACGATTACCGGCAAGGTGAAGGGCGGCATGACCGTGATGGTCAACGGCATCCGCGCGTTCCTGCCGGGTTCGCTGGTCGACACGCGTCCGGTCAAGGACACGACGCCGTATGAAGGCAAGACGCTCGAGTTCCGCGTGATCAAGCTCGACCGCAAGCGTAACAACGTCGTGCTGTCGCGCCGTGCCGTGATCGAAGCAACGCAAGGCGAAGAGCGCGCGAAGCTGCTCGAGACGCTGAAGGAAGGCGCGATCGTCAACGGCGTGGTCAAGAACATCACCGACTACGGCGCGTTCGTCGACCTCGGCGGCATCGACGGCCTGCTGCACATCACCGACATCGCATGGCGCCGTGTGCGTCACCCGAGCGAAGTCCTGTCGGTCGGCCAGGAAGTCACCGCGAAGATCCTCAAGTTCGACCAAGAGAAGAACCGCGTGTCGCTTGGCATCAAGCAACTGGGCGACGATCCGTGGGAAGGCATCTCGCGCCGTTACCCGTCGGGCACGCGTCTGTTCGGCAAGGTCACGAACATCACCGACTACGGCGCATTCGTCGAAGTGGAATCGGGCATCGAAGGCCTCGTCCACGTGTCGGAAATGGACTGGACCAACAAGAACGTCGCGCCGTCGAAGGTTGTCCAGCTGGGCGACGAAGTCGAAGTCATGGTCCTCGAGATCGACGAAGACCGTCGTCGTATCAGCCTCGGCATGAAGCAGTGCAAGCCGAATCCGTGGGATGACTTCAGCCGCAACTTCAAGAAGGGCGACAAGATCACGGGCGCAATCAAGTCGATCACCGACTTCGGCGTGTTCATCGGTCTGCCGGGCGGCATCGATGGCCTGGTTCACCTGTCGGACCTGTCGTGGAGCGAGGCTGGCGAAGAAGCCGTTCGCAAGTACAAGAAGGGCGACGAAGTCGAAGCGATCGTGCTCGGCATCGACGTCGAGAAGGAGCGCATTTCGCTCGGCATCAAGCAGCTCGAAGGCGACCCGTTCAGCAACTACGTTGCGATGAACGACAAGGGCTCGATCGTCGACGGCGTGGTGAAGTCGGTCGACGCGAAGGGCGCGGTCATCACGCTGACGGGCGACGTAGAAGGCTACCTGCGTGCGTCGGAAATCTCGCAGGATCGTGTCGAAGACGCGCGCAACGTGCTGAAGGAAGGCGACAAGGTCAACGCGATGGTGATCAACATCGATCGCAAGTCGCGCGGCATCAACCTGTCGATCAAGGCGAAGGATTCGGCCGAGCAGCAGGAAGCGATGCGCGGCTTGCAAGCAGATTCGAGCTCCGCTGCGACCGGCACGACCAATCTCGGCGCGCTGTTGAAGGCGAAGCTTGACGGCCAGAACCAGTAAGCCTCACGAGGTCTGCTGAAGTATGACCAAATCCGAGTTGGTCGCCCAGTTGGCATCGCGATTTCCGCAGCTTGTGCTGAAAGATGCGGATTTCGCGGTGAAAACGATGCTCGATGCGATGTCCGACGTGCTGTCGAAAGGGCATCGGATCGAAATTCGCGGCTTCGGCAGCTTCGGTTTGAATCGCCGCCCGGCGCGTGTCGGGCGCAATCCGAAGTCGGGGGAGAAGGTGCAGGTGCCTGAGAAGCATGTGCCGCACTTCAAGCCCGGCAAGGAGTTGCGTGAGCGCGTCGATGGCCGTGCCGGCGAACCGTTGAAAAACGATGAACCGGACGACGGCCGGTGATAGGCGGCCGATGCCGAGCCATCCAACCAGGCTGAAAGAAAGCGCCCCTCGCGGGCGCTTTTTGTTTGCGCGTTCGGCCCGCGCCCGTGTGGCGGCGCGGGCCGAGCCGTTTCTCAAGATGCGTGAAACGGCATCCTTTACAATACGGGGCGCTTCGGCGCGGCGAAGGGGAGTCGCACGCGCCGCCGAATAATCTCAATCAAAGAGAGGGAGTCTCATGAAGGTCATCGTCTGGTTGGTCCGTGTGGTGGTGTTCGTGTTGTTGCTCGTGCTTGCTTTGGCCAATACGCATAGCGCGACGCTGAATTTCATCGCAGGCTACAACTGGCAGGCTCCGCTGATCCTGATCGGGCTGGCGTTCTTCGGCGTCGGGCTGATTGCGGGTCTGCTGTCCGCGCTGCCGTCGGTGTTCCGGATGCGGCTCGAGAACGGCCGCTTGAAGCGTGATTTGCGCGCCGCGCGCGAGAATCCGGCCATCGTCGATCAACCGCCGATGCCGCCTGTCATTTAACGCTCGCCGTTGCCGCGCGTGTCGCGGCACGGCCTTTTGCCATACGTCGCATGGATCTGGATTTCTGGTGGCTGCTCGCCATCCCCGTCGCATTCGCGCTCGGCTGGATAGCGTCGCGCTACGACCTCAACAAGCTGTTGTCCGAGAGCGCGAATCTGCCGCGCTCGTATTTTCGCGGCCTGAATTTCCTGTTGAACGAACAGCCGGATAAGGCCATCGACGCTTTTATCGAAGTGGCGAAGCTCGACCCGGAGACGGTCGAGCTGCACTTTGCGCTCGGCAACCTGTTTCGCCGGCGCGGCGAGACGGACCGTGCGATTCGCGTGCATCAGAATCTGCTCGGCCGGACCGATTTGCCCGTGACCGAGCGCGATCATGCCCTTTATGAACTCGGGCAGGACTTTCTGAAAGCGGGCTTGCTCGACCGTGCGGAAGACACATTCCACAAGCTTGCCGACGGCGACTATGCACTCGGCGCGCAGCGCGCGCTGCTGACGATCTACGAGATCGAGAAGGACTGGAACAAATCGATCGATACCGCGACGCGAATCGAATCGATGGGCGCGCAGCGCTTGTCGACCGAGATCTCGCATTTTCATTGCGAACTGGCGCAGGATGCGTTGCAGCAAAAGCAGGCCGAGCGCGCGGCCGGGCATCTGCGCGATGCGCTCGCGGTGAACCCGCAGAACGCGCGCGCGACGATTCTGTCGGGTGACGCGGCGGCCGCGGCCGGCGACCACGCCGCGGCGATCGAGCACTGGCGCAGGATCGAGGCGCAGAACGCCGCGTATCTGCCGCTCGTTGCCGACAAGCTGATGAAATCGTATATCGCGCTCGACCGCGCGGCCGACGGCGCCGCGCTGCTGACGGACTATGCCGAGCGCTATCCGTCGAACGACCTGCTCGACGTCGCATACCAATACGTGTCGCAGATGCGCGGCACGGCTGCCGCGCACGCGCTCGCGCGCACGCAGATGCAGAAGGCGCCGAACCTGTCGGGCATGCTGCATCTGCTCGACGCGCAGATCGCATCGGCCGACGAGCCGCGCCGCGCGGAACTCGAGATGATGCGCACGCTTGTCAAGCAGCGCACTAAAAACCTGCCACGGTATACGTGCCAGAATTGCGGTTTCCGCGCGCGCCTGTTCTATTGGCAGTGCCCGGGATGCAGCGGCTGGGAAACCTACGCGCCGCGGCGCGTCGAACCCGCCGTCGCATAATGGGGGCGGGCGCCGCGCGCCTGCTCCGGGCGGCCGTCGGCCGCCGGAATGAATCATCGGAATACATATGAAGATCACCATCATCGGCACGGGCTATGTGGGCCTCGTCACCGGCGCGTGTCTTGCCGAGATCGGGCACGACGTGTTCTGTCTGGATGTCGATCCACGCAAGATCGAGATCCTGAACAGCGGCGGCATCCCGATTCACGAACCCGGTTTGCAGGAAATCATCGCGCGCACCCGCGCGGCCGGACGCATCACGTTCTCGACCGATATCGAGGCGAGCGTCGCGCACGGCGAGATCCAGTTCATCGCGGTCGGAACGCCGCCGGACGAGGACGGCTCGGCCGATCTGCAATACGTGCTCGAAGCGGCGCGCAACATCGGCCGCCACATGGCGGGCTACAAGGTGATCGTCGACAAATCGACCGTGCCCGTCGGCACGGCGCAGCGCGTGCGCAGCGTGATCGCCGAGGCGCTCGCCGCGCGCGGCCTCGCGGACAGCGGCGCGCATGCGTTCTCGGTCGTGTCGAATCCAGAGTTTCTGAAAGAGGGCGCGGCCGTTGACGATTTCATGCGGCCGGATCGGATCATCATCGGCGTCGATGACGACGCCGCCGGCGAGATCGCGCGCGAGAAGATGAAAAAGCTCTATGCGCCTTTCAACCGCAACCACGAGCGGACCATCTACATGGATGTGCGCTCGGCCGAGTTCGCGAAATACGCGGCGAACGCGATGCTCGCCACGCGCATCTCGTTCATGAACGAGATGTCGAATCTCGCGGATCGCGTGGGCGCGGATATCGAGGCGGTGCGCCGCGGGATCGGCTCCGATCCGCGAATCGGCTATCACTTTTTGTATGCGGGCGTCGGCTACGGCGGCTCGTGTTTTCCGAAGGACGTGCAGGCGTTGATTCGCACCGCGAGTGAGCATGGTCATCCACTGAAGATTCTCGAGGCGGTCGAGGCGGTGAACCACGCGCAGAAGAACGTGCTGCTCGGCAAGATCGAAGCGCGCTACGGCGCGGATCTGAGCGGGCGCACGTTCGCCGTTTGGGGGCTTGCGTTCAAGCCGAACACCGACGACATGCGCGAAGCGCCGAGCCGGCGGCTGATCGCCGCGCTGCTCGAGCGCGGCGCGGTGGTGCGCGCGTACGATCCCGTTGCGCTTGACGAGGCGCGGCGCGTGTTCGCGCTCGATCTGCACGGCGCGCCCGACGTGCTCGCGCGGCTCGCGTTCGCCGATGCCGCCGACGATGCGCTCGCAGGCGCGGACGCGCTCGTCGTCGTCACCGAATGGAAGGAATTCAAGAGCCCGGATTTCTCGCATCTGAAGTCGATGCTGAAGACGCCGGTGATCTTCGACGGCCGCAATCTATACGAACCCGATGCGATGGCCGAACTCGGCATCGATTACCACGGAATTGGACGCCCCCATGTCGAGCCGTATTCGTCAGCCCGCAGATAAGCGCGCGGCGCAGGACGCCTCGGCGTTCGCCGCGCCGGCGGGGCTCGTCGTGCCGCGCGCGCAGCTTGCCCAATCGCGCGTGCTCGTCGTCGGCGATGTGATGCTCGACCGCTACTGGTTCGGCAACGTCAACCGGATCTCGCCCGAAGCGCCGGTGCCGGTCGTGCATGTGCAGCGGCAGGAGGAGCGTCTGGGCGGCGCGGCGAACGTCGCGCGCAACGCGGTGACGCTGGGCGGCCAGGCTGGCCTTTTGTGCGTGGTCGGCCGCGACGAGCCGGGCGAGCGGATCGTCGAGTTGCTGGGCGAGAGCGGCGTGACGCCGTATCTCGAACGGGATCCGGCGCTGCCGACGACGATCAAGCTGCGCGTGCTCGCGCAGCAGCAGCAGTTGCTGCGCGTCGATTTCGAGGCCGCGCCGACGCACGAGGTGCTGCTGGCCGGACTGGCGCGCTTCGACGCGCTGCTGCCGTCGTATGACGTCGTGCTGATGTCGGATTACGCGAAAGGCGGCCTCACGCACGTGACGACGATGATCGCGACCGCGCGCGCGGCGGGCAAGCAGGTGCTCGTCGATCCGAAGGGCGCCGATTGGGACCGCTATCGCGGCGCGTCGCTGATCACGCCGAACCGCGCGGAGTTGCGCGAGGTCGTCGGGCAATGGAAATCGGAAGACGATCTGCGTGAGCGCGTCGCGGCGCTGCGCGATGCGCTCGCGATCGACGCGCTGCTGCTCACGCGCTCGGAAGAGGGAATGACGCTGTTTGCCGCCGACGGCGAGTTGCACGTGCCGGCGCTCGCGCGCGAGGTATACGACGTGTCGGGCGCGGGCGACACGGTGATCGCGACCGTCGCGACGATGCTGGGCGCGGGGCTGCCGCTCGTCGACGCGGTGGCGCTCGCGAACCGGGCTGCGGGCATCGTCGTCGGCAAGCTCGGCACCGCGACGGTCGAGTACGACGAACTGTTTCACTGAATCGAACAGCACCGGCGCGCGCCGCGGCGCCGCGCGCGGTGCGCAACACTCTCATCGGCAGGACGATCATGACTCTCATCGTTACCGGCGCGGCCGGCTTCATCGGCGCGAACCTCGTGAAGGCGCTGAACGAGCGCGGCGAGACGCGCATCATCGCGGTCGACAATCTGACACGCGCGGACAAGTTCAAGAATCTCATCGATTGCGAGATCGACGATTATCTCGACAAGACCGAGTTCGTCGAGCGCTTTGCGCGTGGAGATTTCGGCAAGGTCCGCGCGGTGTTCCACGAAGGCGCGTGCTCGGACACGATTGAGACCGACGGCCGCTACATGATGGACAACAACTTCCGTTACAGCCGCGCGGTGCTCGATGCGTGCGTTGCCCAGGGCGTGCAGTTCCTGTATGCGTCGTCGGCCGCGATCTACGGCGGCTCCAGCCGCTTCGTCGAGACGCGCGACGTCGAGGCGCCGCTGAACGTCTACGGTTATTCGAAATTCCTGTTCGACCAGGTGGTCCGCCGCGTGCTGCCGGGCGCGAAGAGCCAGATCGCGGGCTTTCGCTACTTCAACGTGTACGGGCCGCGCGAATCGCACAAGGGGCGCATGGCGTCGGTCGCGTTCCACAACTTCAACCAGTTCCGTGCCGAGGGCAAGGTCAAGCTGTTCGGCGAGTACAACGGCTACGGGCCGGGCGAGCAGACGCGCGATTTCGTGTCGGTCGAGGACGTCGCGAAGGTGAACCTGTTCTTCTTCGATCATCCCGAGAAGTCGGGCATCTTCAATCTCGGCACCGGCCGCGCGCAGCCGTTCAACGACATCGCGACAACGGTCGTCAACACGCTGCGCGCGCTGGACGGCAAGCCCGCGCTGACGCTTGCCGAGCAGGTGGAGCAAGGGCTCGTCGAATACGTGCTGTTTCCCGACGCACTGCGCGGCAAGTATCAATGCTTCACGCAGGCCGATCAGACCAAGCTGCGCGAGGCCGGCTACGACGCGCCGTTTTTGACGGTGCAGCAAGGCGTCGATCGCTACGTGCGTTGGCTGTTCGGCCAGCTATAAGCGTCACGCTGTCTTCTTTAGACTGGGTCTCACGGTCGGCGGCCGCCGGCCGTTCGTTTTTGATGCGAACCCTACGGAGATCCAGATGCTGAAGAAAATTTTCGCGACGCTCGCGCTCGTTGCCGCGGCCGCGCACGGATGGGCCGCCGTCGACGTCAATGTCGCAACCGACGACGCGCTGCGCGGTATCAAGGGAATCGGCCCGGCCAAAGCGAAGGCGATCATCGACGAGCGCAGCGCGCACGGTCCGTTCAAGGATGCCGCCGACCTCGCGCGGCGGGTGAAGGGAATGGGCGGCAAGACGCTCGAGCGTCTTGCCGCCGAAGGGCTGGCGATCGGCGCGGCGGACGCGCGCCCGCCCGCCGCGGCCGCCACGGCGGCGACAGCGGCCGCGCCGCAAAGAGCGGGGGCGGCCAAGAAATAATCCGGTCTGCTGACTATTCGGGTGTGATGTCTCCTTCAGCCGCCGCTGCGGGCGGCGGATTCCCGCGGCTTGCCGCGGGTTTTTTGCATGGCGCGCGTGCGTTTGTCCGCTGGTTTACAATCGATCAATTGTTCGGCATCGGATATACGCGACGTTCATGGCTTACAAAACTATCGAAGACACCATCGGCAATACGCCGCTGGTTCAATTGGTCCGGTTGCCGGACGACGAAATTCGTGCGCGCAACAACGTGGTGCTCGCGAAGCTCGAAGGTAACAATCCGGCGGGCTCGGTGAAGGACCGTCCGGCGCTGTCGATGATTCGCAAGGCCGAGGAGCGCGGCACGATCAAACCGGGCGACACGCTGATCGAGGCGACGAGCGGCAATACCGGCATCGCGCTCGCGATGGCCGCGGCAATTCGCGGCTACAAGATGGTGCTCATCATGCCGGAGGATCTGTCGGTCGAGCGCCGCCAAAGTATGGCTGCATACGGCGCGGAAATCATCCTGACGCCGGTGAAGGGCGGCATGGAGTTCGCGCGCGATCTCGCCGATCAAATGCAGCGCGAAGGCCGCGGCGTGATTCTCGATCAGTTCGCGAACCCCGACAATCCGCTTGCACATTACGAAGGCACCGGCCCGGAGATCTGGCGTGAAACCGAAGGCCGCATCACGCATTTCGTGTCCGCGATGGGAACGACGGGCACGATCATGGGGACGTCGAAGTATCTGAAGGAAAGCAATCCGGCGATCGAAATCGTCGGTGCGCAGCCTGAGGAGGGCTCGCGCATTCCGGGCATTCGCAAATGGCCGGACGCGTATATGCCCAAGATCTTCGACAAGAGCCGTGTCGATCGCGTCGAAGGCGTGAGTCAGGCCGCATCGGAGGCGATGGCGCGCAAGCTCGCGTCCGTCGAGGGCATTTTTGCCGGCATTTCGTCGGGCGGCGCATGCGAAGTGGCGCTGCGCGTCGCGCGGCAGGTCGAGAACGCGACGATCGTGTTCATTGTCTGCGACCGCGGTGACCGTTACCTGTCGACCGGGGTGTTTCCCGCATGACACGCGTGGGCGACGGGCCGCACGCGAGGCGTGCCGCCGGATGCATGAAAAAAAGCGCCGCTTGCGGCGCTTTTTCGTATCGGCGCGCGGCGGCGATTGCGCTGCCGCGCGGCTCGACTTACTCCGATGGCGATGAGGTTTCTGCGGGCGCGTCGTCGCCGGTTGGCGACGACAATGCGCCGTTCGCCGCCATCTGCGCTTTCACGCGCTCGCCGAGCTGGTATACCGCGAGTGCATAAAAGAAGCTGCGGTTGTAGCGGGTCAGCACGTAGAAATTTTGCAGTCCGAGCTTGTATTCGGTCGGGCGGCCGGGCGTCGGCAGATCGACCACCAGCACGGGCGTGCTGCCCTCTGATGCGGCGTCGATGGCCGGCTCGTCGAGCGCGAGCCCCGCGCGCAGGAATTGCGACAGTGTCCAGTGCGGCTCGGGCTTGCCGTCCGCGGCCGCCTGCGCAACACCACGGCTGCCCTGATCGGGCGCGATGTTCCAGATCACCGGCCGGCCGGTTTCCCAGCCGTGCTGCTTCAGATAATTCGCGACGCTGCCGATTGCGTCGGCCGAACTGGCGCGCAGGTCGATATGGCCGTTGCCATCGTAATCGACCGCGTATTCGCGGATGCTGCTCGGCAGAAATTGAGGAATGCCGATCGCGCCCGTATACGAGCCGAGCACGGACGTCGGGTCGAGCTGGCTGTCGCGCGTCCACACGAGGAAGTCTTCGAGGTTTTTTCGGAACGTCGCCTGGCGGTCTTCGCGGTTCGGCGTGTTGGGGTAGTCGAACGCGAGCGTCGTCAGCGCGTCGAGCGTGCGGAAGTTGCCCATGTAGCGCCCGTAGATCGTCTCGACGCCGATGATGCCGACGATCACCTCGGGCGGCACGCCGAATTCCGCCGACGCGCGTTGCAGCGTCGCGCGGTTCGCACGCCAGAACTTCACGCCCGCGTTGATGCGAACCGGATCGAGAAAGCGCGCTTGATAGACACGCCAGTTCTTGACGGACGGCGTCGGCGCGGGCAGCACGAGCTTCGCGGCGGTTGCCGAATAGCTGACGCGCGAGAAGAGCGCGCGCAGCGCGTTTGCATCGAAGTCGTGGCGCGCGGCCATGTCGGCGATAAATGCGTCGATCTTCGGGTTGCTCGCGTAACGCTGCGGGACGATTTCTTCTTCGAACGTCTGAGCGGCCGACGCAGCCGGTTGCGGCTGCGCTTGCGAGACGGTGGCCACGGCCGGCGCGGTTTGCGCGGCCGCGATGCCGGCCGACAGCAAAGCGGCGAGCGACAGTGCGGCCAACGGTGTGCGAAGGCGCAAGGCGAACGAGGCGGAGGATACTGACTGATTGAAATTCATGTCGAAGCGAAGCAGGCTGGCGAACGGATTCGGCGCAGTATAACCGACGCATCCGCTGCGTCTCGGCGGCGCGCGGCATGATGCGGTTGTGGTAAGTTAAGCGCGAATCAAGTATGAAGCCGCGCACGACACGCGACATCGCACACATCGATCATCACTGAGGGAGACCCGCCGCGCATCCGGCCGCCCGGCGGAATCAGCTTATGACAACGGCCTTTTATACCCACCCCGACTGCATGCTGCATGAGATGGGGCAGTGGCATCCCGAGTCGCCGGCGCGGCTATCGGCGATTCAGGATCAGTTGATCGCGAGCCGTATCGACGAACTGCTTGCGCATGAAACAGCGCCTTTCGCGAGCGAGACCGCGCTTGCGCGCGTGCATACGCGGGCGCACATCGATTACATCCGCAATCTGATTCCGGGCGAAGGGTACGTGACGGTCGACTCCGACACGCTTGCCAATCCCCACACGTGGCGCGCGGCGCTGCGCGCGGCGGGCGCCGCCGTCGACGCGACGGATGCGGTGCTCGAAGGGCGCTACGACAACGCGTTTTGCAGCGTGCGCCCGCCCGGCCATCACGCAGAGCCCGCGCGCGCGATGGGCTTTTGCTTCTTCAACAATATCGCAATCGCCGCGCGGCACGCACTCGATATCCACGGGCTCGACCGGGTGGCGATCGTCGATTTCGACGTTCATCACGGCAATGGCACCGAAGCCGCGTTCGCGAACGACGAGCGCGTGCTGATGTGCAGTTTCTTCCAATCGCCGCTGTACCCGTTCTCGGGCGTCGATCATCAGGCGCCGAACATGGTCAATCTGCCGATGGCCGCGCGCACGAACGGAATGGCGGTGCGTGAGGCGGTCGAGATGATGTGGCTGCCGCGGCTCGAAGCGTTCCGGCCGCAGATGTTGTTCGTGTCGGCGGGCTTCGATGCGCATCGCGAGGACGACATCGGCGGGATGGCGCTCGTCGAGGCCGACTATGAATGGCTGACCACGCGGATTTGCGATGTCGCGCGGCGGCACGCGCAAGGCCGCATCGTGAGCTGTCTCGAAGGCGGCTATAACCTTTCCGCGCTTGGGCGCAGCGTGGTCGCGCATCTGCGCGTGCTGGCCGGCGTTTGAGCGCCGTGCGCCGGCGCGTGCGGATTGTCGAATGCCGCGGCATTTGCCGGGAAGGCCGTGCATTCGCGCGCATGCATCCGGTTTCGTTGCTTCGAACCTGCCTCGAACCCGCTTCGGATGCGGCGCACGGCATGCCCGTCAGCCGCGCTTGGGCGCGCGTGACAGAATCCAGTCGATCAGCGCGCCGATCACGCGCTCGCGATCCAGATCGTTGATCGTCTCGTGATAACTGCCTTCATAAATCGTCAGCGTTCGGTCGGGCGAGCCGACATGCGCGCCGAAATCGCGGCTACCATCCGGTTCGGTCAGCTTGTCGGTCGTGCCGTGGTAGACGAGCACCGGCAGGCGAAGCGCCGCCCGGCCGCGCTCGATTTCCTGCATCGCGGCGAGAATCTCGGCGCCGGTGCGCGCCGGTACCGGGCCGTGATGCACGAGCGGGTCCGCGCGATTGGCAGCCACCACCGCCGGATCGCGCGACAGCAGCGCGGCATCGATCTTGAGCGCCGGAAAACGCGGCCAGATGCGGCTGACGAGGCGGCTCGCCGCCAGCATCCAGCGCGGCACGTCGCGGCCCGGCGCGAGCGCGGGGCTTGACAGGATCAGCCCGGCAAGCGTGCGCCGGCGGGCGGGCGCGCATTTGATCGCATAGAGTGCCGCAATCGCGCCGCCCATGCTGTGCCCCATGAGGAAAAGCGGCGTGCCGTCGTTGCGCGCGGCGCCGGCGACGATCGCGTCGGCATCTTCGAGAAACGCGTCGAAGCGTTCGATCCAGGCGCGCTCGCCGGGCGAGCGTCCATGCCCGCGCAAATCGGCGCTGACGAGTTCGATGCCCGCCGCATTCAGCTGTTCGGCGAGCGCCTGATAGCGGCCCGCGTGCTCGGCGAGCCCGTGGACGAGCGCCACGCTCGCGCGTGGCGCGCCGAACGATGCCGCAACAGGCCAGCGGTGCACCGCGAGTTCGAGCCCGTCGGCCGTGCGCACGCGCGGCTGCTGTAATGCCGCGCCGCCGGCGGTTGCGGTGCGGCGGCCGGCTTCGGTCGAGGCGGTGGCGTCCATAGGCATGTCTCCGGAATATGTCGTTCGTCGCCGAGCAGAGCAGAGCAGGGCGGTGCGCCGATCATAGACGCCGTTTGCGACGGTCCGCTCGGGCGCGGCCCTCTAATTGCGATTCGTTATGAAAAGGTTGGAATCGATTATTAAGAGATATGTTGCGAATGCGGTAAACTCGCGGGTCGTTTCCCGTATGCGGCGGTCGACTGGCGAGGCCCGACATGAGAGGCAGCGCCGCCCGCCGTTTTGTTTACATGATTGAAATTCGTAATCTTTCGCAACGTTTCGAGGGGCCGCGCGGCTGGATCGAGGCGTTGCACAACGTCAATCTGACGATCCCGCGCGGCGAGGTGTTTGGGATCATCGGCCGTAGCGGCGCGGGCAAGAGCACGCTCGTGCGCACGATCAACCTGCTCACGCGGCCCTCGGAAGGCAGCGTGAGCGTCGACGGGCGCGATCTGACGAGCTTGTCCGCGAGCGAGCTGCGCGCGGCGCGGCGCGACATCGGGATGATCTTTCAGCACTTCAACCTGCTGTCGTCGCGCACCGTGTTCGGCAACGTCGCGCTGCCGCTCGAGCTTGCGGGTGCGAAGCGCGCGCAGATCGAGGCGACGGTGCTGCCGCTGCTCGAACTCGTCGGGCTCGCCGCGCAGAAGGACCGCTATCCGTCGCAGATCAGCGGCGGCCAGAAGCAGCGCGTCGGCATTGCGCGCGCGCTCGCGAGCAAGCCGAAGGTATTGCTGTCCGACGAAGCGACATCGGCGCTCGACCCCGAGACGACGCGCGCGATCCTCGATCTGTTGCGGCGCATCAACCGCGAGCTTGGCTTGACGGTGGTGCTCATCACGCACCAGATGGAAGTGATCAAGGAGGTTTGCGACCGCGTCGCGGTGCTTGACGCGGGGCGCGTCGTCGAGGAGGGCAACGTGATCGACGTGTTCATGCGCCCGCATCACGAAGTCACGCGCGCGCTGATCGGCGACGTAATCGCGCAGGAATTGCCGCCGGCGATGAAGGCGCGTGTCGCCGAGCGATTGAAGGCGGGCGCGGGCCATCTGCTGCGGCTTGCGTTCACCGGCTCGGGCGTCGATCAGCCGATCCTGTCCGAGACGATTCGCCGCTACGAATTGGACTTCAACATCCTGCATGGCCAGATCGACGAGATCCAGGGCCGCGCGTTCGGCTCGCTCGCGGTGCTCGCGACGGGCGAGCCGGGCAAGATGGGGCAGGCGCTCGCGTATCTGCGCGAGCAGGGCGTGGTCGTCGAGGAGCTTTCGCATGTTGAGTGAAATGTTCGATATGTTCGTGCAGTCGTTCTGGGAGACGCTGATCATGGTCGGCATCTCCGGGGCGCTCGGCGCGCTCGTCGGGTTGCCGCTCGGCGTGCTCGTTTATCTGACCGACCGTCAGGGCGTGCTGCGCAATCTCGCGGTGAATCGCGTGCTCGGCGGCGTCATCAACGCGGTGCGCTCGACGCCGTTCATCATCCTGCTCGTCGCGGTGATTCCGTTTACGCGTCTCGTCGTCGGCTCGTCGATCGGCACCGCGGCGGCGGTCGTGCCGCTCACGCTCGCGGCCGCGCCTTTCATCGCGCGGCTCGTCGAGACCGCGCTGCGCGAGGTCGATCGCGGCCTGATCGAAGCCGCGCAGGCGATGGGCGCGACGACGAGCCAGATCGTGTTCAAGGTGCTGTTGCCGGAATCGCTGCCGGGCATCGTCGCCGGGCTCACGATCACGTTCGTGTCGCTCGTCGGTTATTCGGCGATGGCGGGCGCGATCGGCGGCGGCGGCCTTGGCGATCTCGGCATCCGCTACGGCTATCAGCGCTACTTGCCGGAAGTGATGTGGGTGGTCGTCGCGATCCTGATCGTGTTCGTGCAGATCGTGCAGTCGTTCGGCGATTGGATCGTGCGGCGGTTGAGTCATAAATAATCATCGATGAGCGGGCGCTTGCGTGCCGCATCGCGATGCGGCACGGCTTGGCTTGGCTCGGTTTCGGGAGATCGGAAGATGCGGCGGAGAATGATGCTGAGGCTTGCGGCTGCGCTAGGGGCGGCTGTCTGCGCGACGCTTGCGCACGGGCAGGCGCAGACGGCGATCAAGGTGGGCGTGACGGGCGGCCCGCACGCGCAGGTGATGGAGCAGGTGAAGCGGGTTGCGGCGAACAGCGGGCTCGACATCCGGATCGTCGAATTCTCCGACTACGTGCAGCCAAATGCCGCGCTCGCGGCGGGCGACATCGACGCGAACAGCTATCAGCACGCGCCGTATCTCGAGCAGCAGGTGAAGGATCGCGGCTACCGGATCGTCAACGTCGCGCGGACGGTCACCTTTCCGATGGGCATCTATTCGAAGCGGGTGAAGACGCTTGCCGAATTGCCTCCCGGCGCGCGCATCGCGATTCCGAATGATCCGACCAATGGCGGGCGCGCACTGTTGTTGCTGCAAAAGCAGGGGCTGTTGAAGCTGCGCGCCGGCGCGGGCCTGAAAGCGACCCGTTTCGACATCATCGGCAACCCGAAGCAATTGAAGATCGTCGAGCTGGACGCCGCGCAGATTCCGCGCTCGCTCGTCGACGTCGACGCCGCCGCGATCAACACGAATTATGCGATGGAGGCCGGACTCAAGCCGAAACAGGATGCGATCGCGATCGAGGGGCCGGGCGGACCATACACGAACGTTCTGGCGGTGCGCGCGGGCGACCAGGACAAACCGTGGGTCGCGAAACTCGTTGCCGCGTACCGGTCACCCGACGTGAAGCGCTTTATCGAGCGGCAATATGGCGGCGCGGTGATCGCCGCGTGGTAAGCGTGGCGGCGCTTGCCGCGGATTAGAGGCGGCGATCGAACCCCCGGGCTTGGCGTCCGGGTTTTTTCTCTTTTAAAATAGAACGATCGTTCGTTATTGGCGGCGTATCACGATGTGGCGTTAACATCGGCTGGCGCCGAGCGTTGGCCGTCGCAAATTGAATGGCCGGCTTAGCCGCCGCGCGGGCGAGTCGCGCTATAAAATGGCCGCTGGTCGTATTCGTAACTTTGGAGCGTGTGCATGAAAATCCTGGTGCCAGTGAAAAGAGTGGTCGATTACAACGTGAAGGTCCGGGTGAAATCGGACGGTACGGGCGTCGACATCGCGAACGTGAAAATGTCGATGAACCCGTTCGATGAAATCGCGGTCGAGGAGGCGGTGCGGCTGAAGGAAGCTGGCGTGGCGACAGAGGTGGTCGCGGTGTCGGTGGGCGTCGCGCAGGCGCAGGAGACGCTGCGCACCGCGCTTGCGATCGGCGCGGATCGCGCGATCCTCGTCGAGTCGAACGACGGCGTCGAGCCGCTCGCGGTCGCGAAGATCCTGAAAGCGCTGGTCGACAAGGAGCAGCCGCAGCTCGTGATTCTCGGCAAGCAGGCGATCGACGACGATTCGAACCAGACCGGCCAGATGCTCGCCGCGCTCGCGAATCTGCCACAGGCGACGTTCGCGTCGAAGGTGACGGTGGCGGATGGGAAGGTGAGCGTTGCGCGCGAAGTCGACGGCGGCGCGGAGACGCTGTCGCTGACGCTGCCTGCCGTCGTGACGACGGACCTGCGCCTGAACGAGCCGCGCTACGTGACGTTGCCGAACATCATGAAGGCGAAGAAAAAGCCGCTGGAAACCGTGAAGCCGGAAGACCTCGGCGTGGATGTCGCGTCGCGCCTGAAGACGCTGAAGGTGGCCGAGCCGCCCAAACGCGCGGCGGGCGTGAAGGTGCCGGACGTGAAGACGCTGGTCGAGAAGCTGAAGACCGAAGCGAAAGTGCTGTAAGGGGAGCGCATAAACATGACGATTCTGGTAATTGCCGAACACGACAACGCAGCGATCAAGGCGGCGACGCTGAACACGGTGGCGGCCGCGCAGAAGATCGGCGGCGATATTCACGTGCTGGTTGCGGGCCATAACGCGCAGGGCGCGGCGGACGCGGCGGCGAAGATCGCGGGCGTCGCGAAGGTGCTGCTCGCGGATGCGCCGCAACTGGCGGACGGTCTCGCGGAGAATGTCGAGGCGACGGCGCTGAACGTCGCGAAGGGTTACTCGCATATCCTGCTGCCGGCGACGGCATACGGCAAGAACATCGCGCCGCGGATCGCGGCGAAGCTGGACGTCGCGCAGATCTCCGACATCACGGAGGTCAACAGCGCGGACACGTTCGAGCGCCCGATCTACGCGGGCAACGCGATCGCGACGGTGCAGTCGAGCGATCCGGTCAAGGTGGTCACGGTGCGCGCAACGGGCTTCGATCCGGCCGCAGCCGAGGGCGGCAGCGCGCCGGTCGAGAAGATCGAAGCGGCGGCGGATGCGGGCGTGTCGCAATTCGTGAGCCGCGAAGTGACGAAGCTGGATCGTCCGGAACTCACGAGCGCGAGCATCATCGTGTCGGGCGGTCGGGGGCTGGGCAGCGGCGAGAACTACACGAAGGTGCTGGAGCCGCTCGCGGACAAGCTGCAGGCGGCGCTGGGCGCGTCGCGCGCGGCGGTCGACGCGGGTTATGTGCCGAACGACTACCAGGTGGGGCAGACGGGCAAGATCGTCGCGCCGCAGCTTTATATCGCGGTGGGCATTTCGGGCGCGATCCAGCACTTGGCCGGGATGAAGGATTCGAAGGTGATCGTCGCGATCAACAAGGATCCGGAAGCGCCGATCTTCAGCGTTGCCGATTACGGCCTCGTTGGCGATCTGTTTGCGCTCGTGCCGGAACTGGTCAACGAACTGGGCTGATGCATGCGGTGGTGCGCGCGATGACGGCGCGCGTTGCATCGGCGGGTCGGACATGAACGAAGGGGCGCGGTGTGCGCCCCTTTTCACACCATAAGCGAGAAGGAGAGGAGCAAATGAGCTATACCGCCCCCGTCAAGGACATGCTGTTCGTGATGAAGGAGCTGGCCGGCATCGACGAGGTCGCGAAGCTGCCCGGCTATGAGGACGCCGGTTTCGATACGGCAGCTGCCGTGCTTGACGAAGCCGCGAAGTTCTGCGGCGAAGTGCTCGCGCCGCTCAACGTCGACGGCGACAAGAACCCGAGCAGCTGGAAGGATGGCGCCGTCACCGCGACGCCGGGCTTCAAGGAGGCGTTTCGGCAATTCGTCGAAGGCGGTTGGCAGGGGCTGCAGCATCCGACCGAATACGACGGCCAGGGGCTGCCGAAGCTGATCGCGACGCCGTGCATCGAAATGCTGAATGCATCGAACCTTTCGTTTGCGCTGTGTCCATTGTTGACGGACGGCGCGATCGAAGCGCTGCTCACGGCGGGCACCGATGCGCAGAAATCCCGCTACGTGCCGAAGCTGATCTCCGGCGAATGGACCGGCACGATGAACCTGACGGAGCCGCAGGCGGGTTCCGATCTCGCGCTGGTGCGCTCGCGCGCCGAGCCGCAAGGCGACGGCTCATATAAGGTGTTCGGCACGAAGATCTTCATTACATGGGGCGAGCACGACATGGCGGAGAACATCGTCCATCTCGTGCTGGCGCGCACGCCGAATGCGCCCGAGGGCGTGAAGGGCATCTCGCTGTTCATCGTGCCGAAGTTCCTCGTCAACGACGACGGCAGCCTCGGCGCGCGCAACGACGTGCATTGCGTGTCGATCGAGCACAAGCTCGGCATCAAGGCCAGCCCGACGGCGGTGCTGCAATACGGCGATCACGGCGGCGCGGTCGGCTATCTGGTGGGCGAGGAGAATCGCGGCCTCGAATATATGTTCATCATGATGAATGCGGCGCGCTTCGGCGTCGGCATGCAGGGCATCGGCGTCGCGGACCGCGCGTACCAGAAGGCGGCCGAGTTTGCGAAGGAGCGCGTGCAGAGCCGGCCGGTCGACGGAACAGCCAAGCAGTCGGTGACGATCATTCATCATCCGGACGTGCGCAGAATGCTCGCGACGATGCGCGCGCTTACGGAAGGCGCGCGCGCGCTCGCCTATGTCGCCGCCGCGCATAGCGACATCGCGCACCGTGCCGCTGACGAAGCCGTGCGAGCGAAGCATCAGGCGATCTACGAATATCTGGTGCCGGTCGTGAAGGGCTGGAGCACCGAGATGGTCAACGACGTCGCGAGTCTCGGCATCCAGGTGCATGGCGGGATGGGCTTCATCGAGGAGACGGGCGCCGCGCAGTATTACCGCGACGCGCGTATTCTCGCGATCTACGAAGGCACGACGGCAATTCAGGCGAACGATCTCGTCGGCCGCAAGACGGCGCGCGATGGCGGCGCCGTCGCCAAGGCGATCGTCGCGGAGATTCTGCAGACAGTCGACGCGTTCGGCGGCCATGACAGCCCGGCGTTCGCGGTGATGAAGACGCAGCTTGTGAACGGGGCGCGGGCGTTGTCGGCGGCCGTCGATTTTGTCGTGGCGAACGGCAAGGCCGATCCGAACGCGGTGTTCGCGGGCAGCGTGCCGTATCTGAAGCTCGCGGGCATCGTGCTGTGTGGCTGGCAGTTCGCGCGCGCGTTGCTCGTCGCGCAAGCGAAGCGCGACGACGATCCGAAGTTCTACGACGCGAAGATCGCTATCGCGCAGTTCTACGCGGAGCATATTCTCGTGCAGGCGAATGCTTACGAGGCGGCGATCACCAGCGCGAAGGGCGGGCAAGGCGTGCTCGCGCTGGCGGAAGATCAATTCTGATGCGCCGCGCGAACCGGGTGGCCGGCGTGCCGCGGCGATGATGAGTTGACCGGCCAACAACAAGCGGCGCCCTTTGAACGGTGCCTTTTGAGCCGCACCCCAATGGCGGACATAGATCCAGCCCTTGGGGTGTTTTTCTCGAACCGGTTGTTTTTTGCGCTTTCGCTTGATTGAATCGACGCGAACGAATCGCGCAGCGTGCGCGGGCCAATGCGTTATGCGTACGCGGGGCGATGCTCGCCGTCCGTCTCGCGCAAATACCGGTGCACCGACAGATCGTCCGCGCGGATCGCCGGCTGCTTGCCCGAGATCAGATCCGCGAGCAGTTGGCCCGAGCCGCACGACATCGTCCAGCCGAGCGTGCCATGGCCAGTGTTGAGGAACAGATTCGATACGGGCGTGCGGCCGACGATCGGCGTGCCGTCCGGCGTCATGGGCCGCAACCCGGTCCAGAACGTCGCGTTCGACGTATCGCCGCCGCCAGGGAACAGATCGTTCACGCACATTTCGAGCGTCTCGCGGCGCGCTTCGCGCAGTCCCTTGTCGAAGCCGACGATTTCCGCCATCCCGCCGACGCGGATGCGCTCGTCGAAACGAGTGATCGCGATCTTGTAGGTTTCGTCGAGCACGGTGGACACGGGCGCTTTCGCCGCATCGACGATCGGTGCGGTGATCGAATAGCCCTTGAGCGGGTAGACCGGAATCTTCACGAGATTCGCGATGAAGTTCGTCGAATACGCACCGAGCGCGACCACGTATGCGTCCGCGCGCACGATCTCGGTGCCGCTATGCTCGCTGCCGCATTGCACGCCAGCGATCTTGCCGCCCGCGATCGCGAGCGCGTCGATGCGCGTATTGAAGCGGAATGTCACGCCGAGTTGTTCGGCGAGCGCGGCCAGGCGCGTCGTGAAAAGCTGGCAGTCGCCCGTTTCGTCGCCCGGCAGCCGCAGGCCGCCCGTCAGCTTGTGCGAGACGGCGGCAAGCGCCGGCTCGGCCTTTTGCAACTCGCTTGCCGACAGCAACTCGAACGGCACGTTCGCGTCGCGCAGCACGGCGATGTCCTTCGCGGCGCCATCGAGCTGCTGCTGCGTGCGAAATACCTGAAGCGTGCCGCCCGTGCGGCCTTCGTACTGGATGCCGGTGTCGGCGCGCAGCGCCTGCAGGCAGTCGCGGCTGTATTCGGCGAGACGGACCATGCGGCCCTTATTCAGGGTGTAGCGCTCGGCGCTGCAATTGCGCAACATCTGCCACATCCATTGCAGCTGGAAGCGCGTGCCGTCGAGGCGGATCGCAAGCGGCGCGTGCTTTTCGAACATCCATTTGAGCGCCTTCAGCGGCACACCCGGCGCCGCCCATGGCGCCGCGTAGCCTGGCGAGATCTGGCCGGCGTTCGCAAAGCTCGTCTCGAGCGCGGGGCCGGCCTCGCGATCGATCACGGTGACTTCATGCCCCGCGCGCGCCAAATAATAAGCGCTCGCCACGCCGACCACGCCGCTGCCCAAAATAACCACACGCATAGCTGCTCCAGTTCGAAAACGGCGGATGATGCACGCGGCGACCGATGCGTCCTGTAGTCTTCATCCGACCTAGTTTTTTGCGCTATGATATTTTTGAGTATGTAGGTTTTGTTATTGTATTTTTCTGATTTTCAGTAAAAAACGATGAGAACTCAACGTCAGCCAGTACGCGCGCTCGACAAGCTCGACCGGCGCATTCTGAAGCTTCTGCAAGCGGATGGCCGGATGGCGATGAAGGATCTCGCCGAGCAGGTCGGCCTGACGGTCACACCTTGTATCGAGCGAGTGCGGCGCATGGAGCGCGATGGCGTGATCACCGGCTATCACGCGCATGTCGATCCGGCGCAGCTCGGCGCGGCGCTGTTGGTGTTCGTCGAGATCACGCTCGACCACAAGAACGGCAACATGTTCGAGCAGTTCCGCCGGGAGGTGATGAAGATCGACGAGGTGCTCGAATGCCATCTCGTGTCCGGCGATTTCGACTACTTGATCAAGGCACGGATCGGCGAGATGGCCGATTACCGGAAGCTGCTTGGCGACATCCTGCTGCAATTGCCGGGCGCGGTGCAGTCGAAGAGTTATGTCGTGATGGAGGAGATCAAGGAGACGCTGACGATCTCGGTCGGAGAATGAGGGCTCGATTGCACGGGTAGGGCGGCGGATACGAAACGCTTGGCGCGGCGGATCGGATGCTGTATAAATATACAGTATCGGCGGCCGTGTTCGATGGGGGTCGCGGCTGCTTCCAAGGGGTGTGATGAGCGATCGATCCGACGTCGAATATCCGGTGGCGCCGCCCGTGCTGCGCAAAGGGCGCGGTGCGGTTGGCAATCTGCAAGGGCGTTACGAGACGCTCGAGCGCGAGACGGTCGACGACGGTTGGCCGCGCGGCGAGGGGGGCGAGCCGCCGGTGTTGCGCACGCAGGTATTCGAGGAGCGCGCGAGAACCATTCTCACGCGCAACGTGTCGCCGGACATTCCGTTCAATGTGTCGCTGAACCCGTATCGCGGCTGTGAACATGGCTGCATTTATTGTTTCGCGAGGCCGACGCACAGCTACCTCGGGCTATCGCCTGGGCTCGATTTCGAAAGCCGAATCTATGCGAAGGTAAACGCGGCTGAATTGCTCGAACGCGAACTCGCGAAGCCGCGCTACGTGCCGGAGCCGATTGCGCTTGGCGTCAGCACCGACGCGTATCAGCCGGTCGAGCGCGATCTGCGGATCACGCGGCAGGTGATCCAGGTGATGCACGATCATGGTCAGCCGTTTGCGGCGATCACGAAGTCGTCGTTGATCGAGCGTGATCTGGACCTGCTTGCGCCGATGGCGGCGCGCGGGCAGGTGATGGCGGCGGTCACGATCACGACGCTCGATGCCGAGCTTGCGCGTGCACTCGAACCGCGTGCGGCAACGCCCTCCCGCCGGCTCCGGACGATCCGGGCGCTGCGCGACGCGGGCGTGCCGGTCGGCGTGAGCGTTGCGCCGATGATTCCGTTCGTTACGGAGCCCGATCTTGAGCGCGTGCTTGAAGCGTGCGCGGACGCAGGCGCAACGCACGCCAGCTATATCGTGCTGCGCTTGCCATGGGAAGTGGCGCCGCTTTTTGCTGAATGGCTGGCTGCCCATTTCCCTGATCGCGCTGAGCGGGTGATGGCTCGCGTGCGGGACATGCGTGGCGGGAAGGACTATGACGCCAATTTCAGCACGCGGATGAAAGGAGACGGGATGTGGGCGGATGTGCTCAAACAGCGCTTTCGGATGGCGGTCAAGCGTTACGGCCTCAACGAGCGGACGCGCGGCATTCTCGATTTCACGCAGTTTCGTGCGCCGCCACGTCCATCCGTCATCGCAAGGCAGCGGCGCATTGCGGCGCCGGCTGGCGAGAGTCCGCAATTGGACCTGTTTTGAGCGTCGATTTCCGCTGCCCTCGAACCTTGGCGCGTTGATCGCGCGTGCACGCCCGTTATTGCGAAATCTGTTTCGCGGCTTCGACCTGGGCCTCGAAATACGTCTGGAAAGCGAGCGCGAGCCCCGTCATGAGCAGGAATGCGCCGATCAGCAGCGAGAAAATCACAATGAACACGACGCCCCAGCCCGATCGGCTATGCCGGCCGGTGCCGGCGTTGAATTGGGAATCCCATTTGTCGTCCGCGCGCAGTCCGTAGACGAGTGCAGCAAGAAACGCCGCGAGCAGCGAGATCGCGCCGGGTAACGCGAGGCCCCAGCCGAGCGTTGCAGTACGCTGCGTCGCTGCGAGCAGCAGAAAGCCTGGGATACCGATGATCGTTGCGAGTACGTGCGCCCAGCCCGCGAGATCTTTCCAGCCGTACAGATAGAAGCGGTGCGCGCCGAGCGAGCCGAACAGGAAAGCGAGCAGGGCGGTGAGGGTCTTTGATCGGAAGCGGGGCGGCGTGGACGGGCTGCTTGACATGACTTGCCGGTTGGGGGTCTTACCATGCGAACGCCTCCGGGTTGCCGGAGCGTCGCGGCCGGCTGGCATTCTACGCTCAGGGGCGCTTCGTGGTCATGTGATGATTGCGTCAATGTGTCGCGCTCGTGGCGGGATGTCCGCCATTGGTCATGTATCGGCAGCGAGTGGTCGTATCGTTGCCGTTCGCGGGCGACTTGCCGCCACCGCCATCGTTCGACGGCATCCAATATTCGGCGCGGCCATGGCATCCAGTTCACAGCCGCCCACGCAAACGGTGCCGAAAACGGCTGATCGCGGCGCGCGAAACCGGCGGCGGTCACGAAAGCTGTGGCGAGAACGAGACATTTTTTGCCAGGCGCGCCGCCACAAAAAGCGCGCGAGCCATCGGCAATAAGAAAACGGCAAGGGCCCAGCGTATGGCGTCAACGTTTTTGGGCTGGTAAGTGTTTGTTGCGCCATCAATTTCGGGCTATAATCTCACGTTTCAGTAGTTTTCGTTTTCGAACCCGGTTTCCCGAAGGAATTCATATGGTCATCATCCGTCTGGCTCGCGGCGGCTCGAAGAAGCGCCCGTTCTACAACATCGTCGCTACCGATTCGCGCAACCGTCGTGACGGCCGTTTCATTGAGCGCGTCGGTTTCTACAACCCGGTCGCGACGAAGGGCGAAGCGCTGCGTATCGCTCAAGACCGTCTGACGTACTGGCAAGGCGTGGGCGCACAGCTGTCGCCGACCGTCGAGCGTCTCGTGAAGCAAGCGCAGAAGGCGCAGCCGGCTGCCTAATATGGCTCGGTCTGCCGGAAGTGCTGGCTGCGAGGTGGTCTGATGTCCGGTCACGATTCCGGCGGTGCGAAGCGCGGACAGCCGGCGCCGTTTGGCGTATTTGTCCGCAAGCCGGCCGAGCGCGCTCCGTCGGACGGAGCGGGCGGCGGCCCGGCGGATTCAGAGGCAGTTCGCATCGAGTCGGCGCAATCTTGGCCGGATGATGCGGTCGAAGTCGGCGCGGTGGTCGATGCATACGGTCTCAAGGGCTGGATCAAAATCGCGGCCCATGCCGGCGCAGGGCGCGGCGGCGACGCGCTGTTGAAGGCCGGCCACTGGTGGTTGCAGAAAGGCGGGGAGCGCAAATCCGCGCGCATCGTCCAGGCGAAGCCGCATGGGGACGCGATCGTCGCGCATCCTGCGGGTTTGGCCGATCGCGACGCCGCGCTCGCGCTGCGTGGCTTTCGCGTGTTCGTGCGCCGCGGCGATTTTCCGGCGTTGTCCGACGGTGAGTTTTACTGGGTCGATCTGATCGGCCTTGATGTGGTCAACGAGGCGGGTATCACGCTTGGCAAGGTCGCCGACATGATCGACAACGGTGCGCATTCGATCATGCGCGTCGAATATCCGGCAACCGGCAACGATGGCCAGCCGAAAACCGGTGAGCGGCTGATTCCGTTCGTCGGCGTATATGTCAAGGCGGTAGAGCAAGCGGCGGGGCGCATTGTCGTCGACTGGGAAGCCGATTACTGAATGGACGAAGCCACGCAAAGCGCGATCCAGTTCGATGTCGTGACGCTGTTTCCCGAGATGTTTCGCGCGTTGACCGACTGGGGCATCACGAGCCGCGCGGCGAAGCAGGGGCGGTTCGGTTTGCGCACATGGAATCCGCGCGATTTCACGACCGATAATTACCGTACCGTCGACGATCGCCCATACGGCGGCGGCCCAGGCATGGTCATGCTTGCGAAGCCGCTGGAGGCGGCGATCAGCGCGGCGAAGGCAGCGTTGTCGGCGCAGGGGATCGCGGCGCCGCGTGTCGTGATGATGTCGCCGCAAGGCGCGCCGCTCACGCACCCGCGAGTGATGCGCATGGCGAACGAGCAGGGCGTCGTGCTGCTGTGTGGCCGCTATGAAGCGATCGACCAGCGGCTCATTGACCGCTGCGTCGACGAGGAACTGAGCCTCGGCGATTTCGTGCTGTCGGGTGGCGAACTGCCGGCGATGGCGCTGATGGATGCCGTTGTGCGCCAGCTGCCGGGCGTGTTGAACGACGCGCAATCGGCGGTGCAGGACAGTTTTGCCGATGGGTTGCTCGATTGTCCGCATTACACGCGCCCGGAGGAGTACGAGGGTGCTCGGGTGCCGGACGTGCTGCTAGGCGGCCATCATGCCGAAATCGAGCGTTGGCGCCGGCAGCAAGCGCTGAAGAATACGTTCGCGAAACGTCCCGATCTGATCGAGCGGGCGCGTCGCGACAAGCTGTTGAGCCGCGCCGACGAGGCATGGCTCGCGAGTCTCGCGAAGGAAGCGAAGGCGTCTTGAGCGCCGCTCGTGCCGTTCGCGAAAAGGCGGCGCCGTCCATGCGTGGGCGGCGCCTGATGTAAATCCATCCTCTATCGGGGCCGAGCCGGGAGACCGGCAGGTGCGAACGCCGACAAGATGGCTATAGGAGTCAGTCATGAATCTGATTGCAAAACTTGAGCAGGAAGAGATCGAGCGCGCGCTCGCAGGCAAGACGATCCCCGAATTCGCCCCGGGCGACACGGTGATCGTGAACGTGAACGTGGTGGAAGGTAACCGCAAGCGCGTTCAGGCTTACGAAGGCGTCGTGATCGCGAAGCGCAACCGTGGTCTGAATTCGTCGTTCATCGTCCGCAAGATTTCGTCGGGCGAAGGCGTCGAGCGCACGTTCCAGACCTACTCGCCGCTGTTGGCCAGCATCGTCGTCAAGCGCCGCGGCGACGTGCGCCGTGCGAAGCTGTACTACCTGCGCGAGCGTTCGGGCAAATCGGCTCGAATCAAGGAGAAGCTGGTGTCGAAGGATCGCACCGCTGCTGCTGCGCAAGAGTAAGAGCTGTAAGGAAAAAGCACCCGTCAGGGTGCTTTTTTTATTTCGGCGCGACAATGTGGCCATATTCATCGAATAAGAGCTTGCCCTTGATCCGTCGCCCCATCATTGACCCCGAAGCGTTGCCGATTGTCGCGACTGGCGCGGATTTGCCCCCCGTGCCGGCCGAGCGCTTGACGCCGGCGAGCCTGCGCGAGCGGTTCGCGCGGCCGCCCGAGTGGCGGCAGGAGCTGCACGAGGCGCATTCGGTCGACATCGAATTGCGCAGCGCGTCCGTGCTGGTGCCGATTATCGTGCGCAACCGCAGCCTCACGATGTTGCTGACGCAGCGCACCGATCATTTGAACGACCATGCGGGCCAGATCAGCTTTCCGGGCGGGCGCCGCGAGCCGGGCGACCGCGATGCGATTGCCACTGCGCTGCGCGAGGCGCGCGAGGAGATCGCGCTTGCGTCCGAGCACGTCGAGGTGCTGGGTGTGCTGCCCGACTATGTGACGAATACCGGCTTTTGCGTGTCGCCCGTCGTCGCGCTCGTGCATCCGCCGTTTACGGTTCAGGCGGACCCGTTTGAAGTGGCCGAGATCTTCGAAGTGCCGCTCGACTTTCTGATGAATCCGGCGCATCACGAGGAGCGCACATTTCATTGGCAGGGTGGCGAGCGCCGGTTTTTTGCGATGCCTTATCCGCGCGATGCGGGCGGCGGCCGGTATTTTATCTGGGGCGTCACGGCTGGGATGCTCCGCAATCTGTATCGTTTTCTCGCAGCCTAGTGCTCGGTCGCGCGCCTATTTCGCGCGCCGCCGCCGCGGCGGATGCATGCGACGAGCCATTGACCACGCGCGCTGTGCTATCGTTATGCGAAAAATCAATTATCCGTAAACACGGCCTTTCGCATGACTTTCTTCTCGGTTCTTCTTGCGCTCATCATCGAACAGATCCGCGCGCTGTCGCCGAACAATCCGGCCTTTGCGCTGTTTCAGTCTCATGCGGAAACCGCCGCGCACGGCTTTGACGCCGGCAAGGAGCGGCATGGAGTGCTCGCGTGGCTCGTCGTCGTGCTGCCGTGGGTGTTTGCCGTCGCCCTGATCTATTTCCTGCTGTACAAAGTGAGCTTCGTGCTCGCGTTCATGTGGAACGTCGCCGTCGTGTATTTCACGCTCGGCTTCCGTCAATTCAGCCATTACTTCACCGATATCCATCTCGCGCTCAATAACGACGATGTGCCGCGCGCGCGCGACATTTTGCGCGAATGGACGGGTATCGATACGGTCGATATGCCGGTCGGCGAAATTGTCCGTCACACGTTGATTCATGCCGTGGTCGCCTCGCATCGGCACGTATTCGGCGTGTTTTTTTGGTTCGTGCTGCCGGTCGGTCCCGCAGGCGCGGTGCTGTACCGGATCGCGGAATATCTGTCGCGTAGCTGGCACGCGCCGGCGGATGAGCGTACGGCGGCATTCTCGACGTTCGCGCAGCGCGCGTTCTTCGTGATCGATTGGGTGCCGGCGCGTCTGACCGCGCTCGGTTTTGCGATCGTCGGCAACTTCGAGGATGCGATCTACGCTTGGCGCAATCATACGCGGCAGTGGCCCGATTCGAACGACGGCGTGTTGCTGGCGGCCGGCAGCGGTGCGCTCGGCGCGCGGCTCGCCGGGCCGCTCGCCGAACCGTCGAGCGTCGACGCGCTTGCATCGGGCGATACCGATCCGCTGACGGTCGGCGACGACTGCACGCCGCGCACGCTGCAATCGGCCGTCGGTCTGGTTTGGCGCGCGGTGATTTTGTGGATGCTGTTGCTATTGATGCTGACGATCGCCGTTTGGGTATCGTGACGGCGGGAGAAGGCAAACCTGGCTGGTTGGCCGGATAAGCGGAAAAAACGGCTTCGCGCTTTGCTTGAATTGCACCCCAAAAATTGGACATCCATCCGATTTTTGGGGTGTTTTTCATGAGCCGGCTTGGTGCGCGGCATTTTTGCCGCTTGGGGCATCTTCGCCGATTACGGCCCCATCTCGCGGCAATGGCGATGGCAATGACGGCGGCGGCGTTTTCTGGACGATATCGCATCTATCGCATGTCAGCCGTCGCGCGGATCGCGGCCCGTGCCGCAGTGCCAGCAGGCGGTGAATTGCGGATCGAGCATCTCGCCGCAGTGCGCGCAGCGCCACGGCAGCGCGCCGGGCGCCGGTTCGAGCGAGGCCGCCGCGATCAGCCGCCGCGCCAGCGCCTCGTCGCGCTCATCGTCGAGCCATAGCTCGGGCAGGCACGCATCGAGCGGCAGGCCGCCGAGTGCGCCGCTCGCGTAGCAATTGTGCAACTCGCAGCCGACGCCGGCGGCATCGAGTACATTGGCCCAGTGCTGAGCAGTGGCGAGATCGGGGGCCTTGAAGCGCATGGCGGAGTCCTCCTGCGTGCGGCCGAAACTCGAAAAGCAGCGAAGCCAGCGGCTCGTCAACGGAGGCGTCGAACGGGTTTGGCGCGTGGCCGCGCTGGCCCGCGCTCCCGGCTTTCAATCAACGGACGACTTGACTCGCCTCATGCACGAGCTGCGCATACAGCGCATGACGGGCCGGCGCGATCCGGCCGTCGGCGAGCGCGTCGAGAATCGCGCATCCCGGCTCGTGCAGATGGTGGCAATTATAGAAACGGCAGTGCGGCAACAGCGGCCGGAACTCGGGAAATGCGCGTTCGAGGCGCCCTTCCGTCAGATGATAAAGGCCGAATTCCTGAAATCCCGGCGAGTCGATCAGCGAGCCACCCTCCGGCAGCGGATAGAGGCGGGTGAATGTCGTCGTATGGCGGCCGCTGTTGAGCGCCGCCGAAATCTCCCGCGTTGCCGCTTCGGCATTGGGCACGAGCAAATTGACGAGGGTCGATTTGCCCATCCCGGATTGGCCGAGCAGGATCGTCGCATGGCCGGCCAGGCGCGGCGCGAGCTGCGCGCGCGCGTTGTCGGGCGCGCCCTTGACCGACAGTTCGAGCACATCGTAGCCGAGCGCGCGGTATGGCGCGAGCCGCGTGCGCGCGGCCGGCAACGCGGCGTCGACGTCGATCTTGTTCAGCACGACGATCGGCTTGAGTTCGTTCGCCTCCGCGGCGATCAGCGCGCGGCCGAGCAGATCCTCGCTGAAATGCGGCTCGGTCGCGAGCACGATCAGCAACTGATCGAGATTCGCGGCGAAAAGCTTCGATTTGAACTGATCGGAGCGGTACAGCAGATTGCGGCGCTCGTCGATTGCGACGATCACGCCTTGATCGGCCGACGTCTGCTCATAGCGCACGTTGTCGCCGACCGCGATCTCGCTTTTCTTGCCGCGCGGAAAGCACTGCAACAGCGGACCACCCGTGGCCGGCGCGACGATGTAGTGGCGGCCGTGCGCGGCGATCACGCGGCCTTCGGCGCGCTCGCCGCCGCGCGCGGCGGCCTTTGCCGCCTGCTTGGTCGACGCGCGCTTCATGAATGCTTGAGCAACCGGTCGATGCGCTGCGACGCGGGCGGGTGCGAATAGTAGAACGCGGTGTAGACAGGGTCGGGCGTGAGCGTCGACGCGTTGTCCTCGTAGAGTTTGACGAGTGCGTTGACGAGATCGCGCGGGTCGGTTTGGCTCGCGGCGAACGCGTCGGCCTCGAATTCGTGCTTGCGCGAACTCAGGCTGCCCAGCGGCGTGATGAAGAATAGGAACACCGGCATCGCAAGGAAGAACAGGATCAATGCGACGCCCGCGTTGCTGCCCGACATCGACGGCATCACGCCAAGGCCCGCGTAAAACCACGCGCGCTGCGCAAGCCAGCCGAGGAGCGCGAGCAGCGCGAGGCTCAGCACGAACGACCAGACCATGCGCTTGAGCACGTGCCGGCGTTTGAAATGGCCGAGTTCGTGCGCGAGCACGGCCTCGATCTCGTTGCCGGACAGGCGCGCGAGCAGCGTATCGAAGAACACGATCCGCTTGGCCGCGCCGAAGCCCGTGAAATACGCGTTGCCGTGCGCGGACCGGCGGCTGCCGTCCATCACGAACAGCCCTTTTGCCGCGAAGCCGCAGCGTTTCATCAAGCCTTCGATCCGCGTGCGCAGCGCGTCGTCGGACAGCGGCTCGAATTTATTGAACAGCGGCGCGATGAAGGTCGGGTAGAGCACCAGCACGAGCATTTGGAAGCCGCTCCATACGGCCCACGTCCAAAGCCACCAGAACGTACCCGCCTGATTCATCAGCCATAGCACGACGAACAGAAGCGGCAAGCCGAGCGCGGCGCCGAGCAGCGTGTTCTTTGCGAGATCGGTGAAGAAGAGCCGCTTTGTCATCCGGTTGAAGCCGAAGCGCTCCTCGATGCCGAACTGGCGGTAGTAATCGAACGGCAAGTCGATCGCGCCTGAAATCGCGAGCACGGCGGCGACGAGCGCGACCTGCTGGCCGTAGCCGTGGCCGAGCCAGCGCGTGAGCAGCGTATCGAGCGCGCCGACGCCGCCGAGCAACGTCAGCCCGACGAGCACCGCGGCGCCCGCGACGATCTCGATCATCGCGAAGCGGGTGCGCTCGATCGTGTAGTCGGCCGCGCGCTGATGCGCGGCGAGCGGGATGGTGGTGCTGAATTGCGCGGGCACGCGGTTGCGATGTGCGGCGACGAAGCGGATCTGCCGGGACGCAAGCCACAGCTTGGTGCCCGTCATCGCGACGAGCGCGGCGGCGAAGAGCAGGGTGAAGGTATAGGCGGACATCGAGGGCGTGAGTAGGTATCTATGCGAGAATTATATGTTCTTGTGCACACCGCCCGTTGGCGGGTTTGCCGGCCAGCCGCCGGAGCGGCGCGCGGCGCGTTCCGCAGTGTGTTTTCGCATTTGCCAATTTCGCAGGATCGACATGACCGATATTTCCGCCGCGGCCGGCCAGCCCGCGCTCGTTCGCAACGAACTGAACCTCGTCTGGCTCGATATGGAAATGACGGGCCTGAATCCGGACAGCGACCGTATCATCGAAATTGCCGTGGTCGTGACGAATTCGACGCTCGATATCGCGGTGGAAGGGCCGGTGCTTGCGATTCATCAAAGCGACGAAACGCTCGCGAAAATGGATGATTGGAACAAGAACACCCACGGCCGCTCGGGCCTGATCGACCGCGTGCGCGCGTCGAGCGTCACCGAGGCCGCCGCCGCCGCGCAGATCGAAGCGTTTCTCGGCCAATACGTGCCGCCAGGCAAATCGCCGATGTGCGGCAATTCGATTTGCCAGGACCGGCGGTTCATGGCGCGCTGGATGCCGGAACTCGAGCGTTTTTTTCATTACCGCAACCTCGACGTCAGCACCCTCAAGGAACTGTGCCGGCGCTGGCAACCGGCGGTCTACAAGGGCTTCCAGAAGCGTGCGATGCATACGGCGCTTGCCGACATTCACGAATCGATCGACGAGCTCAAGTATTACCGCGAGCATTTTCTGATTCAGCCGGCCGCGGCTGGCGGGGCGGCGTAACGCGCCTGTCCGCGGGCGCGTGCGGCACGCCGCGCCGCGCGCTGCCGGCTTGCTGCGGTGCGTCATTCGACGAACGTCACGCGCCGCATGACTTCGGGGCGCGCACCGCGCTCTTGGGCCGGAATGCCGCGCAGACATGCGCATGCGTGTCGACGTAAGGTCCGCCGATCAGATCGATGCAGTACGGCACCGCGGCGAAGATGCCGGGCACCTGAATCTTGCCGTCGTCGTCGCGCAGCCCTTCCAGCGTTTCCTTGATCGATTTCGGCTGGCCGGGCAGGTTCACGATCAGCGCGGCGTGGTCCGGCGTTTCGCGGATGACCGCGACCTGCCGCGACAGGATCGCGGTTGGTACGAAATTCAGGCTGATCTGCCGCATCTGCTCGCCGAAGCCGGGCATTTCCTTCGTCGCGACCGCGAGCGTCGCCTCGGGCGTCACGTCGCGGCGCGCGGGGCCGGTGCCGCCCGTGGTCAGCACCAGATCGCAGCGTGTGATGTCGACCAGCTCGATCAGCGTGGCCGAGATCGTCTGCGCGTCGTCGCGAATGAGCCGGGTTTCGGCGCGCCACGGCGACGCGAGCGCGTCCGCGAGCCAGTCGGTCAACGCCGGAATGCCTTTGTCCTCGTAGACGCCGCTCGATGCGCGGTCGCTGATCGACACGATGCCGACCACGAGTTCGTCGGGATGATTACGCTGGGTCGTCATGATCGTCCTCGGCGGCGGGGGAGTCTTCATCGTGCGCGTCTGCCGCGGCGCTCGCCGTCTTGATCCATTGGAACAGTTCGCGGAAGTAGCGCGGCGGCTTGCCCTGCTGCGCTTCCTTGCGCGCATTGCGAATCAGCGTGCGGCCTTCCTGCACGTCGGCCGACGGATATTCGCGGATGAACGCGGTGAGCGCGTCGTCGTTCGCGAGCAGTTGCTCGCGGGTGCGCTCGATCCAATGCAGGCGCGCGGTCTCGGCCTTGTTGACGCCGCGCTGCGCGTCGAGCGCGGCGCGCAGCGCCGCTGTCTCGTCATCGGACAGCGAGCGCATCACGCGGCCGACATATTGGACTTGACGGCGTTTGCCTTCGTGATCGGTGATCCGGCGCGCCTCGGCGACGGCGTCGGCGAGATCCTCCGGCATCGGCATGCGCTTGAGCGCGTCCTTCGGCAGCTCGACGAGGGCGGCGCCCAGTTCCTGCAGCGCGTGCATGTCGCGCTTCAATTGTGATTTGCTGGGGCGATCGTAGCCGTGGCCAGTGTCATCGGCGGCGGGCTCGATCGGTTGGATGCGGGTTTTGCGTGTCATGGGCGGCATTGTATCGCGGCGCAGCGTTCGCCGAACCGCGTCAGCGGCGCTGGACCTTGCTATGATCGCGGGATACGCACATTTCGAAACATGCGGGCGATCCGCCCGCCACCGGATACCACGACGATGGCTGCAAACCTCGCCGACGCCCCCGCGCGTCATTTTCCGCATACGCAGGACGAACTGAAAAACATCGCGGCCGACATCCTCCGGCACGCGAAGGCGCTCGGCGCGACCGACGCCGCGACCGAGATTTCCGAGGGCGACGGGCTGTCGGTATCGGTGCGACGCGGCGCGATCGAGACGATCGAGCACAACCGCGACAAGACCGTCGGCGTGACGGTTTTCATCGGCAAGAAGCGCGGCAACGCGAGCACGTCGGATTTCTCGCCGGCGGCGCTGAAGGATACGGTCGCGGCGGCATACAACATCGCGCGCTTCACCGCCGAGGACGATGCGGCCGGGCTCGCCGAGGCCGAGTTGCTCGAGACCGAGCCGCGCGATCTCGATTTGTATCACCCTTGGCACGTGTCGGCCGACGACGCGGTCGAAATCGCGCGTCGCGCGGAGGACGCCGCGTTCGCGGTCAGCCCGCAAATCCGCAATTCGGAAGGCGCGAGCGTGTCCGCCCAGCATTCGCAATTCGTGCTCGCGACGTCGCGCGGCTTCGTCGGCGGCTATCCGTACTCGCGGCACTACGTCGCGTGCGCGCCGATCGCGGGCAGCGGGCGGCTGATGCAGCGCGACGACTGGTACACGTCCAAGCGCCGCGCGGACGATCTCGCGTCGCCCGAATCGGTCGGCCGTTACGCGGCCGAGCGCGCGCTCGCACGGATCGGCGCGCGCCGTCTCGATACGCGCAAGGTGCCGGTGCTGTTCGAGGCGCCGCTCGCGGCGGGCCTGCTCGGCGCGTTCGTGCAGGCGGTAAGCGGCGGTGCGCTGTATCGCAAGACGTCATTTCTGGTCGACAGCCTGGGCAAGCAAGTATTCGCGCCGCACGTGCAGGTGGTCGAGGACCCGCACGTGCCGCGCGCGATGGGCAGCGCGCCGTTCGACGAGGAAGGCGTGCGTACCCGCGCGCGCAGCGTCGTGAACGACGGCGTCGTCGAGGGCTATTTCCTGTCGACGTATTCCGCGCGCAAGCTCGGCACGCAGACGACCGGCAACGCGGGCGGCTCGCATAACCTGGCGCTCAGGAGCGCGCAGACGCAGCCCGGCGACGATTTCGACGCGATGCTGAAAAAGCTCGGCACGGGCCTGTTGCTGACCGAATTGATGGGGCAGGGCGTCAATTATGTGACGGGCGATTATTCGCGCGGCGCGGCGGGCTTCTGGGTCGAGAACGGCGTGATTCAGTATCCGGTCGAGGAAATCACCGTCGCGAGCACGTTGCAGGAGATGTTCCGCCATATCGTCGCGATCGGCGCGGATACGATCGTGCGCGGAACGAAGGAAACCGGCTCGGTGCTGATCGAGCAGATGACGATCGCCGGGCAGTAAGCGCGAGCGGCAGCATGGCCGCGCCGCAGTCGATAAAAAGCGCCGCTTGTTGCGGCGCTTTTTGTTTGCGCTCAAGCGGCGGATTTTGCCGATATCGGCAACGCGTGCCCGTTGCGCATGCGCCGGCGAATGCGGGGCGCCGGTCCGCCGAACGGGTGATGAGTGAAGGCGTGCCGGTGTTGTTCAGCCCGCGTGTCTGCGCCGGTAAGCGACGAATGCGTAGGCGAAATCATTCGGCATCGCCGCGCGATGCGTATCGCGCGATACTTCTTCCCACTGCGCCGCATCGGGCGCGGGAAACGACGCATCTCCGTCGAAATCCTGATCGATCTCGGTGACGAGCAGCTTGTCAGCTTGCCGGATGCCTTGTGCGTACAATTGCGCACCGCCGATCAGGAACGCTTCGGCCGCGCCGTCGCGCGCGGCGAGCGCGAGCGCCGCGTCGAGCGACGTCGCGGTGTCGCAGCCGTCGAAGCGCCGCGTGCCGTCGCGCGTGACGACGATATTGCGGCGGCCGGGCAGCGGCCGGCCGATTGATTCGTGTGTCTTGCGGCCCATGATGACGGGCGCGCCCATCGTCGTTCGCTTGAAATACGCGAGATCCTCGGGGAGTTTCCACGGGAGCTGGTTGTCGCGGCCGATGACGCCATTGCGGGCGCGCGCGACGATCAGGGTCAGCGTCGTCATGACGGGAAGGGGGCGGAAAAACGCAAAGGCCCGATTCTACCGGATTGCGCCGAGCGCGATGCCGGCGCTCGCGCGGCCGGGCCGCGATTCGGCTGGCTTGCTAAAATGGGCGCGACGCGGCCGCTTGCCGCGGCCAAAGGAATTCGCATGAAACAGTATCTCGACCTCGTTCGCACCATTCTCGACACCGGCACCTGGCAGACCAATCGCACCGGCATTCGCACGATCAGCATTCCCGGCGCGATGCTGCGCTTCGATCTGCAGCAGGGCTTTCCCGCCGTGACGACGAAGAAGCTCGCGTTCAAGGCGGCGATCGGGGAGTTGGTCGGCTTTTTGCGCGCGAAGCGCAGCGCGGCCGATTTTCGAGCGCTCGGCTGCAAGGTGTGGGATGCGAACGCGAACGACAACGCGCAGTGGCTCGCGAATCCGTATCGGCTCGGCGCCGACGATCTCGGCGACGTATACGGCGTGCAATGGCGCCGCTGGCCGGGCTACAAGGTGCTCGATGCGCGGGCCGATGCGCAAATCACCGACGCGTTGTCGCGCGGCTATCGCGTGGTCGCGCAGTTCGAGCACGGTGATGCGCGCAAAGTGCTGATGCACAAGGCGATCGATCAGTTGCGCGATTGCCTCGATACGATTATCCGCGATCCGTCGAGCCGCCGCATTCTGTTCCACGGCTGGAATCCGGCGGTGCTCGACGAAATCGCGCTGCCCGCGTGTCATCTGCTGTACCAGTTCCTGCCGAACGTCGAGCGGCGGGAGATCTCGCTGTGTCTGTACATTCGCAGCAACGACGTCGGGCTCGGCACGCCCTTCAATCTCGCCGAGGGCGCGGCGCTTTTGTCGCTCGTCGGCCGCTTGACGGGCTATGCGCCGCGCTGGTTCACGTATTTCATCGGCGATGCGCACATCTACGAAAATCAGCTCGACATGCTGAACCAGCAGTTGCAGCGCGAGCCGTTCGCGAGCCCGCGGCTGGAGATCGCCGAGCGGGTGCCCGAGTTCGCGAAGACGGGCAAGTATGAGCCGGAGTGGCTCGAGCGCATCGAACCGTCGGATTTTTCGCTTGTCGACTATCGGCATCATGAGCCATTGACCGCGCCGATGGCGGTTTGAGCGACGCGTTGGCATTGCGGGCTTCGGCTCGTGTCTGCAGAGCAAAAAACCCGCGACTTTCGCGGGTTTTTTCTGGGTGCGTCATGTGTGCCGGTGCGCGTCGCGATGTGTGTCGAACGCGTGCGGCTGATCCGCGCGCATCGGATGGGCCGGTTCCTGGCGCAACGGTGCAGAAGGCGCGTGCGGCGCGGGTTGCGGTGACGGTGCGGGGCGAGGCTCGATCCGGGGCGCTTCCATTCCTGGCCGCGGCGCGCGTGGCGCTTCCATTGGCGACTGGGACGCGGGCGGGCGATAGCCGTTATGCGGCGGCGCGTTCGGCGGCGGCGTATCGCGCTGGGCGCCGCGCGGCATCTGGCCGGACGTCGAAATCGTCGCGCTGTGCTTGCCATGCCGGCTGCGGGCGTACCGGTGACGGTATTGGCGGTGTGGGCGCGGAGCGCGCTGCCCGGATCGGCGGCGGCGCGTTTGGCGCCGGTGCCCGGTAATCCGGCAACGGATTCGGCACGCCGTCCGGGCGCGGCTGAGCGGGCGACGCAGGCGCTTGCCGCTCGTTCGCGCCGCTTGCGCGCTGCTGCGCGATCGGCGGATGCGGGACGGACCATGGCGGCTGCACGCGCGGCGCGCCGTCATGGTTGCGCACGGAAGGATCGCTGAACGCGGGCGGCTGCGGCACGCCGTTGTTGGCCGATGGTTCGGGATTCACCGGCCGCATTGCGTTCGGCGGGACGAAAGCCTCGCGCGCGGCGTTGCTCCGCGGCATCCCCGGTTGTGCCGCGTTCGCGGGCGGTGCGCCAGCGTGCGCACGCTCGGCGGCGCGCGCGGCTGCCGCCGGATTGCCGATGCCGGGTTGCGGGCCGCGCAGCGGTTGCGCGAGCGGCGTGTGCGTGCCGACGAGCTGTACGTTGCGCATCGCCCAGTGGCTTGGCTCGCCGGTATGGCCGATCGCGTGCATTTGCCGCATCGCGTAGTTCGGCGGCGCAGCGGCCTTCACGACGGGGACGCCCGCGCCCGGCACCAGCGCGCCGCTTCGCACCAGGTGCGCGGCGAGCCGGTCGCGATAGGCGGCGGGCACGGCCGGATTGCGCGTCGCGACGATCGAGCGTTGCTCGACGGCCGCGGGCGGCCGGTATGCCGCGTTGCGCAATTCGCCCGCCAAGCTCTGCCGCACGGGCGCGAGGCCGGGCGCGCCGGAGCCGATGCGCGCGTTGCGCCATTGCTGCGGATCGACCTTTTGCGCGAAATGCGCGACTGGCTGGCCGTGAACGAACGCCGTCGCGGGCACGGCCGTCACCGCGTTCGGCGCGCGGAAGTTGACGTATGTGTTATGGATGTTCGTGATATTCGTCACGGTCACCGTCTTGTTGACGTTGACCGTGTTGATCGTGCCGTTGTTGACGATCACGGTTTGATTTACGCGCTGATAGTAGTGCGGGCTCCAGCCGCCCCAACTCGGCCGCCACGGGTCGTGCGGGCCGAGCGGGAACCACGCGACGCCCGCCGCGGCGATGCCGCCGATCGCGAGGCTCACGCTCCAGTCGAACCCGCCGCCCGCGCCGCCGACGAAGGCAACGAGCGCCGGCGCGTAGCACGGCGGCGGCGCGCTGACGACGAGCGGCCCCGGCACCCATGCCCACGAGTCGCCGACATATGCCCAGCGGCCATAGTGGTAAGGCGCGAAGCCCCATGGCTGATCGTCGACCCAGGTCCAGCCCCACGGCGCCTGCCAGATCCAATGGCCGGTCCGGTACGGCGCCCAATCGGCGGGCACCGCGCTCGGCACCCAGACTTCGCCGTAGTCGGGGGTGTCGCGCCACGTGCCATTCGCGTCCAGATCTTGATAGCCGGGGATGTCGCGCGACACGTAACGCGCCGACACCGAGCGTTCCTCGGCTGCATCGCGGCCCGCCGCCCATTCGTCGAGACTGTCGGGCGGCGGTGCGGCGCCGGTGTCCGCAACCTGCAACGCGATGCCGGTGAAGACGACGTGCTGGCCCGCCGACACCGGCATCTGCGTATTGTCGCCATAGACGGTCACGCTGCCGCGCCGCACGGTGACGGCCGTGCTCGTGCCGTCGGGCGCGACATCGATGCGATAGTCGCCGGGCGAGCCGACGGCAAGCGCGAGATTCGGCGTGTCGATCTCATACGACATGCCGGGCGCCAAGTCGCGCACGTGTATCGACAGCGTGCCGAGCGGCACCTTGAGCTGCGCGTTCGTATCGTCGAGATTGAGGATCGACAGGCTCGTCGACTGCCCCAGGCGCACCGCGCTCGAGCCGATGTGCAACTCCGAGCGGGCGCCCGCATCGTTCCACAACTGGTCGCCTGTTGTCAGCGGACGGTTGACGGCCGCGTATGACCAGTCGCTCGCGCCTGCGGGCTCTGTCGTGACGGCACCCGACAAATAATTGAGCCGCGCGACGCGGCTGGGCGGATCGCTGTCCGGCTGCCGCGCGGCGGCTACCGCCGCGGCACGCGCATCGAAGGTTTGTGCGAAAGCCGGTTGCCACGCGGCGAGCGCGGCCGCCGCGGCAATCGTGTAGCGTGCGATGCGTGGCAGATTGGGCAAAGCGCAGGCGGCTGACATGGTCGTGCGGTCTCTGTTATGTCCGGCGTGGCACGCGCCGTATGAGTCCACTCTATCCGCTGAGCATGTTTCAATGCCGGTCTTTTGTTATGCAAGTTGATGCGCATGTAACAAGAGTTGTCCGCGCAGTCCGTTTCGTCAGGGCGATGAAAGCCCGTGTCATCGGCAGGTGAGCCATGCGTCGAATGCGCGCTGGCCGGGCGGTGTCACGCGCAGCACGCGCGGCTTGCCCGCCTGCTCGATCCAGCCGTGCCGGTGAAAGCAGCCGAGCAGCGCCGCGCCGAGCGCGCCGCCGAGGTGAGGGCGCCGCTCGCTCCAGTCGGCGCACGTGCATGCGAAGCGGCGGCGCTTCGCGCGCTCGCTGACGACGTCGATGCCCCATTGCGCAAATTGAGCGCTGCCCGCTGCCGTCACGTCGATCATGCCGTTCTCGGCAGTCAGCCAACTGCGCGTGCTCAATGCGTCGAATACCTGCACCGCGAGCTCGCCCGCCATGTGGTCGTAGCAGGTGCGGGCGTAGCGCATGTCGAGTGGCACGGTGCGCGCGGCGCGCAGCGCCGGACGCTGCTGCGCCGCCGCCTGCGCGACGTTCGCCAGCGCCTCGATGGTGGCGGCGACCTCGGGTGACGCGATCCGGTAGTAGCGGTGCCGGCCGCGCACGTCGAGCGCCAGCAGGCCGCTGTCGGTGAGCCGCGCGAGGTGCGCGCTCGCCGCGGAAGGCGAGAGCCCGGCGATCAACGTCAACTCGCCCGCCGGGCGTGCGCTGCCGTCCATCAGCGCCCATAGCATCGCGGTGCGCCCAGGGTCGGCGAGCAGTGCGCCGATACGGTTCAGGCTGGGGAGGGCGGCGTGGCGGTCGGAGGCGGGCATGGACGATCCTGATGGGCGAAGGAGGGCGATTGCGAGTGTAGACGGTGGGCGGCCCCGATGTTTCCGGATCGGATGAAATATCGAATACGCGGCGCGGGCGGGGCCTGCGTAAAATGCAACAAACCGCTGACTAGGCGGCGCGCGGCCCTCGCGCGCCGAACGCTCGACCATGCTTCGTCCAATCAAGATTCTTGCGTTGATCCTGCTAACCGCAGCCGTTTGTGCGGGCTGCGCGCAACGGGGCGCCAATACGGGCGCCGGAACCGGTAGCATCGAAATGTACGGCACGATCGACCGTGGCGTGACGATTCGCAATTGAGGCGGCCGGTGCGGTGAGGTGGCTCGGCCGCGCGATTTTGGCGGCATGACCGGCGGCGGCGGCGCAACCGGCTGCCGCGCGCTGCCCGGTGGGCGTCATGTAGACCGGTGGCGGAGCGGATCGCCGGCTGCGGCTTTATGTCGCGGCGCAGTATAATCGACGCGTCTTTTTGCATTGCCGCAATACTGGAGCCCGCCGAGATGCCAGCCACCCCCACCGCGCCCGTTGATCGTACCGAAACCGTTTTCCGCTTTCTCGCCGAGCCGACGTCTGTCAATTTCGGCGGCAAGGTGCATGGCGGCGCGCTGATGAAATGGATCGACGAAACTGCCTATGCGTGCGCGGCGATCTGGTCGAGCCGTTATTGCGTGACGGTGAGCGTCGGCAACATCCGGTTTCAGCGGCCGATTCTCGTCGGCAATCTGGTGGAATTGAAGGCGCGCGTCGTGGCGACGGGGCGCACCAGCATGCACATTCACGTATCGGTGCACGCCGGCGACCCGAAGGGCGGCGTGCTGCGCCAGACCACCGATTGCCTCGTCGTGTTCGTCGCGGTCGACGAGAACGGCAACCCGGTGCCGGTGCCGCCGTTCGTGCCCGCGACCGACGAGCAAAAGCGCCTCGCGCAGTACGCGATGGACGTGAAGGACGCGCTCGACAAGATCGTCGAACTCAAGCCAGAGGAAGTCGCGAAAGGGGTGGTGTGACGGGCGGATGCCCGCGGGTGCGGCGCGACGGCGTTGCCCGCGTGGATCGATCATGCGCGCGCACTCCGCACCCCGCACCCCGCACCCCGCACCCCGCACCCCGCACCCCGCACCCCGCACCCCGCACCCCGCACCCCGCACCCCGCACTCCGCACCCCGCACTCCGACGCGCGCGGCGCGGCTAAGCACGCGATGCGGCGCGCGTCGCCCGGCCAGGGCGGCATGCGCAGCCGGGTGACGTGGGGCTCGGGCTTCGAGCTTCGAGCTTCGAGCGGTGCCATGTGGTTGGGGCGGCTACCGCCTCGTTCGATCCGCTCAGGCCTATCCCGTGGCACGGCCTGCCGCCGGTGCCGCCGTATCGCGCCTTCTCGAGCCGTTCGCGCGCGTTAATTGCCGACCATCTGCTCCGGACGCACCCATTCGTCGAACTGCGTTTCGGTGACGAAGCCGAGCGCGAGCGCCGCGGCCTTGAGCGTCGTGCCGTCCTTGTGCGCCTTCTTCGCGATCTGCGCGGCCTTGTCATAGCCGATATGCGGATTGAGCGCCGTCACGAGCATCAGCGATTCGTTCAGCAGCGTGCCGATGCGCGCGAGGTTCGGCTCGATGCCGATCGCGCAATGATCGTTGAAGCTCTGCGCGCCATCCGCGAGCAGCCGCACCGATTGCAGCACGTTGTGCGCGATCATCGGCCGGAACACGTTCAGCTCGAAGTTGCCGCTTGCGCCGCCGAAATTTACCGCGACGTCGTTGCCGAATACCTGGCAGCACAGCATCGTCACGGCTTCGGACTGGGTCGGATTGACCTTGCCCGGCATGATCGAGCTGCCCGGCTCGTTTTCCGGGATCAAAAGTTCGCCGAACCCGCAGCGCGGCCCGCTCGCGAGCCAGCGCACATCGTTTGCGATCTTCATCAGGCTCGCCGCAACGGTTTTCAGCGCGCCATGCGCGAACACGAGCGCGTCGGCCGCCGCCATCACCTCGAATTTGTTCGGCGCGCTCTCGAACGGCAGCCCGGTCAGCCGGCCGATCTCGGCCGCGACGCGCGCGGCGAACTGCGGATGCGCGTTCAATCCGGTGCCGACCGCGGTGCCGCCCTGCGCGAGTTGGTACAAGTGCGGCAGCGCCGATTCGACATGGCGAATGCCCTGATCGAGCTGCGCGACATAGCCCGAGAATTCCTGGCCGAGCGTGAGCGGCGTGGCATCCTGCAAGTGCGTGCGGCCGATCTTCACGATGCCGGCGAACGCGTGCGCCTTCGCGTCGAGCGTCGCGCGCAGCGTGCGCAGCGCGGGCAGCAGATGCGCGACGATCGCGCGCGCCGCGGCGACGTGCATCGCGGTCGGGAACACGTCGTTCGACGATTGGCCGCGATTGACGTCGTCGTTCGGATGCACGTTGCGATTTTCGCCGCGCTCTGCGCCGAGCAGCTCGCTCGCGCGGTTCGCGATCACTTCGTTCAGGTTCATGTTGGTCTGCGTGCCCGAGCCCGTTTGCCAGACCGCGAGCGGGAACTCGTCGGGGTGTTGGCCCGCGATGATCTCGTCGGCGGCGGCGATGATCGCGCGCGCCTTGTCGCCGGGCAGCACGCCAAGTTCGAGGTTGACGGCGGCCGCCGCGCGCTTGATCAGCGCGAGCGCGTGAATTAGCTCGGGCGATTGCTTTTCGGTCGAGATCTTGAAGTTTTGCAGCGAGCGCTGCGTTTGCGCCCCCCATAGACGGGCGGCCGGCACTGCGATTTCTCCGAACGTATCGCGTTCGATCCGTACTGCTTCGGTCATGATGGTTCCTTTAGGTCACGGGAACGCCGCGCCGCACGCGGCACAGGTTTGCGGGGACGGGCACCGTTCTCGCGACGGCGGGTTCAATCGGCAAGCATAGCGCCGCGCGTGGTTTTGTGCCGCGATGCGAAGCGGATGGGATCGCCCAGCGAGAGGTGGCGCGGGCGCGATGCGCGGAACGAACGGTGGAAAGGAGGCGGCAGCCGCCGGATAGATGAGCGGCCGGGGGCTGGGGAGCCGTAGAGCCAGGGAGCCGGAAATCGGGAGCGCGGGGCGGAGAAACGGCGGGAAATCCGCCAAGCCGCGTTGTCTGCGAAGGAACGATTGGCTGGCGCATTCGAAGCGGTGCCGCGCCGCTTCGGCACGACATTCCGCAACCGGCGTCGCGATTCGCCATGCGCGCGGCCTGGCCAAACGCATCGCTGCGGCCAGCGGCCAGCGAGCCGATCAAGCGGCATGAGACGGCCCGGCATCAGCGCGCTTGCAAACCCGCGCGCGCCGGGGCGGCCTTCATCAAGGGCGGTTTCCCGGGCGCTCGACACGCTTACCCGTGCGCGCCCAGTGCCACGCTCTTGCGGTGGAAACGCCAGGTCATCAGCACGGCGACGCTCGCCAGGCCGGCCGCAAGCCCCCACCACAGCCCGCGCGCGCCGAGCCCCGCATGGAACGCGAACCAGTAGCCGGTCGGAAAACCGATGCCCCAGTAGCCGAGCGCTGCGGCGAGCATCGGCACGCGCGTGTCTTTCAGGCCGCGCAGACAGCCCGAGCCGACCGTCTGCATTCCATCGACGATCTGGAACACGGCGGCGATGCCGAGCAGCGATGTCGCAAGCGCGACCGTGTGCGCGTTGGCTGGATCGTCGAGTTTCAAGTAAAGGCCGACGATCGCATGCGGTGCGGCGATGAGCACGAGCCCCGATAGCGACATGAACGCAATGCCGAGCCCGAGCGCGACGAAGCCCGCGTGCCGCGCGGCGACGGCCGCGCCTGCGCCCGCCCAGTAGCCGACGCGAACGTTCGCCGCCTGCCCGATGGCGAGCGGCACCATGAACGCCACCGATGCGACGTTGAGCGCGATCTGATGCGCGGCGAGCGATGCCTCGCCGAGTACGCCGACGCTCAGGCCGGTGGCAAGAAATAGCGTCGATTCGACGCCGTAGGTGATCGCGACCGGCCAGCCGATGCCGAACAGCTCGCCCATCAGCGGCAGCCGCGGCCGCGACACGGCGACGAAATGCTTGAATGTCGGCTGTCCGTGCAGCAGCGTGATGAGTGCGATTGCGCTAAGCCAGATCGTGATGGTCGTCGCGGCCGCGGAGCCGAGAAAGCCGAGCCTCGGCAATCCAAACGCGCCGTGGATCAGGCCGTAGTTGAGGAACGCGTTGACGCCGACGCTGGCGACCGATACCCACAGCAACCGCCGCGCGGCGCCGATCGCCGGCAGGAACGAGCGCATCAGCCCGATGCCGATCAGGCTGCCGGGCGCGGCGAAGCGCAGCACGGCTGCATATTCGCCGACGTTGTGCGCGAGCGCGGGCGGCTCGCCGAACACGCGCAGCAACGGCTCGGCGAACGATAGCAACGCAAACGCCGGCACCGTGAGCACGAGCGACAGCGCGAAGCCCGTCCAGTAGATATGCGGCACGCGATGCTCGGCCTTCGCGCCGCGCGCGTGCGCGACGCTCACGCTGACCGACGTCAGCACGCCTTGCAGCAGCGTGACGACGACAAAAAAGAAGTTCGCGCCCAGGCCGCCGGCGGCGAGCGCGTCAGGGCCGAGCGAGCCGAGCAGCACGGTGTCGGTGACGCTCATCGCCATCTGCGCAAGCTGGGCGATCGCGAGCGGCGCGGCGAGGCGCGCGGTGTCCGCGGCATGGCGCGATAGCGTAGGCGGCGCGGCGGCCGCTCGTGTGAAACCGGAAGAGGGCATGGACGCGTTTGCGCAAGCGCTTTGCCTGCGCAATGCTTATTTTTGGGAAACGATCAGCTTACGGGTTTCGGCATGCGCTGTCGATTACGGCTGCCGATGGCCATGCGGCCGGCGTGGGCAAGCGTGGCTACGGCGCGCCATGCACGGCAATGCGCGTATCGCCGACGAGCACCGCCTGGCCCGCGCGGATCTTGCAGGTCTTGCGCAGCTCGATGGCGCCGTCGACTTTGACGGCGCCCGACGCGACGAGCATCTTCGCCGAGCCGCCGCTGTCCGCGAGTCCGGTGAGTTTGAGCAGATTGTGGAGTTCGACGAATTCGCCGGTCAACGTGAAATCGAGATTAGGCATGGCAATGAGACGAAAGGAACGCATGCGCACAGCGCGGCGCGGCGCGGCTGCGCATCATAAGCGAAGCGCGGGATGAGCGGCCGTATGCCGGCGGCGCGCGGCAGTTGCAGGAGCGCGCGTGTAAAGGAGTGTATCGAAGTCGTCAGCAAATGAAACGGTGGGTAACAGTTGGCGAGAACGGCGAACTGCGCTCGAAACCGTCCGGTCTGTACATCCACTTGCCGCGCATGTTGCGGCGAGCCGGTTGTGACGGGCCGTCCGCGTCCGTCGCTTCGACGACTTATCTTGAGGAGAATGGCAATGTCCAAGTTTCGTATGATGCTGATCGGTGCTGCTGCGGCAGCGTTGGCGACGTCCGCTTTTGCACAGACGGCAGGCGTGTCCACGCAGGACTCGACAGGCGCGTCGGCCGAGGTGCTCGGCCAGAAGGCCGGCGTGAACGCGCAGCTCGGCGCGAGCGGCGATCTGTCGGCGGCTTCGCCGCAAGCCGCGGCGAATGCCGCGAAGCATTCCGCGAAGAAGCATGCGGCGCATGCGAAGAGCCACGCGAAGGCAAAGGCCGACGAGGCGGCGGAACTCGGCGCCGATGCGAAGTCGACGGCGCGCGGCGCGGTCGAAGGCGCGACGAATGCGACCGGCGACACCGTGAAGGCGGCAACGGGCGCGGCGGGCGGTGTTGTCAATGGTGCGGCGAATGCGACCGGCAATGCCGTCGGCGGCACGTCGGCCACGCTCGGCGGCGCAACCAGCGGTGTTGCTCACGGCGCCGCAGGGGCGGCGAACGGCTCGCTGTCCGTCAACGGCAGCGCGAAGGCCGGCGCGGGCGAGTAATCTGCGTTCCGGTGCGGTGCGGGCGGCTTGCCCCGGAGCCGCTTGATCGCCGCACGCCGATTGGCAGCCGTGCGCCCGGATTTGCTCGAGGCGAGCCGGACCGCCAGCCGATGGCCCGCCCGATTCCTGCGTGGCGCATGCCAGCCGCGCAGGCGTCGGGCGGGCTATCGTCGTCAGGATGATCGGCATTCGGGCGTTCGAACCCGCCTGGACGATGTCAGTTCGACTGCGTTCGCGCTTGCCGCTTTCCGTGTTCTCTTTATGACTGACGCCGCGACCCATGCGGCTGCGACGGGTTCTGCGCGCCGCGCGCCGTTGCCGGCGTGGTCGTGAATACGCCGCGCAGCCACGCGGCGAGCCGCGCAAAGACGTCATGGGGTTCTTCCATGAAGATTTCAGGTTTCAAAAGCCGCAGATACTCCATCATCTGCTGCGCCTCCTGCTTCTGGAACGAACCGTGCGAAATGCCGAGCCGCAGCAGCGCGCGCAATTCGCCGAGCTTTTCGCGCGCCGCGCTGCCGATGCTCATCTCGCAGGCGAGCTTGGCCTCGTATACGCGTTGCCGCAGCGATTCGGCAAGCCGCCACGCGGGTGTTTGCATCCGCTCCTCGAGTATCTGAATGTCGGTGACGGCTGCCTTGATCTGCGCGGCGAGCGGATCGACGAGTGCAGCATCGCCCTGCGCGCCGGAGACGAGCGCCGCCGCCCAGTTGCGGCACGCTTGGGCGAGTTCGTCGGGGGTCCATTCCGAGCGCGACGCGAAACCGAAACCGAATTCGCCCGCTTGCCGGATCAGGATGGCGACGACATCCGGAAATTCTTTGTCGAGCGTGCGCTTTGCCCACGCGTATTGACCGCCTTGCAGCAGCCGCTGTACGGCATGCTCGGTGAGCGGCACCATGCTGTCGAGCAGCTTTGCGCGCAGAAAATCCTCGAACGATGGCGTCGCGAAATGCGGATCGAGCTTGAGCGACACGCGCACGAACGCATCGTAGTCCTTGCGCAGCGACGCGATGGTGTCTTCTTTCAGCGACAGGGTGATTTGGCCCATAGGTGGTCTCGATGCTCGATGCCGTCGATCTGGACGGCGCTTGTGCTTGTGTGCGGCCACGGCGCACGGGCCGCTCAGGCTTGGCGGAAACGGGCCGGGCGATGGGGCGGCCGTCGCGCCTCGCGGGCTGCGTTGGCGGGGCAGCGCCCGGCGCGGGTGTGCATCTTTTAACGGCGGTGTGCGCGGGAACTTGAGGCCGGCCAGGTTCCGTTCGATGGGCGTGTGCGCCGCGGCCGGGCATTCATCCGTGCGGCGTCACGATTGCCTGCCAGCAGAAGAACACCGCGAGCCCGAGCACGATCGCCACGAGCGGCCGGCGCGTGGCCGATGAGCTGGATGGGCTTGGGGTAGGCCGAATTGTGGCAACGGGCGATCTCCTCCTGCACGGGAGGATAGACAGCGCAGCGCACGCGCGCCTGTACGTTCTTGCTCAGCCGGCGCGCCCGGCGGCTTGGCGTGATGACGAAGGTTGCCAGTGCCCGGGCGGCAGCCGAACATGCGCTTGAAATGGCGGGTGAAATGGCTTTGATCGAAGAAGCCGCACGCAGCGGCGACATCGGCAACGCTCGCGCCGGCGCGCAGCGGGGCGAGCGCGCGCTGCAGGCGCAATTGGGTGCGCCATGCGTGGGGCGGCATGCCGGTTACGCGTGCGAAGAGCCGCGCCGCATGGAATGGCGAGAGTCCGGCGGCTTGCGCAACGTCGTCGAGCGTCACGGTTTCGGATAGGTCGGCAGCCAGACACGCGCGCATCGCTTCGACGCGCGCGTGTCTGCCGTGACGGTGCGCGGCGCGCCGCGGTTGCCGGCGTGGCGCGCGATCAGCGTCGAGAATGCGTCGAGCATCGCGGTATGGGCAGCGAGCGGATCGAAGGGCGGCGGGAGGCCATGCTCGGCCATACGGCTCTTCGCGATGCGGGAAGCCGGCGCGGCGCCGGTTTCGTCTCCGGCGTCGTTTCCTATGCCGTTTCTTACGCCGTTACGTGCGCAAAATTGCCTGCCGTCAATGCCGTCAATGCCGCCACGACCGCCACGACCGCCATCGCCGCCATCGCCGCCATCGCCGCCATCGCCGGGGCCGAGCGCAAGCGTGTTGCGCGGCGGCATGGCGTGCGCCGCCGCGCTGTCTGCTTCCATCAGCCGGTAAGCGGCGACGAGCCGCGCGGCGAGATCCGGATCGCGGATGATGTCGAGCTTGAACCACGGCGCAGGCTGCGGCTTGCCGGCAATTTCCTCGGCGAGCGCGAGAAGGAACCCGACGGGCACGTAACCGACGCGGTAGCGCCAGCCGTCGTCTGTCGCGCGCGAGTCGGTATGGACTTCGCCGGGATTGACGATCGGAATCGAGCCGGTTTCGGCAACGTAGGCCATGCCGCGATACAGGTAACGCTCGGCGCCCGCCTCGATGACGGGAACCGTGTAGGCATCGTGCCAATGCGGCGCGAACGCGTGATCGCGGTAAGCGGCCGTGACGAAATCCGCGTCCGGCAGCAGCGGTGTACGCCAATAGCGCACTTGTTCATGCGGGCGCCCGGCGTGCGTCACGGCCAGGCTTTCGCGAATCGCGCGCTTACCTGGCAGGGATCGGCGTGTCGGCGGGCACCGGCACGGCGGTCACGCTGTTTTTCGGGCTGCCGGTGGCGATCCGGTCGCTGTAGGTCAGATAGACAAGCGTGTTGCGCTTCTTGTCGACGACACGCACGACGTGCAGCGTCTTGAAGATCAGCGACATCCGCTCGCTGAACACGTCGGTTTGCTGCCTGAGCGGCTCGCTGAACTTGATCGGGCCGACTTGCCGGCATGCGATCGACGTTTCGGTCGGATCTTCGGCAAGGCCGAGGCTGCCCTTGATGCCGCCCGTGCGCGCGCGCGACACGTAGCACGTGACGCCTGCGACGAGCGGATCGTCGTATGCTTCGACCACGACGCGATCGGAGCCGGTCAGGCGGAAGTTAGTGTTGACGCTTGCGACTTCCTCGCCGCGCGCGGCCGGAGCGTTGAGCGAGAAGAGGGCGGCGCAGGTGCAGATAACGGCGAAATAGCGGTTTTTCATCGGCGGCGAACCAGGGACGTGACGAGAAGAGAGCACGACTCTAGCATGCTGCCGCCGGCGCGAAGGTGTGCGGCGGGACAAAAGCGCGGAAAAGCAAAAGGCCCGTCGCGCACGACGGGCCTTCTATGTTTGGCTCCCCGACCTGGGCTCGAACCAGGGACCTACGGATTAACAGTCCGGCGCTCTACCGACTGAGCTATCGGGGAATAAAACGGTTCGGCATGTTTGACGCTCACGCCTGCAACAGCAGGAAGACGAGGCGACCATGAAAAAGCCCGCTTGCACGGGCCTTTGCAATTCTTGGCTCCCCGACCTGGGCTCGAACCAGGGACCTACGGATTAACAGTCCGGCGCTCTACCGACTGAGCTATCGGGGAACAAACAGCAGAGAGACGAGATTCTATTGGCTAACTACACCTGTGTCAATACTTTGACGATCGTTTTTACACATCGGCGCCGCAAACCGGTACCGGATCGGCACGCGTGCGATCAGCGTTCGAGCAGGTGCAGCTTATCCTGGACGTCTTTCCACTCGTCGGCGTCGGCGGGGGCAGGCTTCGTTTTCGTGATCGACGGCCAGAGCTTCGCGAGTTCGGCGTTCAACTGAGTGAACTTTTGCTGGTCGCCGGGCACGTCCTCTTCCGCATAGATCGCATTGGTCGGGCATTCGGCGACGCACACCGCGCAGTCGATGCACTCGTCCGGATCGATCGCGAGAAAATTCGGACCTTCACGGAAACAGTCCACGGGGCACACATCGACGCAATCCGTGTATTTGCACTTGATGCACGCTTCGGTCACAACGTGGGTCATTCAAAACGCTCCTGCGGCGGGGTATCTATATGTACGGGGGAAGGCGCGGCGCGCCAAAACCGGCATTGTAACTGATGCGTCAAACCCGCATCGCGCACCGTCCGTTCCGGCTTATACCGTTTCGTGATTAGTTTATGGCGGATCGGCGCGCGCCGCAGAGGCTGCGGCGCGCATTCGGGTAACATTGAACGGGAAGGCGGGCGCGCTGCGCGCCCGCGTGCGAATCTTGTCCCGATTTTGGCCGCCTCGACACATGATCATCACTTCGCTGCTCGATACCGATCTGTACAAGTTCACGATGATGCAGGTCGTCCTGCATCATTTCCCAGCGGCGATTGTCGAATACCGGTTCAAATGCCGCACGCCGGGCGCGGACCTCGTGCCCTATGCCGACGAGATTCGCGACGAGATCCGCGCGCTGTGCCGATTGCGCTTCACGCAGCCCGAACTTGACTATCTGCGCCGGCTGCGTTTCGTGAAGAGCGATTTCGTCGATTTTCTCGAGCTTTTCCATTTGAACGAGAAGTACATCGACGTGTCGCCCTCGCCGAAGGGCAATGGCGAAATCGACATCGAGATTCGCGGGCCCTGGCTGCATACGATCCTGTTCGAGATTCCGGTGCTCGCGATCGTCAACGAAGTCTACTTTCGCAACACGCAGCGCGAGCCGGATTACCGCGAAGGGCGCGAGCGGCTGCGCGAGAAGATCAAGCGGCTCGGCGCGAAGCCTGAGTTTGCCGACTGCAAGATCGCCGACTACGGCACGCGCCGGCGCTTCTCGAAGGTCTGGCACGAGGAGGTCGCGCTCACGTTGCGCAACGGGCTCGGTCCGCAGTTCGCCGGCACGAGCAACGTCTATTACGCGATGAAGCACGGGCTCACGCCGCTCGGCACGATGGCGCACGAGTATCTACAGGCGTGCCAGGCGCTGGGCCCGCGGCTGCGCGATTCGCAGATCTACGGCTTCGAGATGTGGGCGAAGGAGTATCGCGGCGATCTGGGGATCGCGCTGTCGGACGTCTACGGGATGGACGCGTTTCTGCGCGACTTCGATATGTACTTTTGCAAGCTCTTCGACGGCGCGCGCCACGATTCGGGCGACCCGTTCGATTGGGGAGAGCGGCTCATCCGGCATTACGAGGCGAACCGCTGCGATCCGCGCACGAAGGTGCTGGTGTTTTCCGACGCGCTCGATATTCCGAAAGTCATGCAGCTGTACGAACGGTTCCGCGGCCGCTGCAAGCTCGCATTCGGCGTCGGCACGAACCTGACGAACGATCTCGGCTACAACCCGCTGCAGATCGTCATCAAGATGGTGCGCTGCAATGGCCAGCCGGTCGCGAAACTGTCCGACTCGCCGGGCAAGAACATGTGCGACGACAAAGCGTATCTTGCCTATCTGCGCCAAGTGTTCGGGATCGCACCGCCGAGTGACGAAGGCGGGGGAAATTAGCGTGACGCGGCGCACGAAGGCGTGCCGCACGAACGCATTCCGGTTGGTTTCGCGCGCGGGCGCGAGCCTGTTCGCGCGGGATCGGCCGTTATAATCGGGCGGGTATCGAAGGTCATCGTCATGCGGCGCGTCGCACCGCACATCGGCTGCCCGTTGCCTCATCCGTGCACGCTTCGTCGCGCAGTGTGCCGCGCGGCCTGCGCATGTGCGGCCCGCTACGCCACGCGCCGTCCCCGGCGGTGATCCGGTCGACCATCTCGTCGATCGAGCGTCGCGGCTCGATGCGGTTGCCTACGCCGTCGCGGCGGTGCGCGGCATGCGTGCCGCGGCCCGTCCATTGCGTTCGTTTGCCGCGGCGCGTGTGCGGCGAACTTCAGAGGCAGCCGTCGTCTCGCTCCAGCGGTATCGGGCGGCCGATCGGGTCCGGCGCGCTTAGGCTGTCGCTCGCTTACGCGAGCGCCGGGCGCGGCGCGTGACTCGCGATCGCCGCACGATGTATCGCGGCGGCTGCGTTATCCATTCGCACTTCAAGAGGACTTGACATGAAACGACATGCCGCCTGGGCGGGCATGACGCTGGCAGGCATGCTCGGCGCGACCGCCGCGCCCGCATCGGCCGCCACGCTCGACGCAGCCACGCTTTCCGCGTTCTGGGCGATTCCGTTCGCCGGCATCCTGTTGTCGATCGCGCTGTTTCCGCTGATCGCGCCCGTGTTCTGGCATCACCATTTCGGCAAGATCGCCGCGGCGTGGGCGATTGCGTTTCTGATCCCGTTCGCCGCGACATTCGGCGCGGGCGCCGCGCTCGGCACGCTGGTGCACGCGCTGTTCGACGAATACATTCCGTTCATCGTGCTGCTGGGCTCGCTCTACACGGTCGCGGGCGGCATCTGCGTGCGCGGTAATTTGCACGGCACGCCGAAGCTCAATACCGGCATTCTCGCGCTCGGCACCGTGCTCGCGAGCGTGATGGGGACGACGGGCGCCGCGATGCTGCTGATCCGGCCGCTTCTGCGCGCGAACGACAACCGCAAGCACGTCGTGCATGTGGTGGTGTTCTTTATCTTTCTCGTCGCGAACGCGGGCGGCTCGCTGTCGCCGCTCGGCGATCCGCCGCTTTTCCTCGGCTTCCTGAACGGTGTCGATTTCTTCTGGACGACCGCGCATCTCGCGCTGCCGATGCTGTTCATCTGCGGCATCCTGCTCGCGCTTTTCTACGTGCTCGATACGTACTACTACCGCAAGGGCGGCGAGGAAAACAATCCGTTTCTCGATCCGACGCCGGATTCGCACGGCATCTCGATCGAAGGCAAGCTGAATTTCGTGCTGCTTGGCGCGGTGATCGCGCTTGTGTTGATGAGCGGCCTTTGGAAACCGGGGGTCACGTTCGACGTGTTCGGCGCGCACGTCGCGCTGCAAAACGCGGTGCGCGACGTCGCGCTCGCCGCCGTCGCGCTCGTGTCGCTCGCCGCCACGCCGCGCTCGGCGCGCGAAGGCAACGCGTTCAATTGGGCGCCGATCGAGGAGGTTGCGAAGCTGTTCGCGGGTATCTTCGTGACGATCGCGCCGGTGATCCTGATCCTGCGCGCGGGCGCCGACGGCGTGTTCGCGCCGATCGTCCATCTCGTGACGGGCACCGACGGCAAACCGGTCGACGCGATGTACTTCTGGGCGACGGGCCTGTTGTCGTCGTTTCTCGATAACGCGCCGACTTATCTCGTGTTCTTCAATCTCGCCGGCGGCGACGCGCAGACGCTGATGACGGCGGGCGCGACGACGCTCGCGGCGATCTCCGCGGGCGCGGTGTTCATGGGCGCGAACAGCTATATCGGCAACGCGCCGAACTTCATGGTGAAGGCGATCGCGGAATCGCGCGGGATTCGGATGCCGAGCTTCTTCGCCTATCTCGGCTGGTCGTGCGCGATTCTCGTGCCGATCTTCCTGCTGACGACCTGGGTGTTTTTTCTATGACCGATACATTGTGGCTTGCCGTCGTCGTTGTGTTGGCGGCGGCGCTCGTGGTCTCGCTCGTCGTGCTGTTCGCGTCGTCGCGCGGCGCGGCCCGCGGCGACGATCTTGCCCGGCTCGTCGAGCAGATCGACGATGCGAACGACCAGCATGCGCACGCGTTCGAGCGTGTCGAGCGCGAACTGCGCGCGCAGATCGCCGACAGCGCGCGCGGCTCGCGCACCGAGCTGTCCGGCAGTTTTTCGCAATTGCAGCAGACGCTTGCCGCGCAGCTCACGAGCGTTGCGACCGTGCAGAACAATCAGATCGACGGATTCGCACAGCAGCTCGCGAAGCTCGTCGCTGGCAATGCGCAGCAGTTCGACGCGATGCGCGATGCGCTCGCGCGCCAGTCTCAGCTCGCGCGCGAAGAGCAAGGCGTCGCGCTCAAGGCGTTCGGCGACACGCTCAATCAGCAACTGAAGCATCTGAGCGACGCGAACGATCGCCGTCTCGGCGAGGTGCGAGCAACGCTCGAGACGCGCTTGAAGGAAATCGAAGCAAACAACGCCGCGAAGCTCGACGAGATGCGCCGCACGGTCGACGAGAAACTGCATGCGACGCTCGAGCAACGCCTCGGCGAATCGTTCAAGCTCGTGTCCGACCGGCTCGAACAGGTGCATCGCGGGCTCGGCGAGATGCAAACGCTTGCCGCGGGCGTCGGCGATCTGAAGAAGGTGCTGACGAACGTGAAGACGCGCGGCACCTGGGGCGAAGTGCAGCTCGAGGCATTGCTCGAGCAGATGCTGACGCCCGACCAGTACGCGAAGAACGTCGCGACGGTGCCGAAGAGCAACGAGCGCGTCGAGTTCGCGATCCGGCTGCCTGGGCGCTCCGATGCGGGCGCGGGCAGCGACGCGCAGCCGGTATGGCTGCCGATCGACGCGAAATTTCCGCGCGAGGATTACGAGCGCCTGATCGACGCGCAGGAACGCGCGGATACGGCGGCCGTCGACGAAGCCGCGCGCGCGCTCGAAGCACGGGTGCGCGCCGAAGCGCGCACGATTGCGGAGAAATACGTCGCGCCGCCGCACACGACCGATTTCGCGCTGCTGTTCCTGCCGACCGAAGGGCTCTGTGCGGAAATTCTGCGCCGCCCCGGGCTCACCGATCTGCTGCAACGCGATTACCGGGTGACCGTCGCCGGGCCGACGACGTTGACCGCGCTGCTCAACAGCCTGCAGATGGGCTTCCGCACGCTGGCGATCGAGAAGCGTTCGAGCGAAGTCTGGCAGGTGCTCGGCGCGGTGAAGACCGAGTTCGGCAAGTTCGGCGACGTGCTCGCGCGGACCAAGTCACAGCTCGAGTCGGTCACGCGCTCGATCGAGGCGGCCGAGCAGCGCACGCGTGTGATGAACCGCAAGCTCAAGCAGGTCGAGGCGTTGCCGGGCGATGTTTCGAACGGTTTGCTGGGCAGCGACGGCGTGGAAGCGGACGAGAGCTGATGCGGGTGATGCGCGGGGCAAGATACGTCGCCCCGGCGTGGCCGAATGAAAAACGGGGCGCTGCGTGCGCCCCGCTTTCTTTTCGCTGGCCGGGCCGGTTTAGCGCCGGTGGCCGGCTTGGCGGCGTGCGGTATGCGCTCGCGCGCCGCGAGCGCTTCGGCAGACGGCCGTGCGCCAAACAGCGCCTCGCGAGACCGGCTTCGGTCGGCACGCAGTCGTGCGGCACGCTTTCGGCGTGCCGCGAATTCGCGCAGCGGTAGGCGTATCGCCGGCGCGTCGGCGCGTGCCGGCGTGCGAATGTCGGCTGGCCCGCGCACGGTGCTTACGCTTCTTCCGGCGCGTCCGACAGCACGATCTCGATGCCGCCGAAACGCGACGCAACCCAGTTGTATGCGTGACACGCGATCCACAGCAACACGAAGCCGAGAATCGCATTCAGCAGCAGCGCGCTGAAGATCGTGCTCAATTCGACCGCGCCATAGCGAACGAATGCGACGAGAATGCCGAGCAGCACGATCGGCACGCTGAACGTCAGATAGACGAGGATCAGTGCTTTCGCGGTCTGCCCCGGCGCGATCGATGAGATTTGTTTTTTCATATGCGAGTTGCCCCGTGGAAATGCTGAGAACGAATTCAGAGGGTGCCGTCGAACGGCAGGATGTCGACCGTTGCACCGGCGTCGACATCGGCGGCATCGGCCGCGAGCACGATGAAGCAGTTTGCGTCGCTCAGGCTCTTGAGCGATGCTGAACTTTGCGAGCCAGCGGGCGCGACGCGCCAGACGCCGCTCGCGTCGCGCACCGCGTGGCCGCGCAGATATTCGGTGCGGCCCGCGCGCTTCGCGAGTGGCGCCGTGCAGACAGCCGGATAGCGGTGTTCGGGGTGCGGCTCGGCGCCCATCATCGCGAGCAGCGCATCGCGCACGATCGCGTGAAACGTCGCGACGACCGCGACCGGATTGCCGGGAAGCCCGAAGAACAGCGCAGAGCGTGCGCCGCGCTCGGCCGGCCAGATGCGCCCGCATGCAAGCGGGCGGCCGGGGCGCATCGCGACGTGGGCGAACGTGACGTCGCCGAGCTTGCCGAGCAGCGCGCGGGTGAAGTCCGCGTCGCCGACCGACACGCCGCCCGATGTGATCACCGCGTCGGCATGCGCGGCGCCACGGCGCAGCGTGTCTTCGAGCGCGCCGGGATCATCGCGGACGATGCCGAGATCGAGCGTATCGGCGCCGATGCGCGTCAGCATGCCGAACAGCGTTGCGCGATTGCTGTCGTAGAGGCCGCCGGCGGGCAGCGGCTCGCCGGGCGGATGGAGTTCGTCGCCGGTTGAAAAGAACGCCACGCGCACCCGGCGGCGTACCACGACTTCGGTGAGGCCGAGCGATGCGAGCAGGCCGAGATCGGTCGCGCGCACGATGCGGCCCGCGGCGAGCGCGCTGGCGCCGCGCGCCAGATCCTCGCCCGCGCGCCGGCAATTGGCGCCGCGCACGACGGCTGATGCGGCAAAGCGCACCACGTCGCCAGCCGTTTCGGCTTTTTCCTGCGTAATCACGGTGTCACAGCCGTCTGGCATCGGCGCGCCGGTCATGATTCGCACGCACGCGCCGGGCGCGATACGCGCGCCATCGAACGGATGGCCGGCGAGCGCGTGGCCGGCGACCGTGAGCGCGAGCACGCCGCCGGCAGCCGGCGCGTCGAGCGCCGCACCGTCGAATGCGTAGCCGTCCATCGCGGCGTTGTCGTATGCGGGAATGTTGAACGGCGACACGACGTCTTCCGCGAGTACGCGGCCCAGCGCATCGCGCAGCGCGACAGGCTCGGCTTGCATGACCGGCGAAACGAAACGCAGCGCCAGCGCGCGCGCATCGTCGACGCTCAGCGCGGCGGCGAGCTTCGGCGATGCGGTGGAGGGCGGTATGGTCTGCGTGGTCATGAGTGACGTGGCGCCGTCAGGCGGCGAATTATTGGGTTCGTATCCGGGGCGCCGGGCACCGCTTTTTCGATGCATGCGGGACGGATGCGGCGGGCGGAAACGATGCGCTGTCCGTCAAGCGCGCTCGAGGTCGGCCAGGTCCCGCAAAGAATTTGCATTGTAAAACGCTCGCTCGTCGTCAAATGGCACTTCGATCGTCTTGTGGCGTGCGTACCACGCGCGCACCCGGCGTTGGCCCGCGGCAAGGCATGCGTGCAGATCGTCGGCGAGCGCGGTGTTCATGAGCGCGAACACGGGGTGAGGCGCGGTGCCGCCGCTTGCGTCGAGGGTCGTCGCGAATGCGATGTCCGCGTGCTGTGCGTCGAGCGCGGCCGTAAGCCGGGCGGCAAGGTCGGCGGGCAGCAGCGGCGAATCGCACGGCACGCACAGCACGCGCGGCGTGCTGGCCATCCGCATCCCGGCGAGGAGGCCGGCGAGCGGACCGGCGAATTCGCCGCTGCTGCCGGCGGCGGGGGGATCAGCGTCGCTGGGCGTCGCGTGGATGCGGGCGGCACCGGCGTCCGCGCGATGCGTATTCGCAGGCGTCGGGCGTGTCACGCGGCGCGGGTTCGAGGCGGGCGAGCGTGCCGCGCCGGCCGCGCGCGCATCGGCGGCGCCGGCATCCGCATGTCCGGCTGCGGTGGCGATGGTGGCGTGTTCCGCAAAGGCGTTGCCGGTATCCGGTTGCGCCGCGCAAGGATGGACCCTCCGCGCATCCGTTGTCTGCCCGTTCGCGCGGCAGGGTGGCGCGCCAAGCTCGCTTGCGATGGGCATATCCGCGACGATGCGCGCATGAAATGGCGCGCCGAGCGCCGCATAGGCGCCGAGATGACGATTTGCGCTGATGACGAGCGAATCGACCTGCGGCGCGAGCCGGCGCAGCACGTGCAGCGCGAGCGGCTCGCCGTGCAGCGGCTGCAGCCCTTTGTCGAGGCCGCCCATTCTCATGCCCCGGCCGCCCGCGAGCAGCAGGCCGGTGACGGCGGTGGACGGATGCGGGCCGGTCATGGTTGGCGGTGAGCGGCCGGCCTAGCCGCCGATATAGGACATTTCGACGCGTTTTGCGTCAGCGTTGTCGTGGCCGCTCGCCGGCGCACTGCCGCGCAATTGCGAGTAGCGGTCGGTGCGCGCGCGCCAGATGCGGGAGACCGCGGCGGCGAGTTGACCGTCGCTCGCGCCGCCGCGCATGAGGCTGCGCAGATCGTGACCGGACGACGCGAACAAGCACAGATACAGCTTGCCCTCCGTCGACAGGCGCGCACGCGTGCAATCGTCGCAGAATGCCCGCGTGACGCTCGAGATCACGCCGATCTCGCCGCCGCCGTCCGTATAGCTCCAGCGTTGCGCGGTTTCGGACGGCGTGTGCCGTTCGAGCGGCACGACCGGGAAGTGCTCGGCGATGCGCGCGACCACGTCGGCGGACGGCAGCACTTCGGTCAGGTTCCAGCCGTTCGACATGCCGACGTCCATATATTCGATGAAACGCAGCACGACGCCCGTGCCTTTGAAGCGGCGCGCCATCGGCACGATTTCCGCGTCGTTCGTGCCGCGCTTGACGACCATGTTGACCTTGACCGGCTCCAGTCCGGCGGCTTGCGCGGCGAAGATGCCGTCGAGGACGTCGGCGCTTGCGAAGTCGGCGTCGTTCATGCGTTTGAAAAGCGATTCGTCGAGCGCGTCGAGACTCACGCTCACGCGCGTGAGCCCCGCATCCTTCAGGCTTTGCGCCTTGCGGGTGAGGAGCGAGCCGTTGGTCGTCAGCGTCAGATCGAGCGGGCGGGCGCTCACGGTTTCGAGCCGCGCGAGCCGCTCGATCAGGAATTCGATGTTCTTGCGCAACAACGGTTCGCCGCCGGTGATGCGGATTTTTTCGACGCCATGCGCGACGAAAATCCGTGCGAGACGTTCGATCTCCTCGAACCTGAGCAGCGCGTCGTGCGGCAGGAACGGATAGTCGCTGCCGAACACGGCGCGCGGCATGCAGTACACGCACCGGAAATTGCAGCGATCCGTGACGGAGATGCGCAAGTCGCGCAGCGGCCGCGCGAGCGCATCGCGCAGCATGCCGGTCGGCGCGAGCGGCGCGTCGAATGGGGCGGGCGGCGCGCTGATCGGGGTCACGGGAATGAAGCGTCGGGGCATGGGCGTCGCGGGAAGGGCCGGGCTTCCATTTTAGCCGGAAGTGGCGGGCGGAACCGGACAGGGGAATCCGCGAAAACGCAGCACAGACGCAAGCAAGGGTGGCGCATCCGGCGCACGGTCGGCATGCCGCAGCGCAGCATCGCTTGCCTTCGTGCGTGGCTCATCCGGCTGTTTGAGCCTTGGCCGTTCTTGTGGCTGGGGATGAAAAAAACAAAACCCCACGTTTTTCGGAACGTGGGGTTTGCTGGGGTTCGCTGGCCATCCGGGCCGTCTCGAAAGGCGGTCCGGATGGCGGACGCGGCTGGATCAGCGGTGCGTCGTCTCGATTTGCTGCATCGGCGTCGTGTCGACCGGCGGCAACGACTTGCGCTCGCGCGGCACACGGATCGGCTGCGCGACATGCGCGGCAGCGGCTTGCGCGGCGCGCAGCTTGTCCGTGTCGGTGTTGACCCAGACGAGCCCGGCGGCCGCCAGTACCGAGCCGAGATCCGACGCGCTCGCGGCTTGCGCATTGACTGGCTGCGCGGCGGCGGCAGCAGCAGGTGCTGCCGGCATGTCGGCCACCACGGCGGCGGGTGCCGGAGCGTCCTGCGGGACGTGAGCGACGTTCGCATCGATCGGCGCGGCGGCGACGCTCGCAGGCGGCAGTTCCGCGACGGCCGAAGTCGGCTCCTCGGCCACGGCGCACGCCGGTTCAATCGCGGCCTCTGCCGCGTGCGCGGCAGGCGTGTGCGCTTGCGCGGCGACGGCCGGTGCGGCGTCTTCCGTCCGGACGCTTTCGCTCGGAGCCGATACGGTTTCTGCGGCCGCGCTGCCGGCCGGAGCCGGCGTGACGCCCGCGTCAGCAGGCGCTGCGACAGCCTCGGCCGGCGCCGCGGGCGCGACAGATGCAACGGGCGCGGCAGGCACAACGGGGGCGACAGGCGCAGCAGGCGTGGCATCGACTGCGGTTTCGACGGCTCGCGCCGGCGGGAGCGCCGCCGGCTGCACGTCATGAGCGGCAGGCACGTCTGCGGTTGCCGCGAGCGGTTCTGCCTTCGCATTGCCGACGTCGTGAGCGGCGTGCGCGACGGTGGCCGTTGCCGCTGCTACTGCCGTGACACTCGCCACGACTTCCGCTTGCGTAACGTGATGCGCTTCGCGGCCGGTATCCGGCGCCGCCTGCTGCGGCGTTTGCGCGACCGGGGCCGGTGCTTGGGCCGTCACGTGTTCGTCGGCTTGGGCCGGTTGTGCCGCGCCGATTGCGGTTTCGTCGTCGCGCTCGCGGCGGCCGCCACGGCGGCCGCGGCGGCGGCGGCGGCGCTCGTCGCCGTCACGCGCGAGCGTATCGGCGTCGATGCCGATGTCCGCGCCGGGCAACGGCTCGGCTTTTTCGGCCGGCTCCGCATGCGTGCTTTCGCCGCGATTGACTGTTTCGAGCGTGGCGACGTGCTGGACTGGCTTACGGCGTTCGCCCCGTTCGCGACGCTCGCCGCGCGCAGCCGGCTCGCCGTCGAGCGCTTCGACTCGCTCGCGCGGCTCGCGTTGTTCACGCGGCTCGCGAGTTTCGCGCGGCTCGCGGCCTTCGCGCTGGTCACGGCTGCCGCGGCTCTCACGGCTTTCGCGTGCTTCACGGCCTTCGCGCGTGTCGCGCTCGCGTGCATCGCGATTTTCACGACCCTCACGGTTTTCCCGCGGCTCGCGGTTGTCCTTACCCTCGCGCTCGGCGCGTGGCGACTGGCCACGCGCGCCCGCGGAAGTCTGCTCGCGGCCGCTCGTCTGTTGCGCGCCGTTGCCGTTGCCGCGGCGGTTGCGGTTACGCTCGCCGCCGCGCTCCGCCTTCTCGCCGCGTTCGCCACGCTCGCGCGCCGGACGCGCCGCCGGTTCCTGGGCGGCCGGTGCGGCAGCGGGGGCTGCGGCCGGTTGCGGCTGGACGCCGAACAGGCTCTTCAGCCATTTGACGAAGCCGCCGCCCGCCGGCGCGGTGGCCACGGGCGCGGGTTGCTGCACGGGCTGCTGCTGACGCTGCGGCGCCGGGCTGGGCGCCGGCCGCTCCGGCGTAATGCCCTTGACGGCGGCTTCCTGGCGCGGTTTCACTTCTTCGGCGCGCTTGCTGTAGCCGGTTTCCGCCTCGAGTTCGCGGGCCGCTTCCTCGGCCATCTTCCACGACGCGCGCGGATCGTCCAGGCGCGCATCATCGTGGCGCAGGCGCTCGAGCTTGTAGTGCGGCGTATCGAGATGCTTGTTCGGAATCAACACGACGCCGACCTTGAAGCGCGACTCGATCTTGTTGATTTCCTGACGCTTTTCGTTGAGCAGGAACGCGGTCACCTCGACGGGCACCTGGCAGTGGATCGCCGCGGTGTTTTCCTTCATCGCTTCTTCCTGAATGATCCGCAGCACTTGCAGCGCGGACGATTCGGTATCGCGGATATGGCCCGTGCCGTTACAGCGCGGGCAGGTGACATGACTGCCCTCGGACAGCGCCGGGCGCAGCCGCTGCCGCGAAAGCTCCATCAGGCCGAAACGCGAGATCTTGCCCATCTGCACGCGCGCGCGGTCGTGCTTCAGCGCGTCCTTCAGGCGCTGCTCGACCTCGCGCTGGCTCTTGGCCGATTCCATGTCGATGAAATCGATCACGATCAGGCCGCCCAGGTCGCGCAGCCGTAGCTGGCGCGCGACTTCGTCGGCCGCCTCGAGGTTCGTGCGGGTTGCGGTTTCCTCGATGTCCGCGCCTTTGGTCGCGCGCGCCGAGTTCACGTCGATCGCGACGAGCGCCTCGGTGTGGTCGATCACGATCGCGCCGCCCGACGGCAGCGGTACCGTGCGCGAGTACGCGGTCTCGATCTGGTGCTCGATCTGGAAGCGGGAGAAGAGGGGGACGTCATCGTGATAGCGCTTCACTTTGCCGACATTGTCGGGCATCACGATGTCCATGAACGCGCGGGCTTGATCGTAGATGTCGGTCGTGTCGATCAGGATCTCGCCGATATCCGGCTGGAAATAGTCCCGGATCGCGCGGATCACGAGGCTCGATTCAAGATAGATCAGCATCGGCTCGCCGGCGCGGCCGCTTTGCGACGCGGCCTCGATCGCGCGCCAGAGCTGCAGCAGGTAGTTCAAATCCCATTGCAGTTCCTCGGCGCTGCGGCCGATTCCCGCGGTGCGGGCGATCATGCTCATGCCGTCGGGGATTTCGAGCTGCGCCATCGTTTCGCGCAGTTCCTGGCGCTCGTCGCCCTCGATCCGGCGCGATACGCCGCCGCCGCGCGGGTTGTTCGGCATCAGCACGAGATAGCGGCCGGCGAGCGAGATGAACGTGGTGAGCGCCGCGCCCTTGTTGCCGCGCTCCTCCTTCTCGACCTGGACGATCAGCTCCTGGCCCTCGCGCAGCGCGTCCTGGATGCGCGCCGAGCGCATGTCGACGCCGTCCTTGAAGTACTGACGGGCGACTTCCTTGAACGGCAGGAAGCCGTGGCGGTCTTCGCCGTAGTTGACGAAGCACGCTTCGAGCGACGGCTCGATGCGGGTGACGACGCCTTTGTAGATATTGCCTTTACGCTGTTCGCGTCCGGCGGTTTCGATGTCGATGTCGATGAGCTTTTGCCCATCGACGATGGCGACGCGCAGTTCTTCCTGCTGCGTTGCGTTGAACAGCATGCGTTTCATTGAACGACTCCAGCGGCTCGACCGCCGACGTCCAGGGCCTTGAGCCAAGCGACGCAGGCGACGGCAAGCCGCGCATTATTGTGTTGTCACAAGCACGCTGGAGCGGGAATGAGGGCGGGAAAATGGCCTGGATAGGCGCGAGCCCGAACGACGGGCTTCGGCCAATGGGCACCTGCGAACACGGCTTCAAAGCACACGGCGTCGACACTCCGCACGCCTTGACGGCGCGCCGAGCTCCGACCGGGCACTGCCGCGGGCGCGGCGCAAGGTGCGCGCGGCGCTGGAGGGCGGCAGGTGCGGCGGTTCGGCCGCAGCGGGGAGTATCGAATCCAGCCCGACTTTCCCGTCTGGGGTGTTCTTCCTTGGTTTGACGTCGCCAAGTCCCGCGCTTCTTGCGGGACCACATCGGGCGCACGCCGTTCTATTCGCAACAGGAAGCCGTGCCGTGCCTGAGATGCGCCGCGCCGCAGCTTCCAATCAAATTCTTTTTGTCCAACATTCCGTTACCGCGGCACGGCTCGGACCGAATCCGCCTGTGGGCGCGATCCCTGCCTGAGCGGGGTGCCGTGCGTGCAACTTGCTGCTTGTTTCACTCATGAGGGCGAGCAGCGCGCCCCGGGCGCAAGTAAAATAGCAGTTTGCGCTTGCGCCTCGTGCAGCCCGCCCGAAACAGCCGATCAGGTCGTTTCGCTGCGGAAAGCTGTGCAAAATTATATTCAGTATGAATGAGCTAGGCAAAATTTCCCAAAATCCGGTAGCAAGCGGCCAGGTTTCGCTTGTCGAAATCGACGAAAACACGGCCGGTCAGCGGATCGACAATTTTCTGCTGCGCGTATGCAAGGGCGTGCCGAAGAGTCATATCTACCGGATCTTGCGCAGCGGCGAAGTGCGCGTGAATAAGGGCCGGGTCGACGCGCAGTACCGGCTCGCTTACGGCGACGTCGTGCGCGTGCCGCCCGTGCGCGTCGCGGCGGCCGATCCCGCGCGCGCGGCGGAGGTGCCCGCCGCCGAATTCGACATTCTGTTCGAGGACGATGCGATCATCGCGCTGAACAAACCGGCGGGCGTCGCCGTGCACGGCGGCAGCGGCGTCGCGTTCGGCGTGATCGAGCAGATGCGCCGCGCGCGGCCGCACGCGAAGTTTCTCGAACTCGCGCACCGGCTCGATCGCGAAACGTCGGGCATTCTGATGCTTGCGAAAAAACGCTCGGCGCTCGTCGGGCTGCACGAGCAGATTCGCGACAACCGGATGGACAAGCGCTATTTCGCGTGCGCGCACGGCCAATGGGTGCCCGACTGGGGGCGCCGCCGCGCGGTGAAGGCGCCGCTGTTCAAATATTCGACGCCGGACGGCGAGCGGCGTGTGCGCGTCCAGGATGACGGGCTGCCGTCGCACACGGTGTTCAATCTTGTCGAGCGCTGGCCAGGCTACGTATTGCTGGAGGCGGAACTCAAAACGGGCCGGACCCATCAGATTCGTGTGCATCTCGCTCATCTGGGCTTGCCGATCGTCGGCGATGCGAAGTATGGCGATTTCGCGCTGAACAAGGCGCTGGCGCGTGCGAGCGCGGTGCCCTCGCTCAAGCGGATGTTCCTGCATGCGCACCGGTTGTGCCTCACGCATCCGCTGACGGGCGAGCCGCTGCAGTTCGACGCGCCACTGCCCGCCGATTGCCGACGCTTTCTCGGCCAACTCACTGACCTGCGCGATACGCGCGACATGCATGGCTCGACAGCAATTTGACCTGATCGTCTTCGACTGGGACGGCACGCTGATGGATTCGACCGCGCACATTGCGCGCTGTATCCAGGCGGCCTGCCGCGATCTCGGCTTGCCTGCGCCGTCCGACGAGTCCTCCCGCTACGTGATCGGGCTCGGCTTGCGCGACGCGCTCGCCGTGACCGCGCCGAGCCTCGATCCCGCGGACTATCCGCGTCTCGCGGAGCGCTACCGCTTTCACTATTTGCTGCAGGACCAGCGCACCGAACTGTTCGCGGGCGTGCGGGAGTTACTCGACGAGTTGCGCGAAGCCGGCTATTTGTTGGCGGTGGCCACGGGCAAGGGGCGCGTCGGTCTGAACCGCGCGCTCGCCGACGCCAAGCTCATGAGCCTGTTCGACGGCACGCGCTGCGCGGACGAGACGTTCTCGAAGCCGCATCCGGCGATGCTGCACGAACTGACGCGTGAATTAGGGCAGGATTTGGCGCGTACACTGATGATCGGCGACACGACGCACGATCTGCAAATGGCTGCGAGCGCGGGGGCGGCGGGAGTCGGCGTCGCATACGGCGCGCATTCGGCCGACGCGCTTGCAGCGTTGTCGCCGCGCTTCATCGCGCCTGACGTCGGCGCACTCGCGGGCTGGTTGCGGGAGCACGCATGAGCGATGACGCTGACGGCGCGCTTGCGCTGCGCGTATGCGCGTCCGACGCGCTCGTCGACGGCGGCCGCGGCGTGCGGATCGACGCCACGTTGCGCGGCGAGCCCGCCGTCGTGTTCTTCGTTCGCTACGGCGGCCACGCGTATGGTTATCTAAACCGCTGTGCGCACGTTCCGATGGAGCTCGACTGGGTCGAAGGGCAGTTCTTCGAGTCGTCCGGCTTATACTTGATGTGCGCGACGCATGGCGCGATTTATGCACCGGACACGGGGCAGTGCGTCGGTGGCCCGTGCCGCGGCGCGCGGCTGCGCTCCGTCAAAGTCGACGAGCGGGATACGCCCGACGGCCGCGCGGTGTTCTGGCAGCCCGACGGCGACCTGCGTCCGGCTTCTTCCTGATTTCAGATAACGATACATGGCCGATCACATTACTCCACCCGATTCACCCACGCCGTCCGCGTCGAATGCCGCTGCCCGGGAGCCGGGCTGGGAGCGCGCGGCGCTCGAGCGCATTGCGCTCGCGGCCATCCACGAGCAGCGCGCCGCACGCCGTTGGAAGATTTTCTTCCGGTTCCTGTTCTTGTTCCTGCTCGTCGCGTTCGTCGTCGGGCTCGTCAAATTCGCCGGCGAGGGCGCGAAGCTCGCGAGCGGCCGCCATACTGCGCTCGTGACGATCGATGGCGAAATCGCGGCCGGCACGAATGCGAATGCGGAGGACATCAACACGGCGCTCGATCAGGCGTTCGAGGACAGCGGCACTGCGGGCGTCGTGCTGCGCATCAACAGCCCGGGCGGCAGCCCGGTGCAGGCGGGCATCGTCTATGACGAGATCCGCCGGCTGCGCAAGAAGTATCCCGATAAGCCCCTTTATGTCGTCGTCACGGATATTTGCGCGTCCGGCGGATATTACATCGCGTCGGCGGCCGACAAGATCTTCGTCGACAAAGCGAGCGTCGTCGGCTCGATCGGCGTGCTGATGGAGGGCTTCGGCTTTACCGGGCTGATGGACAAGCTCGGCGTCGAGCGGCGGATGCATACGTCGGGAGAGAACAAGGGCTTCTTCGATCCGTTCTCGCCCGAAACGCCGAAGATGAACGCACATGCGCAGCAGATGCTCGACGAAATCCATGCGCAGTTCATCAAGGCGGTGAAGGACGGCCGCGGCGCGCGTCTGCACGAGACGCCCGATCTCTTCTCTGGGCTTTTCTGGACGGGCGCGAAGAGCATCGAGCTCGGCCTTGCCGACGGCTTTGGCACGACCGACAGCGTCGCGCGCGATCTGCTGAAGGCGCCCGATCTCGTCGACTATACGGTCAAGGAAAGCCTGAGCGATCGCGTCGCGCGTCGGTTCGGCGCGGCGCTCGGCTCGGCGGCGATGAAGGCGGCGGCCATCGGCAGCGAGTTGAAGCTGCGCTGAGGCATGGCGGCGTGCCGGCGTCTGCCGGCGCGCCGCGCCCTCCGGCTCGGCCGCTCAATTCGCCAGCAGCAGAAAAATCGCAGGGCGCTTGTGCAGATCCGGCACAGGCGCCTTTTTCCATCCGCCGGCCGGGCGGCTCACGATCGTTTCGGTCGGCAGCGTCAGATCGGCCGCGACGCACACGAGCGTCGACGGCGCGCAAGTTTCGACGAGCGCATCGAGCATCGGCTGATTGCGATATGGCGTTTCGATGAAAATCTGCGTCTGGTTTGCCTTGCGCGACTGCTGTTCGAGTTCGCGCAGCCGCTTCGTGCGCGCGGCGGCATCGACTGGCAGATAGCCGTGAAACGCGAAACTTTGCCCGTTCAGCCCGGATGCCATCAGCGCGAGCAGAATCGAGCTTGGTCCGACCATCGGTACGACTTTCACGCCGCGCTCGTGCGCGCGCCGCACGAGCAGCGCGCCGGGGTCCGCGACCGCTGGGCAGCCGGCTTCCGACACGAGTCCTGCATCGGCTCCGGCGATGATCGGCGCAAGCAATCCGTCGATCGCGCCGGCGGGCGTCTTCACGTTCAACTCGCGAATCTCGATTTCCTGGATCGGCTGTTCGGTGCCGATTTTCTTCAGGAAAGCGCGGGTCGTTTTCGCGTTTTCGCCGATGTAGTAGCGAAGCGATGCCGCCCGTGTTTGCACCGCGGCGGGCAGCACGGCCGCGAGCAGTGCGGCGTCGCTCTCGCCGAGCGTGTTCGGAATCAGGTAAAGCGTGCCGGCCGTCATTGCGTGGCGTCTCCCGTTGTGGCCTGAGCCTGCGTGCCGAAAAGCGGGTAGCCGGCCGTGCGCAGCATTCGCGTGAGCGCGATGAGCGGCAGGCCGACAAGCGCGGTCGGGTCGTCGGAGTCGATCGCGTCGAGCAGCGCGATGCCGAGACCTTCCGATTTCGCGCTGCCTGCCACGTCGTAAGGCGTCTCGGCGTGCAAATAGGCGTCGAGTTCCATGTCGGATAGCGCCCGGAAGCGCACGCGCGTCACGATGTCGTCGGTTTGCAGCGTGCCGCAGCGGCTGTCGTACAGGCAGAGCGCGCTATGGAATTCGACTTCGCGGCCGCGCATCGCCTGCAGTTGCGCGAGCGCGTGTGCATGCGAGCCGGGTTTGCCGATTTGCAGTCCGTCGAAGGTCGCGACCTGGTCGGAGCCGATGACGAGCACGCCGTCGAAGCCGGTTTGGTCGGCAGGGCCGAGGCGGCTGTCGGCGGCGATGCGTTCAGCGGCGGCGCGCGCCTTGTCGGCGGCGAGCCGCAAGGCGGTCGCGGATGGCGTCTCGTGCGGGCGCGGCGTTTCGTCGACGTCGGGCGTGACGACGTCGAACGGCACGCGCAGGCGTTCAAGGAGCGCTCGCCGGTAGCGGGAGCTGGAGGCGAGAATCAGCCGCGGCGGGCGGCAAGCGTTATCCGGCATGATGGTGACTTGGGTATCGATTCTAGGGATCGGGTGGCGTAGGGCGCCGCCGTGGGCGAGATGCGACAGTATGTGTGGCGAGGTCTTAAGTATTTGACTCGAAAAGGTAAAACGGGTATGCTCTTGCGCTTTTCATTGGCAGCGGTCTCGTGAGAATATCCGGTCGTGCTGTTCCGGGCGCCGTGCGGAAATCCGGCGGCGGACACGGCGCGGTTGCCGGGAGAAAGCCAAGCCGTCGCGCCGGCCGCTCAGCTTACTGGCTGCGGTCCGCTAACGGGCCGATACCGATGATACGGATAGATACGGCAGGGGAGCGCTCATGAATCCATCTTCAGGCAAGCCTGCGGTTTCGCTCGATCCGCATGCGATCGATCTGTTTGAATTCGCGCGTAGCGCTCGGCAGGCCGCGGGTGCGGTGCAGCTCTCGCAGTTGCCGCGCATGTTAAACGAAGTGCCGGCGGACGCGCCAGAGCGCGACGCCGCATTCACCTGGCAGGCGGAAGGTTCGACGCAGCCCGAACTGCAGGACGACGGCAGCGAAGGACCGCAGCCTTATTTGCGGCTCGCGCTGCACGGCGCCGCGTGGCTCGAGTGTCAGCGCTGCCTGACGCCGTACCGGCAGGCATTCGATATCGACGTCGTGTACCGGATCGTCGAGACGGAAGAAGAGGCGGACGAGTTTCCGCTTGATGACGATGAAGTGGATGTGATCGTCGGCTCGCGCCAGTTCGATCTTGTCGACTTGATCGAAGAGGAGTTGCTGCTTTCACTGCCGATCGTGCCGAAGCACGAAGTCTGTCCGGCGGTACACGAAAGCCTCGCATCGGGCGCGAGCGGTCCCGCGGCCGATGCAGGCGACGATGCGCCCGACGAAACCGCGGCGGGTGAAAGTGGCCGGCCGAACCCTTTTGCGGCGCTCGGGGCGCTGAAAAAGGATGGCGGCAATACGCATTAGTTGGGGCGCGGGAAGGCGTGAGGCCGCAGGGCCGGGGTAGTGAAGCGCCGGATCGGGCTGTGTTAGAATCCGGAAAATTTTTAGGAGTTAGTCATGGCAGTTCAGCAAAACAAGAAGTCGCCGTCCAAGCGCGGCATGCACCGTTCGCACGATTTCCTGACGGCTGCGCCGCTTGCCGTCGAGCCGAGCACGGGTGAAGTGCATCTGCGTCACCACATCAGCCCGAACGGCTACTATCGCGGCAAGAAAGTCGTCAAGACGAAGAACGACTAAGCGTTTCCGTCTCCGTGGCGCGCGCCTGATGATGATTCGGGCCTTTCGCGCGACACCCGGTTCGCTTGACACTTTCCTGGCTCAACAAAAAGGCGGCATTCAACTGCCGCTTTTTTGTGCCTGAAATTCGTCGCATTCCATGACTGTAAAGCTCACAATCGATTGCATGGGAGGCGACCACGGCCCGTCCGTGACCGTTCCCGCTGCAATCAAATTCGTCCGTTCGCATCCCGACGCGCAATTGCTGCTCGTCGGAGTTGAAAGCGCGATCCGGGCGCAACTGAAGAAACATAAGGCGCGCAACGAGCCGGCGCTGTCCGTCGTGCCAGCTACCGAGGTGGTCGCGATGGACGATCCCGTCGAAGTGGCGTTGCGCAAGAAGAAGGATTCTTCTATGCGCGTTGCGCTCAATCACGTGAAGGATGGCGCCGCGCAGGCTTGCGTGTCCGCGGGCAACACGGGCGCGCTGATGGCCGTGTCCCGCTACGTGCTGAAGACGCTGCCAGGCATCGAGCGGCCCGCGATCGCGTTTGCGCTGCCCAATCCCACGGGCTACACGATGATGCTCGATCTCGGCGCGAACGTCGATTGCGAGCCGCAGCATCTGCTGCAATTCGCCGAAATGGGGCACGCGCTCGTCGCGGCGCTCGAAGGCAAGGACCGGCCGACGATCGGTCTACTCAACATCGGCGAGGAAGTCATCAAGGGGAACGAAACGATCAAGCGCGCGGGCGAACTGCTGCGTGCGAGCACGTTGAATTTCCGCGGCAACGTCGAAGGCAATGACATCTTCAAGGGCACGGTCGACGTGATCGTTTGCGACGGTTTTGTCGGCAACGTCGCGTTGAAGACCTCTGAGGGCCTGGCGCAGATGCTTGCCGATTTCATCAAGGAAGAGTTCAGCCGCTCGTGGCTGACCAAGCTGATGGCGATTCTCGCGCTGCCGGTACTGATGCGCTTCAAGCGGCGCGTCGATCATCGACAGTACAATGGAGCCGCGCTGCTCGGATTGCGCAGTCTCGTCATCAAGAGTCACGGTTCCGCTGATGCGCACGCGTTTGAGTGGGCGATCAAACGCGGGTATGATGCCGTCAAAAATGGCGTGCTGGAGCGCCTTTCGCGAGCAATGGCGGAGAATGCCGAGCCATTGGGCGAAAGTGAACGCGAAGCGAACGGGGCCGGGCCGGCGGGCCCGTCCGCTGGCCAGTCAGCCGAGCCTTCCGCCGCGCTTTCCTCGAAGACATGATGGCCCAATCGACACTCTATTCCCGCGTGCTCGGCACGGGCAGCTACCTGCCGCCCAACCGGGTCACGAACCAGGATCTCGCCGATCGGCTCGCGAAAGACGGCATTGAAACGAGCGATGAGTGGATTGTCGCGCGCACGGGCATTCACGCGCGGCATTTCGCCGATTCCAACGTGACGACGAGCGATCTTGCGCTCGTCGCCGCGCGCCGCGCGATCGAGGCGGCCGATATCGATCCGCAGTCGATCGACCTCATTGTCGTCGCGACGTCGACCCCCGATTTCGTTTTCCCGAGCACCGCGTGTCTGCTGCAGCACAAGCTCGGCATCAAGAACAACGGCGCAGCGTTCGACATTCAGGCCGTATGCTCGGGCTTCGCATACGCGATCGCAACGGCCGATAATTTCATCCGCTCGGGCCAGCACCGCACGGCGCTCGTCGTCGGCGCGGAAACGTTCTCGCGCATTCTCGATTTCAAGGACCGCACGACCTGCGTGCTGTTCGGCGACGGCGCGGGCGCCGTCGTGATGTCCGCGTCCGACGAGCCGGGCATGCTGGGCAGCGCGCTGCATGCGGACGGCAGCTACTCCAGTATTCTTTGCACGCCGGGCAACGTGAATGGCGGCGTCATTGAGGGCAGCGCGTTCCTGCACATGGACGGCCAAGCCGTGTTCAAGCTCGCGGTGAACGTGCTCGAGAAGGTGGCGCTCGAAGCGCTGTCGAAGGCGGGGCTTGCGGCCGAGCAGATCGATTGGCTGATTCCGCATCAGGCCAATATCCGTATCATGACGAGTACCTGCCGTAAGCTCGGCCTGCCGCAGGAGCGGATGATCGTGACCGTCGGCGACCATGGCAATACGTCGGCTGCGTCGATTCCGCTCGCGCTCGACGTCGCGATTCGCGACGGCCGCATTCAGCGCGGCCAACACGTGCTGATCGAAGGCGTCGGCGGTGGCTTTACGTGGGGCGCGTCGGTCTTCCGTTATTGACCGGCTCCGTCTGCTCCCATCCGGCGCGTTTCTCGTGCCGCTCGAATCGATTCAATTAGGGGCGTTATGAAATTTGCATTCGTTTTTCCGGGGCAGGGCTCGCAATCGGTCGGCATGCTCAATGCATTTGCCGATGTCGCCGTCGTGCGCGAGACGCTCGACGAAGCGTCCGACGCGCTCTCGCAGGATATCGGCAAGCTGATTGCCGAGGGCCCGGCTGACGAACTCAACCTGACGGCCAATACGCAGCCCGTGATGCTGACGGCCGCGTATGCGTGCTACCGTGCATGGCGGCAGGCGGGCGGCCCGGCGCCGTCGATCGTCGCGGGGCACAGCCTGGGCGAATATACGGCGCTCGTCGCCGCGGGCGCGATTTCGTTTCGCGACGCGCTGCCGCTCGTGCGCTTTCGCGCTCAGGCCATGCAGACGGCCGTGCCGGTTGGCGCCGGCGCGATGGCCGCGATTCTCGGGCTCGACGATGACGCGGTGCGCGCGGTGTGCGGCGAAGCGTCGGCGGCGGGCGTCGTCGAGGCGGTGAACTTCAATGCGCCCGCGCAGGTGGTGATCGCGGGCGAGGCGGCCGCCATCGAAAAGGCGTGCGAGATCGCGAAGGCAAAGGGCGCAAAGCGCGCGCTGCCGCTTGCCGTATCGGCGCCGTTCCATTCTTCACTGCTCAAGCCTGCGTCGGACCAGTTGCGCGATTACCTCGCGGATGTCGATGTGAAGGCGCCGCAGATTCCCGTCGTCAACAATATCGATGTCGCCGTGGTGTCGGATCCCGTGGCGATCAAGGATGCGCTGGTGCGCCAGGCCGCGGGCCCGGTTCGCTGGGTCGAGTGCATGCGGCACATCGCGGGCGCGGGCGTGAGCCATGTGATCGAATGCGGCCCGGGCAAGGTGCTCGCTGGCTTGACGAAGCGCATCGACGGCAATCTCGTCGGCGCGTCGGTGTTTGATCCGGCGTCGCTCGACGAAGCGCTCAAGCTTGTCGTCGCTTGATCGCTGGTCACGCTCGCAAGTTTGCTGAATTCACCTGAAACACGGAATTTCTGCATGGACAAGATTCTCGACAAACAAGTCGCGATCGTTACCGGCGCGTCGCGCGGGATCGGCCGCGCGATCGCGCTTGAGCTTGCACGCCGCGGCGCGACGGTGATCGGCACCGCGACCACCGAGGCGGGCGCCGCGGGTATTTCCGCCGCGTTCGGCGAGGCCGGGTTCACGGGCCGGGGCGCCGTGCTGGACGTCAATGACCCGGCGGTGGTCGACGGGCTGATCGACGCGACGCTTGCCGAATTCGGCGCGCTGAACATACTCGTCAACAATGCCGGCATTACGCAGGATCAACTCGCGATGCGCATGAAGGACGAGGATTGGGACGCCGTGATCGACACCAACCTGAAGGCGGTGTTCCGTTTGTCGCGCGCGGTGCTGCGTCCGATGATGAAGGCGCGCGGCGGACGAATCGTCAATATCACGTCGGTGGTCGGCTCGGCGGGCAATCCCGGGCAGATCAATTATGCGGCGGCGAAGGCCGGCGTCGCGGGGATGACTCGCGCGCTCGCGCGCGAAATCGGCAGCCGCGGGATTACCGTGAACTGCGTCGCGCCGGGTTTCATCGACACCGACATGACGAAGGTGTTGCCGCCAGAACAGCAGGCCGCGTTGAAGACGCAGATTCCGCTCGGCCGCCTAGGCAGCCCGGAGGACATCGCGCACGCGGTCGCGTTCCTCGCGTCGCCGCAGGCGGGCTACATCACGGGTACGACGCTGCATGTGAACGGCGGCATGTTCATGTCGTAACCGAATTCGTTTACCATCCGCGCCGTGCATGCGTCAAAGTGCATCCGGCGCTTGTTTGACCGCAAGGCCAGCATGCGTTTTGGCGGGCATCAAACCTGTTAAAATGCGCGCACTTGTAAATTTGAACTTTCCCTCGGAGGGGTAATGGACAACATCGAACAACGCGTCAAGAAGATCGTCGCCGAGCAGCTTGGCGTCGCCGAAGGCGAAATCAAGAACGAAGCATCGTTCGTGAACGATCTCGGCGCGGACTCGCTCGACACGGTCGAACTCGTGATGGCGCTCGAAGATGAGTTCGGCATGGAAATTCCGGACGAAGAAGCCGAGAAGATCACGACCGTTCAGCAAGCGATCGACTACGCTCGCGCAAACGTCAAGGCGTAACGGTTCGTACCGGGTAGGGTACGCACCGTCTGCCGATTATTCGCACACGCTGCACGCTCGCTACGCATTGCAATGCGCGAATCGCGTCGGTGGTGCCGCCGGCCGAATAACAGCCACAGGGTTCGCAGGGGTGGTTCCTGTGGCCACTGTGGCTTTTGTTTTTGTCATCTAATGGAAAAGAGGTTACCGTGAGCCGTCGTCGTGTTGTCGTTACTGGCCTCGGGTTGATTTCTCCCGTTGGCAACAATGTTGCCGACGGCTGGGCCAATCTCGTCGCCGGCAAGTCCGGCATCGTCAATATCACGAAGTTCGATGCGACGAACTTCTCGACGCGCTTCGCAGGCGAGGTGAAGGGCTTTAACGTCGATGAGTACATCTCGGCGAAGGAAGCGCGTCACATGGATACGTTCATCCATTACGGAATCGCCGCCGGCATGCAGGCAATGGGCGACAGCGGCTTCGAGGTAAGCGACGAGAACGCGGAGCGCGTGGGCGTCATCGTCGGCTCGGGCATCGGCGGGCTGCCGCTGATCGAAGTCACGCAGACCGAACTCCTGAACCGCGGTCCGCGCCGGATCTCGCCGTTCTTCGTGCCGGCGTCGATCATCAACATGATTTCCGGCCATCTGTCGATGAAGTTCGGCATCAAGGGGCCGAACCTCGCGATCGTCACCGCCTGCACGACCGGTTTGCATTGCATTGGCGAGGCCGCGCGCCTCATCGAGTACGGCGATGCCGACGTGATGCTCGCCGGCGGTGCGGAGGCGACCGTGTCGCCGCTCGGCATCGGCGGCTTCGCGGCCGCGCGCGCGCTGTCTCAGCGCAACGACGATCCGGCGACGGCGAGCCGTCCGTGGGATCGGGATCGCGACGGCTTCGTGCTCGGCGAGGGCGCCGGCGTGATGGTGCTCGAGGAGTACGAGCACGCGAAGGCGCGCGGCGCGCGGATCTACGCGGAAATCAGCGGCTACGGAATGAGCAGCGACGCATATCACATGACGGCGCCGCTCGAGGACGGCGACGGCGCGCGCCGCTGCATGCTGGCCGCGATGCGCAATGCGGGCATCAACGTCGATCAGGTGAGCTACCTGAACGCGCATGGTACGTCGACGCCGCTCGGCGATCTCGCGGAAACCATCGGTATCAAGCGTGCGTTCGGCGATCATGCGAAGAAGATCGTCGTCAATTCGACGAAGTCGATGACGGGCCACCTGCTCGGCGGCTCCGGCGGGCTGGAATCGGTGTTTACGGTGCTCGCCGTTCACAACCAGGTGTCGCCGCCGACGATCAATATCTTCAACCAGGACCCCGAGTGCGATCTCGACTACTGCGCGAACGAAGCGCGGGAGATGAAGATCGACGTCGCGCTGAAGAACTCGTTCGGCTTCGGCGGGACTAACGGCACGCTGGTCTTCAAGCGTATCTGACGCGGGGGCGCTTGACGGAGCTGTTCGATCCCGCTTCGCCGCGCGCGCAGCACGTTGTGCTGCGCGCGTCGGCTGGGCTTTGCGCGGCAATGGCAATTTTCGTGCTGACCGCCGCGGCGGCAGTTCATGCGAGCGTGGCACCGCTGATCGGTTCACGCGCTGCGGCGATGCTCTCGGTCGTGCTTGCGGTGCTGGTTGCGTTGCGTGCACGGGCCCTATGCGGGAGGCGCCAGCCGGCCGCATTGCGGATCGATGCCGGCGCGGGCTTGCTGGCGGCGTTCGATCGCAACGGGCGGCTGCTCGCGCAAGGCCGGGTTGCCGGCTTCACGCAATGGAGCGATCTGCTCGTCGTGCTGACGGTGCAAGGCCGCGGCCGGCGCGCGGCGCGGCTCGTGATTCCCGCGGATGCGCTCGCCGCACCGGTATTCCGCGCGCTTTGCGTGCTGGGCCGGCGTGCTGCGCGCGGCTGAGCCGTGGCGCGACCACCGCGGAGCTTTTCAGGCTGCGATTGCGCATGAGCGGGAACGCTACAATAGCGCTCCGCTTTGCATCCCTCGTTTACGGATTTGTCAGGTGAGTGAAAAAGAAATCGATCAGGTTCTGGTCGAACGCGTACAGAATGGCGACAAGGCGGCGTTCGAACTCCTGGTCTCCAAATACCACCGCAAGATCATCCGGCTGATCTCGCGCCTCGTGCGGGATCCGGCGGAGGTCGAAGACGTGGCACAGGACGCGTTTATCAAGGCTTATCGTGCGCTGCCGCAGTTCCGCGGCGAGTCGGCGTTCTACACGTGGTTGTACCGGATTGCCGTCAATACAGCGAAGAACTACCTTGCGACTCAAGGTCGCCGCGCGCCGACTTCCACCGAGGCGGACGCGGAAGAGGCTGAAACTTTCTCGGACGCGGACCAACTAAGGGATATCAACACGCCTGAGTCGATGCTGATGAGCAAGCAGATCGCCCAGACGGTGAATGCTGCGATGGCGATGTTGCCGGAAGAGTTGAGAACGGCCATTACGCTGCGCGAGATCGAAGGTTTGAGTTATGAAGAGATCGCGGAGATGATGGGGTGCCCGATCGGCACTGTCCGGTCGCGAATCTTTCGGGCCCGCGAGGCGATCGCGGCAAAATTGCGGCCGCTGCTCGATACGCCGGAAGGCAAGCGCTGGTAAGCACGGCGAATCGGGGCGGCTTGGGGTCTAGTTCGAAGTCGTGTGTCACGACGGGGTATATGGAAGATGGGGAGCATCATGGGGTCGGTCTCTACGCAGTCGCAGGCCAGCTCGCAACGCGAGCGCGTGTCCGCTTTGGTCGACGGCGAGGCGCTTGACGGGCTGTCGCTGACGCAGATTCTGGCGGGGCTGGACGACGCCGGACGCAGCGCGTGGGCGCATTATCACGTGATCGGCGACGCGCTGCGTTCCGACGAACTCACGCTCAAGCCCGCTGAGAGCAGCGCGTTCATGGCACGCTTGTCGGCGAGCCTCGCGACGCAGCCGCATCTGCTCGCGCCCGCTCGCGGCGTAGCTCGCGGGCTGTTCGGCTGGCGCCGCCGAGTGGCGCCGGCGTTTGCGATCGCGGCCGCGGCCGCGACGCTCACCTGGATCGTCGTGCCGCAGATGCAGCGCGTCGGCGCGCCGGGCGGCGCTCAGCTGGCATCGGCCGGCGCAGCACCGCAAGCGGTGTTGCAGCGCGTGTCGGCCGATCAGCCGGCGCTGCAGGACGTGAACATCATCCGTGACGCAAGCCTCGACCAATATCTCGAAGCGCACCAGCAATTTGCGCAGCAGCCCGTCGTCACTGGTGCGATGCCGGTCATTCGCACAGCCGTTGCCACTACGCAGAGCCGATAATTCCGATGCGGACGTTGCAGTTGAATCAGTCCATCCTCGGTTGGAGGCGGCTGGCTGCGTTTTTGCTGTGTGCAGCCGCGCTTTTGTCGACCGAGTCTACCGCGCTCGCGCAGCAATCCGACGATTCCGTCGCCGCCCGCCGCTCGGCCGCCGAGTTGCTCGACCGCATTCAGCAAGCGGCGCAGCAACAGAGTTACGCAGGAACGTTCGTCTATCAACGCGGTGCGTACGTGCAGTCGTCGAGGATCGTTCATATTGCAACGAAGGGCGACGGCGAGTACGAACGGATCGAAAGCCTCGACGGCAAGCCGCGCAAGCTGCTGCGCCATAATGACGATCTCTACACGTTCGTGCCGGAGCGCAAGCTCTGCGTGGTCGAGCGCCGGCAGAACAAGGATTCGTTCCCGGCGCTGCTGGGCGCGAGCGGCGAGCAGGTGCTGTCCGTCTACGATTCGAAGCCGCTCGGGCGCGACCGCGTCGCGGGCCTCGATGCGCAGGTCGTCGAACTGGTGCCGAAAGATTCGTACCGGTTCGCGTACAAGCTGTGGATCGACGCGAAGACGGGCCTGTTGCTGCGCTCGCAGACGCTAGACGCCGACGCTCATGTTCTCGAACAGGTCGCGTTCTCGCAATTGCAACTGAGCGGCGCGGCGGCGAGCGAAAAAGACAGAGGCGCGATCGCCTCGGGGATGCGCAATCTCGGCGGTTGGACGCTCGTGCGGCCCCCGGTGTCGTCGATCGACATCGAGGCGCAGGGCTGGCAGATCGCGCCGAGCGTCGCCGGTTTCCGCAAGATTCGCGAGGTGCGCCGCCCGATGGCCGCGCGTGATGCGGGCGATCCGCCGATTCCCGTCGATCAGGCCGTTTTCACTGACGGTCTGTCGACTGTGTCGGTTTTCATCGAACCCACCGAAAAGAATAGCCGCAAGGAAGGGGCGGGCAGCACCGGCGCGACGCATGTGCTCGTCAAGCGCCGCGGCGATTTCTGGATCACCGTGCTCGGCGAAGTGCCGTTGGCAACGTTGCAGCAGTTCGCGTCTGCCATAGAATACAAGGCTTACAAATAACCGTTCGGCTTTCGACATGAAGAATTTTTCGCTGCGCACTTCGCTCGTCGCGGCGGCGGTGGCCGCTGCCGTGCCGTTCGCCGCGCCGCTCGCGGCCGCTGCTCCGAATGTCACGGCAGCGCCTGTGGCGGGCGCCGCGCCCGCGACCCGCGCGGGCCTGCCCGATTTCGCCGACCTCGTCGAGAAAGTCGGTCCGGCGGTCGTCAACATCCGGACCACGGCGAACGTGCCGACCGATACGCGCGGCGGGCTGCCGCCCGGATTCGACAACGGTGATATGTCGGAATTCTTCCGCCGCTTCTTCGGAATTCCGCTGCCGCAGCCGGGCGGACCGAAAAATGCGCCGTCGCAGCCCGATGCGCCGCCGGATACCGAACAGAATCGCGGCGTCGGTTCGGGCTTTGTGCTGTCGTCAGACGGCTATGTGATGACGAACGCGCACGTTGTCGACGATGCGGACACGATCTACGTGACGCTTACCGACAAGCGCGAATTCAAGGCGAAACTGATTGGCGTCGATGAGCGAACCGATGTCGCGATCGTAAAAATCAATGCAACGAATCTGCCGACTGTTGCGATCGGCGATTCGAATCGGGTTCGCGTCGGCGAATGGGTGGTCGCGATCGGCTCGCCGTTCGGCCTCGACAACACGGTCACGGCGGGCATCGTCAGCGCGAAGGGGCGTAACACCGGCGATTATCTGCCGTTCATCCAGACCGACGTCGCCGTGAATCCCGGCAACTCGGGCGGCCCGCTCATCAATATGAGCGGCGAGGTGATCGGCATCAACTCGCAGATCTACAGCCGAACGGGCGGCTTCATGGGCATTTCGTTCGCGATTCCGATCGATGAGGCGATGCGCGTTGCCGAGCAGCTGAAGGCGACGGGCAAGGTGACGCGCGGCCGGATCGCGATCGCGATCGGGGAGGTGACGAAGGATGTCGCCGATTCGATCGGTTTGCCGAAGGCGGAAGGCGCGCTCGTCAGCAGCGTCGAGCCGGGCGGCCCGGCCGACAAGGCCGGCCTGCAACCGGGCGACATCATCCTGAAGTTCAACGGCCGTCCGGTCGATACCGCATCCGATCTGCCGCGAATGGTGGGCGACACGAAGCCCGGCGCGAAGGCGACGGTGACGGTCTGGCGCAAGGGGCAGTCGCGTGATCTGCCGATCACGATCGCCGAGACGCCGGGCGACAAGGTCGCGAAGATGGGCGGCCGCCAGAGCCCGCAGGCAAAGCCGCGCAGCAATGCGCTCGGATTGACGGTCAGCGATCTGTCGCCCGAGCAGTTGAAAGCGTTGAAGCTGAGGAACGGCGTGCAGATCGACGCGGCCGACGGCCCGGCCACGCGCGCGGGCCTGCAGCGCGGCGACATCGTGTTGCGCGTCGGCGATATCGACATCACGAGTGCGAAGCAATTCATCGATGTGACGTCGAAGCTCGATGCGCAGCGCACGATTGCGCTGCTCGTGCGGCGCGGCGACAACACGCAGTTCATCCCGATTCGTCCGCGTCAGAAATGAAGCCGGCGACGCGTGCTGCCGTGCGTTTCACGCTGTACGGCCGCGGATGGTGCCATTTGTGCGACGACATGCGCGACGCCCTCGCGGGCTTCATTGCCGAGCGGGGGAATATGATCGACGCGAGCGTCGATTACGTCGACATCGATGCCGATCCGGCGCTCGTCGCACGCTATGACGAAGACGTGCCGGTGCTGCTGCTCGACGGTGTGCAGATATGCCGCCACCGGTTCGACGCCGCGCAGGCGCAGGCGGCGCTTGCGCGATGCACTCGGGGAGCGGGGCGGGCTTGAGGCAGCACGAGCGTTCGCCGGCGGCGCGTGGTTGATATGCGATTCAGGCGCGGTTGACGCACGTTGCGCTGCCACGCGGTGCTGCTACCGCCCCGCTTCGCGGAGCGTGACTCCCCGCAGCCGTCATGCGGCCAGGGCATGCCGCTGGCGGCTCACCCAAAATGCCGCCCCGAGCAAGGCTTTTCGGCTAAAATAGGCCGTTTTTTCACCGACTTACAAGGCGCGCTCCGCGGTCGTCGAGCGCGCCTTTTTCGCTTGATCGGCACTGAATGGATCATATTCGCAATTTCTCGATCATCGCGCACATCGACCACGGCAAGTCGACGCTCGCGGATCGCATCATCCAGCTTTGCGGCGGGTTGTCCGATCGCGAAATGGAAGCGCAGGTGCTCGACTCGATGGATCTCGAGCGCGAGCGCGGCATCACGATCAAGGCGCAGACGGCTGCGCTCACCTATCGCGCCCGCGACGGGAAGGTCTACAACCTGAACCTGATCGACACGCCTGGGCACGTCGACTTTTCATACGAAGTGAGCCGCTCGCTGTCCGCGTGCGAGGGCGCGCTCCTTGTCGTCGACGCGAGCCAGGGCGTCGAGGCGCAGACGGTCGCAAACTGCTATACCGCGATCGAGCTGGGCGTCGAGGTGGTGCCGGTGCTCAACAAGATCGATTTGCCGGCCGCGAACCCGGAGAACGCGATTGCCGAAATCGAGGACGTGATCGGCATCGACGCGTCCGACGCGACGCATTGCAGCGCGAAGACGGGCCTAGGTGTCGAGGACGTGCTCGAGGCGCTGATCGCGAAGGTGCCGCCGCCCAAGGGCGATCCGGACGGCCCGCTGCAGGCGCTCATCATCGATTCTTGGTTCGACAACTATGTCGGCGTCGTGATGCTCGTGCGGATCGTCAACGGCACGCTGCGTCCCAAGGACAAGATCAAGCTGATGGCGACGGGCGCGCAGTATCCGGTCGAGCACGTCGGCGTATTCACGCCGAAGTCGCGCGATCTCGAATCGCTGTCGGCCGGGCAGGTGGGCTTCATCATCTCCGGCATCAAGGAGCTGACGGCCGCGAAGGTCGGCGATACCGTCACGCTCGCGAACAAGGCGGCGCCCGAACCGCTGCCGGGTTTCAAGGAAGTGAAGCCGCAGGTGTTCGCGGGGCTGTATCCCGTCGAGGCGAACCAATACGACGCGTTGCGCGAGTCGCTCGAGAAGCTCAAGCTCAACGATGCGTCGCTGCAATACGAGCCGGAGGTGTCGCAGGCGCTCGGCTTCGGTTTTCGCTGCGGCTTCCTCGGCTTGCTGCACATGGAGATCGTGCAGGAGCGGCTCGAGCGCGAATTCGACATGGATCTCATCACGACCGCGCCTACCGTGGTCTACGAGGTCGTGCAGAGCGACGGCACGACGATCATGGTCGAAAATCCGGCAAAGATGCCGGAGCCCGCGCGCATCGCCGAGATTCGCGAGCCGATCGTGACGGTCAATCTGTATATGCCGCAGGATTATGTTGGCTCGGTGATCACGCTGTGCGAGCAAAAGCGTGGCTCGCAGATCAACATGCAGTATCACGGCCGCCAGGTGCAGCTCACGTATGAAATTCCGATGGCCGAGATCGTGCTCGATTTCTTCGACCGGCTGAAGTCGGTGTCGCGCGGCTATGCGTCGATGGACTACGAGTTCAAGGAATATCGAACTTCCGACGTCGTGAAGGTCGACATGCTGATCAACGGCGACAAGGTCGATGCCCTCTCGATCATCGTGCACCGGTCGCAATCGCAGTACCGCGGCCGCGAGGTGGCGGCGAAGATGCGCGAGATCATTCCGCGCCAGATGTACGACGTCGCGATTCAGGCGGCGATCGGCGCGCATATCATCGCGCGTGAAAACATCAAGGCGTTGCGTAAAAACGTGCTTGCAAAGTGCTACGGCGGCGATATCACGCGCAAGAAGAAGCTGCTCGAAAAGCAAAAAGAAGGCAAAAAGCGGATGAAGCAGGTGGGTTCGGTCGAGATCCCGCAGGAGGCGTTCCTGGCGATCTTGCGAGTCGAAGACAAATAACAGGGCTGATCCTTTATGAATTTTGCGTTGATTCTTTTTGTGCTCGTGGTCGTCACGGGCGTCGCGTGGGTGCTGGACAAACTGGTGTTTTTGCCGCGGCGCAGGCAGGCGGCGCAGGTGGCGGTCGAGGAGTTCGACCGCCAGCAGGCGCGCATCGGCGAGCGCTTCGCTGACGAGAACGCGCAGCAAACGCGCGCGAAGCTGCGCGACGAGAAACTGCGCCAGCCGTGGTGGCTCGAGTACACGGCGAGTTTCTTTCCGGTGATTCTCGTCGTGTTCGTCGTGCGTTCGTTCATCGTCGAGCCGTTCAAGATTCCGTCGGGCTCGATGGTGCCGACGCTGCTCGTCGGCGATTTCATCCTCGTCAACAAGTTCGACTACGGCTTGCGCCTGCCGATCACGAACAAGAAGATCACCGAAGGGCGGCCGCTCGAGCGCGGCGACGTCGTCGTGTTCCGTTATCCGAAGGACGAGTCGGTCGATTACATCAAGCGCGTGATCGGGCTGCCAGGCGATACGGTTGCCTACCAGGACAAGCAATTGACGATCAATGGTCAGCCGGTGCCGGAGACGCCGCTGCCTGACTACTTCGACGACGAGCGGATGAATTACGCGAAACAGTTCGAGGAAACGATCGGCACGCGCAAGAACGCGATCCTGAACAATCCGGCGGTGCCGCCGTTCGTGATGGGCGCGGACGACTATCCGTATCGAGACAATTGCACGTATGACAACCGCGGCGTGATCTGCAAGGTGCCGCCCGGGCATTACTTCATGATGGGCGACAACCGCGACAACAGCGCCGACAGCCGTTACTGGGGTTTCGTGCCGGACAAGAACATCGTTGGCCGTGCGTTCTTCATTTGGATGAACTTCAGCAACCTGAAGCGCATCGGTTCGTTCAACTGAGCGCGCCGGATTTTGCGCCGCGCTGCGCGCGAGGGCCGTGCGGCGCGGCGTCTATCATCGAGGGCCTATTCACGTATGGAACGCGTATGGCGTTGCCACGAGAATGGCCGCCCGCCACCGGCGAATGCGGCGCGCGGCCATTCTCGTGGCAGTCGCGATTCAAACATGCACGGGCAGCGCAGCGGGGGAATCGTTCACGCGGTGGCGCAGGTCGTTGCTTGTTCCGTAGCGAATATTTCGAGAACGTTTGGTCCGGCAGATGGCGCTCCTTTTTCCTTGCCGGGTTCGCCGCCGGCGCGGTACGTTCCGTTTAAGTGAGCGATTCCGCCATCCATATGCACGTTCGACACATAAACCGATCCTGAGAACCGGCGGCAACGCCGCCAAATCGCGCTTTTTCGCGTCGAGCGCCGCTTTCCGGGCGGCGCGGCGCCCGCGTTATACTCCTGTCCATGCCTCCATCCCAGTTGGAAAGCCGGCTGCGCTACGAATTTCGCAATGCGGAATTACTGCGCCAGGCTTTGACCCATCGCAGTCATAGCGCCACGCATAACGAACGGCTCGAGTTTCTCGGCGATTCCGTTCTGAATTGCGCGGTGGCCGCCCTTTTGTTTCAGCGCTTCGGCAAGCTCGACGAGGGAGACTTGTCGCGCGTGCGCGCGAACCTCGTCAAACAGCAGTCGCTATATGAGATCGCTCAGGCCCTCAATATTTCCGACAGCCTGCGGCTCGGCGAAGGCGAGTTGCGTAGCGGCGGATTTCGCCGGCCGTCGATCCTCGCGGACGCATTCGAAGCCATCATCGGGGCCGTATTTCTCGATGGCGGCTTCGAAGCCGCCCAAGGGGTGATCAAGCGTCTGTACGTGCCGATTCTCGATCACATCGACCCGCGCACGCTTGGCAAGGACGCAAAGACGCTGTTGCAGGAATATCTGCAAGGACACAAGATCGCGCTGCCGGCTTACACCGTCGTCGCAACGCATGGTGCGGCGCACAATCAGCAGTTCGAAGTCGAATGCGCGGTGCCCAAGCTCGACGTCAAGGTGTCCGGCTCCGGCGCGAGCCGCCGGGCGGCCGAGCAGGCCGCCGCGAAGAAAGCGCTCGACGAAGTCATGGCGCTTGCGCCGATGCTGGCCGCGAAACCGAAGCGTTCGAAGAGCGCGCGCGGCGCCAAGCACGTGGAACCGGAGATCGTGCCGGGCGTGAAAGGCGTGCAGGAGGCGCTCGATTTGCGCTCGCCAGAGCGCAAGGAGCGGCGCGTCTTGGCCGATGACGCGAAAGGGGCGGAAGGGAGGAAGGCCGCGGAGACGAAACCCGCGGCCGAAACCAAAGCCCTCGAATCGAACGTGGCCGAAGCGAGGCCCGCCGTCGAAGCGAAACTGGCTGATGCGAAGGCGGCCGATACGAAACTGGCTGACCCCAAGGCTGCGGATGCCCGATCCGGCGAGCCGAAGCGGGATGAATCGAAGCTGTTGGCCGACGCGAAAGGTGTGGCCGACGCGAAAGCGGCCGAGATGCAATCCGGCTCGCATGCCGGTAGTGCGGCGGCGCCGGCCGATATGCCCGGTGGTGGTGCGGACGGCGCCGCGTATCGGTCGCCTCTCGCGGTGATTCGCGCGGCCCACGTCGAGCATGGTCAGGACAAGGCTGAGCCGCGCGCGGCAAAAGTGGCTGAAAAGGTGTTGCCGGCTGATAAAGGGGCTGACAAGGCATTCGATAAAGCCACCGATAAGGCATCCGAGCGAGCCGCGGAAAAGAACGACGCAGCCGCACGTCCGGCAGACCGGCCAGCGCGTGTTCGCGATCCGGCGCACGCGCCTCAGGCGATTGACGATCCGGCCGCACCGGTGCGCGTTGCCGATGCCGATCATTGACGCCGTTCCCATCGATATCGCGGCCGCGTGCGAGCGCGGCCGCTCCGAACTCAGCAGCTCCTGATATGAACGCTCCCGCTTCCTCCGGTTTTCGTTGCGGCATGATCGCGATCGTCGGTCGTCCGAACGTCGGCAAGTCGACGCTGATGAATGCGCTCGTCGGCCAGAAAATCAGCATCACGTCGCGCAAAGCGCAGACGACCCGCCACCGGATCACCGGCATCCGCACGCTCGACGATGCGCAGTTTGTATTCGTCGACACGCCCGGCTTCCAGACGCGGCATAGCACGGCGCTCAACCGCTCGCTGAATCGGGCGGTGACGTCCACGCTGACGTCGGTCGACGCGATTCTGTTCGTGATCGAGGCCGGCCGTTTTGGCCCCGACGACCAGAAAGTACTCGATCTGATTCCACCCGGCACACCGACGCTGCTGATCGCGAACAAACTCGACCGCGTGTCCGACAAGGGCACGTTGTTTCCGTTTTTCCAGAAGATGGGCGGTTTGCGCGAGTTCGCCGAGGTCGTGCCGCTGTCCGCGAAGCATCCGGACGACATCCGGCGTCTGATGGATACGCTCAAGCCGTACTTGCCGGAAGGCGAGCCGATTTACGGCGAGGACGACCTGACCGATCGCAGCTCGCGGTTCCTGGCGGCTGAAATTCTGCGTGAGAAAGTGTTCCGCTGGACGGGCGACGAGTTGCCTTATACGAGCACCGTCGTCATCGACAAGTTCGAGGAGGAAGGGCGGCTGACGCGCGTGTTCGCGACGATCCTCGTCGAGCGCGATGCGCACAAGGCGATGGTGATCGGCAGAAAGGGCGAGAAGCTCAAGCAGATCAGCACCGAGGCGCGGCTCGACATGGAGAAGTTGTTTGACGGCCCGGTCTACCTTGAAACGTTCGTCAAGGTGAGAAGCGGCTGGGCCGACAACGAGGCGGGGTTGCGTGCCTATGGGTACGAATGACGGCGTCTCCGATGACGCGATGACCGACGAGGCCGGCTTCGCGCGGCGTCCCGCATCCGCCACGTCGGATGCCGCGGCAGTGAGTCCGCCGCCGGCCGTGCCCGATGCGGGCAAACCGCCGCGCAAGCCGCGCCGCGCCGCTGCGCGCACGTCCGAATTCCGGGTCGCCGAGCAGCCGGCGTTCGTGCTGCACAGCTACCCGTACCGTGAAACCAGCCTGGTGATCGACGTGCTGACGCGCGATCACGGGCGTCTCGCGCTCGTCGCGAAGGGGGCGAAGCGTCCGCACTCGGCGCTGCGCGGCGTGTTGCAGACGTTTCAGCCGCTTGCGCTGTCATGGTCCGGCAAGGCCGAGTTGCGCACGCTGACGGGCGCCGAATGGGTGGGCGGCATGCTACCGCTCGCGGGCGACGCGTTGCTGTGCGGGTTCTATGCCAACGAGCTGCTCGTCAAGTTTTGCGCGCGCGAGGATCCTTATCCGGCGCTCTTCAAGCATTATCTCGTGACGCTGACACGGCTCGCGCACGCCGAGCCGCCGGTGCAGGTGCTGCGCTCGTTCGAGCGCGTGCTGTTGCGCGAGACGGGCTATGCGATGTCGCTCGCGCGCACCGTCGCGCGGCGCGCGGTCGAGCCGGGGCGGCTCTATGTGTTCGATCCCGAGCGCGGCGTGCGCGACGCGCTCGGCGATGCGCCGTCGCACTGGCCGGTGATTTCCGGCCAGACGTTGCTCGATATGGAACAGGACGATTACCATCGGGCGCAGACCGTCGCGCAAAGCAAGACGCTGATGCGCTTTTTGCTCAACACTTATTTGGGCGGCACGCCGCTCGCCACGCGTCAGATCCTAATTGACCTGCAAAATCTATGAGCTTTTTCCTGACCTCGCCGACCGCCATTGACCTGGGCGTCAATATCGACCACGTCGCGACTTTGCGCAACGCGCGCGGCACACGTTATCCGGACCCCGTGCGCGCCGCGCTCGAAGCCGAGGAGGCGGGGGCGGATGCGATCACGCTGCATCTGCGCGAGGATCGCCGCCATATCGTCGATGCGGACGTGCGCACGCTGCGTCCGCTTTTGAAGACGCGGATGAATCTCGAATGCGCGGTGACGTCCGAAATGCTCGACATCGCGTGCGAGATCCTGCCGCACGACGCCTGCCTCGTGCCGGAAAAACGCTCGGAATTGACGACCGAAGGCGGGCTCGACGTCGCCGGCCATTTCGACGCGGTGCGCGCGGCATGCAAGCAACTCGCTGACGTTGGCGTGCGCGTGTCGCTTTTTATCGATCCGCACGACGAGCAGATCCGTGCCGCGCACGAGGCGGGCGCGCCCGTGATTGAACTGCACACCGGCCGCTATGCGGATGCGCACGATGCAGCCGAGCAGCGGCGCGAGTTCGAGCGGGTCGCATCGGGCGTCGATTGCGGGCTTGCGCTCGGATTGAAGGTGAACGCGGGCCATGGGCTGCACTATGAAAACGTGCAGGCGATTGCCGCGCTGCCCGGCATCAGCGAACTGAATATCGGCCACGCGATCGTCGCGCATGCGGTTTTCGCCGGCTGGAACAACGCGGTGCGCGAGATGAAGGCGATCATAGTCGCCGCGCGCGTCGCCGCGCTGCACGGCGGCCGCTGAAATGATGTGCGAGCGTGCTGGTTCCGTTCGCGGCGCCTGCCGTCGAGAAGGGGGCCTTCGGGGCACTTCCCGCGAGCGCTCGCTGCGGGGCGTTCGCCGAAGGCATTGCCTGCTTCGTGGTGTTTGCCTGCGCGATTGCGTCCCGAATAAGTGCGGAAGGGAATGCCTGCGGCTCGCGGCGGGGCCATCGGCCTCTTTTCCCCGTCAAGATTTCCCGCGTGCGCATCGTGCGGGATGGCCCGGCGGGCATTGACATGGCGATCTACGGCATCGGCACCGATATCGTTCAGGTGAGCCGCATCGCCGCGGTGCTCGAGCGCACGAGCGGACGCTTCGCGGACAAGGTGCTCGGCCCTGACGAGCTGCGCGTGTTTCACGCACGGCGCGCGCGTTCGGAAGCGCGCGGCATTGCGTTTCTCGCGACGCGCTTTTCCGCGAAGGAAGCATTCTCCAAGGCGATCGGCCTCGGCATGCACTGGCCGATGACGTGGCGCGCGTTGCAGACGCTCAACCGGCCGAGCGGCGAGCCGTATATCGTCGCGTCGGGCGAACTGGCCACGTGGCTCGCGCAGCGCGGCATCACCGCGCGCGTGAGCGTGAGCGATGAGCGTGACTACGCGGTGTCGTTCGTGATCGCCGAGGCGCCCGATGGCACCGCCGCGCCGCGCGCCGATGCCGCTTTCTGATTTTCCCCGGAGGAACGCAATTCAATGAAACCGACTCTCGGCCCGGTGATGCTCGACGTCGCCGGCAAGACGCTCACGCGCGCCGACGTGCGCCGTCTCGCACATCCGCTGACGGGGGGCGTGATTCTGTTCGCGCGGCATTTCGAGAGCCGCAAGCAACTCGTCGCGCTGACCGATTCGATCCGCGCGGTGCGCGACGACATCCTGATCGCCGTCGACCACGAAGGCGGGCGCGTACAACGCTTTCGCACCGACGGCTTTACCGTGCTGCCGGCGATGCGTCGCCTGGGCGAACTGTGGGACCGGGACGTGCTCGTCGCGACGAAGGTGGCGACGGCGCTCGGCTACGTGCTGGCGTCCGAACTGCGCGCGTGCGGGATCGACATGAGCTTCACGCCGGTGCTCGATCTGGACTATGGCCGCTCGCAGGTGATCGGCGATCGCGCGTTCCATCGCGATCCGCGCGTCGTCGCGTTGCTCGCGAAGAGCGTCAATCATGGGCTCGCGCTCGCCGGGATGGCGAACTGCGGTAAGCATTTTCCCGGTCACGGCTTTGCCGAGGCCGATTCGCATGTCGCGCTGCCGACCGACGATCGTCCGCTCGACGAGATTCTCGCCAACGACGCCGCGCCTTACGATTGGCTTGGGCTGTCGCTGGCCGCGGTGATTCCGGCGCACGTGATCTATACGCAGGTCGACAGCAAACCCGCGGGTTTTTCGCGCATCTGGTTGCAGGACGTGCTGCGCGGCCGGTTGCGCTTTACGGGCGCGGTGTTCAGTGACGATCTGTCGATGGAGGCGGCGCGCGAGGGCGGCACGCTCACGCAGGCGGCGCAGGCCGCGCTTGCGGCGGGGTGCGATATGGTGCTGATCTGCAATCAGCCGGAGGCGGCGGAGCGGGTGTTGAACGAGCTGCGCGCGGCGCCGTCGCGGGAGTCGCGACAGCGGATCAAGCGGATGCGGCCTCGGGGCAGGGCGCCGAGCTGGGACAAACTGATACGCCGTCCGGAGTATCTGCGCGCGCAGGTGCTGCTGCGTGAGGCGTTCGCCTGAATGCGGACGGCCCGCGTTCGCCCGGTTCGGCATCGACACCCTGCGAACGGTGCGAGCCATGCGGATTGACGATGGCCTGAACGAAGGGCGGGTGAGCGGCCCCGCCGAGCGGGGGGCAGGCGGATTGGTCAAGCGGGGCAGCGGCAGCCGCGGGCGGCAAGGGCGGCAAGGGCGGCAAGGGCGGCGCGCGGCCGCCCCGGCAGCGGCGGCCGCGCTCAACCCAGTTTCATCCGTTGCAGCTTGTTGTAGAGCGTTTTCGGGCTGATGCCGAGCAGCGTTGCCGCGCGATGGCGGGTGCCGCCGACCGCGTCGAGCGTCGCGCGGATCAGCAGGTCCTCGACGTCCGCGAGCGGCGTGCCGACGCGCACCTGAACGCTGCTGCCGTTCAACGTCGCGCCCGGCTGTAGATACGCATCAGCCTTGCGCAGCGTTTCGATGAAGTCGCCCGACGCATCGTATGCGAGCCGCACGCGCTCGCGCAGTTCGCGCACGTTGCCGGGCCACTCGTATGCGAGGCATTCGCGGATAAAGCCGGGCGCCAGGCGCTTGTCGGTGATGCTCAGGCCCGCCGCGCGCGCATCGTGGTTCAACTCGTCGACGAACGCGTCGGCGATCCGGATCACGTCGTCGTCACGCTCGCGAAGCGGCGGCAGGCTGATCGACGCGGCGTCGAGACGCAGCCACAGGTCCTCGCGCAATGTGCCGTTCGCGACCGCCTCGCGGGCCGGACGGCGTGTCGTCGCGATCAGCCGGAAGTCGCTTGCGATTTCAGTCGTGCCGCCGACGCGCATGAAATTTTGCGAATCGAGCGTGCGCAGCAGCGCATCCTGCAACGACAACGGCAGCGCGGTGATTTCGTCGAGGAACAGCGTGCCGCCGCTTGCTTGCTCGAAGAGGCCCGGATCGCGGCGCTCGACGCCCGCATAGCCGGTGCGCTCGCGGCCGAGCAACATGCTTTCGATCGCGAGGCCATTGGTTTCGATGTTGCGCGGCGATTGCGCGGCGGCGCGGCAGTCGAATGCAACGAACGGGCCTTTGCGGCGACGGCTCAACTGGTGCAGCGTGCGCGCGGCCGTTTCCTTGCCGGTGCCCGGCTCGCCCCACAGCAGTACCGCGGTTTCGGTCCGCGCGCTGTGCTCGATCATGTCGTAGACGTGCTGGATCGCGTCGCTGCGCCCGACGAGCGCGCCGAACCGGCCAAGTTGACGAAGCGCGGTACGCAGCGACTGCACTTCCTCGATCAGTTCGTAAGGGCGTGGGATGCGCGCGAGCAGGCTGCGCAGCCGCGGGATGTTGACGGGCTTCAGCAGATAATCCCATACCCCGTGCCGCAGTCCTTCAATCGCACTTTCGACCGTGGCGTTGCCGGTCAGCACGATCACCGGCAGCGAGCCGTTTGGCTGCTGTTGCGGCAGATTTTGCAGCAGATCGAAGCCGCTGCCGTCGGGCAGGTTCAGATCGACGAGCACGACGTCGGGGATTGAACGTGCGAGCGCTCCCCGCGCTTCGGCGAGCGAGGTTGCGGTGTCGACGGAAAAACCGTCCGCGGCGAGCAGTGCGGTCAGACCAGACAAGCTATTGGGATCGTCTTCGACAATCAGGGCGTGTGGCATGGTGTGCGCGAGTTCAAGAACCGGCCGGGTCGGCGAGCCGTCATACAGCCCCATTTCGGGATAAGGAACGCATTTTATGCCCGTCGCACGCTCGGTGGACGGTATTCGCCATCGATTACAAAATAGTTACCGGTGAGACGCATCGAATACCGCAAGAGCGTTCTCAATGCATTGTTTATGATGTGGCGCCTTTATGCAACAAGCTGCGTCATATAAACAAAAAGCGCCCCAAAGGGCGCTTCGTGCGGCGGGGCGCGAAACCGTTCGCTTTAGGCGCGGCTGCGGTATTCGTTCGTGCGCGTATCGATTTCGATCTTGTCGCCGATATTGCAGAAAAGCGGCACTTGCAGTTCGAAACCGGTCGCGATCTTCGCGTTCTTCAGCACCTTGCCCGACGACGTATCGCCTTTCACCGCTGGCTCCGTGTACGTGATCTCGCGCACGAGGACCGTCGGCAGTTCGACCGAGATCGCTTTTTCGTTGTAAAACACCACTTCGCATGCCATCCCGTCTTCGAGATAGTTGAGCGCGTCGCCCATCATCTCGGCTTCGACTTCGTATTGGTTGTAGTCGGCGTCCATGAACACGTACATCGGGTCGGCGAAGTACGAATACGTCACTTCCTTGCGGTCGAGCACCACGACTTCGAACTTGTCGTCGGCCTTGTAGACCGATTCCTGGCCGGCGCCCGTCAGCAGATTCTTCAGCTTCATCTTGACGACGGCGGCGTTGCGGCCCGACTTGTTGTATTCCGTTTTCGAGACGACCCATGCGTCGTTGCCGACCATCACGACGTTGCCTACGCGGAGTTCCTGTGCGGTTTTCATGACTAAAACTATCCTGAATGGGAGAAATTGCTTGAGCGTCGCTCAACGGCTAACGGCGCAAACAGTCCGAATGACCTGGCCGCACGTGTATGGAGCGTGCGGGCGACACGTTCGCGATATCTGTCACGTGAGCTGCATGTGTTGCATGCGCGGCTTCGGACGGACTTGCGTAGTCGTAGTGAGCCGTTGGATAACCGTTTATTTTAACTGAGTTTTTGTGAAATTCGCCAGATTTCCGGCAAGATCGCCGATAGCGGCGAGTTCGTCGGCCCAAACGGCCGCGCGCGCGCGCAGCGCGGCGTGATGGCGCTGAAAATCGGCCCAATCGGGCGCGCCCGCGCCGTTCCATGCATGCCAGAAGCGTTCGGCCGCCGCTCGCGCGGCCGGCGCGAGTCCCGCCGTATAGTGGGCGAGCGCGGCGTCGAGCTTGGGCAGATGGGCGTCGTCGGTTTGCGGGTAGATCTGCCAGACGAACGGCCGGCGCGCCCATTGAGCGCGCACGAACGAATCCTCGCCGCGCACGAAATTGATGTCGGATGCCCACAGTAGCTTGTCGTAATCGGGCTGAGCGACGAAGGCGAGCCCGTGCGCGCTCAGGTTGCCGCGCGCCGCGCGCGCGCCTGCGCCGAATCCGGAGGCTCCGAAAAAGCGTGCGACGCGCGCCGAGATCCGGCCTTCGGGCACGAGCAGTACGACCGGCTCGGCGCCGTCGCGCCATTGTTCGAGCAGTGCGTCGACGGCCGGATTCTCGTAGGCGAACAGTGAGACGGCTGTCGTGCCGTTCGCGGGCGCGGGGCGGCCCGCGACGTCGCGCCACCAAGCGTCGCGTGCGGCGTGCGCGGTGTTTGCGCCGCCCACGGCGTCGAACGCGCGCCGCCGCGCGTCGAGGTCGCGCTCCTTGAGCACGCCGCCCGTGCCGGGGCCGAGGCCCGGGAAGAAGAACGTCTTGGTCAGCGGGTAGCGGGGGTGCGGCGACGGCCTCAGATGAAAATCGCGCACCCAGTCCTCGGCACTCAGGTATTCGAGATTGATCCACACGGGTGCCCGGGCGCGGCGCGCCATGGCGGCGACATACGCGCCGGGCAGCTCGCAGGCGAACGCTTCGATCACGACGTCGGCGATCTCGAGCGTGTCGCCCGCATGCGCAGGCTCGCGCCAATGCTCGACGGCGACGCCGTCTAGCATCTGCCGCGTGGCGTCAATGCGCGCGGCGGGCTCGAGCCGCGCGAACGTCGACAGATCGTCGATGAAAAGCCGTACCTGCCAGCGATGCTCGGCGGCCAATTGGCGCGCGAGGCGCCAGCACACGCCGATGTCGCCGAAGTTGTCGACGACCGCGCAGAAAATATCGGCGGCGATCGGCTCTGGCGTGTGGGGCGCGGAGCGGACGGTGCTGGCGGCGGGGGGCGTGAGCGGGGCGGACGACTTCATTTTTGGGGCAATGAAAATGCAGAAGCGAAGGCAGGCAGCGGGCGAACGAACGGCGTGCGGCGATCCGGACGGGCCGTGCGCGGGGCGGCCGGATGAATCCGGCGCTTTACCGCGCGCGGGCCGCGAAATCCGCGCGGCGAATGCTCTAAACTGGCAATTTTAAATGACCTCGTTCGCGCGCGCCGCTCGCGCCGATTGCGCATGACAACCCCCGACGCACCCGATTCCTCTTTCGAACCCAAGCAGATCCTTGCCCAATTGCCGCACCTGCCGGGCGTTTATCGATATTACGACGCGCAAGGCGCGGTGCTCTACGTCGGCAAGGCGCGCGACCTGAAAAAGCGCGTGTCGAGCTACTTCACGAAGACTCAGTTGTCGCCGCGTATCGCGATGATGGTGACGCGCATCGCGCGCATCGAGACCACCGTCACGCGCTCGGAGGCCGAGGCGCTGCTGCTCGAGAACAACCTGATCAAGGCGCTCGCGCCGCGCTACAACATCCTGTTTCGCGACGACAAGTCGTACCCGTACCTGAAGCTGACCGGCCACCGTTTTCCGCGAATGGCGTATTACCGCGGCTCGGTCGACAAGAAAAACCAGTATTTCGGACCGTTTCCGAGCGCATGGGCGGTGCGCGAGAGCATTCAGATCCTGCAGCGCGTGTTTCAGCTTCGTACCTGCGAGGACTCAGTGTTCAACAACCGCACGCGCCCTTGTCTGCTGCATCAAATCGGGCGATGCTCGGCGCCGTGCGTCGGCGCGATCGGCGAGGACGACTATGCGCGCGACGTCGGCAACGCGTCACGCTTCCTGCTCGGCCGCCAGAGCGAGGTGATGGGCGAACTCGAGCAGAAGATGCATGCGTTCGCGGCCGAGCTGAAGTTCGAGCAGGCGGCCGCCGTGCGCAACCAGATGAGTTCGCTTGCGAAGGTGCTCCATCAGCAGGCGATCGAGGTTGGCAGCGACAGCGACGTTGATATTCTCGCCGTCGTCGCGCAGGGGGGCCGCGTGTGCGTGAATCTCGCGATGGTGCGCGGCGGCCGGCATCTCGGCGACAAGGCGTATTTTCCGGCGCATGTCGACAGCGCGCTGTCGCTCTCGGAGGTGGCGGCCGGCGCGGAGCACGCGCAGCGGGATGGCGCGCCGGCAGGGAGCGCGGCGCGCGACGTCGGCGGCGTGCCGGCGGATACGGGCGCGGGTGGCGCTGATCCGCAGGATGCCGAAGCGGCTGCCGCCCGGGTCAGCGCGGCGACCGACCAGGCGGCGCAGCGCGGGCTGCAGGACGGCCGCGCGCGCGACGCTGAATCGGTGCAGGCCGAGGCGGCGGGCGCCGCTGGCGCGGCCGAGGCCGCCGAAGCCGAAGAGGCCGCGGATAGCGCCGAAGCCGAAGCCGCGCCGCTCGAAACCGAAGTGCTCGAAGCGTTCATCGCGCAGCACTACTTGGGCAATCGCGTGCCGCCGGTGCTCGTCGTGAGCCATGCGCCGGCGAATCGCGAATTGTTCGATCTGCTGACCGAGCAGGCCGGGCACAAGGTATCGTTGGTCCGGCAGCCGCAGGGCCAACGGCGCGCATGGCTCACGATGGCCGAGCAGAACGCGCGGCTCGCGCTCGCGCGGCTGCTGTCCGAACAGGGCTCGCAGCAAGCGCGCACCCGTGCGCTCGCCGACGTGCTCGGCTTCGAGAGCGACGATCTCGCGCATCTGCGCATCGAGTGCTTCGATATCAGCCATACGATGGGCGAGGCGACGCAGGCTTCGTGCGTCGTCTATCACCATCACAAAATGCAGTCGTCCGAATATCGGCGCTACAACATCGCCGGGATCACGCCCGGCGACGACTACGCGGCAATGCGTCAGGTGCTCACGCGTCGCTACGAGAAGATGGTCGAGGAAGTGGAGGCCGAGACCGTGAGCGACGCGGCGGTCGGCATCGACGCGGATGCGGCGCAGGCTGCCGCGTCGGTCGCGCGGCTGCCGAACATCGTGCTGATCGACGGGGGGCGCGGCCAGGTGGAGATCGCGCGCCAGGTGTTCTCCGAGCTTGGGCTCGACTGCTCGATGCTGGTTGGCGTTGCGAAGGGCGAGGGGCGCAAGGTCGGTCTCGAAACGCTCGTGTTCGCCGATGGCCGCGCGCCGCTCGAACTCGGCAAGGATAGCGCGGCGCTGATGCTCGTGGCGCAGATCCGCGACGAGGCGCACCGCTTTGCGATCACCGGCATGCGCGCCAAGCGTGCGAAGGCGCGTCAGACCTCAAGGCTCGAGGAACTCGAGGGCATCGGCGCGAAGCGCAGGCAGCGATTGCTTGCGCGCTTCGGCGGATTGCGCGGTGTTGTTGCGGCGAGTGTCGACGAATTGGCGAGCGTCGATGGCATTTCGCGCGCGCTCGCCGAGCAGATCTATCGGCAACTGCATTGATTGAACGATTTGAACGATTGCGTGCCGGGGCGTTGAGGGCGCCGGCGTGCCGGAGCCGACGGTTCGTTCGCGCTTGCACCGATCAGGCGCGCGTCGAGCCGCTTGGCGGCGGCGATTCGCGCCGATTCGGCCCGCCACTGCGGGCCGCCGCGATTTTCCCCGGTCGGCATGCGCGTTGCCGCGATGGCCGCCGCTCACGCTCGTCCCGCGCGCCGGGCGGCAAGCCGGATGCCAGGCCGGGCGCGTTGCTTGTGGCAGCGCGCCCGGCGCGGCACAATTGCACATCCTCCAACCGTATCGCATGCCATGCCGTTTAATTTCCCGATCTTTCTGACGTGGGTGCGAATCGTGCTGATTCCGCTCGTCGTCGGTGTGTTTTATTTGCCGGACGTGATGCTGAGCGCTGAGCACCGCAATCTAGCGGCGGCGGTGATTTTCATTCTCGCCGCGCTGACCGATTGGTTCGACGGCTTCTTCGCGCGCAAATGGAACCAGACGTCGGCGTTCGGCGCGTTTCTGGACCCCGTTGCCGACAAGCTGATGGTGACGGCGGCGTTGCTGATGCTCGTGCAGCTTTCGCGGATCGACGCGGCGATCGCGCTCGTGATCATCGGCCGCGAGATCGCGATTTCGGCGCTGCGGGAGTGGATGGCGCAGATCGGCGCATCCAAGAGCGTGGCCGTGAATTCGCTCGGCAAGTTCAAGACCGCTTGCCAGATGACCGCGATTCCGATGCTGCTGTACTACGGCCAGTTGACGCTCGGCGGCGGCATCGTGCTCGACACGCGCACATTGGGCTTGTGGCTCATCTATCTCGCGGCGGTGCTGACGATCTGGTCGATGCTGTATTACATGAAGCTCGCGTGGCCACAGATACGCGAGCGCGGCGGGGCGGCATGAGCGCTTCGAAGCCGGACGCAGCGGCCAAAGAAAAAGGGCGCGAAAAACGCTTGACACACAAATCTAGTTTCCGCATAATCTCGTTTCTCCACTGCGAGGTGCTCTGAACGGCGCGGCGGAGAGAAGCAAAATGCGGGAGTAGCTCAGTTGGTAGAGCGCAACCTTGCCAAGGTTGAGGTCGCGAGTTCGAGACTCGTCTCCCGCTCCAGGTTTCAGTGCGGCATTTTGCTGGTATGTGGTTTGGCAAAGTCTGCAAATGCAGGATGATGCGGGAGTAGCTCAGTTGGTAGAGCGCAACCTTGCCAAGGTTGAGGTCGCGAGTTCGAGACTCGTCTCCCGCTCCAGAACAAGGGGAAGCCGGGCTTCCCTTTTTGTTTGATAGGCTCGCTGAGCTTTTGAATCCAATCTGCGGATCGTTCAAGCGCCGCTGGCGCCGTGACGATTCGACAGTCCGCTTACGGCGCGATAGCAAAGCGGTTATGCAGCGGCCTGCAAAGCCGTTTAGGCCGGTTCGACTCCGGCTCGCGCCTCCAAGTAAGAAGAGAAAAAGCCCTGAGAAATCAGGGCTTTTCTTTTTCCGCTGCACTCTCGTCCTCATACGAAAAGCGCTCAGGATGCTGCGAAATCGCGTCTAACCACTCGAGAAACACGTGTAACCGCCTGTGCAGTGAGTTGACCTCAACGCACCTCGCACGATCCTTCGGGAGGTGGGAACACGTCATCCGACGCTCGAAGCTTTTCCTAAAGTCACTTTTATCCCGGCGCTGCGATGATCGTTTGGGCAGCGCGTTACGCCGGCGACGGTTCGGCAAATCAGTCGTTCGCGATCGTTGTTACCAACGCTCTCGGCAGCGTCATTCCAAATTGCGGTACGTTTCACCGTCGGGGCGAGCGGTCTGCAAGATCCTGCGGAGTGCCCCGCCGGGTTGCCGATGCTGGGCCTCCGGCAATGCAAGGCCGATCGACCCAATTCTTTCCGGGTGTAGGATTGCACCTACGCCTCGACATGGCAGGGCTGCCTCCCAAGGGGGCCTCCGGGGCATAGATGGTTTCATGAACGACGCGTTCGCCCGCCGTATGAATGACCGGCGCGTCAGTTCCGATCCACTTCGCCCGCAGAGCGTTTTTGATCAATCACCGCCTCCCGGAAAGAAACACTATGCGCATCTACGTGACGAGCATCTTCGTCGATGATCAGGCCAACGCGTTGGCTTTCTATACCGGCAAGCTCGGGTTCGAGCTGAAGCGCGATGTCCCGGCCGGCGCGTATCGCTGGCTGACCGTGGTGTCGAAAGCGCAGCGCGACGGAACGGAACTGCTGCTCGAGCCAAGCGTTCACCGCGCCGTGGCGCCATACAAGCGTGCGCTGTTCGAGGACGGAATCCCGGCGACTTCGTTCCAGGTCGATGATATTGACGCCGAGTTCAAACGACTGGAGCGTCTGGGCGTCAAGTTCACGCAGGCGCCGATGGATGCAGGCCCGGTGCGCATCGCCGTCTTCGACGATACGTGCGGTAACCTGATCCAACTGGTGCAAATGCTTGGCGAGCAGGACTGATGTAGGTGCGCATCGGTTCGCGCCGTCAGCGCGAAGAATTAATTTTCTCGAATCTGTCGCTTCCTCGTATGCTCCGATGCGCGTGGCGCAGCGAGCGACTTTCCGTTCTGACACATGCCGACGGCGTGGCAGAATGCGCGAGCGCGTCTTGGGGCCGTATTGGCGGTTCGAACGATGCGGCATCGATCGCGCGCGCGTGTCCATGCATGCCCATCATCTCATCGCCCGGAAAATCCCACATGGACCAATCCGTCAACGAATCACGGCAGTCCGTACCGCCGCCGTGTGCGATGCGTCGCATGCTCCGTCGGATCGTTTTTGGCCCGCATGGCATTCGCGCCGGGTGGGGCGTGTTGCTGTTCGTGGCGATCTTTGCGCTGTGCATCGGCGCGATGGCGTTCGTCGCGCGCCGGCTGATGCCGATGCCGCACGACGATGGCTCGTTGTCTGTTGCCGCCGGTTTCGGGATGGAGTGCATGCAATTGGCGGCCGTTGCCATTGCGACGGCCGTGCTCGCGAAATGCGAGCGGCGCTCCCCGTTCTCGTTCGGCCTGCGGGGCAGCGCTTGTGGGCGCCGCCTGTTGTTCGGCGTAGGCTGGGGCTTTGTAGCGATTTCGTGTCTTGTTCTCGCGCTGTCGTATGCAGGTTATCTGAGGCTCGATGCGCCGTCGTTGCATGGCGGCCGTGCTTGGATCTATGCGGTGGTCTGGGGTGCGTCGTTCATGATGACCGGCCTCTTCGAGGAAACGCTGTTGCGCGGTTATTTGCAGTACACGCTGACGCGCTGGATCGGATTCTGGTGGGGCGCCGTATTGTTGTCCGCGTTGTTTGGCGCGATGCATGCGCTGAGTTCGGCCGAAACGGCGGTCGGGCTCGTGTCGGCGGCGTTGTTCGGCGTCGTCTTTTGTTTGTCGCTCTGGTATACGGGCTCGCTATGGTGGGCGATTGGCTTCCATGCGGCGTGGGATTGGGGCGAATCGTATTTTTACGGCGCGGCGGACAGCGGCCGGCTCGTCGAGGGCGTGCTGTTTGCCGCGCATCCGCTCGGCAACGCGTGGTTGAGCGGCGGGGCCGCAGGCCCCGAAGGCAGCATGTTCGTGTTCGTGGTGCTCGCGGTGATGGTCGTTGCGATGCGCGCGTGGTGGGGGCGCCGCGATGTGCGTTCGCCGTTCGCAGACAGGCGGGGGCTCGCGCCGGATAGGCGTTGAGCAGCGGGCGCGGTTGCGTCGTACCCGCTGCGCTCGGGCGGTTACGCACCGCGCTCACGCCATGTTCGGCCCATGTCTACCGCGCGCGAAGCATGCATCGGCGCGCTCGTCGGCGTGCCCGTTCAGCGGCGCTCGGCGTGCCGCCCCCACGCGACTTCGACGAACACCTTGCACAGCGCTTCCATGCCGTTCGCATCGTCGTCATCGAAGCGCGCAACATGCGGGCTATCGACATCCCATACCCCGATCAGCGTGCCGTCGCGTGCGACGAGCGGCACGACGATTTCCGACTGGGACGCCGAATCGCAGGCGATATGGCCGGCAAACGCATGTACGTCGCGCACGACTTGCGTGCGGCGGGCCTGCGCGGCGGTGCCGCACACGCCTTTGCCGAGCGCAATGCGCACGCATGCCGGTTTGCCCTGAAATGGCCCGACGACCAGCTCGCGGCCATCGTAAAAATAGAAACCGGCCCAGTTGAGCCCGTCGAGCGAGTGGTAGACGAGCGAGGAGAAATTTGCCGCGTTGGCAACGATATCGGTTTCCGCTTCGATCAGCGCGCGCGCTTGGGCGGCGAGTGCGGCGTAGAGCGCGGGTTTCGACGTGGGAAGCGCTTCGGAAAGTTGGAACATGGTCAATCGGGATCAGCGTGAACGGGCCGGACAAAGCGGCGATTTATCTAGTTTACGGGAAATCCGGCGTCGAGCCGGGGCATAATCCGAATCCACGCATCGATTCATTCGGACATTCGGAAGTCAGATCATGCCCTTATCTCCGTCCGCCGGTTCCTCGTCGACCGCCGCCCCCCAGCCGTGTGCGCCGCTCGAATGGCGCTGGAAGCCGTTCGACGCGCTCACGCCGCATGAGATCTACGCGATTCTCGCCGCGCGCAACGCGGTGTTCATCGTCGAGCAGCATTGCGTGTACGGCGACGTCGACGGCGTGGACCAGAAAGCATGGCATCTCGCCGGATACGATGATGCCGGCCGTCTCGCATGCTATGTGCGGGTGTGGCTGTCCGATGCGCCTGAGCCGGACGTGCTGATCGGCCGCGTGCTGACGACGCAGCCGTTTCGCGGCATGGGCGTTGGCAACGCGATGCTCGGGACCGTGCTCGAGCGCATTCGCGAGCAATGGCCGAATCGGCCGGTCAGCCTGCATGCACAGGCGCGTTTGCAGGCGTTCTATCGCGCGTTCGGTTTCGCGCTGAGTTCGGACGTGCACGACGAGGACGGCATCGCGCACGTGTGGATGCGATTGCCTGCATGACGAGCGGCGGCACACGGGCCGCGCGCGCTGGAGCGACTGGCGGCCTTATCCTTGCCGAAGCTTCTTCGGCGGCCGGCCGCGCCGGCGGGCTGCTTGTGCCTCGTTTGCTGCTTGCCGATCGCCCGTAAGGTCTGCCGGCTGCGCAGCGCGTAACGTGCCGTTCGTTCCGATGCGGCCGCGCTTGGCTTGCCGCGTCACGGCGCCGGGCGGGCGGTGCGCGAGCGCCGCGGCGGCATGTCGGCGCGGGCGAGCCGTTCGTTACGCAACCGGCCGCGCGCGGATAGACGCAGCCAGTGACGCAGCGCGATCAGCGCGCCGATCACGCTCATCATCGAGCCGGGAATCCACAGCAGCAGCCCGCCGATCTGCTGATCGCGCAGCGGGCTCAACCAGGTGAATGCACGTCCGCAGATCGAATAGATTGGATACAGCTCGTGCGGCGTGAAAAAAATCAGCGCGCCGAGCGCGATCTGCGGCGGAATCGCGGCGACCACGATCAAGATCCGCTTGCCGGGCGCGAGCCGCGCGGGCGGCGCGGGGCGGGGATCGACGACGAGCCACCAGAACAGCAGCCCGTCGATCACCATGCTCCAGTTCATCACGCGATAAAGCCGCCAGTCGAGCATCGCGACGAAGTGGATCGGCGACAGCAGCCAGAAATAGATCAGCCCGACGAACAGCACGACCGCGACGACCGGATGGAACACGACGTCGAGCGTCGCGCGCACGAACGGCTGCGCAAGCGCGGGGCGCACGAAGCGGCGGCGCCACGCGAACGGAATGCCGGCGCGGATTGCCGCGCCCGGATACGACAGCGCGATGAAGAACGGCCCGAGATGATGCAGCACCAAATGCTGCGCACGATGCATGAAGAACTCATGCTCGAAGAAGTAGTCGAGCCGCGTGTGCAGCGCGACGTAGAGCGCGGCGAGCCCGAACCAGAACGACACGCGCCGCGATATCGATACGCGGGCCTTGCGCGCGCCGCGCGCGAACAGCACGGCGGCGGTAAGCATGGCGATCACGACCGTCGGCGAAGGCTCCCACGGTTCCAGCCAGTACAGCAGGTTCATCGCGCGCCGCCCGGGGATTATTGAGCCGTGGCGGGCGCCTTCACGGCGAACGGTGCGTCGAGTTTCTCGCCGTCCGAGAATTCGAGGCGCAGGTGCACGGTATCGCCCGGCTTGATCGCGTGCTTGGGCTCCTCGAGCATCAGGTGATAGCCGCCCGGTGCGATATCGACCTTGCCGTGCGCGGGAATCGTCAGCTTGTCGACCATTTCCATCTTTTGCGTCGAGCCGTTCGACACGGTCCGGTGCAGCATCACCATCCCGTAGTCGGGGCTGTCGACGTTGACCAGATCGACCGGCTTGTCGCTGGTGTTGACGAGCGTCACGTAACCCGCTGCCGGCAGCTTGTTCGGCAGCCAGCGCATCCACGCGTTCTGCGCGGTGATCGGCGCGGGGCCGGCTGCTGCTGCGTGCAAACTGAGCGAGAGCGCGGCGAGTGTGACGACGGATTTCAGTTTCGAGTTCATGGGCGGGGCGGTGAGTGAGTTCCGGTTCAGGAACGAGGGTCGATGATCCGGCGCAGATCGGCGGCGATCGCGTCGGGGGAATCCTGATCGGTCGCGAGCAGGCGCGCGCGGCCTTGCGCATCGAATACATAGACGGCGGAGCTGTGCGTGACTTCGTAGCCGCCGCGCGGGTCGCGCTTTTCCATTTGGTACGCGACACGATAACGCTTGGCGAGCTGCTCGATCTGCCGCTCGCTGCCGGTGAGGCCATAGGCGTGCTCGGCGTCGAACGCGCCGACATAGTCGCGCATCGCGGCGGGCGTGTCGCGCGCCGGATCGACCGACACGAACAGGATGCGCACGCCGCGCGCGCCGGGGCCGAGCAGCGCGAGCACCTGCATCAGCCGCGCCATCGTGGCCGGGCAGACATCCGGGCAATGCGTGTAGCCGAAGTAGACGAGGGCGGCGCGGCCGCGGAATGCGGCTGCGTCGATAGGCTTGCCGTCCTCGCCCGTCAGCGAGAACGTCAGATCGGGCAGGTGGCCGGTGACGTTCGTCAGGCGCCATGGCTCGCCGCGCGGCGAACAGGCGGCGAGCGCGAGCGCCGCCACGCATGCGCCGGCAATGCCCGCGATACGCGGGCGGCATGTCGTGGCGGGCGTCGCGACGCGACAGCGCGGCGTGAAAAAGGCAAACGGCGGCGGAAACGGCATCGGTAAATCCGGTTCGAATCGATCTCGTGTGCGACGGCGGCGTGCGGGCAGCTCCTCAGACGCCGGCCGGCGGCGGCGCGGCCGGTTGCACGGCCGCTGCGGCGCGCCGTGCGCTGTCACGAGCGCGCGGCGGCGGCGCTTATCCATGGCTTTTGCCGTATCGGGCCGCCATCTCGAAAACAATCGCGGCGAATGTAGCGCCGCCTGCCGCGGTAGGCCGGCCGGCGAAGCCCGCACCGAGCGCGCTCGGCGGTTGCGACTGTAGCGCAATTTGATCGGGATCGTCTTTTCGAAATGCGGGCCGCGCGCCGAAGCGGGGCAAAATGTCGCAGCGCCGCGCGTGTGCCGGAGCATCGGCGGCCGGCGGTTGCCGACGCGCTTTTTTCATCGCGCAGGTCAGGCGCGGTAAGATGCGCACATTCGCACGGCGGGCGCGCCCGCCGGCGGCCATTCTGATCAGCGAATCGATGCAATCCGTTCCGGCTTCCGTTTCTCTTACCCGCACCGCGTTCTTCTTCGATTTCGACGGCACGCTCGTCGAGCTTGCGCCCACGCCCGACTCGATCCACGTGCCGCCCGATCTGCCCGCGCTTGTCGACACGCTGCGGCGCCTGTCGCACGGCGCGGTCGCGATCGTATCGGGACGCGGAATCGACAGTATCGACGCGTTCCTGAACCTGCCCGATCTGCCCGTCGCCGGACTGCACGGCGCGGAGCGGCGCGACGCGAACGGCGATACTCAGCGCATCGGCTTCGACGATCCGCGCCTGCTGCGCATCGAGCGCGAACTCGCGGCGCTGGTCGATCGCCATCCGGGGATGCTGCTCGAAATCAAGGGCGCGGCGCTCGCGCTGCATTTCCGGAACGCGCCGGAGCGCGAAGGCGTCGCGCGCGCGGCGCTCGAACGGTTCGTCGACGACTATCCGGACGCTTACGTGCTGCAGCCGGGCAAGATGGTGTTCGAGATCAAACCCAAGGGTGTCGACAAAGGGCGCGCGGTGGCGGCGTTCTTGAACGAGCCGCCGTTCGCCGGCCGCATGCCGGTGTTCGCGGGCGACGATCTGACCGACGAACAGGGCTTCGCGGTCGTCAACGCGTGCGGCGGGCTGTCGATCAAGGTCGGCGCCGGCGATACGATGGCGCGCGCGCGGATCGACTCGGTCGCCGCGCTGCGCGCGCAGCTCAAGCGCTGGATCGACGCGGAGCGCGCGCCGGCATGAGTCGCCTGATCATCGTGTCGAATCGCGTCGCGCCGATCTCGGAAGGGGAGCCCGCGGCGGGGGGGCTTGCGATCGGCGTCTACGACGCGCTGAAGGAAACGGGCGGTATGTGGTTCGGCTGGAGCGGCGAGGTTGTCGCGTCGGGCGCGCCGCAGATCCGCATCGACGAGCACGGGCCCGTGACGTTCGCGACGATCGGCCTCGCACGGCGCGATTACGATCAGTACTACCGGGGATTCTCGAACGCGACGCTCTGGCCCGCGTTCCATTACCGCACCGATCTGATCCAGTACGACCGCCACGAATTCGACGGCTACGCGCGCGTGAACGTGTGGCTCGCGCGGCAACTCGTTCCGCTGCTGCGCGGCGACGACGTGATCTGGGTCCACGACTATCACCTGATTCCGTTCGCGCAGGCGCTGCGCGCGGCGGGCGTCGCGAACCGGATCGGGTTTTTTCTGCATATTCCGTTTCCGGCCGCGCAGGTGCTCGTCAACGTGCCGCCGCACCGTGAGCTGGTCGAGGCGCTGTGCTCGTTCGATCTGCTCGGCTTTCAGACCCGGACCGACCTGCGGGCGTTTTGCGACTACGTCGAATCCGAGGCGGGCGGCGAGGTCGAGCGCTCCGCGACGGGCCCGGCGGTCGTGCGCGCGTTCGGGCGCACGCTGCGCGCGAACGCCTATCCGATCGGCGTCTACCCGGACGAGATCGCCGCGCTTGCGAAGGCGGGCGAGAACGGCCGCGCGGTGCGTTCGCTCGCCGCGTCGCTGCGCGGCCGCCAGCTCGTGATGAGCGTCGACCGGCTCGACTATTCGAAAGGGCTCGTCGAACGCTTTCGCGCGTTCGAGAAGCTGCTTGAGCATGAGGCGTCGTTTCGCAATCGGGTGTCGTTTCTGCAGATCGCGCCGTCGACGCGCGCCGATTTGCGCGCGTATCAAGACATGCGCCGGCAGCTGGAGGGCGAGTCCGGGCGGATCAACGGCCGCTTCGCGGAACTCGACTGGGCGCCGATTCTGTACATCCACCGGCAGTACGAGCGGCCGGTGCTCGCCGCGCTATACCGGCTTGCGCGTGTCGGCTACGTGACGCCGTTGCGCGACGGGATGAACCTCGTCGCGAAGGAGTATGTGTCCGCGCAGAATCCGGACGATCCGGGCGTGCTCGTGCTGTCGCGTTTTGCCGGCGCGGCGTGCGAACTCGACGGCGCGCTCGTCGTCAATCCGATCGATATCGCTGGGATGGCCGATGCGCTCGCGCGCGCGCTGTCGATGCCGCTCGCCGAGCGGCGCGCGCGCCATGCGGATATGCTCGCGCGGCTGCGCGAGAACAACGTGTCGGTCTGGCGGGACAATTTTCTGCGCGATCTGTCGCGCACGGGCGCGGGCGGCGTTGCCTGACGGCGCCCGCATGGCGCTGACGCAGCCGTGCCGGCGGCCCGGCAGGTGCGGTGCGGGCGTTGCAGCCCCGTGCGGCACGGCAGCCGCGCGATGCGTGAAACTTAGCGCGGCGCGCGGCTTTTACGCGACGCGTTCGCCGTCCGCCGAAGGCGCGTTGCCGCTCTCGGTGATGGGCGCATGCCGCCCATGCTGCTTGGCGAGCAGATCGCGATAGAGGCCCGGGCGGTTGCGCAGCACGTCGGGGCTGCCGTCGTCGATCACCTTGCCCGAACTCATCACGATGATCCGGTCGAAATTGCGCAGCGTCGACAACCGGTGCGCGATCGCGATGACCGTGCGGCCCGTCATCAGCCGGTCGAGCGCCGCCTGGATCGCCTCTTCGGACGCGCTGTCGAGCGCCGACGTCGCCTCGTCGAGCAACAGGATCGGCGCGTCCTTCAAGATCGCGCGCGCGATCGCGATCCGTTGCCGCTGGCCGCCGGAGAGTTTCACGCCGCGATCGCCGACGATCGTCTCGAAGCCTTCCGGCAGCGCCTCGATGAACTCGGTGCAGCGCGCGTCGCGCGCGGCGGCCAGCACTTCCTCGTGCGTCGCGTCGGGACGGCCGTATGCGATGTTGTCGTAAATCGAGCGGTGAAACAGCGAGATATCCTGCGGCACGAGCGCGATCGACTGACGCAGGCTGTCCTGCGTGATCAACGCGAGATCCTGGCCGTCGATCTTGATCGTTCCTTTCTGCACGTCGTAAAAGCGTTGCAGCAGCGCGAGCACGGTGGATTTGCCCGCGCCCGATTTGCCGATCAGGCCGACGCGCTGGCCGGCCTCGATATGCAGGTCGAAGTGGTCGAGAATCGGCCGGCGGTGCGGGTACGCGAACGTCACGCGCTCGAAATCGACGCGCCCGCCCTTCGGCGCGAGCGCGACCGCATCGGAACGGTCGGGCATGCCGTGCGGCTCGAGCAGGGTCTGCACGGCTTCGGCCAGGCGTGCGACATGCTGCGTGACGTCGACGAGCGCGACGGCGAGATCGCGCGTGCCGTGCAGGATCGTAAAGCCGAGCGAGCTGACGAGCACGATATCGCCGGACGTCGCGCGCCCCTGGTTCCACAGCCACAGCGCCCAGCCGAGCAGGCCCGCCGACAGCATCGCGGTGATCACCGCATGCAGGAGCCGCAGCTTCTCGAGATAGAGCAGGCTTTGCTGGCGCGCATCCATTTCGGCCTTGACGGTGGCGGCAAAGCGCTTTTGCTCGCGCAGCGTCATGCCGAACGCGCGCACGAGCCCCATGTTGCCGATCACGTCGACGAGTTCGCCGTCGACGGCCGCCGCCTTCGACGCGAACCGGTGATGGCGAACCGAGCCGCGCTTGGCGAGCTTGAACAGCACGATGGCGAGCACGGCCGAGCATGACAGCAGGCCGAGCGCCATCTGCGGATTGACGACGATGATCATCAGGATCGCGCCAAGCACGGCGATGCACGGCGGCAGCACGTTCCACGCCATCGTGTTCTCGGCCGTATAGATCGCGTTCGACGTTGCGGTGATCCGGCTCGCGAGCGTGCCGGGCTGCTTCTCCGCGTAGTAGGTCTGCGAGTGGCCGCTCAGATATTGGAACAGATCGCGGCGCAGATCGCCCGTGACCGCGACGAACGTGTGCGCGGCGACCCAGCCGCCGACGCGCCACATCAGGTTATCCGCGGCGATCAGGCCGACGAGGAGCGCGAACGCGCTCCATAGCGGGCCCGGATGATTGCGCCCGGCCGCGAGCACGTCGATCAGGTGTTTGATCGCATACTGCGAGCCGAGCGCGCAGCCGACCGCCGTGAGCACGCTCGCGAGCACGACGATATGCGCGACCGGATGCATCCGGATATAGCGCAGCAGGAACGCGAGCGGCCGCTGCGCGTAGCTCGCGAGCTTCGCGTTGTGGGCATTGCGTTGAGCGGGAGTGAGAGCTTCCAAAATCAATGCGTGTGGAGAAACGAGGGTTGAGTGTCGCGTGTTGGCCGCTGCGCCGCAAATGGTTCAGAATTCGTCCAAAAAGCGGGCATGAACGAGCGGGCGAAAGTCAGCATTGTAAACAAGCCGGCTGGTGCGTTGCGCCTGGCCGGTGGCACGCGTGGGGATGCAACGCGTTTTAGGATAAAATCTCGGGTTTGGCGGCGGAACCGGACACAATTACTCTAAAGTGGTCTGTTGATTTGAAGATCGACAAAGTGTTGCATCTTTGTAACAACGTAAAGAGTTTGAAATGCCGTGCGTTGGCCTGCGCATGATCGCCGATAATCCCATCCGGGTTTGCCCTTATCCGGCACTGTTTTACGGCAACCTGTCAACCGATTGACCGCTGAACCGTTATACGCGCGGTGTAATCGATCCGCGGCAGCTTTGCTTTGTTTCTTGCCGATTTTTTTTAGGAGGTACGCATGCGAATCGCTCAAATCGCTCCGTTGCACGAAGCGGTTCCCCCGAAACTGTACGGCGGTACTGAACGGGTGGTGTCCTATCTGACCGAAGCGCTCGTCGAGATGGGGCATGACGTCACGCTGTTCGCGAGCGGCGATTCGCAGACCTCCGCGAAGCTCGAGGCGGTGTGGCCGCAGGCGCTGCGCCTCGATCCGACGATTCGCGACGTGATGGCGCCGCACATGCTGCTGCTCGAGGAAGTGCGCCGCCGCGCGGACGAATTCGACGTGCTGCACTTCCATATCGACTATTACCCGTTCTCGCTGTTCTCGCGCCAGCCGGTGCCGCATCTGACGACGCTGCACGGCCGCCTGGACCTGCCGGAGTTGCAGCCGATCTTCAATACGTTCAACAACGTGCCGGTGGTGTCGATCTCCGACAACCAGCGCATGCCGCTGCAACAGGCGAACTGGCTGTCGACCGTCCACCACGGCCTGCCCGAGAACCTGTTGAAGCCGCTGCCCGGCGTGAAGCCGAGCTACCTCGCGTTCCTCGGCCGCATCTCGCCGGAAAAACGCGTCGATACGGCGATCCGGATCGCCGAGCAGGCGGGCATGCCGATCAAGATCGCGGCGAAGCTCGACAAGGCGGACCGTGCGTACTATGAAGAGAAGATCAAGCCGCTGTTCTCGCTGCCGCACGTCGAGTATATCGGTGAGATCAGCGAAGCCGAGAAGGCCGAATTCCTCGGCAATGCGCATGCGCTGCTGTTCCCGATCGATTGGCCGGAGCCGTTCGGCCTGGTGATGATCGAGGCGATGGCGTGCGGCACGCCCGTGATCGCGTTCAAGCGCGGCTCGGTGCCCGAGGTGATCGAAAACGGCGTATCCGGCTTTGTCGTCGAGGACGAGCTGTCGGCGGTCGCCGCGGTCAAGCGCTTGTCAACGCTGCCGCGCGAGCGCGTGCGCGCAGCGTTCGACGCGCGCTTCACGTCGAAGGTGATGGCGCGTAACTATGTGAAGGGTTACGAAGAACTGTTGCGCCAGAAACGCCGTACAGTGCTGCGCGAAGTCAACGCGGGCTGACGCGCACCTCATCGCGGCGCTTGCATGCGCCGCGGCGCCGTACATTGATGGATGTCCCGCCGGGCTTGGCCCGGCGGGGCATCGTGCATTTCGGCGGGCGGTTTTTCCGCCATTCGGCGCGTTGACCGGCATCCAAGATGCGGCGGCGCGTCCCGATGCGGCGCGGCGAGGGCCGCGTGCGCAGGCGAGCGGTGCCGATTGCGCGCCGCTGCCCGCCGCGTTGCCGGGCTGCCGGCATTGGCGCTCGTTGCCGCCGATCTGTTGTATCCACGCCGCGCCGCCACGGCGGGAACAGCCGCAAACCGGCGATTTGCCGCCTGCCGGCGTCAGCCTGCCAAGCAATGTCCCTATAATGGCCGTGCCGTAAAATCCCGCCCCGGCAGGGCTGTCATGAGGAGAAAGTTTTGGCGAGAACGAAAACCACGCGCGCGACACCGGCTCCCGGCTCGGGGGTTATTTTCGCGTTGCGAGCCATCGGTCTCGTGTTTCTCGCCCGTTGGCTCTTCTCGATGTCGCTGATGGGATATCGCGCATCGCTGTCGGCGATGGCGTCGTCGCCGTGGGCGTGCATCAACGTCGTCCTGATCTTCCTGCTGCTCGTTCTTCCCGGCGCGCAAGCGCGCGCCGAGCGTCCGTTCCATCCGCTGCCGCAGTGGCTGCGCCAGGCGCTGCGCCTGTTCGCGCTGCTCGGCTTCGTGTTCGCCGCATGGTCGGTGGGCGTGTTCGCGTGGGCGGCCGGCTGGCGGCGCGCGCTGCATGCGTTGGCGGTCAGCAACGGCTGGCTGCTCGCCGCGCCGGCGCTCTACGCGGCCGTCATCTGGATGTGCCGGCCGCGTGCGCTGTGGCGCACGAATGTCGCCGCACGCCGGTTTGCGATCGGCCGCTATGCGATCGCGCTCGATGGGGTGACGCGCACCGTCGTCGTCTGGATGGAAAGCCGCAAGGTCGGCCAGTACGACGCGCGTGAACTGTCGGTTCGCTGGCCGGCGGGCGTCGCCGGGCCGGATGCGGCCGCGGCCGGCGCCGACGAGCGGCGGGGCGGTGCCGAAAGGGTTTCGTCGCACGCTGCGGGGGCGATGCCGGTTGCGACGGCGGAATCGGTTGCGATCGAGCGCGCGGCGCCTGGCGATGCGCCGGAGTCGCAGCAGCGCGCGGCGTCGGACGGCGCATCGGGACTGGCCGGGACGCAGGCTTCGAGCGATGCGCGGGTTTTGGTTGAGACTTCGGTTTCCGGCGCTGCGCCGATCGGGCCAGCCGCGCCGAGCGATACGCCCGCGCCAAACGAAGCGCCGCCTCCGGCCGGCGCGTCGCGGCCCGTTTCGCCGGAGCCGGCGCCGGCCTCGGCCGCACGGCCGGCCAGACGCGGATTCGCGCGGCCGAAGATCGAACTCGTTTGGGATTCGCCGGCCGCGGTCGGCCACAATCGCCAGTTCGTGCTGCGCACGCCGCTCACGACCGAAGGCGATCGTATCGCGGCGCGCGCGCTCGACGCGTCGCTCAAGCAGATCGCGTGACGCGCTCGCCGCCGCTCGCGCGCTGTCCGCTTCCGGCATAAGGAGGACCGATGCTGACCGTTCGATGGTTGCTGGCTGCCGTGCATCTGATTGCGTTCGGTTTTGCGCTGATGTCGATCGCCGCGCGCAACCGCGCGTTACGGCGTGTCGTGGCGTCCGCGCAGCGGGCCGATCTGCCTGGCGTGTTCAGCGCGGATGCGATTTGGGGCATTTGCGTGCTCGTGCTGATCACGACCGGCGCCGTCCGCGCGTTCGGCGGCTTCGAGAAGGGCGGCGATTACTACCTGCACGCGCCGCTCTTTCATCTGAAGATGGGCGCGCTCGCGCTGATTCTCGTGCTCGAACTCATTCCGATGATGGGGCTGATCCGTTGGCGTTTGACGTTGCGGCGCGGGCTGATGCCCGGTCTGGGCCGCGCGCGCGCCTATGCGCAGATCGGCCACGTGCAGGCGGTGCTGATGATCGTGATGGTGTTTGCCGCAGTCAGGATGGCGCGCGGCGTTGGATTCTGACGCCGCGCGCCATCCCGGTTTGCGCTTCGATTTGCACTTCGTTGCGGGCGGGGGCGCATTCCGCCGCACCGGCGCAGCAGCGTCCCGCGCTCCAGCGCACCGCCGCCCCGGCGCGTCAGACGACGTTGCGCTCGACGATCGGCCGCCCCGCGAGCACGCGCTCGAAGCCGAACGGCGACAGGTCGAGCGATGCATACCGCCCGTGCAGAATCCATTCCGCGACGCCGCGTCCCGCCGCCGGCCCTTGCTGCAACCCATGTCCGGAGAAGCCGTTCGCGAAGAGGCAATTGTCGAGGTCCGGATGCGGGCCGATGATCGCGTTTTGATCGAGCACGTTGTATTCGTAGTAGCCAGACCAGCTTCGCACGACCCTGAGCGCCTCGAACTGCGGCACGCGATGCGCGAGGGTCGGCCAGATCAGCTCGTCGAACAGCGCGTGATCGACGTCGTCTAGCGGCAGATCGTCGAGATCGCGTTCGGCGGGCGGCGCCGCGCCGCAGAGGAACGACGCGCCCTCGGGCCGGAAGTAGACGCCGCTCGGATCGACGACGAGCGGGCAGCGCGGCAGCTTCGCCGGCGACGTGACGTTGAAGATGCTGCGGCGGCGTGCATGTACCGGCAGCTCGATGCCGACGAGCGCGGCGAGCGCGCGCGCCCACGGCCCGGCCGCGTTGACCATCACGTCGCAATCGTAGGCGCGGCCGTCGCTGGTAACCAATTGCCGCACGCGCCGCCCGTCGAGGTGCGCGTGCGCCACTTCCGCGCGCACATATTGCGCGCCAAGCGCCTGCGCCTTCTTGCGCAGTGCCTGCACGAGCCCGTAGCCGTCGAACCAGCCTTCGCCGCGTTCGCCGAGGCAGCCCGACGCGAGATCGCTGGTATGAAGCCACGGGAACGCGGCGGCCAGCGCGTCGCGCGGCAGGTAGCGGATTTGCGCGCCGAGCGAGGTCTGCAGCGCATGGTTGGCGCGCAGCGTCGCATCGCCGTCGGGCGTCGCGACGAACAGGTAGCCGCCTTCGTGCAGGCCGATCGACGGCCGCTCGCCGTCCACCTCGAGCCGTTCGCCGATCGAGCGCAGGAACTCGATGCCGAATAGCGACATTTGCACTGACAGCGGCGTCGAGAACTGCTGCCGGATCGACGCCGCTGACAACGCGGACGACGCGCGCGCGTAGGTCGGGTCACGTTCGATGACGGTGACGGCAACGCTGGGGTCCATCACGCGCAGATGGTAGGCGGCTGCGCTGCCGATCACGCCGCCGCCGACGATGACAACTTTTGAATGCATCGGATCTCCATTAAAAGAAAACACGAACGGCGCACTGCGACGGGAGCGTGGCGCGCCTGTCAGCCGCCCTTCGTGACGATAGTTCGCCAAACGCCGTTTTTCACGCGGTACAGCGTCGACATGCCGCTTTTCAGCGAGCCGTCGCCGCCGAACGCGATGCGGCCCGTGATGCCGTCGAAGTCGATCTTGGCGAGCACGGGCCGCCAGCGCGCGGGCTCGGTCGAGCCCGCGGCCTGCATCGCCTTGATCGCGGCCCACGCCGCGTCGTAGCCGAACTGCGCGTATGACAGCACGTCGACACCGAAGCGCTGCTTGTAGCGGCGTTCGAAATCCTTGCCTTGCGGCAGCTGATCGAGCGGCCGGCCGTATTCCCACGCCATCGCGCCATCCGCCGCGGGGCCGGCGATCTTGATGAATTCAGCGTCGCGCACGCCGCCGCCGCCAACGAACTGCGCGCTCAGCCCCAACTGGCGCATCTGCTTGATGAAGTTCGCGGCGAGCGAATCGAGGCCGCCGAAGAACAGCAGGTCGACGTTCTTGCTCTTCAGGCTCGTGATCTGCGCACGGAAATCGACCGCCTGATTGTTCGTGTATTCGCGCGCGACGATCGAGCCGCCCGCGGCTTTCACCGCGCGCTCGAATTCGTCGGCTTCGCCCTGGCCGAACGCCGTGCGGTCGTCGACGATCGCGATGCGCTTGGCCTTCGTGACCTCGACCGCGTAGCGGCCCGCGTTGCCCGCGTTCTGGCCGTCGGTCGCGATTACCATGAATACGTTCGCGAGCCTGCGCGACGCGATGACGGGATTGGTCGCGGCCGGATCGATGACGGGGATGCCCGCCTTGTCGTAGATGACCGACGCCGGGATCGTCGTGCCGGAATTGAAGTGACCGATCACCGTCGACACTTGTTTGTCGACGAGGCTTTGCGCGGCCTGCACGCCGATGCGCGGATCGGCCTGATCGTCCTCGACGACGAGTTCGAAGCGCGCGGGCTTGCCCGCGATCTTGATCTGTTGCGCGCGGGCATCGTCGAGTGCGAGCTGCACGCCGTTTTGCAGGTCCTTGCCGTAGCCGGCATTGACGCCTGTAAGCGGCGCGGCGAAGCCGATTCGCACTGGCGTTTCGTCGGCGGCGCGCGTGGCGGCGGATGCGCCGAGCACGCCGCAGACGAGCGCGACGCGCCAGGCGGCCCAAGGTGGTGACGAGCGGAGTTTCATGTGGCTTCCTTGATGGCGATCATGAACGAGGCGCGGCGTGTACGCAGGCGCGATGCTTGCGGGCCGCTTGCCGTTGGCGAGAGCGGCGCTCGCGATCTCTTTATAGGGAGTCAAATTGAGCGAGTCTTGTCGGTTTGGAACGCGCCGGATGCGGATTTGCGCACAGGCTGGGCTGTGGACGGGAGGCGGCGTGCGGCGAGCGAGGTGGCGGCCGGGAAGGGAGGATCGCAGGGTGACGCAACCGCGATCGACGTGCGACGGCGCGACGTGGGCTGCAACGCGAGGGACGATGCGCTGGGGGTGGCAGCGGAATCGAATGGCGGACCTTGGCGATCGGCCGCGACGACACCGTGCGACGGCAGCGGGCAATGGCGCGTGCATCAACAGCGGGCAAAGGCCGCGAGCAACGATAGCGCGCAAAGGCCGCGAGCAACGATAGCAAGCAAAGGCCGCGAGCAACGGCAGGATGCCGGCAGAGCGATGCGGCAAAACCCGGCCGAGCAGTTCCGCGCCGACGGTACGTGCGGGTTGCGCTCCCGAAACGCAATGCGGCGACGCATACGGCAGTGTGCGTCGCCGCGATTGACCGGACTGGGCCAGGCAGATGGCGGTGGAAGGGCCGGCGCTGCGCTCCCGCGAGCGTGACGATCAGCCAGCGCGATCAAGGACGAGAAATCGAGCGCGCGGATCGCACGGACGCGCCGGGCGCGGGATCGCACTCGCACTCGCACTCGCACCCGCACCCGCGCCCGGCGCGATCCGCGCAAGCCGTCGTCAAAGCGCTGTCAACGCGCCGCCGAAGCGCCGCGTGCGCAGGCGCTTACGCCGTCGCGATCAGCGGATCGCTGGTGCTCGGCCGGCCCGTCTCGACGTGGCCCGCGAAGCGGCGCAGGAAGCCGTTCGGGACGCCGTCGGTGATCGACAGGTCGTACCAGTGATGGCTGCCGCGCAGATCCCAATAATCGTCGATCTGCTGGCCCGGCCTGAGTTCGTGCACGCGCGCGCGGCCGCCGTAGGCATTGGTCACCGTCAGGTATACCGTCTTGCGTCCGCGGTTCGTCAGGCGCAGCGTGATATTGCCGTTCGCGACGTCGTAGCCGTAGATCACTTCCGGGTTCGCGGTGAGGCCGAGCACGGCCGCGGTCGAGCCGCGGAACTGGCACAGGAAGCCGTTCGGGCCGTACACCGACAGATCGTAGACGCTCAGCGTGCGCGCCGTGCTCCATTCGTCCGACAGCCGTTTGCCCGCTTCGACCGTGTACGCCCACGGGCCGTCGAGGCGATTACCGGCCGTTACCTGGAACGCCGCACCGGCGCGGCCGCGATTCGCGAAGGTCAGCTTGAACTTGCCGGCCGAGGTATGGGTGCGGCCGAATACGAACAGTTCGTAGGGCAGCGCGCGCGCGGCGCGCAGGCCCGCTTCCTGTTTCGGCAGCGATTGCGCGACGGGCGGCACCGGCACGTAGCTCGAATGGCGGTTGTGATCGGGCGGCGCATAGCCGCTCGTGTCGGGCAGCGTCGGCCAGCTCGCGTCGGGCGATGCGAAGTTGAACGCCGATGTCAGATCGCCGCACACTGCGCGCCGCCACGGCGACACATTGCCGGCCGTCACGCCGAAGCGCTGTTCGAGGAATTGCAGCAGCGACGTGTGATCGAACGTTTGCGAGCAGACCCAGCCGCCCTTCGTCCACGGCGACACGACGAGCATCGGCACGCGCGGCCCGAGGCCGTATGCGCCGGCCATGTGGGTGGCGTCGCCCGGATAGATCTCGTTGGTGGTCGCGACGCTCGACAGGCCGTTTTCGCGCGATTGCGGCGCGAACGGCGGCGCGACGTGATCAAAGAAGCCGTCGTTTTCGTCGTAGGTGATGAACAGCGCGGTCTTGCTCCACAGTTCCGGATTCGACGTCAGCGCCTTGAGCACCTGCTCGATGTACCACGCGCCATAGTTCGCGGGCCAGTTCGGATGCTCGGAATAAGCTTCCGGCGCGCAGATCCACGACACCTGCGGCAGTGTGCCGTTGGCCACGTCGGCCTTGAGCACGTCGAACAGCGTGCCGCCCGCACTGATGTTGGTGCCGGTGCGCGCCTTCTCGTACAGGGGGCTGCCCGGCTGCGCGTTCTGGTATTGCTTGAAGTAAAGCAGCGAATTGTCGCCATAGTTGCCGATGTACGGGTTGTTCGTCCAACCCCACGCACCGGCTGCGTTCAGGCCGTTGCCGACGTCCTGATAGATCTTCCACGATACGCCCGCTTGTTCGAGCGCCTCCGGATACGTGCTCCAGCCGTAGCCGGCTTCCTCGTTGCCGAGCACCGGGCCGCCGCCCGTGCCATCGTTGCCGACGTAGCCCGTCCACATGTAGTAGCGGTTCGGGTCGGTCGAGCTGGGAATCGAGCAGTGATACGCGTCGCAGATCGTGAAGGCGTCGGCGAGTTGATAGTGGAACGGGATGTCGTTGCGCTCGAGGTAGGCCATCGTGGTCGTCCCTTTGTTCAGGACCCACTGGTCGCAACGGCCCTTGTTCAGCGCGCCGTGCGTGTCCTGCCAGCCGTGCGGCAGATCCTGGATGAACTGCATGCCGAGATTCTGCGCATCCGGATGGAACGGCAGCAGTTCCGCGAGCGCAAGCAATTGATTGGGCACCGGCTGATGGAATACCGATTTGCCATTTTGCAGCATCAGCGCACGCGGATCGCCGAAGCCTCGCACGCCGCGCAGCTTGCCGAAGTAATGGTCGAACGAGCGGTTCTCCTGCATCAGGATGACGACGTGCTCGATGTCGCGGATCGTGCCGGTGCGATGATTGGCGGGGATCGCGAGCGCCTCGCGGATCACGGGCGGAAAAAGCTGCAGCGCGGCCGCGCCGGCCGTACCGGCGGCGAGCCGCAGAAAATCGCGGCGATTCTGGGTGGTCATGTCGTGGCTTCCTGGATGGGGATGGGCAGCTTCGATGGTCTGCGTGATGGTGGTCGGCCGCGCATGCCCTGCGTCGGGTGGCGCGCCGTCCTGGACAGCGTGACGAATGGTGTGAGAAAACGGTGACACCGATATGAAGGCGTCGTCGGGAGGTGCTGCCGCTCCATTGCTCGACGAGCGCATGCGCGGATAAGGCGGCGGCTCGCTGCCGCGCGACGGCGGGCATTGGCCGTTCGCCGTCGGCCGCTCGCTGACGCGCCGCCAGGCGGGCGGCGCGTCAGTCCGCGCCGGTGAGCCACGCGCCGAACCACTCGCTTGGCCGCGCGATCTCGTCTTGTGCGGCGACGAGTTCAAGCTCGTAGCGGCGCGCGTCGTAGGTCGCCTTGACGACCGCGTGCACGGCGGCAAGCGTATGTTCGAATGCGGCGCGCACGCTGTCGCCGCGCAGGCGGCGCGCGACGAACACGGCGCTCGTCAGATCGCCGACGCCGACCGGATGCCGCGGAAACGCGTACAGCGGCCGCTGGCCGATCCACGCTTCGGTTTCGGTGACGACGAGCATATTGAAACGGTCGGCAGGACTGTTGCGGTCATGCAAGTGCTTGACCAGGATCAGCTTCGGCCCGCGGCGGATGATTGCGCGGCATGCTTCGATTGCTTCGGGCACCGTCTCGATGCGCCGTCCGGCAAGCTTTTGCAACTCGCTGTGATTGGGCGCCATGCCGTCCGCAAGCTCGGGCAACTCGGCGACGATCAACTCCTCCACGCCGGGCTCGGGCCGGATGCCGCCTGTCTGGCCCATCGCCGGGTCGCAGAAATACCACGCATTCGGGTTGGTTGCCTTCACGGTACGCACGATGTCGATAGCCGCTCGCGCTTGCGCGGGCGAGCCGAGAAAGCCAGACAGCACCGCGTCGCAGCGCTTGAGCGCGCCGATCGCGGCGATGCCGTCGACGAGTTGCTCCATCTTCGCCGCATCGATCGCGCTGCCTGCCCAGTGGCCGTACTGCATGTGATTCGAAAGCTGCACGGTGTTGAGCGGCCAAACGTTGACGCCGAGCCGCTGCATCGGAAACACTGCGGCGCTATTGCCCGCATGGCCATAAATGACGTGCGACTGGATGCTGAGGACGTTTTTCATGATGGGTGGGGCATGCGGCAGGCTCGTCGGACTATGTCGCAAGATACATGACTTTCCCCGATTCGCGGAAACATCCGGTGCGCCGTGTTTCGTCCGCGCGGGCCCGGTGAACGTACAATGGCTCGCGGTTCGCGGCCGGACGCGCATGCCGGGCTCGCCGCGATCCGGTTTCCTTCGACCTCCTTTATTGGCTTCGTTCGGCTTCGATGATGGCTCTGGTTCGCAAAATAGGGTGGTTCGCGTGGCTCGCCGCGTGGTCTTGTGCCGCCGCAGCAGCGGCGTTGCAGGTGGCCGCCGCGGCACCGGCGCACGGCGCGTCTTCGGCGAGTGAGGCCGCGGTGCCGGCGTCCGGGCCGCGGACGGCGGCTTCGCCGTCCGCGGCGGCGTCAGCCGGCGGCCGGCCGGCGGGCTTGCCGCCCGCCGAGGCCGCGGGCCGGGCGGCAGCCGACACGCCGGTGTACGGCGAGCAGCTCGAAGGTTTCGCGTATGCGTATCCCGTGCGGCATTACGCGTTCACGTCGCAGCGGGAAACGCTGCAAATGGCCTATCTCGACGTGTATCCGGAGCATCCGAACGGCCGTACCGTCGTGTTGCTGCATGGGAAGAATTTCTGCGCGGGCACCTGGGAGCAGACCGTCGGCGTGTTGACGAAGGCCGGTTACCGGGTCGTCGCGCCCGATCAGATCGGCTTTTGCAAGTCGACCAAGCCCGAGCGCTATCAGTACAGCTTTCAGCAGCTTGCCCACAACACACACGCGCTGCTCGAATCGATCGGCGTGAAGGCGGCGACGATCGTCGGCCACTCCACCGGCGGCATGCTCGCGGTGCGCTATGCGTTGATGTACCCGAAAGACACGCAGCAGCTCGTGCTCGTCAATCCGATCGGCCTGGAGGATTGGAAAGCGCTGGGCGTGCCGCCGCTATCGGTCGATTACTGGTACGCGCGCGAACTGAAGACGACGGCCGACGAGATCCGCCGCTACGAGCAGCATACGTACTACGCGGGCGAGTGGTCGCCGGCTTACGAGCGCTGGGTGCAGATGCTCGCCGGTATGTATCGCGGACCGGGGCGGGATGCGGTTGCGTGGAATTCGGCGCGTGTCTACGACATGATCTTCACGCAGCCGGTGGTTTACGAGTTCGGTGCGATCAAGGCGCCGACGCTGCTGTTGATCGGCGACAAGGACACGACCGCGATCGGCAAGGACGCCGCGCCGCCCGACGTGTACGCGAAGCTCGGCCGCTATCCGGCGCTCGCCAAGCGCGCGCAGGCAGCGATTCCGGGCGCGGTGCTGCGCGAGTTTCCGCTGCTCGGCCATGCGCCGCAGATTCAGGACCCGGCTGCGTTTCATGAGGCGCTGCTCGATGGGCTCGCGCACGTCAAGCCGTTGGGTCCGGCGCATGCCGCGCGCGGGGCCGCAGAGTAGGCAGGGGTTCGCGCGGCGCGCATCGGCGCCAGGGCGCTGCCGGAAGAACGCGGGGCGACGGAAGGGGCGCAGCAGAGCGCCAGCGCGCCGGACAGCGGCGGTAAGGTGCTCGATGCAACGCTCGCCGCCGCCCGTTCGTGTTGGTCCGTTCGCCCATCGGGTTGCCGGGCGGCGCGCGGCGGGCAACTGCCCGGCGCCGGCCGGATCATCAGGCCGCGCTCAACGCGTCGCGCACCTGCGCGGTGAGTTCATACGAGCGCAGCCGCGCGCCGTGATCGTAGATCTGCGCGGCGACGATCAACTCGTCCGCGCCCGTTTGCGCAATCAACTGGCCGAGCCGTTCGCGCACCGTGACGGGCGAGCCGACCGCCGCAAATGACAGCGCGCGCTCGATGCTCGCGCGTTCCAGCTCGGTCGCGCCGAGCGCGTCGATCGATTCGACGGGCGGCGGCAACTGCTGCGGCGTACCGCGCCGCAAATTCAGGAATTGCTGTTGCACCGACGTGAACAGGCGCCGCGCCTGATCGTCGGTATCGGCGGCGAACACGTTGACGCCGACCATCGCATAGGGTTGGTCGAGTGCCGCGGACGGCCGGAACTGCGTGCGATAGACGTCGAGCGCGCGCATCAGGTAATCCGGTGCGAAGTGCGACGCGAAGGCGAATGGCAGCCCGAGCATCGCGGCGAGCTGGGCGCTGAAGAGGCTCGAACCGAGCAGCCAGATCGGCACGTCGAGGCCCGCGCCGGGCACCGCGCGCACCTGCTGGCCGGCCACCGGCGCGGCGAAGTAGCGTTGCAACTCGACGACGTCGTCCGGGAACGCGTCGGCGCTCGCGAGCAGGTCGCGCCTGAGCGCGCGGGCGGTGGTCTGGTCGGTGCCGGGTGCGCGCCCGAGGCCGAGATCGATGCGCCCCGGATAGAGCGAGGCCAGCGTGCCGAATTGCTCGGCGATCACGAGCGGCGCATGGTTGGGCAGCATCACGCCGCCCGAGCCGACGCGGATCGTCTGCGTCGCGCCCGCGACATGGCCGATCACGACCGCGGTCGCCGCGCTCGCGATGCCGGGCATGTTGTGGTGTTCGGCCAGCCAGTAGCGGCGATAGCCCCAGCGTTCGGCATGCCGGGCGAGATCGGCACTGTGGCGCAACGCCTGCGCAGCGTCGGCGCCGGCGGGGATCGGCGCGAGATCGAGTACGGAAAACGGAATCATGGCGAAAACGGGGCGGATGGCGTGAATGGATGGGGCTCGGGCCGATGAGCGCCGCGGATGAGGCATGCGCGCAACAAGCGCAACAGATTGTGCCAAAGCGATTCGCGTTTCGCTGACGGCGGGAACATACCCCTGCCACGATAAGGGGTGGACCGGCGCGACGATGTGCCGCAACCGGACGCCGGAGATTGTTCTTGCAATGCACTGTAATCGAACGGAATGCCATGAAATTTCGGGCGATTCGATGCGAATATTTCGCGCTATCTTAAAAAACACGCAATATGCTTACGTTTGCAGCGCCAGTGTCCTGCAAAATGCTTACGCGAACGCACGGCTATTGCGTGGAAATAGCGCTTATCTGCACCGATTTTTCGCGCAGAGCAACAGTCTTTCCACGCAAGTCGCGAGCGCGGCGGGCTCGGCACTGCTAAAATTCGCCGCCTGTATCCATCGCGCTCACGGATTCCGTTCCATTCCCCCTGCGCTTCGTCGCAAAGCCGCACGGGAGCCTCGGGATATTGGCCGCACGGCCTGTTCCGGTGCGTTGCGTGCCGTTGAAAGTGCAAGAAGAGGAGTTGGGATCGTGCCTGAAATCGTCCCTGCTGAAGCATCGCCGCTCCGTTTTGCCCCGCGTGCGCCTGTTCGGAGGCGCGCGGCATGACGGAGCCGGTTTCTTTCGTCGAATGGGTGCTGCTCGCGCTGATTTGCGCGGCCTGCGCTTACGCGGCGTTCGCCGCGTTCGCGCCCGCACCGCGCGTGCCGCGCACGGCCGCGCGCGACGGCTTCGAGCCTGTCAGCGTGCTCAAGCCGTTGTGCGGGTTCGAGCCGCATCTGTACGAAAATCTCACGACCTTCTGCGAACAGCGTCATCCGCGCTATCAATTGCTGTTCGGCGTCGCGTCGGCGGCCGATCCTGCCGTGGCTGTGGTGCGCCGCCTGATCGCCGCCTATCCGGAAACCGACATCGAGCTGGTGATCGACGCACGTGTGTACGGCAAGAACCTGAAGGTCAGCAATCTCGTCAATCTCGCCGAGCGCGCGCGCTACGAGCGCATCGTGATCGCAGATAGCGACATCGCGGTCGAGCCCGATTACCTGACGCGCGTGAGCGCGCCGCTCGCGGACCCGTCGGTCGGCGTGGTTACTTGCCTGTATCATGCGCGCAGCGTCGGCGGCTTCTGGACGCGGATCGGCGCGCAATTCGTCGATGCGTGGTTCGCGCCGTCGGTGCGGATCACGCATTTCGGCGGATCGAGCCGGTTCGGATTCGGCGCGACGCTCGCGCTCACGCGCGCGACGCTCGATAAGATCGGCGGTTTTCATGCGCTGAAGGACGAATTGGCGGACGATTACTGGCTTGCCGAGCTGCCGCGCCGGTTTGGCCTGCGCACGGTGCTATCCGAGGTGAACGTCGCAACCGACGTGACCGAGGCGAAGGTCGTGCCGCTGTGGCTGCGCGAAACGCGCTGGCTGCGCACGATCCGCTCGCTGAATCCGGCCGGCTTCGCATTCCTGTTCATCACGTTTACCGCGCCGTGGCTTGCCACGGGCGCGTGGCTCGCGGTGCGGCTCAACGGTTCGGCCGCGGGCATCGCGGCGGCCGCGGCGGTGGCGCTCGGCACGTTCGCGCGGCTTGCGCTGCACGCGCGCGGCAGCGCCGGTGTGCGCGCATTCTGGCGCGATTTGCCGCTGGTGCCGGTGCGCGATGCGCTGCTGGCGCTCGAGTGGCTCGCCGCCGTGTTCGGCACGCAGGTGGTGTGGCGCGGCGAGCGGATGAAGGTCGTCGGCGGCGGCGCGCGCGCGACTGTCGTCGAGGCGGGAGATGGGCGCTAGGCGCGCGGCGTGAGCGAATACGCGAAACACAAAGCAGACGAAGCGCAAACGCACGACGCGACGGCCGAACGCAAGCGCGCGGCGCAAGCGAATATCCAAGGATGCGCGGGCGGCGGCAGGCGGCCCGCGATTTTCGAACATTGCACTCAGACGAATTGATATCTATGCAGCAGGCTACCGGAGCATTCATGAAAACGCTGTTCTTGCAGGCCCCGTCGTATGACGGCTTTGACGGCGGCGCGGGTTCCCGCTATCAGGCAAAGCGCGAGATCCGCTCCTTCTGGTATCCGACCTGGCTCGCGCAGCCGGCCGCGCTCGTGCCGGGCAGCCGCGTGCTCGACGCGCCCGCGGACGGCCTGTCGGTCGACGCGACGCTGAAAATCGCGAGCGACTACGATCTCGTGATCATCCATACGAGCACGCCGTCGTTTCCGACCGATGCGCTGTTCGCGGAAGACTTGAAGAAGATGAAGCCGTCGATCCTGGTCGGCATGGTCGGCGCGAAGGTCGCGGTCGATCCGCACAACTCGCTGACGGCGACTGACGCGATCGATTTCGTCTGCCGCGAGGAATTCGACTATACGTGCCGCGATATCGCGGCGGGCCTGCCGTTTGCCGAGATTCTCGGCATGAGCTACCGCGCGAAGGACGGCTCGATCGAGCACAACGGCCCGCGTCCGATGATCGAGAACATGGACGAACTGCCGTTCGTCGCGCCCGTCTACAAGCGCGACCTGAAGATCGAGAATTACTTCATCGGCTATCTGAACTATCCGTATGTGTCGATCTACACGGGCCGCGGCTGCCGCTCGAAGTGCACGTTCTGCCTGTGGCCGCAGACGGTTGGCGGCCATCGCTATCGCGTGCGCTCGGTCGAAAGCGTGCTGGCCGAGGTGAAGTGGATTCGCGACAACATGCCGGAAGTCAAGGAGATCATGTTCGACGACGACACGTTCACCGACTTCAAGCCGCGCGTCGAGGAAATCGCCCGCGGGCTCGGCAAGCTCGGCGTCACGTGGTCGTGCAACGCGAAGGCGAACGTGCCGTATTCGACGCTGAAGATCATGAAGGAGAACGGCCTGCGCCTGCTGCTCGTCGGCTACGAGTCCGGCGACGACCAGATTCTCCTGAACATCAAGAAGGGCCTGCGCACCGATATCGCGCGCCGCTTCAACGAGGACTGCAAGAAGCTCGGCATCAAGATCCACGGCACCTTCATCCTCGGCCTGCCGGGCGAGACGAAGGAGACGATCAAGAAGACGATCGAATACGCGAAGGAAATCAATCCGCACACGATCCAGGTGTCGCTCGCCGCGCCGTATCCGGGCACGCGCCTGTATGCTCAGGCGGTCGAGAACGGCTGGATGGAAGAGAACAAGACGATCAATCTTGTCAGCAAGGAAGGCGTGCAACTTGCCGCGATCGGCTATCCGCACCTGCCGAAGGAAGAGATTTACCACGAACTCGAACATTTCTATCGCGCGTTCTATTTCCGGCCGTCGAAGATCTGGGAAATCGTTCGCGAGATGCTGACCAGCTGGGACATGATGAAGCGCCGGCTGCGTGAAGGCGTGGAGTTTTTCCGCTTTCTGCGCGCGCACGAGGCGTGATTCGTGAGCGTGCAGGAAGCGGTGCCGCGCGCGTTGATTTTCACGGCGGACGATTTCGGCCTGCATGAGCGGGTCAACGCGGCCGTCGAGCGCGCGCATCGCGATGGCGTGCTGGCGGCCGCGAGCTTGATGGTGGGCGCTGCCGCCGCGCGCGATGCGGTCGAGCGCGCGAAGCGGCTGCCTTCGCTCGCGGTCGGCCTGCATATCGTGCTTGCCGACGGCCCCGCGACGCTGCCCGTGGATGAGATCCCGGCGCTTGTCGGCCCTGACGGCCGGTTCGGTGACGCGATGGCGAGGGACGGCTGCCGGTTCTTCTTCCTGCCGCACGTGCGCGCGCAGTTGCGCCGCGAGATTCGCGCGCAGTTCGAGGCATTCGCGGCCACCGGGCTGACGCTCGATCATGTGAACACGCACAAGCATTTCCATCTGCACCCGAGCGTGCTGTCGATGATCATCGATATCGGCCGCGAATTCGGGCTGGCCGCCATGCGGTTGCCTTACGAGCCGTCGATGCCGTTCTGGCTCAAGCCGTGGATCGCGCTCGTGCGCGCCCGGCTTGTTCGCGCGGGGATCGCGCACAACGATTACGTGGTCGGCATCGCGCAGACGGGCGGGATGGACGAGGCCGTGCTGCTCGACGCGCTCGCGAAGCTGCCGCCCGGCGTCGGCGAGATCTATTGCCATCCGGCGGAAGCGGGCGACGGCCCGATCACGCCGTCGATGCGCGAATACCGGCCGGCCGACGAGCTTGCCGCGCTGCTGTCGCCGCGCGTGTCGGCCGCGTTGCGGGCGGCGGGCGTCGCGCGCGGCGGCTTTGCCGACGTGTTCGGGCTGGCGCGCGGCGCGCGCGCGGGCGGCGGCCGCCGCCTCGCTGGAACCGGGGCGCGGGCATCATGACCCGTTGGCTCAAATGGCTGGGCTGGCCGCTCGGGATCGCGATCCTGATCGCGCTGCTGCTGCACGACGGCGCGGCGGACGTCGTGCACGTGATCGGCCGCGCGGGCTTTGCGCTGCTGTGGCTGGTGCCGTTCCACGGCTTGCCGCTGCTGCTCGATGCGCATGCGTGGCGACTGCTGCTCGACAAGCGCGCGCCGCTGCCGTTCCTCTGGTGGATCGCGACCGTGCGCGAGGCGGTGAACCGGTTGCTGCCGGTTGTCGGCGTCGGTGGCGAGATCGTCGGCATCCGGCTGGCGCGCTGGCGCGTGCCCGATGCGAGCCGGGTGACGGCTTCGGTGATCGTCGAGGTGCTCGTGACGGTTGCCGTTCAGTACGCGTTTGCCGCGCTTGGTCTTGTGATGCTGCTCGCCGGCACGCAGCGCGGCGTCGGCGCGCATACGATCGGCGTCGCGCTCGTGCTGTCGCTGCCGGTGCCGGTGCTGGCGTTCGTGTTGATGCGCCGCGGCGGCGTTTTTCATGCGATCGAGCGTTTCGCGGGCCGGCTGCTCGGCGATTCGCACCGCCTGCTGCAAGGTGTCGACGGCAAGCGTCTCGACGTCGACATCGATGCGCTGATGTCGCGCGCGGGCCTGCTGTTTCGTGCGTTCTTCTGGCAACTCGCCGGCTATGTGGTGGGCGCGCTCGAAATTTATTGGGCGCTCGCGCTGCTCGGTCATCCGGTGTCGCTCGGCGGCGCGGTCGCGATCGAGGCAATGACGCAGGCGGTTCGCCATGCGGCGTTCATGGTTCCGGGCGGGCTGGGCGTTCAGGAAGCGACGGTCGTGCTGCTCGCGCAGATGTTTGGCGTCGATCGCGAGACGGCGCTGTCGCTTGCGCTGGTCAAGCGCGTGCGCGAACTCGTGTTCGGCGCGCTCGCGCTCGGGTCGTGGCAGCTTGTCGAATTGGCGCGCACGCGCCGCCGGATTCGCAGCCATGCGCGCCGCGCGGCGCGCACTGCGGCGGCGGCCGCGCGGCGCGAGCAGCGGGCCGGGACTATGCTCTGACGGCTCGGGGCTCACGACACAACGCACAATCAAAGCGCCAAAGGCGCGGCGCCCGAGCCCAAAATTCGAGTTCGCGCGCAACGCTTGAATTCGAATCGCAAGCGCGCCATGCCGGCCTGTGACGGCTTGCCATTGGCCCGTCCGATTCCTCTCGATTTTGCATGCTTTGGCGTGCCCCGGATTTTCGCGCGCGATGGCCGCGGTACGGTATGCTTTTGCGCGTGTTCCATGCCGTGCGCAGGCCGCGCCGTTTCCCCGATGACGATGTTCCGATTCCGCATTTTCCCTGTCGTGATGCTTGGCGCGGCGCTTGCGCTTGCCGGTTGCGACGAGCGCCAGAGCGAGCAGAACGTGCAGCGACTCAAGGATTTTTTCAACGCGGTCAAGCCCGCGCCCCTATTTTTGAAGGGCCTCACGCCGGGCGTGACGACCGAGGCCGAGATTCGCAGCCAGATGGGCAAGCCAGAGACCGAGCGCGTCTACACCGACGGCTCGAAGCGGCTCGAATATCCGCGCGGCCCGATGGGCAACGAAACCTATATGGTCGACATCGACGCGAACGGCCGCTTTATCGCCGCGACGCAGGTGCTGACGGCGGCGAATTTCGCGAAGATCCGGCCCGGCATGACCGAGGACGAGGTGCGGCGCCTGCTCGGCAAGCCGACCGAGATCGCGCGCTATCCGCTCAAGCCCGAGACGGTCTGGAGCTGGCGCTGGCTCGAAGACGGCGTCAACCAGGACGCATTCTTCAACGTCCATTTCGGCCCTGACGGGCTCGTCTATACGACGTCGCGCTCCGATATCCTGAAAGGGCGCTGAGCGCCGCGCGCTTGGGCCGGTGCGGGCGGCCTGCCGCTGCGCGCCGCAGGGCCGCCGCGCATTCCGGCTCTATCGAAAAAGCGACCCGAAACTTGCGAAATTGCGGCATGCGGCGCGCGCCCGAACGCGTTTGCCGCGCGTGCGGATTCCGCCGGACCCGCGCCGCACGGGCGCCGCGAGTCCGCGCCAAGCGTATATTGCGACGCAGCATCGCACGCCCGGCGCATTTGAGCGGATTTTTTTCGCTTGCGACTATCCGCGTCAAACCGGCGCAGCCGCTCGTGCGCCTCTTCCAAAACGATCACGGAGACTCAAGCGTGTTTCTATACGGCTTTGGCCCGGTCATCTGGGCCGGCACCGTGCAGACGGTCGAGCTGTCGGTGCTCTCGCTTGCTGCCGCGATCGCGCTCGGCCTGATCGGCGCGGTCGCGAAGCTTTCGCGCAATCGGGCGCTGCGCGCCGTCGCGACTGGCTATACGACGCTGATCCGCTCGGTGCCCGATCTCGTGCTGATGCTGCTGTTGTTCTACAGTCTTCAGATCTGGCTGAACGAACTGACCGACCTGATGAACTGGCGGCAGATCGACATCGATCCGTTCGCGGCAGGCGTGCTCGTGCTCGGCTTCATCTACGGCGCTTATTTCACCGAGACGTTTCGCGGCGCGTTTCTATCGGTGCCGCGCGGGCAGCTCGAGGCCGGCAGCGCGTATGGGATGAGCGGGATGCGCGTGTTCGCGCGCATCCTGTTTCCGCAGATGATGCGCTTCGCGCTGCCCGGCATCGGCAACAACTGGCAGGTGCTCGTGAAGGCGACGGCGCTCGTGTCGATCATCGGCCTGGCCGATATCGTGAAAGCCGCCCAGGATGCGGGCAAGAGCACGTTCAACATGTTCTTTTTCATCGTCGTCGCGGCGCTGATCTATCTTGCGATCACGACGTTCTCGAACCTCGTGCTCCGGCAGCTCGAGAAGCGCTATTCCATCGGTGTGAGGCACGCTGAACTATGATCGAGATCCTCCAGGAATTCGGGCGCGCGTTCTTCTATTGGGACGGTCAGCGCATGTCGGGGCTTGCGGTCACACTCTGGCTTCTCGTCGCGTCGCTCGCGCTCGGCTTCGTATGCTCGGTGCCGCTCGCGGTGGCGCGCGTGTCGAAGAACCGCTGGGTGTCGGCGCCCGTGTCGTTTTACACGTATGTGTTTCGCGGCACGCCGCTGTACGTGCAGCTGCTGCTCATCTATACGGGGATGTACAGCCTCGCGTTCGTGCGCGAGCACGCGATGCTCGACGCGTTTTTCCGCAGCGGCTTCAATTGCACGATCCTGGCGTTCGCGCTCAACACTTGCGCATACACGACCGAAATTTTCGCGGGCGCGATCCGCGCGATTCCGCACGGCGAGGTCGAGGCGGCGCGCGCATACGGGATGGGCGCGTTCACGATGTACCGCCGGGTGATTCTGCCTTCGTCACTGCGCCGTGCGCTGCCGCTGTACAGCAACGAGGTGATCCTGATGCTGCACGCGACGACCGTCGCGTTCACGGCAACCGTGCCCGACGTCCTCAAAGTCGCGCGTGACGCGAATTCGGCGACGTACATGGCGTTTCAGTCGTTCGGAATCGCCGCGCTGATCTATCTTGCGGTATCTTTCGCACTCGTCGCGGCCTTTCGTCGGGCCGAGCGCCACTGGCTCGCGTATCTCGCGGCCGGCCGCCATTGATTTCATTTCCGGGGAGAGCCAGTTGGCAGAGACCATGAACACGAACGCCGCCGCCTGCAAGCTCGAGGCGCGGGACATCCACAAGCGCTACGGCGACAACGAAGTGCTCAAGGGCGTGTCGCTGAATGCGAAGGCGGGGGATGTGATCAGCATCATCGGCGCGAGCGGCTCGGGCAAGAGCACGTTTTTGCGCTGCATTAATTTTCTCGAGCGGCCGAACGCGGGGCAGATCGTCGTCGACGGCGAGCAAGTGCGCACCAAGACCGATCGCGCGGGCAATCTCGAAGTCGCCGATCACAAGCAGCTTCAGCGAATCCGCACGAAGCTCGCGATGGTGTTCCAGCACTTCAATCTGTGGGCGCACATGAACGTGCTGGAAAACGTGATGGAAGCGCCGGTGCATGTGCTCGGGATTCCGAAGAAAGAAGCGCAGGAGCGCGCGCGCGAATATCTGGAGAAGGTTGGGCTCGCGCCGCGGGTGGAGAAGCAGTATCCGTCGCATCTGTCGGGCGGCCAACAGCAGCGCGTGGCGATCGCGCGCGCGTTGGCGATGCATCCGGACGTGATGCTGTTCGACGAGCCGACCTCGGCGCTGGACCCGGAGTTGGTGGGCGAAGTGCTGAAGGTGATGCAAAAGCTCGCGGACGAAGGGCGCACGATGATCGTGGTCACGCACGAGATGGGCTTCGCGCGCAACGTGTCGAATCACGTGATGTTCTTGCATCAGGGGCGCACCGAGGAGGAGGGCAACCCCGCCGACGTGCTCGCGCGTCCGCAAAGCGGGCGTTTGAAGCAGTTCCTGTCCGGCAGCCTCAAGTAACGGGCCGGCCGATATGCGACGCAGCAGGCGGTGGTGTCCGTGAACCGGCCGGCGAGTCCGGCTCGCACGATACAGGTGGCGATCGTCGCGTTGCCGCCGGTGTCGATGTCGGGCGTCGGGCCGATCGTCGATGCGCTGAATCTCGCCAACGAGATCGACGGACGCCTTTTGTACCGCTGGCAGGTCTGTTCGTGGGACGGGCGGCCGGTGCCGCTCGCGGGCGGCGCGCAATGGCACGCGCATGCCGCGTTCAACGATGCGATCGTTTGCGATTGGCTGATCGTCGTCAGCGAGCGGTTTCAGCAGTTTGCCGATTACCGGCTGTTTCTCGCGAGCCTCGCGCGGGTCGGGCAGCGCACGCCGCTCGTGACGGGCATCCATCATGGCGTGTGGTGGCTCGCGATGGCCGGGCAGTTGTCCGGCTACCGGGTCAGCGTGAATTGGGAGACGTATCAGCAGTTCGCCGAGCAGTTCGAGCGCTCGATCGTCACGCAGCAGATTTTCGAGATCGACCGCGATCGCGCAACCTGCGCGGGCGGGCAGGCGAGCGTCGATTTCATGCTGGCGATGATTGGCCGCGATCACGGCCGCGAACTCGCCGAGCGGATCGCCGACGCGCTTGGCACGGGTACGCTCAGAAGCGGCGACGAGCGGCAGCGGATTCCGTTCGTGACCGCGCCGGGCGAGCGGCATCCGCGGTTGAACGATGCGCTGCTGCTGATGGAGGCGAATATCGAGGACCCGCTGACAACCGACGAGATCGCCGGGCTCGTCGGGGTGTCGAGGCGGCAGCTCGAGCGGCTGTTCAAGCAGTATCTGGGCGCGATGCCGTCGCGGTATTACCTGAATCTGCGGTTGCTCAAGGCGCGCACGCAGTTGCAGCGCACCAGCAAGTCGGTGGTGCAGGTGAGCCTTGCTTGCGGGTTTGCGTCGGCCGCGCATTTTTCGAATGCGTACCGCGAGCGGTTCGGCGTGACGCCCCGGGAGGACCGGCGGGCCTGGATCGAAGGAGGCGGGCTCGAAGCCCCGCAGCCGGGCGCGCTGGTCGAAAGGGCGGGCAGGGGTAAAAGCGGCGGCTCGGGCGTGCCGTGAATGGCTGAGTGACTGATTGGCCGCTCGCGCGGCAGGCCATTGCCGACGCTCTTCAGCCACGCCCATTCTCTGCAAAATTTCCCGTCGCAATCACGCAAGACGCCGCGCGAACGATTTCCTAAACTTGAACCTGTTATCTCTGACAAATTGGAAGGAGCGCCCATGAAAACCCCGACCGTGTCCCGCCAGACTTTCGATGAAGTCATGGTGCCGGTGTTCTCCCCCGCGCCGTTCGTGCCGGATCGCGGCGAAGGCTCGCGCGTGTGGGATACGGCCGGGCGCGATTACGTCGATTTCGCGGGCGGCATCGCCGTTACGGCGCTCGGCCACGGCCATCCGGAACTGCTGAAGGTGCTCGACGAGCAGAGCCGCAAGCTCTGGCACATCGGCAACGGCTATACGAACGAGCCGGTGCTGCGTCTGGCCAAGCGTCTGGAAGCGCTGACTTTCGCCGACCGCGCGTTCTTCGCGAATTCCGGCGCGGAGGCGAACGAGGCCGCGCTGAAGCTCGCGCGCCGCGTCGCGTTCGAGCGGCACGGCGCGGACAAATACGAGATCGTATCGTTCGCCCAGTCGTTTCACGGCCGCACGTTCTTCACGGTCAGCGTCGGCGGCCAGCCGAAGTATTCGGACGGCTTCGGCCCGGTGCCCGCCGGCATCAAGCATCTGCCGTTCAACGATATCGCCGCGGCCAAGGCCGCGATCGGTCCGCAAACCTGCGCGGTGATCGTCGAGCCGATCCAGGGCGAAGGCGGCGTGATTCCCGCCGATCCGGCGTTCCTGAAGGCGCTGCGCGAAGCGTGCGATGCCCACGACGCCCTGCTGATCTTTGACGAAGTGCAGACGGGCGTGGGCCGCACGGGCCACTTCTACGCTTACATGGACACGGGCGTCACGCCCGATATCCTGACGACCGCGAAGGCGCTCGGCAACGGCTTTCCGATCGGCGCGATGCTGACGACGGCCGAGCTTGCCGCGCATTTCAAGGTCGGCGTGCACGGCACGACATACGGCGGCAATCCGCTGGCGTCGGCAATTGCCGAGAAAGTCGTCGAGCTCGTCAGCGATCCGGCGCTGCTCGCGGGCGTGCGCGAGCGCAGCGAGCGGCTGACGGCCACGCTCGCGAAGATCAACGCGCGCTTCAATCTCTTCAACGATATTCGCGGCAAGGGCTTGCTGATCGGCGCGGAGCTTGTCGCCGCGTTCGGCGGCCGTGCGAAGGATTTCGTGTCGGCCGCGGCCGAGCACGGCGTCATCATGCTGATCGCGGGGCCGGATGTGCTGCGCTTCGCGCCGTCGCTCGTGATCGAACTCGACGTGCTCGACGAGGGCCTGGCGCGCTTCGAAAAGGCAGTCGAGCAGGTGCTCGCCGCAGCGCAAACCGGCGCCGCCGCCCGCTGAAGCGGCCCGTATCCCGGCCTATCGCAGCAGACAGACCAGCAGACAGGAACGACGATGCTCTTTGTACGCCCAGGCAGACTCGCCGATCTCGACGCGCTCGCGCAGATGGCGCGCACCGCGCAACCGGTGCTGCATTCGTTGCCGCACGACCGCGCGGCGCTCGAGGCGCGCGTCGCGCTTTCCGAGGATTCGTTTCGCGCGGAAGTCGATTTTCCCGGCGAGGAGTTCTATTTGTTCGTGCTCGAGGACGGCGCGACGGGCAAGCTGCTCGGCACGTCGAGCATCGTCGCCGCGGCCGGCTACTCGGAGCCGTTCTACGCGTTTCGCAACGATGCACTGATCCATGCGTCGCGCGAGCTGCATGTGAATCGCAAGATCCATGCGCTCACGATGTCGCATGAACTGACCGGCAAGAGCCGCCTGGCGGGCTTCTACGTCGATCCTTCGCTGCGCGGCGATGCGGCCGCGCATTTGCTGTCGCGCGCGAGGATGATGTATATCGCCGCGAACCGCAACCGCTTCACGCCGGAAGTATTCTCGCTGCTGCTCGGCGTCACCGACGGCTCGGGCGTCTCGCCGTTCTGGGAAGCGGTCGGCCGCAAGTTTTTCGGCCGCGATTTCGCGGCGATCGAGATCGAGTCGGGCGGCAGAAGCCGCACGTTCATCGCCGAGGTGATGCCGACCTATCCGCTTTACGTGCCGCTGTTGCCCGAGGCCGCGCAGCGCGTGCTGGGCGAGCCGAACGAGCATGCGCTGCTGGCCTACGACATTCATCTGGAAGAAGGCTTCGAGCCGGATCGTTACGTCGATATTTTCGATGCCGGCCCGGTGCTGACCGCGCAAGTCGACCGTACCGCGTGCGTGACGCGCAACGTCGCGCGCATGGTGCGCGAATCCGCGCGGGAGCACGGCGAGATCGCGTGCCTGCTGTCGAGCGGCCGTGGCGACGCGTTTCGCTGCGTACTCGCGGATCTGCCCGCAAGCGGCGCCGACGCGCCGCTTGCCGCCGACGCGCGCGCGGCGCTCAACGTCGCCGATGGCGATACGGTGCGCTGCGTACCGCTGCACCAGCGCGACGCCGAAGGCGGCCGCGATGCGCGCGGCAGCCTGCCGGCCAACTCACAGGGAGATGCAGCATGATCGTCGTTCGAGTCGTACAGACGGGCGACGTCGACGCGCTCGTCGCGCTCGCGCGGGAAACCGGGCCGGGCCTCACCACGTTCAAGCCGGACCGCGACGCGCTCGCCGCGCGTATCGAGCGCACCCGCCGCACGCTCGACGGCCAAGCAAGCCCGGCCGATGCCGGCTACTTCTTCGTGATGGAGGACACGCACACGGGCGATATCGCCGGCGTGTGCGGCATCGAGACCGAGGTGGGCCTGACGCAGCCGTTCTACAACTACCGCGTGAGCACGGTGGTGCATGCGAGCCAGGATCTCGGCGTGTGGACGCGGATGTCGCTGTTGAACATCTCGCACGACCTGACGGGCTATGCGGAAGTGTGCTCGCTGTTTTTGAGCCCGCGCTACCGGACGGGCGGCGTCGGCGGCTTGTTGTCGCGCTCGCGTTTCATGTTCATCGCGCAGTTCCGCGAACGGTTCCCGGAGCGCATCTGCGCGGAGCTGCGCGGCCATTTCGACGACGACGGCACGTCGCCGTTCTGGCGCGCGGTCGGCTCGCACTTCTATCAGATCGATTTCAACGCCGCGGATTACCTGAGTTCGCACGGCCGCAAATCGTTTCTCGCCGAGCTGATGCCGCGCTTTCCGGTCTACGTCGACCTGCTGCCGCAGGACGCGCAGGACGTGATCGGGCTCACGCATCGCGATACGCTGCCCGCGCGCAAGATGCTCGAGGCGGAAGGGCTGCGCTATCAGAACCACGTCGATATTTTCGATGCCGGCCCCGTGCTCGAATGCCACGTGTCGGATCTGCGCACGGTGCGCGAGAGCGCCGTCGTGCCGGTTGCGATCGGCAACGCCGCCGCGAGCGGCGATGCGCCGCGCTCGCTCGTGTCGAACACGTCGCTTGCGGATTTTCGCGTCGGCGTCGCGCCGGGGCTCGTCGAGGACGGCGCGTTCACGCTGTCGGCGGACGATGCCGCCGCGCTGCGCGTCAAGGCCGGCGATCACGTGCGCGTGCTGCCGCTCAAACAGAAACAGGGATAGACCATGACCGAACTCTTCATCGACGGCGCCTGGGTGGCAGGCACGGGCCACGTCTTTTCGTCGCGCAATCCCGGCACGACCGAGCGCGTGTGGGAAGGCGCGAGCGCGTCGGCGCACGACGTCGAACTTGCGGTGGCGAGCGCGCGCCGCGCGTTCGCCGCGTGGTCGGCGCTCGAATTCGACGCGCGCTGCGCGATCGTCAAGCGCTTTGCCGCATTGCTCAACGAGCGCAAGGAGGCGATCGCGGCTGCGATCGGCCGCGAGACCGGCAAGCCGCTGTGGGAAGCGCGCACCGAAGTCGCCGCGATGGCGGCGAAGGTTGACATCTCGATCACCGCGTATCACGAACGTACCGGCGAGAAGCGCGCGCCGCTGGCCGACGGCGTCGCGGTATTGCGGCATCGTCCGCACGGCGTCGTCGCGGTGTTCGGACCGTACAATTTTCCCGGCCATTTGCCCAACGGGCATATCGTGCCCGCGTTGATCGCGGGCAACACGGTCGTGTTCAAACCGTCCGAGCTTGCGCCGGGCGTCGCGCGCGCGACTGTCGAGGTCTGGCGCGACGCGGGGCTGCCCGCGGGCGTGCTGAATCTCGTGCAGGGCGAAAAGGAAACGGGCATCGCGCTGGCGAACCATCGTCAGATCGACGGCCTGTTCTTCACCGGCAGCTCCGACACCGGCACGCTGCTGCACAAGCAGTTCGGCGGCAGACCGGAGATCGTGCTCGCGCTCGAGATGGGCGGCAACAATCCGCTCGTTGTCGCCGAGGCCGCCGATATCGACGCGGCGGTGCATCATGCGATCCAGTCGGCGTTCCTGTCGGCGGGGCAGCGCTGCACGTGCGCGCGCCGCATCCTCGTGCCGCGCGGCGCATTCGGCGATCGTTTCATCGCGCGTTTTGCCGACGTGACGGCGAAGATCCGCGCGGACGTCTACGATGCCGATCCGCAGCCGTTCATGGGCGCGGTGATCTCCGCGCGCGCGGCCGCGCGGCTCGTCCAGGCGCAGGCGCGGCTCGTCGCGCTCGGCGCGAAGCCGGTCATCGAGATGAAACAGCGCGACGGCGAACTCGGCTTCGTGAACGCGTCGATTCTGGATGTGACCGACGTGCACGCGCTGCCCGACGAAGAGCATTTCGGCCCGCTCGCGCAAATCATCCGCTACGCGGATTTCGACGACGCGATCGCGCGCGCGAACGACACCGCATTCGGCTTGTCGGCGGGGCTGCTTGCGGACGACGAACGCATGTGGGACACGTTTTGCCGCTCGATCCGCGCCGGCATCGTGAACTGGAACCGGCCGACCAACGGCGCGTCGTCGGCCGCGCCGTTCGGCGGCACGGGCCGCTCCGGCAACCACCGGCCGAGCGCCTATTACGCGGCCGATTACTGTGCGTACCCGATGGCATCGGTCGAGAGCGCGCAATTGCAAATGCCCGCGAGCCTGTCGCCGGGCCTTCATTTCTGAGCAGGATGCGACGATGAACGCAAAAGAAGCCAATTTCGACGGGCTCGTCGGCCCGACCCATAACTATGCGGGGCTGTCGTTCGGCAATGTCGCATCGCTGTCCAACGAAAAGAGCGACGCGAACCCGAAGGCGGCCGCCAAGCAGGGGCTGCGCAAGATGAAGCGGCTCGCGGACCTGGGCTTTGCGCAAGGCGTGCTGCCGCCACAGGAGCGGCCGTCGCTGCGCCTGTTGCGCGAACTCGGTTTCTCCGGCAAGGATGCCGACGTGATCGCGAAAGCCGCGAAGCAGGCGCCCGAGCTGCTCGCCGCGGCAAGTTCCGCGTCCGCGATGTGGACCGCGAACGCGGCGACGGTGAGCCCGTCGGCGGATACGGCCGACGGCCGCGTCCATTTCACGCCGGCCAATCTGTGCAGCAAGCTGCACCGGGCGATCGAGCACGAGGCGACGCGCCGCACGCTTGCCGCGATCTTCTCGGACGACGCGCGCTTCGCGGTGCACGACGCGCTGCCCGGCACGCCCGCGCTCGGCGACGAAGGCGCGGCGAACCACACGCGCTTTTGCGCCGAATACGGCGCACGCGGCATCGAGTTCTTCGTGTATGGCCGCGCCGAATACCGGCGCGGGCCCGAGCCGAAACGCTTTCCCGCGCGCCAGACGTTCGAGGCGAGCCGCGCGGTCGCGCAGCGCCACGGCCTGCGCGAGGAGGCGACCGTCTATGCGCAGCAGGACCCGGACGTGATCGACGCCGGCGTGTTCCACAACGACGTGATCGCGGTGGGCAACCGCGATACGCTGTTTTGCCACGAGCGCGCGTTCGTCGACAAGCAGGTGACCTACGACACGCTGAGCGCCGCGCTCGGCGCGTTGGGCGCGCAGCTCAAGATCATCGAGGTGCCGCAGCACGCGGTGAGCGTCGCGGACGCGGTGGGCTCGTATCTGTTCAACAGCCAGTTGCTCACGCGCGCGGACGGCGCGCAGCTGCTGATCGTTCCGCAGGAATGCAGAGAGAATCCGAATGTGTCCGCCTACCTGGACGAACTTGTCGCCGGCAATGGGCCGATTCGCGACGTGCTGGTGTTCGATCTGCGCGAAAGCATGAAGAACGGCGGCGGCCCGGCGTGCTTGCGGCTGCGCGTCGTGCTCACCGATGCGGAACGCGACGCGGTGAAGTCGAATGTCTGGATCGACGATGCGCTGTTCACGTCGCTCGATGGATGGATCGACAGACATTATCGCGACCGGTTGTCGCCCGCGGATCTCGCCGATCCGGCGCTGCTCGACGAATCGCGCACGGCGCTCGATGAGCTGACGCAGATCCTCGGCCTGGGCTCGCTCTATGATTTTCAGCGCTGAACGCGGCGGCGGCGCGGGCTGGCTCGACGATTTTCTCGCGTTGACGCTGGCGGGCGGCGCTGCATCTTCGGCCACCGGCGAATGCGCGCAACGCGTGGTGCACTGGCGTTGGCTCGGCGACGGGCTGTTGCTGCTCGAGCCGGCCGACGCCGCGCCGCGCATGCGTAGCGTGCTCGTATCGGCTGGCGTGCACGGCGACGAAACGGCGCCGATCGAGTTGGCGTCGCGGCTCGTTCGCGACATCGCGCGTGGCACGCTGCCGCTGGCGTGCAGGCTGCTCGTCGCGCTCGGCAATCCGGCCGCGATGCGTGCGGGGCGGCGTTATCTGGACGACGATCTGAATCGCTTGTTCGGCGGCCGCTACCAGCAGGTTCAGCAGCTGGCGCCGAGCCGCGAGGCGCTTCGCGCCGAGCAGCTCGAGGCGGCCGCGGCGCGCTTTTTCGCGGCGGCACCCACGGGCGGTGAGCGCTGGCACATCGACATGCATACCGCGATTCGCGCATCGATGTTCGAGCAGTTCGCCCTGCTGCCGCATACCGGCATGCCGCCGGCGCGGACGATGTTCGAATGGCTCGGCTTCGCGCGGATCGCGGCGGTGCTGCTGCATACGGCGAAAGGAAATACGTTTTCGCATTTCACCGCGCAGCAGTGCGGCGCGCTCGCATGCACGCTGGAGCTGGGCAAGGTGATGCCGTTCGGCGAGAACGATCTCGCGCGGTTCGCGCACGCCGATCAGGCGGTGCGCCATCTCGTGTCCGATCGCGGCGGCGTGCCGGGCGCCGCGCCGCGCGCGCATGCGCCGTTGCCGCGCGTATTCACGGTCGTCGATCAGATCACCAAGCAAAGCGACGCGCTCGAACTGTTCGTCGACAAGGACGTGCCGAACTTCACGCCGTTCGCGCGAGGCACGCTGCTCGCGCGCGACGGCGATTACCGCTATACGGTGACGCGCGACGAGGAGCGCATCGTGTTTCCAAATCCGTCGGTCAAGCCTGGCTTGCGAGCGGGGCTGCTGGTCGTCGAGACGACGGCCGACATATACGCTGCGCTCGTCTGAGCGGCAGGCGCGCGCCGCGCCCGTCCGAGCTCCAGAGCCGGTTTCCGCTCCCCCGCGTGCATGCCGCCCGCCGGCTTGCGCAGCGCGCCGCTTGCGCGATTGCGACGCCTAATTGCGCATTCCGCATGCCGCGACGTAATCGCCGCCGCGCCCGCCCTGGCGCGCGCGCCCGACCAGCCGGGGCGCCCGAGACGGTACAATCGCGACCTTGCGGCTGTTGCGCCGCATCATGACCGGGCCGCGTGTTTGTCCGCAAACGGCTGCGCTGCAATCATGCGGCGTTCCGGTCGCTGACTGACAATGTTCGTTCGTATCGAGGAGAACACTGATGAAATTGAACTGGCGAAAGATGGCCGCGCACGCGGTCGCGACGGCAGCGATGCTGGCAGCAGGCAGCGCGGTCGCGGCCGATCTGAAGGAAATTCGCTTCGGCGTCGAGGCATCGTATGCGCCGTTCGAATACAAGACGCCCGACGGCAAGCTGGCCGGTTTCGATATCGATATCGGCAATGCCGTATGCGCGAAGCTGAAGGTGAAGTGCGTGTGGGTCGAAAACGCGTTCGACGGCCTGATCCCGGCGCTGCAGGCTCGCAAATTCGATGCGATCAACTCCGACATGACGATCACCGATCAGCGCCGCCGCGCCATCGATTTCACCGATCCGATCTACACGATCCCGAATCAGTTGATCGCGAAGAAGGGCAGCGGGCTGCTGCCGACGACGGCCTCGCTCAAGGGCAAGCGCATTGGCGTGCTGCAAGGAACGATTCAGGAAGCCTACGCGAAGAAGCGCTGGGCGCCGGCGGGCGTCGAAGTCGTGCCGTATCAGACGCAGGATCTGGCCTACGAAGACCTGAAGTCGGGGCGTCTGGACGCAACGTTCCAGGATTCGGAGGCGGGCGCGAAGGGCTTTCTGTCGAAGCCGCAGGGCGCGGGCTTCGCGTTCGCGGGCGATCATGTGAGCGATGCGGAGATTCTCGGCTCGGGCGTGGGCTTCGGGCTGCGTAAGGGCGATGAGTCGTTGAAAACCGCGGTCAATCAGGCGCTGAAGGAACTGAAGGCCGACGGCACGATCGATGGCCTTGCGAAGAAGTACTTCAGCGTACCCGTGACGCTCAAGTAACGCATTCGGCGGCGTGCCGAATTTCGAAAGCGCTGTCTTGTCGACGACCGGCCGCTTATGCGGCCGGTTTTGCTTTGACGTGGCTCAGGCCGCGTATGCCGCCGCGTCATGCGCGTGCCGCGCCCAGTTCAGCAAGCACCCGTTGCCGGATCGACGGCTTGATGTTCGATTGCCCGATGTTCGCGCGGTAGTGCCCGACGACGCGCGGATTCATCACCTTGAACCACAGCGGCGGCACATAGGCGAGCGGGATCATCGTCGCATAACCGGCGGGCAATTGCGGCGAATCGTCGAAATGCCGCAGGGCCTGATAAGCGCGCGCCGGGTTGGCATGATGATCGGCGTGGCGCTGGAGTCGATACAGGAACAGGTTCGTCACGACGTGGCTGCTGTTCCACGAGTGCGCGCTCGTGCAGCGCTCGTAGCGCCCGCTCGGCAACTGATTGCGGCCGAGCCCGTAGTGCTCGGTGTAGTTGACGACTTCGAGCAGCGACGCTGCCATATACCGCCTGGATCAGCAGCAGCGGCAGCACTTTCGCGCCGTACAACGCGATCGCGGCGCCCCATCACGCGGCAGTCGTCGCCCACGCATGCAGCACTTCGTTGCGCCACGACCAGCACGAGTGGCCGGTGCGTGCCAGCCGCGCCTTTTCGAGCCGCCACGCGGATCTGACGCTGCCCGTTACGGTTCTCGGCAGGAACGCCCAGAACGATTCGCCGTAGCGGGCGCTGGCCGGATCGTCCAGCGTGGCGACGCGCACATGATGGCCGCGATTGTGCTCGACGAAGAAATGGCCATATGCGACGGGGGCGAGCGTGATTTTTGCGAGCCAGCGCTCGAACCGGTTGTTTTTATGGCCGAGTTCGTGCGCGGTGTTGATCGAGATGCCGGTCGCGGTGCCGAGCGACATGGCGCAGCCGATGTAGTCGTACCAGCTGAGCGATTGCGTGCTGACGATCACCAATAGCGTTTTGTATCGGTTCACGGCGAGCGTGCCGGTTGCTGAGTTGCCATTGCTCTTCCCTGTCGGTGTGGGTGCGCCGTTTTTTGGGCCGGCTGGCTGGTTGCGTGCACCGGCGTTTGCCGTCCGTGCCGCCAGTTCATGTTCGCTGCGCTCAGTTACATGTGTTCTATCATCGTTCGGCCAAATCTTCGGATTAGGCATGAACCTCCAAACGCCGCAACGACAGGCGGGCCGCGCCGCGTCTTGTGCAGCAGCCTGATTCAACCATTGCGGGCTGTCGAGATGAGCGGCTGGTGAGCGCGCCGGAGTATGGTCATCGCATGGTTCGGGGTTATTGAAGGAGAACCGAGAGATTGATTCCGTGCGTATTCGCGTCTGTTGCGCGGCGGGCATGACCGGCATCCGTTACTATCGAACGCTTTCGTCTGACACGCGCTTTCCTTGCCTCCATGAGCCAACCTTCTGATGCATTTTTGCCGTCCGCTCACGATGCCGCTTATCGCGCCGTCGAATTGACGGCGCCCGATGCGGTGCGCACCGCTGGTGTACGGCTCGTGCGGCTCGATTTCAATTTCGGCGCGGCAGGCGAAACGCGCGCGTTCGAATGTTTGAGCGACGACGAGCAGGAGCGTGCGCACCGCTTTGTGCGAACGGAAGACGCGCTGCGCTACGCTGCGACCCGCGCGGTGCTGCGCATGCTGCTCGGCGCCGCCTTGGAGATTCCGGCCGCGGCGCTGCGTTTCGTCGCCGACGCACACGGCCGGCCAACGCTTGCGCCCGAGCATGCGCGGCTCGCGCCCACGCTGGATTTCAACGTGTCGCATTCCGGCGGGCATGCGCTGATCGGTTGGAGCCGCGCGGCGCGCGTCGGCGTCGATATCGAGGCACAGCGCGAGGGCATCGATTGGTGGTCGCTCAGCCGCGCGGTGTTCGCCCCCGCCGACGAGGCGGCGCTTGCCGCGTTGCCCGAAGCCGAGCGCGAAGCGGCGTTCTATCGGGTGTGGGCGGCGAAGGAGGCGCTGCTGAAAGCGCTCGGCACGGGAATCGGCGCGGGGCTCACCGCGTTCTCAGTGCTCGGCGGCGAAGGGCAGCCGGCTGCCTCGGCGTTGCCGGCGTGCGATCCCGGCTGCGCCGTTTCGCGCGGTCCCGCGCACCGCACGTCGATGGCAGCCGCGCGCGAGCAGGGTGGCGCAGCGTTGGCCGCTGCCGGGCCGGCACTGCATTTTCCGGTCACGCCGATCGTGCGCATCGTCGATCCGGCGTCAGCCGCCTGCGGCGTGGCCGCGTTCGATGCGATCTGGCTCGACGCACCGGCCGGCTACGCGGCCTGCGTCGCCTGGCAGCGTGCGTAGTGCATCCAGTGTCTGTTTTCACGCATGGCGGCACGCTCCGGCGGCATGTGCTGCCGGCCGTTTCCTTCATGGCGTCTGCTTTTCTGTAGCCGGCGCGAATCGCACGAGCGCTATTGAGCGATACCAATCAATCGACGGATAACGCATGTTATGCCGCCGCTCAGCCGGCGCAGCGTGCATTCCGGCGGCCGAGAATTCGCCTGCGCAGGCAGATTGCCTGAAATGTCCCGCGCGGATGCGCTGGATCCGGGCCCGGCTGGTTTCCCGCGCTCGGCTTGTGTCCGGCATCCCGCGCCGCGGCGCTCCGATGCGCGCCCGGCAAGCGCGAGCCGGATATCGGCAGGGACCACGTATAGACCAAGCCTAGGGCAAACCCCAGGCCGTATTTTTGAAAAACGAGTTGTCTATACAAGCTTGGGTCACTAAACTCGACGCATCGAAAACTTGTATAGACAGGACTCGCCGATGATCACACTGACCCCAGGCCGCCTGAGCCTTGCGCAACTACGCCGGATCGCACGCGAGAACGTGCGCATCGCGCTCGATCCCGCGAGCTACGCGGCCATCGACGCGGGCGCGCAAGCCGTCGCCGCGATCGCCGCGAAGGGCGAGCCGGCCTACGGCATCAACACGGGTTTCGGCCGGCTCGCGAGCACGCATATTCCGCACGATCAGCTCGAGCTGCTGCAACGGAACCTGGTGCTGTCGCATGCGGTCGGCGTGGGCGAACCGATGGCGCTGCCGGTCGTGCGTCTGCTGATCGCGCTGAAGCTTTCGAGCCTCGGGCGCGGTCACTCGGGCATCCGGCGCGTCGTGATGGACGCGCTCGTCACGCTGTTCAATGCCGACGTGCTGCCGCTGATTCCGGTCAAGGGCTCGGTCGGCGCATCGGGCGATCTGGCGCCGCTCGCGCATATGTCGGCCGTGCTGCTCGGTATCGGCGAGGTGTTCATCCGCGGCGAGCGTGCCAGCGCGATGGAGGGCCTGCGCGTCGCGGGCCTTGCGCCGCTCGCGCTCGACGCGAAAGAAGGGCTGGCGCTGCTGAACGGCACACAGGCGTCCACCGCGCTCGCACTCGACAATCTGTTCGTGATCGAGGATCTGTACCGCACCGCGCTCGTATCGGGCGCGCTGTCGGTTGATGCGGCGGCCGGCTCGGTGAAGCCGTTCGATGCGCGCATCCACGAGCTGCGCGGCCATCGCGGCCAGATCGATGCGGCGGCCGCTTACCGGACGCTGCTCGAAGGCTCGGCGATCAACGTGTCGCACCGCGACTGCGGCAAGGTGCAGGACCCGTACAGCCTGCGCTGCCAGCCGCAGGTGATGGGCGCATGCCTCGACCAGATGCGCCACGCGGCGAACGTGCTGCTCATCGAGGCCAACGCGGTGTCGGACAATCCGCTGATCTTTCCCGACACCGGCGAGGTGTTGTCCGGCGGCAATTTCCACGCGGAGCCCGTTGCGTTCGCGGCCGATAATCTCGCGCTCGCCGCGGCCGAGATCGGCGCGCTCGCCGAGCGCCGGATCGCGCTCCTGATCGACGCGACGCTGTCGGGCCTGCCGCCGTTCCTCGTGAAGGACGGCGGCGTGAACTCGGGCTTCATGATCGCGCACGTGACGGCCGCCGCGCTCGCGTCGGAAAACAAGACGCTTGCGCACCCGGCCTCGGTCGATTCGCTGCCGACATCGGCGAACCAGGAGGACCACGTGTCGATGGCGACGTTCGCCGCGCGCCGGCTCGCGGACATCGCGGACAACACCGCGCACATCCTCGCGATCGAGCTGCTCGCGGCCGCGCAGGGCGTCGATCTGCGCGCGCCGCACCAAACGAGCCCGGCGCTGCTGCAAGCGATGAAGGCGGTGCGCGCCGACGTCGCGCACTACGACCTCGATCATTACTTCGCGCCGGACATCGCGGTGATCGCGCGGCGCGTGCGCGAGCGCGTGTTCGCGGCGCTCGCGCCGCTGTCGTTCGAATCGGAGCAGTGACGCGATGAGCACGCCCGCGTATCAGGAGATCAAGGACTTCATCCTCGAGCGCATTCACGCCGGTCAATGGGCGGAAGGCGATCAAGTGCCGTCCGAGAATGAGCTTGCGCGCGAATTCAAGGTTGCCCGGATGACGGTCAACCGCGCGCTGCGCGAACTGACGGCCGAGCAGGTGCTCACGCGCGTGCAAGGCGCGGGCACGTTCGTTGCGCGGCCCAAGTATGAATCGACGCTCGTGGCGATCCGCAGCATCTCCGATGAGATCGCCGCGCGCGGTCACCGGCATCATGCGCGCGTGCTCGATCTCGTCACGATGAGAGCCGACGACGCGCTCGCCGAGGAGATGCAGGTGCTGTTGCACGCGACGATCTTCCGCTCGACGATGCTGCATTACGAGAACGACGAGCCGGTGCAGTTCGAGGAGCGCTGGGTCAATCCCGTGGTCGCCGCCGATTACGTCGCGCAGGATTTCTCGACGATCACGCCGAATCAATACCTGATGCGCGTCGCGCCGCTGCAGCGCGTCGAATACCGGATCGAGGCCGCGGCGCCCGAGTGTGCGATGCGCGATCTGCTTGCGATGGGCGAGGCCGAGCCCTGTCTCGTGCTGCACCGGCGCACTTGGTCGCAAGGCGTCGTCGCGTCGATCGTGAATCTGTGGCATCCGGGCAGCCGCTATCGCTTCACCGGTCATTTCTAAATCCTAACGATTACCCGTTTCCTCTGTCGGAGCCGTCGTCATGAACCATCCGAAACACATCGATCCGCGTCTCGATCCGACCCGCGTCATCCGCGCACCGCGCGGTGCCGAGAAAACCTGCAAGAGCTGGCTGACCGAAGCCGCGTACCGGATGATTCAGAACAATCTCGACGCGCAAGTCGCCGAGCATCCGCATGCGCTCGTGGTGTACGGCGGTATCGGCCGCGCCGCGCGCAACTGGGATTGCTTCGATCAGATTCTCGCGTCGCTGAAGGATTTGGGCGACGACGAGACGCTGCTCGTGCAGTCGGGCAAGCCGGTCGGCGTGTTCCGCACGCACGCGGACGCGCCGCGCGTGCTGATCGCCAACTCGAATCTCGTGCCGCACTGGGCGAACTGGGACCACTTCAACGAACTCGACCGCAAGGGCCTGATGATGTATGGCCAGATGACGGCGGGAAGCTGGATCTACATCGGCAGCCAGGGGATCGTGCAAGGCACGTATGAGACGTTCTTCGCGGTCGCGAACCAGCATTTCAACGGCGATCCGTCCGGCCGCTGGATTTTGACGGGCGGTCTCGGCGGGATGGGCGGCGCGCAGCCGCTCGCGGCGACGATGGCGGGCTTCTCGATGATCGCGGTCGAATGCGACGAATCGCGGATCGATTTCCGTTTGAAGACCCGCTATGTCGACAAGAAGGCGAAGACGCTCGACGAGGCGCTCGCGCTTGTCGACGAGGCCAAGCGCGCGGGCAAGCCGGTGTCGGTGGGACTCGTGGGCAACGCGGCCGATGTGTTTGCCGAATGCGTCGCGCGCGGCATCACGCCCGATTGCGTGACGGACCAGACGAGCGCGCACGATCCGGTCAACGGCTATTTGCCGCAAGGCTGGAGTGTCGAGCAATGGCGCGATGCGCAGAAGGTCGATCCGAAGAGCATCGTCACGCCGGCCAAGCATTCGATGGCGGCGCAGGTGCGCGCGATGCTGACGTTGCAGCAGCGCGGCGCGGCGACGCTCGATTATGGCAACAACATCCGTCAAATGGCCCTGGAGATGGGCGTCGAGAACGCGTTCGATTTCCCCGGCTTCGTGCCTGCGTATATCCGGCCGCTCTTTTGCGAGGGCAAGGGGCCTTTCCGTTGGGTCGCGCTGTCGGGCGATCCCGAGGATATCTACAAGACCGATGCGAAGGTCAAGGAGTTGATCCCCGACGATGCGCACCTGCACAACTGGCTCGACATGGCGCGCGAGCGGATCGCGTTCCAGGGGCTGCCCGCGCGGATATGCTGGATCGGGGTAAAGGATCGTTACCGGATCGGCCTCGCGTTCAACGAGATGGTGAAGTCGGGCGAGCTGAAGGCGCCTGTCGTGATCGGCCGCGATCATCTTGATACCGGCTCGGTTGCGAGCCCGAACCGGGAAACCGAAGCGATGAAGGACGGCTCGGATGCCGTCAGCGACTGGCCGCTGCTGAATGCGCTGCTGAACACCGCGGGCGGCGCGACGTGGGTGTCGCTGCATCATGGCGGCGGCGTCGGGATGGGATTCTCTCAGCATGCGGGCGTCGTGATCGTCTGCGACGGCACCGACGCGGCGGCCCGCCGCATCGAGCGTGTGCTGTTCAACGATCCGGCAACGGGCGTGATGCGTCACGCGGATGCCGGCTACGAGCTGGCGCAGCGCACCGCGAAGGAAGCCAGGCTCAAGCTGCCGATGCTCGGGCGCTGAATGGCCATGCCGTCGGCAACGATGAAAACGGCGCTGATTGGCGCGGATACGCTTGTCGCGTCTGCGTGGAGGAACGGCGGCGGCGTGACGCGCGAGATCGCGGCGGGCTTGACGCGGCGCACTGCTTCGCAGGTGCGCCCGGCGAACGGAGTGCCCGATGCATTTGTCTGGCGCGTGAGCGTTGCCGATGTCGGCCGGCCGGGGCCGTTCTCGCGTTTCGACGGCGTCGATCGCACGCTCGTGCTGCTGAGCGGCGCGGGCATGACGCTCGTGGGCGCCGGCGGTGTGCGGCATGTGCTGCGCTCGCCGCTCGAGCGCGCCGATTTCGCGGGCGAACTCGCGATTGCGGCCGAACTGCACGGCGGCCCGACGCGCGATTTCAATCTGATGACGCGCCGTGACGCCGCGCGCGGCAGCGTCGAGGTCTGGCGCAGCGGTGCGTCGTATGCGTTGCGCGCGGACGTGGTGCTGCTGTTCTGCGTGCTGGGCGCGCCGAGCATCGCTGTTGGCGAGGCGGCCCCTGCCGTGCTGAGCCCTTTCGATACGCTGCGCATCGACGATCCGCCGGGCGGCGAGCTGCGCTGCGCGATAGGCGGCGACGGCGTGCTGCTCGCGGCCGGCGTGACGCTTCTGGATGACGAGGCATGAGCGGATGAAACGGACTGTTTGGCATAACTTGAATCTGTGCGCGCACGGCGATCCCGACGACACGCTTGCCGGTGCCGCGATCGCGGTGGACGACGACGGCGCGATCGCGTGGCTCGGGCCGCTCGAGCGCTTGCCGCGCGACTACACTGGCTGGCCGCGCGAGGACTTGCGCGGCGCATGGGTGACGCCGGGCCTCGTCGATTGCCATACGCATCTCGTCTACGGCGGCCAGCGCGCGGACGAATTCGCGCAGCGCCTTGCCGGCGTGAGCTATGAGGAGATCGCGCGGCAGGGCGGCGGAATCGTGTCGACGGTGCGCGCGACGCGCGAGGCGACCGAGGCCGAACTGTTCGAGCAGGCGGCCGGGCGCCTGCAGCCGATGCTCGCGCAGGGGGTGACGGCCATCGAGATCAAATCGGGCTACGGGCTCGCACTCGACGCCGAGCGCCGGACGCTGCGCGTCGCGCGGCGGCTCGGCGAACGTTTTCCGGTGAGCGTCCACACGACGTTTCTCGGCGCGCACGCGCTGCCGCCCGAATACGCGGGCCGCGCGGATGCGTATATCGATGAGGTATGCGAACGGATGTTGCCCGCGCTTGCCGACGAAGGGCTCGTCGATGCGGTCGACGTATTCTGCGAGCGGATCGGCTTCACGCTCGCGCAGAGCGAGCGCGTGTTCGATGCAGCCGCGCATCGCGGGCTGCCCGTCAAGATGCATGCGGAGCAATTGTCGAACGGCGGCGGCGCGGTGCTTGCCGCACGCCATCGCGCGTTGTCCGCCGATCATCTCGAATATCTGGACGAAGCCGGCGTGGCCGCGATGCGCGAGGCCGGCACCGTCGCCGTGCTGCTGCCGGGCGCGTATTACTTCATTCGCGAGACTCAATTGCCGCCGATCGATTTGCTGCGCCGCTATCGCGTGCCGATCGCGCTGGCGACCGATCACAATCCGGGCACGTCGCCGCTGACTTCGCTGCTGCTGACAATGAACATGGGCTGCACGCTTTTCAAGCTGACGGTGCCGGAAGTGCTGCTCGGCGTCACGCGCCATGCGGCCGCGGCGCTCGGCGCGAGCGGCCGGCACGGCGCGCTTGCACCGGGGCGGCAGGCCGATTTTGCGGTGTGGTCGGTCGGCACGCTCGCGGAGCTTGCCTATTGGTTCGGCCGGCCGCTATGCGCGCGGGTCGTGAAGGGCGGCTCGACAGTGTTCGAAGCGCCCTGCATTCGATAAAGACACAGCAGGCATGACGATGACCGATTCAATGCTGTTTGCCGAGCATGCATATCTGCCCGGCGGCTGGCGGCGTAACGTGCTGCTGCGCTGGGACGCGGCGGGCGCGCTGCTTGACGTGCGAGCGGACGTGGATGCGCCGGCGCTCGTCGAGCGCGCGGCGGGGCCCGTGTTGCCGGGGATGCCGAACCTGCATTCGCACGCGTTCCAGCGCGCGATGGCCGGCCTTGCCGAATATCGTGCGAATGCGTCCGACACGTTCTGGAGCTGGCGCGACCTGATGTACCGTTTCGCCCTGAAAATCACGCCTGACATGCTCGCGGCCATTGCGCGCTGGCTGTATGTCGAGATGTTGAAGAGCGGCTATACGTCGGTGTGCGAATTTCATTACGTTCATCACGCGCCCGACGGCTCGTGCTATCCGCGGCCAGCCGAGCTGGCGTCCCGCGTGATCGGCGCGGCGCGCGAGGCCGGCATCGGCATCACCATGCTGCCCGTCGCGTATCAGTACAGCGGTTTCGGCGAACGTGCGCCGCGCGACGATCAGCGCCGTTTCATCAACACGCCCGAGGCGCTGCTCGAACTCGTCGGCGCATTGCGCGCCGAGCAGCCGGAGCACGGCGCACTGCGTTACGGGATCGCGCCGCATTCGCTGCGCGCGGTGTCCGAGCGCGGGCTGCGCGCGTTGCTCGACGGGATCGCGCCCGATGCGCCGGTCCACATCCATATCGCCGAGCAGACGGCCGAGGTCGACGATTGCCTTGGCGCATACGGCGCGCGGCCGGTGCAATGGCTGCTTGAGCGCTTCGATGTGAACGCACGCTGGTGTCTCGTCCATGCGACGCACGTCGACGCATCGGAGACGGTAGCGCTCGCCGCGAGCGGCGCGGTTGCCGGGCTTTGCCCGACGACCGAGGCCAATCTCGGCGACGGCGTGTTTCCAGGCGCTGACTATCTCGCCGCGCGAGGCGCGATCGGCATCGGCTCGGACAGCCATGTCACGGTCGACTGGCGCGCCGAGCTGCGGCTTCTCGAATACGGGCAGCGTCTCGTGCGGCGCGAGCGCAACGTGCTCGCGGATTCGGCGCATACTCACGTGGCGGACCGTTTGTATGCGGCCTCGCTCGCGGGCGGCGCGCGCGCGAGCGGGCGGCCGCTCGGTGCGCTCGCGGCCGGTTGCCGCGCCGATTGGATCGTGCTCGATCCCGAGCATCCGGCGCTGATCGAGCGCGGCAGCGATGCGTGGCTGTCGGGCGTGGTGTTCGCCGAGCATGGCCAGACGCCGGTGCGCGATGTCTATGTCGGCGGCCACGCGCTCGTGCGCGAGCGCCGGCATCGCGACGAAGCGGTCGCCTACGCCGGTTATCGCGCGGCGCTCGCGCAATTGCTGCGCTGAGCAGGTGGCTGCGCACTGGAACGAATCACGAGACCAACCATCATGAGCATTGCATCGCATCCGCCGATCTTCACGCTGCATCGCGGCACGTTGCCGCTGCTGGTGTCGATCCCGCACGCCGGCACCCATATCCCGCGCGACATCGCCGTGACGATGACGCCCGTCGCCCAATACGTCGACGATTGCGACTGGCATCTCGAACGCCTGTATGGCTTTGCGAAGACGCTCGGCGCATCGGTGCTCGTGCCGTCGCACGCGCGCTATGTCGTCGATCTGAATCGTCCGCCCGACGACGCGAATCTCTATCCGGGCCAGGACACGACGGGCCTCGTGCCCATTGACACGTTCGACAAGGCGCCCCTCTATCGGGATGGCGCCGAGCCGGATGCCGCCGAGATCGCGCGGCGTCGCGAGCAGTACTGGGTGCCATATCACGAGGCGCTCGCCGGCGAGTTGCAGCGAATCAAACGCGAACATGGCCGCGCGCTGCTGTGGGAGGCGCATTCGATCCGCGGGCGCGTGCCACGCTTTTTCGACGGCCGCTTGCCGGACTTCAACTTCGGCACGGCGGGCGGTGCGAGCGCGGCGCCGGGGCTCGCGGATACGCTCGCCGGGCTGGTCGAACGGCACGGCGGCTACACGGCGGTTGCGAATGGCCGTTTCAAGGGCGGCTACATCACACGCCAGTACGGCTCGCCTGAGAGCGGTGTGCAGGCCGTGCAGCTTGAACTCGTGCAGGCGACTTACATGGAAGAGACGCGGCCCTATGCTTACGACGACGCGAAGGCGCAGCGCATCGCGCCGCTGCTGCGCGCGCTGGTGACGGCCGCGCTCGAACATCGCTGAGCGGCCGCGGCATCGCGGGGCCGTGATCGGATACCGGCGATAAGCCGTTTATAAGGGTAAACCCTATGTTAAATCGGATTAAACAGAATTGACGGCGCCTTTAGATACGATAAGCTGATTGTCAGCCAGCCGTCATATCAACTTCGGCAGTATTTTCACGCTGCCGCACTGCGAAAACCCTCTACTGCGACGTTCGCGGCGATGTGCCGGCAAGCCGGGCGGCGGCGTGCATCGTTTTGCGCATCGTTTTGCCACGTTCAATACTTTAAACAGTCAGTCGAGTGTGATCGTGAGAGTCCAACGCTCCTTGGCCGGACGGGGTCGAAGTTGGCGCGCGGGTTGGCCGCATGCCGTCGATTCCGCCGACAACGGCTGCGGCAAGCATCTCGCCAGCCCAAGCCTGCCTAGTCTCGCCCCCTTGTCCCGGCGCTCGGTGCGCCGTCATAACGCGGTTGCCGCGCGCGCCTACATGGCTGTTCACGACGACGGTATTGCGTCGTTGTTGCCTTAGCGCCTCTTGTTGCCGGTCATCGATTCGTCGTTGCCGTTCGGCGCGGGCGATGTGCCGTCGCGCATGCGGCGCAACTGCGTGCGTTTTGCCTCGCGCGACGCGTGAATGCCGCGCGGCCGCCGGCGAGCCAGTGGCATCAATGCTGCGTAGTCCCGGCTGCCAGCATCGAACAAGCCGGCGCATGCATCCGCCGGCTTGCGGCACCGTTTGCGTTTTCCACCGCGTGCGACGCGCACCGCCCCGGTTGCGCGCGTCGCACGCACACCTATTTCGCCGCCAACCCGAATCGGAGGAAATGCAATGAACGAATCGATTGGCCGTGCACGGCCGGTGGTGGGCATTTGCGCGGACCGCAAGATGGTGGGGGTGCATCCCGCGCATGTCGTGGGAGAGAAGTATCTGACCGCGCTCGTCGACGGTGCGCGCGCGCTCGCGATCGTACTGCCCGCGCTCGGCGAGCGGCAGCGCATCGACGATCTGCTCGCGCTCGTCGACGGCTTGTTGTTGACCGGCAGCTATTCGAATGTCGAGCCCGCGCGTTATGGCGGGCCCGCGAGCGCGCCCGGCACGCTGCATGATGCGGCGCGCGACGCGACGGCGCTGCCGCTCGTGCGCGCGGCGATCGACGCAGGCGTGCCGGTGCTCGCGATCTGCCGCGGCATGCAGGAGTTGAACGTCGCGTTCGGCGGAACGCTGCATCAGCAGGTGCATGGAATCGATGGGCATGCCGATCACCGCGAGGACGCGGACGCGGCGCTCGACGTTCAGTACGGTCCCGCGCATGCCGTGCAGCTTGCGCCGGGCGGATTGCTGCAACGATTGATGCGCGGCGCCGACAGCGTCGAAGTCAACTCGTTGCATGCGCAAGGAATCGAGCGGCTCGGCGATGGCTTGACCGTCGAAGCCCGCGCGCCCGATGGGCTGATCGAGGCGATCGGCGTGCGCGATGCGCGCGCGTTCGCGTTGGGCGTGCAGTGGCATCCGGAGTGGCGGTTCGAGCACCATGCGCTGTCGAGGGAAATTTTTGCGGCGTTCGGCGCGGCATGCCACGCCCGAATGCGCAGGACGGCCGAGCGCGCCGGGCGTGCAATGGGCGCGTAACGCCGTCGAAGCTTATCGAAGAGAGGCTGATATGCAAGACATCGACGATTTTTTGAGGCAACACCGAATCACCGAAGTGGAAGCGATCATTCCCGACATGGCGGGGATCGCGCGCGGCAAGATCATTCCGCGCAACAAATTCGAAACCGGCGAATCGATGCGCTTGCCGCAGGCCGTGATGGTGCAGACCGTCACCGGCGACTATCCGGAGGACGGCACGCTGACCGGCGTGACCGATCCCGACATGGTATGCGTGCCCGACGCATCGACGATCTGCCTGATTCCGTGGGCGGTCGATCCGACCGCGCAGGTGATTCACGATTGCGTGCATTTCGACGGCTCGCCGGTACAGATCTCTCCGCGCTACGTATTGCGGCGCGTGCTCGATTTGTATCGGGAGAAAGGGTGGAAGCCCGTGGTTGCGCCGGAGCTTGAGTTCTATCTGGTCGACATGAACAAGGATCCGGACTTGCCGTTGCGGCCGCCCATTGGCCGCACCGGGCGTGCGGAGACGGGGCGGCAATCCTATTCGATCGAGGCGGTCAACGAGTTCGATCCGCTTTTCGAGGACATCTACGAATACTGCGAGCTGCAAGGCCTCGATATCGATACGCTGATTCACGAAGTCGGCGCCGCGCAGATGGAGATCAACTTCCTGCACGGCGATGCGCTGTCGCTCGCCGACCAGGTGTTCCTGTTCAAGCGCACGGTGCGCGAGGCGGCGCTGCGCCACAACATGTATGCGACGTTCATGGCCAAGCCGATGGAAGGCGAGCCGGGCTCGGCGATGCATATTCATCAGAGCATCATCGACGTCGAAACGGGCCGCAACCTCTTCATCGATGCGAACGGCGACATGACGCCGATGTTCCGCGGTTATCTGGCCGGCCTGCAGAAGTACACGCCCGCGCTGATGCCGATCTTCGCGCCGTACATCAATTCGTACCGGCGGCTGTCGCGTTTCATGGCCGCGCCGATCAACGTGCAGTGGGGCTACGACAACCGCACCGTCGGTTTCCGGATTCCGCACGCGGCGCCTTCCGCAAGACGAATCGAGAACCGGATTCCGGGCGTCGACTGCAATCCGTATCTAGCGATCGCGGGCACGCTCGCGGCTGGCTATCTCGGCGTCACCCAAGCGCTTGAGCCGACCGAGCCGCTCGCGAGCGACGGCTACAGCCTGCCATACCAGCTGCCGCGCAATCTCGAGGAGGGGCTTACGCTGATGGCCGCCTGTACGCCGCTCGCCGAGATGCTCGGCGAGAAGTTCGTGAAGGCGTATCTCGCGTTGAAGGAAACGGAATACGAAGCATTTTTCCGCGTGATCAGCTCATGGGAGCGCAAGCACCTGTTGCTGCACGTTTGAGCGTGCGGCTTGCACGCCATACCAAGGAGGGCAAAATGACCTATCGAAGTGACGACATCGACGATCTCCAAGTGCTGCACGCGAGCGCCGCGCAGCCGCGCACGAGCGCCGAATACCGCGCGCTGGACGCCGCACACCACCTGCACCCGTTCTCGGACATGGGCGCGCTCAACCG
>NZ_LOWB01000097.1 GCF_001522865.1 Burkholderia sp. TSV86 | reverse complement strand
CGACTACGCCGATCTCATGCCTTGGAGAATGCCTGCTGCCCTCAACCGCTGAGGGGCGTCGTTAAAAGACCGCGTACGAATATCCCGGTGTCTGCGTCGATTGCTATCTCGACGGTCGGAGTGATGTCGGGCGTGGTGATGTTCTATCTGGCTGCATACGATAACTCAAGCAACCTTATTGGTAGCGGGCTCGGCAGTCTAAACATTCCGAACGGCACACCGCTGTCGCGTTATAGCATGACTGCCACGACGCCCAATGGCACATCCTATATCGTTCCCGTCGTGGCGTTGCTGTCTGGACTGAACGCGGCCGCTTACGGCATTTCGTTTCGTCGATGCAAGGTCGAGCGGGGAATTACTCCGTCGCTCTATTCTCAAGAGTCGGATTTTGCTGCATTGGGTATTGGGCCGAACAGCGCTCCTGTTTTTGTTGGTCCTGCGACGCAAAGCCCGCAGGCACTGCAAGCGGGGCAGGCGCTTGGCCTGTTCCTTGGGGTTCAAGTTTTCACGGCAAGCGGTACCTACACGCCCGGCACTTACACGATCGGCGGCCGGACGGTTACGGCGACGAAGGGGCGTGTGCGCGGCATCGGCGGTGGTGGCTCTGGTGGAAGTTGTTCCGCCGCAGGTAGTTCGCAGGGGTCTGCTGGTAGTGGCGGGAATGCAGGAGCGTATGGTGAAATTTTCATAGCTTCCGGCCTCTCTACTCAGACCATTACCATCGGGGCGGGTGGCATACCTGCGGCAGCAGGTTCTAATCCTGGAGGGGCAGGAGGTAATTCGAGTTTTGGCGGGCTCGCCATATTCGGAGGTGGTTCGGGTGGGCTTGGCGGAATTGCTGCAACTCCACCTTTTTCGGTGATTCCGTCGTATTCACAAGCTTCGTGCTCGGGTAGTGGGGCATTTGTTGTTTCGGGCAAGGGGGCATCCGCAAAACAGAGTTTCGGAATTTCATCCGGAGTCGTGAACGGTAGTAATGGTGCTGATTCTCTTTGGGGCGCGGGTGGGTGGGGGGCTGGCGGTGGCGCGGGCGGTGGTGCGTCAGGTTATGGCTCGGGCGGTGGAGGGGCAGGTGTTGGCGCTGGCGGCGCTGCGAATACAGGTGGCGCTGGAGCTCCTGGCATCATTATTGTAGAGGAATTCGCATGAGCGTTTATGCAGTGATTTCTGAGCAGAAGGTCGTAAACATCATAATATGGAACGGAGATGAATCGACATGGTCGTCGCCGGAAGGTTGCTCCACACTGGGACTCTCCGACGGCGAGCCGTGTGGCGTTGGTTGGGTGGTCAGCGATGGAAAATTCGTGGTTCCGGAATTTCCTGCCGCCAACGATCCGTAATCGACACCGACTAGCGTTTTGTGAATTCGTTAGCAGTTGAACGAACTGGACGAGTTCTGTATCTCGTGCGAAAGAATGCGATAGCGGGTTTCTCTATCAGATACCAAGACGCTATCGCTAGAAGTAGCGTTGCTGGAATCGAAATCATGAGACTGAAAAAATTGTCTAATTCGGGATTTTGTGATGCAATGATTTGCTGTATTGGGAATGCCCAAAGATAGATCCCGTATGAATAGTCATTTCGTGGTGCTAAATAATGTAGTATCCTTGTAATGCTAATCCAAAGCAGAATGTAGACAAAGGCGACATAAAAAAGCGGTACGCTATAGGATGATGTTCGAGTGACGAGATAACCAAAAATCATTGCGATGGTGATCGGCCAGCTCAATCGTATGTAATCGCGAAACGTATAAAGTAACATCCCAAGGACGAAGAAGGGAGGGGCGTAAAACGAATAGCCAGTTGGTTTGTTGGTGAGACTACTAAAAAATGGTGAACTTGCGCCGTTTGCTACGAGGTACGCAAATGCCGTCAATGTGAGCGTGCAGAAGACGATGAGGCGCAACTTCGATTTGAAGCAGCCAATAACGCCTGCGACGAGTACGAGCATGTAGCACTTGAGTTCCATGGAGAGAGTCCAGAGCGAGGCGTTCACTGCGGATTTCAGTGGAGCGGCCTCGAACAAACCCGGGAGAGTCCCTTGTGCCGAGAAGAGCTGTAAGGCGTTGGTCGAAAAATAACGCCAAGTGTCCGATGCAGTGATCGCTTGCATGAAGCCGACATGTGAGACGATCGGATAGATCAGATAGGCTGTCAGAAACGAACAAACAATGAGCGCCGGATAAATTCGCACTAGGCGCAGGATGATGAAGCGAGCGACGGACTGTTGACGATCGAAGCTTGCAGAGACAAGCACGCCACTAAGCAGGAAAAACGTGTAGACGGCGAGACTACCGGAGTATTCAAGGCCAGTGTATTTAAGGATCGGCTCGGTGCGTCCGGCCGCGGGCTGCAACCAAAAAGAGTGACCAAACATGACGGCCAATGCTGCGCAAAGGCGTATCAAATCAAAATTATTGTGGCCTGGTTGAAGTTGGTCGGTGAGCGTGTATGTAGTAGGCGATTTCACGAGTGTGCTCAATCTCCGATGTTTATCCTATACGTATTTTCGAGACGAATTGTACAGTAGGCGTCTTTATACGTTGCCGGACATTATCTATGCCGCCTTCGGGCGGCTTTTTTCATTGCGAGAGCTCGATGAAGAGCGAAGTCATTGCGAGTGCGATGAAAACCGTGCCTGCGGTTGGCAGCAATTTTTGGCTGTGGCTGACGAGCCACGACATCAACTGGTACGTCGCGGTGGCGATGTACACGAAGAGGGGCAGACGCTTTGCTGATCCGTGTGAGACACGTGCCGATGTTTGATTACATCGAACGCTTCTGCAATCCACACTGACAGCATTCAACGCTGAATTTCCTTAGCCCGGTTCAGTTCGAGCAGCATATTACGGGTTAGCGAACCCGTCCGGGAGAGCGTGGAAGATCACCCCGTTGTGAGGGTCGTCGATTGGATTGCGCGCGAGAGTCAAGAATGTCTTCCTGTACTGGCGCGCGATCAGCGAGCGGCCCCCTTGCACCCACCATCGATGCGAACGGCATCACCGCGCCGACTTACGCCGACGTGTTTGCGTCTCGGCAGGATTTGTGCCGATCGATTTACGGCGCCGACACGTACCTGGAAGCCGACAGCCAGGACGGCTAGATGCTCGCCGTGTTTGCAAAGGCGATCAGCGACGTGAACTCGGCCACGATTGAGACCTATCAATCGTTCAGTCCGGTCACTGTGCAGGGCGACACGCTGTTTGGCATCGTCGATACCAACAGCATCGCGCGGAAGGTCTCGTCATTCGCGGGCGGGTATATCCCGCTCAAGCCTGAAGGCATGCAAGTCGGGTATCGACACCGGGCCGATGTTCGACTTCGGCGTGGGTAATCAATTTGTTTCCGGCTTCAATACCGGGGCATGAGGTAAAACTATATAGGAGCGAGCATGGCAAACAATGATTTTCTGGTATTCGGCGGCGGCTCGAACGCGAATGTTATCGGCCAGTCGGCGTATTCGGCGCTGGCCGCTCGGCTTGGCGGGTTTCAGTCTGGCGTTGCGCAGTCTGCGCAACTCAACAAGGTCTGGCGCCAGAGTTCGATTATGGCGGCCGTTCTGGCGCAGTTCATTGTCGATCAAACCGGGCAGGATGCTATCGACGATGGCACGACCGCATTGCTTGAAGCCAATTTAATTTCGGGAATCAGAAAGGCTGCTGCAGGCCGTTTGCTGAGAACGTCGATCTATATTTTCCTCGCTGGGCAGCAGCGGTTGACTATCGATGGGGCACCATATACCACTGTGGGTGCGACCAGTTTTACGTCGCTCGCTACGACAAGCTTTGTGGAAATCGAGGTTCAGGGTGGTGGCGGTGGAGGAGGCGGTTGTTTTGCCAATGGCACCCAGCCCGCAACGGCCAGTGGCGGCGGCGGCGGTTCATACGGCATCGGCAGATACTCGTTGGGTTTCTCGAGTCTCGTTATTACTGTCGGTCAGGGAGGTGCGGGCGGTGCCGCAGGAAATAACGCTGGCGCCAATGGTGGAACATCCAGCGCGGGTGCTCTTATTTCGGCTCCAGGTGGATTTGGCGGAGTCGGTGGATCGCCTACCAATACGCCTTTCTTAAGCGGGGGGACTCAGCAAGGACAAATACCGTCCGGCGCCAATTACTTTCCGTTCTTCGGTGGGGCGGGCGGATATGGTACTGCCCTAGGCAACCTCAATGTGGCCGGAGGTGCGGGCGGAGCGAGCAAATTTGGTCCGGGAGCGCAGCCTTTTTCTAACGCCGATGGACTTTCCGGTCTCAATTATGGCTCCGGTGGCGGTGGAGGGAGCCTCTATGCAGGTAGCGTATCGAATGTTTCCGGCGGCACTGGGCAGTCCGGACTCGTCATCATCAGGGAGTACGCATAATGGCCATATATGCACGAATTTATGAAGGCGCTGTCGTCGAGATCATTCATCCCATGCTTGACGACGAGGGATCGGAGATTCCCATCGGCCAGCGCTATACGAGGGAGCTGGTTGAAAGCATGGTTGACGTAACGGATGTCGAGCCGCGTCCTGACCTGCGATGGACTGCCGAACAGATCAGTGGTGCATGGGTGTTTTCGACTCCGAACTAAGATTGAGCGATAGTCGACCTTCGTTGGAACGCAAGGCGCCGGCGAAGCCGGCGCGCAAGGTGTTGAGATGGTGATTCCACTGCGGCATGCATGATCGCGGCGAGCAGCATGGAGGTACCAATGGTACAAATCCAAACAGCTACGGCGCCAAATTGCTTGTGCAGCAAGATGATGCACGCGTTCAAAATGAAATAGTGATTCAGATACAAACTGAACGAGATTTTTCCAAGCCAATGTCCGATCGAGTGCGCGGGGCCTTTGCTGATTGTGAATGAAAGCGCCATCAAAATGAAAATCCCGATAGATGAGCCTAGGTCACCAAAAATTCGTTCCCCTATGCTCCATGGGTTGTCGAATGGATATGCGGCGATGCCTAAAGCGACGATCCAGGTGACTGCACGCATGCGCGGCGTTAAGGAAAGCGCCCAACGGGTAATATTTTCACGTCGAAGGTAAAACCATGCGCCAATAACAAAAAAGGTCGAATAATGAAGTGTGAGTAGCCAGTCTTGTACCGGCCGTGGGAAGCTTGTCGTCAAGGCGGACAGAGCCGCAATGCCGATCGCAATCGAGGTTGCAACAGCGATCAGCACGGCTTTGAATTGTAGGCGACCGACTGATAGCCATATGATGGGGAATAGAAGCGAAATTCGCATCTCATGCACAATCGACCATATAGGTGGATTGATTTGGCTCGTATCATAGGTCCCGATCATGGTCAGATGATTCATGACCATTTCTCTTGACAACACTGGGTGTACGGTATTCAGCCAACCCTTTTCCCAGACGTTTCCTGCTTTGGCGAGTATCCAATATCCAGCGATCGCTACAGTCAAAGAGGCAATAAATGGAGGGTAGAGCCGTGTGATTCGTGCTGCTGCGAATGATAGATAGCGGTTCCCTCTTATTCCTCCATACATATGTGCCAAGGCAAATCCGCTAAGCATAAGAAATACGATCACCGCTTGATGCCCTGCCCATATCACTCGTAGGGGGGACCATTTGAGATGACTCCATAACGGCTCTACCCTATATACGCCGGCGATCGATGTGTGCGCGATGACAACTACCAGCGCGGCATAGCCGCGAATCATGTCAAGAGACGGGACGCGATGCGCGTTGAATTTTTGGGTTTTCACTGGCGAGACTCCGGATATCCCATAATTTTACTGGTTGGCTGGGCATTTCTTGGTATTCCATGATCCAACAACCGCCATTAGATAATTTATTTTTTTGTGAGTTATTTCATTTCTGTAGGTTTTCCATTTAATGATCGCGATCGGTTCGGATAATTAAGCTGGCTAGGAACCCAAAGAAGTTGTCGGTGGCAGCGCTTCGCCGAGAACGGGCGAAGCGCTGACCTCATGCTCGATGTCATCTCTACGTGCCGGAGAAATGTTTGCGTGATCAGGTGGCCAGAGATCGCAAAAAAATATTGAAACCAGTCCAGAACCGGGCATGGTTGAAAGGCAATCAGTACCAACCGGGACTGGGCAGGCGTCCCCCGTAGTGTTGGCCGATTGCCAGCAGGATGGCGATGCTGCGAAGAACTTTTATGTCGTTGCTCCTGGCGGTTTCATATACAGGTGGCATAAGGATATTTTCAGGATATGGGGTTGCAAGTTTAGTCGAATTTCCAAGATCGACTGGACGATGTACGCGCTTCTCAACCTAGATACCGCCTTCGGGCGGCTTTTTTCATTGCGAGGGCTCGATGAAGAGCGAAGTCATTGCGAGTGCGATGAAAACCGTGCCTGCGGTTGGCAGCAATTTTTGGCTGTGGCTGACGAGCCACGACATCAACTGGTACGTCGCGGTGGCGACACTCGCATACATCGGTCTCCAAGCGTACTACCTGATCAAGACCAACGGGAAGGGGGCGTTGCTCGATGGCTAACGTATCCAAGAAGACACTCGCTGGTGTTGTGGGGGCTGCTGCGGCGGCCCTTCTTGTTTCGATGGTTCCGAGGTTCGAAGGGTTGGAACTCGTCGCGCGCGCCGACCCGATCGGGATCATCACGGCTTGCTACGGCGATACGAAGGACGTGCATGCCGGGCAGCGCTTCACACTGGACAAGTGCCGCGCGCGTCTCGAACAGCGGTTGGTCGAGCACGCCGAGCCGGTACTGAGGTGCACGCCGGGCCTGAAGGGGCATGCATACCAGCTTGCGGCCGCAGTGAGCTTTGCTTACAACGTCGGCCCAGCCGCGTACTGCGGCAGCACGGCGGCGAAACGTTTCAACGCGGGCGACTGGCGCGGGGGATGCCGTGCGTTGAACGAGTCTGACAACGGTCGTTTGCAATGGGTGACGGCTGGTGGGCATGTGCTTCCTGGCTTGGTGAAGCGTCGCGCGGAAGAGCGTGCATTATGCGAAAAGGGATTGTGATACCGAAAACCATCTGGCCGTATCTGCTCACCACCGCTATCGGTGCTGCGGCTGGCGTTTATGTCGAGCCCCTCGCCAGCGCGCGCCGACTCGCCGATATCCAGAAGGATGCTGCCATGACGCAGATTAAAGCCGTGGAGACGGCGCGGGCCGAAGAGCGACGCCGTACCGCGACCCAACAGGAGATTGCCGAAGATGCTGCGAAACAACGTGACGCGGCGCGCGCTGATGCCGCTCGCGCCGCGTTTGCTGCTGGTGGCTTGCGCAAGCAAGTCGTGGTGCTGGCCGAGCGTGCCCGCGGCTTCGCCGTGGGCGCCGGAAGCGCGCCAACCGGCGCGTCCTTGATTTGCTCGCCGACGCGCTCGGCCGGGCTGACGCGCGAGCGCGAGCGGGAGCGGGAGCGTTGGCGGAATACGCTGATCGCGCCCGCATCGCAGGGCAGCAGTGCGAGCGCGACTATGACGCATTGACGCGGGACATACAAACTGATCAGCCGCGATAGGAATGGCATAGGAGCACTTTTTTGAATCACCGACGGCCTAGCCTGAGGTTTCGATGATACGTAGTCTGCGCAGCGTGATTCGCTTCATCGGTCGAACCATGGAAGCGCAGTCCTCGGAGCGCAATGATTGTAAGAAGATCTGCCGGGCCGATGTTTTTCTGCTTTAATTTCCCATGTTGAAATATTTTAAATAATTTTCAACGGAAATGTACATTTCAGTATTTGTCGATGTGTATTGGGCAACCAATTTAAAGCCGTGTCACTGAAACAAAAATAAGTGGCAATATCGCATCACGCAGTCGTATCTATGCTGGATCTTTCGATAAATCACACACTCGGGGGCTTGGTGCAGATTTATCGCGGCACGTTACATCAACTCGCTGGGAACAGTGGTGCGCCACTGATCGGAAATGAGGCAACTTACCCTATAAAAATAGCATCAAGTAATAGCTCGAGAACCCTCGCTCGCGGGTATCTCAGGGTTATGCAAGCGTTGCCATTTTTAGAGCTGACATCCTCTCATTGACGAGATCGCGCTGCGCACATGGTGGAGCGGTCAGCGTTGGCCTCTGACAAAGCAATGGAATATTTATTTCTAATCCTGAAATTGATCCACGACTCAATCAAGTCAATGGGAGAATGCAGTGACCGTAACCTGGACCGACTATCTCACCACGCTGGCCTGCTGCCAGGGACAGTGGTGGTGTACGAACGAGGATTGCGCCGTCCAACTGTGGGGCGATGTCAATGGGTTCGCAAGCGGGGTCGTGCCCGTGGCGACGCGTTGGCCAGCACTGGCAGGTACGCCTTTTGAAGGAGGCTTCGCCACTTGTTGTTATTTCGATACCAACCAATCCGCCGGCTGGTGGTTCACCACGGACGGGGATGATCCGCAAGCGATACGGGTCAGCGCGGATGGCACGACGGTTCTTACCGCTCCCATTTCAATTGCCTCGGCCTTTCCCGGATTGGTGGCATTGTCGAACGCCAACGTCTATTTCACCGTCGGCTTCGATACGATGTGTTTCTTCAACGGTGTCTGGTGGTTTACCAAACCCGACATGGACTTGCACGGCGTGGTCGGCACGCTGAGTGCCGACCTCAGTTCCGTCGATAGTCCGCCCAAGCGTATCACCGATGTATTCCCAATCTTTTTCGGGAGCGACTGGAGCAACGGGCCGGATACGCTTTACCCGACGAAGGATGGCTGGTGGAGCACAAAAGATTCGGCCATCGCGAAGACCGATCTTTCCGGGAAAAACTGGGTCGTGCCGCCGGCGCCGCTTTCCGAGCGGCTGAGCCGGATTATCTTGGACCGGCCCGGCGAGTACGTCGTAGATAAATCTTCTTATCCCATTCCTGATGGAACTGTCGAGATCACGGTCGAAATGTGGGGCCCGGGTGGCGATGGCGGACAGAGTGCCGGCACGCCTTACTTGATCGGTGGCCAAGGTGGCGCTGGCGCGTACCTCAAGGACGTGTTCTCCATCACGGAAAGCAGCCAATTCGCTTTCCATGTCGGGGGATCGGGTGACAACACCCGTAATAGTCGCGATGTCGCAACCAGCACGCTGATTGCGGCCGGGGGCGGCGGTGGCGGTGGAGCAGGCGGCCTGTCCTATGACCGCTATTCCCATAGCGGCGTTGGCGGCGACGGAGGAGCGGGTAAGGGCCACATTCGGGGCAACTTGCGTGGCGGTGCGGCAGGCTCGAGCGGGTATCCCACTTTTCCGTCGGCCGCAGCCGGTGGAGGTGGCGGGGATGGCGATACCGGCGGTAACGGTGGGCAAGGCTCCGGTAATGGCCGTGACGGGGCAGGCACCGGCTCTTCGTTCGGGGGCGGTGGGGGCAAGGCGGGCGCTTCGCAAGATGGCGGCGGCGCGGGCGGAGACGGTGGAGTCGGCGGTGGTGGAGACGGCGGCACTGGCGCAGACGGCGGCGTATATGGTCCTATCGGGGGCGGCGGTGGGGGCGGCGGTGGCAACGGCGTGGGGGGCGCCGCAGCCGGTGGCGGTGGCGGCGGCAGCAACTCCAACTCCGGAGCCGGCGGCGGTGGAGGCGCGCAGGGATGGAGCTTGGTGCGGGAGACGACCTATTTCGACGGCGGTAACGGAAGCACTCCCGGCGGTAACCCGCCGTCCGGGGTTGCCGTCGGTGGCGCTTCAGACAAGGCGGGGGGGAGCGGCGCTGTCAGGATCAGCTGGTCGGGCAGTCAGTAGCCAAACAGCCAGCGCTCGCTTGAAGCGCTGGCAGGGCCGCACTTCGTCGTCCTTGCCTTGGGCATGTCGTGCCGATCATCAAATGTGCGTAGCATGCTCCGAGCGTGCCTGCCACGACGAAGCGGAGGCCCGAAGCGCTGCAAAAGCGCCAGCGGCGCACAGCCTGCTCTCGGCGCCGATACGTCGTAGCTGCCGTCAGGCGCGGCAGTCCCGCAACGCGAGCGCACGGGCCGGATGCCGTCCAGGCCGCAGCAAAATGCGCATTGTTTTCGTTGCTAACGTGACGGGCACCGTATCGATGCAGCTATTCTTTTGCCGTCAGCCTTTGCGTCGAGGTCCGAATGTTCCCGAAGCCAGTCCGCATGCTGTTCGCCTCCGTGCTCGCCGCGATCGCGGTTCTCGTGAGTGCCCCTTCGGCCTTCGCATGCGACATACCGGCGCGCTTGCAAACCATCGATCCTCGCGGCTACCACGACGATGCTTCGGGCTACGCGGACGCGGTCAAGCCGATGCGCGGCTTCGTGTCGCGGCCCAATACGGCGGCCGGCGAAGGTGACTGGCCGTGTGCGTCAAACTTGCTGGACAACTGGGCGCGGGCCGACGCATTGATGAGGCGCATTTCCGATTATCAGGGCTACTACGAGCGTTCGTGGATGGGAACGGACTTCGCGATGGTGACCTGCATATGCCGCCCGGCTTTCGCGACGAAAACCGGGCGCGCTTCGCAGCGATCGATCCATGGCTCGAACGAATCGCTACCGCGACGCACGCTGCGGCATCTCCCGTTGCGTTCGCAACGAAGGCTTGCTTCCCCTTTCCATACCGCGATAGTTCGTCTCGATCCATTCAGCCGAGCATTGGCGTGTCATAGTTCCCTCACGGCCTGAGGTGTGTTTCGGAAGCTGATCGCCATGCGGTTATACGTGTTCATCAGGCCGATTGCGATGGTGAGATCCACAAGTTCCCGTTCATCGAAAACGGCGCGCGCCGAATCGTATGCCGCATCGGGTACGCCCGTCTGCGCCACGCGAGTGACCGATTCAGCCCATGCGAGCGCAGCGCGCTCGCGCGCATCGAACAGGTCGCCCGCTTCAGCCCACGCCTGCAATAGCGCAAGTTTTTCGACTGTAACGCCTTTCTTCAGCAAATCGCGCGTGTGCATATCGAGGCAAAACGCACAATTGTTGATTTGCGAGACGCGCAGATAGACCAGTTCGACGAGAACGGGGGAAAGCCCGCTTTGCATGACGTAGCCATAGACGCCGCCAAGCGCTTTGGCGCCCGCCGGCGCAATCTGGTTGTAATCGAGACGCATGCTCATGCATTGGCTCCTGCAGATGGTGGATTGACTTGACCGGCGTGACCGGAGTCGCATTGCTGATATCCGCGGCGAGTACGGCCGGTCGCTTCGCGGGCTCGGTGCCGTTCATGGCCGGGTGCATAGTTCACCGCCGCGGCGGTCAGCGGCTTGCCGGTGCCGGCGATGACGTGCCGGAAATGGAGCATGACGGTTTCACATGCGTCATGCGCGGCGGCGGACGTTGCCGCGGTTGCGGAAACGTCCGCGCAGGCGGTCCTGAAGGCGGGTCGAATGTCCATTGACGGCGGTTTTTCGTTGGTCGCGCTGCATTGTGCGCCTGCGCTGGACTATGAAAAAGAACCAAGAATGAACATTTTCGATGGTCCATGTAGGGACCGCCGCGCCATCGGCACGTTATTTCTTCTCCGGCAGAAACCAGTTCATCACGAGCGCGCAGATGCCGCCCGTGGCAACGCCCGATTCCAATACGTTTTTAAGCGCATGCGGCAGGCTGTTCAGGATTTCCGGCACCTGCGACACGCCCAGCCCCAGTGCTAACGACACGGCGATGATCAGCAGCGCGCGCCGGTCCAGCCGGATGCCGGCAAGGATGTTGATACCGGAGGCGGCCACCGCGCCGAACATCACCATTGCCGCGCCGCCGAGCACGGGCTCGGGTACGGCTTGCAGGATGCCGGCGACCACCGGAAACAGGCCGAGCAGCACCAGCATGCCCGCGATCCAGACGCCCACGTGCCGGCTGGCGATGCCGGTGAGTTGAATCACGCCGTTGTTCTGTGCGAAGACGGAGCTGGGGAAGGTATTGAAGAGACCGGCAAGCAGCGAATTCGCGCCGTTGACGAGCACGCCGCCCTTGATGCGTTGCATCCACAGGGGGCCTTCGACAGGTTGCCTGGAGATTTTGCTCGTTGCGGTGACGTCGCCGATCGCCTCGAGCGACGTGACAAGGTAGATGATCAGCATCGGCACGAAGAGCGTCCATGAGAAACCGAGTCCGAAATGCAGCGGAGTCGGAATCTGGAACAGCGCGGCTTCGCGCACGCCGGTAAAGTCCAGTCGCCCCATCGCGGCGGCTGCGAGATAGCCGAGCGCGAGCGCGATGACGAGCGCGGTGCTGCGCACCCAGACGACGGGCACCCGGTTGAGCACGATGATGGTGCCGAGCACCAGGCCGGAGAGAGTCAGGTTTTCGGCACTGGCGAAGTTGCCCTTGGCCATGGCGCTGTAGCCGCCGCCCATGCTGATGAGTCCGACCTTGATGAGCGTCAGGCCGATCAACAGAACCACGATGCCGGTGACGAGCGGCGTGATCAGGCGCTTGATGAAGGGCAGGATGCGGGAGACGCTCATTTCGACGAACGAGCCGGCGATGACCACGCCGAAGATGGCGGCCATCACGGTTTCGACCGGCACGCCTTGCTTGACCATCAGGCTGCCGCCGGCGATGAGCGGGCCGACGAAGTTGAAGCTCGTGCCCTGAACGATCAGCAGGCCGGCGCCGAGCGGGCCGAAGCGTTTGCATTGGACGAAAGTGGCGATGCCGGAGATCGCGAGCGACATCGACACGATCAGTGTGGTGTCGCGGCTGGCCACGCCCAGCGCTTGGCAGATCAGCAGGCCGGGCGTGACGATCGGCACCAGAATGGCGAGCAGGTGCTGCAGCGCGGCGACGAAGGCGATTGCTGGCGCGGGCCGCTCGTCGGGACCGTAGACCAGATCGCGGGCGGATTCGGCGTGATCGGCGGGTTGGGCTTGGGATGCGGGGTGCATGACGGAAGGGTCGGTAAAGAGGGGCAAGTGCGGGATTTTAGCGGGAAGGCCCGGCCGTGTCGGAAAACCGCCGGGCGCAACGCGTGGCGGCCGGATTGTGCAAACGTCGGGCTTGCTTGCCGACGTATCGTTGGGCCGCATCGCGATGGAGCGGCGTGACAGGTCTTCGCGTTTCGTCACGCCGTGCCGTGTATCGCGTGAGGTGAATCAGGCGGGCGTGGCTGGTTAGAGGGCGGGTGCCGCTCAACCGGTCATGCGTTGCCCGACTGGCGATCCCGGTGCGCGAATTCATCCCGGGCGCAGATCAGCCTGGAGGATTGTCGGTTGTCGGCGGGCATTTGACGGCCTGCGTCACATGCTGCGCACCGCGCTGCACGAAGTGAAACGCACGCTCAATATTCCCGCGCATTTCAGAGAAACGTTGTGTTGCGCTGGCTGGCCTCGAATGGCGTGCGGGCGGTGCGGATATCGCCCTTCTTGTCGAGCCCGTCATTCGCGAGCGCGTGCGCGGGCGGTCCGACCTCACGAACCGGCGGGTTCAGCCGTCACCACGCATGGCTGGCGTGGTGGTGAGTTGCCGCGCTGAAGGGCATACCAGCATCGGACGCTGGTAAATCGAACAGATCTCGCGTGAAGCCACGCACGTGCTCGGTAGCGGTTCGGTTACGCAACCGCACGACCTGTTCGGCAAATGTTTCGAAATCTCCGTCGCGCGACGTCTTGATGACCTCCGCGAGATCCCGCGCCTTCAATAGGCTCGGCTGCGCGAGCCGCACGAAATACGGTGCTTCGAGTTCGACCGACAGCGCGAGCGGATAACTTTTGCCGAGAGCCCCTGCAAACGCGCGCTCGACGCAGTCGACGACCGCCGTGCTCTGCGCGGCGCCGAGCGTTTTGCCGGTACTTACGTGGCGCAAGCGATCGGGGTGGATTCGCAAGCGCGTGCCGATGCTGAGTTCGGTCGGCGACGAGCACACGAGTGCATAGTAATGCGCTCTGCTCTGACCGGAGGGCAGCGTCGCGCTGCTCGTAATGAACGCATGGCGCGGCAGTTCGCGAACTTGGCCGTTCGTGTCGATCCATGCGTTCCAAAGCAGCGAGCCTTCGTGTTTTTTGCCGGCCGGGCATGGTTTCGGTTTGCTCGACGCCGGCGAAAACAGCGCGATCAGCGAGCCCGTTCGGTGCGCGGCGATTTGCGCGCCGTTGCCAAGCGGCTGACCGATGCCCCACAGAAACCGCCCGCCTCCGAGCCGGCGCTCCCATTCCTTTCTCAGCACGATAGTTGGGAGTTCTTCGCCGGACTCATGACCGATCTTGGTCCAGCAAAACGTCGGGGGGAGATGTTTCAGTGTCATCAGCTTTCTCGAAATGCGTGTGGCCACCCGATTTCGGTGGCCATTCATTAGGCGTTAATGTATAGGTATAATGCATACTATGGAAGCCCCCAATACCTCTTTTTCTGTTCAGGCGCTGCTGAGCCGATTATTGGCGGACACTCGCTCATCCAGCGAAATTGCCAGGCTTTCGGGCGTCAGTCAGCCTACCGTTTCGCGGCTTCGGCTGTCGAACGGGCGTCGGCTGCGCAGAAGCGCGTCATTCAATAAGCTATGCAATTTCTATGGCGTCGAGCCGCGGCAGAGGCGGCCTGCGGGCCGCCTTGCGGCCGGCTATAACGAATTGCTGCGCGACGCGATCGTGGATGCATGGGACGGCTCGGAGGAGCACGGTCGCGCGCTGCTCGGCGTGATCGAAGGTTTGAAGGCGTTGAGCGGCAAGCCGGGATAATGCGCGGCAGCGCGTATTCGCGCGCCGGGCGGGCAACCGGGGCGCGACGGGCGTGTCGGTACGAACCGAGACGGTTCGCGTCAGCTGAAGATGCCCCTGGTGTTGTGCTTCAGCGTGGCTGAGCGCCCGGCGTGAGCGGCGCGGCGTCGGCGATCGCCCGCTGCTCGGCATGCAGATCGAGCGAGCGGCTCAGCGCGTAATAGGTCGCGCCGGATACGGCCAGGCCGATGAGCCATGCAATATCAACGCCATGCAGCCGATGCGCGACGTAGCCGACGAAAATCTCCCGGTCGGACGCCATATCGACGATATTGAAAAACGGAATCATTGCACCGAAGCCGATCAGATAGGCCGCGATCCCGCGAGCTTGCCACCTGCCGTAGATGCCGTGGGGGGTGAAGAAATGAGCGATCGCATAGCGTCCTTTGCGCACGAGGAAATAGTCGACGAGATTCACCGCGGTCCATGGTACGAGGAAGTACAAAAGCAGCACGAGGAACGTGTTCAGCAGCGTGATGCCGTTACCTTTGAGCAGCAGCGCACATGCGAGCAGCACTCCGCTGGTTGCCGCGATCGCGATCACGCGCGCGCGGCGGGTGGGCGCGATCGGGCGGAACGAATCGACACCCGTGAGCAGCGTCAACATCGCGCTGTAGGTATTGAGCGCGACGATCGGCAAAAAGCCCGCGACGGACACGACGACAAGCACATGACCGAAGCCGGGCAGCATTGCCGAGCCGATCTGGTTCAGCGCGACGAGCGCATCCGATGCATGGAGCCGAGCGGCGAGCCACGCGCCGATGCCGATCATCCACGAGCCGGACAGCGATGCGCCGGCGAAGATCGCTGCAATCAGCTTCGCGCGGCTCGTCTGCTTCGGCAGATAGCGCGTGTAGTCCGATACGTATGGCGCATACGAGATGTTGTAGCTCGCACCGATCGCGAATTGCGTGACGAATGCGAGCCAGTTGAAGCCGAGCGCCGACGGCGCGGATGACGCGGCAGCGGACGCGTTGGTGCCGAGGCCGGCCATCAGTGCGGCGGTGACGATCGCGTAGAGCGGCAGCGTTGCCATCAGCGCCCACTTGAATACCTTATGCATCAGATCGTGTCCGTAGATCGCGAGCAAGCCGCCCAATACGGATGCGGCGATCGCGACGATCGTCGGGCTCAGGCCGAACACGTTCTTGAGACCGTCCATGACCAGCGATACGTTGACGACATTGAAGCCGACGAAGACAAACAGCGTCGCGAGCAGCGCAAGCACGACCCCGCGATAGCCGAATTGCGCGCGCGACTGGATCATCTGCGGCAAGCCCATCTCCGGGCCCTGCGAGCCGTGAAAAGCCATGAAGATCGTGCCGAACATGATGCCGAGCGTGCCCGCGAGCGCCGTCCACGCGGCGGACAAGCCCATGCCGGGGCCGACGAAGCCGATCGAGATCGTGAAGAAGTGGAAGTTGCCGAGGAACCAGAATGGCGCCTGGCTGTGCAGCTTCGCGTGACGCTCGCTTTCCGGAATGTAATCGATCGACCGGCTCTCGATGCCGAGTCCCTGCGCGGGGCTTCCGGCGCCCGCAGTTTGCTGTGCGTTCATGATGAATCGGTTTCCTGATTGAATCGATTACCTGGCAGGGCGGATCGTGGTGCGCGTGCGTTGCGTCGCGCTCGATCAATCTCGGCGCTTGACGCCGGGCAGCACGCACAGCATTTCGTAGGCGAGATTCGCGCCGAGCAGCGCAGTGGTGCCGAACGGGTCGTAAGGCGGCGCGACTTCGACCAGATCGGCACCGACGATGTCGAGGCCCCACGCGCCGCGAACGATCTCGAGACCTTGCGCAACCGTCAGCCCGGCGATTTCGGGCGTGCCGGTGCCGGGCGCGTAAGCGGGATCGATGCCGTCGATGTCGAAGCTCAGATACACCGGGCCGTTGCGCAGACGCGCGCGGACTTCGTCCATCAGCGGCGCGAGCGAGCGGTTCCAGCATGCGTCGGCCTGCACGACGCGAAAGCCCTGCTGGCTGCACCAGTCGAAATCCTCCGCGGCGTAGCCGGTGCCGCGCAGGCCGATCTGCACAACGCGTTCGCCATCGAGCAATCCTTCCTCGACTGCGCGGCGAAACGGCGTGCCGTGAGCGATCTTTTCTCCGAACATCGTGTCATTGACGTCCGCGTGCGCGTCCACGTGAATGAGGCCGAGCCGGCCGTAGCGGCGGTGGAGCGCGCGCAGGATCGGCAGCGTGACGGTGTGATCGCCGCCGAGCGTGATCGGGCGGCATCCATGCGCGACGATCGCTTCGTAAGCAGTTTCGATGCGCGCGATCGAATCGGCGAGGTTATACGGGTTGGTCGCGACATCGCCGATGTCGGCAACGCGCAGCGAATCGAACGGCGCGGCGCGCGTTGCCATGTTATATGGACGCAACAGCACGGATTCGGCGCGAATCTGACGGGGGCCGAAGCGCGCGCCCGTTCGATTCGACGTGCCGAGGTCGAACGGTACGCCGACGAAGCACGCGTCGAGCCCTGCCGCGCCGGCCGCCTGCGGCAGCCGCATCATCGTCGCGATGCCGCCGAAGCGGGGCATCGCATTGCCGCTTTGCGGCTGAGGGTAGTCGTGATCCGAGATCATTTTTTTGCCTGTATTGGTTGCGCCGTATTATTCAAAGAGTGCAGCAGGTGGGGTTGTACGTCGCCAAAATGCGAATTTGAATGACGATGATTCAACGTTCACATTGATGATTTCGTATGTATTGCCGGCGGGCATCGCGGAGGAAATATGTTCGGCAACCTGACGGATCTGGATCTGCGTCTGATTCGGGTATTCATCGCGGTGGCGGATGCGGGCGGCGTGAGCGTCGCGCAATCGGCGTTGAACGTCAGCCAGCCGACGATCAGCACCCAGCTCTCCACACTCGAGACGCGCGTCGGTTTTCGTCTGTGCGAGCGCGGCCGAAGCGGATTTCGTCTGACGACCAAGGGCGAGCGCTTCTACGCGCTCGCGAAGAAGCTCTATGAGGCCGTCGACGCGTTTAGCAGCGAAGCGCGGCATATGGACAAGACGCTCGTCGGCACGCTGTCGGTGGGGCTTATCGGTCACACGCCGGTTAGTCAGAATGCGCGGATCAGCGATGCGATCGCGCGGTTCAGGCGGCGCGACGAGGCCGTGCGTTTCGTGATTTCGGTCAGGCCACCCGGCGAGCTGGAAGAACGTTTGCTAAGCGGCAACGTGCAGATTGCAGTTGGCTATTTCTGGCATCGCGTGCCGACGCTCGAGTACACGCCGCTCTTCATCGAGCGGCAGGTTGCTTATTGCGGGCGGGGGCATCCGCTATTCCGGCGCGCCGGGCGGATCGACCCGTCCAGCGTCGCGGATTTCGAATGGGCGTGGCGCACTTATCCGCTGCCGGAAGTGGAACTGTCGACAACGCCGTCGAAAGTCACCGCGCAGGCTGACAACATGGAGGCAGTCGCGCTACTGATATTGTCAGGCCATCATCTGGGCTATTTGCCGCAGCATTTCGCGGCGCCCTATGTGAAGCAGGGATTGCTCAAGGCGCTGAATCCTGCCGTGCTGCGCTACGACGTGACGTTTCATGTGGTCACGCAGCGGCACAACCGGCGTGATCCGATCATGCAGGCATTTCTCGAGGATTTGAAGGACGCGCATCTGGGGGGTGACAGCGCGCCGGAGTGAGCGGCTGTCGCGTTTGGCCCGCGCTTTCGCCGCGTCACGTGCCATGTGGATATTGGTGGCCGCGTACCGGTTCGGAAAATCGGCGATGGAGCCGCGCGTTGGGCAAGCATGCGCGCTACGGGCCGACGAAGTTCGAGAACGATATGAGCGGGATTGGCCGCTTCGGCACTTTCACTGGCTCACTGGCGGCTCCGCATCCGCTGACCGTTGTCCGCCGCTTCGGAGCGACGGCGGCAACGGCCGCCATCGCACCCTGGGCCGTGCGGATGACCGTCGCCGAAGGAAGAGTCGGCTCGCGCGGCTCAATGCGCGTCGTGCGATTGACTGGTCATGATCGGTGCCCCCGAAGGCGCGCGTGCGGAAGATGCTTCGGATGACGAAGCACGCAGGCGCCGCGCTTTGAAAATCGCGAAGCCTTTCGACGACAGATCGAGCAGGAACGACTTCAGCGCGTTCTCGTTGGGAATCGGGTTGCGGCCGTTGCCGAGCCGATGAAGTTGCCGCGTGTACCAAGTGACTTCGAGCGAGCCGAGGCTGTCGAAATACCGTATGCCGGTGCTGAGCGGTTTGATCTGATGGCGGGTTTGCTCGCCGCGCAGCAGGCGCGCCGGTGCATCCGGCTCGATTGCGAGAATGCGGCCGAGGCCGATCATGTCAAGTGCGCCGTCGCGCAACGGCGCTTCCATGCCGGCCAAACTGCGAAATCCGCCCGTGACCATCAGCGGCACCTGGATTTCGGTGCGCACTTTCTCGGCAAACTCGAGAAAATAGGCTTCGCGTGCGGCCGTCGACGCGCTACGGTGACCGCGCTGCATCACGGGTTCTTCGTAAGTGCCACCGGAAATTTCGATCAAATCGATGCCGGCTTGCGCGAGCGCGCGAATTGTATCCAACGATTCTTCTTCGGTGAAGCCGCCGCGCTGAAAATCCGCGGAGTTGAGCTTGATGCCGATCGGAAAGCTTGGGCCGACGCGGCTGCGCACCGCCTCGTACACCGCCAGCACGAAGCGGCGGCGTTTCTCGGCACTGCCGCCCCAGTGGTCATCGCGCTGGTTGTGGTGTGGCGACAGAAACTGATTGATCAGATAGCCGTGCGCGCCATGTAGTTGAACGCCGGTGAAGCCGGCTTTTTGCGCGATCGCGGCTGCCGTCGCGTAGCGTTGAATCAGCGTTTCGATTTCTTCATGCGTCAGCGGGCGCGGCACCAGGAAGTACGGCGCGAGCTTCGGCCCGAAGCCGATTGCGGACGGCGCGACCGTTTCCACGTTGAGCCCGCGCAGCGCCTGCTTGCCCGGATGGTTGAGCTGCATCCAGAACTCGCTGCCGCCTGACTTGCCGGCGGCCGCCCATTCGCGCAGGCGCGGCAGATCGCGCTCGTCCTCGAGTACGAGGTTGCCTGGCTCGCCGAGCGCGTTGCGGTCGATCATCACGTTGCCGGTGACCAGCAGCGCCGCGCCGGATTCCGACCAGCGCCGGTACAGCTCGACCAACTGCGGGCTCACGCGTCCGTCGCGGCCGCACAGCGCCTCGCTAAGCGCCGATTTCGCAAGACGGTTTCTGAACGTGGTGCCGTTCGGTAGTGTGAGCGGCCGGGCGAGCCAAGCGCCCGCGGTACGAGAGGATTCGGACATGTGTGAGACGTCCCGGTTAGGTCGATCATCCATTCAAAATAAACCATCAATAAATGTGACATTGATTGATGGTTCGAATGCATCATAGATGCAAAAATGAAACCCGGTCAATGGTGCTTGCCACCAATGTCAATTGGGTTTCGATTCGAATGGCGAGACATGAGCGCAATGTTCACCGACGATGCTCCAGCTCGGCTGCGCGGCCCGGCGTTGCGGTCGAAAGACGGCTACGGTGGCCGGTGCGGCTGTGGCGCAAGCCGCGGCGGGCGCGACGGTGCATCGATTTAGTGCGCACGCTGCGTCGCTCATAGAGGCGCCGGCAGGCCGCTGCTGGCATGGTGCGCGATATCCGGCGACGCGTCCTGCGTTCGATGCTGCAAATCGATTGCGCATGCCAGAATGCGGCCGTCCGTGGCGCTTGTCGCACTGCCTAGGCATTGCAGCGCGAGCCCCCAGTGACGGTACAGTCGCTCGATCGATGGCGACATCACGCCGATCACCTGCGCCGCGCCGAGCGAATCGGCCACCGCAAGCACTGACGCGAAGAAATTCATGCCGAGCGATTCACGCACCGCCGAGCGACGGGGCCGGTATGACGCAGCGAAACGCGATATTTCCCAGACGGTGGGCGATCGCGGTGCGCGTGCCGGACCGAGCAAATACGGAAATGCGTCGCGAAGCAGATAAGGCCCGGTGGTGGGCAGCAGGCGTGCGCAGCCGCATATGTTGCGCGCGTCGTCCAGCGCGACGACATGAATGGTCGACGGTCCATCGAACCGATCCCATTCGGTCTGATCGCCCCTGCGGTGGCCGGCGATCGTCCAGCCGAGCCTGCGAACGAAAACGTCGTAGCGATAGGCGCCGAGATCGGTTCGGATGTGCGGCGGCAACTCGGCAAACCGGCCGGCGACGATGGAGGGCATGGCGCGTGGGCGTGTTCGAAGGAATGGCCGTTGTGGCGCAGGAAACGCCGGTTGCGCATCGGCCCGATGCGCAACCGGTAATGCAAGCCCGGCCAGACTCAGGGAAAAATCAGGCCCTGGCGAGTCGCCTTGACCGCAGCGAATGTACGGCTGCGCGTATTAAGCTTCGCCATCGCATTTTCGATATGGAAATCGACCGTGTATTTTGAGATATCGAGCATATTTGCGATAACCCATGACGATTTACCGCGCGCGACCCAGGTCAGGCATAACTGCTCGCGATCCGTTAGATGCACCGAAGGCGGAATCGGGCTGCGCATGCGCACGCTTTGGAATTGCAAATGAAATTGCATGCTGAGCAAATAGGCGTTACGCCATTTTGAGTCAGCGTCGTGAGTCGGCGCGGTGCCGCATAGGCTGATCAGCAGCACACGTCCGTGGGGTTGATGCAGCGGAATACTGATGCCGTTGTCGAGACCGGCGTCTTCCGCTTCGATAAGCACATGCTGTTCACGCGAATTCGACGTCGCCAAGTCGCTCCACGCGAATGGCGTGCTGTATCGGAATGCCGCCTGGTGAACCGGATCGATATTGACATAATCGTTACGACTGTAATGCTCGATCCATGCGGACGGATACTGTAGGGCAATGATATGGATCGAGGCGGGATGCAGCGCATCAGATAGTTCGACGATCGCATGATGCCGATAGCCTATCTGTAATGCGGCTTGCGAGAAACTTTCGGTCAGCGAGCGAATGTCCCGCGATTCCGGTATCGCAATGGACAGGGTGGGCGGACCGATGCTTTTTCTCGACGACGAACCTGCGCCGTCGCTCGCGTCTGTTCGATATTCGCGTTGCAGAATCCTGCTCAATTTGGATGCCCCTGTTTATTGGAAATCGAAATTTATGAAAATATCGTGTGCCGAATTTGGGGCGCGTAACCAGTGATAATCGGGTAGCGCGGTGGTATTTATATTGTCTGTAGATAATATCAAACATAATCGTGTTTGCAAGGGTTTGGGCTGATTAAACGCCATCCGTTTGAATGGGCGATAAATATTTTTGTTTGCCGCAGAGGCTGTTTTTCGCAAGCCGAAATGATTCATCTCAAAAATAAAACCATGCGCCCGCGCGTAGGTGGGGTAACGGACAGTGCCGGACGCGGATCATGTGCAATATTTGATGGAATCCGTTTCGGTTTTGCAACGATTCGACGCTGCACTGTTATCGTAAGAACATAGCGATCGCGATGTAAATGCGGGATTTCCGTTGTCGCCGGAATTGGTAAATTCGTTAATTTGTGTAATCAATCAGATTATTTATTGTTTGTGGGGCAGAGTCGTGGGAAATTGTGCAGCCGGTTTCAACATGCTTTCGTTTGAAGAAGCCCGTGCATGGACGGAACTGGTTCCAATTACGCGCTGGATCGAGGATTTTTTATGTGCGCCAAATTTCGCCGTGGGCCGCTCAGGCGATGTGTGCCCATACACGCGCGCTGCCATTCGAAAAAACGCATTTCGGTTTGCGATAAGCCGTGCTCGATCGGCGGCTGAATTCGAGGCGGAAATAAAAGAACATCTGGTGGACATTGAGCGAACCGGCGAATCGGCGGATATTTATCGTTGCCGCCTGATCGTTCCCGTCGGGCTCGATCGTGCGGCCAACGTGATCGAGAATGTTCAGCGGGCATTGAAGCCGCTTTTCGTCACGCGCCGGCTGATGCTGGGCCAGTTCTATCCGGAGTGCGACGAGCGGGGCCTCTGGAACCCCGATTTTCGGCCACTGCAATGTCCCGTTCCGTTGATCGCGATCCGGGGCATGGTGCCGACTGATGTAGCCTTCCTCTACGATAATGCCGAGCTGATGGCTGCCTATAATGCTTGCTTCAAGGAGCAGGCGGCCCGCGCCATTCGCCAGTACGAACAGCACAGAGGAATCACGCAGTGAGCACATCGTCGATTACCGAAATCCGGCCGGGTTTATACCGGGCGACCACCTATGTCGAGAAGCTGAAACTGGCGTTCAGCCAATTCTTCGTGAAAGCGTCCGATGGCGGCGTGTTGTGTGTCGAAACAGGGACGCGAGGCGATTTCCCCGGCCTTGCCGAGAGCCTGGCGCAGATCGGCGTCGCGCCTGCGCAAATCAGCGACGTCGTGGTGCCGCACTTCGAGGTCGACGAAATGGGAGCGCTTCCCGAATTTGCCGCCGCCAATCCGAAGCTGACCGCGCATGGCCATCCGATCTGCACGCATGCGCTTGCCGACATCTTCGGCGTGCGGGCTAAGCCGCTCAAGGACGGTGAGCGCGTCACGCTGTCCGGCACCGAGGTCGTGCCGGTCTACGTCAAGCATGTGCATCAGTGGGATGCGCTCGTCGTCTATCTGCCACGCTACAAAGCGCTGCTGTCGTCGGATTTGTTCATGCGTTTTGGCCCGGTTGCCGCAACGAGCGACGATCCTGTCGATGGCATCGTCGCGTCGATCGAGCGTTCCGGCTACCTGCCGTCGACGCAGTATTTCGCGGCGGCGCTGCGCAAGCTTCAGGCGCTCGATATCGAGATCGTTCTGCCAATGCACGGGCCGGCGATCGAGCATGACGTGGCGGGCGTCGTCGCCAGGCTGCTTGCCTATTGCGAGCGTGCGGCGGCAGCCTGAGGCCGGTGCGTGGCGAAGCCGGCAAGTGAATTGGCGCGGCGCCGGTGTTGGAGCGGCGCCTGTCGGCTCGCCGTCATAGGGTTTCGAGCAGATTTGCCGCATCGTCGCAGAGTGCGACGCGATCGAATTTCCCGTTCGGATTGCGCGGCAGCGACGCGCGCGTAACGATCGTATGCGGCACCATATACGGTGGCAATTGTTTCGCGCACCACGCGTGCAACGCATCGAGCGAGCATGCGCTATCCGATAGCGGCACGACCACGAGCATGATCGCTTCGCCCAGTTCGTCATGCGGCACGCCGAGCGCGACGGCTTCGGCAACGAGGCCGCTTGCGTGCGCGACGTCCTCGATTTCGTCCGGGCTGATCCGGTAGCCCGAGCTTTTGATTTGCATGTCGTTGCGGGCGACGAAGTAGAGAAAGCCGTCGTCGTCACGGCGCACGAGATCGCCCGACCACACCGCGGTTTCACGCGTCGCGCAGCCTGGCTTTGCTTCCGGCGACGGGCGATAGCGCTGCGCGGTGCGCACGGGATCGTTCCAATAGCCGAGCGTCACGCATGCGCCGACGTGCACGAGTTCGCCAACCTCATTCGGCGCGCAGGGCGTGCCGTCGTTTCGCACGACGAGAATCCGCGCATTGGGTACAGCCTTGCCGATCGAGCCGGGACGGCGATCGATTTCGGCGGGATCCAGATAAGTTGAGCGGAATGCTTCGGTCAGGCCGTACATCAGATATGGCGAAGCTTGCGGAAACAATTTGCGTAGCGCATCCAGCACGCGTTGCGGCATATGGCCGCCCGTGTTCGCGAAGTAGCGCAGGTGCGTGCGCGCTTCGTCGGGCCACGTCGCGCGTGCGAGCTGAATCCAGAGCGGCGGCACGCCCGCGAAGCCGGTGATCTTTTCGCGTTGGCAGATGTCGACGACGTCTTTCGGCATCAGATAATTGATGAGCACCGAAGTCGCGCCGGCAGCCCATGCGGTTGTGAGTTGGCTCAAGCCCGCATCGAAGCTGAGCGGCAGCGCCCCGAGAATGCGGTCTTCTGCCGTATGGCGCAGGTAGTGTGCGACGCTCCATGCGCCTTCGAGCAGGTTGCGATGGCTCAGCATCACGCCTTTGGGGCGTCCGGTCGAGCCGGACGTATAGAGGAGCGCGGCGAGGTCGGTATCGATCGTATCGGCGTAACCCGGATCGTAGCTATTCGAGCGCGCGTGCGCCTGCGTTTGCTCCCACGCCAAGCGGACACGGGACGGTGAGGCAGAGGCCTTCGGCAAATCGGTCAGGATGACGTATGGAATGTTCGACAGCATCTCGTCGCCGAGAATCCGCGCGCGCACCGCCGACGTCACGATGCAGCGCGCGCCGCAATCGGCAAGGATGTGGCTGACCTGATCGGGCTTGAGCAACGGGTTGATCGGCACGAACACGGCCCCGGCGGCGGCCGCGCCGAGCATCGCGACGACTGCTTCGACGCGTTTGTCGAGAAAGATCGCGAGCCGTTCGCCGGGGGCGATCTCGAGCCTTTGCAGGTGCGCGGCGAACGACAGGCTTTGCGCGGCGAGCGCATGATAGGTGAGCCGCATGTCATCGACGACTAGCGCCTCGGCGCTGGGAGTGCGGCGTGCCGCTTGCCCGACTAGATCGAAAAAATTGCGCATGATGTACCTAGATTGCAAGTCACGGACGGCGGATTTCGCGCGACGTAGCGGATATCGCGGCTTGTGGCCGTGATGTGCGCTATCGACTTTGATTGGGGCAAAGAGTACCGAATAGAGAATTCTTCTTGCGCAATCTTTTTCGAGTAAATTCGGAAACGGAGTGGTGCCCAACATATCCGAGTGCAGTCTGTAACAGAGTGTATTGCTGTGACAAATGGCGGCGTGCATTCGATGCATACGCAATCATCTGTATTTGCATTGCGTGCTCATCAGGCGGCAGGCTCAGCATGCGTCGTGAAAAAGAATGCCGAGTGCGTGCCGCTGTCCGCTGCGCAGCCGGCTTACGCCATGCCGTAATTGGGCCCGGTATGGGCCGCGCGCACTTGGCGCGGGACGATGACGGACGGCAAAGATGACCGCATCGCCTTGAGCGAGCGTGACCACCTCGACGCGTGATTGCATGCGGGGCCGTTGTTCGGTGATGACGAATTCGCCACCTGTGAAATCGACGTCCGGCTGCGATAACAGAATTGTCGCTTGCAGTGCAAACACGTGCTCGCCGTACAGATCCTGATGCAGGCAGTTGTAGTCGCCTTCGCGATAACGAAGGATCAGCGGCGTCGGGCGCAATTGCCCCGCGGCATGGCAGCGTGCGACGAACGCGGCGTGCTCGGCCGGAAAGCGGGTATCGATGCGCATCGATGCATTCCAGCGATTCGCGATCGGCGCGAGATGCGCATAGAGCGCGATGCGCAGCGCGTGGATCGCACGGGGCAGCGGATAGTTGAAGTATCGGTATTCACCACGCCCGAAACTGTGGCGCGCCATCGTCACGGTGCTGCGGAACAGCGCATCGCGCGCATAGAGTGCGGCGAGCGCTTCGCATGCGCGGCGTGTGAGCAGCCCATGAATGATCGCGTGGCCGTCCCGATCGAGATCCTGTTCGATCGCCGGCCATGCGAGCGACTCGATGCGCTGCATGAGCGCTGCTTCGCCCGGCGTTTGCGCCGGACCGTGTGTGCGCGTGGTGGTGGGGGCGTGCGGTACGGCTATCGGGTTCATCGGCGCTTCCTCGCTGCATCATCGAATCGGGATGCAGCGAATCTAGCGGTGCATGCGGGCCGGCGCGCTCCGGATCTTGCGCGGTAATTCGCTCAGATAAGCGAATGAAAGCACCAGTAAAGGGCACCTGCGAGCACGACCGACGCGGGCAGCGTCAGTACCCACGCGAGAATGAGGCTGCGCACCGTAGCCCATTGCAGCCCCGAGCTGTTCGCGGCCATCGTGCCGGCTACGCCCGACGACAGCACATGCGTAGTCGACACCGGCAGCCCGTATGCATCGGCCGCACCGATCGTCAGCATGGCGACGACTTCGGCGGATGCGCCTTGCCCATAAGTCAAATGCTGTTTGCCGATCTTTTCGCCCACTGTCACGACGATGCGCCGCCAGCCGACCATCGTGCCGAGGCCGAGCGCGATCGCCACTGCAACCTTGACCCAGGTTGGAATGAACTTGGTTGCGTGATCGAGTTGCGCACGGTAGTTATCGAGCGCATGTGCGTCTTGTGGCGAGAACGCTGGCTGCTGGGTCTTTTTCATCAACCGCAGCGCTTCCGACACAAGGTACATTGTGTTGCGCACGTTGTCCGCTTCTCCGCCGGGAACCGCTGCAATCGAGCCTGTCGCGCCGACTTCTCGCGCGAGCGAATCGGACAACTGACGAACCGCCGGCAGCGTGGCACCGCTGAGGTGGCGCGACTGCACGTAGGCCTCGACATCGCGACGCGGATTGGCCGACGGCGGCGCGTCGCCGGCATAACGCGCGAGCGTTGCCGACGCTTGATGTGCGACGACGATGAACGTCTGCGACTCGCCGGCCGTGACTGCCTTGTTGAGCGCGTAGGCGGTGGGCACCGTGCCGATCAGAATCAGCATGATGAGCCCCATGCCTTTCTGGCCGTCGTTCGAACCGTGTGCGAACGATACCCCGGTGCAGGTCAGGATCAATAGGCAGCGGACCCAGAACGGCGGCGGCTCGTTGTTCTTCGGCTCGCTATAGAGCGCGGGCACGCGCACCAGCGCCTTGAGCACGACGAGCAGGAGCCCCGCGCACAGGAAGCCGACGATCGGCGAGAACAACAGTGATTTGCCGACGCCCATCGCCTGCGCCCAATCGACGCCGCTTGTGCCCGACGCGCCGCGCATCAACTGATTCGCGAGCCCGACGCCGATGATCGAGCCGATCAGCGTGTGCGAACTCGACGACGGCAACCCGAAGTACCAGGTCGCGAGATTCCATGCGATTGCCGCGATCAACAGCGCGAACACCATCGCGAATCCCGCGCCGTGGCCGACCTGCAGGATCAACTCGACGGGCAGCAGTTGCAGGATGCCGAACGCGACCGCGCCCGTCGAGGCCATCACGCCGAGAAAATTCCAGATGCCGGACCAGACGACCGCGACGTTCGGCGTGAGCGAATGCGTGTAGATCACGGTCGCCACCGCGTTGGCGGTGTCATGGAAGCCGTTGACGAACTCGAAGCCGAGCGCGATCACAAGCGCGATGCCAAGCAGCAGGTACGGGAAGATCGAACGCCCGCCGATAGGCGGGAGATCCGCAAGCAGATGGACGAGTACGTAAGCGGCGCCGCTTGCGAGCAGCGCCACGAGCAGCGCGAGGCCCAGATGCCGGGTGCGATCGGTGCGTTCTTCCGTGGCGGGGGCGAACAGGGAGCGGTTCATAACGGTCCTCTACGAGAAAACCGTTCGATGCTAGCGTCGCCGATCAGGCAGTTTGATGACAATTGGGCGACTCGATGACAGTGCCCGTCATGTCGTGATCGCCTGCTCGATGCGGGCGAGTACGGTCGGCCAGCCGCGTTTCATGCCTTCATAGGCGGTTTTGCCAGGCTGGGTGTCGAGATCGAAGCCTGCATGCTCGAGGAATACGCGTGTGCCGTCGCCCTCGGGCTCTAGGCGCCACGAGATCGTCGTGTCGAGCACGTGTTGCGCGAACACGATCGCGAACAAGCGACCGGGCTCGACCGCCGTCACCTCGCAATGCTGTCGTCCCCACGAACCCATGTCGAGCGTGAAGCGATGGCCGACGACGGGGCTCACGTCGCCCGCAGCCCACCAGCGCGCGAAGGTTGCCGGTTCGGTGAGCGCCGCCCACACCCGGGCAGGCGAATGGGCAACGAATTGGTCGACGCGGATCGGTTCGGCTTCGGTCATCGTGAGGTCCGTTGGAATGGGGAGCGGGCACCCATCATAGTGGAACGTCACGAAGCGTGCCGCGAGCAGCCGTCGCCGCGCGCGGCGGATCGCGTATCGCGTGGTGATTGCAAGCAGAACGCAAGCCGGCCGTCAGCCCGGCGGGCGACGAGCATGCGCGCGGCCGGAGCGGGCGCGCTCGGCCGCTTCGTTGGTTCGGCAGCTACGTTTTCATCTCATTCCGTCAGCCGGGGCGGCCTTTGGGCCAGCCCCGGCCAGTTCGTCGGGCGTTGCCCGCGTGCCGGGCGAATGAACGGGCGCACGGCAGGTCAGGGAATCGGCAATTCGGCCTCGCGTTTGACTTCGCGCAGCGACAGCGCCGACTCGATCGATGTGACGCCCGGCAGCGCGCGCAGCGTCTCACGCAGGAACGTGCCGTAATCGTCGAGATCGTGCGCGACGACTTGCAGCAGGTAATCCGCGGAGCCCGACACGTTATGGCAGGACAGGATGCGTGGAATGCCGAGCACCTCGCGCTCGAAGTGATTCGCGATGTTTTTGTCGTGAACCGAGCAGCGCAGCAGTACGAAGGCGATGACGCCGAAGCCGAGCGCGTTACGCGACAACTGCGCGCGATAGCGTTCGATATAGCCGTCGCTTTCGAGCCGCTTCAGGCGGCGCGCGCATGGCGTTTCGCTCAGCCCCACCGAATCGGCGAGCCGCGCGACCGGGATGCGGCCGTCGATTTGCACGGCGGAGAGGATTGCACGGTCGGTTTTGTCGAGATCAATCGTCATTGGTGGATTGCTCTAAAAATTGAGTTTTCAGTAGTTTATTCCAATAAAATTGGCGGGCAATCCTGGGAAATTAGCCAATAAGCCCTCTCCGAATGAGAGCATCATGGAGCCTTTTTTAAACTGGGGCTCGACCATGATTTCCATGCACGTGCTGACTGCTTATCTGGCGACCGTCTTCGCCATCTATGCGGTCCCCGGGCCTGATATGGCGTTCGTCCTGCAAACGGGAATCGCCCGCGGCGTGCGGCACGGCATGGCCGCCGCCGCGGGGCTCGGGCTCGCGCGCGCCGTGCACGTAACGCTGTCCGCGTGCGGCGTTGCCGCACTGCTCAAGCATGCGCCGTGGCTCTACGAGACCGTGCGTTATGGCGGCGCGCTGTATCTCGGATACGTCGCCGTGCAGATCGTGCGTTCGCCGGCGTTCGCGTTGACCGGCGACGGCGCGCGGCTGCCCGCGTCGCCGCTGCGGCAGACGTTCGCCAAAGGACTCCTCACCAATCTGCTCAACCCGAAAGCGCTCCTGTTCTGCTCGGTGCTGCTGCCGCAATTCGTCCAGCCGGACGGCGCGCCGGCACTGGCCCAGATGGCCATGCTCGGCGCCGTGCTCGTGCTCGCGGGCGTCGGCTTCGATCTCGCATGCGTGGCGGGCGCGGCACGCATCGCCCGGTGGTTGCGCGCTCATCCGTTCGCGCAGACCGCGCAGCGCTGGACGTTCTCGGCCGTGCTGCTCGCTTTTGCACTGAGGCTGTCGATCGACTGACTTTCGCGGCCGGCCTGGGTAAGGCGGTTGGCCCCGGCGCAGGACTGTCGCGCCTGCTTTACACTTCGGATACCGTACTGTCGCATGCCCCTGCCCACGGCGTTTGTGCGCCGTCCGACATTGCGCCCGGAGGAACTGCGCGTGCTTACCGGGGTCCGATGGAGGCAGCTCCGTTCACGGCTTCTGGAGAACCCGAATATGGCAAGGCATCTTCATGCAGGCAACGAACCCCCGATCGTCTCCGAATCCACCTGCGTCGGCCCGTGCGATCCGGCCGAGACGATTCAGGTGATGGTGATGTTGCGGCGACAGGAAGAGCAGCATCTCGACGCTTTGCTAAAGGGCCTGGCTAGCGGGGATCCAAACGCGAAGCCCTTGTCCCGCGAGGCGTTTGCGCAGCGCTTCAGCGCGCATCCAGACGCTATCCGGAAAATTGAGATATTCGCGCAGAAGCATCAGCTCACGGTTGCACGGGTCGATCCGGTCGAGAGTCTCGTCGTGCTGTCCGGCACGATTGCGCAGTTCGAGGCGGCGTTTGGCGTGAAGCTGCAACGCTTCGAGCACCATAGCGCGGGCCAGTATCGCGGCCGCACCGGCGACATCGCGCTGCCGGACGATTTGCATGATTGCGTGACCGCCGTGCTCGGCCTGGACAATCGCCCGCAAGCCCGGCCGCATTTCCGGCTGAGGCCGACTCCGGCTTTCAAGCCCGCGCGCGCGGCCGCCGCGACGTCGTTTACGCCGCTGCAACTCGCGACGCTCTACGATTTCCCGCCGGGCGACGGCGCGGGCCAATGCATCGCGATCATCGAACTCGGCGGCGGCTACCGGGCGGCCGATATACAGCGGTATTTCAAGGGCCTGGGGCTCACGTCGCAGCCGAAGCTCGTCGACGTGAGCATCAATGGCGGCCGCAATGTGCCGACGGGCGAGCCAAGCGGGCCGGACGGCGAGGTGTCGCTCGACATCGAAGTGGCGGGGGCGATCGCGCCCGGCGCGACGCTTGCAATCTATTTCGCGCCGAACAGCGACGCGGGCTTCATTCAAGCGGTCAATCAGGCCGTGCACGACACGGCCAACAAGCCGTCGATCGTATCGATCAGCTGGGGCGGGCCGGAAAGCGCGTGGACGTCGCAATCGCTGCAGGCGTTTAACCGCGTGCTGCAGTCGGCCGCGGCGCTCGGCGTGACCGTGTGCGCGGCGGCCGGCGACAACGGTTCGAGCGACGGCGTGCAGGATGGGGCGAACCACGTCGATTTTCCCGCGTCGAGCCCTTATGTGCTGGCTTGCGGCGGCACGCATCTGGACGCTCAGCCGGGGCGGGGCATCGCCCGCGAGACTGTTTGGAACGACGATGCGGCGGGCGGCGGCGCGACGGGCGGCGGCGTCAGCAACGTGTTCGGCCTGCCCGAATGGCAACAGGGCCTGAGCGCGACGCTCGCGCAGAACGGCAGCGCGGTGCCGCTCGCCAAGCGCGGCGTGCCCGACGTCGCGGGCGATGCGTCGCCGACGACAGGCTACGAGGTGTCGATCGACGGCACGTCGACAGTGATCGGCGGAACGAGCGCGGTTGCGCCGTTGTGGGCCGCGCTGGTCGCACGGATCAACGCGGCCTCGGGGAGCGCGGCGGGCTGGATCAACCCGAAGCTGTACCGTAGTGCCACCGCATTGCGCGATGTCACCGCCGGCAATAACGGCGTGTATGCGGCTTCAGCCGGCTGGGACGCGTGCACGGGGCTCGGCAGCCCGGACGGCGTGAAGGTGGCCGTGGCGCTCAACGGCGGTGCGACCCGCTGATGAAGGGCGGGCTATGCGCATGCTTGGCAGCCCGATTTAATATCGAGACGGTTCGACGGCGGCTTGCGGCCGCCGGAATCGGAGAGCCGGGCCAAGGCTGAACGGGCCGTGGCGGGCGCCCCGCGCGCCCGCGGCGCCGCTTGTCTTGCCATTGCCGGCGGGGCGGGCGGCGGCAGGCAATACCGGTTTGGCACGATTGACGATTCGTTCATGCACCACCTAATAGAAATCCGAAGGAGCAAGCACGATGAGCATCGATTCGATTTCCTCCGGCGAAGCGGGGCATTCTGAGCCGCACCGATCCGTGCCGGCGTTTGCGTCGAGGGCTGCCGCGTCGGCGGCCGGCCGCGACCAACCATTGTTCGATCCGATCGCCTATGGCAACGGCCCCGACGATTCGGTGACGGACACCACCGAGGCCGCCGCGCTCACGCGCCACACCGCAAGGATAGGCGGGCGCTCGATCGCTTATACGGCGGCGGCCGGCCATCTCGTGACCGTCGATCCGAGCAGCTCGCAGCCCAACGCGAAGCTTTTTTACGTGGCATTCACGCAGGATGGCGCGAAGGAGGAGGAGCGGCCGGTCACGTTTTTTTATAACGGCGGGCCGGGCTCGTCGTCGGTGTTCGTGTTGCTCGGCTCGTTCGCGCCGCGGCGTATCAGGACGTCGATGCCGGGTTTCACGCCGCCCGCGCCATATCAGATGGAGGACAATTCGGACAGCCTGCTGGACAAGAGCGATCTGGTGTTTGTCAATCCGGTCGGCACGGGCTATTCGGCGGCGATCGCACCCTACAAGAACCGCGATTTTTGGGGTGTCGATCAGGACGCGAACTCGCTGAAGCAATTCATCAAGCGCTATCTGACGAAGAACAACCGCTGGAATTCGCCGAAATTCCTGTTCGGCGAATCGTATGGCACCGCGCGAAGCTGCGTACTCGCGTACAAGCTGCACGAGGATGGCGTCGATTTGAACGGAATCACGTTGCAATCGTCGATTCTCGACTACCGGCAGGCGGGTAATCCGGTCGGCGCGCTGCCGACCGCGGCGGCCGATCTCGGCGCGTTTGCCGAGGAGGCCGCCCAGTTTGCCCGCACCGACTATCTCGACGCGTTGCGCAAGTTCCCCCAGACCGACGCGGCGCTTGTCAAGAAGCTGTCCGACTATACCGGCATCGATACGACGACGCTGCTGTCGTGGAGCCTCGATATTGCGAGCTACGATTCGCGCGGTAATTCGCTGTTCCTGACCACGCTGCTCAAGCCGCGCGGCCTCGCGCTCGGCGCCTATGACGGCCGCGTGACGGCGATCGAGACCGGCATCGCGGGTAAGATCGACCCGAACTCCGGCGGCAACGATCCGACGATGACGGCGGTCTCGGGCGTTTATACGGCGATGTGGAATACGTATCTGAACGAGCAGTTGAAGTACACGTCGAATTCGTCGTTCACCGATCTGAACGACCAGGCGTTCAAATACTGGGACTTCGGCCACATCGATCCGACCGGCGCGCAACAGGGCGTGGACGATAATGGCAACGTGATCCTGTACACGGCGGGCGACCTTGCCGCGGTGATGGCACTCAATGTCGATCTGAAGGTGCTGTCGGCGAACGGTTTCTACGATTTCGTCACGCCGTTCTACCAGACGGTGCTCGATTTGCAGCAGATGCCGCTTGACGATCCGAAAGTGCGGCAGAACCTGTCGGCGCGCTTCTATCCGTCAGGGCATATGGTCTATCTGGACGGCGGCTCGCGCACTGCGCTCAAGCACGATCTCGCGCAGATGTACGACTCCACGGTGCGAGACACCGGCGCTGTCGCGCGGATTCGCGCGCTGCAGGCGAAAAAGCGCGACCGCGCATGAGCGCATGGCAAAAAAGAACGCCCGCGCCACGGTGAGCGGCGCGGGCCGGGCATAGAAAGAGGCCGACCGTAGACGGTCGGCCTAAAAAGGTTCCGGCGTTTATCCGAGGGCCACTCTGCCAGAACCTGAGAGCCGTTTTGGCGACCGAAAAAACAGCCGCCGAATTCAGTACATCGATGCGTCAGCGTACCGGCCGCCGCGCCGTCATTGCGCGCGCAGCCGCTCGGCGAGCGCGTGAAAGCCCGCCGCGAACACATGCTGGCTGACCGATGACGCGACCGCCGCCAGATCGGCGCCTTCGGCCGAGAAGTCCGCCCACCATTGTCCGAAGGTCTTGCCGGAATCCGTGACCGCCACGAGTTGCACGCCAGCGACGTAATTACGCATCGGCAGCGACGTGTCGAGGATCGAATACTCGAGCGTGTAATTCGGCTCGTCGAGCTTCAACAGCTTTTCGCGGACATAGCCGTTCGATAGCGTCAGATATCGGACCGCGCCCGCCGTATAGGCGTCGGGGCCCGGTTCGAGCCGGCTCTCGACGACGGCCGGGTGAAACGACTGCAATCCGTTGAAATCGCGAAAAAATGCCCAGACGCGCTCGATCGGCGCATCGATGACGCTGCTGGCAAAAGCGGTATGGCTCATGATCGGTCAGCTCCTCGTAAGCGGATGGCGTGTCATGGTTTGGCGCGCCGGTCGATCAGCTTGAAGCGTTTGGTCATCTCGGTCAACGCGGTTTCGGCGGGCAGGCGCTCCATCGAGCTTGCGCCGTAGAAACCGTGGCATTGCGGGCACTCGCGCAGAATGTACGCGGCGTCGTCGGGTGTCGCGATCGGGCCGCCGTGGCACAGCACGATCACGTCGTCGCGTACCGATTTTGCCGCGTCCGCCCAGCGCCGCACGAGCGGCGCGCAATCGGCGAGCGTGCGCGCGGTGGCCGCGCCGATGCTGCCGCCCGTCGTCAGGCCCATGTGCGCGACGACGATGTCGGCGCCCGCTTCGGTCATCGCAACCGCATCGGCTTCGCTGAACACGTAGGGCGTCGTCAGCAGCCCTTTCTGATGCGCGAGCCGGATCATGTCGACCTCAAGCGCGTAGCCCATCCCGGTTTCCTCCAGATTCGCGCGGAAATTGCCGTCGATGAGCCCGACGGTCGGGAAGTTCTGCACGCCCGCGAAGCCGAGCCGGGCCAACTCGTCGAGAAACGCGTCGAAATTGCAGAACGGATCGGTGCCGTTCACGCCCGCGATCACGGGCGTGGAGCGCACGACGTGCAGCACCTCGCGCGCCATGTCGACGACGATCTCGTTCGCGTTGCCGTAAGCGAGCAGCCCCGCGAGCGAGCCGCGCCCGGCCATCCGGTAGCGGCCCGAGTTGTAGATCACAATCAGGTCAATGCCGCCGGCTTCCTCGCATTTCGCGGACAATCCCGTCCCCGCGCCGCCGCCGATGATCGGCTCGCCGCGGGCGATCGCCGCTCGCAGTTTGTCGAGAATCTCGGCGCGTGTCAGTTTCTTCATCGTTAATTCCGGTGTGCGGCGGTGGCTGGGTAGATCGACAGAAAATGCTCGACGGCGGCCGCCGCGAACAGCGGATCGTTGATGTGCGCGGGCACGCGCACCAGGCGGCGCTGCGCGGTCTGCTTCACTGTCGCTTCGAGCGCGGCGAACAGCGCGGCGTCGGCCTCCGGGTGCCAGAACGGCTGGCCCGGCGCGTCGAGCGCCGATACCCCGCCCTCGGGGATCAGAAAGCGCACCGGTCCGTCGCACGCGTTGAGTTTCGTGCCGATCCACTCGCCGATGCGGCGGTTTTCGTCGGGCGTCGTGCGCATCAACGTGATTTGCGGGTTGTGCCGGTACAGCAGGCGGTCCGCATAGCGGGGCGGCACGGTTTCGATGCGCGCGAAGTTCACCATGTCGAGCGCGCCGCACGCGCCGACATATGGCACTTGGCTGCGCGCGATCGCGTCGAAGCGATCTTCGCCGCATGCGAGGATGCCGCCCATCAGCAGATCGCAGACTTCGGTTGTCGTCAGATCGAGCACGCCATCGAGCAGGCGGCTGTCCGCGAGCTTCTCCATCGAGCGGCCCCCACTGCCCGTCGCGTGGAACACGAGACAGTCGAAGCGTGCGTCGAGCTGCGCCGTTACCGCTTGGATGCACGGCGTTGTCACGCCGAACATCGTCAGGCCGACGGCGGGCTTCAGGTCGGCCGGCGGCGGCTGCAAGTCGCGCACCGCGCCCGCGATCATGTGCGCGCCGTTCGCGAGCACCTGCCGCGAGATCCGGTTCAGACCCGCGACATCCGTCACTGAATAAAGCATCGCGATATCGGATGCGCCGACATATTGCGATACGTCGCCCGAGGCCATCGTCGAGATCATCAGCTTCGGCACGCCGACCGGCAGCGCCTGCAACGCCGGCGCGATGAGCGCCGTGCCGCCCGAGCCGCCGATGCCGATCAGCGCGGCTACGTCATCGCGGCTTGCAATATAGCGCTCGAACGCGACGGCCATCGCCGCGATCGCACCGCCGCGGTCGCCGCAGAATACGGCGGCCGCGCCGTCAGGATGGTGCGCGGCAACCGTTTCGGCACTGACGTCGGCTGCGAGCCCCGGCAAACCTCGCGTGGACAGGTCGACCACTTGCGCGGCCAGCCCGGCCTGGGCGATCCGGGATTGGACGAAATGCGCTTCCGCGCCCTTTGTGTCAACGGTCGCCGCAACGTAGATCAGCTTACGGTGGGTTACCATCTGGTCTCCTTCGCCAAGTTCGTCTGTCGCACGATCCAAACGCGAATCAATGAGGCAGAACTTTAACACATATGAGACAGCCGTCTCATCCGTTGTCGATAAGTGACTATGACAAATACACCCGAGTCTGCGGCGGCCGAGCCGATGCCGGCCGTGCCCGCGTCAGAGATGCTATCCGAAGCTCGTGCGCAAACCCACGATTTGCTGTTGCAAACCGCGATGTCGATGCTCGACCAGGGCTGGTTTCCGTCGGTGACCGAGCTGGCGAACGCCGCTGGCGTGTCGCGTGCGACGGCTTATCGCTATTTCCCGTCACAGGCGGCGCTGGTCAGCACGGTCGTCGACGAGGTGCTCGGGCCCGTGCTGCAATGGCAGCCGACGTCGTCATCGGCCGAGACGCGCGTGCATGAACTGCTCGACTTCGCCTATCCGCGGATGGAGCAGCACGAGGGCGCGTTGCGCGCGGCGTTGCAGGTCGCGTTGCAGCAGTGGGCGAATGAGCGTGCGCGGCGCGCGCAGGACGAGCCGAAGTACCGGCGCGGCAATCGTAAGCGGCTGCTGTCGCTCGCGGTCGAGCCGTTGCTGCAGGCGGGTGTCGAGCCGGCGGCCGCCGCGCGGCTTGCGCAATCGTTGTCACTGCTTTACGGCACCGAGGCGATGGTCGTGCTGAAGGACTTCTGGGGGCTCGACTTCCGGCAGTTCATGGACGTCGTCAAATGGACGAGCGCCGCGCTCGTGCGGGCGACGCTAGCCGAGGCCGGAGCGGCTGGCGCATCGGGGCAGCCGGGCGCGGCGGGCAGCGAGGGCGGCAGCGCATACTCCGGCGCAGCGGGCAGCGCGGCCGCGGGCGGTGAAGCCGGGCACGCAGCGGGCGCGGACGAGGCGGGCGCCCGCCTCGCCGGCGGCACCGGCGGGGCGGGTGCCGTAGAGCGGCCCGGTAATGCCGGCGGCGTGAGCGCGGGCGGCGCGGGCAATAACGGATAACGCGCACCGCCGGCGGCGGCATAACCATCATGCGCCGCTGCCGCGCCGGCCATGCGCGGCGGCGCGTGTTTGGCGATCGCGCGGGCGGCGGGCAGTCAGCGCGGCAACTGTCGCACGCCGAGCACGGTGAACAAGCCACCGCAGAGCCGGACGACGACTGCGCTGCCGCGCCGGCATGCGCACGACGGCTCAGCGGGTCATTCCGAAAGGGATGGGTCATTTCCCGTCAGCGAAGCGACGAAGAGGCGAGCAGCGCGCGATTGGGCCAACGGCTCCGTTCGCTCATTTTGTTTGGGTTTCCAAGAGAAGGGCGCGCATTCCGCATGCTCGTCTGATGTTCGACGAACGCATGCCGGATTGCCTCGGTGATGAGCGCAGCAAAGGGCGCGAGCGCGATGGTCTGCGCTTTCGGTTTTCAGTATTGCAGATTCAACCGCGCTGCCGGGCAAGCGTGACGCCCGCGAGCGCAAGTGCGAATCCGGCGATCTGCGCGGGCGCAAGCGTTTCGCCAAAAAATGCGTAGCCTTGCAGCGCGGCGAGCGGCGGCGCGAGAAACAGCAGCGAGGTTGCGCGCGCTGCTTCGCCGTGGCGCAGCATCGCCATCAGCAGCATCACCGCGACGCCGGACAGCATCGCGATGCCCCATGCGAGCGAAAGCCATAGCGCGGGCGCGCCATGCCAGCGGGCTTCGCCGAGCGCGAGCGCCGCCGTGCCCGCGACGAGCGCCGCGCCAAGATTCTGAACGGCGACGGCGGTGCGCAGATCGGTCTGTGCCAGCGAGCTTTTCTGATAGAGCGAGCCGGCGGTGATCGATGCGACCGCCGCGATCGCGATCGTGACGACGGCCCAGGCCGGGGCGCCGCCGGCTGCTGCCGGCGCGGCGTGCAGCTTTGGCGCGAGCACGAGCGCGACGCCTGCGACGCCTGCGACGCCGAGCGCCATGCCGGCCCAGCCGCGCGCGGGCAGCCGCTCGTTGAACAGCGGCGCGGCGAGCGCGGCGGTGGCAAGCGGCTGCAGCGCGCCGAGGAGCGCCATCACGCCGGCATTGAGCCCTTGTGCGACGGCCCAATAGCTCGCGCCGAGATAAACGCCTTGCAACAGCGCGCCTGCCAGCAGATGGCGCCCCCATTCGCGTGCGGCCGGCCATGGCGCGCGCACGGCCCGCGCGACGCACGCATAGACGAGCGCCGTGCCCGCGAAGCGCGCGAGCAGATACAGATTGGGATCGGCGTATGGCTTGATCGCGCGGGCGACGATGAAGCCGGTGGACCAAAGCGCGACGAACGCGGCGGCGGTGACGGAGACGGGCATGCGAAACGGAGCGGATACGCTCGCTGTAGCGGCGAAGCGCCAAGTATCGGGCGCGGCCGTGCGGCTGTCTTGTCGAAACCTGCAGTGCTCGCGGATATCGACGATATCGTCGATACGGCGCGGCGGCGAATCAGTCGATCGAGAACGTGTCGAGCGGCTGATTCGCGCTCGCGGCTTCGTCGCTGGCAAAGCGCGCGCTGAGTTGCCGGTGCAGGCGGCGCGCTTCGTCGAGCGTCAGATCGATCCAGTACGGATCGCCCGCAGCATCGTTGAGCCGCTGCGGCGGAAATTGGATTTCGAGAACGACGCCTTTGCGATACATCGATATACCTCTGGTCAGTTATGCGGTGGGCCGGCGGCCAACGCGAGTGTAGCAATCCGCCGCCGGTGGCGGCCGGCGCGATTGCCCGCTGTCTCGAAATTCTGAATTTCGGCATGGCCGCGGAACGCGACATGGGCGCGCGCGGCGCATCGGCAGGCCGATCTAAAATGGCCCGCCATCCTCATCCGACCATCGCCTATTCGATGCCCGGCCACGCCGCGCCGCATGTCATGCTGATTGAACAACGTCATCGCTATATTCTGGACGAACTCGCGCGAACGGGCGCATTGTCCGTCGCACAGCTCGTGCGCGCGCTCAACGTGTCGCGCGAGACTGTTCGCCGCGATCTGAACGCGCTCGCCGCGCGCGGCCTCGTGATCATGACGCACGGCGGCGCGTTGGCGGCCGAGCAGCGCGAATCGGCCGCCGCCGCCGCACGCGATGCGGCGCATGCCGACGCCAAGCGTGTGATCGGCCGGCGCGCGGCGGAGTTCGTGCCCGACGGCGCGTCGGTGCTGCTCGATTCGGAAAGCACCGTGCATGCGATCGCGGCCGCGCTCGCCGATCGGCATCGGCTCGTCGTCTACACGAACGACTGGCGCATTGCCAGCATCCTGGGCCGCCGCAACGGCAACCGGGTGACGCTGCTCGGCGGCGAATTGTCCGAAGACGAAGACGCGACGTTCGGCATCGATACCATCCAGCAGCTCGCGCAATACCATGTTGACTTTGCGTTCGTCGGCGCGGGGGGCATTACGCAGGACGGCGTGCTGACAGACTCTTCGCGGCTCACCGCCGAAGTGCGGAGCCGAATGATCGCGGCGGCGGCTGCGTCAGTGATCGTCGCCGATCTGTCGAAATTCGGCCGCGTGCTGCCGGTGCGGGTAAGTAGCGAGAACGCGCGCTACCTGGTGACCGAGCGCCGGCCCGACAATGCATTCGCGAGCGCGCTTGCATTGCGCGGCATCGAACTGGTCGTGTGTGGATGAGCGTGGCTTCGCGAGCGATGTTCGCGACTGAGTGCAACGGCGCGCCTGCGCTTTGACGGCGCGGCCGACGCGAACGCTCCGGTGGGCCGCCCCGCGTGCGATGCCCTGTTCGCAACCGCGACACGTAAACTTCATCGAAGCGTCATATCGGCAGCAAACTGCCATTGAATACTCGTCAGCTCGGTTTTCATCACGATCAGACGAGGAGGGCGGCGATGTCCGTCAGCGTGCGCAGCTATCTTTCCCCGACGCTGGTTTTGCTCGCATTCGATTGGCCCGGCGCGCAGCAGCACGACGATTTTCTCGGCTTCGCGATCAGACGCACGCCCGGCTTCTGGTCGGCTCACGGCAAGACCCGCGCGATGACGAGCTGGCTGCCGAACCGGCTGACGTTCGATGCTCCCGCCTCCGATACGCAGGGCGATGCGCCGACCGATCAGGCGCCGATCCAAAAATTCATGTGGTGGGATGCGCGGATCGATCCGCCGGATCGGGGCCGCACCTTTCGCTACGAGGTCTATCCGGTCGTCGGCACGCCGGAGTCGCTGCATGTGCTCGATGCCGAAGCAGGGGTGTGTAACGTCACGTTGCCCGCGCATATCGAGGATGGCATCGGCACCTGGTTCAACCGCGCGGTGGTGAGTTCGCAGGCGTTCGCCAGGCAGATTGGCGCGCTGCATGTCGGGCCCGGCGACGCGCCGTTGCCCGATGCCGCGCTGAAGCTGCGCACGTGGCTGGCAAATGACTTGCAGGAAACCTTCGGTCTGATGCTCGGCGCGGCGGCGCGCCGAGCAGTGTCTGCGGTCTACCACCTGACTGACCGGCTATGGGCGATTCCCGCGTTCGAAGCGTTCGGCCGCGTGCACGGCGCCGACGCGCTCGCGATCGTCTACGACGCGCACGCGACGACGCGCGGCCGCGGCGAGCCGCCGCTGCCGTCGCCGAACCAGCCGGCCGTCGACCAGTTAAAGGATGCCGCGACGTTCGCGCCGCGCGACAAGACGCGGATCATGCATGACAAGTTCATCGTCGCGGGCGACGAGACCGGGCCGGCGCGCGTGCTAACCGGTTCGGCGAATTTCACGACGGAGGGCATCACCGAACAGGCGAACGTGCTGCATCTGTTCGAATCGGCGGCGCTCGCTGAACTGTACAACGCGCGCGCACATGCGCTCGCGTCCAATCCGGGCATCGCGCAGACGGCGCGGCTCGCGCCGGGCTGGTCGGAGGCGGTGAGCGTGGGTACGGCGCGCGTGCGGGTGTCGTTCTCGCCGGAGCCGCGCGGCGCGCGCACGCAGATCGACTCGATCGTCGAGGCGATTCGCGCCGCGCAGCATTCGGTCCTGTTCTGCCTGTTCATGCCGACCGACGCTGCGTTACGCGACGCATGCTTCGCCGCAGGTGACCGGGGGCTGATGATGTTCGGGCTCGTCAACGCGATCAGCACGCGCAGCGCGCAGCAAGCGCAAGCGGACGAGCAAGCCGGCAAGACGCCCGATGCGGCGCGGCTCGCCAATCTTGAGCTGTATCACCGCAGCCGGTCGAACCGCGATGTGATCGGCGCAGCTTATTTTTCGCCCGCAACAGTGCCGGCCGGCTTCGAGCCGGAATTGCGGCTCTTTCCCGGCGATGTGCCGCCGGCTTATCCGCCGGTCGTCGTTCATCACAAGTTCATCGTGATCGATGCCGAAGGCGCCAATCCGGTGGTGTACAGCGGCTCGGCGAATATGAGCGAGAACTCGGAGCACTATAACGACGAGAATCTGCTCGAGATTCGCGACACACGCGTGGCGGCGATCTATCTCGCGGAAGGTTTGCGTCTTTACGAGCACTATCGCGCGCGGGCGCTGTGGATTGCCGCGCAGGGCGGCTCGGACGCCGGCTCAGACGCGCGGCGCAAGCTCGTGTTGCAGCCGGATGCGCGTTGGGCGAAGAAATATTTCGTCGCGGGCAGCCCGGAAGAAAAGGCGCGGATCGCGCTGGCCGCGCCGCTGCGGGCGGCAGCAGGCGGCGGCAGGCCGGCCTGCGACGGGGCGGCCCGCGCGGCCGCTCATGCGTCAGCGTGCGACGAAGCGCAGCACTGAGTCGGCGATCATCGCGCGGTGACGCGAGCGCTGGCGCGGCGAAGATGGATCGCGGCCGAACGCCGCGCCGAACGTATAGCGGTTCGAGACGCGATGAAAGCAGAACGAACTGATCAGCAGATGCAGGTCGATCGGATCGATGTCGTCGCGAAACGCGCCGTTTTCGATGCCGTGCGCAAGCAGCGTTTCGAGCGTCTTGATGATGCTGACGTTGCTGTTCTTGAACGACTTGATCTGTTCTAGATATTTCGCGCCGTGAATGTTCTCGATCGACACGAGACGGACGAAATCGCGATGTTTGTCGTGATAGTCGAACGTGAATTCGACGAGCCGCCGCAACCCCTCTTCGGGCTCCAGTTCGCCGACGTTCAGTTCGAGCTCGAGCGCGCGAATGTCGCCGTAGACTTTCTCCAGCACTGCCTCGTACAGCCCTTCCTTGCTGCCGAAATAGTAGTAGAGCATCCGCTTCGTCGTGTTCGTGCGCTCGGCGATCGCATCGACGCGCGCGCCCGCGAGCCCCATCGCTGAGAATTCCTCGGTGGCGACGTCGAGAATATTGCGCTTTGTTTGCTCGGGATCGTATTTGCGGCGCCCGTCGTCTCGGCGCGTCTGGGCAGCGTGCGCATTCGCGCGGGTTTCGACTGCTGCGGCCTTGTTTGTCGCTTGTTTCATATGGCTGGATTGGGCGGGCGGCGGCATGAACGGCGCATTCTAGCACGCACCCCGGCGAGTCCAGGCCCGGGCGCGCTAAACGCCGCGCGCGTTTGCCGCCCGGCTGGCGGGTGGCGTGCGGCGGGCGGCGAGTGCATCGCGTGCCTCGTAGGCGCAATACGTGAGCTGGGCTGCGGCAAGTCCGGCCACGCCGAACGTGCGCGTGAGGCCGAATGCGTCGAAGCCGCTCGGCACGGGCCGCCCTTCGGCGAGCGCTGCCGCGAGCACTTCGCCCGCGACGGTCGTCGGTGCCATGCCGTGGCCGCCGAAGCCGATCGCGTGCCATACGCCGCTCGCGTCGCAGCCGATCTGCGGCATTTTATGACGTGCGTAGCTCATCAGGCCGCCCCATGCGAACTGCACGGCGACGTCGCGCAATTGTGGATAGACGCGCACGAGATCGCGCCTGAGCAGCCGCGCGATCGCGTCCGGCCCGCGATCGAGAATCGAGATGCGGCCGCCCCACAGGATGCGCGTATCGGCGAGCGGCCGGTAATAGTCGAACGCGAAACGCGTGTCGTAGACGGCCGACGCGCAGTTGATCGAATCGGCCAGGCGCGCGCCGAGCGGCTCGGTCGCGATCACATAAGTCGCGATCGGCAGCACCGCACGCTCGATGCGCGGGTAGACGCCGCGCGCGTAGCCGCCGCCCGCGAACACGACGTGCCGGGCATGCACGGCGCCGTTTCTGGTCGCGATGACAAAGCCCGCGCCGTCGCGGCGGATCGAGCGCGCCGCCGAATGTTCGTAGATGCGCGCACCGCGGCTCGCGGCGGCGGTGGCGATTCCGAGCACGTACTTGAGCGGGTGGAAATGGAACGCGTTGCGCTCGAACAGCCCGCCGTGATAGCGATCGGTGTTCAGACGCTCGCGCAGCGCGCGCGCATCGAGCGGCTCCCAGTCGACGCCGAACGCATTTTTCATCAGCTTGCGCGGTGCGTCGAGCCGCGCTGGATCGTCGAACCAGTTCGCGAGGATCACGCCGCCGTCGACACGCTCGCAATCGATGCCGTAGCGCGTGGAGCGGGCACGGATCAGGTCGACCGCATCGAGCGTCAACTGGTAGAGCGTGCGGGCTGACACGGGGCCGAGCGTGCGCAGCAGGTCTGCGTTGTCGAGGCTGTAGCCGCCGAACACGAAGCCGCCGTTGCGGCCAGACGCGCCGAATCCGACCGTCTTCGCCTCCAGCACAACTACGTCGCGCATGCCGCGCTCGACCAGGCCGAGTGCGGTCGACAAGCCGGCCAGCCCGCCGCCGACGATGCAGACGTCGGTATCGATGCGGGTGTCGAGCGTGGGGTAGGGGGTGCGGGTCGCGGTGGCTTCGTAGAAATTCGGCATGCGCAGCGTGGGCCGTGGACAGAGGGCGGGGCGAGGTTCGAGGGTGCGGGCTATCGTAACCGTTTGAGCCCGGCGTGCGAAGAGCCGGCGGCGCAGCCCGGGGCGGATGTTTGGCGCGATCGCTGCCGGGCGGGCGACCGGCGATGAGCAGTGCGGCACGGCCGACGGCCGCGCGAGCGCATGCGGGGCAGGAGTGGCTGGCCGCAGACGCAGCGTCCGCCGCACGCAGTGCCGGTCGCGCGAATTGTCGGATGTCCGGGTAAATCTGGATCGGTGCATTCGCATATCGGCGTGTTTAGCGTGTGCCGTGCCGCTTCGGCTCGGGTGATGGTTCGGGCGCGCCGCCGGCTGCATGATGGGTTTCGGTGTGAGTGACAGCGTGGTTGACCGGCGCGTCGGGCTGCGCCACGGACGGCCAACGCGCGCAATCGCATTCGAGCCGGTGGTAGCGCTCGAGCCGCCGGGCATCGATCAGCGCGACATAGGCGGCGCCGTTTTTCGTGATGATCTTCTCGACGCCGTTGCGCACTTCGTCGGCCAGCTCGGAAAAGTGGGCGCGGGCGATGGACAGCGGCACGATATCGCCGATGCGAATGGTCATGATCGGTCTCGCGTGGCCGGCGTTCGGCCGGCCGGTGAACGGACAAGCGGATAAGTAAAAAGCTTGCGATCGAACAGGATCGTGACGTCAGCTTATCGGCCGCGACGGCGCGACGGAACCTAGCCATTCGGCCAGCGCAACGAACGGCTCGCTGTCGGCGGCGTCGCCGGGGGCGACGAGGTAGTAGCCCGCATCGCTCGGCAGGCGCAGCTCGAGCGGCGCGCGCAGACGCCCCGACGCAAGCTCGTCGGCAACGAGCAGCTCGGGCATGAGCGCGATGCCCATTCCCGCGTGAGCGGCCGCCGTGAGCATCGTGAAGAGCTCGTAGCGCGGCCCGCGTACCGCGCGCAGATCGTTGTCCATGCCATGCGCGCGGAACCAGTCGCGCCACGCATCGGCGCGCGTCGATAGATGCAGCAGCGGCAGCTCGAGCAGCGCGTCCAGCGAGACCGGCTTGCCCGGCGAGGGCAGCAGCGCGGGGCTGCACACCGGCAGCATGTCGCCTTCGAGGAACAGCAGCCGCCCTTGCGTGCCGGGCCAGAGCGCATGCCCAAAGTAGATCGCCGCGTCGAACGGCGAATCGCTGAACAGGAACGGCTCGGTGCGCACCGACAGGTTGACCGTGATATCGGGCCGCCGCGCACGGAATTGCGGCAGGCGCGGAATCAGCCACTGGCTCGCGAACGTCGGCACGACCGCAAGCTCCAGCGTCGCGCCGATGCCGCGCTGCGCCATCAGCTCAAGTGTGTCGCGCTCGATGCGCTCAAGGTTGCGGCGCACGAGCGCCGCGTAATGGCGGCCGTGCGGCGTCAGCACGACCCGCTTCTTGATCCGCAGGAACAGCGCGACGCCGAGCCGCGCCTCGAGCGCGGTGATCTGGCGGCTGACCGCGCTTTGCGTGAGCGCGAGTTCGTCAGCCGCGCGCGTAAAGCTGGCGTGGCGGGCCGCCGCTTCGAAAACCTGTAACGCGGCAAGATTCGGAATGCCTTTTCGCATCGAGGGTCGGCCGGTCGAAGATCAATAGTTGATGAGTTTTTAGAATGAAGTGGTGAGTTTATATCAGTTGCCGCGAGTATGGTGCACGCCGACAATCAACCCCCGAACGCGTCCGGTGCGGCAGCCAATGGGCTGCACGCATCCCGCCGTACCACGACGCATCGCCGACCTACCCCGAATTCATTGAAAAAATCCGATGAACGCGAATCTCGCCGCTTTGCTCGCCACCGTCCTCCATCCATCGACGATCGATGAGTTGATGCAATTGATGCATGTTCCGGGCTGCGTGGAGCGTTGCGAGCCAGGCGTGGTGATGCGTGCGGAGCTTGCGCAGGCGCTCAACATGGCGTTGTTCGCGGATCTGCTCGACCGGGTGCCGACCGGCCGCGCGTACACGCGCGACGTCGCCCGCGACGGCGGCCGCGTGACGTTCGATCACGGCGCGCTGCGCACGGTGCGCTGGCCGTCGTGCGGCGCACTGCCGCCGGGGGAGGCCGCGTTCACGCGAATCCTGCGGCCGCTTGGCTACCGGCTGAACGGCACCTATGCGCTCGAACGCCTGAATATGACCGGCCGCTCATACGCGCATCTCGACGCGCCCGATCAAATCGCGCAGTTTTTCGTGAGCGAGCTGCATCCGGAGCGCTTCAGCGCCGCATTCCAGCAAGCGGTGACGAACGTGGTCGGCACGTCGGCCGATCCGCTGACGCCGCGCTCGTTCGCTGCGCTGGCCGAGTTGGAGCGCGACGCATCGCTGCCGCTTGCCGACGCGCGCGCGCTGCTGCCCGTGCTGGTGAGCTGTTTTGACCGCCAGCATGCGACGCCGAAGCTGGCCGATTACGAGACGCTGCTTGCCGAATCGGCGGAGATGGCGTGGATCGCGACCGAAGGCAACGCGTTCAACCATGCGACCGACCGCGTGCCGGACGTCGATGCGCTCGCCGCCACGCAACGCGCGCTCGGCAGGCCGATCAAGCCGGCCGTCGAGGTGTCGCGCTCGGGGCGCGTGCGTCAGACCGCGTTTCGCGCGGACCCGGTGGTGCGCGCGTTCGTCGACGCGTCGGGCGCGCATATCGAGCGCGAGGTGCCGGGGTCGTTCTACGAATTCATCACGCGCGACACGCTTGCCGATGCCGCCACCGGGCGCGCGACGCTCGATCTGAGCTTCGATGCAGGCAACGCGACCGGCATCTTCAAGATGACGGCTGCGGCGTAGGGGGCGCGGTTTGCACCGCGTGTCGAAACCCGCGCCCGCCTCCATCGCCGCCGATTTCCACGCTTGCCGGAGCTTGTGATGACGACTGCCGCCGATTCCCGCCGCATGCCGAAGCCCGCCGCGCCGAACGTCGACGCGTTTGCGCGAGCCGCGCCGCCGCCCGGCGCGTTGCCCGCCAACGCTTATCCGTTCGCCGCGCCGTTTGCCGATCCGCAGGGCTCGCCGATCCGCGAGCTGTTCAAGCACGTCGGCAAGCCGGGGATGATTTCGTTCGCGGGCGGCTATCCGTCCGCCGATCTGTTCGACCGCGAGGGCATTGCGGCGGCGCTTGCCGGCGCGTGCCGCGACGATCCCGTCGCGTGCCTGCAGTACGGCGATACAGCGGGCCAGCCCGGTTTGCGCCGTGCGCTTGCGGACTGGATGGCGAGCGCGCGCGGCGTGCATTGCGACGCGTCGCGCATCCTGGTGACGGCTGGCTCGCAGCAGGGGTTCGACCTGCTCGTGCGCACGCTGATCGAGCCGGGCGACGTCGCGCTCGTCGAAGCGCCGGCGTATCCGGCCGCGCTGCAGGCGCTGCGGCTCGCGGGGGCGAGACTCGTGCCGGTGCGTACCGACGGCGATGGCGTCGATCCCGCCGCGCTCGCCGCGCAGCTTGCCGCTTGGCCCGCCGCCGAGCGCCGCCCGAAGCTGTTGTATACGGTGCCGACGTTCGCGAACCCGACCGGCGCGACTTTGCCGCCGGCGCGGCGGGCTGCGCTGGCCGCGCTGGCCGCGCGTGAGCAAATCGTGCTCGTCGAGGACGATCCGTATGCCGATCTGCGTTTTACCGGCGAGCCCGTCGCGCCCATCCTCGCCTGCGACGGCGCGCAGGATTGGACCGTCTATCTCGGCAGCTTGTCGAAGATCGTCGCGCCGGGGCTGCGGATCGGCTGGGCGGCGGCGCCCGAGGCGATCGCGCGCCGAATGACGGTGGCGAAGCAGACGAGCGACTTGTGCACCGCGCCGCTTGCTCAGGAAGCCATCCGGCGCTATCTGGACAGCGGCCGGCTTGCCGTGCATTTGCGCACGATCGCGCGGACTTACGGCGATCGCTGCCGTGCTCTGATCAGCGCGCTGCGTCAATTCGTGCCGGATGACGTCGAATGGCGCGAGCCTGCCGGGGGCATGTTCGTCTGGGCGCGGCTCACGCGCGGTCGCGACGCGACGGCGCTGCTCAAGCACGCGCTCGAGCATAACGTGATGTACGTGCCGGGCGCGGCATTCTATGCGAGCGATGCGGATACCGCGAGCTTGCGGCTGTCGTTCGCGGCGCAGGACGAGGCGGAAATTTTCGAGGGCGTGCGCCGGCTGCAAGCCGCGCTCGCGGCCGGCCGCTGACGCTTGTCCGAGCCGGCGGCGGCCACGCGCGGGATACCCGCGCGCGCCGCGCGCCGGTTCGCGGCGCCTGGCCAAATGGCTGGGACGCTTGCATGCGGCACGCGAACGCGGTCCAATCGATTCATTCACCGATCAATCTGTTGTCATTCCGAACTGAAGAGGAAGCGATGCAATTCAACGACATTCTCGCCGCGCTGGACGTCGATCTCGCCCACTGGCAAGGCGCCGCGCTGACGGCCCGTTCGCCGGTGGACGGCGCGACCCTTGCGACGCTCGCCGTGGATAGCCCGGCCGACGTCGAGCGCAAGATTGACACCGCGCATCGCGTGTTCGCCGCGTGGCGTACGGTGCCCGCGCCCGTGCGCGGCGAACTGGTGCGCGTGTTTGGCAACGTGCTGCGCGAGCACAAGGCCGCGCTTGGCGCGCTCGTCACGCTCGAAGCGGGCAAGATCGCGTCCGAGGGGCTGGGCGAAGTGCAGGAAATGATCGACATTTGCGATTTCGCGGTGGGGTTGTCGCGGCAACTATACGGCCTCACGATCGCGTCCGAGCGGCCCGGTCACCGGATGATGGAAACCTGGCATCCGCTTGGCGTGTGCGGCGTGATCTCCGCGTTCAATTTCCCGGTTGCCGTGTGGGCGTGGAATGCGGCGCTGGCGCTTGTGTGCGGCGATCCGGTCGTCTGGAAGCCGTCCGAGAAAACGCCGTTGACGGCGATCGCGTGTCATGGGCTGTTTGCGAAGGCGGCGCGCGAATTCGAACGCACGCATCCGGGCGTGGTGCCGCAAGGGCTGACGCAGCTCGTACTAGGGGGGCGTGATGTCGGCGAGGCGCTTGCCGCATCGCCGAAGGTGCCGCTCATCAGCGCGACGGGCAGCGTGCGCATGGGCATCGAGGTCGCGCAGGTGCTGAGCCGGCGCCTTGCGCGCAGCATTCTCGAACTCGGCGGCAACAACGGGATGATCGTCGCGCCGAGCGCGGATCTCGATCTCGTGGTGCGCGCGGTTACGTTCGCCGCGGTCGGCACCGCCGGTCAGCGCTGCACGACGCTGCGCCGGTTGATCGTGCATCGCAGCGTTGCCGATCAGTTGCTGCCGCGTCTGGAGAAGGCATTCGCATCGGTGACGATCGGCAATCCGCTCGATGCCGGCACGCTGGTCGGTCCGCTGATCGACCGCGCGTCGTTCGATGCGATGCAAAAGGCGCTTGCCGATGCGCGCGAGCAGGGGGGGGACGTAAAGGGCGGCGAGCGTGTCGACATCGGGCATCCAGACGCGTATTACGTGCGCCCGGCGCTCGTGCGGATGCCGAAGCAGACGTCTGTCGTGACGCGCGAAACATTCGCGCCGATTCTCTATGTGCTCGTCTACGACGAACTCGACGAAGCGCTCGCGATTCATAACGGCGTGCCGCAAGGACTGTCGTCGTCGATCTTCACGAACGACATGCGTGAGGCCGAGTGGTTCATGTCGGCGGCAGGCAGCGATTGCGGGATCGTCAACGTCAATATCGGCACGAGCGGCGCGGAGATCGGCGGCGCGTTCGGCGGCGAGAAGGAAACGGGGGGCGGGCGGGAGTCGGGCTCCGACGCCTGGAAGAGCTATATGCGCCGTGCGACCAACACGATCAACTATAGCCGCGAACTGCCGCTGGCGCAGGGAGTGAAGTTCGATGTATGAGCGGCATAGCTGCTCGATGCGCGATTTTCCGGTTTCCGGCGTGCCCGCCGCAACATGCGGCGCTGCCGAGTGCGGGCGCGTCGAGCGGTGGGCGTTGAGGGCGGGCATCGAGCGGTGGCGCGATTGCCGGCGGGTAGTCCAATGTCGGCGGCGGGCGTCATCGCTGGGTTTCGGGGGGAAACGGGCGTTCTCCATGGCCGCGTGACGCTTGCCGCTTGCCGCTTGCCCGTCCGGCAGCCGGTGTTTTCGTGAAAGCTGGCGGGTTGCGATTGCGTGCGCCCGCTGCGCGTTCGGCACCGGCTCAAGCCCGCTTATCGTTTGCTTATGTTTGCTTCGCCTACCGTCAAATGTCCGCTGAACATCAATTAAAACGTTCGCTGATCGTCCGCGTGCCAGCCGATCGCTCGAACCCGTCGGCTGCCGTCAACCCGTTCATGCCCGCTCCGCTCATGCCGCCCAGGCCGCTCATGCCCGCTGCCGCGGCGCTGTCGAGCCCCGGACGATCAACTCGCCCGGCAGCACCAGTGTACGGGTCGACATCTTCGGTTCCGCGAGCCGCTGCGTGAGCAGTTGCATCGCATTCCTGCCGATCTCGTAGACGGGCTGCGCAATGACCGTCACGCCGGGCGTGACCAGGTCGGTCCACGCATCGTTGTCGAAGCCGGCGAGCGCGACATCGTCGGGCACGCGTGCGCCGCGTTCGCGCAGCGCGCGATACGCGCCGAGCAGCAGCAGTCCGTTGCTTGCGACGATCGCGTCGGGGCGCGCCGCCGCGTCGCCCGACAGCCACGCCAACACGTGCGCTTGCGCGGCGTGCGGATTCGGATCGACGAATTCCGTTTCGGCGGACAGTGCATGGCCGCGCAGCGCGTCGACGAGCGCCGCATGCCGTTCGCGCCCCGTCGTGCTCGCATTGCCGAACAGGCCCGCGATGCGCCGGTAGCCGCGCGCAACCAGGTGCTCGACGAGTTGCGTCGCGGCGTCGCGGTTATCCAGCGTGACCGCGTCGGCCGTGCCCGCCGGGCCCGCGCGGTCGATCATCACGACCGGAAACGCATGCGCGAGCGCATCGAAGCGCCGTGCGGCATCGTAGGTCGGTGAATAGATCACGCCCGTTACGCGTTCGCTCGCCATCAGCCGCAGATACATCGCTTCCTTTTCCGGATCTTCGTCGGTGTTGCAGAGGATCACGCGCATGCCATGTTCGTATGCGGCGTCTTCGACGGCGCGGCTCACTTCGGTAAAAAACGGGTTGCGCACGTCCGACACAATCAGGCCGATCGTTGCGGTATCGCCCGAGCGCAGCCGCCGCGCGGCGGCGTTCGGCCGGTAGTCGAGCTGTTCGATCACTGCCAGCACGCGCTGCCGCACGGCGTCGCGCACCGGGCCGTTGTTCGACAGCACGCGCGAAACCGTCGTGACCGATACGCCCGCGGCTTGCGCGACATCCTTGATTCGTAGCGCCATACGACTGAAATGACTGAAATCGATTTCTCTTTTGATCGGTATTTACCCTGATCCAGGGTGGCGGAAGGCTATGTGGTTCATCACGTATCCACCCGTCGTGGACAGGCCATTTGCCATATTCTATATGGGGTTGCCGCGTATTTCACTCAGTTTTCTGAAATCGGGGAACGCTTGACGGTTGAAGTGGTATCGATTCCAATACGTGCATCTAGAACGACTGAACTCAGGAGACGTGATGCCGCCGTTGCTTACTGCGGAGCTGGTCCGGCTCGGTGCCGGCGCCGACTCGAAACACGATGCGATCCGTCAGGCGGGCGCGCTGCTCGTGGCGGCGGGCGTCATCGAGCCCGGCTATGTCGATAGCCTGCTTGGCCGCGAGCAGGTATCGAATACGTATCTGGGCAGCGGCGTCGCGATTCCGCACGGGTTGCAGGAGGATCGTCACCTGATCCGCCGCACGGGCGTCGCGGTGCTGCAGGTGCCGGCCGGCGTCGACTGGCAGGGTGGCGAGCGCGCGAAGCTCGTGGTGGCGATCGCCGCGCAGTCCGACGAGCACATTGCGCTGTTGCAGCGCCTGACCCGGCTGATCGGTGATCCGGCGCAGCTCGAACGGTTGCTCGCGGCGCGCGACGCTCAGGTGATCGTCGACGCGCTAAACGGCGGCAGCGATGCCAGCGGCGCCAGCGCGGCCGTGGTTGCGGCAACGCCCGCCGATTACGAGCATCGCATCGAATTGATCCTCGATTATCCGCACGGCCTGCATGCGCGGCCCGCGAGCGCATGGGTTGCGACCGCGAAGCGCTATCAGGCGGCGCTGCGCGTGCGTCATGGCAACGTTGCGGCCGACCCGAAGAATCTCGTCAGCTTGCTGCAACTCGGCGCGGGCGCGAATGCGGCGCTCGTGGTGTCCGCGCAGGGCGTCGATGCGGCTGATGCGCTCGCGGCGCTGGCGCGCACGATCGAGGCGCTCGTGGCCGACGAGCATGCGCGCGCGGCCGCGGCGCAGGCGCGCAAACAGCAGGCCCAGCCCGCGCTGTGGGCGCCGGAGGACCCGGCGACGGCGATCGACGGCATCGGCGCGGGGCCCGGCCTCGTGATCGGGCCGGTGCGCGTGCTGCGCGCGGCGGCGCTCGAGATCGAGGATCGCCCGGGCGATCCGCTCGACGCGTCACATCGTCTCGAACAGGCGTTCGCGGATACGGCCGCCGAGCTTGACGCGCTCGCCCGCTCGACCGCGGCGCGCCTCGGCGCGGCCGAGGGCGAGATTTTCATCGCGCAGCGCGAACTGCTGAACGATACCGCGCTGCTCGACGAAACCGCGCGGCTGGTTGCCGATGGCCACGGGCTCGCGTGGGCGTGGCATCGCGCCGCCGACGCGCAGGCGGCGCGGCTTGCCGCGTTGCCCGATCCGTTGCTCGCCGCGCGGGCGGCGGATTTGCGCGATGTCGCGCGGCGCGTGTTGCGGCATCTCGGCGAAGCGGGCGCGGGCGGCAGTGCCGATGCGGGCGCGGGCGTGCCTTCGATCCTGATCGCCGAGGATTTGACGCCGTCCGACACCGCGCAGCTCGATCCCGCCGTGACGCTCGGCTTCTGCACGGTCGCGGGCGGCCCGACGTCGCATACGGCGATTCTCGCGCGCACGCTCGGCGTGCCGGCGGCGGTCGCGTGCGGCGCGAAGCTGCTGGAGATTGCCGACGGCTCGCATGCCGTGCTCGACGGCAACGCGGGGCGGCTATTCGTCGGCGTGTCCGCGCGCGACGCCGAGCGCGCGCGGCAAGCGCAACTGCGGCTGATCGAGGAGCGCAAGCGCGCGAGCGCGAACCGTGCGCTGCCCGCCGCAACGCTCGACGGCCATGTGATCGAGATCGGCGCGAACATCACGCGGCCCGATCAAGTTGCCGACGCGCTCGCGCAAGGCGCGGACGGTATCGGCCTGATGCGCACGGAGTTCCTGTTTCTCGAGCGCCGCGACGCGCCCGACGAGGACGAACAATATGACTGCTACCGGCGAATGGTCGACGCGAGCGGCGGCCGGCATCTGATCATCCGCACGCTCGATATCGGCGGCGACAAGCAGGTGCCGTACCTGAACTTGCCGCACGAAACCAATCCTTTCCTCGGAGTGCGCGGGGTGCGTCTGTGCTTGCGGCGTCCCGATCTGTTCATTCCGCAATTGCGCGCGCTTTATCGCGCGGCGAAGCAAGGGCCGCTGTCGATCATGTTCCCGATGGTGTCGACGCTCGACGACGCGCGGCAGGCCATCGCGCTTGCCGAGACGGTGCGCGCGGAACTGGAGGCGCCGAAGGTGCCGCTCGGCATTATGGTCGAGACGCCGTCGGCTGCCGCGCTCGCCGATCATTTCGCGCAACTCGTCGATTTCTTCTCGATCGGCACGAACGATCTCACGCAATACGTGCTCGCGATCGATCGCGAACATCCGGAGCTGGCGCGCAACGCGGAGAGCCTGCACCCGGCGGTGCTGCGGATGATCAAGCAGACCGTCGACGGCGCGCGCCGGCATCGCAAGTGGGTTGGCGTGTGCGGCGGGCTTGCGGGCGATCCGCTCGGCGCATCGATTCTCGCGGGGCTCGGCGTCGATGAACTGTCGATGAGCGCGCGCGATATCGCCGCGGTCAAGGCTCGGCTGCGCGGCGCGCGGCTCGATGCGCTGCAAACGCTCGCGCAGCGCGCGCTCGATTGCGGGGATGTCGACGCGGTGCGGGCGCTCGATGCCGCGGATACGCGGGCGGCCGCATGAGGGGCGATTTCGGGACCGATATGAACGCTGATTCCACCACTGCAACCACGGATTCAACCACTGGTTCGAAAGCCTGCATGCAACCCGCCGCCCGTGTTTCAGCCGCCACGCCCCGTGCGACGGTCGTGACCGTCACGCCGAACCCGGCGCTCGATCAGACCGTGCGTGTCGCGAATCTGACGCTCGGCGACGTGAACCGCGCGGAGTCGCTCGAATTCAACGCGGGCGGCAAGGGCGTGAATGTCGCCGGCTGTCTTGCCGACTACGGGATCGACACGATCGCGACCGGCTTGCTCGGCGCGCAAGACAGCGCCGTGTTCGACGCGATGTTCGCCGACAAGGGCATCGCCGATCGCTTCGTGCGGATCGCGGGCCGCACGCGCATCAACGTGAAGCTCGTCGATCCGGCGCGCGACGAGACAACCGACGTCAATCTCGCGACGTCGCGGCCCACGTCCGCCGACGTCGCGGCGCTCGAGCGCCGGCTGGCCGAACTCGCCGCGCCGGGCCGCTGGTTCGTGCTCGCGGGCAGCCTGCCGCCGGGCGTCGACGCGTCGTTTTACCGGCGCGCGACGCGCATGCTGCATGACGCGGGCGCCCGCGTCGCGCTCGATACGAGCGGCGCGCCGCTCGCCGATGCGCTGGCGGCCGCCGATCCGCGCGAGCTGCCCGATCTCGTCAAGCCGAATCTCGCCGAGCTGGAGGCCGCATTGGGCCGCACGCTCGGCGATGACGACGGCGCGATCGCGCGTGCGGCTTGCGAGCTGGCGGCGCGAGGAATCGGGTATGTCGCCGTGTCGCTTGGCGCGCGCGGCGCGCTTGGCGTGATGGCGTCCGGCGAAGCGGAAAAAGCGGGCGCGGCGGCAGCATTGCACGCAGAAGCAGAAGCAGAAGCAGAAGCAGAAGCAGAAGCAGAAGCAGAAGCAGAAGCACAGGCACAGGCACAGGCACAGGCACAGGCACCGCTCGATGCGCGTTCTGCGTCGAGTTCCACGCAAGCGTCGCCGCCGGCGCCCATTGCTGCGGCCTCGCCGGCTGCTGCCGGCCAAACGGCGGCGGCGATCACGGCGACGGCCACGGTTACGGCGATGACGGTCGCGGCAGTGCCGACGGCGACCGATAGCGCCCTGGCCACGCCGCCGCGCAGCGCACCGCCCGCCGTCACCTTCGAAGGTTTCCGCGCCACGCCGCCGCGCGTGCGTGTCGCGAGCACGGTCGGCGCGGGCGACGCGTTCGTCGCCGGGCTCGTCGCGAGTCTGACCGAGGCGCGGACGTGGTGCGACGCGGGCCGCCGCGCGAGCGCGTTCGCGGCGGCCAAGCTTGCGCGCGTCGGCCCGCATTTGCCGGACCGCGCCACACTCGACGCGCTCGCGGCGCAAGTCGAAGTCGAGAGTTTCACGCTGACCGCGTCCGCGGATGGCGTCGTCGTTGATCTATGAGCCGGGCATGCCGGAGACAGCAATGAAAAATTTGATCGGATTCGTGGCGGCGGACGCGCAAACGGTCGCGCCGGCCTTTGCGTCGCACGCGCTGAGCCGCGCGGCGCGCGCCCAGGGTATTGCGTTGGCGCTCGAGACGCGCAGCGCGCTCGGCGTGCAGACGCCGGTATCGGCGGCACAGATCGACGCCGCGAGCGCGGTGCTGATTGCCACCGACGGCGTCACCACGATCGACGAAGCGCCGTTCGCGGGCAAGAAGCTGCATCGCGTGTCGCTCGACGATGTGATCCGCGATGCGCACGGCGTGCTGGCAAGCGCGGCGGGCAACGCGTCTGCTGCCGCGCTTGCGCAGCCGGCGGCGGGTGCGGCGGCATCCGGCATGACGCCGGCCACCGGCGCATCGTCGACGAACGGCGCCAGCGCCGCATCCGGCGCGCGTGCGTTGAAAATCGTCGCGATCACGTCGTGCCCGACGGGCATCGCGCATACGTTCATGGCGGCCGAAGGGCTCACGCAGGGCGCGCGCTCGCTCGGTCATACGATCCACGTTGAAACGCAGGGCTCGGTCGGCGCGCAAAACCGGCTGACCGATGCGCAAATCGCCGACGCCGATCTCGTCGTGATCGCCGCCGATACGCAGGTCGACAAGCGGCGCTTCGTCGGCAAGCGGCTCTATCAGACGGGCACCAAAAGCGCGATCGGCAAGGGCGCGGCGCTGCTCGACAAGGCGATCGCCGAGGCGAGCGTCGAAGGCTCCGCGCAGGCGGGGGCAGGCGCGAACGCCGCGCCGCTTGTCGATCAAGTCGCGGCCGCGAAGCAGGCGCGCGCCGCGAAAGCGGGCGGCCCGTACCGTCATCTGATGACGGGCGTGTCGTTCATGCTGCCGTTCGTGGTCGCGGGCGGTTTGCTGATTGCGTTGTCGTTTGCGCTTGGCGGCATTTACGCATTCGACGATGCGCATAAAGGCACGCTCGCATGGTCGCTGTTCCAAATCGGCGCGAAATCGGCGTTCGCGCTGATCGTGCCGGTGCTGTCCGGCTATATCGCGTATTCGATCGCGGACCGGCCCGGGATCACGCCGGGCATGGTCGGCGGGATGCTCGCGGCGAGCCTGAACGCGGGGTTTCTCGGCGGCATCGTGTCGGGTTTCCTTGCCGGTTACACCGCGCTGCTTATCAATCGCCATTTGAAGCTGCATCGCAATCTCGAAGGATTGAAGCCGGTGCTGATCATTCCGCTGCTGTCGACGCTGGTGGTTGGCCTGCTGATGCTCTATGTGGTCGGCACGCCGGTCGCGGCCGTGCTGCATGCGCTCGAAGGCTGGCTGCGCTCGATGCAGACGGGCAGCGCGGTGATGCTGGGTGCGCTGTTGGGCGGCATGATGGCACTCGACATGGGCGGGCCGGTGAACAAGGCGGCCTACGCGTTCAGCGCCGGCTTGATCGCAAGCCATGTGTACACGCCGATGGCCGCGACGATGGCCGCCGGGATGACGCCGCCGCTCGGCATCGCGCTCGCGACCTGGCTGTTCCGCAGCCGCTTCGGCGCCGAGGAGCGCGAGGCGGGCAATGCGGCCGCGGTGCTGGGCATCGCGTTCATCACCGAAGGCGCGATTCCGTTCGCGGCACGCGATCCGATGCGCGTGATTCCCGCGTGCATTGCCGGCTCGGCGGTCACGGGCGCGATCTCGATGGCGGCGGGCGCGGAGCTGAAAGTGCCGCACGGCGGGATTTTCGTGTTGCCGATTCCGAATGCGGTCACGCATCTCGGCGTGTATGCGCTCGCGATCGTCGTCGGCACGCTCGTGACGGCGGTGGCGGTGGGCGTGCTCAAGCGCAGGCCCGCCGAGGCGGCGGGTGCTTGAGCGGGGTGGCGCATGCGCCGGTCAATGCGTGGAGGCGCGCCGTGCGTGTGGCGGCGGCGCATCGGGTGGCGATACATCGGACGGCAGGTCGGGCAACGCGCGTTCGCGGCCGCGCGCCGCGGCGGGCGCCCGTGCGTGCCGTCAGTCTGCTGGCTCGTCGGCCGTCAGCCGTCAGCCACTAGACTAGCCGCCAACCGCCAATCGCCAATCGCCAATCGCCAACCGCCAACCGCCAACCGCCAACCGCCAACCGCCAACCGCCAACCGCCAACCGTGCGCATGTCCGCCGGCGGCGCGGCCGCGCGCCGCTCAATTGAACCGGTGCGCGAACTCCAGCCAAACCGTGCGCCCGTAAGGCATGTAGTAGCCGACCGGGTAGTAGGGCCATCCGCTCGAATCGTCGTGCTTGATCGCATCGAACACGTTGTTGACGACGAGCGTGAGCGACGTGTCCTTCGTGAATTGATGTGACACGCTCAGGTTCGCGAGCGTCGTCGGCGACAGATACCGCCTCTCCCGCATCGGCGGGGGCGCTGTTCGACACGCCGTAGAAACGGAGCATTTCCTCGCCGGAAATTTCGCCAGCGTTCGGCTCGCGCGCCTCTGCCGGTGCGACGGCCTGCGCGGGTTGATCGCCATCGAGAATCCCGATCGCGAAGCTCTTGATCTTTTCCTGACCGTAGGCGTTACCGCCATCCGGCCAGTGCGCAATTTGATAAAGCGCGCGCCGTAGCCGCGTTACTTCGTCGGACTGCGCGGGTTGCGGAGTGGCAAGAAGCGCACGCGCGAATCCCAACACAGTGCTTGCGGCGATATCGTGATAAATCTCAAGGTCAGCAGCTGCTTTTTCCTCGAATAGTTGGATGATCTCCTCATTGGTCAGCGTCACCACATCCGTAGCGGGCGATGCTGCCGCGCGCAGCAATTCGACTTCGCACTGAGCCACCTGCGCGCCACGCGCCGTCGAGCGCTAGAATCACGACGTCGATCCATTCGGTGAGATCGCCCGGGTTCGCCTCGATTTCCTTCAGTTCCTTGCGGATGTGGTCACAGACACCAGCGGTGCGCGCGCCGGGGCCAAACGTGCGCTCGGAGAATTCGCGCTGCCGCTGAAGATACGCGAGGAAATCGAACGCCACCCGCTCGTCGGCCGGCGCTGCTGCGGGCTGCTCAACACCGACGGAGGCGAGAACGAGGCGTAGATCGTGGATGCAGCCTCGAATGCCGGCGGCGACGCCAACCGCGTCGACGCTCCGTTTCGCTTGCTCATCGTTCATTGAGGCGGTCCAGCGATTGACGAGCCGATTCAGTTCGTCCGTCAGCGCATCAGCGCGGCTCTGTTGTTGGTCGTTCATTATTCCCGGCCCTCCATGTCTGCCGCAGCTATCGTGTACTCGCGCACATTGACGACTTTGTAGAACGTCGGCTTCGCATGTTTCTCGATCCATCCGGCCAGCAGAGCGTCAAGCTCGGCTATTGCTTCAGCGGTGACGTCCGGATAGTCGTCGGCATATTCGCCAACCTCGTCGTAGGCTCGCTCGCCGATCAGATTGATCACATCGTCTGCGTCGCATAGATGTTTTGCGGGAATCGACTTGGCTTCGCCTACGAAGACAACATTGCCGACTGTTAGGTCATCGTGCATGTCGAGTAACCCGCAGAGTTCATCGCACGAGAAATCTTCATTGTTTGCGCTCCAGACGGTTTGTACTTTCGGAGCTGGGTTATTTTCGGTTTGGGCGGTCATGGTGCGTTCCTCAGAAAAGTTCACCCTGCGCGGGTTCGGCATGGTTTTGCGCTGCCATCAGGCGGCGGCCAGCGGCCCAACGCAGTAGCGTTGCGTGCCAGTCAGGATGGCATCGTGCGGTGCGGGCCTGATTGATGAACACGCGCGCCATGTGGATGTGCATTTGGCGATCGCTCATCGCATCCTCACTCAGTCCTGAATAACCAACTGCCCGGTCGAGCAGCAGTTCACGAGCGCGTCATACACGTCCGAAGTCACGTTGATGCAACCGTGCGTCACCTGATTGCGATCGGCCGCATTCACGGATTGGATGCGCTGTGCCCGGCGCTCACCCGGAATGCGGGTCCATACTCGGTGAATGGCATAGACACCCTGCGCGTCACGAGCAAAGGCCAG
>NZ_LOWB01000096.1 GCF_001522865.1 Burkholderia sp. TSV86 | reverse complement strand
ATATCTCAGCCCCATCGAGTACCGTGAAAGCCTGGGGCTAACGGCGTAAACCAGTCCAAGAAAATAGCCGCATCCCCGTCCCTTGGCGACCATGTGCATGGTTGTTAACGCCGACCGGAAACTGAGCCAGATTTATAGGTAGTGCCGAAGTAAAAGTGAGCCAGGTGTTCAATCTACTCTGCTGTTTTTCTGGGCAGCGGGGTTCCGGAGTGATCACCATGGACATGATTGGCAGAATTCGGCGGCTGCACACCAGGGACAAGCTGTCGGAGCGTGAGATCGCGCGTAAGACAGGCTTGTCGCGCAACACGGTATCGAAGTGGCTTCATGCGTCGGTGAATGAGACGCCGAAGTACCGGCGCGAGCCACGCCCGAACAAGCTCAGTGTGAATCGGCCCGGGTTTTTCGGAGACCTCAACCTTTGAGAGAATGGGGTCATGGAAACCTTAAAACCTGAAAGCAATGTAAAAAAGAAGGCCCAACCGAAATACTCGGCGGAGATGCGCGCACGCGCCGTGCGGATGGTGTTGGACCACCTGCGGGAGTACGAATCGGAATGGGCGGCCATCAGCTCGATCGCGGCGAAAGTCGGCTGCACGCCGGAGACGCTACGCAAATGGGTTCGGCAGGAGCAGAAGGATCGGGGCCAGCGCGCCGGCGCCACGACAGCCGAACTGGAGCGGCTGAAGGAGCTGGAGCGGGAGAACCGTGAGTTGTATTAGCCGGGACTTGATCTGACAGGTAGTCGGGCCGACAAAGTACGAGTCATCAATGGGGGATGAGTTTCTCCTTGGCGAGATCGAGCGAATCGAGGAAAGTGCGCATCGGCGTCTTGCCGTAACACCAGCGCCCCTGATGCTCTCGTTCAGGTTCTGTCGCAATAAGGAAGCCTGTCGATAAGCGGTCTCGGAATGATCAGGATTCCTCAGAAGGCCAACGAATAAA
>NZ_LOWB01000095.1 GCF_001522865.1 Burkholderia sp. TSV86 | reverse complement strand
AACCCCTCGGCTATATCCCGCCCGCCGAAGCTGAGGCAAACTACTATCGGCAACTTGAAACAGCTGCCGCTGAACCCCCATCAACTTAAACCAACCAGCCTCCACAATTCCCGGGGCGGTTCATTCTCGCCTAAATCTGTGTCCGGATTCATTAGACCACTACAATATCGAGGCGCGCGGATTTCAATCCATGGCTTCGGTTGCTTGAAGATGCCGGCACAAGCGCCGGTAAGAGTCGACAACCGCGTCTCGCACGAGACCCTTCGCGATAAAAACGAGGCGCGAGTGCTGCTTTTTATGCGCGTCCTCGCCGGGCAAAGCATCTAGATGCAGAATTGGATGAACGAGATGATGCACGGCATGAACCACGACCGGTTGGGCAGCGTCGGCGAGCACAAGAATGCCTTTAACGCGGAGAATATTATCACCGTGCCGGTTAAGGAGCAGTGTGAGCCACAGTGTGAAGATTGGCCATTCCAGAGGCTCATCGAACTCAATGCAAAACGCTTCCAGCGATGCCAGTACTTCACGATGCGCGGGCGATGCGTTGAGTCGCGCCAGCGGATTGGCGGCCATGCCCGCATTGTTTCCGCGCATACCGATACGACGAACGAAATCACTGAAGCCTTTCGCGTTCTCAGCCTGACCGAGTACGAGCGACGCCCCGTCCAAGCTCGTACGACGTTCGATGCGCGCAGCCGGATTGAGTTGCTCGAGCGTTTGTAATAGCACATCGAGGGCGGCATCGTCGACAAGATCCGCCTTCGTAATCACGATACGGTCTGCCGCCGTCACCTGCGAGAGCCATTCAGGATGTCGCGCATGCTGCTGACCGGCATTGACGGCGTCGACGACCGTTACGATGGCGCCGATCGAAAAATGGCTTGACACCACGCGATCGCCAAGCAGCGTCGCGACAATCGGCGCCGGCGTCGCGAGACCCGTCGTCTCCAGCACGACGTGGGAAAACGCCGGTACTTCGCCTCGCGCTCGCCGTGAGAATAATGAGGCAAGCGCCTCTTTCAATTCGCCTCGTATAGCGCAGCAGACGCAGCCATTGTCGAGCAGCACGGTCTGCGCGTCGACCTCGCCGACCAGCAAATGGTCCAACCCCACCTCGCCGAATTCGTTGATGAGCACCGCCGTGTCACGCGCGGCATCGCCCTTGAGGACATCTGCCAACAAGGTCGATTTTCCGCTGCCGAGAAAACCCATGACGATCGTCACGGGGATGATGTCGTAGGCAAGGCTCATGAGCGCGCCTCGTCGTCGGGAAACAGCGTGAGTGGGTCCATGGGACGACCGAGCATCGCTTCGGCGGCTTTCCAGATTTGCATGAAGTCGTCGACAATTATCTGGGCGCCAGTCGGCGATGACAGCACAAACGACTGTCCATGGAAGTCCGTGAGCTTAAGCCGAAAATCCTCGAGCACGCGGTTCGCATGCGCGACCTGCACATGCCGCTGGCGTCGCGCACTCGCGCCCTCACCCGCCGCCACTGTGTTAGACCAGTGACGCCCACCGCCGAGCAAACCGCACATGCCGCACATCGCACACTCCTTCTTTTGCATCAGGGCATCACATCGCCCGAATTGGGGCCGAGCGTCTACCCCACGAACAGGTTGCCGCCGGGATCAGAGGCAAGCGACACTGCTATTGGTGCAAGTTCCTCCGCGCACCCCAAACGTCGCAGCGGCAGTTCCTTTGACTTCGACTCGTTCCATGATGCGCTGATCCATCGACGAGCAGTGTCTCGATGGGGCCCGGCGCGATGGCGTTGACGAGCACGTTATCCGGCGCGACTTCAAGCGCCAGAAACTTGGTGAAGCCGATCATGCCCGCCTTCGCCGCCGAATAATGCGTCAGCTCCGCACCGCCCTTGATGCCGGGCTGTAACGCTACATTGATAATGCGCCCCCAGCGCTGCGCGATCATCGACGGTAGCGTGCGTTGAGAGCACAGGAAAACGCTGTGCAGGTCGATGCGAAGCATGTCATCCCACATCTCCGCGGTCAGGTCCGCACAGCGCGCCTGCATCAGCAGGCCGGCGTCGTTCACGAGAATGTCAATGCCGCCGTAAGCTGCGATACAGCGATCAACGATGCTGCCTCGTTGCCCACATCGGCGACAACGATTTATACATCCACGCCGCTTGCGCGGCAGAGATCGGCGTGAGCCTCGAGCCGTGCCTCGTCGACATCCGCTATCACGCGCCGCGCACCGGCCTCGGCGTAAGCGAGCGCGACGGCGGCGCCGATGCCACTCGCCGCACCCGTGACGACCGCGCGACGCGCCGTCCAGTGAGAACATTGACGCCATATTGATGAGCGTCCTTGATTGAGTCGTGAACGGATCAGCCTGGCCAGCGCACGGTCAGGCCGCCGTCCGCGACGATCGACTGTCCGGTGATATACGACGCATCATCGCTGGTCAGAAAGCGGATCAGTGACGCGATTTCCTGCGGCCTGCCTACACGTCCAAGCGGAATGCCCTTCGCCGCTTGACGCAAGCCGTCGGGGCCCAGCGAATTCACCACGTCCAGCGATTGCGGAGTTTCGATCAGGCCGGGAATTACGGCATTGCAGCGGATGTTGCGCGGCGCAAGTTCCATCGCGACGGCCCGGCATAACCCGGGCACGCCTGACTTGGCTGCGGAATAATGCGTGTGGTTCTCCCATCCATACACGCCGCCTGCGATCGAGGACACTGCCACCATCGCCCCATCACCCTGCATGCGGCGCGCGGCTGCTCGGAAAGTACGCATTACGCCAGATAGGTCAACATCGAGCATCTGGTACCACTGCGCATCGCTCATTTCTGTCAGAGACGATGCGCGCAGCAGACCAGCGTTCGCAATGGCGTAATCGATACGGCCAAACTTCTCCATCGCAGCGGATGCGAATGCCTCGACTTGCTCGGCCGACGTGACATCGACGGCCTGCATCAAGCACCTTCCGCCTGCCTGCTCGACAGCCTGCGCGGTCGATTGCGGATCATGCGGATCACCGGGGAAATATCCGCCCACGACCGCGACCCCGGCTTGCGCGTAGGCCACTGCGAGCGCCTGACCGATCCCGCTCGCCGCACCCGTTACCAAAGCTACTTTCACAATTATTCTCCAGTCGATTTAGTTGGTTTCGGCGGGATCAACGTGCCGCGCGAAAAGAATGAGGACGCCAGACAGGAAGCACGGCACCGCGCCGAACCACAGCGCCGCGTGCAGCCAGTCTTCGCCATGATTAAGCATCCAGGTGACACCGACGCCGGCCAAAATAGCGCCAATCGGACCCATCGCGTGTACGATCGAACTGCCAGTGCCGCGAATGGCAGTCGGATAACTTTCGCCGATGAAGAACAACGCTGCCGAGTACGGTCCAATCAGGAAGAACAGGCCAAGGCTATAGAGCGCGACGACGACGCCGGCGCTGCTCTGCCCGAACAACATGCCGGCAAACGACAGGCCGCCCAGCATCCAGCCTATGGCCAGCGTATTGCGCCGGCCGATTTTGTCGCCGATGAAACCATGGCTCAGATAGCCGCAGTAGCCAATCACGTTGGACAACACAAGGATCAACAGCGAGTTTTCAAACGAGACGTTATGCACGCGCGTCAGCACCGTCGTGCCCAGTACGCTAAACACCTGAATTGCTGACCAATTGAGCAGAATTCCACCGCCAAGCACGAGCGTCGCCCGCAGCGCACCGCCACGGAACGCCTCCGCAAGACCAGCTCGGCTGTGCTCTTCGTAATCGACCGCATGCTCGCTCGCGAGGCTGCGTGCTTCGTCGTCGGCTCCAGCTTCACGCAATTGCCTGATGCGCTTATTCAGCAGAAATTGCGGGCTTTCTTTCAAACGCTGCGTCATGAAGAAAATTACAATGGCGGGAAATGTCGCGAAAATAAAGCACCCCTGCCAGCCGATGCGCGGCAACAGCAGCATCGTCAGGCCAGAAGCAATCAGTGCGCCGATCGGCCAGCCGCCCTGCACTAGGCTATAAATAAAACCCTTGTTGCGGTTAAGTTTCGGATCGTTGGCGGACGAGTACAGCTCGTTGAGGTAGGTAGCATTGACCGTTTCTTCAGCGTAACCAAGGCCTGACAAGGAGCGGATCAGCACGAGCGGTACCTGCCCCATTGCTCCGCCGATAACCGTAAGCCCCGAGCACACTGCGGCGCCCGCAACCGTCCACAACAGGCCCGCCTTGCGTCCGAGCCTGTCAAGTAGCGGTCCGATCGCAAACGCGATCACCGCCGTGCCGATGGCGACCAGCGTGGCGATCTCGGCCTGTGCTGTCGCATCCCAGTTGTAGTGCTTGCCGATTTCGGGTAGCAGCGTGCCGAACAGGATGAAGTCGTAAACGGCGAACACCCACGCAAAGAACGCGACGACAGTCGCCCGCTTCACGTCGGACGGCATGATCTGCTCCAGCTTGAAGCCAGAAGCAGATAAGGAATTCTCTTTCATCGTGGCGCTCCTTTGAAGCTCAGGAGTAGACATGGTCAGGACTCTTATTGATGAGGTCGTATTAAGGTCATGCGATTGGAATTACGATTTGAGCGGGTGCCGGTGCAGGAAATCGCTGGCGATTTCGTCGCAAATGCTGAAACGCGCACCTTCGTGCTTGCGGAAATGAGTGATGAGACGTTCGGGCATCAGCAGCACTTGAGCGCGGCCGGAAACGTCCGGATGGATCGTGATGGGAAACCCGAGGGACGACAAAGTGGGCGCCGTGCAGATCGGACGGCGCGATTAGCAGATCACAACCGCGCGCCGCAGCATCGAAAGCTGCACAATCCGCGACGCCGCATGCAAGGGACTCGCAGGTGTCGGCCGATTTCGACAAGCCAATCATCCCTTGCCGCGGATACCGCGCCCCACTCGCCCGATATTCGACTAGGCCGTTGAGCGCGGCCGGCACAAGTATTGAACCGGCCGTATCTGCACCGCCAGCGATCGGCACAACGCCCGCAGCGACGACAGTTGCGGCGCCTGATGATGAGTCATCCGGCACACGATGACCACCGTTCGCGATGGTTGTGTCGAAAGCCAGGTTAAACGGCGCACCGAAGTGTGGGTTAAGCCCGAGCCCAGAATATGCAAACTCGCTGAGGTTCGTCTTGCCAATGGAGACGAAGCCTGCTCGTGAGCCTGCGGCAACCAACGGCGCATCTTCGGTAGCAGGCGGGCAGTCACGGAATAGCGCCGAACCTGCCGTTGTGACGCTGCCTGCCACATCGAACAGATCCCTCCATGCGATCGGCACGCCATCGAGCAGGCTGGCCGGACGTCTTTCGCGCCACTGCGCAGCGGCAGCACGGGACGCGTTAAGCGCACGTGTTTCGTTCTCGGAAATGAAGGCCGCGTCGCAGGCAAGCGCATGGGCAATTGCCTCACCGACGATGCTTCCGACGCTTGTGGCGCCATTGCAGGATGCAGCGGCAAGCTGAACGGCACTGCGCCAGAAGGATGATGAGAAGCTCAATTCAGGCGTCACTTAAATGTACTTCGTTGACAAAATACGTTTACAGTAGTGAAATCAAAAAAGACAGCAACATGGGAATTACCCTTGTTGCTGTCACTTTCAGCGTCCATATGAAGCCGAAGTCAGATAACTCTGTAGGTAGTCGACAATTTCAGGGGCGAAATCAATATCGACGAAAGAATCGTTGTACAAACACGTTTGTCACTATTTCGTGCGCGCAACTCATGCCGGCACCCAGCTCGAAGGCTTTGTCCAGGACGTCACGGAGCGCCAGCGCGCGGTGCAAACGCTCCGATATCTTGCCGAGCACGACCCTCTCACGGGGGCGCTAAACCGGCGCGGGATTGAGCGCGAGATGCACGACATCACGGCACAGGCTGCGCTGACTGGCGAACAGCACATCATCGGCTACGTGGACCTGGATCGTTTCAAGCTCATCAATGATTTATACAGGCACCACATTGGCGACGAGGTATTGCGCCAAGTACGGCAGCGCATGGAAGGCGAACTTGCTTCGACCGACCGTATCGGCCGCATTGGTGGCGACGAGTTCGTCATTCTGTTCGGCTCCCCATCACTTGAAGATGCGGCAATGGCCGCGCAGAAGATGGTCGAAGCCATTGGCAGCGTACCCTACCGGATCGGCACGCGTGCATTCCAGGTCCGGGCGTCGGTAGGCGTCATCGAATCACCACCTCATCTGCGTGCCGAAGAAGCGATCTCCATGGCGGATGCCGCGTGCCGCGAAGCGAAACGCAATGGCAACGGCCGGGTGGTCATGTGTATTAGCCGGGACTTGATCTGACAGGTAGTCGGGCCGACAAAGTACGAGTCGTCAATGGGGGATGAGTTTCTCCTTGGCGAGATCGAGCGAATCGAGGAAAGTGCGCATCGGCGTCTTGCCGTAACACCAGCGCCCCTGATGCTCTCGTTCATTGTTGTACTGGTCGAGCCACGCATCAAGGTCCGTCTGCAAGGTGGCGATCGAGTCGTAGATCTTCTTG
>NZ_LOWB01000094.1 GCF_001522865.1 Burkholderia sp. TSV86 | reverse complement strand
GGGTTCAGCGGCAGCTGTTTCAAGTTGCCGATAGTAGTTTGCCTCAGCTTCGGCGGGCGGGATATAGCCGAGGGGTTCCATCAACCGATGATGATTGAACCAGGCCACCCACTGCAGCGTTGCCAGTTCAACGGATTCCCGCGTTTTCCAGGTGCGGCGATGAATCAGTTCAGCCTTGTACAAGCCGTTGATGGTTTCAGCCAGGGCGTTGTCATAGCTGTCTCCCCGGCTGCCGACCGACGGTTCGATGCCCGCTTCGGCCAGCCGTTTGCTGTAGCGAATGCTGACGTATTGGGACCCTCTGTCGGAATGGTGTATCAAGGTTCCGTCGTCGCCCGGGCGTCGCGCGTAAAGCGCCTGTTCAAGGGCATCCAGAACGAAGTCCGTGGTCATCGAACTGCTGACTCGCCAGCCGACGATACGGCGAGCGAACACATCTATCACGAAAGCCACATACAGCCAGCCCTGCCACGTCGAAACGTAGGTGAAATCCGAAACCCAGAGCTGGTTCGGCCGTGCCGCCTTGAACTGGCGATTGCCCCGATCCAGCGGGCGCGGGGCTATGGCATCAGGAACAGTCGTGCGAACACGCTTGCCTCGCATCACGCCGCGCAAACCCAGTTGCTTCATCAACCGTTCGACCGTGCAGCGCGCCACCGCGATACGCTCCCGGTTCATCTGCTTCCAGACTTTATCCGCGCCGTAGACCTGCATGTTGGCCTGCCACACACGCTTGATCTCCGGCCGCAGACGTTCATCGCGGATTGCGTGAACAGAGCGCCGCGATGGATCACGAAGCTGCGCGGCATGTCGTCGGTAACCCGACGGGGCAATCCGCAAGACCTTGCAGATCGGCTCGACCCCGAAGGTGTCGCGATGCTGATCGATGAAGGCCTTCAGGACTTGAAACGGCGGCCGAGCTCCGCCTGGGCGAAAAACGCGCTCGCGACCTTGAGAATCTCGTTGGCACGACGCAACTCCTTGACTTCGCGCTCCAAGGCCTTGAGGCGCTCGCGCTCGTCTGTGGTCACGCCATCGCGCTCACCGTGGTCGACCTGGTCGCGCTTGACCCACTCATGCAGTGTCTGCGGTGTGCAGCCGATCATCGGCGCAATCGACTCGATCGCCACCCACATCGACGGATGTTCGCTACGCTGTTCGCGCACCAGGCGCACCGCGCGCTCTCGGACTTCCGGGGAAAACTTGCTTGGCTTCTTGTTCATGGCTCCATTCTCTCA
>NZ_LOWB01000093.1 GCF_001522865.1 Burkholderia sp. TSV86 | reverse complement strand
GATTGTTGCAGATCATTGCGACCGGTAATGTCCACGCCCGATGCATTGGAGTTCGAGGTGTTGCCGGTCTGGTCGGCATGGTTCTGATTGTTATTCGCTTGGCTACTCGTGTCGCCCATGTTTTGCTGCGAGCAATTAGAACCAGGGGGGCAGGCGCTTTGCGCATACGCTGTGCATTGGACCCATGCGAGGATCGCAAGGACCAGGAGTTTGGAGTTCATTGGTTTCTCGAAAAAAGCGGGGCGCTTTACAAGCCGCCCGCCAAAGAAGCGTCGCGCTCTGCGAGGACTACAATGGCGCGCGACGCCAGGGAGAAGAGGAAAAATCAGTAGGCGCGAAGGTTATCGACTGCTGCCCGCAGGTCGTTCAACGACGTGCGCTCACGCCCAGAAAGCTGCATTGCCTTAAATGCCCTTGCTTTCCATTCGGCTGCCCGCTGTTGACTGCCTTCGAGCACCGATTGCGGAACATGATTAATACGTCGCTGAATTTCTGCGCAAATCGCTTCTCGCTCAGTCTTTTCGGCGGCGATTTCCTCGGGAGTCTTACGGCGCTTTTTTTCCATCTCTCAGCTCCGTCAGGATTCTCACGATTTCCGGTAGATGTGCGCGAACGGTTTGTAGCTCCAATACATTCAAATCGCATTCGATCGCATCGCTCACACTAATCGGAAGTTTCCGATCTGCTATCGATAGATCAAATATCAATGTTTCGAGAGGCGCCATACTTCCCCCATGGGTTAATTTAAATTAAATCGCGCATGAAAGGTGAGGATTTTCGGGGTCACGCGCGTTGACCGATTGCACAGGCTTTTATCTGCTCCGCATTGCGCTGCTCGATTGCGGTCAAAGCGAAAAACAGCGCGACGGCCACGGCTGCGCCGAGCCAGATCTTTATCAAGGCCACGTGAATATCCCCGCACGGTAGGCGACACACAGAAACCAGATACAGCCAACTGCGACGCCGTAGATGAAAGCCATCCCGCAGGCGCGGGCAATATGCCCGTGAACGCGACCACAGCAGGCAAGCAATGCGTTATCGTTTGCAGCGCGCATGTCAGGCTCCCGTGGCGTCACGCCACCGCATTCGCTGCGAGAAACTCCTCGCACCATTCCAACGCTTGCTTCGATGCCGGATTGGTTTCTGGCGTGTCGCCCTTGCGGATCGAGAAGAAGAATTGCTCGGCCGGTCGATCCGAGTTTGGCTTGAATCCGAGTTGATCCGAGAAAACATCGATTCCACGCAGCTTTGCGATTGTGCCGACGAGGCAAGCGCATTCGCCGCTATAGACGGTTCCATCGACTCGACCTTCTTTGAGCGCTGTGATTAAGCCAGGAACTTCGGCCTTGGATTGATTGAGAACGTCGAATAGGTCAGCCTTGATAGCTTCCGCGTTGCCGTATACCCGCGCGTCGCCGTACACCCGCGCGTTGCCGGACACCCGCGCGTCGCCGGACACCCGCGCGTTGCCGTACACCCGCGCGTCGCCGTACACCAGCGCGTTGCCGGACACCCGCGCGTTGCCGGACACCCGCGCGTCGCCGGACACCCGCGCGTTGCCGGACACCCGCGCGTCGCCGGACACCCACGCGTTGCCGTACACCTGCGCGTTGCCGGACACCCACGCGTCGCCACCATGATCAAGATTGGAATCGGATTCGATATAGCCGCCGAGATTGCCGGGTGCGACAAGTGATCCAATTGCAACGAGTGCACGAATACGCTTCAACGTGCGGCCGTCGATCGTGGTAATGGTGTCGTCTTCAACGAATTCGTATTTACGGGTAGTCATAGTGGGTCTTCGATGTGGTGTGATTGCCCGCAGGGCGGGCGCGGTTGGTCAGGCAGCGTCCAACTTGCCGAGGATGTCGCGCGCCCCGAGATAGGCTCCGTATGCCTTCTGTGCTTTCAGCTCCGGGCTCAAATTCGGAAGGTCGGCAAGTATCGGCTTGCCAGCTTCGGACATCGCGCGCAATGCCGACGCCAGTTCCGTGTACGTCGGAATCCCCTTGGCCTTTGCCCACGAATCCATGCAATCGATGGTGTGCGCCTTTGTGGTTTGCATGTCTTTCTCCTGTAGCGGGAGGGGTTGGTCAGTGCAAGTGATGCTCGTCATCGTCGATTGCACGCAGTGCTTCGAGGAAGCGACGCACACAAAAGACAAGGAGGATGAGAGCGAGCGCTCCGAGCACGCCGAATGCGATGATCAGCATGTCAGGCTGCCCGTCGGTGCAAGTGCGCGGCTAACCGTTCACGTGCAACACGAAGCGCGATATTCGGATCGATATGACCGAAGTCGACACGCATTTTCATGCCTTCCAAATAACCGCTCAGCAAAGTGATAGCTTCGCGTCGCTGCGCCATGCCCTCGATGAACTCGACTTCGGATGCCGTCGTCCAGCCCTGTTTTTTCTCTTTCGATGTGCTCATGATTTTTCAGAAAATGTTAGGAATACGAAATTTAGACTGCGCTCAACGAGCAACACTGATGTGATCAATGCTGCCCAATCAGCGCGGTCAAGACTCTCAAGGGCGCGCACTCAGCAAGGGGCTTGCAGATAGGTTGATGGATGCGGAAGATTCCGCGCCGAATGCGCGCGCTTGAGAGTCGGATGTTTAAAGCGGGGTGGCGGTCCCTTCGTTGGCGGGCATAGAATGTCGTTGCCAAACAAACAATCAACGCCCACCGGGACCGCCATGGAAGCTATTGCCGGAATATTTCAGAAATTCATCATCGACTACTGGTACAAGATGCTGATACCGATATCCGTAATACTGTTTATTCTCGCCATCACGACAGATTTGCACACCATCCCGAATGGTCCGCTTGTCTTGCTCTCGATTGGCCTATTCATGATCGGACTCGGGGAATGGATTAACCATCCACTTCAGACCAGCGCCGGTGTCAATTTTGGCCAGAAGATGGTAATCGTGGCGCATCCGCGTCGTCCGAAGGTCGGTGGAGTCGTGCTCGATATCGTTGGAGCCATCTTGGGGTTCATTGGTTTTGTCAAGATTATCATTGCCACGATTTAATCTTTTCGCTTCGACCAGGGCCACCGAAACGGCTCACTTGGGTTGGCCGCCTCGACTTCCGCGCGGAATTTTTCGTAAGCTATCAACCTGAGTATCCTGGACCCTGCGAGCGCCTTATCCAAAGTGAAAACGATATCGATCACACTGTTCGCATAACCACAGGGATTCTCGCGAGGTATGCCTGCAACGAGGATCGCTCGGACCATCTCGAAAGCTTTTTTCTCATCGAGATAGGTAAGGAATTGCCCTTTTTCCAGTTCCTGCTCAATCTCTTGTGTTTGCATGAGAGTCTCGAGTCGCTTTTCTAAGGCGCTCCGACGTTGCGAGCACCTCATCTAAAGTGAAAACGGCATTGATCGCGTCATTCACACGATCCTTGAAGTAGTCGTTGACCGCCGCCGCTGAGAGGATCTCGCGCACCATTTCATAGGCAGTCCACTCGTCAAGATATTCAAGCTTTCGTTCTTCCATTTTTAGCTCCTTACGAGAATTCTCTTCCACATCGTTTCCTACGCTCCGCAATTGCTTGATCTGCAAATGCGGCGGCTATGGCAGTTTTTCCGGGGACGCCCAGCACTTTTTCCCCATCTACAACCCAAATCGTCGATTCCACCAAGGCCGGGAGTGCGGCGCAAAATACCCTGTCCCAAAATTCAAACTCTCTTGAAAGAACTTCTTGTTCCACGCCGACACCCCTTCAAAGCTTGGACTTGAGCGCATCTTCCTTCCACCAGGATTCGACTGCATGTTTATCGCGATCCAGATAGCGAATCAGGTAGTTGTTGCCATCATTCACATATTCGGCACGTCCGATCACTTTGCCCGCTTCTCCGCTGACATCGATCTCAACTTCCTCGCCCAGATTGAATTCGAAGCTCATCCTAAGGACTCCTATAAAAAATAGTTACGGATCACCGATACGCTCTCATCGAAAACGCATCGATCATTTACACGCATCGCCCCGGCTACACCCCGTCGAACGGGCTCCGGGCACGATGCGTACATCGCAGGCTTCCTCGCAACGAACTCAAGCAGCCAAACTTCGGCCTGTCGCGGCTCGCGCGTCCTGCGTAACGGCCTGATGGGGCCGGTAGGGCGAGTCCAGAGGGAGGCCCTACGAACTTCAATTGTTAAGGAGCGATCCGCCGGGGCGGGGTGCAGCGAGGTGTGTGCTGCGTTGAGAGGGATATTACCATATGGTATTTGAATGTCAATACCAAATAGTGATGTGTTGTTGGCTGTTGTTGTGTGCGCTGCAAGAGCAATCAATCTGGGGTAGGCGCAAGAAGGTCGGCGGGTAGAGTACGGAGAACGCTCTCTTGGCAACATAAGACATCTGATGTATCGTTACTGCCGTCTGAAAATTGGGATATGTGTTATGCGCCTAAGCATTGAAAAGCCCATTCCTGAGAAGATCCAAGAGGCGATTCTGGGCATGATCCGTGAACGTTCTCTGCGTCCAGGAGATCAGATTCCAACTGAAAGCGAGCTTTGTGAAATGCTTGGAGTGGGGCGATCGAGTCTTCGTGAGGCGGTCGCTCAGATGATTTCTCAAGGCTTATTATCGCGCACCCAAGGGCGTGGTACTTTTATCAGACAGCTTCCTGTTAGGTTGCAAGGGGGGCTCGATGAACTAATGTCTGTGACCGATATGATTAAGGCGGTAGGGGCCGTTCCATCTACTAGCCGCCAGGAGATCATCTCTATTTCGGCCTCGACGAGCTTAGCCGAGAAACTGGCGATTCCCATAGGAGAGCCATGTGTTCGTATAGAACGTATCCGTCGAGCCAATGATATTGTCGCGGCATATTGTATTGATATTGTTCCGAGTAAAATATTTGATGCGGCAAAGTCAAGGATAAATGAGTCACTTTTCTCCATGCTAGCGAAGGCAGGACAACAGCCATCATATTCGCGCACATCAATTCAGCCCGCCATGTTGACGCAACGTGACTTGCCGGAATTGGGCGAAGGTTTGGGACTCTTTTTATTGTTAGATGAAGTTCATTATAGCGATGCTGGATTCCCGATTTGCTATAGCAATGACTATTATAATTCTAATATTTTTAAATTTGATATTATGAGGAAGCGTGCATAAGGAAAGTTAACTTCATGGAGAATGGCAATGAAATTTGAGGCTTTAAATTCTCGTGATATATCAACGTATCTAAAGGCTATTCCTGAAATATACGCTATTCTTGGTGAATCGGACGAGATAACAATCACCGAGATTGGTGATGGTAATTTAAATTATGTGTATTTTGCCTATAATGCCGTCAACCCAGAAAAGAGTGTCGTTGTAAAGCAAGCGCCTCCATTTATGCGTCTTGCTGGTGAGGCATGGCCACTATCGCGTCAACGGATTGAGCGTGAGGCCGCCGCACTTAATCGATTTGGTAAATTGTGCCCGCAACATGTGCCGAAGGTTTACCATGTTGACCGGGAATTATTTTTAATAGTCATGCAGCGCTTGATGACTCATGATGTTCTTAGGCAGGGTTTGATCAATGGTGTTACATATCCCAATCTCGCGCGACATCTTTCGGATTATTTAGCTAAAACATTATTTTTTGGTTCGGATTTGTATTTATCATCTGATGAGAAAAAAGAGGCGGCAGCAACTTCAATCAACATAGAATTGTGTAAAATTACGGAAAATTTAATTTTTACTTACCCATTCGAAAATCATTCGTCAAACACTTATAATCCAAAATTAGAACGCTTCGTAATCGAGAAAATCAATCAGTCCATCCCTCTGAGAACTGCTGTGGCAGACATGAAATGGATATTCATGAATCACTCAGAAACATTGCTGCATGGCGACCTGCATACGGGTTCAATCATGGTGAACCAAAATGAAACATTCGTGATTGATCCAGAGTTTGCGTTTTATGGCCCATTGGGTTTTGACATAGGCGTACTACTCGCCAATTTTATACTCGCATATTTTTCTCATGACTGGCATGGTCGATTCGATAGTGAGGCATCAGAGTTATATCGATCATGGTTGCTTGAGCAAATCCGTGAGATTTGGCTTGGATTTTCTAATTCATTCAGAAAATTATGGCGAAATCACAAAAATATTGATAAATTAAATCGTGTAAATGAAAGTCAAGATGATATTATATTTTCCGAAATTCAAGATTATGCAATGAATCGGTTTTTTTGCGACGCTATGGGTTTTGTTGGTTGCGAGATCATCAGAAGAATTATTGGTATGGCTAAGGTGGCGGATATTGTTAATATCTCGGGATCATCTGATCGATTGTTGGTGGAAATGCGGGCATTGCGATTTGCGGAAATATTGTTGATAGAGTATCGTAAATTGACGTCTATTAATCAGGTTCTAACGTTAGTAACCGAAATGCAGGCGCGAAACGAGGCGTGGCCTATATGAAACATTATTTGAATTCCAGAAAATGTCGAGAAGTTGAAAAACTTCCGCCCACAATTGAATGGCGCGATGAGAAAGTATATATCCTTGATCAGACTCAATTGCCACATAGAGTCGCTATAGAAAAATTGAATTGTGTGGAGGATATGTGGTGCGCGATCAAGGATCTGCGTGTTCGTGGTGCGCCGTTGATTGGAGTGGCGGCAGCGTATGGAGTATGTCTCGCTATGCAATCAGAGCGCTCGGCTTCCTCTGCTGATTTTCGTGAAAAATTGGAGAACTGCGCTGCATATCTCAATACAGCACGACCAACAGCAGTGAATTTAAGTAAAACTCTTGAACGTATGCGGCGTGTTGTGATGCAAATTGAAGTCGATAATACCGCTATTTTATATGACATATTGCTGGCGGAGGCAGTGAAAATCCATGCTGAGGACTGCCATTTTTGTGATTGTATAGGTGCTCATGGCCTATCTTTAATCGCATCAAATTATGGCGTGCTAACTCATTGCAATGCCGGCGCACTGGCTACAACTGGAATCGGCACAGCGACGGCACCAATTTATCTTGCGCATCAACAAGGTATTCATTTTAAGGTATATGCTAGTGAAACACGCCCCTTGTTGCAGGGGGCGCGTCTAACGGCTCTGGAGTTACAAAGATCTGGCGTTGATGTTACATTAATTACTGATAATATGGCGGCGACGGTGATGTCGCAAGGAAAAATTGACTTGGTAATCGTTGGTGCTGACCATGTTGCAGCAAATGGCGATTTTGCCAACAAAATTGGAACTTTGGGGATTGCAATTCAGGCTAACTATTTTGGAATACCATTTTACGTGGCGTGCCCCTCGTCGACGCTCGGTCTCCAGGCGAAAACGGGGGCAGATATTGTTATAGAGCAACGTCAAGGCAACGAGGTTAGGCGCGTAGCAAGCCGATCTATTGCCCCTATAGATATCAAAGTCTGCAATCCTGCGTTCGATATCACGCCGCATGGCCTTGTAACGGGCATTATCACTGAGCGCGGCATCATTCGGCCACCGATTGCCGCTGGACTGGCAACGTTTTTATGAGCCATTGTTGAGCATAGAGCCTGGGCTGATATCCTGCGGGCCAATTTATATAGACAGAAGATATCGGCATGGGGTAAACACCAATGATAAACATCAGACATCATATGTATCTTGGCGTTTAAGGAAGCCAAATAGACGTTGCCGCACATGGATTCATGCCGCGAAGCGATGTCTTTTAAAGATGTGCCTGAGAGACGTATTTGATTGTCGAGAGTCGTGCCCGAATTTTGGGGCATCATTCCGGGGAGAAGCAATGCGAGATCAGATAAGAGGTGGCCTGCGCTGTCGACCTGGCGACTTGGCAATCGTAACAAAATGCGGCAAACCAGAGCGAATTGGCCTATTGGTGCGCGTCATCGGGCGCTGCCCTGACCACGGTTATGATTGGCTAACAGAAGTGCTTGGTCCCGGGATTATGGGGCGCGATGTTTTTACAGGCATGATCATCAACTGCAAAGAGGCGTTGATGTATGACCATAACCTGACACCAATTAGGGGGGCTAATCCTCGACAGCAATCCGCCCGGATCGACGAACGCCGCTGCGAAAGAGCTTGAGAGTGGCGCGTAAATTATCAAAGACCTCGGTGGAGAGGCCGCTATGGTCGGCCTCGATGATTTCATCAATCAAGGCGCGCGCACTTTGATTGGCAATCTCTATCGTGGTTGGGCGATCTGGTGACGGGTGAGAGTTGGACTCCGGCCGCTCATTTTTTGTCTGCCTTGCGATCTCATGAGGATAGAAGGGTTCTCCTTCATCTTTCTCTAGGCTATGCGGTAGCAGCTTAGCTTTTCCCTCCAAATTTCGGGCCTTTATAGGGCCAAAAGATTTATTCCTCAAGAGTCCAGACAGCTCCCCTTGATTGATGCCCGTTTCTCTGACGAACTTTGCGGGCGTGTCATCAAAGTGCCGGCGGATTAACTCCGCAAGCCTAGCTCGATGGCGATCCGCGATCTCCCTTCTGATTTGGTTAACGTCTGACATGTCTAAATTGTTCATTACTGTCTAGTAAATTGCCAAACGGTATTGACTAAAAATTACCATTCGGTATTATTTGGGTATGAACAAGCTACTCGCCTTTATCAACGGCATGGCCGTCGCCGCAAGAGCGAATTTTTGCGCTCGAATCGGAGCCTCCGAGGGATACCTTCGAAAGGCAATTAGCGTCGGCCATAACCTTGGAGCAGGACTTTGCGTGCGTATTGAGCGCGAAAGTTCTCACGAAGTAACGCGCCGCGACCTCCGCCCCGACGACTGGCAAGACATCTGGCCCGAACTAACAGAACAGAAGGAGGTTGCATGAAGGATCTGTACATCAGAATCGTCCTATGGTTGATCGGGCCGGCACTCGACGCTCGGGAGAGCGCGAATGCCGCCCGAAGTACAGAACGTATGGCTGCTTCAATCCTCGGGGCGTGCGAGAAGGGTTTTGCCCGAGACTTCCGCTTCGACGGGTGCGTTCCTTGTGCGTCGGCCAAGGGAGCGGCTTGAATA
>NZ_LOWB01000092.1 GCF_001522865.1 Burkholderia sp. TSV86 | reverse complement strand
GGTGGACTCCTTGCTGTTCGCGGCGCGCATTGCCGCTACGGGCTACGCCCTTCGCGCCAATGCGCGCCAGCATGAAAAACCAACCACTGTCAGATTTAGTCTAGTCCACCGCACTTTACATCACCAAGGCGTAGAATGGCTGACCCACGCAAAGCGGCACGTCACGGTGTCTCTGCAACTGCCCTTTTCGGATCATGTGCATGATCTCGATGCCAGAAAGAATAATGCGCGCGCAGCGAAAATCCTTGAAGCCCAGCATCGGTCTGACGATCCGCTTGATCGCCCGATGATCCTGCTCGACAATGTTGTTCAGATACTTGCACTGCCGGATCTTGATGGGCGTCTCACGCTCAGCGTTGATCGCATGAAGTGCTGAAAGATTGGCCCCGCTTTTATCGACGGTGACCGTCTCCGGCGCACCGTTCTGGTCAATCGCTTTCTCGAAGTAGCGTTGGGCGGCTGCCCTGTCACGACGGGCCCGGAACAGGAAATCGACCGTGTTGCCGTCCTTGTCCACCGCCCGGTACAGGTACTTCCACTGGCCGCGCAACCTGATATACGTCTCGTCCATCCGCCAGCTTCCGCCCACCGGGCGTTTGCGCTGGCGGAACGCCTTTTCGAACAACGGCACCAGCTTGATGACCCACCGGTGCACCGTCGAGTGATCGACTTCCATGCCGTGGTCGGCCATCATCTCTTCGAGATTGCGCAGGCTCAGCGAGTACGCCACATACCACCGCACGCACAGCAGGATGATGTCGAGCGGGAAATGCAGCCGCTTTAGCACTTTCGCGACGCCCGGTGCCAGCATCTTGCGTGAAATCCGCTCTTTCTTCACCGGGCTGTCTGACAAATTTTTCATCCGCAAATCTTACCCTATCGCGCTATCGCGACAGAACCCGCGTTCCTGCACTTCATCCGAATACCGGGTCCCGGTGGGCTTTCTTACCTTCCTTTCGTTTTCCATACTTCAAATCTCCCATTACAGCCAAGATCCGAAGTCTCCTATATTCTCGGGGCGGTTCAGTACCAATGCGACAGAACTCCCCAAGTTGGATTCAATCTAAATATCCTAAATACTGGGAAATTTGAACAATACTTGCTTGCTTTATTTCACCTTCTTACGATGCGATACAGTCCAATACAAGTGCGTGTTCCGAGAAAATTCATCGATAAGCGGCAGTCTTTGTGCGACCCAGTAATTGCAAACAAAATCAACAGCAATGACTCTTAAAGAGTAATAATAATCAACGTTTTTGACCTGAATGAAAAAGCTACGTTACCCGTGCGCACAGCCGAATTCGTGATTGATGGTGTTGAATGGTTTGGCTGAGCGGCGTATTCATTTCTATTTAGATTGATTTACATTAAAAACACTTTGTTATCCTAAATTAAGACTATTAAATTATTTTCTTGAATACTAAAAACTGATTGTTTAGTGAGCACTCGTAAACATGATGAGGGAGGAGCTATCTTGATGCATTGTGAAAGTGTATGACTGGCTTATATAAATCCATACCGTCTCGGCTAGGAAATCCCTCCTCAACGAGACGTTGCTTCCATCCAGGGGTATCTAAAAATGGCATCCTACATATCAACGCATCACCTAAGACTGCGTGAGATAGTATCTGCCCTCTCCGCCGTCCCGGCGAGGGTGATCGTCTCTTCGGTCACAACCCTCCTTCTCCTGAGCGCGTGTGGCGGGGGCGACGATGCGACGCCCGCCGCATCATCCACGACCAGCACAACCGCCACGTCGTCTAACTCTGCCAACGCGCCAAAGGCCATTACGCCGCAGGTCACGCCCGCCACGGTCTCAGTTGATCAGACGTTGACGCCTTTGTTACCCGATAAGCCGTATGTCGACAACACGCTCTACGATGCAAGTGCGGGCGCTTCGTTGCCGAGCGCGACGGAAGGCGCGGCGGTCACACACCACCGGATCAAGCTCAACGGTCTGAACATGACCTATACCGCTACGGCGGGGCACCTGACCGTGCGCGACACGACCACCAATGCACCGCAGGCAACGATCTTTTACACGGCCTACACGCTGGACAACCAGGACACGACGAGGCGGCCCGTGACGGTGTTCTTTAATGGTGGACCGGGATCGCCGTCATCATTCCTGCATATGGGCTCGTTCGGCCCGATGCGCGTCTTTACCGCGCAGGGGTCGAAGGTGTCCGGACCGAACGACGTCACGCTCGGCGAGAATCCGCAGACCCTGCTGGACAAGACCGACGTGATCTTTGTCGATCCGGTCGGCACTGGGTTTTCGGAGGCAGTTGCACCAAGCAAGAACCAGGATTTCTGGGGCGTCAATCCGGACGTCAACATCATGGCGGGCTTTATTAACCGCTACATGATCACCAACGACCGGGGAAGCTCACCGCTGATGGTGTATGGCGAGTCGTATGGCGGACCGCGCGCGGGCATACTCTCCTATGCGTTGCAGAACGTCTACGGCATCAAGCTTAGCGGCCTGATGATGCAGGCGCCGGCTCTAAATTTCTATGAAGGTGAGCCGGCGCGGCGCGATCCGTTGCCCCCATATTTGCTGCCGACTATCACAATGGCGGCCAAGTACTATGGGAAGATATCTGATCCGACGCTTTCGAAGCTGAGTCTCCCTGATCTGTTCCAGGCTTCCGAGAACCTGGCTTTCAACGAGCTTCGCACGCTCGTGCCTCAACCGACAACATCTGCCCAGCAAACCCAGGCTACGAGCCTGGTCGGAACGATGCAAGCCTTCACCGGGAATCTACCTGTCCTCAACGGACTGGATATTTACTACGATCCGTCGTTGGTCTCGAACCCTGCCGCGAACATGATCCAGAGCGGCACGGACGTGCTTAAGGCGGCTCGCTCGTACAACTATGGCGGATTCCTGAGCCAAAGTCTTGTCATCGAAATGTTCCCTGGCAAGACCCTGGGTCTATACGATCTGCGCAAGCAACTGACGGGCAATCTGGCTGCAACGCAAAACGCCTCGAGTTGTGATTCATCGAATGTGGCGAACTTCTGCGGCAGTTACCTCATCTACGATCCGTCGCTCAATGATTTGGCCTCCTACGATTCGATTTTCTCGTCCTATGCTTACAACACGCTCAAGTATCAAACCGTCTCTCTTTATCACGGGCTGAGCGAGACGATTGGCTACGTGTGGGATCACTATACGACCTATCCGGATGGTTCGACCCTGAGCTTCCCAGATGCAACCACCTTCATTGCCGACGAAATGCAGATCAATCCCAACATGCAGGTACTGACGTCGGCCGGATATTATGATTCCGTTGTGCCGGCTGCCCGGGTCGACTGGGATATGCAATCTGTTGCCAAAGCGATTCCGGCTGCCCAGATGCAGAAAATGTACACTCGCATCCTCTATCCGGCTGGACACATGGGTTACGCGGACGATCCTACTCGGCAGTTGCTGCACGACAACCTGTCGACTTTTCTGGACAAGGCAGTTAAGACCTCCGTCGCATCGATGAAGTAACACCTAATCAACTGAGTGACGAGATGGCAGGATTGTCATCTCGTCATTCGTTGGGCAGGTTAATTCATTCTCAATTTTTACACACTTACCATCGGCGGTCGCTTGCCGAGAACGCGATGTATTGGTTCAAGACGCTCACTGAGAATTGTCTCTGGGCGCCCGCGTCGCGTCTACTCGCAGGCGACCGAGGTTGTGGTCGCGTCGGCGTAATCAACCGTATGGCAGACCTCGCTTGTCCGCAATCCGTTCGTATCGTCTGAAATCATGACCATTTGAACCACTCCGTCCTGACGCTCGATTTATGCAACAACGCCCCTGGGAGGTGAACGCCTTATAGATTGTGATTCGCTCGATTCGAAATATAATCTGGAGAAAAACATGTTATCGATGAATAAATTCAACGTATCTGGATGTGGTGGAATACTCGTTGTAATGATGTCGACCGCGTTGGGAATCGCCTTGACATCATCAATTGCTGATGCTCAAACACCTGTTGTTGGTGTCGAAGCAGCAGCGACGGCGCATTATACACAGGCGTCAAAAGAAGAACAGGCGGCCTGGCAAGAGGCAGTGAAGAAAGCGGGCCCTCCGCCTAGCGGAGGGTGTTATACAATAAATTATCCCGACACTACGTGGAAAAAAGGGACATGTGGTGAGGTATCTCAAAAGCTACCTGGTCCGACACATTCGGTCTCCAATAACATAGAGTCGGACACTTTAGGCAACCTAGAGATACAAACATCAAGCCGGAGCGCTAAGAGCGGAACCCAGACCGCTGGAGGGGGGACGGATTATGCTGCCAAGACAACTGGAATCACGACTTCGGCAATCGGAACTTTTCCGGGTGCCAGCGTGCGTGGACTAACGGATCCTACTGCCGGTTATTCACTTCAACTCAATACCAACATCACAAAAAATCCATCTTTTTGTCCGAAAATTGGATTTGATTCGGATTGTCAGGTTTGGCAGCAGTTTGTTTATGCAACCTCCAATCTTGCGCCGCAGCCTGGACCTCTAGGATCCGTCCCTGCAAAAAATTCGCAAATATATATCCAGAACTGGATCTTCCCGAGCATCAATGATCTGCTTTTATTGCTAGCGAATAAGAAGCAGTGTCCCACGGGATTCCAATTTTTTGAGAGCGGAAATATTAGTAATTCGGGCTGTGTTAGCAATAGTTTTGCTGTTACTGCTCCAACTATCCCCGTGGGTGCCATTTCTCTGGTAACACTGGCGGGTTATGCTTCCGTGGCTGGTCAGGGTGGAACCGATACTGTTATGCTCACATATAATGGAAACGCGTATAGTGTTAACCAGTCTGACAGCACACTCGATATCGGGCAGGTATGGACGCAGTCGGAATTTAATATTGTAGGCAATGGTGGAGGTAGTGGGTTGGATTTCAAACCGGGGACGGCACTCGCTGTTAACCTGCAGGTTAACGACGCAACCACCAATCCACCGAAGTGTTTGAAAAATGCGGGGACGACTGGTGAAACCAATAATTTGACGTTGGGAAAGTGTACTGCGATAGGCGGCACGGCACCTTCAATTCAATTTATTGAGTCGAACTGAACCGCTCCGGGTTTGTCGGAGACCGACGAGTTTGGCGCTACGCCGCGCGAGCGGGCAGCGCCAGATTCCGAGTATAAGGGTTCTGTCGCGATAGCGCGATAGGGTAAGATTTGCGGATGAAAAATTTGTCAGACAGCCCGGTGAAGAAAGAGCGGATTTCACGCAAGATGCTGGCACCGGGCGTCGCGAAAGTGCTAAAGCGGCTGCATTTCCCGCTCGACATCATCCTGCTGTGCGTGCGGTGGTATGTGGCGTACTCGTTGAGCCTGCGCAATCTCGAAGAGATGATGGCCGACCACGGCATGGAAGTCGATCACTCGACGGTGCACCGGTGGGTCATCAAGCTGGTGCCGTTGTTCGAAAAGGCGTTCCGCCAGCGCAAACGCCCGGTGGGCGGAAGCTGGCGGATGGACGAGACGTATATCAGGTTGCGCGGCCAGTGCCCGGAATGACGATCGCAAGCCACACCGCGGAGATCGGCGGCATCATCATATAGGCCAGCGCGCCTGCGGCGATCAGTCCTGGGCAGAACGCGACCAGCAACATTTGGTGCGCTTTGCCGGACACGAACGGCGCGCAAAGGATGAGCCCGGCGCTGATGACCACGGACACGCCGATCCACCAGCCGGTGAAGATTTCAAGATCGCGGCGGGTATAGGGGGCGGGATGTTCGCGCCGGCGTCGGGCCATGCGTAGCAGTGCGTGGGCGGCCCAACCCGACTGGATCAGCGCGAGCGCGGCGGCCCAGGCGAGCGCGCCCTGACGGGGAAGATCCGCCCAGAGTGCTGCAATCATCCCGATGGCCGCGATCATGTTGGCGCCCGCGGCCATCGGGATCATCGCGAACAAGGCGGCCAACTGACGATCGAGCAAGCGTGCCTGAGCGTCGGCGTCTTCGTCGGACAGGGTCCAGCTGTATTAGCCGGGACTTGATCTGACAGGTAGTCGGGCCGACAAAGTACGAGTCGTCAATGGGGGATGAGTTTCTCCTTGGCGAGATCGAGCGAATCGAGGAAAGTGCGCATCGGCGTCTTGCCGTAACACC
>NZ_LOWB01000091.1 GCF_001522865.1 Burkholderia sp. TSV86 | reverse complement strand
GGCACGCAGCGTGTGCGGCCCGGCGAGCGGGTGAAGGCGCATCTCGTGCCGATGACGGGCGGCGACGATGCGGCGGCTGCCGCTGCGGCTCCCGCGTCGGGTGCCGCGCAGCAACGCGCGCAGAACGCTCAGAGCAACGTGCGCGCATAACGCGCAGGCGCGCTCAATCAGATAGAGCTTCCCATGAATATCTCAAAATTCTTTATTGACCGGCCGATTTTTGCCGGGGTGCTGTCGGTCATCATTCTGCTTGCCGGGTTGATCGCGATGTTCATGCTGCCGATTTCCGAGTATCCGGAAGTCGTGCCGCCGTCGGTGGTCGTCCACGCGCAGTATCCGGGCGCGAATCCGAAGGTGATCGCCGAGACGGTCGCGTCGCCGATCGAGGAGCAGATCAACGGCGTCGAGGACATGCTGTATATGCAGTCGCAGGCGAACAGCGACGGCAACATGACGATTACCGTCACGTTCAAGCTCGGCACCGATCCGGACAAGGCGACGCAGCTCGTGCAGAACCGCGTGAACCAGGCGTTGCCGCGCTTGCCGGAAGACGTGCAGCGGCTCGGGATCACGACGATCAAGAGTTCGCCGACGCTGACGATGGTCGTGCATTTGATTTCGCCGGACAACCGCTACGACATGACGTATCTGCGCAATTACGCGCTGATCAACGTGAAGGACCGGCTGTCGCGGATCCGGGGCGTCGGCCAAGTGCAGTTGTGGGGCGCGGGCGATTACGCGATGCGCGTATGGCTCGATCCGCAAAAGGTCGCGCAGCGCAATCTGGCGGCCGACGACGTCGTGAAGGCGATTCGCGATCAGAACGTGCAGGTGGCGGCGGGTGTGATCGGCGCATCGCCGACGCTGCCGGGCACGCCGCTGCAACTGTCGGTGAACGCGCGCGGGCGGTTGCAGACCGAAGAGGAGTTCGGCGACATCGTCGTGAAGACCGCGCCGGATGGCGGCGTCACGCACTTGCGCGATATCGGGCGAATCGATCTCGATGCGTCCGAGTACGGGCTGCGTTCGCTGTTGGACAATAAGCCCGCCGTCGCGATCGCGATCAATCAGTCGCCGGGTGCGAACTCGTTGCAGATCTCCGATGAAGTGCGCAAGACGATGGCCGAGCTGAAGCAGGATTTTCCGGCAGGCGTCGACTACCGGATCGTCTACGATCCGACACAATTCGTGCGTTCTTCGATCAAGGCGGTTGTCCATACGCTGCTCGAAGCGATCGCACTCGTCGTGATTGTCGTGATCGTGTTCTTGCAGACGTGGCGCGCGTCGATCATTCCGCTGATCGCCGTGCCGGTGTCGATCATCGGCACGTTCTCGCTGCTGCTGTTGTTTGGTTACTCGGTCAATGCGCTGTCATTGTTCGGGATGGTGCTTGCGATCGGGATTGTCGTCGACGATGCGATCGTGGTCGTCGAGAACGTCGAGCGGAACATCGAGAGCGGACTGTTCGCACGCGAGGCGACGTATCGCGCGATGCGTGAAGTGAGCGGGCCGATCATCGCGATCGCGTTGACGCTCGTGGCGGTGTTCGTGCCGCTCGCGTTCATGTCGGGCCTGACGGGTCAGTTCTACAAACAGTTCGCGATGACGATCGCGATCTCGACGGTGATCTCGGCGTTCAACTCGCTGACGCTGTCGCCCGCGCTGTCGGCGATCCTGCTGAAAGGGCATGGCGACAAGGAAGACTGGCTCACGCGCGTGATGAACCGCCTGCTCGGCGGTTTTTTCCGGGGTTTCAATAAGGTGTTTCATCGCGGCGCGCAGAATTATGGGCGCGGCGTGCGCGGTGTGCTGTCGAGAAAGGCGGTGATGCTCGGCGTGTATCTCGTGCTGGTCGGCGCGACCGTGATGGTGTCGCGGATCGTGCCGGGCGGCTTCGTACCCGCGCAGGACAAGGAATACCTGATCGCGTTCGCGCAGTTGCCCAATGGCGCATCGCTCGATCGCACCGAGAAGGTGATTCGCCAGATGGGCGAGATTGCGCTGAAGCAGCCTGGCGTCGAGAGCGCGGTCTCGTTTCCGGGGCTGTCGGTAAACGGCTTCACGAATAGCTCAAGCGCGGGCATCGTGTTCGTCACGCTCAAGCCGTTCGGCGAGCGGCATGGCAGCGCGCTGTCCGCCGGCGCGATCGCGGGGGCGCTGAATCAGCAGTACGCGAACATCAAGGATTCGTTCGTTGCGGTGTTCCCGCCGCCGCCGGTGCTCGGTCTCGGCACGCTCGGCGGCTTCAAGATGCAGATCGAGGATCGCGGCTCGGTCGGCTACGCGAAGCTCGCGGAT
>NZ_LOWB01000090.1 GCF_001522865.1 Burkholderia sp. TSV86 | reverse complement strand
AACCGACGTCGTGATCGCATCAAGATTCTCGGCTGGGGTGGCAATGGCTTCTGGTTGCTGCTCAAGCGACTCGAAGCCGACCGCTTCATCTGGCCGAACGGAGGCGACACGATCACGCTCAGCGCTGAGCAGTTGCATTGGCTGCTCGACGGAATCGACCTGACCGTGATCCAGAAGCATCCCCAGCGATATTACGCGCGGATGAGCTGAACACCACGCGGGTGACATGGTCTAATTGGCCATGCCGAACAGCCCCGTCATGCCGAGTGTAGAGGAATACCAGGCACTGCTCGCCGAACGCGATGCGTTGCGCGGTGAGCTTCGACTCGTGACGGCTCAGCGCGATCTGGCCGAGGAGAAACTGCGGGCATACAAGCACGAACTGTTCGGCGCATCGAGCGAAGCGCGCCATGCCGACCAGCTCGGTCTGTTCAACGAAGCCGAGGCGCTGGCGACGACTAACGACGCGCCCGCGCGCGAGGATATGCCCGGCACATCGGTCGCCGCCCACACGCGAGGCAAGCGCGGGCGCAAACCACTCGATCCGAACCTGCCGCGCGAGGTCGTGCGGCACGAGTTGCCCGAGTCCGAACGGTTCTGCGCGCATGATGGCCATGCTCTCGTCGAGATCGGCGTGGAAACGAGCGAACAGCTCGACGTGATTCCCGAGCAAGTGCGCGTCGTTCAGCACCAACGGGTCAAGTACGCGTGCCCATGCTGCGATCTCGGTATCAAGGTCCCGCCCGCACCGGCGCGTATCATCCCTCGCGGGCTGCTCACGGAATCCGCGCTGGCGTGGATCATCACCGGCAAGTACCAGTACGGCATGCCGCTGTATCGCCAGGCCACGCTGCTGCGACGCTTCGGCGGCGACATCTCGTCGAACACGCTGGCCGCCAGCGTAGTGCGGGTTGGGCTCGCCACGCAGCCGGTGATCAATCTGATGCGCGACGCACTGCTCGAATCGGACCTGATCTACGGCGACGAGACAACGTTCCAGGTGCTGAAGGAGCCGGGACGAAGGCCGCAGGCGAAGAGTTACTTGTGGGCGCAGGTCAACAGCTCGGGGCCGCCTGTGCGGATGTTCTCGTACTCGCCGGGGCGCGGCGCCCAGCATGCGCAGAAGCTCTATGCCGGCGTACAGCCTGGCACCGTGCTGATGACTGACGGGTACGAGC
>NZ_LOWB01000089.1 GCF_001522865.1 Burkholderia sp. TSV86 | reverse complement strand
GGTTCTGTCGCAATAAGGAAGCCTGTCGATAAGCGGTCTCGGAATGATCAGGATTCCTCAGAAGGCCAACGAATAAAATTGCTCGGCCGGCGTCTGATTTTTACGGATTACCTTCATCTGGCCTTTCCGAATCATGTGCATCACCTCGATGCCACCGAGCACAATCCGCGCGCAGCGAAAGTTCTTGAAGCCCATCATCGGGTGCGTGCGCCGCTTGATCGCCCGATGATCCTGCTCGACGATGTTGTTCAGGTACTTCTTTTGGCGAATCTTGATCGGCTGCTCGCACTCGGCATTGATATCCTGCAGGGCAGCCAGGTTCGCGCCGCTCTTGTCGATCGTCACGGTCTCGGGCGCGCCGTTCTGAGCGATCGATTTTTTGAAATACCGGCGCGCAGAGGCCTTGTCCCGGTGGGCACGCAGCAGAAAATCAATGGTGTTGCCATCCTTATCGACGGCTCGGTAGAGATATTTCCAGGCACCGTTGACCTTGATGTACGTCTCGTCCATTCGCCAGCTTTTGCCCACCGGTCGCTTGCGCCGACGAAACGCCTTTTCCAGTACCGGCAGCAACTTGATAGCCCATCGATGCACGGTCGAATGATCGACCGATACACCGCGTTCGGCCATCATTTGCTCCAGATGACGCAAGCTCAGCGGGTAGGCCACGTACCAGCGCACGCAAACCAGAATCACGTCGATCGGGTAATGCAGGCGCCGAAATACCTTCGCCAACATCGAATTCAGCGCTTGATTCATCGTTCACATCGCAGCTTCATTGACGCACTCAGCATACCACCCGCCTTATTGCGACAGAACC
>NZ_LOWB01000088.1 GCF_001522865.1 Burkholderia sp. TSV86 | reverse complement strand
CAAGAAGATCTACGACTCGATCGCCACCTTGCAGACGGACCTTGATGCGTGGCTCGACCAGTACAACAATGAACGAGAGCATCAGGGGCGCTGGTGTTACGGCAAGACGCCGATGCGCACTTTCCTCGATTCGCTCGATCTCGCCAAGGAGAAACTCATCCCCCATTGATGACTCGTACTTTGTCGGCCCGACTACCTGTCAGATCAAGTCCCGGCTAATACAGATTACCAGCGCCAACGTATGCCTATCCAGCCGATTCAGAACCGCCGCCTCTACCAGCAGATCGCCGACAAGCTCAGTGCCATGATCGAGTCCGGCGATTTCCCGCCGGGCAGCTATCTACCGCCCGAACGCGCATTGGCCGAACAGTTCGGCGTGTCGCGCACGTCGGTGCGCGAAGCGTTGATCGCGCTCGAAGTGAGCGGGGTCGTCATCGTGCGCGTCGGCGACGGCGTAAAGGTGCGCCATCCCGAAGCGGTTGCCGCGCCTGAACCAGCAGCTGAATCCAATGTGAAGGGCGCGCCTTTCTCGATCGTCGAGATCGATCCCGAACTCGGCATCGCGCTCGACCTCGATACCGAAATTCCACCGTTCGCGCTGCTGCAGGCGCGCCGGCTGATCGAACCAGAAGCCGCCTCGCTGGCTGCAAAGCATGGCTCGGACACACAGATCGAAGGAATCCACGAAGCGTTCCTGCGCAACCAGGACGACAATCGCAGCGGCTCGCTCACGCATCCGGGCGACCGGCTGTTCCATATCCGTATCGCGGAAGCGAGTGACAATGTTGTGTATTCGCTGATGATCAAGCAACTGCTCGCGCACAAGTACGATCTGATGTTCCAGCGGCTGCAATCGCTGTACATGCCGAACGACATGCCCCACCGGTCGGAGCTGGAACACCGTGCGATCCTCAACGCGATCCGAGCACGCGATCCGGAGGCCGCGCGCCGAGCAATGGCCGGGCATCTCGACGAAGTGATCCGCATCTTCAGCCGCGCGCTCGACTGAGTGCGTGAGTGAATTCCATGTTCCTTACATAACCAAGGAGTAAAAGAGGGTTGGCCGGGATGGCCTGTCAACTTACCGCTCGGGCGCTTACTTGGGGAGGCTTCAGAAAACGGAAAATATTGCACGCTAAGGCCGGCCGGGACGCGATGCTACCGTCGTCCGAACGCCTGATTTGTATTAGCCGGGACTTGATCTGACAGGTAGTCGGGCCGACAAAGTACGAGTCGTCAATGGGGGATGAGTTTCTCCTTGGCGAGATCGAGCGAATCGAGGAAAGTGCGCATCGGCGTCTTGCCGTAACACCAGCGCCCCTGATGCTCTCGTTCATTGTTGTACTGGTCGAGCCACGCATCAAGGTCCGTCTGCAAGGTGGCGATCGAGTCGTAGATCTTCTTG
>NZ_LOWB01000087.1 GCF_001522865.1 Burkholderia sp. TSV86 | reverse complement strand
AGCGCGTTGCGAGAGGGAGGGGGATGAGAGGGGTTTGTGGGGTTAGAAAGCAAAAACCCCCGCTGGTTAGGCGGGGGTTTTCATAGGGGAGCCTGACGATTACCTACTTTCACACGGGGATCCGCACTATCATCGGCGTGGAGTCGTTTCACGGTCCTGTTCGGGATGGGAAGGGGTGGGACCGACTCGCTATGGTCATCAGGCAAAGGGGGTTGTCCTGCTGGCGTGGCCAGCAGGACCAATCTGGGAAGAAGCAGTAATTGTGAGTTGTGTGTATCACACACGAGAATCCGACTTGTCGCTTTGGATCGCGGCCAGTGCTGTCGCACGGCGCCGATCTACAAGGCAGACTTGTTATAGGATCAAGCCTTACGGGCAATTAGTATCGGTTAGCTGAACGCATTACTGCGCGTACACACCCGACCTATCAACGTCCTGGTCTCGAACGACCCTTCAAGGAGGTCAAGCCTCCAGGGATATCTCATCTTAAGGCGAGTTTCCCGCTTAGATGCTTTCAGCGGTTATCTCTTCCGAACATAGCTACCCGGCGATGCCACTGGCGTGACAACCGGTACACCAGAGGTTCGTCCACTCCGGTCCTCTCGTACTAGGAGCAGCCCCCTTCAAATATCCAACGCCCACGGCAGATAGGGACCAAACTGTCTCACGACGTTTTAAACCCAGCTCACGTACCTCTTTAAATGGCGAACAGCCATACCCTTGGGACCGGCTACAGCCCCAGGATGAGATGAGCCGACATCGAGGTGCCAAACACCGCCGTCGATATGAACTCTTGGGCGGTATCAGCCTGTTATCCCCAGAGTACCTTTTATCCGTTGAGCGATGGCCCTTCCATACAGAACCACCGGATCACTATGACCTGCTTTCGCACCTGCTCGACTTGTCGGTCTCGCAGTTAAGCACGCTTATGCCATTGCACTATCAGCACGATTTCCGACCGTACCTAGCGTACCTTCGTACTCCTCCGTTACGCTTTGGGAGGAGACCGCCCCAGTCAAACTGCCTACCATGCACTGTCCCCGACCCGGATCACGGGCCAAGGTTAGAACCTCAAACAAACCAGGGTGGTATTTCAAGGACGGCTCCACCGAAACTAGCGTTCCGGTTTCATAGCCTCCCACCTATCCTACACAGATCGGTTCAAAGTCCAATGCAAAGCTACAGTAAAGGTTCATGGGGTCTTTCCGTCTAGCCGCGGGTAGATTGCATCATCACAAACACTTCAACTTCGCTGAGTCTCGGGAGGAGACAGTGTGGCCATCGTTACGCCATTCGTGCAGGTCGGAACTTACCCGACAAGGAATTTCGCTACCTTAGGACCGTTATAGTTACGGCCGCCGTTTACCGGGACTTCAATCAAGAGCTTGCACCCCATCATTTAATCTTCCGGCACCGGGCAGGCGTCACACCCTATACGTCCACTTTCGTGTTTGCAGAGTGCTGTGTTTTTATTAAACAGTCGCAGCCACCAGTTTATTGCAACCCCTTCACCCTTCTGGCGCAGGCCAGTCAAGCTACCAGGGCGTACCTTATCCCGAAGTTACGGTACCAATTTGCCGAGTTCCTTCTCCCGAGTTCTCTCAAGCGCCTTAGAATACTCATCTCGCCCACCTGTGTCGGTTTGCGGTACGGTCATCGTTAGACTGAAGCTTAGAGGCTTTTCTTGGAACCACTTCCAATTGCTTCGCGACCGAAGTCGCTCGCGCCACACCCTTGAATTCTGCGCCCGGATTTGCCTAAGCGCCTTCTCCAATGCAGCGACCGGGACGTCCAACACCCGGACAACCTTCCGCGATCCGTCCCCCCATCGCATCTAACAATGGTGCAGGAATATTGACCTGCTTCCCATCAGCTACGCATTTCTGCCTCGCCTTAGGGGCCGACTCACCCTACGCCGATGAACGTTGCGTAGGAAACCTTGGGCTTACGGCGAGGGGGCCTTTCACCCCCTTTATCGCTACTCATGTCAGCATTCGCACTTCCGATACCTCCAGCACACTTTACAGTGCACCTTCGCAGGCTTACGGAACGCTCTCCTACCATGCGAGACTAGCTCGCATCCGCAGCTTCGGTATATGGCTTAGCCCCGTTACATCTTCCGCGCAGGACGACTCGATCAGTGAGCTATTACGCTTTCTTTAAAGGGTGGCTGCTTCTAAGCCAACCTCCTGACTGTTTTAGCCTTCCCACTTCGTTTCCCACTTAGCCATATTTGGGGACCTTAGCTGGCGGTCTGGGTTGTTTCCCTCTTGACACCGGACGTTAGCACCCGATGTCTGTCTCCCGTGATTGCACTCTTCGGTATTCGGAGTTTGCTATGGCGGGGTAATCTGCAATAGACCCCCCAACCATGACAGTGCTCTACCCCCGAAGGTGAGACACGAGGCACTACCTAAATAGTTTTCGGAGAGAACCAGCTATTTCCAGGTTTGTTTAGCCTTTCACCCCTATCCACAGCTCATCCCCTAACTTTTCAACGTTAGTGGGTTCGGACCTCCAGTACGTGTTACCGCACCTTCATCCTGGCCATGGATAGATCACCTGGTTTCGGGTCTACGCCCAGCAACTGAACGCCCTATTCGGACTCGCTTTCGCTACGCCTGCCCTATTCGGTTAAGCTTGCTACTGAACGTAAGTCGCTGACCCATTATACAAAAGGTACGCCGTCACCCCTTACGAGGCTCCGACTGTTTGTATGCATGCGGTTTCAGGATCTATTTCACTCCCCTCCCGGGGTTCTTTTCGCCTTTCCCTCACGGTACTGGTTCACTATCGGTCGATCACGAGTATTTAGCCTTGGAGGATGGTCCCCCCATCTTCAGACAGGATTTCACGTGTCCCGCCCTACTTGTCGTACACCTAGTTCTTTCATACTGTTTTCGCCTACAGGGCTATCACCTGCTATGGCCGCACTTTCCAGAGCGTTCGGCTAACAATACAAATAAAGAGTACAGGCTCTTCCCATTTCGCTCGCCACTACTTTGGGAATCTCGGTTGATTTCTTTTCCTGCGGTTACTTAGATGTTTCAGTTCACCGCGTTCGCCTCACATGGCCTATGTATTCAGCCATGGATACTCCATTAGGAGTGGGTTTCCCCATTCGGACATCCCCGGATCAAAGCTTGTTTGCCAGCTCCCCGGGGCTTTTCGCAGGCTACCGCGTCCTTCATCGCCTGTGATCGCCAAGGCATCCACCACATGCACTTGTTCGCTTGACCCTATAACGAGTCTGTCTCTTCGACAGTCGCTACAGGTTGAGTTCTCGCGTTGTGCCGTATTCCAATTTGAGTCAAACATAGCGTTCGAATCATCTTGAGATACATCGATACAATCACAACCCGGATAACTTCCACGTCCATCTCAAAGACGCTTCCGCTATCCAAATTACTTACTTCTTCCTGATTGTTAAAGAACGACAGCCGATACTTTCGTATCACTCTGACTGGCTCAATCGCCAATGCAAAACGCTCGCTGACTTCTCAGCAAACCCTTAGCGTTGGTGATTGGTGGAGGCAGACGGGATCGAACCGACGACCCCCTGCTTGCAAAGCAGGTGCTCTCCCAGCTGAGCTATGCCCCCATACAGAGACCTCTCAGGCTTCCTTGTCCAGACAACTTGGTGGGTCTGGTTGGATTCGAACCAACGACCCCCGCCTTATCAAGACGGTGCTCTAACCGACTGAGCTACAGACCCCTGAGTCTGTCTTAATCAACAGCCGATAAGCGTGAGCGCTTCACTTCGCGGTAAGCTCGAGAAAGGAGGTGATCCAGCCGCACCTTCCGATACGGCTACCTTGTTACGACTTCACCCCAGTCATGAATCCTACCGTGGTGACCGTCCTCCTTGCGGTTAGACTAGCCACTTCTGGTAAAACCCACTCCCATGGTGTGACGGGCGGTGTGTACAAGACCCGGGAACGTATTCACCGCGGCATGCTGATCCGCGATTACTAGCGATTCCAGCTTCATGCACTCGAGTTGCAGAGTGCAATCCGGACTACGATCGGTTTTCTGGGATTGGCTCCCCCTCGCGGGTTGGCGACCCTCTGTTCCGACCATTGTATGACGTGTGAAGCCCTACCCATAAGGGCCATGAGGACTTGACGTCATCCCCACCTTCCTCCGGTTTGTCACCGGCAGTCTCCCTAGAGTGCTCTTGCGTAGCAACTAAGGACAAGGGTTGCGCTCGTTGCGGGACTTAACCCAACATCTCACGACACGAGCTGACGACAGCCATGCAGCACCTGTGCGACGGTTCTCTTTCGAGCACACTCACCTCTCGGCAAGCTTCCGTCCATGTCAAGGGTAGGTAAGGTTTTTCGCGTTGCATCGAATTAATCCACATCATCCACCGCTTGTGCGGGTCCCCGTCAATTCCTTTGAGTTTTAATCTTGCGACCGTACTCCCCAGGCGGTCAACTTCACGCGTTAGCTACGTTACTAAGGAAATGAATCCCCAACAACTAGTTGACATCGTTTAGGGCGTGGACTACCAGGGTATCTAATCCTGTTTGCTCCCCACGCTTTCGTGCATGAGCGTCAGTATTGGCCCAGGGGGCTGCCTTCGCCATCGGTATTCCTCCACATCTCTACGCATTTCACTGCTACACGTGGAATTCTACCCCCCTCTGCCATACTCTAGCCCGCCAGTCACCAATGCAGTTCCCAGGTTGAGCCCGGGGATTTCACATCGGTCTTAGCGAACCGCCTGCGCACGCTTTACGCCCAGTAATTCCGATTAACGCTCGCACCCTACGTATTACCGCGGCTGCTGGCACGTAGTTAGCCGGTGCTTATTCTTCCGGTACCGTCATCCCCAACGGATATTAGCCATTAGATTTTCTTTCCGGACAAAAGTGCTTTACAACCCGAAGGCCTTCTTCACACACGCGGCATTGCTGGATCAGGCTTTCGCCCATTGTCCAAAATTCCCCACTGCTGCCTCCCGTAGGAGTCTGGGCCGTGTCTCAGTCCCAGTGTGGCTGGTCGTCCTCTCAGACCAGCTACTGATCGTCGCCTTGGTAGGCCTTTACCCCACCAACTAGCTAATCAGCCATCGGCCACCCCTATAGCGCGAGGCCCGAAGGTCCCCCGCTTTCATCCATAGATCGTATGCGGTATTAATCCGGCTTTCGCCGGGCTATCCCCCACTACAGGATATGTTCCGATGTATTACTCACCCGTTCGCCACTCGCCACCAGGTGCAAGCACCCGTGCTGCCGTTCGACTTGCATGTGTAAGGCATGCCGCCAGCGTTCAATCTGAGCCAGGATCAAACTCTTCAGTTCAATTCCTGTTACTGTTTTCGGTTCCGTAGAACCGGTCGCTCACTCAAAGCTGACAGGTTATGAATCTCTTCATTAACCTGACTTACTTTAGTGTGAGACTCTTGATACCTTTGCTTATCCCGGTAAAACCAGGTCCGCTTCCATCAAGCGCCCACACTTATCGGCTGTTCATTGTTAAAGAGCATTTCCTGCTAAGCTTTCCTGCCCGCCTAGCAGCGCTGCGTTGTCAGCAGCAGAGAAGCGAAATTATGAACCCCTTTTCCTCATCCGTCAACAACTTTTTATCGCCGTCGCGCACTCGGGACTCACTTCCTACCTCAACCCGCCGATCACTTCCCGCT
>NZ_LOWB01000086.1 GCF_001522865.1 Burkholderia sp. TSV86 | reverse complement strand
ACTATCGGCAGTTTGAGGACGTCGCCAAGGCGGCCTGACTCAAACAAATCGGTCTCCGATGAACCCGGGGCGATTCAATTCTCGACCTTCTCGATCGGCTTGACGCCGCGAAGATTCACTACACCCTGAGCCGCAATCGGCCGGATACGGTGCTGGTGTCGATTGCCGTGGTTGGGATGCGCGTCGAGGTGGACGTCTTCCGGGACGGTCGCATCGAGGTATGCGTGTTCAGTGGCTCCGAAGGGCAAGTCGACGATTGGTCTTACCCCGGTTTGGTGGACACTTTATCCACTTGAACCGAGGAGTCAGAAATGACGAAGCAGCACTGTCCGTTCGCGCTGCAGCTCACGCTGCGGCGGCTACCGGATCGTCGCCCGGCACGGGCAGGGAAACCTCGATCCGGAGGTCGCGCATGACGCTACGCAAACGCCGCCCGGCGGCCACCGACGAACGCCTGCAGGAAATCAAGGACGCGCGCAAGGCGGCGGCCAAGGCACAGCGTCAGCAGGTCAAACAGACTCGCGCGGATCGCGAACGCAAGGTGATGCTCGCCGGCGAAGCGATCCTTCGACGCCTCGATCGGGGCGAGTGGGACGAAGCCGATTTCCGGGCGATGATGGACGAATACGTGTCCCGCTCAGGCGATCGCGCGCTGTTCGACCTGGACACCGAAGATTGACGCCATTTTTGGTTCGGCAAAAAATTCGCGGCAAGGATCGCCGGATTCTTGATTGCGACAGAATTTTGATAATCGTGAAACACGACCCCGCGCGTGGTCGACGCCCTCATTTTCACTTGCCCTTCGGGTAGTCCTGGCGCGCGCCGATGATGCGCACGATCTCGATTACGCCGGCCGGCCGCTCGACCCGGTAGACCAGCACATGGTTGGGCGTGAGGACCATTTCACGGGTGCCGCGCACGCGGCCGGGCTTGTACAGCTCGGGATGCTCGGGCAGGGCGCTGGTCAGCTCGCCGATCCGGTCATCCAGCTCAAGCGCGGCGCCGGGATTGTCGGCCGCGATGTAATCAAAAATCCTGTCGCGATCTTCGCTCGCCTGCGGGTTCCATTCGACGATCATTTAGCCCCGCGCGCGAGCTGCTTTCGCAAGGACGCCTTCTTCGCCTCCATCCGTTGCTGCACCTCCGCGTGGGGAAGCCGCGGGCGCGGATCGTCCATCGCCTGCTGCACCTGCTCGCGGAACCACTTGTCATACGCGCGCGCGGCGTGCGCCTCCTTGAGCGCGGCCGACCGGTCGGGCCGGGTTGGGCCGCCGGCGCTCGGATCGAAGCCGGCCGCGTCGACGTCGAACCGGCTGATGCCCATGTCGCGCAGGAAGCTCACCAGCGTTTCAAGCTTGCGGAATACGCGCACGTCGCCGCGCTTGGCCGCCAGAAAGCGCTCGGTCAGGCCGTAGCGCGCCGCGATCGTCCAGCCGTTGCCGTGGCCGACGACGTGCGCCGCGCGCACCGCGCCGGCCTCTACAAGCTGGGTCAGGGTCTTTTGGTCGATGGTTTCGGTTGCCATATGGATCTCCGTCAGTGGCTCGCGTCCAGCTCCGGCCGCCATGCCTGCACGACTGCCTCGAACTGCGGGCCGTAGCCGAGCGTGTCGGGGTAGCCGTTCGCGCGCGAGGCGAACCGGAACACCATGCACAAATGTTCGGATCGCATTGGTGTCGCTCCCGGGGGGGTCAGCTGACGCTGACGAGGGTTTTGGATCAGCGCCTATTATTGTACAGACTACCAGTCGATTGTAAACCGGTAGTCCAGCTATTGTTGATCGAGGCACTACAATAAAAACCTGCGCTAATGTATTTATGTTAAATTGTTAAATGCGCATGCGCCACACCTCGGCACGCTTTGCTCGCCCACGCGCCGGCATACGCTTACACTGCCCAACGGCCTTCTCGGGCTGTTCCGTGCCGCGCGTGTCCTCCAATGCGTGTGGTCTTGCATGCCCTGGCTGATGCCAGGGCTTTTTTTGGGGCCAACGGATTCAGCAGCCTTATGCAGCCGTCCTTAATGCACCCAGTAGCAGAATTAACAGACTTCAACAGCATGATCACTTCGCCCCGCCGGTGACGCGCGATGTCGCTTGCCACCGGCGGGGCCGTCACCTCATTGCGCGTGTGACGTTGTGCTCGATGTGACCGACGCTACATCAGCGGTAGCCGCAGACTGCGCAACAGCCGTTCGCGCAGGCGCGTTCTTTACGTAGCGATCGAACCAGCGCTGCATTTCATACACGAGTTGTTCGTTCGATTCAAGTGCCGAATACCAGTGCGGTTCGTGCGGCAGCATCACCAGTCGCGTGGTACCGCCGTTTCCGCGCAGGGCCTCGTATAGCAGTGTCGCCTGAAGCGGCGTGGTGCCCGGATTCGCATCGTCCGTGCCATGCACGATCAGCAACGGTGTCTTTAGTCGGTCGGCATAGAAGAACGGCGACACCTTCAGATAAACGTCCTGAGCTTGCCAGACTGCGCGCCGCTCGTTCTGGAAACCAAACGGCGTCAGCGTCTTGTTGTAGGAGCCGCTTGTTGCCACGCCGGCACGAAACAGATTCGTATGTGCGAGCAGATTGACGGTCATCAGCGCGCCATGGCTATGGCCCGTTACGCCGATGCGGTCCGGATCCACGACGCCTAGCCGCACCGCCTCGTCGACTGCGGCCTTGGCGTCGGCGACGAGCTGTTCGTTGTAGGTGTCGTACGCGCGCTGTGGATCGCCGATGATCGGGAACGACACGTTGTCGATGATCGCGTAGCCGGCCAGCAACATCAGTCGGTAATTCTTTAGACGCGTGAAAGTCTGCTCAGAACCGCTTACCTGGCCAGCCGTCGCCGCTTGCGCATAATCAAGCGGATAGGCATACAGAATCGCGGGCACGCGTGTGCCTTCCTGGTAACCGGGCGGCGTATAGAGGGTGAACGAGAGATCGACCCCGTCGGCGCGCTTGTATTTGACAAGGCGCTTCTTGATCTGACGGACCTCCGGTGTCGCATCGATGAAATGGGTGAGCGCCATTGTGCTCGAAGCGTAGCGGGCTTCGCCGGCGGGTGCGTCAACTGGGACACCGAGCGTGCGTTCAAACAGGTTCGGCGGATCGATCGGCGACTGGTGCCAGGTCAGGAACGACTGCGTGCCGTTGCCGGTGAACGCGACAAAAGATTCGAGGGCGCGTTTGTCGCTGCGGAACAGACGCTCTGTCTTGAGCGTCTTGAGGTCAAGTCGGTCAAGAAACGGCCGATTGCCGACCGGTGAAGCGCCTGCCCCCTTGAGGAAGATCGCGCCGTCATCGACGCGGATCACCGGAAAGCCATTCGGCTGCATTCGCTTTACCGGCGTGCCGGGATTTGCATATCGCTCGTGGGTCGACATATCCCACAGCACGCGCTGCGTGACCTGGGGCGCGTCGACGTCGACCATGAAGGTGCGTCGCCAGTGACGATTGTAGTCGTACTCAGAAAGCAACGCGAGGTCCGGCTGTGATGTCCATGCAAGACCCGCATAGCGCTGATCGAGTCGCGTCACCTCACGCGGTGGCGCGTCGAATGGCGCCTTGAGCATCATCACCTTGTCGCGCTCCGGCACGTCCGCGTTCCAGTCGCCGCCGTCGAGCGCTTCTGCCCATATCAACGTGGCCGGTTCGGTCGGGCGCCACGAGAAGTCGCGCGGCCCGACCGGCACGCCGGCAATCGGCACCCGGTCGGCCAAGGGACGCGACGCGATCGGGTGAGTCACAATGTGTTCGGGGTTCGCAAGGTCCCATACCGTGTCATCGTGCGGAAAGCGCACGGCGGTGGTGACGTACGAGTACGGCCGATGGATAGTGGACACAAACACGTGTCGTCCATCGGGTGCCGGTGCGACACCGTCGTACAGCGCAGGCGCGCCGAGCGGCGTGATGGCGGCCGTGCGGGCGTCGACCAGCGTAAGTTGCGCGGCACCGTAATAGTCGAACAGCGCTTCGTCCTGTACGTCCCTGAGCGTGTCGCGCGTCTCGTAGGTGCTGCTCTGGCCGCGCTGGCCGTCGGATTCCTGGATACTCGGGCCAACCGACGTCTGTGCCGCGGCGGGCGGCGGCCCGCTGTGCGCGGGCACCAGCTTGACGAGCAGCGTGGTCTGGTTGGGCATCCATTGCAGTTCGTCACCGAACATCGGGTTCAGCTGCACGCCGGGAATTTTACGGACCGCGCCAGTGTCGCCGTCACCGACCCACAGCTCGACCGAATGTGCTGTCGCATTCTCGAACGCGAAGCGCTTGCCGTCGGCACTCCACTTCGGGAACGTTGCGCAGACGCCGTCCGGCAGCGCGACCGGTCGCGGCGTAGCACTTGAGAACGGCAATAGTTCGAAGCGCGTTGCGCAGGACGGGATGCCGTAACCACCGGGGGTATCGTGTCGGCTGCGGTTGGTCGGTTCGATGCGCACGCCGGCGAGCCGCAGGAACGGTGTCGCCACGCGCGTGATGGATGGATATTCCTGCTTGGTGACGAGCAGTGCCCGATCGGCGGTCGGACTGATAACCGGTATCGGCGGCGGCGCTGCAAGCATCACATCGAGAATCGCTTTGGACGGGTGGTTATAGGCCGATGCCGTGGTTTGGGTCGGGATGGCCGTCGTCGTTATCGCAGTCGCATCGGACTGCCGGGCGAATGCGCTCGACGCAGCGACCGATACGACGAAGGTAGCAACGGCGAGAAGGGGCGTGGCGAAGTGAGTCATGTCCGAGTCATGTACAAGAGGTGGTTCAGTTTCCCGAAGTCATCAAATTCTTCTGCGAGTCACGTCAGAACCGGAAAGTGATTCGCCGAGCAAGAAAGTTGACGATCTACAATAACACGCATGCCGCGAGATTCTCGATGATTTAAGAAGGACTACGATGATTTTCGAACACGCGCTTCAGCGCGATCTTGCATATCCGGCGGTTGACGTGCGGTGGACTAGACTAAATCTGACAGTGGTTGGTTTTTCATGCTGGCGCGCATTGGCGCGAAGGGCGTAGCCCGTAGCGGCAATGCGCGCCGCGAACAGCAAGGAGTCCACCATGACTCAGGAGCAGAAGGTAATTCGTGCCAAGGTCGGCATACTCGAGTTGGCCCGGCAGCTCGGCAACGTCAGCCAGGCCTGTCGCGTGATGGGTTACTCGCGCGACAGCTTCTACCGATTTAAGGAACTGAATCGCCCCGGGTTCATCGGAGACCGATTTGTTTGAGTCAGGCCGCCTTGGCGACGTCCTCAAACTGCCGATAG
>NZ_LOWB01000085.1 GCF_001522865.1 Burkholderia sp. TSV86 | reverse complement strand
ACTATCGGCAGTTTGAGGACGTCGCCAAGGCGGCCTGACTCAAACAAATCGGTCTCCGATGAACCCGGGGCGATTCATTGCCCTTCTCCTAGTAATTGCCAGATGGCCCCTCTGGCGGGGCAGACCTGCGCGCTTGATGAATGAAGCGCGGCAAATCGAATCAATTTTCAAGATCGCGCCGTAAGTGCAAGCAGTTGCGTGCGGTACGGCGTGATCCAACCAAAGACAACTCGTTACCAATGGAATCGCCTTGCTGCGCATTATCAAAGGTCGGCATGCAACGAAAAGTTCGGTAGCGTACTCATCACTAAAGTGATGATGGGGCGCGGCTTCCAAGAAATAAGTTCTGTTAAACAATTTCAAATGCGAGTTAGAAAGATAAAAGAATGAGTGGATAGTGCTTGAGAAATATCGAGAGAATGTGTAGGTATCCGATAAAAATGACGGGCCTATCATCTTGGTGTCACGACGCAGCGTCTCTCTTTTTTATGAGACGGATGATCTTCCGGCGCTACAAATAATAAAAAACGGGCCTCCAACTGGAGGCCCGTTCCGCGCGTTGTGCCGCGCTGCTGCTACGGATGATCGGCGAGCGATTTATTCGGTGCGTTGCCGCCGCGGCGTGAATTTGCCTTGGTAGCGCAACACCGGACCTTCGAACGCCGTGTCGACGTTCGGCGTCTGCCGCAGTTTGATCGCGGCCGGCGACGCAACTGACGAGATGCTCGTCTGGCGAGACGCAGGCGCGAGGTTCGAGTTGACGAGCAGACCCGCCTCGGCTTTCAGGTTCGCGAGCAGCACCGGATCGCTGGAGCTGTTGATCTGCGTGAGGAGCGCGCTCCACGCGGCGTCGCTGTAGTTCGTCACGTAGTAGTCGAGCCCGCTTGGGTTCGCCACTACGGCCGAGCAACCGTCAACGCGGATTTGCGTTTGCGTGTCCTTCAGCACGAGCGTCTTGCGATTGACCAGGCCGTTGCCGTATGCCAGCGTGACGGGAATCGTCCACTGCGAACCGGGGTACTGGTTCTTATTCGGGAACGGCGCCTGCTTGAGCGTCACGACGTTCTGGTTCTTCGTCAGATCGCATTGCGTGTCGAGCGAGAGCAGCGGAATGCCCGTCTGACGCACGAAGCTGTCGCCGATCGGCCCGATCTGCTGGCCGCTCGCGGCGGACAATGCGTCCCACAGGCGCTTGGGCGTGCCGTTGCCGAATGCGTATGCGTTCAGGTATTGCTGAAGCCCTTTGCGCAATGTTTGCTCGCCGAGGTAGCCCTCGAGCATCTTCAGCACGTAACTGCCCTTGTAGTAGGTAAACGAACTCGCGCTCAGCACGAAATCGTTCGACGCCCAGCCGTTGAAGTTAGGCTGAACCGGGAACGCGTCCGGGCCGAGATCCTTATTGATCGTGCGATACTTCCGATCGATCACCTTGAGCCAGTTGAACTTGTCCGGGTAGAACTGGATCGACGTTTTCGTTTCGAAGAACTTCGCAAAAGATTCGTTCAACCAAACATCGTCCCACCAGTCGGTCGTTACGAGGTCGCCGAACCATTGGTGCGCGACTTCGTGCGTGAGCACCGTGTCGCCATAGTCCGACATCGGCTTGCCCGGTTCGGGCAGAATGTCATCCGCGAACTCGAGAATGGCTCCCCAGTTCTCCATGCCGCCGAAGTTCAAATTCTTCTCCGCCTTGAATGCGTCGTTCGCGGCGACCGTGTCGAACTTCGTGAGCGGCAGTGGGATGCCGGTGTAGCGATAGTAATAATCGAGCGCCTGCTTCGTGCGTTGCATCGCGGGGCGCGCCCACTCGCTCATGCCGGGGGGCGTGAAGATGCGCAGGTGCAGGCCGCGGCTATCGGGCAACGGGCTCGTGAAATCGTCTTCGAGCACGTCGAACTGGCCGCCGCCGAAGAACAGCAGATACGACGGCATCGGCGGCGTCTTCTCGAACGACACCAGCTTGTAGCCACTGCCGACATTCACCGAGGGCTTCTCGGCCGCGTTCGATACGACGCGCCATGCCTGCGGAACTTCGGCCGTTACTTCATAAGTCGGGCGGAACGCGGGCTCGTCCCAGCCGGGGAACCATTGACGCGACAGATTGGTTTCGCCTTGCGTGAGGATCGCGCCGCTCGTCGAGCCGTCGGTGCTCTTCAGATCGACGCGAAAGACGCCTTCAGCGGCCGAACAACCCGGATACGGATCGTTGCCGCAGCTGCCGCCCGTGTGATTGACGGGATCGTCGTAAGACTTGAAGTTGATGATCCCTTGCCATTCCATATGCAGCGAATAGTTGCCCGGTGCGATCTGGCCGCTCACCGGGCGGAGCTGGTAGAAATCCCCCTTGTCCTGCGGCGTTGCGATGAGTTGCACATTGCCGGGCTGCAGCGTCGTTCTGCCGTTTGCGAACTTGATCCGATGGCCAGCCACGACGATGGCGTTGACGGGCTTGAGCACCTTGATCTCGACATCCGCGCGCCCGTCGAACTGGTTCAGATCCGCGTTCGGACGAAACCATAGCTTATAGTTGACGGGTACGACGGTGTCGGGCATTTCGACGGGTTTGGTGCTCTTGTCGGCGGCTGCCGCAGGCGCGGCGTTGGCCGCGTTGCTCGTCGAATTGCTCGACGGGCTGTGTGCCGCACCAAACGACACGGCGGAGCCTGAGCCGCCATCGTCGCCGCCGCAGGCTGCGAGCGCGAGTGCACCGAGCAGCGGCAGATACCGAAATCTACGATCGTTTATCCACATAGTAATGCCTCGAATTAGAAACAGCGGTTCAGTCTTGTGCGAATTCGACAGACAATAATCCGCCTTCACCGTCGAGCGACGGCGAAACGAATGACGTCAGTGATATTCGAAACGATTTCGGATTGTTTACGTGAAGAAGCTCATCGTTTATTGCCCCCTTTTGATTCTGGTTTGTGAAAGGTGGCCGGCCGCGATGTGAGGGACGCGTCGGCGGCTCTCGTTGCCCGTCAACCCTTGGGCGACCTGGAGGGAGCCCGTCCCGCGCCGTGTCGCGAGGCGACGGATTCGTCCAGCATCGTTAAGGTGTGTCAGGCGAATCGAAAGATGATCCAATATACTTGATGGCTATACGTAAAGGAATCAAAAAAAATTTGATGAGATAGGATGACCCGATTCCTTTCTCCAATTTCGTCATCGGCATCATTCATTCTTATTGATTTTTAATAGGTATTTTCGGCTCGCGATCGACGTGAGCCGGGGGGCGATCCGGGCGCGCGGCATGCCGGCCTCGAATTGAGATGCTGCGGTGCATGGCGGCAGCTTCGCTCCAACTCGGGTCGATACAATGCACATTCCTATGGACTGCTATCGAGGTTTTTCGCCGATGCGCGCACTGAGTCGTTCTCGCTGGGTTGCCGGTCAACTGCTTGCCGCGATTGCGGCGCTGCTCATGCTCGGAGGATGTGCCGCGCTGGCGATGCGCGATCCGGTGCGCGTGAATGTCGTCGGCATCGAGCCGCTCGCCGGACAGGGACTTGAAATGCGTTTCAACGTGAAGCTGCGCCTGCAAAATCCGAACGATGCGCCGATCGACTACGATGGCGTCGCGCTCGATCTCGAGCTGAACGGCAAGCCGTTCGCAAGCGGGGTGAGCGATGCGCAGGGCACGGTGCCACGCTTCGGCGAGCAAGTGCTGAGCGTACCCGTCACGGTATCGGCGTTCTCTGCGGCACGGCAGGCGTTTGGTCTGGCGGATGTGACGGCCGCGGGCAAACTGCCTTATGTGCTGCGCGGTAAGCTCGCGGCAGGCGTATTCGGCGGTGCCCGCTTTACCGATTCGGGCACATTGAGTTTGCCGGCCTCGCCACCCACGCCTATCCGAAATTATTGACGCAGTGTTGCTGTCGCTTCCGATGCGGGAAGCGAGATACGTGTGCGCGTTTATCGAGAAAGCCGATCGAGCGCGGCTACGCGCGCTTGGGGAGCCGCGCTCGCGACGCGGGGCAACCTTACGCTGACGATTTGCCGATGCTCGGCCGTTGCTGCATCATTAAATAGGATTTCTATTTTTTAAAACAATTAAGAGACAGAGATGATCGGTTCAACGTGCATGCGCAGGTATTCCGCCTTGATCAAATACCTGCTGAGCGCGCTATGGCTGGGCATGTGCGCGGCATTCGGCGGCAGCGCAGCGTTCGCGCAAACCAATACCCCGGTGACGGGCGTCAATGTCGGCGGCGGTCTCTTCGACATCATCGCTTCTCATCAGGGAGATCCAACGCAGGCGCTCAACAATTACATGGCAAGCCTGGCGGCGATAAATGCGCGATGGGTGCGCGTCGGCATCAATTGGGACACGACGCAGCATACGCGGACGTCTACCGATCCGAACGATCCGAATCCGGTCAACGGGCTCGACTGGGGCACGGCGGATACCGTCATACGCGCGGCGCGCAATCACGGACTGCGCATGCTGGGCCTCATCACGATGACGCCCCAGTGGGCGATCGATCCGGCATGCCCTGAAGGAACGTCGGGTTCATTCTAGCTGTGCGCGCCAGACCCGCTAGCCTATACCGCATTTGCCGTGGCTGCGGCGAAGCACTATGGGAGTGACAGTTATGGCGGGCAAGTCGACGCGTGGGAAATCTGGAACGAGCCGAATTGCGGGAATGATTTCAAGCTCAGCGATCCCGCTGCCTATATACGTTTGCTGAAGGCAGCCTATCCCGCGATCAAGGTGGCGAAACCCGCCGCATACGTGTATGCGGGCGGCAGCCGCGTTTGCGTCACCACGCAACCGGCGAGCGGCACATGGGCGCCGCCGGCCGGCGGCGTCGCGGCGCTGGTAGGCTCGACCGATCCGAATTATCCGATGCCCAAGTCATGGGATCCGCGCGACTGGCTCGCGGTCATGTATGCGAACAGCGCGCAAGGCTATTTCGATGGGCTCGTGCATCATCCATACTGCTATGACGACAATGCGTTTGCCTCGCCGTCAGACTGGTGTCCGAGTGCGACGCTCACTAGCGTCTATCCGCAGTATTCGAACGCGTTCAACATGATGTGGCACACGTTCGCATCGCCTGCATACGGCTGGCCGGACGGCAGCGGCGCTTACACGTTCAAGAGCTATACGGGAACCAGTCTGCGCGACCAGATGGCGGCGCATGGGGATGGCAGCAAGCCGATCGTGATCACCGAATTCGGCGCGCCGACCACCGCAACCGACGGCACGCCGGCGGCTCAAAGTTCGCCGTACTATCGTTCGTACTACACGCAGGAGCACGAAGCGCGCATGTACAAGGCGTTATTGGCCTGAATTGCGCGGCAGCCTTACGGCTTATACGGACCGGTCTATGCGTATTCCGATATGTCGCTCTCGCAGCCGGCCAGCCAAGCGGACCCCAATCAGTCGTATTACGGACTGGTGACGCTCAGCCCTTCGACGGTAACGACGGGCACGCTCGGCGCGCCGAAGATCGCGGGCACCTATCAGTCGCCGTCGAGCCCTTACTATCCGGCATGGCCCAATGCCGGCGAAGCCGCGGTTGCGGCCGCCGCCACGCCAGGCTACGCGCCGGTCGGGCCGGGCTGGTTCAACGCGCAACGCAGATGACGGATCGTACAGCCGAAGCAAGGGAGCCGTGAGCGCTTGCAAACCCGCACCGGCCGCTCACCATGCGCGAGCGCCGAATGATCGGCGCCTCGCCGCATGTGGCATTGCTATCGGCTGCATATCGAATATCAATTGGAATCCCATCGACCGATCACGTGTAATGGCGCGGCCATTACCGATGACTGTCGTCAAGGAGTTCCAACAATGTCAGTTCCTGTTCATCGAACGCTCAAGAGCGTGGTCGCCGCGCTGTGCGTCGCGCTCTCGTACTCGGTGCATGCCGAGAATCTCACGCGCGACAACGGCTCGCCGGTCGGCGACAACCAGAATTCACAGACTGCCGGGCCAAGCGGGCCGACGCTGTTGCAGGATTCGCACTTGATCGAGAAGCTTCAACGCTTCGATCGCGAGCGCATTCCTGAGCGCGTCGTGCATGCGCGCGGCACCGGCGCTTTCGGTGAATTCGTGCCGAGCGCGGACATCAGCGAGCTGACGCTTGCCAAGGTCTTCGCGCCTGGCACGACCACGCCGGTCTTCGTGCGTTTCTCGACCGTGATGGGCTATCGCGGTTCTCCGGAGCAGGCGCGCGATCCGCGCGGCTTCGCCGTCAAGTTCTATACGGCGCAGGGCAATTGGGATCTCGTCGGCATCAATTGGCCGATCTTCTTTATCCGCGACGCGATCAAGTTTCCCGACTTCGTCCACGCAAACAAGTCAAGCGCCGTGACCGGCGTGCAGGACCCGAATCTCGCTTTCGACTTCTTCGCGCATACGCCCGAAGCGACGAGCATGCTCACACGCCTTTACACCGACGAGGGCATGCCCGATTCGTACAGGCATATGGACGGTTTTGGCGTGCATGCGTTCAAGCTGGTCAATGCACAGGGCAACGTGCATTACGTGAAGTTCCACTGGAAGAGCCTGCAAGGCGTTCGTGGCATCCGGCCGCAGGATATTCCCGGCTCGATCGGCGCGGACTGGAATCTGATGACGAACGATTTGTATGGCGCGCTGAAGGCCGGCAATTATCCGAAGTGGGATCTGTATATCCAGGTGCTGAACCCGGAGGATCTCGGCAGGTTCGACTACGACGCCCTCGACGACACGAAGGTTTGGACCGGCGTGCCCGAGCGCAAGATCGGCACGCTGACGCTTAACCGCGTGCCGGACAACTACTTCGAGACGACCGAGGAATCGGCGTTCGCACCGTCGCGGATGGTGCCGGGCATCGAACCGTCAGAGGACCGGATGCTGCAGGGCCGGCTGTTTTCGTATGCCGACACACAGATGTACCGGCTCGGCGCGAATTTCAGTCAATTACTGGTCAATCGTCCGCGCGTTCCCGTTGTCAGCAACAATCAGGACGGTGCGATGAACGCTGGCGATCGCAAAGGCGAAGTGAACTATGAGCCGTCCACGCTGCATGAGATCGAGCAGAACCCGCGCTACAAGCCGGTCGAGACGCCGCTTTCCGGCTCAACGCAGCAAGCGGCGATTCGCAAGACGCTCAATTTCCGTCAAGCGGGCGAGTACTACCGGACGTTGCCGGCGCAAGACAAGCAGGATTTGGTGAGCGCATTGTCGGCCGATCTGAATCGCGTGACCAACGAGGCGAACAAGTACACGATGCTGTCGTACTTCTACAAGGCCGACGCGGATTACGGTGTGCGGCTTGCCCGCGCGACGCATGCGGACTTGTCCCGCGTGAAATCATTGGCCGACAAGCTCGTCGAGAATTGATCGGCATTCCTTGTTGTTCGAACCCGATAAGCCCGTGCGAGATGCGCGGGCATGCCACGATAATGAAGCGATTGCATTCTCTTCTTGGTTGTGCGTGCACCGCGCTCGCGGCGGTCTTCATCGCGGGATGTGCATCATCCAAGCCGATTTCGTCGTCTGCCGTATCTGTCTCGCATGATTCGGCCGCCGATGCGCGCCGCTACGACGAGCAATGGTTCGCCGCCGCTCGTCTTGGCCGCGTCGACATCTTGCAGGCGCTCGTCGACGCGGGCTATCCGATCGACGCGACGACGCATGACGGCTATACCGCGGTGATTCTCGCCGCCTACCGCGATCAGCCCGTCGCGCTCGATTATCTGCTGCGCGCCGGTGCGAATCCTTGCACCGGCGATCGTCACGGCAACACCGCGCTGATGGGCGCGCTTTTCAGAGGCCGGGAGGCGATCGCCGGGCGGTTGATCGACGCGCGCTGCCCGATTGATCAGACGAACCATGCGGGGCAGACCGCGTTGTCATTTGCTGCGATGTTCGGCCGCCTCGATTGGCTGCCTCGGCTCGTCGCGCGCGGCGCTGATCCGGACCACGTCGATGCGCTCGGCCACACGGCGCTGCAGACGGCAATCCTGCAAGGAAATATGGCCGCCGTGGCGGCGCTCGAGAAGGCGGGGGCCACGCCGAATTCGGATATCACGCTGCAGCTGCGTCCATAAAGCGGGCTTGCCGCACGGGCGCTGGAAGCTCATGCCGCGTCGTCATGCCGTCGGGGCGCACGGTTTGCCGGCGTGCGATCGATGATCGGGATGCGCCGGCGCAATCGGCGCGCGGTGTGGCGTGTCCGATGCCGATGCGAGGCGGCAGCGGGTTACAGAGGAAAGGATGTGACGAGCGACGTTCGCACCTCGACGCACGGCGTGCAATGCATGACACCGCGCATCTGGCAACGGGAAGTCCGGCGTCCGGCGCCGATATATGCCGTGTGATGCGCGCTTTTTTTCCGGTCGAGCGGCAAAGCGCGATACTGTGTCGTCCGCATGGCGCATCGCGCCGTTTATCGTCCCCGTTATCGATTCAATATTCGCCGATTCTCCGTGACTGCTTTTCCCCTATTTCATTGGACCGACGCGAACGGCGTCGAGCATGCCGACCGTTGGCGCTCCGAAGCGGGCGTGCAACCGCCGCGCCGCGCCATCGTCGCTGACGATCGCACGAGCGCCGATGCCGCTTATCGGCTTGCCTGCGAAGGCACGGCGCTCGTCTGGCAAGGCGATTTCCAGAATGCGCGGCAACTGCTGCAGGCGCTTGCGCGCCGGATTGATCGCAAGCCGCGCAAGCCGGCGGCAACGGGCATCGACGCGTTCAACCTGCATCGGCTCGCGCAAGCGCAACGCGCCCGCATACTCGGAATGCTGCTGATCCCGCTCGAGGCCGATTATTCGGTCGCATTGCGGCGCGCGCCAGATCTGCGGGCGGCATGCGAAGACGCGTATGGCGCGCCGGACGGCGCACGCTCGGTCGCGTCGTTGCGTGAACTGCTGGGCATCGTCGGCTCGCACGAGTGGCGCAAGAAGGGTGTGCCGATCGCTGCGCTCGGCGGCGCGCGGATTCATCCCCACTACGGCGTGTTCTCGCCGGTGCGCGGCGAGTATGTCGAGCTTGTCGCGCGTGCGCCGTTGCCGCCGAGCGCGCTCGCGTTCGATATTGGCACGGGCACCGGCGTGATCGCGGCGGTACTCGCGTCGCGCGGCGTGCAGCGTGTTGTCGCGACCGATCAGGATCCGCGCGCGCTTGCATGCGCGGCCGAGAATGTCGCGCGCCTGGGTTATGCAGCGCAGGTCGAGATCGTCAAAGCCGATTTGTTTCCGGCGGCAAATGCGCCGCACTCGAATACGCGCGGCTCGCACGCGCGGCCGGAAAGTGAACCCGATTCGCAGGGGCTTTCGCGCGAACGCCGGGCTGCGCTGATCGTGTGCAATCCGCCGTGGGTGCCCGCGCGGCCAAGTTCGCCGCTCGAATACGCCGTCTACGATCCCGACAGCCGGATGCTGAAGGGCTTTCTCGCCGGGCTTGCCGCGCATCTGGCGCCGGGCGGCGAGGGGTGGCTGATCCTGTCGGATTTCGCCGAGCATTTGGGCTTGCGCACGCGTGACGAACTGCTCGGCTGGATCGACGCGGCGGGCTTGCGCGTCGTGGGGCGAGACGACGCGAAGCCCGTGCATCCGAAGGCGTCGGACCCGACCGATCCGTTGCATCGCGCGCGTGCCGCCGAGACGACGTCGCTTTGGCGTCTCGGCGCACGCAATTGACGCGCGCGTGCGCGGGCCCGGGCGGTGCGCGCGGTTTTCGGTAAACTGTGCGCCTGACCCACGCACTCACACCGCGCCGCCGCTCGAGACGCTTCGTCCGGGCGGCGGCCGGCCCGTTTCCCGATGTCGACCAAGACTTACGAAATCCGTCCGGATCAATCGATCGAACTGCTGAAGGAACTGCACATCCTGACGCGCGACGGCAAGATGAATCAGGACAGCCGCCGCAAGCTGAAGCAGGTGTACCACCTGTTTCAGTTCATCGAGCCGCTGCTTGCCGAGGTCGAGCGCGACAAGGCAGGCGTGACGCTCGTCGATCATGGCGCGGGGAAGTCGTATCTTGGCTTTATCCTGTACGACCTGTTCTTCAAGGCGAAGCCCGCCGGTACTTCGCATATCTATGGAATCGAGACACGCGAGCCGCTGGTCGCGCGTTCGATCGAGCTTGCCGCACGGCTCGGTTTTCGTGGGATGTCGTTTTTGAATCTGTCGGTGGCCGATTCGATCACGTCGCCGCAATTGCCGCAGACGATCGATGTCGTCACCGCGCTGCACGCGTGCGATACCGCCACCGACGACGCGCTTCGCTTCGCGCTCGCCAAGCGCGCCCGGCATATCGTGCTCGTGCCGTGTTGCCAGGCGGAGGTGGCCGGTGTGCTGCGCAAGAACAAGGGCAAATCGCTCGCGAATGCGTTGACCGAAGTGTGGCGGCATCCGCTGCATACGCGCGAGTTCGGCAGCCAAATCACCAACGTACTGCGCTGCCTGCAACTCGAGGCGCACGGCTATCAGGTCAGCGTGACGGAGCTTGTCGGCTGGGAGCACTCGATGAAAAACGAGCTGATCATCGCGCAATACAAGGATTTGCCGCGCCGCAAGCCAACTGAGCGCTTGAACGAAATCCTCGATATGTTCGGCCTCGCGGAATTGCGCTCGCGTTTCTTCGCGCCCGACGTTCAACCGGCGAATGCCTGAGCCGCCGCGCGATGCACTCAGCGCCGTTTGGCGCGCGAATGGCGCACGCGCGGCGTTGCTTCGGGTGACTTCGCTGCGCTGCCGCCGTTGGCGTGGTCTTGCTGGTCTTCGCCGCCGTCGCGTTGCGCGATCCACTCGTGCCAGCCGGCATGGCCAAGGCGGCGTAACGTTGCCTGATTGCGCTCGTAGATGACGGCCGCGTCCGCAAACGCGTCGACGGCCCGTTCGATGCTTGCCTCGCGCAGCAGATGCAGGATCGGATACGGCGAGCGGTTCGTGTAGTTCTCGATGTCGTCCGGCTCGGTGCCTTCGAATTGGTAGTGCGGGTGGAAGCTCGCGATCTGCAGCGTTCCGTCGAGCCGCAGTTGCCGCAGCAGGCGATCGGCGAACCAGAGCGCCTCGTTGTAGTCGGTGAAATCGTCGAACGTATCCGGAAAGATCACGAGCGTCGTATCGATGTCGTCCGGATCGGCCGCCTCGAGCAGCCGCAGCTCGCTTTCGAGATCGGCGAGCGCCGCGTCGAGCGAGGTCGCACGACTGATCGCATAGCGGATCTGCTGTTTTACATGAACGCTTTTGGCGAACGGGCACAGATTGAGTCCGATCACCGCGCGCGTCAGCCAATGGCGAGTGGCGGCGAGGATGTCGGCATCGGTTCGGGCAGCGTCGGTCATGATCAAAGCGGCTTGGCGGTCAAGCCGCGATTGTAGCGGCGCGCGGCGGGCGCGCCATGTGCCGCTTGCTATGCGCAGGCCGCCTCTATCAACTGGCGCGCCATACGCGGCGCGTGGCCGATCGGGTTTGCCTGCCGCTGATAAGTTTGACTCGCCGCGTAGATTCCTTCGATCAGGAGCGCCAGCGCATCGGCGAGCGCCTTGGGCTCGCGCGCGCCCGCCGCTTGCGCGAGCGCGACGAGCCGCGCCATCAGCCGGGTCTTGTTGTCGGCGACCGCGACGCGCGCCGGGTGATCGAGTTCCGGAAATTCGACGGCGACATTGACGAACGGGCAACCGCGATAGCCGGGCTCGAGCGCGCGCTGCGCGAGATCGTCGAAATACTGAACGAGTTGCGCTTTCGGATCGCCCGGATGTTTGGCGATGCTTTCGTCGAGGCGCCCGAAAAAGCACGCGTCCATCTGCTCGAGATAGGCGAGCACCAGTTCGTCCTTCGACGCGAACTGCCGGTATAGGCTCATCTTGTTGACGCCGGCGCGCTCGACGACCGCTTCGATGCCGACTGCGCGAATCCCTTCCTGATAGAACAGTTCTTGCGCTGCGCGCAGCAGATGCTGCTGCGCCTGAGTTCCGGCAACCTGAGCGCTGCGGCGGGGCCGGCGCGCTGTTGAGGGTTTGGCGGCGGTGGTGCTCATCAGTGATTCCGATTTCGAAATGGATCGCTTGACATGTTACCGATCGGTCACTAGGATTGCAACGAATTTGTGACTGACCGGTAACAAGAGTCGGCTCATATTTCCTCTCAACTGCCGGCGGGCCCACCGAGGCCGGCCTGTCGGCCCCAGGAGCAATTCGACATGAATTGGGCGGCAGGCAGGATACGCGGGCGTTTCCATTACGGCTGGCTCGCGGCGGCGGTGGTATTTCTGGTTCTGCTCGCGGCGGCGGGCACGCGCGCGTCGCCGAGCGTGCTGATGGTGCCGCTCGAGCGGGAACTCGGCTGGAGCCGCGCGACGATTTCGCTGGCCATCTCGGTGAATATTGCGCTTTACGGGCTCACCGGGCCGTTCGCGGCGGCCGCGATGCAGCGCTTCGGCGTGCGGCCGACGATCCTCGGCGCGCTCGGCGTGATGGGCGCGGGTGTTGCGCTGTCGTCGATGATGACGGCGACGTGGCAGATGGTGCTGGTTTGGGGCGTGATGGTCGGCGGCGCGACGGGCATCGCGGCGCTGACGTTGGCGGCGACGTTCGTCAACCGTTGGTTCGTCGCGCGGCGTGGCCTGGTGATGGGCGTGTTGACCGCGAGTTCGGCGACGGGGCAACTTGTTTTCCTGCCGCTGCTCGCGTCAATTGCGCAGCGGTACGGCTGGCGGCCGGTCGTGTTGACGGTCGCGGCGGCAATCGCGATCGTGGTGCCGCTGGTCGCGCTGCTGCTGCCGGAGCGGCCGGCCGACGTCGGGCTGCGTCCTTATGGCGAGCCGCCCGACGCAGGCCGCACCGGCGCCGCGGCCATGCAAAATCCGCTCGCGGTTGCGCTGGGCACGCTCGTATCGGCGGCGAAGACGCGCGATTTCTGGCTGCTGTTTTTCAGCTTCTTCATTTGCGGCGCGAGCACGAACGGCTATGTCGGCACGCATTTGATCGCGATGTGTAGCGATTACGGGATGACCGAAGTGCAGGGCGCGTCGCTGCTCGCGACGATGGGCGTGTTCGATCTGATCGGCACGACGCTGTCCGGCTGGCTGTCCGATCGCTACGACAGCCGCCTGCTGTTGTTCTGCTACTACGGGCTGCGCGGCTTGTCGCTGATTTATCTGCCGCACGCGTTCGGCATCGATTTCTTCGGATTGCCGCTCTTCGCGATGTTTTACGGACTCGACTGGATCGCGACGGTGCCGCCCACCGTGCGCCTGACGACTGACGCATACGGCAAGGATGCCGCGCCCGTCGTGTTCGGCTGGATCGTGGCGGGCCATCAGCTCGGCGCCGCATTTGCCGCGCTGGGCGCGGGCATGCTGCGCGCGAGCCTCGGCACGTACACGGTTGCGTCGATGATCTCGGGCGGGCTTTGCATCGCCGGCGCATTGATCGTGCTGCGGATCGGCCGCGGATCGGCGCGCCGCCGCGGGGCGGAGGTGCCGGCGAGCGCGGCTTGACGGGATCGGGCGCGGGCGCTTGGGTGATCCGAGGGTGGCTGCGCCGATTGAGCCGCGGCAGCGATCATGACGGGCGCGCGCACCGTGATGGGCGAGCGGTGAGCGGCAGAGCCGGGGGGCGGTTCGCGAGGTACGCAGCCCTTGGCACGCGTCTCGCATTCAAGGCGCCGGATGTGAATCATCGAAGGCTTGGTGCGGCTGAGCGCCAGGCTGCGCACGGCAAAGAAGGGAAGTGGAGGGCGGAAAACCGAAAGCCGGCGCGGGTGCCGACGCCAGCCTCCACCCTTTGCGCGCCAGGTGATTTGCTTTCGCGTGCAATATCCGGCAAGTTACACGACAAGCGGTTATGCTGGCGTTTCTTTTTCGGGCGATCGAGCCCTATTCCATTGGAGAGGAAACGCATGTCAGATAAACCCGCTCCCACTTCCGTTTCGATCCACGAATTGATCGCAGGCCGCTGGAGCCCGCGCGCGTATTCAAACGAGCCCGTCAGCGCCGAGCATCTGCATGCGGTGCTCGAGGCGGCGCGCTGGGCGCCGTCGGGTTACAACGCGCAGCCGTGGCGCTTCGTCGTGTTCGAGCGCAGCCGGGACGAAGCCGCGTTCAAGCGCGCATTCGCGACGCTGGTGCCGTTCAATCAGGGCTGGACCGCGCCGGTGCCCGTTCTGATCGCGGTAACCGCGCGCAAGCTGAATACGAAGGGCGAGCCCAACCCCACGGCTGCCTACGATGCGGGCGCGGCGGCATTGTCGCTCGTGCTTCAGGCGCATGCGCTCGGTCTCGCCGCGCATCAAATGAGCGGCTTCGACACGAAGGCATTTCGCGACGCATTCGAGATTCCGGCCGATATCGAGATTCTCGCGATCATCTCGCTTGGCCACTATGGCGATGCCGACAAGCTCGACCCGGTGCTGCGCGAGCGCGAGCGTGCGCCGCGCACGCGTCATCCGATCGGAGAGATCGTCTACGCCGACGCGTGGCAGAAACCGTTTTCGACGGCGGCGTGACTGAAGCGCGGCACGGCGCACACAGCGTGGCAGGCAGGCCGCGCGCGCCGTGACGAGGGGCCGTGCAGCCGTTGTGTGAGTGATTCCGGCCGGGCGGCCAGATGGCACCCGGCTTGGGCCGGCGGGTTCGTGAGCCGCGGTGTCGATGGCGCAGGCGCGGTTCACGCCGGCGCGCGATTGTCCGCCGATCAGGTGGCCGCACACCGGTTTTTCGTCACCGATGGCTTGGAGAGTCGACTCGCCGGCTATCGGCGTTGTGACGCGCAGGCCGCCGCACGGCCTTGCCTCGATCAGCCCCTTTTAATTCGCCGCCCCGCATTCCGGGCAACTGTTTCAAAACCGTTTTCCGCTCGATTCACCGCCAGCCGGCACCCGATTGTGACGCAGGACCGTTTCGTGATAAAAAGCCGGTCCTCCCTTTTTTGCCCCGCCTGTCGGCGGCCCGCCCAATGACTTATTGCGCGATCGACTTTGGCACGTCCAATTCCGCCGTCGCGTTGCCGCGCGCCGGCACCGCGGTCGGCATGCAGCTTGCGCCCGTCGAAGGCGAGCAATTGACGCTGCCCACCGCGATCTTCTTCAATGCCGACGAAGGCGTCCGCGACTACGGCCGCGCGGCGCTTGCGTCTTACATCGACGGCTTCGAAGGCCGCCTGATGCGCTCGATGAAAAGCATCCTCGGCTCGCCGCTTGCCCAAACCACGACCGATCTCGGCGACGGCTCCGCGATCGCCTATACGGACGTGATCGCGCTGTTTCTGTTGCATCTGAAGCAAAAGGCGCAAGCCTGCGCGGGTAGCGAGATTGGCCGCGCGGTGCTCGGCCGCCCGGTGTTCTTCGTCGACGGTGATCCGCGCGCCGATCGCCTCGCGCAGCAGCAGCTCGAATCGGCCGCGCGGGCGGTGGGATTCGCGGACGTCGAGTTCCAATACGAGCCGATTGCCGCCGCGTTCGACTACGAATCGCGGCAGCAGTCCGAGCGGCTCGTGCTCGTCGCGGATATCGGCGGCGGCACGTCGGATTTCTCGCTGGTGCGTGTCGGCCCGCAGCGCATGCGCCGGCTCGAGCGCAAGGGCGACGTGCTCGCGCACCACGGCGTGCATGTCGCGGGCACCGATTACGACCGGCGCGTCGAACTGTCGGTGATCCTGCCCGAGTTCGGCTACCGTGCGCTCGATCCGGAAGGCCGCGAGCTGCCGAACCGCATTTACTTCGATCTGGCGACCTGGCACCTGATCAATACGGTCTATACGCCGAAGCGTGCGGGCGAACTCAAGCTGATGAAGCATCTGTATACAGACGCGCGCCACTTCGAGCGGCTGTTGCGCGTCGTCGAGCGCCGGCTCGGCCATGCGCTTGCCGCGCGCGCGGAGGAGGCAAAGATCGGCGTGTCGGCGGGCGGCGAGACGACAATCGATTTGGACGATGTCGACGAAGACCTGCAGATCGCGTTCGACGCCGAGCAGCTCGTCGATGCGAGCCGCGACGAGACCGCGCGCATCGTCGATGCGGCGCGCGAGACGGTGCGCCTTGCGGGCGTGGCGCCGCGCGAGGTCGGCGCGCTGTATTTCACGGGCGGCTCCACGGGGCTGGCGTTTCTGTCGGGCGCGCTAGCGGCGGCATTCCCGGATGCGCAGCCGGTTTACGGCGATCGTCTGGCGAGCGTCGCAACGGGGCTCGGGATTCATGCGCAACGCGTATTTGGCTGAACAATGGCGCGCTGCAAACCGGGGCGCGGGCGCATTGCCGCCGGCGGCGTGCCCGATATCCGGATTCGGCTCGACTCGTTCGGCCTGACCTAATCCGGCCCACCTGCGCTCAGTCCGGCTGGGCTTGCCCGTTAGGGCTTCGATGCAGCCAGGCGCCAGTCCATTCGGCCCGTTCGGCTCGGCCGGCAGGCGTGCAGCCGGCCGGCAAACCGCACGCCAAAAATCAAAAACCCCGCGCAAGGCGGGGTTTCGTGTGCAGCGAAGATCTCGCGCCGGCTTACAGCGGCTTGATGTTCGCGGCTTGCAGGCCCTTCGGGCCGGTCTTCACTTCGAACTCGACCTTCTGGTTTTCCTGCAGCGTCTTGAAGCCGTCGACGCGGATTTCCGAGAAGTGGGCGAACAGATCCTCGCCGCCGCCTTCCGGCGTAATGAAACCAAAACCCTTCGCGTCGTTAAACCATTTGACGGTACCGGTTGCCATAACGTATTCCTAACCTAAATAAAAATGTGAGACAGGGCCGAAGCCCGGGGAGCGCATGAAAATCAAGGAAGGGGTAATGGGACCAGCCGGAGTACCGTTGATGGGCGAACTACGAAAGAACCTATTCACTCGCCGCTTGAAATCCTGCGCATCGTTTATACGACTATTCGATGCCGAGGTCAATCGGAATCGACGATAACTCAGGGTTATTGCTGAGAAGTAGCCCTAAACCAACTTACAAAGCTTGCGAGTGTCATCGTTTTTTTATAGGGGGTGATCGATTTTTGCGGCCAATCTCCAGTGCAACCGTTAAACTACGCGCCGCGCGCGGACGGGTTGCGCCTGATCGGCTGACCCGTTTTCAAGAATGCATGTGCGGCGTTATCCGGCCCGATCGTCGGTGATGCCGACTCTGCTTTTGTGAGACACAGGAGAGGTTGTGAAGAGTTCTATTCAACGGAACATTGGTCCGTTTGCTTTGATGCTGACCGGATTGGGGTCGATCATCGGATCGGGGTGGCTGTTCGGCGCCTGGAAAGCCGCAAAGATCGCCGGGCCTGCGGCGATCTGCGCGTGGATCATCGGCGCGGTCGTGATTCTGGCTATTGCACTCACCTACGCGGAACTCGGCGCGATGTTCCCTGAATCGGGCGGCATGGTGCGCTATGCGCGCTATTCGCACGGCTCGCTCGTCGGTTTCATCAGCGCATGGGCGAACTGGATTGCGATCGTCTCGGTGATTCCGATCGAGGCGGAGGCGTCGATCCAATATATGAGCACTTGGCCATACGAATGGGCGCACAGCCTGTTCGTCAACGGCGAGCTGACGACACCCGGATTGTTGTTATCGGCCGTGCTCGTGGTCGTCTACTTCATGCTCAACTACTGGGGCGTGAAGCTCTTCGCGCGTGCGAATTCGGCGATCACGATCTTCAAGTTCCTGATTCCCGGCCTCACGATTCTCGGCCTGCTGCTCACGAGCTTCCACAGCGAGAATCTGGGCATGACCACGAGCGAAAGCTTCGCGCCGTATGGCTGGTCGGCCGTGCTGACCGCGGTGGCGACGAGCGGCATCGTGTTCGCGTTCAACGGCTTCCAGAGCCCCGTCAACCTGGCGGGCGAAGCGCGCAATCCGTCGCGCAGCGTGCCGTTCGCGGTGGTTTCGTCGATCCTGATCGCGCTCGTGATTTACGTGTTGCTGCAGGTCGCGTATATCGGCGCGGTCGATCCGCTCGAGGTGGCCAAGGGCTGGAAGCACTTCAATTTCGCGTCGCCGTTCGCGGAACTCGCGCTCGCGCTGAACCTGAACTGGCTGGCGATCCTGCTGTACATCGACGCGTTCGTGAGCCCGAGCGGCACCGGCACGACCTATATGGCAACGACGACGCGGATGATCTACGCGATGGAGCGCAACAACACGATGCCGAAGATGTTCGGCAGCGTGCATCCGCTGTACGGCGTGCCGCGCAACGCGATGTGGTTCAACCTGCTCGTGTCGTTCATCTTCCTGTTCTTCTTCCGCGGTTGGAGTTCGCTTGCGGCGGTGATCTCGGTGGCAACCGTGATCTCATACCTGACAGGCCCGATCTGCCTGATGGCGCTGCGCCGCGCGGCGACCGACCTCGAACGACCGCTGTCGATTCCCGGCATGGGCTTGATCGCGCCGTTCGCGTTCGTTTGCGCGTCGCTGATCCTGTACTGGGCGAAGTGGCCGCTGACGGGGCAGATCATTCTGCTGATGGTCGTGGCGCTGCCGGTGTACTTCTACTATCAGGGCAAGGCCGGCTGGAACGGCTGGGGCACCGATCTGAAGGCGGCGTGGTGGCTCGTCGCGTATCTGCCCGCGATGGCCGTGCTGTCGCTGATCGGCAGCAAGGAGTTTGGCGGCCGCGATGTGCTGCCGTATGGCTGGGATATGGTGGTGGTCGCGGTGGTGTCGCTCGGATTCTATTTCTGGGGCGTGCATGCCGGTTATCGCACCCCGTATCTCGACGAGCGTGAGTCGCACGACGAGATCCTCGAAGGGATCGGCGCGTAAATCGGCGCGGGCCTGCCGCCGGCGGCCCGCGCAATATGAACGAGCCCGCCCCGGGTCATACCGGGCGGGCTTTGTTTTTTGCAGCGCCGTTCGGTAATGGTCGAGCGGCACGCGCGCGTATCAGGCCGTTGCTGGATCGAACACGTAATTCGTCATCGCGAGCACGCGCTGGTAGGTGCCGAGCGGCTGGATGCGCAGCCGGTAATCGTCGTCGGCTGCGCCGAGCGCCGAGAACACCGGCAGCAGGTGCTCGTCGGTCGGGTGCATCAGCAGCGCGTGCGGCGCTTGGCGGCGGTAGTCGACGAGTGCGTCGATATCGCGCGCGGCGAGCTTTGCGTCGAACCAGCCGGTGAATTCGGCAACGCGCGGGTCGGCTTCGCCGGGCGCTGCCGAGAAGTCGGCCGCGCGCAGGTTGTGCGTGATCTGCCCCGAACCGATCACCATCACGCCTTCGTCGCGCAGCGGCCGTAGCGCACGGCCGACGCGGAAGTGGTGCGCGGCGTCGGCGCGTGGCTGGATCGAAAGCTGCGCGACCGGGACGTCTGCGTGCGGGAACATCAGCAGCATCGGCACCCATGCGCCGTGGTCGAGCCCGTGCGGCAGCGCTGCCGTTTTGATTCCCGCCTCGGCGAGCAGCGCGGCTGCGCGGGTCGCGATATCTGGCGCACCGGGCGCGGGGTAGCGGATTTCGTACAGCGCGCGCGGAAAGCCGTGGAAATCGTGGATCGTGTCGGGGCGCTGCGCGGTGCTGACGACCGGTTGCTGCGTCAGCCAGTGCGCGGACAGCATCAGCACCGCGCGGGGGCGAGGCAGGGCCGCGCCCAGTTCGGCAAACGCGCCGGACGGCAGTGCCGGATCGATCGGCAGCGTTGGCGCGCCGTGTGACAGATAAAGCGACGGTAGACGGTTCATGATGATCGGGCTTCGCGCTTGATATCGATAGAGTTCAGACTATAAGCATGCGCCGTTCATTGATAAATGCGAAAAATGGATTTTATTGCGTCGTATTTGTATTTAATTGATGCGGCAAGCGGCAAGCGGCAAGCAGTCTTGGTCGGCAAGCCGGAATAGGGGGCAGCGTGATCGGCGGTCGAGGTCGCGGCGAAGCGGCGATCGCGGCGGCGCGCCGTGTCAGTTCAATTCGCGCAGCCCTGGCCACGGCGTGGTGTGTGGCGTGCCGAGCGCGAACATGTCGAGCACGCGCGAAACCGTGTGATCGACCATCTCGTCGATCGTTTTGGGCATGGCGTAAAACGCGGGCAGCGGCGGGAAAATGACGCCGCCCATCTCGGTGACGGCCGTCATGTTGCGCAGGTGCGCGAGATTGAACGGCGTTTCGCGCACGAGCAGCACGAGCCGGCGGCGCTCTTTGAGCGTCACGTCGGCGGCGCGGGCGATGAGGTTGTCGGATAGGCCATGCGCGATGCTCGCGAGCGTTTTCATCGAACATGGCGCGACGATCATGCCGTCGGTCGCAAACGAGCCCGACGCGATGCTCGCGCCGACATCGCGCACCGAATGGACGACATCGGCGCGCGCCTGCATGTCGTCCTTCGTGAGCTGCAATTCGTGCTGGAGATTGAGCCAGCCGGCGTGCGAGATCAGCAGATGCGTTTGGACGCCGCCCGCCGCGCGCAGCCTGTCGAGTGCGCGCACGCCGTAGATCGCACCGGAGGCGCCCGTGATCGCGACGATCAGGCGTCGCGGCGGGGGCGGGCGGGATTCCATCGGCAGAGACAGAAAGAAAGGACCGGCGCGCTTACGCGGCGGCGAAGAGCTGCTGCAGTTCGCCCGACTGGTACATCTCCATCATGATGTCCGAGCCGCCGACGAATTCGCCCTTCACATAGAGCTGGGGGATCGTCGGCCAGTTCGAGAATTCCTTGATGCCCTGGCGGATCTCTTCGTCCTCGAGCACGTTGACGGTCTTGAACTGATCGACGCCGCACGCCTTCAGCACCTGCACGGCGCGGCCCGAGAAGCCGCACATCGGAAATTGCGCGGTGCCTTTCATGAAGAGCACGACCGGGTTTTCGTCGACGATTTGCTTGATGCGTTGTTGGGTATCCATGGCTGACCTTGCTGTAGCTGGGCGTGAAGAAGAAATGATACTGGATTTCAGGGAGGCCGGCCGGCGCGGGCCGAGGCGCTCGGCGGCGTTCAGCCGGCCGCCCGGCCGCCCGTGGCGCGCTCGATCGACGCGAGATCGGTGAGCGATGCGACGCCGCGAAAACCCGCCGCGCCGAGGATCGCGCGCACCGCTTCGGCCTGATCGTAGCCGTGCTCGATCCATAGCGCGCCGTCCGGCGCGAGCCGCGCTGGTGCGCCGGCGGCAATCGCGCGGATCGCGGCGAGGCCGTCGGCCTCGTCGGTCAATGCGCCGCGCGGCTCGAAGCGCAGATCGCCCTGCGCGAGGTGCGGGTCGTGCCGCGCGATATACGGCGGATTGCTGACGATCACGTGAAAGCGCAGCGCGGGATCGAGCGCTGTGTACCAATCGCTTTCGACGCACCGCAGCGGGCCGCCCGGCCGGGCCGGATCGAGGAGGCGCGCCGCGTTGCGGCGCGCGACGTCGAGCGCGGCGGGCGAGCGTTCGAGCGCCCAGACGCGCGCGTCGGGTCGTTCGGCCGCGATCGACACCGCGATCGCGCCGCTGCCCGTGCCCAGATCGAGCACGCAGGGCTGCGCGATGCCGTCAAGCGCGTCGAGCGCGATTTCGACGAGCAACTCCGTTTCGGGCCGCGGAATCAGCACGTCGGGCGTGATCTCGAACGCGCGCCCGAAGAATTCGCGCGTGCCGGTGAGCTGCGCGACCGGCTCGCCCGCCGCGCGGCGCGCTTCGAGCGCGCGATAGCGCGCGAGCGCGTGCGCGTCGAGCGGCGCGTCGGCGCGTGTGATGAGTTGCGTGCGGCTCCAGCCGAGCGCGTGCGCGAGCAGGACGCGCGCATCGAGCGCGTCGAGCGGCGACGCGCGCAGCAGTTCGGCGACGGTGGCGGGCGCGGGCTTCATCGGGCGAGGCGCCGGCAGGCGCGGGCGTTCATTCCGCGTCGCCGAGCGATGCGAGCAGCTCGGCCTGATGTTCGCTCACAAGCGCGGCGATCAACTCGTCCAGATCGCCGTCCATGATCTGCTCGAGCTTGTACAGCGTCAGGTTGATCCGGTGATCGGTCATCCGGCCTTGCGGAAAGTTGTACGTGCGGATGCGCTCGGAGCGGTCGCCCGAGCCGATCAGGCTCTTGCGCGTCGCCGCCTCCTTCGCGTGCTGCTCGTGGTACTGCTTGTCCTTGATCCGCGCGGCGAGCACCTTCAGCGCGCGGTCCTTGTTCTTGTGCTGCGAGCGATCGTCCTGGCATTCGACGACGATGCCCGTCGGAATGTGCGTGACGCGCACCGCCGAATCGGTCTTGTTGATGTGCTGGCCGCCCGCGCCGGATGCGCGGAACGTGTCGATGCGCAGATCGGCCGGGTTGATCTCCACTTCGCCGATCTCGTCGGCCTCGGGCATCACCGCGACCGTGCATGCGGACGTGTGGATGCGGCCCTGCGTTTCGGTTGCCGGCACGCGCTGCACGCGGTGGCCGCCCGATTCGAACTTCAACCGCGAGTACGCGCCGTAGCCCGCGATGCGCACGATCACTTCCTTGTAGCCGCCGAGATCCGACGCGCTTTCCGACATCATCTCGACTTGCCAGCGCTGCCGCTCCGCGTAGCGCAGGTACATGCGCAGCAGATCGCCCGCGAACAGCGCCGATTCGTCGCCGCCCGTGCCCGCGCGGATTTCGACGAAGATGTTGCGCTCGTCGTTCGGGTCTTTCGGCAGCAGCATCGTTTGCAGTTCGGCCTCGAGGCGGCTCATCCGCTCACGCGCGCCGCGCAGCTCGTCTTCGGCGAAATCGCGCATTGCCGCATCGCCGAGCAGCTCCTGCGCGGCCTGCTCGTCGGCGCGGGCCGTGCGCCATTGCGCATAGTGATCAACGACGGGGCCGATCTCGGCGTGCTCGCGCGTCAGTTTCCGGTACTGGTCGAGATCTGCGGTGACGTTTTCGCGGCTTAGCAGATCGTTCAATTCGGCCAGCCGGGTTGTAAGCTGGTCGAGCTTGCTTTGCATGCTCGTCTTCATGGTGCGGAGCGGGGCTCCCGGAGAGGAATTCGAAAAAGGGAAGAAAGCGCGGCGGGTTCGGCGCCGCTACCGGTCCGACGTATCCGTCGAACGCGGCGCGTGCTGGTAGAAGCCGCGCATCAGGTCGATCAGCGAATCGCGCTCGGCGCCGTTCGCGCGGTTGAGCGCGCTCGTCGGGCCGTGAATCAGCTTGTTGGTCAGCGCTTGCGACAGCGCATCGAGCACGGCGGCCGGATCGTCGCCGCGCGCGAGCATCTTTTGCGCTTTTTCGACTTCGGCGCGGCGCAACGCGTCGGCCTGGGTGTGCATGTGACGAATCACGGGCACGATGCTGCGCGCGTCGAGCCATTGCATGAAGTTTTGCACGCGGGTCTCGATGATCGCCTCGGCCTGCGCGACGGCCGCTTGCCGCGACGCATTGCCTTCGCGGACGATCGCGCCGAGATCGTCGACCGTATAGAGGAACACGTCCTTCAGCTTGCCGACTTCCGGCTCGATGTCGCGCGGCACCGCGAGGTCGACCATGAAGATCGGCCGGTGGCGGCGCGCCTTCACCGCGCGCTCGACGGCGCCCAGGCCGATGATCGGCAGTGTCGACGCGGTGCACGACACGATGATGTCGAATTCGTGCATCCGCGCGGGCAGCTCGGCCAGCGGTATCGAGCGGCCGCTGAAGCGCTCGGCGAGCTTCGCGCCGCGTTGCGCCGTGCGGTTCGCGACGACGAGTTCGCGCGGGCTCTGCGCGGCGAAGTGGGTCGCGCACAGCTCGATCATTTCGCCCGCGCCGATGAACAGCACGCGCTGATTCGACACTTTTTCGAAGATCCGCTGCGCGAGCCGCACTGCGGCGGCGGCCATCGATACCGATTGCGCGCCGATCTCGGTCGTGCCGCGCACTTCCTTCGCGACTGCGAACGTGCGCTGAAAGAGCTGGTTCAGATAGGTGCCGAGCGCGCCGGCCTCGGACGCGGTGCGCACGGCGTCCTTCATCTGGCCGAGGATCTGCGTTTCGCCGAGCACCATCGAATCGAGCCCCGACGCGACGCGAAAGGCGTGACGCACCGCTTCGGATTGCGGCAGCGCGTAGACGTGCGGCGCGAGTTCGTCGGCGGGAATGCGGTGATAGTCGGACAGCCAGCGGATCGCGGCGTCGCGCGCCGCGCGGTCATCGGTTGCGCAGTACAGCTCGGTGCGATTGCAGGTCGACAGGATCGCGGCCTCCGGCCCATGCGGCGCCTGACGGCTCGGAAAGACGCTCTTGAACGTCGCGAGCGCCGGCTTGAGCTGCTCGAGCGGAAACGCCACGCGTTCGCGCAGGGCGACAGGCGCAGTGTGGTGGTTGATTCCGATCGTGAGGAGCTGCATGGCAAGGGGCTATCGTTTAGGCCCATATTATAGCGTTTTGACGGCGAGCGATCGTCGGCGCGTGCCGCGCCGGCGGCATTAGGCGGACCGGCGCACGCAGGGCCTGGCGGCGCGCGCCGCAGCTTGGGGCTGCTGCGACGTCATGACGCGCTTTTTTTGATAGTGTGAGAAGTAGCCCCAAAACAGTGCGAAAATGACAATTGCGAAACGGAAACATCGTTCAGTGCCGACGGAACGGTCCCGGTCGCAAAAAAGAGGCGTTGGATGAACTGGTTTGGAGTCGTGGTGCTGGGTTGTGCCGTCGGTTTGCTTGGCTGGGCGTTGCATCCGCTGCGCCGCCTGAGCCGTGTGCCGCTGTGGGCGGCCGTCGCGGCTGGCGTGCTCGGTGCGGCCGCCGCGCGCATGGCGGGCAATGTCGCCGGATTCTTTTATGACGGCGAGACGCTCGAATGGCCGGTTTGCGCCGTCGTTGCGTTCGTTGCCGTTACTTTGACGGTGGGCTTGTCGGCCCGCCGCTGAATGTTTGCAGGTGAAAAAAATCATGAATGCCCGAGTCCCCAACTCGTCGACCGTGCCGGCGCGCCTTGCCGCATTGCGCGACGCGATGGCGCGCGAGAATCTGGCCGCCTATCTGGTGCCGTCCGCCGATCCCCATCTGTCCGAATATCTGCCCGAGCGCTGGCAGGCGCGCCAATGGCTGTCCGGCTTCACCGGCTCGGTCGGCACGCTCGTGGTGACCGCCGATTTCGCCGGCCTGTGGGTCGATAGCCGTTATTGGGTGCAGGCCGATGCGCAACTCGCGGGCAGCGGCGTGCAGTTGATGAAAATGACGGGCGGTCAGCAGACCCAGCCGCATGTCGAGTGGCTCGCGACGCATGTCGAAGCGGGCGGCACGGTCGGTGTCGACGGGGCCGTGCTCGGCGTGGCGGCGGCGCGCGCGCTCGACGCGGCGCTGACGCCGCGCGGCATCGCGCTGCGCACCGACGTCGATCTGATCGACACGATCTGGCCGCGGCGTCCGTCGCTGCCTGCCGCGGCGGTCTTCGAGCACGCCGCGCCGCACGCGGATGCGTCGCGTGCGGGCAAGCTCGCGCAGGTGCGTCGCGCGATGCACGAGCAGCGCGCGCAGTGGCATTTCGTGTCGGCGCTCGACGATCTCGCGTGGCTCTTCAATTTGCGCGGCACCGATGTCAACTACAACCCGGTGTTCGTCGCGCACGCGCTCGTCGGCCTCGAGCGCGCGACGCTCTTCGTCGCCGACGGCAAGGTGTCCGCGGAGCTTGCGGCGTCGCTCGCGCAAGACGGCGTCGACGTGCAGCCGTATGCCGCCGCGGCCGCCGCGCTCGCCGCGCTGCCGACCGGCGCGGCGCTCCTGATCGATCCGCGCCGCGTCACGCACGGCCTGTTGCAGGCCGTGCCGCGCGAAGTGCGGGTGATCGAGGCGGTGAATCCGTCGACATTCGCGAAATCGCGCAAGACGCCGGCCGAGATCGAACACGTGCGCGCGACGATGGTGCAGGACGGCGCGGCGCTCGCGGAATTCTTCGCGTGGTTCGAAGGCGCGCTCGGCCGCGAGACGATTACCGAACTCACGATCGACGAGCGGCTGACGGCCGCGCGCGCGCGGCGGCCCGGCTACGTGTCGCCGAGCTTCGCGACGATCGCGGGCTTCAACGGCAACGGCGCGATGCCGCATTATCGGGCCACGCGCGGCGCGCACGCGACAATCGACGGCGACGGCCTGTTGCTGATCGATTCGGGCGGCCAGTATCTGAGCGGCACGACCGACGTTACGCGGGTCGTGCCCGTCGGCACGATCGGCGACGCTCACCGGCGCGATTTCACGATCGTGTTGAAGGCGATGATGGCGCTGTCGCGCGCGCGCTTTCCGCGCGGCATCCGCTCGCCGATGCTCGACGCGATCGCGCGCGCGCCGATGTGGGCGGCCGGGCTCGATTACGGGCACGGCACCGGGCATGGCGTCGGCTATTTCCTGAACGTCCACGAAGGGCCGCAGGTGATTTCGCACTATGCGAGCGCGGAGCCCTACACGGCGATGGAAGAGGGGATGATCACGTCGATCGAGCCGGGCGTGTACCGGCCCGGCCAGTGGGGCGTGCGCATCGAGAATCTGGTCGTCAACCGCGCGGCCGGGCAGACCGAATTCGGCGATTTCCTCGAATTCGAGACGCTGACGCTGTGCCCGATCGATACGCGCTGCATGCTGCCGGCGTTGATGACGGACGACGAGCGCGCGTGGCTCAACGCGTATCACGCAACGGTGCGCGAGCGGATCGCGCCGCATGTGTCGGGCGATGCGAAGGCATGGCTCGACGCGCGCACGCAGCCGATCTGAGCGGCTGCACGCGGTGCGGCGGTGCTGGGCCTGCCGGTGCAGGCCGGGGCCGCGCTTTTCCGCAACGGCGGCTTCAACGGCGAGAGCAATAGATGAAGGGCGCGGCGGTCATCGTGATCGACATGCAGCGCGGTTTGCTGCAAGGGGCGCGGCCGGCGCACGGGCTTGGCGAAATCGTCGCTGGCATCAACCGGCTGACGGCCGCCGCGCGCGCGGCGCATGCGCCGGTGTGCTTCGTTCAGCATGACGGCGAGCCGGATGACGGCGACGACATCGCGCCCGGCACGCCGGGCTGGGAACTGCACGCGGATCTCGTGCGCGCGCGCACCGACTGGTCGATCCGCAAGCGCGTGAGCGACGCATTCCAGGACACGCCGCTGGCGGCCGGGCTCGACCGCCGCCGCATCTCGCACGTGATCCTGTGCGGTTACGCAACGCAGTTCTGCGTCGATGCGACCGCCCGCCGGGCCGCGCTGATCGGCTACCGCACCACGGTCGTCGCTGATCTGCACACGACGTGCGACTGGCCGCATCTGAGCGCAGCGCAAATGATCACGCATCACAATCTCACTTGGAAAAACTGCACGTACTCGGGCAACGGCGTCGTGCCGCGTCCGCTCGACGACGTGCTCGCGATGGAGTTCGCATGAGCGTCAGGGCAGTGGTATTCGATTTTGGCGGCGTGTTGATCGATTGGAATCCGGAGTATCTGTACCGCAAGCTGATTGCCGACGACGCCGAGCGCCGCTGGTTCCTCACGCACGTTTGCCCGATGGACTGGGTGATCAAGCAAGACGGCGGGCAGCCGATCGACGAAGGCACGGCCGAGCGCATTGCGCAGTTTCCCGAGCACGAGGCGATGATCCGCGCGTTCTACGCGCGCTGGCACGAAATGATCGGCGGGGTGCTCGACGGCGGCGCGGCGCTCGTCGATAAGCTCGACGCGCATTGCGTGCCGCTGTTCGGGCTCACCAACTGGTCGGCGCAGACGTTTCCGTATGCATGGGAGCGTTTTGCGGTATTGCACCGCTTCAAGGAGATCGTCGTGTCGGGGCACGTGAAGCTCGTGAAGCCCGATCCGGCGATCTATCGAGCAATGCATGCGCGGATCGAGCCGCACTTGCCCGGCATCGCCGCGGATGAAATCGTGTTCATCGACGACAACGCAAAGAACGCGGCTGCCGCGACGGCGCTCGGCTGGCATGGCATCCATCATACGAGCGCGGATGCGACCGAGGCGCGGCTGCGCGAATTGGGCGTGTTCGATTGACGGTTCGATTGACGGTTTGATTGACGGTTTGATTGACGGTTTGATTGACGGTTTGATTGACGGTTTGATTGACGGCGCGGCGGCGGTGATGCGCCGTATTGGCGATGGCGGCGTGGCGGCGATGACCATGAAAAAAGCGGGCAATTCCGGTTGCCCGCTTTTTTTGCGCGGGCCATCGCATGCTTTGCGCCGCGATATGCCGCAGGTAAGGCGTATGCCGCTGGCGGGCCCTGAGCGCCCGCGCGGGCGCCGCGCGCGACGGCGCCGGCCGCCGACGCCGCCGATCGGCGGCGCGGCCGCGCGAGCGTTGAACATCGAACGTGGAGCGTTGAATGTTCGACGTTCAACGCCAAGCGCCGGACCTCGGACGCCGCGCGCGGACGCCGGACGCCGTTTTACCGGCTGATCGGCTTGTAGCGAATCCGTTTCGGCTTCGCCGCTTCTTCACCCAGGCGCGCGCGTTTGTCCGCTTCGTATTCCTGGTAGTTGCCGTCGAAGAAGACAACCTGCGAATCCCCTTCGAACGCGAGGATGTGCGTTGCGATCCGGTCGAGGAACCAGCGGTCGTGCGAGATCACCATCACCGAGCCGGCGAATTCGAGCAGCGCGTCTTCGAGCGCGCGCAGCGTCTCGACGTCGAGGTCATTCGACGGCTCGTCGAGTAGCAGCACGTTGCCGCCCGCGATCAGCGTCTTCGCCAGATGCAGCCGGCCCCGCTCGCCGCCCGACAGGTTGCCGACGATTTTTTGCTGATCGCCGCCCTTGAAATTGAAGCGGCCGATGTACGCGCGCGACGGCGTTTCGTACTTGCCGACCGTCAGCACGTCCGCGCCGCCCGAGATTTCGTCGAACACGGTTTTCGAGCCGTCGAGCGCGTCGCGGCTCTGGTCGACGTAGGCGAGCTTCACGGTCGGGCCCATCACGATCTCGCCCGAATCCGGCTGCTCGTTGCCGGTGATCATTCGGAACAGCGTCGATTTGCCGGCGCCGTTCGGACCGATGATGCCGACGATCGCGCCGGCCGGAATCTTGAAGCTGAGGTTGTCGATCAGCAGGCGGTCGCCGTAAGACTTGCTGACGTTCTTGAACTCGATCACTTCATTGCCGAGGCGCTCGCCGACTGGAATGAAGATCTCCTGCGTCTCGTTGCGCTTCTGGTATTCCTGGCTGCTCAGTTCCTCGAAGCGCGCGATACGCGCCTTCGACTTCGCCTGGCGGCCCTTCGGGTTCTGACGCACCCACTCCAGTTCCTTCTTGATCGCCTTCTGGCGTGCGGATTCGGCCGCTTCTTCCTGCTTCAGGCGCGCTTCCTTCTGGTCGAGCCAACTGCTGTAGTTGCCTTTCCACGGAATGCCGTGGCCGCGGTCGAGCTCGAGAATCCACTCGGCCGCGTTGTCGAGGAAGTAGCGGTCGTGCGTAACCGCGACGACCGTGCCGGGGAAGCGCACGAGGAATTGTTCGAGCCAGTCGACCGATTCGGCGTCGAGGTGGTTGGTCGGCTCGTCGAGCAGCAGCATGTCGGGCTTTTCGAGCAGCAGCTTGCATAGCGCGACGCGGCGCTTCTCGCCGCCCGACAGATGCTCGATCTTCGCATCCCACGGCGGCAGGCGCAGCGCGTCGGCCGCGACTTCGAGCTGCTGCTCGGGGCTGCCGCCGTCGCTCGCGGCGAGGATGGCCTCGTACTTCGCCTGCTCGGCGGCGAGCGCGTCGAAATCGGCGTCCGGCTCCGCATAGGCGGCGTAGATTTCATCGAGCTTTTTTTGCGCCTGAAAAATATCGCCGAGACCTTCCTCGACGGCTTCGCGCACTGTTTTCTGCGCATCGAGCTGCGGCTCCTGCGGCAGATAGCCGATGTTCAGGTTCGGCATCGGCGTGGCTTCGCCTTCGATGTCCTTGTCGGCGCCTGCCATGATGCGGATCAGCGTCGATTTGCCCGAGCCGTTCAGCCCGAGCACGCCGATCTTCGCGCCGGGGAAGAACGACAGCGAAATGTCTTTCAGGATCTGGCGCTTGGGCGGCACGATCTTGCCGACCCGGTTCATCGTGAAAACGTATTGGGCCATGTGTGTCAGTGAGAGAGTCAAAATGAGCGCCGCGTAGGTCCGGCACGCGGGGCGCGGTGAGATGGCGCGCGATTCGGCTTGTCTGATCGCAGGCCGGCGCGGCGATGGCGGGCGGCTTGCCGCGCGAAAGCGGCGCGAACCGTCATTGTACTGCGTCGGCCGGCGGCGCAAGCGGGGTGGCGCCGCGCGAGGCGGCTGCCACGCGCGGCCGGGAATTTGAAAAGCGCGGCGGCGCGCGTTAGCGTGTTTCGCATTCGTGTATCGCGACGCAATCGGCGCGCGCGGATCGGCGCTCACGCCGGCATCGACGCCTCGGCGCATTCGAAACCGTTGCGCGCGCCGCGGCTCCCGGCAAATCGCGCCGCTGCTACGCTGCCGCGGCGTCAAAGCCACGCATCGACGCCGCCGTGCCCCGAACACGTGCCGCGTCGATGGCGGCTGAAACTGTACGCGCCGTCCCGGCAGCGGGCCGTTGCCCCTGCGGGGGGAGAGTTCGACTTAGAATGCGCGGGCGCGTGGATGGTGTCGCCGTCGCGATTGCGGTAGCTGCGGTGATTGTCGAGTTCGCTTGGGTCGGCATGACGGGATGTTGACGACGAATACGCATGCGCGCTGGGGGCGCCAAGCGGCAATGTCGCCGCGACGAGGCTGAGCGCGAGCACGTGCGGCGCGACGGCGCGCCACGCGCGAACGACGGGTGTTCGATCGGGCATGGTCTCTCTCGTTCGATGATGAGTCGAATTCTTTATTGGTTGTATCTAGGCTGGCGCGCCGCGCCGGCCGCAGCGGATCATAACCGGCCTGCTGAGCGGGCGCTCCGCCGTGCCGATTCCGGACGTTCGCCGTGGCGCGCAGACTGGTGCCGCCGAACAGTACACGGGCGCGGCGCACGTCAAAAATGGCTCTATTAAAAAAATTCGATTGGCTCTAATTGATCGGACCACTGGCTGCGTAAACTGCACCGCGCTGCACCGATGGGCAGCCGAACGCATAGGCGTGCCGGTATCGGCGCCCAAAGCATCCGTTTTTGGAGGAGACATGAAAGCAAATAGCGGCACGGGCCTCGGCACCGGCTTGAAGCAACGCCACGTGACGATGTTGTCGATCGCGGGGGTGATCGGCGCGGGGTTGTTCGTCGGCTCCGGTCATGCGATCGCGGAGGCCGGGCCCGCCGCGCTGATCGCGTATGCGATCGCGGGGTTGCTCGTCGTGCTCGTGATGCGCATGCTTGGCGAAATGGCGGTCGCGCAGCCGGACAGCGGCTCGTTCTCGACCTACGCAGACCGCGCGATCGGCCATTGGGCGGGCTTCACGATCGGCTGGCTCTACTGGTGGTTCTGGGTGCTGGTGATTCCGATCGAGGCGACGGCTGCCGCGACGATCCTCAATGCGTGGTTCCCCGGCATCGCGACATGGGTGTTCGCGCTCGGCATCACGTCGGTGCTCACGCTGACCAATCTGTTTTCGGTCAAGCACTACGGCGAATTCGAATTCTGGTTCGCGCTCATCAAGGTGGTGGCGATCGTCGTGTTCCTCGTGATCGGCGGCGCGGCGATCGTCGGTGTGCTGCCGGGCTCGAACGTGTCCGGCGCGGCGCGGCTCTTCAACGCGGGCGGCTTCATGCCGAACGGAATCGGCGCGGTGCTCGCCGCGATGCTGACGACGATGTTCTCGTTCCTCGGCACGGAGATCGTCACGATCGCCGCCGCCGAATCCGAGCACCCTGAGCGCCAAATTGTCCGTGCGACGAACTCGGTGATCTGGCGGATCTCGCTCTTTTATCTGGGCTCGATTTTCGTCGTCGCGGCGCTCGTGCCGTGGAACGACGCGCTGCTGCCCGCGCACGGCTCGTATCAGCGCGCGATGGAGCTGATCGGCGTGCCGCACGCGAAGGGAATCATCGACGTGATCGTGCTGGTGTCGGTGGCGAGCTGCCTGAATTCGGCGCTCTATACCGCGTCGCGGATGATCTTTTCGCTGTCCACGCGCGGCGACGCGCCCGCATCGCTGAGCCGCACCGATGCGACGGGCACGCCGCGCGCGGCCGTGCTCGCGTCGACCGCGTTCGGCTTTCTGACGGTGATTGCGAACTACGCGATGCCCGAGCAGGTGTTCAGCTTTTTGCTCGCGACGTCGGGCGCGATCGCGCTGCTCGTTTATCTGGTGATCGCGGTGTCGCAATTGCGGATGCGCGCGGTGCTCGATGCGAACGGCATTCGCCCGCCGCTGCGGATGTGGTGCTTTCCGTGGCTGACGTGGGCGGTGATCTTGTTCATCTGCGGTGTGCTCGTGACGATGCTGCTGCGCGAAGATCACCGGATGGAGGTGGCGGCAACCGCGGTGCTGGCGGTGATCGTGGTTGCCGCGTCGCGGCTCGGCCGGCGCGCGGGCGGCAGCGCCGCGCCGGCGCAGCGGGCACCGGCGCGCGTGCGCTGATCGACGCGAGGCGGCGCGCGCGTCAGGCCGACGGGCTGATTCGATACTGCGTGACTTGCCGGTATGTCGCGCCGGGCATCAGCACGACTTCGTCGCATCGGTTGCGCATGTTGATCTGATTCGGAAACGCTCCGGCCTCGAGGCACAGCGCCGCGTGCCGCATGCAGCGCGTGCCGTTTCGCACGCGCAGCCCTTCCAGATGATTGCCCGTATAGCATTGCAGCCCGCGCTGATCAGTCGAGACGCTCAGCTCCCGGCCGCTGCCCGGATCGTAGACACGGGCGACGCGCCGCAACCGGCGCGCGTCGCCGTCGCGCAGCACGTAGCAGTGATCGAAGCCGCCCGCGCGCGCGAGTTGCGCGTGCGGCCAGTCGAGCCGGGCGCCGAGCGGCGCGCCGTGCCGGAAGTCGAACGCCGTGCCGCTCACGTCGGCTTCTCGCAGCGGGATCAACGCGTCATCGACTTCGAGGAACGCGTCGGCGTCGATCGTCAGCATATGGCCGCGCACGTCGGCCGCAGGCTGGCCGGTCAGGTTGAAGTATGCGTGGTTGGTCAGATTGAGCGGCGTGGGCGCATCGGTGATGCCTTCGTATTCGATCGTCAGCGTATCGTCTTCGTCGAGCGAGTAGCGCACCTGCACGCTCACGTTGCCCGGAAAACCCGCGTCGCCTTCTGGAGAATCGAGCCGCAGCACCAGCGCGCCGTCTTCGTCGCGCGTGTTCCACAGCGCTCGGTGAAAGCCGCTCGCGCCGCCGTGCAGCAGGTTGTCGCGCTCGTTGCGATCGAGCGTGTAATCGATGCCGCCGAGCGTGAAGCGGGCGCCCGCGATCCGGTTCGCCCAACGGCCGATGGTCGCGCCCAGGTAGGCGGGCGACGCGAGGTATTCGGCGGGCGTGTCATGCGCGAGCACGACCTCGGCCAGGCGTCCCGCGCGGTCGGGCGCGAGCCACGATACGATCGCCGCGCCGAGATTGCTGATCGCGATTTTCGTGCCGCGCGCGTTGCGCAGCGTGAAGCGCTGCACCGGGTCGCCGTCCGGCAGCGTGCCCCACGGCTCGCATGAGAGGCGGGCGGTGTTGAGCGTCGGGCGGGGGGTGCCGGTGGCGGGATGCATGGGCGGTGTCGGCTCGTGGGCGGTCGGGGCGGCGGTCATCGGCGATATCGTCGGGCGAGAATGAGGGGCGGGTGTTGGCGAAAATGATTGGCTTCGGTTATTCGCGGCGTCGGTGGATGGGCGATTGACGTCGGGTTTGGGCGGTGGCCGTGGTATGGGCGGTTCGTGCAAATCGTTGGTAATGGTGGTTTACAACAGAGGTTCACAACGGCGATCCGCAACGGCGTTCACAACGGCAGTCCATAACAGCGGTCCGTAACGGCGGTTCTCATAACAGCGGTCCATAACGGCGGTTCACAACAGCAGCCCATAACAGCAGCCCATAACAGCGGTCCGTAACGGCGGTCCGTAACGGCGGTTCTCGCAACGGTGGTCCATAACGACGATCCACAACAGCCGTCCACAAGCGGTTCATGCGTGACGGTTCGCGCGTGACCGGCGCAGGCCGTCGGCGGCGCCGGTTCGCGGACCTGTGCCAGCCGGCAATCGGCATCGCCGATTGCCGGCAGTCCGTGCCGGCGGGCGCCCGCCCCCGCCCCGGTTCATCAACGGCTCGCCTGGCTGCTGCACCGCAAGGCATCCGAATGCGCACCAGTCATCCGTTCACCGGCGCGTTCACCGGCGCGACTCGCGCTTGGTATTCGCGCGGCGTGCAACCGAGTTCGCGCCGAAATACCGCGTACATATATTGCAGCGACGTGAAGCCGCAGCGGATCGCCACTTCGGCGCTCGATGCGTCGCGGCTGGCCAGCAGCGTTTTCGCCGCGTCGAGCTTGTGGCGCAGGATTTCCTGATGGACCGTGCATTGCAGCTCGCGGCGGAAGTGCTCTTCGAGCAGCGAGCGCGACACGCCGACGTAATCGGCGACTTGCTCGGTCTTGATGCCCTGACATGCGTACTGCCGGATGAAATGCCGCGCGCGCATCACATGCGGGCTCGCGAGCGGCTGATGGTGCGTGGATTCGAGCACGTTGATTCCGACCGGCGGCACGAGAATGCGCCGGCCGGGAAAGCGCGCGCCGCGCAGCATCTGGTGCAGCAGGTGCGCGGCTGTGTAGCCCATCTCCTCGGTGCCCTGGATGACCGACGACAGCGGAATGCGCGTGAGCGTGCGCGTCAGCGGATCGTTATCGATGCCGATGATCGCGACCTGCTCGGGCACGGGAATCCCCGCGATCAGGCACGCCTGCAGCAGATGCCGCGCGCGCGCATCGGTTACCGCGATCACGCCGACGGGCTTGGGCAGCCCGTGCAGCCAGTCGATCAACTGTTCGATCGCGTGATTCCATGCCGACGCGCTCGTCGGCAGCCCGCGATAGACGGGCGCATCGAGCCCGTCGGCGCGCGCGAGCTGCTCGAATGCCAGTTCGCGCTGCTGCGCCCAGCGGTTCTGCTGCGCGGCGGGCAGGCTGTACATCGCGAAGCGCTCGAGCCCCGCACCGATCAGGTGCGTATAGGCGAGCGACACGAGCTTCGGGTTGTCGGTGGCGATGTACGGCAACTCCGGCGGATAGTGCGCCGGGTTTTCGTATGACGAGCCGACCGCGACGACCGGCAGCGGCGAGCCGGCGAGCGCATCGGCGACGGCCGGATCGTCGAAATCGGCGATGATGCCGTCACCGCCGAAGCGCTCGATACCGGCGAGCCGGCAGCGGAAATCGTCTTCGAGGAACAGATCCCACGCGACGCGCGTCGAGCGCAGGTAGTGGCCGATGCCGCTGATGATCTCGCGATCGTAGACCTTGTTCGCGTTGAACAGCAGCGCGATGCGGTGCGGCGTCTGGGCGAAGGGGGCGCGGTTCATGTCGGTGACGGCCGCGGGCGGCGCCGGTGCCGGTGTCTCCTGGTTGGCGCGCCGTGCCGCGCGGTGGTTGGGTCGAGCGTATTTTAGGACGTGATTCGCTCGATCGCGTGCGCCGTGTGTGCGACTGGCAAGAAACGTTATGGGCGCTGCGCAATTTCGCAATTGCCGGCGCCTGCGCGACGCGAGCAGTATGGCGCCTGACCGGTCATGCCACCGGCATGCGCCGCCGCACCGCGCGGCAAGCGCGGGCCGCCGGGCGCGCGGCGGGCACGGCGTCAGCGCCGCGCCGCTGCGCCGCAACAAGACACTGGATGGAGACGCCATGCCGTATTTCGAACATATTCCCGCGATCCGTTACGAAGGCCCGCAGTCGGATAATCCGTTCGCGTATCGTCACTACGATCGCACGAAGCAGGTGCTTGGCAAGACGCTCGAAGCGCATTTGCGCATTGCGGTGTGCTATTGGCATACATTCGTCTGGCCAGGACATGACATGTTCGGTCACGGCGCATTCCAGCGGCCGTGGCAGCAGGCGGGCGAGCCGCTCGAGCGCGCGCGGCAGAAGGCCGACGCGGCGTTCGAATTCTTCACGAAGCTGGGCGCGCCGTTCTATACGTTTCACGATACCGACGTCGCGCCAGAAGGCGCGAGCCTGCACGAGTATGTCGAGAACTTCGCGCGGATGACCGATTATCTCGGCGAGCGCCAGCAGCAAAGCGGCGTGCGCCTGCTGTGGGGCACCGCGAATCTGTTCTCGCATCCGCGCTACGCGGCGGGCGCGGCGACGAACCCGAATCCCGACGTGTTCGCGTGGGCGGCCACGCAGGTGTGCCACGCGCTCGACGCGACGCGCCGGCTCGGCGGCGAAAACTACGTGCTGTGGGGCGGCCGCGAAGGCTACGAAACCCTGCTGAACACCGATCTCGTGCGCGAGCGCGAGCAGTTTGCGCGTTTTCTGTCGATGGTGGTCGAGCACAAGCATCGCACCGGCTTCACCGGTGCGCTGCTGATCGAGCCGAAGCCGCAGGAGCCGACCAAGCATCAGTACGACTACGACGTGGCGACCGTGCACGGCTTTCTCACGCAGTATGGGTTGCAGGACGAGATCCGCGTGAACATCGAAGCCAATCACGCGACGCTCGCCGGCCATTCGTTTCATCACGAGATCGCGAACGCGTTTGCGCTCGGCGTGTTCGGCAGCATCGACGCGAATCGTGGCGATCCGCAAAACGGCTGGGATACCGATCAGTTTCCGAACAGCGTCGAGGAACTGACGCTCGCGTTCTACGAAATCCTGCGCCACGGCGGCTTCACGACGGGCGGGATGAACTTCGATGCGAAGGTGCGGCGCCAGAGCGTCGATCTCGAAGATTTGTTCTACGGACATATCGGCGCGATCGACGTGCTCGCGCTCGCGCTCGAGCGCGCGGCGGTGCTCGTCGAGAACGACCGGCTCGGCGCATTGCGCCGCGCGCGCTACGCCGGATGGGATACCGAGTTCGGACGCAAGATCCTCGCGGGCGGCTACTCTCTGTCGTCGCTCGCGGCCGACGCGCTCGCGCGCGGCGTGAATCCACAGCATGCGAGCGGCGCGCAGGAGCGGTTCGAGAACATCGTGAACCAGGCAATTTACGCGCTGCGCTGACGCGGCGCGGGTTTGCACGCGGCGCGGCGGCGGGCGGTGCGCGATGAGGCCCGCCGGGCGTCGATGGCAGCTGATCGGCAGTGGATGGACCGCCAATAGAGAGCCAATAAAGAGAGGAGTGGAGACATGAAATCCGTCACGCGTCGTACCGCATTGAAAGCGCTGCTCTGGAGCGCGGCGCTCGGCAGCCTGCCGCTTGCCGCGCCGCTCGCGCACGCGAGCAAGGACAAGCCGGAGATCGGCTTTTGCATCGATGATCTGCGCGTCGAGCGCTGGTCGCGCGACCGGGACTATTTCGTTGCCGCCGCGACGAAGCTCGGCGCGAAGGTGTCCGTGCAGTCGGCGGACGCAAGCGAGGAGCGCCAGATCGCGCAGATCGAGAATCTGATCGCGCGCGGCGTCGATGTGATCGTGATCGTCCCGTTCAACTCGAAGACGCTCGGCAATGTAGTCGCCGATGCGAAGAAGGCGGGCATCAAGATCGTGTCATACGACCGGCTGATCCTCGATGCCGACGTCGACGCGTATATCTCGTTCGACAATGAGAAGGTCGGCGAACTTCAGGCGCGGGGCGTCTACGACGTGAAGCCGAAGGGCAACTACTTCCTGCTCGGCGGCGCGCCGACCGACAACAACGCGAAGATGCTGCGCGAAGGTCAGATGAAGGTGCTCAAGCCGGCGATCGAGCGCGGCGACATCAAGGTCGTCGGCCAGCAGTGGGTGCCGGAGTGGAGTGCTTCGACGGCGCTGCGCATCGTCGAGGATGCGTTGACCGCGAACAACAACCGGATCGACGCGATCGTCGCGTCCAACGACGGCACCGCGGGCGGCGCGATCCAGGCGCTTGCCGCGCAGCATCTCGCGGGCAAGGTGCCGGTGTCGGGGCAGGATGCGGATCTCGCCGCGGTCAAGCGCGTGATCACGGGCACGCAGACGATGACGGTCTACAAGCCGCTGAAGTTGATCGCCGGCGAGGCCGCGAAGCTCGCGGTGGATCTCGCGAAGGGCGCGAAGCCTGCGTACAACGCGCAATACGACAACGGGAAAAAGAAGGTGGACACGGTGCTGTTGCAGCCGACGCTGCTGACCAAGCGCAATGTCGATCTGGTCGTCAAGGATGGCTTCTACACGCAGGCGCAATTGGCGAGTCAGTGACGGATGGCGGGCGCGGGCCGGCGCAAGCGGCGGGCCGGCCAATGCCGATGAGCCGGTCGACGCCGGCGCGGACCATCGCAAGAACCGGTCGACGCCGGCGCGGGCTGCCGCAGGTAGTGGCCCACGGGCCGCCATGAGCCGCTACCGGCAACGCGCCGCGTATGGCCGACGGCCGGCGCGCATCCGGCGCAATTCGACGCTGACCGCCGCTCGGGCAGCCAAGCACTGGAGCAGCAACGCGACAACCGGCAGCGCGCGGCCGGCCGCCGGCATGATGCGGCGCGCCGCGCGCGTGCAGCGAGACACGAGCCTATGACCGAACCATTGCTGACGATGCGCGGCATCGTCAAGGACTTCTCCGGCGTGAAAGCGCTCGACGGCATCGATCTGAGCGTGTATCCGGGCGAGTGCGTCGGGCTGTGCGGCGAGAACGGCGCCGGCAAGTCGACGCTGATGAAGGTGCTCTCGGGGGTGTATCCGCACGGCACCTGGAGCGGCGAAATCCGCTGGGAAGGCGCGCCGCTCGTCGCCTCCGGCGTGCGCGACACCGAGCGTGCGGGCATCGTGATCATTCACCAGGAGCTGATGCTGGTGCCCGAGCTGTCGGTTGCGGAGAACATCTTTCTCGGCAACGAGATCACGCTGCCGGGCGGCCGGATGCATTACGCGGCGATGTATGCGCGCGCGGACGAATTGCTGCGCGAGTTGCGCATCGACGGGATCAACGTCGCGCAGCCGGTGTTGCACTACGGCGGCGGCCATCAACAGTTGATCGAGATCGCGAAGGCGCTGAACAAGCGCGCGATGCTTCTGATTCTCGACGAGCCGTCGTCGTCGCTCACCGGCGCGGAAACGCGCATCCTGCTCGATATCGTGCGCGGCCTGAAGCGGCGCGGCGTCGCGTGCGTGTATATCTCGCACAAGCTCGACGAGGTGCGGGCGGTGTGCGACACCGTCACCGTGATCCGCGACGGCCGCCACGTCGCGACCGAGCCGATGCGCGCACTGACGACGCAGCAGATCATCGCGATGATGGTTGGCCGCGAGATCCGCAATCTGTTTGCGCGCGAGCCGCACGAGATCGGCGACGTCGTGCTCGACGTGCGCAACGTAACCTGCTTGGACGTGACGAACCCGCGCCGCAAGCGCGTCGACGACGTGTCGTTCCAGGTGCGGCGCGGCGAGATTCTCGGCGTCGCGGGGCTGGTCGGCGCGGGGCGCACCGAGCTGATGCAGGCGGTGTTCGGCGCGTATCCGGGCGCGAGCACGGCGAGCGTGCGGATGAACGGCCGCGCGTTGGCGATCCGCTCGCCCGAGGATGCGATCCGCGCGGGCATCGCGATGGTGCCTGAGGACCGCAAGCGGCACGGGATCGTGCCGCAGCTTGGCGTCGGCCACAACATCACGCTGTCGGTGCTGCAGCGCTTCGCCAAGCGCGGGCGCATCGACGCGGCCGCCGAACTCGACGTGATCCGCACCGAGATGCAGCGGCTGTCGGTGCGCGCCGCGCATCCGTTGCTGCCGATCGCGAGCCTGTCGGGCGGCAATCAGCAAAAGGCGGTGCTCACGAAGATGCTGTTGACCGATCCGCAGGTGCTGATTCTCGACGAGCCGACGCGTGGCGTCGACGTCGGCGCGAAGTACGAGATCTACAAGCTCGTGTTCGCGCTGGCGCAGCGCGGCGTCGCGATCGTCGTCGTGTCGTCGGAGCTGCCCGAAGTGCTCGGGCTGGCCGATCGCGTGCTCGTGATGGGCGAAGGCGAGCTGCGCGGCGATTTCGTCAACGATGGCCTCACGCAGGAACATCTCCTCGGCGCCGCGCTGCAGCGCGCGCGGCCCGCCCCGAACTCCACCGCAGCGAGCGCAGCATGACACCCGACATCACTTCCCGGCCGGCCGGCCACTCTCGCGCGGATGGCCGCCTGGCCGGCGCGCAGCGCTTCAGGCAATGGTTCGCGCGCTACAAGATCGTCGCGCTGCTGTTCGCCGTCGCGGCGATCTGGCTGTTCTTCTCGGTGCTGACGCAGGGTGCGTTCATCACGCCGCGCAACGTGTCGAACCTGTTGCGGCAGATGTCGATCACCGGGATGCTCGCGTGCGGGATGGTGTTCGTCATCATCGCCGGCGAGATCGATCTGTCGGTCGGCTCGCTGCTCGGCCTGCTGGGCGGCGTCGCGGCGATCCTCGATGCGAACCGGCACTGGCCGGTCGCCGCGACCGTGCCGGCGGTGCTCGCGCTCGGCGTGCTGATCGGCCTTTTCAACGGCTGGTGGTCGACGTATCGGCGCGTGCCGTCGTTCATCGTCGGGCTGGGCGGCATGCTCGCGTTTCGCGGCTGCCTGCTCGGCGTGACGGGCGGCTCGACGATCGCGCCGGTGTCGGAGCCGTTCGTGTTCATCGGGCAGGGTTATCTGCCGCGTGCCGCGGGCGACGCGCTCGCCGTGCTGCTGTTCGCGCTTGCCGTATCGCTCGTGGTCCGGCAGCGCGGCAACCAGCGGCGCTATCATCTCGCGCTCGCGCCGCTCTGGCAGGATGCCGCGAAGGTGGCCGGCGCGGGGGTGGTGCTGTTCGCGTTCGTCGCGATGCTGGACCGCTACGGCGGCATTCCCGTGCCCGTGCTGCTGCTGCTCGCGCTGCTCGGCGCATTCTCGTGGATCGCGACGCAGACCGTATTCGGCCGGCGTATCTATGCGGTCGGCTCGAATCTGGAGGCGACGCGGCTGTCGGGCGTCAACACGGATCGCGTGAAGCTCGCGATCTTCGCGCTGATGGGGCTGATGTGCGGATTCGCCGGTCTCGTCAATACCGCGCGGCTCGCGGCCGGCTCGCCTTCGGCGGGCACGATGGGCGAGCTCGACGCGATCGCCGCGTGCTTCATCGGCGGCACGTCGATGCGCGGCGGCTCGGGCACCGTCCACGGCGCGCTGATTGGCGCGCTCGTGATGGCCAGCCTCGACAACGGAATGTCGATGCTCGATGTCGATGCGTACTGGCAAATGATCGTGAAAGGCGGCGTGCTCGTGCTCGCGGTGTGGATCGACGTGGTGTCGGGGTCGAACCGGCGGTGACGCGCGGGGCATGGGCGCGGCGGTTCGGCGCAGCGGTGCCGTCGGGGCGTGGCGCGGTTGTCGGATTGGCGGCGCCGGGCGTGACGGGGCGGCGGTTGAATCGGCGATGCGGGCGGTGACGCCGGCTTTGGCCGCAACGGCTGACAGGGCGGCGTCAGCGGCGATCGGCGCGGCGGTTGGATGCGCGGCGCCGGTGATGGCGGGAGCGGTTGTCGAATGGGCGATATCGGCGGTGGCCGCAACTGGCTAACGGCGGTATTAATGGCGATCGGCGCGGCGGTTGGATAGGCGGCACCGGTGATGATGGGAACGGCTCACGCATTCGCAATTCAGCTAACGATCGCCCGGCCCGCGTACTCACCCGTGTCCGCGCCTACGCGCCCTACGCGAACCGCCCGGAACGTGCGCGCTGTGGCCAGGCCCCCCCGCCGTGGGGCTGGCCGTAACTAGCGCGGCTCGCGTCGCGCAGCGCATCGATCATCAGGCTCACGGCGGGCGACGGCAGCCGGTCGGCGCGGGTGATCAGGCCGAAGTCGTCCATCTGGCAGTCCATCGCGAGCGGCAGGATCTCGATCATTCCGTGCGCGGCGTAGTAGCGCGCGACATCGTCGGTGAGCACCGCGATCATGTCGCTTTGCTCGAGCACGCGCGTGATGAAAAGGAGCGCCGCCGTCTCCACCAGGTTCGATGGCGGCGCGAGACTCGCGCGCTGGAACATCAGCTCGAACCGGTGCCGCAGCACGCTGCCCACGGGCGGCACGAGCCATGTCGCGCGCTGCGCATCGGCAAGCGGGATCGGCGCGCCGCCCGCGAGCGGATGGCCGGGCCGCACCGCCGCGCACACCGGCTCGCTCGCGAGCGGTTCGTAGCGCAACTGCACCTTGTCGTGCTCGGCGGACAGCCGGGCGATCACGATATCGAGCTTGTCCTGTCCGAGCCGCTCCAGCAGCGCGTTGCTCGCGTCGATCTCCACGGCGACGCGCAGGTTCGCGTGTGTGTGCTTGACCGCCGCGACCGCCGCGGGCAGCACGCGCACGCCGGGCGACGTGATCGCGCCCACCGCCACATGGCCGAGGCGCCCCGCCTTGAGCGCGCTCAATTCTTCCTGCGCCTGATCCAGGCTGCCGAGCACCGCGCGCGCGTGGCGGATCAGCGCGTCGCCATACAGCGTGGGCCGCATGCCGCGCGGCAGCCGCTCGAACAGCACCGCGCCTAGCGTGTCCTCCAGCTCGCGCAGCAGCTTCGACGCGGCGGGCTGCGTGATGTTGAGCGCCGCCGCCGCGCGATGGATGTTGCCTTCCTCGGCAAGCGCGACGACGAGCAGCAATTGCCGCGTTTTCAGACGGGTGCGCACATACCAGGGGCTCGTATCCAACATGATTCGATGCGCGCCGAACGCGCAGGCTAAGTGTTTATACCAATGCCGATAGCGATATCGATTGCGTCCAATTTTTCATTGGAAGGTTATCAGACTTGTCCTTAGACTGGGCCGAATATTGAGATGAATCAGGCGAGACGATGTCGGAGACAAAACCCAAGCTGCGCTCCCAACAGTGGTTCGGCACCACGGACAAAAATGGCTTCATGTACCGGAGCTGGATGAAGAATCAAGGCATTCCCGATCACGAGTTCGACGGCCGGCCGGTTATCGGCATCTGCAACACGTGGTCCGAGCTGACGCCGTGCAACGCGCACTTTCGCAAGCTCGCCGAGCACGTGAAGCGCGGCATTTACGAGGCGGGCGGTTTTCCGGTCGAATTTCCGGTGTTCTCGAACGGCGAGTCGAACCTGCGGCCGTCGGCGATGCTCACGCGCAACCTCGCGTCGATGGATGTCGAGGAGGCGATCCGCGGCAATCCGATCGACGCCGTCGTGCTGCTGTGCGGCTGCGACAAGACCACGCCCGCGCTGCTGATGGGCGCGGCGAGTTGCGACGTACCGGCGATCGTCGTCTCCGGCGGCCCGATGCTGAACGGCAAGCTCGACGGCAAGGACATCGGCTCGGGCACGGCCGTGTGGCAACTGCACGAAGCGCTGAAGGCGGGCGAGATCGATCTGCACCGTTTTTTGTCGGCCGAGGCGGGCATGTCGCGCTCGGCCGGCACCTGCAACACGATGGGCACCGCGTCGACGATGGCCTGCATGGCCGAGGCGCTCGGCGTCACGCTGCCGCACAATGCGGCGATTCCGGCCGTCGATTCGCGCCGCTACGTGCTCGCGCACATGTCGGGCATCCGCATCGTGCAGATGGCGCTCGAGGATCTGAAGCTGTCGAAGGTTCTGACGCGCGACGCGTTCGAGAACGCGATCCGTGTCAATGCGGCGATCGGCGGCTCGACCAACGCGGTGATCCACCTGAAGGCGATCGCCGGGCGCATCGGCGTGCCGCTCGCGCTCGAAGATTGGGTGCGCATCGGCCGCAATACGCCGACGCTCGTCGATCTGATGCCGTCGGGCCGTTTCCTGATGGAGGAGTTCTATTACGCTGGCGGGCTGCCCGCGGTGCTGCGCCGCCTCGGCGAAGGCGGGCTGCTTGCGCATCCGGATGCGCTCACCGTGAACGGCAAGACGCTGTGGGACAACGTGCGCGATGCGCCGATCCACAACGACGAGGTGATCCGCCCGCTCGAACGGCCGCTGGTGCGCGACGGCGGCATCTGCATCCTGCGCGGCAATCTCGCGCCGCGCGGCGCGGTGCTCAAGCCGTCGGCGGCCACGCCCGCGCTGCTCAAGCATCGCGGCCGCGCCGTGGTGTTCGAGAACTTCGATCACTACAAGGCGACGATCGCCGACGAATCGCTCGACGTCGACGCGAACTCCGTGCTCGTGATGAAGAACTGTGGGCCGCGCGGCTATCCGGGGATGGCCGAGGTCGGCAACATGGGCCTGCCGCCGAAGCTGCTGCGTCAGGGCGTGAAGGACATGGTGCGGATCTCGGATGCGCGGATGAGCGGCACCGCATACGGCACGGTGGTACTGCACGTCGCGCCGGAGGCCGCGGCGGGCGGCCCGCTCGCCGCGGTGCGCAACGGCGACTGGATCGAACTCGATTGCGAGGCCGGCAGGCTGCATCTCGATGTCAGCGAAGACGAACTGCGCCGGCGTCTGGCCGAGGCCGTCCCGCAGGCCGTGGCGCAGCACAACGGCGTGGGCGACGGCGGCTATGCGCGTCTTTATGTCGACCACGTGTTGCAGGCCGACGAAGGCTGCGATCTCGATTTCCTCGTCGGCATGCGCGGCGCCGCCGTGCCGCGTCACTCGCATTGAAGCGCGCGGCAAGCGCGCCAGCACGGAGAAACATCATGATGCAACCGAGCGGAGATTTACTGATCGCGGGCGTCGCGCGGCGCGGCGAAGGCGAGCTGTTCCACGCGCTCGATGCAGCGACGGGCCAGCCGATCGCGCAGCCGGCCTTTCATGGCGCGCAGCCGCGCGACGTCGACGACGCGTGCCAGCTCGCCGACGCGGCGTTCGATCCGTACCGCGCGCAGCCCGCCGAGACGCGTGCGCGCTTTCTCGAAGACTGCGCCGCGCGCATCGAAGCGCTCGGCGGCGCGCTGATCGAGCGCGCGATGGCCGAGACCGGCTTGCCGCGCGCGCGTCTTGAAGGCGAGCGCGCACGCACCGCGAATCAATTGCGGATGTTCGCCGCGCTCGTGCGCAGCGGCAATGCGCTCGACCCGCGAATCGAACCCGCGCTGCCCGAGCGCCAGCCGCCGCGCGCCGATCTGCGCTTTTGGCGGATCGGCGTCGGGCCGGTGGCCGTGTTCGGCGCAAGCAATTTTCCGCTCGCGTTCTCGGTGGCGGGCGGCGATACGGCGTCCGCGCTGGCGGCGGGCTGCCCGGTGATCGTCAAGGCGCATCCGGCGCATCCCGGCACCTCCGAGCTGGTCGGACGCGCGATTCAGCAGGCGGCCGCGGCCGCTGGCCTGCCGCCCGGCGTGTTCGCGCTGCTGCACGACGCCGGCCACGACGTGGGGCGCGCGCTCGTCCGGCATCCGGCGATTCGCGCGGTCGGCTTTACCGGCTCGCGCTCGGGCGGCCTCGCGCTGGTCGAGCTTGCGGCGGCGCGCGCCGAACCGATTCCCGTCTACGCCGAGATGAGCAGCGTGAATCCGAATCTGCTGCTGCCCGGCGCGCTTGCCGCGCGCGCCGAGACGCTCGCGCGCGAGTTCGTCACATCGGCGACGCTCGGCTGCGGGCAATTCTGCACGAATCCTGGTTTGATGCTCGGCATCGCGAGCGACGGGTTCGAGCGGTTCGCCCGTGCCGCCGCGCAGGCAATCGGCGAAGTGCCGGCCGGCGTGATGCTGAGCCCCGGTATCCTGCGCGCGTATGAGCGCGGCGTCGAGCGCCTCGCGCGGCATCCGGCCGTGACGACGCTCGCGCGCGGCGGCGCGTCGCCGGGGCGCGCGCAGGCGGTGCTGATGCGCGTCGGCGCGCGCGATTTGCTTGCCGATCGCACGCTCGGTGACGAGGTGTTCGGGCCGAGCAGCCTGCTCGTCGAATGCGTCAGCGCCGACGAGCTGCACGCGGCGCTGCGCGGGCTGGAGGGGCAGCTGACGATCACGCTGCATCTGGACGAAAGCGACACCGAACTTGCGCGCGTGTTGTTGCCGCTTGCCGAGCGCAAGGCCGGCCGGGTGCTCGCGAACGGATTTCCGACCGGCGTCGAGGTGTGCGACGCGATGGTCCACGGCGGCCCTTATCCGGCGACGTCCGATGGGCGCAGCACGTCGGTCGGCACGGCTGCGATCGAGCGCTTTTTGCGCCCGGTGTGTTACCAGGATCTGCCGGACGTGCTGCTGCCGCCGGCATTGCGCGAAGCGAATCCGCTAGGCTTGCACCGCCGTCGCGGCGGCAGGCCGGAATCGGGAGAATGACCGGATGCCGAGCGCGCCGCGGGCATCGGGCGATCGGGCAGACGCGGGCGCAGGCGGCGGACGGACAGGAAACCGTCAAAAGCGCAGTTACAAGAGCAGATGAAAAAGCGGGCGAGTCGGCAGGCGGCGCAGCCCAAGGAGACGACATGACGAAAATGCAGCGTCGGACGCGATGCCGGCGTCTTCCCTGTTCCGGTGCGTTCCGCGCGGCCGGAGTATCCGATGCATCCCGTGCGTGGATTGCCGTTTCGCGGCCGTCTGCGCACCGTGACCGATTCGACGGCGATCTCGCATCCGGCGCGCGAGCCGCGGCCGGCCGGCTGACCGGCCGCCCTGCGGCGCGGCGCCCGCAAACCCAAGCGCAATCACCAGCGCTCGTCACGGGAGCCGCGCGATGACGGCAAGCCGCTCCCCCCGCTACCGCGGCGTGTTTCCCGTCGTGCCGACCACGTTTACCGAGACCGGCGCACTGGATCTCGTCAGCCAAAAGCGCGCCGTCGATTTCATGATCGACGCCGGCTCCGACGGCCTGTGCATTCTCGCGAATTTTTCCGAGCAGTTCTCGCTTGCCGACGACGAGCGCGACGTGCTCACGCGTACCGTGCTCGAATACGTCGCGGGCCGCGTGCCCGTGATCGTCACGACGTCCCACTATAGCTCGCGGGTCTGTGCGCAGCGCAGCCGTCGCGCGCAGACGCTCGGCGCGGCCATGGTGATGGTGATGCCGCCTTATCACGGCGCGACGTTTCGCGTGCCCGACGCGCAGATTCACACGTTCTACGCGCATGTGTCCGACGCGATCGACATCCCGATCATGATTCAGGACGCGCCCGCCGCTGGCACCGCGCTGTCCGCGCCGCTGCTTGCGCGGATGGCTTGCGAGATCGAGCACGTCGCGTATTTCAAGATCGAGACGCCCGGCGCGGCGAACAAGCTGCGCGAGCTGATCCGGCTGGGCGGCGAAGCCGTCGAGGGGCCGTGGGACGGCGAAGAGGGCATCACGCTGCTTGCCGATCTGAACGCCGGCGCGACCGGTGCGATGACGGGCGGCGGCTTTCCGGACGGAATCCGCCAGATCGTCGACGCGCACCGCGACGGCCGCGCCGACGATGCGTTCACGCTCTATCAATACTGGTTGCCGCTCATCAATCACGAGAATCGCCAAGCGGGCCTGCTGGCGGCGAAGGCGTTGATGAAGGAGGGCGGCGTGATCGCGTGCGAGCTGCCGCGTCATCCGATGCCGACGCTGTCGCCGCACACGCGCGCCGAGCTGATCGCGATCGCGCGGCGGCTTGACCCGCTCGTATTGCGCTGGGCGCAATGAATGCCGAAAGGGTCCATGCGATGAATGCGAACGAACGTCCGGCCGGAGTCGGCGCCGCAAGCCCACGCGATAGCCACGACGCCTCGCCGCCGCGTTGCAAGATCGCGATCGTCGGCGTCGGCAAGATCGCGCGCGATCAGCATCTGCCCGCGATCGCCGGCAACGCCGGCTTTACGCTTGTCGCCGCCGCGAGCCGCCATGCGCGCATCGACGGCGTGCGTCACTACCCCGACCTCGACGCGTTGCTCGCCGCCGAGCCGGAGCTGGATGCCGTATCGCTGTGCACGCCGCCGCAGGTGCGTTACGCGCAGGCGCGCGCGGCGCTGCTCGCCGGCAAGCATGTGATGCTGGAAAAGCCGCCGGGCGCGGGGCTGAGCGAGGTTGAAGCGCTGCGCGAGCTGGCGCGCGCGCAAGGCCGCACGCTTTTTGCGACTTGGCATTCGCGCTTCGCGAGCGCCGTCGAGCCGGCGCGCGAATGGTTGTCGCAACGCGCGATCCGCGCGGTGCGCGTGCGCTGGAAGGAAGATGTGCGGCGCTGGCACCCGGGCCAGCAATGGATCTGGGAGCCGGGCGGGCTCGGCGTGTTCGATCCTGGCATTAATGCGTTGTCGATCGTCACGCGCATTTTGCCGCGCGAACTCGTGCTGCGCGCAGCCACGCTGCTCGTGCCCGCCGATTGCTCGACGCCGATCGCCGCGCAGCTCGACTGCGTCGACACCGACGGCGTACCTGTGCATGCCGAATTCGATTGGCGCCACGGTCCCGTCGAACAGTGGGAAATCGACGTGGACACCGGCGATGCACGGCTGTCGATCAGCGAAGGCGGCCAGTGTCTTTCGATCGCCGGCCGGCCGGTGGAACTCGGGCCGCAGCGCGAGTATCCGGCGCTCTACGAACATTTCCGGCAATTGATCGCGGGGCGCGGCGAAGATGTCGACGTGCGGCCGCTGCGCATCGTCGCCGATGCGTTTTTGCTTGGCGTGCGCGTCGAAACCGACGCGTTCGGCCGCTGATGCGAGCCGGCGCGCGAGCGCGGGTGCCTGCGCCGCTCGCGCACCGGCAATGAATTCGATATTTCAACCACAAACCTTGGAGACACACGATGATCAGCAAATTTCGCCGGCTCACGCTTCGCGCCGCTCTCGCCGCCGCGTGCGTGGTGCCGCTCGGCATGCAGGTGGCGGCGAGGGCGGATGCGCCCGTCAAGATTGGCTTTCTGGTGAAGATGCCGGAGCAGGCGTGGTTCATCAACGAGCAGAAGGCGGCGACCGCGCTCGGCAAGCAGGCCAGCTTCTCGGTCGTGAATATCGGCACGCCCGACGGCGAGAAGGTGCTCGCCGCCATCGACAATCTCGGCGCGCAAGGCGCGCAGGGCTTCGTGATCTGCGCGCCCGACGTGCGGCTCGGGCCGGCGATCGCCGCGCGCGCGAAGCGCTACAACATGAAGTTCGTCACGGTCGACGACCAGTTGGTCGATTCGGCCGGCAAGCCGCTCGCGGGCGTGCCGCATCTCGGGATGTCGGCATTCAAGATCGGCAACCAGGTGGGCGACGCGATCTCGGACGAGATGAAAAAGCGCGGCTGGAAGCCGGAGGAGGTCGGCGCGCTGCGCATCACCGATTACGAGCTGCCCACGGCGAAGCTGCGCACCGACGGCGCGACGCAGGCACTGCTCGCGCGCGGCTTCAAGAAGGAAAACATCTTCGACGCGCCGCAAAAGACCACGGACGACGAAGGCGGCTTCAATGCGGCGTCGCCCGTGCTCGCGCAGCATCCGAACATCAAGCAGTGGGTGATCTTCGCGCTCAACGAGGAGACCGTGCTCGGCGCCGTGCGTGCGACCGAGCAACTGCATATTCCGGCGGCGAGCGTGATCGGTGTGGGGATCAACGGCGCGGGCGAGGCGTTCGCCGAATTCCAGAAAAAGGAGCCGACAGGCTTTTTCGGCACGATTGCGGTCAGCTCGACGAACCACGGCAAGGCGAGCGCGCAGAACCTGGTGGACTGGATTCGCACCGGCAAGCAGCCGCCCGCCGACACGCAAACCACCGGCAAGCTGATGACGCGCGAGAACTGGAAGGCGGTGCGGACCGAACTTGGCATCTGAGCGGCGGCTTGCCGGCGCCGCGCAGGCGGGTGAGCGCGGGCGCGGCGCGGTGGCGGATTGGCGTGGGCGCATGGAGCGGCGCGGCGATGGCAGCGTGCGGCGATGAAGCGGCACTGCAATGAAGCGGCGCGGCGATGGATCGATGTAGGTGCATGAGGCGGCGCAGCGACGCAAGCATACGGCGATGAAACAGCGTAGCAATGAAACAGCGTGGGCGATGAAACGAAAAACGCGATGACTGAAACGACGACCAGCGCGGCGCGCGCCGCGTATCTCGAACTCGACGGCATCACCGTCAGCTTTCCGGGCGTGCGCGCGCTCGACCGGGTTTCGCTCGACGTGCGCGCGGGCGAAGTGCACGGCCTGATGGGCGAGAACGGCGCGGGCAAATCGACGCTGCTCAAGGTGCTCTCCGGCGTGAATCAGCCGAGGGAAGGCACGCTGCGCGTGGCGGGCGTCGAGCGGCGCTTTGCGAGCACGCGCGCAGCGCTCGACGCGGGCATCGCGATCATCTATCAGGAATTGCATCTCGTGCCCGAGTTGACCGTCGCCGAAAACCTGATGCTCGGGCAGTTGCCGAGCCGCTTCGGCGTGCTCGACGAGAAAGCGCTGGTCGCGCGCGCGCTCGGCGAGCTGGAGCGCCTCGGCGAGCGTATCGATCCGCGCACGCCGGTCAAGGCGCTGTCGATCGGCCAGCGCCAGATGATCGAGATCGGCAAGGCGCTGATGCGCGATGCGCGCGTGATCGCGTTCGACGAGCCCACCAGTTCGCTGTCCGCGCGCGAAACCGAGCGCCTGTTCCGGATCATCGGCACGCTGCGCGACGAAGGCCGCGCGATTATCTACGTCACGCACCGGATGGACGAAGTCGACGCGCTGTGCGACCGCGTGACGGTGTTCCGCGACGGACGGCGTATCGACACGTTCGACTCGATCGCGACGCTCGACCGCCGCCGGCTGATCAGCGCGATGGTGGGCCGCTCGATCCATGACGTGTACGGCTATCGCCCGCGCGCGGCCGGCGACGTGTTGATCGAAGCCAAGGGGCTGCTCGGCCCGGGGCTGGCCGAGCCGGTGTCGTTCGCCGCACGGCGCGGCGAGATCGTCGGTTTTTTCGGGCTGGTGGGCGCGGGGCGCTCCGAGCTGATGAAGCTGCTGTACGGCGCGACGCGCGCGAGCGCGGGCCACATCGAGTTGAACGGCAAGCGCGTCACGTTCGCGAGCCCGCGCGACGCGGTGCGCGCCGGCGTCGCGCTGTGCCCGGAGGACCGCAAGCAGGAGGGGATTGTCGCGATCGCGTCGGTTGCCGACAACCTGAACATCAGCGTGCGGCGCCATTTCAGCCCCGCGCGCGTGCTGCTCGACACGCGCCGCGAGCGCGCGCTCGCGCGCGACTACATCGCGAAGCTCGCGATCAAGACGCGCGACGGCGATACGCCGATCGGCACGCTGTCGGGCGGCAACCAGCAGAAAGTGATTCTGTCGCGCTGGCTCGCCGAGCGCATCGACGTGTTCCTGATGGACGAGCCCACGCGCGGCATCGACGTGGGCGCGCGCGCCGAGATCTACAACCTGCTGTATGAACTCGCGCAAGCGGGGCGCGCGGTGGTGATGGTGTCGAGCGATCTTGCCGAAGTGATCGGCGTGTCCGATCGCATCGTCGTGATGCGCGAGGGGCGCATTGCCGGCTGCGTGCCGAAAGCGCAGGCGAGCCCCGACGAACTGATCCGGCTCGCGTTGCCGCAATGACGCACGCCGTGGCCGCTGCGCCGCGCCGCGCGGCCGGACCGAACCCTGAATGAATGGATGAACCTGAAATGAGCCAAGCGATGCAACCTCAGCGCACCTCCTCTGTTACCGAAACCGCCGCGCCGCGTGTGCGTGTGTGGGACGCGATCAACCGGTCGGGCATCGTCGTGGTGTTCGTCGTGCTGTTCGCGGTGCTCTGCGCCGTGGTGCCCGATTTCCTCACCGTGCGCAACATCCAGGGATTGCTGCTGTCGGTCACGCTGATCGGCTCGATCGCCGTCACGATGATGTTCGTGCTCGCGCTCGGCGAGGTCGATTTGTCTGTCGCGTCGATCGTCGCGTTCTCCGGCGTCGTCGCCTCCACGGTCATCACGCAGTCGCACAGCGTGCTGCTCGGCGTGGCCGCGGGCGTGCTCGCGGGTGGCGCGGTGGGCTTCGTGAACGGCGTGCTGATCGCGCGCTTCGAGATCAATTCGCTGATCGCGACGCTCGCGATGATGGAAGCCGTGCGCGGCCTCGCGTTTCTGACGTCGAACGGCGACGCCGTGATGATTTCCGAGGAACGCTTCTTCGAGCTCGGCGGCGGCTCGTTCCTCGGCATCTCGTATCCGATTTGGAGCAATATCGTCGGCTTTGCCGTGTTCGGCTTCCTGCTGAAGAAGACCGTGTTCGGCAAGAACGTGCTGGCGGTCGGCGGCAATAGCGAGGCCGCGCGGCTCGCGGGGCTGCCGGTCACGCGGATCAAGATTGCCGTGTTCGTGTTGCAGGGGCTCGTGACGGGCTTCTCCGGCGTGATGCTCGCGTCGCGCATGAGCTTGGGCGATCCGAAGACGTCGGTCGGGCTCGAACTCGGCGTGATTTCCGCGTGCGTGCTGGGCGGCGTGTCGCTCACGGGCGGCGTCGCGACCATCTCGGGCGTGCTGGTGGGGGTGCTCATCATGGGGGCGGTGCAGGACGCGATGAGCTTGATGAACGTGCCGACGTTCTATCAGTACCTGATTCGCGGCGGCATTCTGCTGCTCGCCGTGCTGTTCGACCGGTTTCGCCGCAGCCGGCGGGCGGTCTGATCCGCGCGGCGCGAAACCCAGGCGGCGTGTGCAAGAACAGGCCGCGCCGGGGTGCGGGCGGCGCGGCCCTGCTGGATAACGACTACATAGGAGACAGATCATGAAATCCATCAAGCAGCTCGTGTTCGGCGCGCTGGTCGGTTCGGCGCTGGCGGTGAGTGCCGCGGCATCGGCGCAGGACAAGCCGATCACCGTTGGGTTTTCGCAGGTGGGCGTCGAGAGCGCGTGGCGCACGGCCAATACGGTGTCGGTGAAAAACGCGGCGAAGGACGCCGGCATCACGCTCAAATTCTCCGACGCGCAGCAAAAGCAGGAGAACCAGATCCGCGCGATCCGCTCGTTCATCGCGCAGAAGGTCGACGTGATCGCGTTTTCGCCCGTTGTCGAATCCGGCTGGGAGCCGGTGCTGACCGAGGCGAAGGCGGCGCGCATTCCGGTGATTCTGACCGACCGCGCGATCGACGTGAAAGACAAATCGCTGTACGTGACGATGATCGGCTCCGATTTCCTCGAGGAAGGGCGGCGGGCGGGCCGCTGGCTCGAGGAGCGCTACAAGGCCGACGCGGGGCCTGTCAATATCGTCGAGTTGCAAGGCACCGTCGGCTCGGCGCCCGCCAACGATCGTCACGCGGGCCTGATGGAAGTGATCCGCAACGATCCGAAGTTCAAGATCGTCGCGTCGCAAAGCGGCGATTTCACGCTCGCGGGCGGCAAGCAGGTGATGGAAGCATTCGCGAAGAGCTACGGCAAGCAGATCAACGTCGTCTACGCGCACAACGACGACATGGCGCTCGGTGCGATTCAGGCGATGGAGGAGGCGGGCATCAAGCCGGGCAAGGACGTGAGCGTCGTGTCGTTCGATGCGACGAAGGCCGGCTTCCAGGCGATGGTCGCCGGCAAGATCAACGTCGATGTCGAGTGCAGCCCGCTGCTCGGCCCGCAATTGATGAGCGCGGTGAAGGACGTGGTCGCGGGCAAGCCGTTGCCCAAGCGCATCGTGACGAACGAGACGGTGTTCCCGATGAACGTGGCCGCGCAAGTGCTGCCGACCCGCAAGTATTGAAGCCGAAACGGCGGCGTCGCGCGCGCGCCGGGCGCCGGCGCGCTTGCCTGGCCAGGACGGCCGGCTTCTTCACCCTCGAGGTTTGCTCCGACATGACGCATGCTCCTGTGCTCGAGATGACCGGCATCGACAAAACCTTCCCCGGCGTGAGCGCGCTGCGGCGCGTGAGCTTGCGCCTCGCGCCGGGTGAGATTCATGCGTTGATGGGGCAGAACGGCGCTGGCAAGTCGACGCTCATCAACGTGCTGACGGGCGTATGCGCGCACGATGCCGGCGAGATTCGCCTCGACGGCCGACCGGTGCGCTTCGCCACGCCGCGCGAGGCCGAGGCGGCGGGTATCCAGACGATCTACCAGGAAGTGAATCTGTGCCCGAATTTGTCTGTCGCGGAGAACATCTTCGCCGGCCGGCAGCCGACCAGGCGCGGCGCGATCGATTGGCGCACGATTCACGCGCGCGCACGCGAGGCGCTCGCGAATCTGAAGCTGTCGATCGACGTCACGCGCTCGCTCGACGCCTATCCGATCGCCGTCCAGCAGATGGTGGCGATCGCGCGGGCGGTGTCGGTCGACGCGCGCGTGCTGATCCTCGACGAGCCGACATCGAGCCTCGACGACGGCGAGGTCGCGCGGCTCTTCGACGTGCTGCGCCGGTTGAAGCAGGCGGGGCTCGCGATTCTGTTCGTCACGCATTTTCTCGAACAGACCTACGCCATCTCCGATCGCATTACGGTGCTGCGCAACGGCGAGCGCGAGGGCGACTATCCGGCCAGCGAGCTGAGCGTCGAGCAGCTCGTCGCGAAAATGACGGGCCGCGAGCCGGCGGGCGCGCGGCTCGACGGCGGCGTGCCCGCCGCCGCACGCGGCGGCGATTCGGCCGAGCCGTTCTTGTCGATGCGCGGCGTGGCGCGGCGCGGCATGCTGCCTCCCGTCGATCTCGACGTGCGCGCGGGCCGGATTCTCGGGCTCGCCGGGCTGCTCGGCTCCGGGCGCACCGAGACCGCGCGGCTCGCATTCGCCGCCGAGCGCGCCGACGCGGGCGCGATACACATCGACGGCCGGCCCGTGAAACTGGCGTCGCCGCGCGACGCGGTGCGGCACGGCATCGCGTATTGCCCGGAGGATCGCAAGAAAGAGGGGATCGTCGCCACGCTGTCGATTCGCGAGAACATCATTCTCGCGCTGCAGGCGCGGCGCGGCTGGTGGCGCATGATCGGCCGCGCGCGCCAGCGCCAGATCGCCGACGAGTGGATTGCGCGGCTCGGCATCAGCGCACGCGACGCCGAGCAGCCGGTCGGCCTGCTGTCGGGCGGTAACCAGCAGAAGGTGCTGCTCGCGCGCTGGCTGGTCATCGAGCCGAAGCTGCTGATTCTCGACGAACCGACGCGCGGCATCGATATCGCCGCGAAGTTCGACATCATGGAGCGCGTGCTGGCGCTGTGCGCCAAGGGGCTTGCGATCCTCTTCATTTCGTCCGAAATCGCCGAGGTGGTGCGCGTGAGCCATCGGATCGCCGTGCTGCGCGACCGGCGCAAGGTTGCCGAGCTGTCGGGCGGCGCGATCGCGGAGGACCGCGTGTATCGGCTCATTGCAGGAGACGACGCATGACATCCACGGCACCTGTGACGTTCATGCGCGCGCTGTTGCGCCATCCGCTCGCCTGGCCGTCGCTGACGCTTGCGCTGCTGCTCGCGATCGACGTCGCGCACCGCGCCGACTTCCTGTCGATCACGTTGCTCGACGGCCACCTGTTCGGCGCGCCGATCGATATCCTGAACCGCGCGGCGCCGCTCGCGATCGTCTCGCTCGGCATGACACTCGTGATCGCCACGCGCGGCATCGACATTTCGGTCGGCGCAGTGGTCGCGATCGCCGGGGCCGCCGCCGCAGTGGTTCTCGAAGCGCATCCGTTGGCGCATCGCGCGGATATCGGCGCGGCGCTGCTCGCGGCGGCGGGTGTCGGGTTGCTGGCGGGCGTATGGAACGGCGTGCTGGTCGCGTTCGTCGGAATGCAGCCGATCGTCGCCACATTGATCCTGATGGTTGCCGGGCGCGGCATTGCCCAATTGCTCACGGGTGGCCAAATCATTCCGATCGAAGCGCCAGGCTACCTGTCGCTCGGCGGCGGCTACCTCGCGGCCGTGCCGTGCGCGATATGGATCGCGGCCGGCGCGACGGCCGTGACCGCGTGGCTCGCGAATCGCACGGCGCTCGGCCTGTTTATCCGGTCGATCGGCGTGAATCCGGTCGCCGCCCGGTTGGTGGGCCTGCGATCCGGCGCGATCGTGTTCGGCGTCTACGTGTTCTGCGGCTTGATGGCCGCGCTCGCCGGCATCATCGCCAGCTCGAACGTGCGCAGCGCCGACGGCAATCACGCGGGGCTGCTGCTCGAACTCGACGCGATTCTCGCGGTGACGCTCGGCGGCACGTCGCTCGCGGGCGGGCGCTTCAGCCTCGCCGGCACGGTGCTCGGCGCGCTGATCATCCAGACCCTGACCTACACGACCTATTCGATCGGCGTGCCGCCGGAGGCGACGCTCGTGGTCAAGGCGATCGTCGTGATCGCGGTGAGCGTGATCCAGTCCGAATCGGCGCGCGCGCTGCTCGTGCGGGCGGCGGCGCGTTACCTGCGCTTCGCGCGGCCGCGCACCGCCACCGAAACAGGAGCACGCACGCCATGAGCAAGCTGACCGGCCGGCTGGCCGACCCCCGAGTCCTGCCGATCGCCGTGACGATCGCGTTGTTCGCCGTGCTGTTCGGCTTCGGCTGCGTGATGTACACCGGGTTCTTTTCGCTGCAGGTGCTGTCGGGGCTCATCGTCGACAATGCGTTCCTGCTGATCGTGGCGATCGGCATGACGTTCGTGATCGTATCGGGCGGGATCGATCTGTCGGTCGGCTCGGTCGTCGCGCTGACGACGATTCTCTGCGCGCTCGGCGCTGAATGGCTGCGCTGGCCCATTTGGGCGGTCGTGCCGGTCGTGCTCGCGATGGGCACGCTGTATGGCGCGGCGATGGGCGCGCTGATCCATTATTTCCGCCTGCAGCCTTTCATCGTCACGCTGGCGGGCATGTTCCTCGCGCGCGGCGCGTGCTTTCTGATCACCACGCAGTCGATCACGATCAACGAGCCGACGTTTCATGCGGTCGCTGGCCTGAGCGTGCCGCTCGGCGGCGGCGCGCTGAATGCGGGCGCGCTGATCGCGCTCGCGGTGCTCGCGGCGGCGATCTACGTCGCGCATTTCACGCATTTCGGACGCAACGTCTACGCGATCGGCGGCAACGAGCGCTCGGCGTTGCTGATGGGGCTGCCGGTCGCGCGAACCAAGATCGGCGTGTATGCGCTGAGCGGCCTGTGCTCGGCGCTCGGCGGCGTGGTGTTCACGCTTTACGTGTTGTCGGGCTACGGCTTGCAGGCGCAAGGCATGGAACTCGACGCCATCGCGGCGACCGTGATCGGCGGCACGCTGCTGACGGGCGGCGTCGGCTACGTGATCGGTTCGGTGTTCGGCGTCGGCATACTCGGCACGATCCAGACACTGATTACGTTCGACGGCACGCTCAGCTCGTGGTGGACCCGCATCGTGATTGGCGCGCTGCTCTGCGCTTTCTGCCTGCTGCAACGGATCATCGAGCGGCATGCCGCGCGGCGCCCGGCCGGCGGCGGATTCGACGCCGCGCCGCAGCCGCCGGGCGGCACGGCGTCGCGGCCCAACGGCGCCGATGATGATGCCGGCCTCGTATCGATGAGATGATGTGGGTTCAGAGCCACCTGACAACGAGGAAAAAAACATGCAACCGGAAACCGGATTCGACATCGATGCCGTGGACGCCGTGGAATCGGCCGCCCCGCTGGTGACACAATTCGTCCTCGACCTGAGCAGCGCGCCGGACAGACGCATCGTCGCCGATGCACTGCGCCTGCTGCTGCGCGAGCGCTCGGACGCGCTGAATTTCGCGATGCGCATCGCCGCCGAACATGGCCAGCCGCGGCCCGACCCCGGCGGCTTCGGGCTGAGCGATATCCTGCGGCTGCTGCGCACGGTGGAGCGGGTTGACGTGCCGGATTGATCGAGCGGCGCGCATCGGATGCGCCGGGTGGGCTTGGAGGTGACGCGCGCGGCCGCGCCGGGCTGAAGGGGCGCCGAGACGTCGGAGGATGCCTGAGCGCCGGAGCACCGAGACACCGCGCCGGGCGCGAGACGCCCGGCTCTTCTCCGATAGATACCCGGATCGTGCCGATGCGCGACTCGACAGGCCGCGATATGCCGGAGCCGGACCGCGGCGCTACGGCGGCCAGGAATCAAGAATAACGATTGTTGCATCGATGGAGACAAACGCATGACGAACGAGATACGCGCCGATTTGCTGATCGACAGCCGGTGCGCGCTGGGAGAGGGCGCGACCTGGTGCTGGCGCAGCGGCCTGCTGTATTGGACCGACATCGAAGGCCGGCAACTGTGGCGCCACGATCCCAGCACGAACACAAGCGTATCGTTTCCGATGCCCGAACGGCTTGCGTGCTTCGCGCTGTGCACCAACCCGCGTTACCTGCTGCTCGGGCTGGCGACGCATCTGGCCTATTTCGATACGGAACACGCCGCGATGACGGCGATCGTCGATGTCGAACCCGGCTTGCCGACACGTCTGAACGACGGCCGCTGCGACCGGCAGGGCCGTTTCGTATTCGGCACCAAGCATGATGTCGACGAGCCGGAGCCGATCGGCGGCTTCTATCGGCTGAACGCCGATCTAACGCTCGAGCGCTTGCCGTTGCCGAACTGCGCGATTTCGAACAGCATCGCGTTCGCGCCGGACGGCCGGACGATGTATTACTGCGATTCGCCCACCCGGCGGATTCATGCGTGCGACTACCCCACGTTCGCGTCCAACCGGGTGTTTGTCGAGCTGGACGGCGCCGACGGCGTGCCCGACGGCTCGACCGTCGACCGCGACGGCTATTTGTGGAATGCGCAATGGGGCGCATCGCGCGTGGTGCGATATGCGCATGACGGCAGCGAGGCCGCGCGCATCGCCGTGCCGACCTGTCAGCCGAGCTGCGTCGCGTTCGGCGGGCCGCGGCTCGGCACGCTTTATGTGACGAGCGCCGCCGTTGACCTTACCGATGCCGCGCGCCGGGCCGATCCGCATGCGGGCGGTGTGTTTGCCGCGCAGCCCGGCGTGTACGGGCTGGCGGAGCCGGTGTTTGGTGTCGGCGGGTGATGCAGAGGCGGACGGCCGCGCACGCACGCGCTTGCGTGCGGCAGTGGCAGCGCGGTTCGAACCTGCAGGCGTTGATGACGTGCGACGAAACGAAAAAGCCCGCTTTACGCGGGCTTTTTCATGCGAATCGCAGCAGGCCGGAATGCTGGTGGGCTTGCTTCGGGCTTGGGCGCGTGGTGTCAGACGTTGAACAGGAAGTTCATCACGTCGCCGTCGTGCACGACGTACTCCTTGCCTTCCGCGCGCATCTTGCCCGCTTCCTTCGCGCCTTGCTCGCCCTTGTACGCGATGAAATCGTCATACGCGATCGTCTGCGCGCGGATGAAGCCGCGCTCGAAATCCGTATGGATCACGCCCGCCGCCTGCGGCGCGGTATCGCCGATATGGATCGTCCACGCGCGGACCTCCTTCACGCCCGCGGTGAAATACGTTTGCAGCCCGAGCAGCTTGAAGCCCGCGCGGATCACGCGGTCCAGGCCCGGCTCGTCCATGCCCATATCGGCGAGGAAGGCTTCCTTGTCGGCGTCGTCGAGATCGGCGATTTCCGCCTCGATCGCCGCGCACACCGCGACAACCGGCGATTTTTCCGCCTCCGCGTACCGGCGCACCGCGTCGAGGTGCGGATTGTTCTCGAAGCCGTCTTCCTTCACGTTCGCCACGTACATTGCCGGTTTAGCGGTGATCAGGCAAAACGGCTTGAGCAGCGCCTTTTCGTCCTCCGACAGATCGAGCCCGCGCACGGCGCGGCCCTGGTCGAGATGCGCGCGCGCCTTGTCGAGCACCGCGACGAGCTTCGCGGCCTCCTTGTCGTTGCCCGACTTCGCCGCCTTCGAGTAGCGGGCGAGCGCCTTCTCGACGGTGCCGAGGTCCGCGAGCGCGAGTTCGGTGTTGATCACCTCGATGTCGTCGAGCGGGCTCACCTTGCCTGCGACGTGGATCACGTTGTCGTCCTCGAAGCAGCGCACGACGTGCGTGATCGCGTCGGTTTCGCGGATGTTCGCGAGAAACTGGTTGCCGAGGCCCTCGCCCTTGCTCGCGCCGGCGACGAGGCCCGCGATGTCGACGAACTCGACGACAGCAGGCACCACGCGCTCGGGCTGAATGATGTCGGCGAGCGCCTTCAGGCGCGCATCGGGCACTTCGACGACGCCGACGTTCGGCTCGATCGTGCAGAACGGATAGTTCTCGGCGGCGATGCCGGCCTTCGTCAGCGCGTTGAACAGGGTGGACTTGCCGACGTTAGGCAAGCCGACGATGCCGCATTTGAGGCTCATGGGTTCCTTCGGGATTTCGGAGATTCGGTGAAGCAGCGATTGTAACGCTTTCGGCCGTCCGCTTTCGTCCGCGATCCAGCCCTAAAAGACGAGGCGCGGCGGCGGCAAATCAAATCCGTGCGAACCGGGTGTATTCACGAAGACGGTAAATTTCTTTCGGTATGAAAAACGTGCGGCCGATTCATCGAATTTCCGCGTTGCAGCATGATTAACCGCCGAAAATTTAATCCGAACTTTATTAATAATGTTAAAACATCGCCGAAAACGGTGAAAAAAACAGGGAAAAAATATAAAGTAGCGGCTGCGCAGCGTGGCCGCATCCTCTCCATGGCGTTGCAGCCGGCTCGCGGCCGCGATGCACGGCACCGAAGATCAACAGCAGGAAGCATTGCCGGCGTCATCGTTCAGTCATTGACGCTCAGTTATCCAAATCGATCTGCGCCGGAAGTCGATCGCCTAGGCGTTCAGCAACGAGGCTGAAATGAAATCGACATTTATTCTCACGCGCTGGCTGAGTTTGGCCGGTCTGCGGCTGTTTCGAACCCGCGTTTCTTTGTCGGACGAGACCGTGGCGCGCCTGAAAGCGTCGCCTCATATCGTTTGCGCGAATCACGTTTCCTATCACGATGGTTTGCTCGTCGCTTTCGCGAGTCCGGTGCGGCTCGTTTTTTGCATCGATACGCTGCATTCGCGCCGCCTCAGGCGCACCCGCTGGGCACTTCTGCTCGGGCAGGCGCTGGGGCTCGGCCGCATGGTTTCCGTCGATTCCGGTTCGCCCTACGGCATGCGCCGTTTGCTGCGCGAACTCAAGAACGGCAACAGCGTCATGGTCTTTCCGGAGGGCCGTATCAGCCCGGACGGCAATGCGCTCGTCGAGCGTCCCGGCGTGGAATGGCTCGCGAAGCAATCCGGCGTCGACATCATTCGCCTGCATATCGACGGCGCGCATCGCTGCCGGATTTTCGGCAAGAACGGCGACAAGTGGTTTCCGCCCATCCGGATCGAAGGATGACGGGTGCCGCGCGGGCTGATTCGCGCTAAGCCCGGTGGAGGTGCGCTGCTGCGTGACGGGCGCAACGGGGCGGCGGGCGGGTGGCGCGTGGACGGACGGGAGCGGGCTACGGGCGGGAGCGGCTCCAAGCGATATCCGATCGCCGCGGTCATCGAATGGGGCCGGCCGAAGTGGCGCCGCCGCGCGGCACGGTTCCGATTGCTGACCGCCGGCCGGCGATGGCGGGCAGCGCACCGCTCGCAGTGTGCGCTGCCCGCCGAGCGGATCGCGCCGGCCGCCGCCGTGACCCGCCATGACCCGCCTTTAGCCCATGCTGACCGGCGCTATCGGCATCAACCGGTACCAATCGGCGCCCATCAACGCAACGCTAATCAGCGATCCGCCGGTCGGCGAGCGCCGCGCGGCAATCGTCCAGCACGAGCAGCGCGAGGCGCGATTCGAAATTCAGATCGTCGGTATCGATAATTTCCTCGACCGCATCGCGTGCCCACGACGCGTTGACGAAATCCGCATGCCGCTTCGCGATATCGAGCGCGATGAGCGACAATTTCGCGAGCGACAACCAATCGGCTTCGCGCGCGTGCCGATCGAGCCATTTGTGCGCCGACTGCACTTGGAACGCCGCGCCGGGCCAGCTTTCGTTCAGGTAATACGCACCGAGGTTGCCGACGCAAAGCCAGCAGAGCAACTCCACTCGGTCCTGTTGATTGAGATGGTGGCTTAAGTCGCTCATGGCCGTGCTCACGATGGTGGTCGAGACCGGTTTTCCGACGCGCGCAATCCACGCGCCGTCATAGAAACGATAGCACGCGGCAGGCCGGATCAGGGGGCCGTTCAGTGGGGGGGAATACTTAAAGCGCTGAGCGCGGCCGGCGCGCCGGCGGCTCGCGCCGCGCGGCACGCCTATCGGTAGCGGTCGTAGTAATAGTCGCGGTGATGGTGGTATCCGCCGTCCGGCACCACGATGCAACCGCCGAGCAGGCTGCCCAGCGCGAGCGCGAGCGCGGCGAATGCGGCGATCCGTTTCATCGACATCTCCTATCGGGATAACGCCGGTTCACTGTAGCGGCCGGCCGTATGACAGGCGGTGTGCGTTTGTAAGAAAACGTGCGGCGCGTAATGCGGCGGCCTGGCTGCGCCGGCTGCGCCACGCGCGCCGGTTACATCAGCATCGGCCGGTAATCGACGGATCGCGCGCGCGAGTTCGCGGGAGCCTGACGGAGCGCAAACCGGCGCGCGAGCCGGTGCGGCAGGCCCGGCTATAATGCGCGCCATGACTGTCTACCATCAGACCTTCGACGTCGCTGTCGTCGGCGGCGGCCTCGTCGGCAAGACCGCCGCGCTCGCGCTGACGCAGGCGGGCCACAAGACGGCGCTGCTCGCGCGGCCGGCCGCGCCGCGTCCCGCCGATGGCGCGTTCGATGCGCGCATCTACGCATTGTCGGCGAGTTCGCAGGCGCTCCTCGAGCGGCTGCGCGTCTGGCAGGCGCTCGACCATAGCCGGCTCGCGCCCGTCTACGACATGCGCGTCTACGGCGATGCGCACGCCGAGCTGCATTTCTCCGCGTTCCAGGCGTCGGTGCCGCAACTCGCGTGGATCGGCGAATCGTCGCTGATCGATGCCGCGCTCGATGCCGCGCTACGCTTCCAGCCCAACCTCACGTGGCTCGATGCGCGCGCGCAGGGCTTCGACGTGAAGCCGGACGAGGCGGTGCTCACGCTGTCGAGCGGCGAGGTGATCGCGGCGGATCTCGTAGTCGGCGCCGATGGCGCGCATTCGTGGGTGCGCGCGCAGATCGGCTCGAAGGTCGAACGGCGCGATTACCGGCAAACCGGCGTGGTCGCGAACTTCAAGGCGTCGCAGCCGCATCGCGAGACCGCGTATCAGTGGTTCCGCGACGGCGAGATCATCGCGCTGCTGCCGCTGCCGGACGGTCATGTGTCGCTCGTCTGGTCCGCGCATACCGCGCATGCCGACGCGCTGCTCGCACTCGATCCCGCGCGCCTGGTGGCCGAAGTCGAGCGCGTCACGTCCGGCCAGCTCGGCGCGCTTGACTGCGTGACGCCCGCGCAAGGCTTCCCGCTCGCGCTGCAGACGCTCGAGCGGCTGATCGCGCCGCGCGTCGCGCTCGTCGGCGATGCCGCGCATCTGATCCACCCGCTCGCCGGCCAGGGGATGAATCTGGGCCTGCGCGACGTCGCGGCACTTGTCGACACGATCACGCAGCGCGAAGCGTTCCGCGGCCTCGGTGATACCGTGCTGCTGCGCCGCTACGAGCGCGCGCGCCGCGAGGACATCCGCGCGCTGATGATCGCCACCGACGGCTTGCAGCGGCTCTTCGCGCTGCCCGGCACGCTCGCGCGCGTCGTGCGCAACACGGGCATGGCGCTCGTCGGCGCGCAGCCGCTCGTCAAGCGCTGGCTGGTCGCATCGGCGCTCGGTTGAGCGGGCGATATGCGGCCGGGCGAACCTTCGCGCGGCGTGGCGGTCCGACACTGCGTCGCTGCCGTCGTACACTGTGGCGACGCACGACGCATGTTCTGAAGGAATATCCAGCATGAAAAAAACGATTCGCATCGCCTCGCTGGCGCTCGCCGTTGCGGCGGCGACGCTTGGCTGTACCGCGCAGGCAGACCAGACCACCGATAAGCTGAAGGCCGCGCTGCAGTCGCGCTTCGGCGCCGATGCGCCGGTCAAGAGCGTGACGAAATCGCCGGTTGCGGGGCTGTACGAGGTCAATCTCGGCTCGCAAATCATCTATAGCGACGCGACGGGCGACTACGTGCTGCTCGGCGAACTCATCGACACGAAGACGCACAAGAATCTCACGGCCGCGCGCATGGCCGAGATCAACAAGATCGATTTCGCGAGCCTGCCGCTTGCGAATGCGATCAAGGTCGTCAAGGGCAATGGCGCGCGCAAGATCGCGGTGTTTTCCGATCCGAATTGCCCGTATTGCAAGAAATTCGAGACGACGCTGCAGTCGATCGACAACGTGACGGTCTACACGTTCCTGTATCCGGTGCTGTCGCCGGATTCGACGGTGAAATCGAAGTCGATCTGGTGCGCGAGCGACCGCGCGAAGGCATGGCAGGCGTGGATGCTCGAGCATCGCGCACCCGCCGCCGCAACGTGCGATACGGCCGCGCTCGACAAGAACCTCGCGCTCGGACGCGGGATGAACGTGACGGGCACGCCGACCGTGTTTCTCGCCGACGGCACGCGTCTGCCGGGTGCCGTGTCCGCCGACGAGCTGAATCAGGCGCTTGCCGGCGTGAAGTGACGCGGCGTCACGTGCGTCACCGAGCGGCGTGACGCAGATTCTTCGCTGCAGCGGAGGCGTCGGCGGCAAGCCGGCGCCTCTTTTCATATCCGTTTCCGACTGCCCCGACCGACTCCGACGATGAAGCCCATTCGCTACACGATCGTTCCGAAAGATCCCGCTGCCCATTTGTTCGAAGTCACGCTCACGCTCGCCGATCCCGATCCGGCCGGCCAGCGTTTCATGCTGCCCGTGTGGATTCCTGGCAGCTACATGGTGCGCGAATTCGCACGCCATATCGTGACGCTGCGCGCGTTCAACGACGCGGGGCGCAAGCTGCGGATCGACAAGATCGACAAGCACACGTGGCAAGCCGCGCCCGCGCACGGGCCGATCACGCTGCGCTATGACGTCTATGCGTGGGATCTGTCGGTGCGTGCGGCGCATCTCGATGACAGCGGCGGCTTCTTCAACGGCACCAGCGTATTTGTCGCCGCGCTCGGGCGTGAGGGCGAGCCGTGCGAGGTGACCATCGAGCGCCCGGCGGGCGGCGCGTACCGGCGCTGGCGCGTCGCGACTTCGCTGACGGAGGCGCGCGGCACCAAGCGTTACGGCTTCGGCACGTATCGTGCGGACAATTACGACGAACTGGTTGATCATCCGGTCACGCTCGGCGAATTCGCGCTGACCTCGTTCAAAGCGCATGGCGTGCCGCACGACATCGTGATTTCGGGCCGCGTGATCGGCCTGGATCTCGAGCGGATCGCGGCGGATCTGAAGCGCGTGTGCGAAGCGCAGATCGCGCTGTTCGAGCCGAAGACGAAGCGCGCGCCGATGCAGCGCTACGTGTTCATGACGCAGGCGGTGAGCGACGGCTATGGCGGACTCGAGCACCGCGCGTCGACCGCGCTGATTTGCAGCCGCACCGATCTGCCGGTAAAGGGCCGCGCCGACACGACGGAAGGCTACCGGACCTATCTCGGCCTGTGCAGCCACGAATACTTCCATACGTGGAACGTCAAGCGGATCAAACCGGCCGCGTTCGTGCCGTATGACTTGTCGCGCGAAAACTATACGTCGCTGCTGTGGCTTTTCGAGGGGTTCACGTCGTATTACGACGACCTGATGCTCGTGCGCAGCGGCCTGATTTCTCAGGACGACTACTTCGGCGCGCTCGGCCGCACGATCGGCGGCGTGCTGCGCGGTGCCGGCCGGCTCAGGCAGAGCGTCGCCGAAAGCTCGTTCGACGCATGGATCAAGTATTACCGGCAGGACGAGAATGCGTCGAATGCGATCGTCAGCTATTACACGAAGGGCTCGCTCGTCGCGTTGGCGTTCGATTTGGCGATTCGCGCGCAAAGCCGTCAGCGCAAATCGCTCGATGACGTGATGCGCGCGTTGTGGCAGCGGTTCGGGCGCGATTTCTATCGCGGCGGCGCGCCGCGCGGCGTTGGCGAGGACGATGTGAAGGCGCTGATCGCCGAGGCCACCGGCGTCGATCTGGGACGGTTGTTCGACGATGCGGTGTCTGGCACGCGCGATCTGCCGCTGGCCGAGCTGTTCGAGCCGTTTGGCGTGACGCTCACGCCCGATACCGGGGCAAACGGCGCGCAGCCGCCTAAGCCTGCACTTGGCGCGCGCACGCGCGGCGGCGCGGAGTGCACGCTCGCGGCTGTCCACGAGGGCAGCGCCGCGCATCGCGCGGGGCTGTCGGCGGGCGATGTGCTCGTGGCGATCGATGGGCTGCGCGTGACGGGCTCGAATCTCGATGCGTTGCTCGCGCGCTACCGGCCGGGCGACAAGGTCGAGGTCCATGCATTCAGACGCGATGAACTGCGTGTGACGAAACTCAAGCTCGACGGCCCGGAGATCGCGCGTTACAAGCTGGCTGCGCAAGCTGCGTCGCCGGCGCACCGCCGGGCGCTGGCGGGCTGGTTGGCGGGTTGATCGGTTGAGCCGGGGGGCGGCGGATCACGCCGGCGCGCGTGGCGGTGGCCGCCGGCCGAACGCGGACGGCCGCAATGGCTCTGGATAGAAGCTAGAAACCACCGGCCCAAAGAGGAAGGGGCCGGCGCCGTTGGATTGAGGGAAGGAAGCACCTGCAGCACGACGAATAAAAAATTGGGGCTGCTTGATTGTTCCTCTGTCGCAACAATGCGTCGCCGGAATTCAGCTTTTTCGATGCAAAGCGGCCACGCACAATGGCGTCACTCGCGCAGCTTGTGCGCTAATTCATCGGAGTTCGACATGACGACCATTCTGCAAATCAATTCCGCCGCACGCTCGCAAGGCGCGCAATCGACGCTGTTGGCCGATGAGCTGACGGCAAAGCTGCAACAATCGAATCCTGGCGCACAAGTGACGCTGCGCAACCTGCAGGCCGATCCGCTGCCGCACCTCGACGACGCCGTGCTCGGCGCATTCTTCACTCCGGCCGACAAGCGCAGCGCGGAGCAGAACGCGATCGTCGCGAAGAGCGATACGCTGATCGCCGAACTGCAAGCCGCCGACGTGATCGTGATCGGCGCGCCGTTGTACAACTTCGGTATCTCGTCGCAACTGAAGACTTACTTCGACTGGATCGCGCGCGCCGGGGTGACGTTCCGCTACACGGCGAACGGGCCCGAAGGCCTGGTCACCGGCAAGAAGGTGTATGTGGTATCCGCGCGCGGCGGCAAATATGCCGGCACGCCGAACGATTCGCAAACGCCTTACCTGAAAACCTTCCTCGGCTTCCTCGGCATGACCGATGTGCAATTTATCTTCGCGGAAGGCTTGAACATGGGCCCGGATGCGCAGAGCGCGGGCCTGGCCACGGCGCGCGAGGCGATTGCCGCCGCGTGACGCCGTGCACGGGCGCGACGCGTCCGTTCAGTGATTCGTTCCGATGTAAAAACGCCGCTTGCCCGGAAAAGGAGAGCGGCGTTTGTATTTCATCGACGCAAGCGGGGAGCGAAGACGAGGCCGGCCAGCGTCGCGAGCGCTTTTTTGTATGCGGGGCAGCGGCTTGAGTCTGCCGCCGTTTGCGCGTTGGAGCGCCAGGCCGCCGCCGAGCCCAACGCACTCTGTCCGGCGCGGCTGGCGCGGAAATTACGCGAGCGTTTGAGCGTCGTCCGGCAGCCGCCAATCGATCGGCGCGCGGCCGTGTTGTTCCAGGTACGCGTTCGCGAGCGCGAAATGCCGGCAGCCGAGAAACCCGCGATGCGCGGACAGCGGCGACGGATGCGGCGCTTCGAGCACGCAATGCTCGCTCGCATCGAAGAGCGCGCGCTTGGCCTGCGCGTGTGCGCCCCATAGCATGAAAACGAGATGCCGATCGCGCTTCGCAAGCTCGCGGATCAGTGTATCGGTGCAGGGTTCCCAGCCGCGCTTCGCATGGCTTGCGGCGCGCGAACGCTCGACGGTCAGCACCGTATTGAGCAGCAGCACGCCTTGCCGGGCCCATGAATCGAGACAGCCGTGACGGGGGATCGCATAGCCGAAGTCGGACGAGATTTCCTTGAAGATGTTGCGCAGCGACGGCGGCGGCTTCACGCCGGGCGGCACTGAAAATGCGAGCCCGTGCGCTTGCGGCGTGCCGTGATCTTCACCGTGATACGGGTCCTGGCCGAGGATCACGACTTTCACGTCGTCCGGGCGCGTAAGCCGCAGCGCGCGAAACACGTCGGTCGGATAAACCGGCTTGCCCGCCGCGCGCTCGCCGTCGACGAAGTGGCAAAGCGGTTCGTACGCGCTGCTTGCGATGAACGGTTCGACGAGCGCGCGCCAGTCGGGCGGCAGCGCGTCGAATTGCGCGGCGAGAGACGGCACGGCGGCGGCGTTTGCCGTTGCGGGAACGGCGCACGAAGTGGGCGCGGAAGCGGGCGATTCGGGCGACGGATCGTCGAACAGCGAAGTCTGTTGCATCGGGCGGGATGTTGGGGGCTTGGGCTGAGTCATGAGAAGGCGGGTGCAGCGGGCGCGTCAGCCGGCGTGCGGCGTGCCGCCGCGCAGCCGGTAACCGCGCTGCGCCTTGCTCAGGTTGTCCGGCGCGATGCCCGGCAACTTGGCGCTCAGCTCGTCGGCCAGCGCGACGAGCGCCGATGCGTCGCCGTCGACGAGTTCGAGTTCGATCTCGCAGATCGGCTCGCGCCGCGCATCGCTGCCGACTTGTGCGACGATTTCGCCGCGATCGAGCGCGGCTTCGATCGTCGCGCCCGCGTGCGGGATTTGCCAGAGCGTGCGCGAGAAATCGGTGCGAAAGAGCGCGACGAGTTCGGGCGCGGCGGCGCGCAGCGCGTCGGCGGCGGCGGCGACGTCACAGGCGCCGATCAGCGCGTCGAGGTCGAGCGCCTCGCCCGCGACGGGCATTTCCCATTCATGCCGGCGATGCAGCCCGCCTTCGGCGGTGCCGGCCGTTTTGAACGTCTGCAACCAGCCTTGCGGCGCGCGCCTAAGCCGCAGCGCGCTTTTTGCGCGTGCGAGCGCGAGCGACGGCGTATCGAAATAGATGTTTGCGAGCGCGATGTCACGGCCGGGCGCGCCGGCGCGCGCATCGAGCAGGCGCCGTGCCGCGTCGGCCTGCGCGGAGGGCAGCGCGAGTTTGATTTCCTGTTCGATCGCCATCGTCGAATACGCCGCGGGTTAGAAAAACATCTGCGCGAGCGCCGCGCCCGGATCGTCGGCACGCATGAACGCCTCGCCGACGAGGAACGTGTGCACGCCTGCCGCCTCCATGCGCTCGACGTCCGCGCGCGACAGGATGCCCGATTCGGTCACGACGATCCGGTCGTCCGGGATCGCGTCGAGCATTCCGATCGTCGTGTCGATCGTCGTTTCGAACGTGCGCAGATTGCGGTTGTTGATGCCCACGAGCGGGGTCTTCAGCGTGAGCGCCTCGCGCAGCTCGTCGCGATTGTGCACTTCGACGAGCACCGCCAAGCCGAGCGAATGCGCATAGGCTTCGAGATCCTGCATCAGCGGCGTGTCGAGCGCGGCGGCGATCAGCAGGATCGCATCCGCGCCCATCGCGCGGGCTTCGAGCACTTGGTAGGCGTCGACGATGAAGTCCTTGCGCAGTACGGGCAGACTGCACGCGGCGCGCGCTTGTTCGAGGTAACGCGCGCTGCCTTGGAAAAACTGCTCGTCGGTCAACACCGACAGGCATGCAGCGCCGTGCCGCTCATACGAGCGGGCGATGTCGGCGGGCACGAAATGCTCGCGCAGCACGCCTTTCGACGGGCTCGCCTTCTTCACCTCGGCGATGACGGCCGCATGGCCCGCCGCATGCTGCTTGAGCAGCGCGCCGACAAAGTCGCGCGCGTCGCGCGACGACGCTTGCTGCTTCAGCGCGTCGAGCGGCGTGTTTTTTTGCGCGGCGGCGATTTCTTCGCGTTTTACCGCGATGATTTTGTCGAGGATATCGCTCATCGGTATTCCTGCTGATTTGAATCGGTTCAGACGGGGGCGATGCGCGCCGGCGCGCAGCCGGCACCCGGCGTTCAGCGCTTGAACTGCTGCGTGAAGCGCACCAGTTCGTCAACCTTCGCGCGCGCGCGCCCGCTTGCGATGGCGTCGCGCGCAAGCTCGATGCCATGCGCGATCGAGTCCACGACGTTCGCTGCGTAAAGCGCGGTACCCGCGTTCAGCGTGACGATCTCGCGCGCGACGCCCGGTTTGTTGTCCAGCGCGCCGAGCAGCATCACGCGCGATTCGTCGGCGTTTTCCACCTTCAGCGTGCGGTTCGACACCATTTGCAGGCCGAAGTCTTCCGGATGGATTTCGTATTCTCGCACGTCGCCGTCGACGAGTTCGCCGACGAGCGTCGCCGCGCCGAGCGACACCTCGTCCATCCCGTCCTTGCCGTAGACGACGAGCACGTGCGAAGCGCCAAGCCGCTGCATCACGCGCACCTGGATGCCGACGAGATCCGGATGGAACACGCCCATCAACTGGTTGGGCGCGCCGGCCGGATTGGTGAGCGGCCCGAGGATGTTGAAGATTGTGCGCACGCCGAGTTCGCGGCGCACCGGCGCGATGTTCTTCATCGCCGGATGATGGTTCGGCGCGAACATGAAGCCCATGCCCGTCTCGGCGATCGATGCGGCCACCTGCTCGGGCGGCAGGTCGATGTTGACGCCGAGCGCCTCCAGCACGTCAGCGCTGCCGGATTTACTCGACACGCCGCGATTGCCATGCTTCGCGACCTTCGCGCCCGCTGCCGCCGCGACGAACATCGTCGCGGTCGAGATATTGAACGTATGCGAGCCGTCGCCGCCGGTGCCGACGATGTCGACGAAATGCGCGTTGTCAGGCACCTCGACATGGTGCGCGAACTCGCGCATCACGGTCGCGGCGGCGGCGATCTCGCCGATCGTCTCCTTCTTCACGCGCAGGCCGGTGATGATCGCGGCCGCCATCACGGGCGACATGTCGCCGCGCATGATGAGCCGCATCAGGTGCAGCATCTCGTCGTGGAAGATCTCGCGGTGCTCGATCGTGCGCTGCAGCGCTTCCTGAGGGGTGATGGTCATGGTGTCGGGCTGCCGTCGTTATGCCGGATAAGCGGCCGCCTGCCGCGTTTCCTTCAGGAAATTCTTGAGCAACGCGTGCCCGTGCTCGGACAGGATCGATTCCGGATGGAACTGCACGCCCTCGATCGGCAGCGTCTTGTGGCGCACGCCCATGATTTCGCCGTCGTCGGTCCACGCGGAGATTTCGAGGCAATCGGGCAACGATTCGCGCTCGATCGCGAGCGAGTGGTAGCGCGTCACGTCGAAATGCTTCGGTAGATCGGCGAACACGCCGCGCCCATCGGTTTCGATCCGGCTGACCTTGCCGTGCATGATGGTTTTCGCGCGCACGACGCGCCCGCCGAACGCCTCGCCGATCGCCTGATGGCCGAGGCACACGCCGAGGATCGGCGTCTTGCCGGCGAATTCGCGCAGCACGTCGAGCGTGATGCCCGCGTGCTGCGGGTTGCTCGGGCCGGGCGACAGGCAGATCGCGGCCGGTGCGAGCGCCGCGATCTCGGCCGTTGTGATTTCGTCGTTGCGATAGGTGCGCACGTCTTCGCCGAGTTCGCCGAAGTACTGGACCAGGTTGTAGGTGAACGAATCGTAGTTGTCGATCATGAGCAGCATGATTCCTCCTAATTCTTTGAAAATACTCAATTTTTCGATTGGGATTCAGGGGCGTTCAAGGGATGCCCACCCCAAAATTCGCCCCAATTCGCCAGACTGGAAATGGGGCCGCCCGCTGCGGGGCCGTGCAAAGAACTTGGCAGGCTTAACGCCAACCAAAAAAGAGGAGTACGGAGGGGAATCGAGCGCTGTGTCGCATGAACGGCATTCTAACAGCACAAAAGGAACGGCGGCGCGCGTGCCCTGGCGGTGAATTGGGGGCAATGGTTTGCATCCGGCGGGCGGTGCCGGCCCTCGTTCGTCGAAATGCGCAATGCTCGAGCGTGCGGAGTCGCTACCGGAAACGCGGTTTCCCTATCAACCTTGATAGGTACCCGATGGGGAGTAGGCGAGACTACTTTATCAATATAGTCATAAGGATATCTGCAAAACTGCTATGCCTGCTCTCGACCAGCCCCGACTCGCCAGCTACTCCCATCACCATCGCCTTGTGCAATCCGAAGAGGAACTGCTCGGCCTGCTCCAGACGGAAATATCGGCTGCGTCGAATCGGGAACTCATTATCATGGCCGGGCACTTCATGCTTTTCCTCGACGAGTCTCGGGGATGCCTCGTACCCGGCGTAATCGAAGAAAACGAATCGCCCATGCGCGAAAGGATTGCGCGGCGGGTTGGCATATTTCCCGGCTATACATGGGAACTTGGCGTTCGTATTGCGCAAGCGTTCGAGCAGCGCTTCGACTCGATCCGATTCCTGCTGCTCATCAATGACTGGCAATACGTTTCGACTTCCAGCGGCCCCGCGTCCGAGCTGCGGCGCGTTTTTTATGAGCAGTTCGACAGGCTCCCGGCGTCGTATCGTGCGGCTCTTGAGCGCAGCGGGAAATTTTCCGCGGACAATGTGCTTGCCAGCCGCAAGCACCCGATCGCTTTTCCGGAAACCTGGCTTAAATACCGCTTCCAGAAAAGCGCCGACAAGCTGGTCAAGGCGGGGCGTCTCGACCGCCGCGTGCTCGATGACGGCCCAGATGCCGGAACCGAAATTTCTCTCATCGACGAGAACGGCGACTATAAACCGCTCATTACTTGCGGCGTAACCGGATGCGCGGGAGAGATCACCGAGATGATCTCGGAGATTTACAAGAGCGGGCACCGCTTGCTCCTGATGTTTGCTCCTGGCGAGTGCTTTCAGCCCGTCAAAACGGGAGTATCGGTCGCACTGTCCCTATACGGGCTGACCGGCATGAAGGTCATCATCGCGGATCCAGGCGGGAGCGGCGAGATGCAGCCGGACGAAATCTTCTCGAAGCTTGTCAACGTCGAGGTCATTACATCCTGAGCGGGGGAGCGATGTCGTGAACGCCAACAGTTCCCGTGACGCGATCTATCTCGATCACTGCGCCACGTCGCGATGTTCGCCGGAAGTGGTCGACATCGTGCGGTTTTACATGGAGCGGGAGTTCGGCAATCCCGCATCCGCCTATGCGATGGGGCGCCGTGCGCAGCATGCGGTCGAGACCGCGGCCCGGCAAGTCGCGTTGCTGATCGGCGCGCGCGCTGACGAGATCGTCTTCACGTCGGGGGCGACGGAGGCGAACAACATCGCGCTGTTCTCGAGCTTCGAGCATGATGAACGCGCGCCTGCCGGCGCGCTGCTTTGCCCGATCGATCACAAATCCGTATTGTCCGTCGGCCGGGAACTGAGGCGCCGGGGGCTCGCGGTCGACACCCTGCGCGTCACGTCCAGCGGACGCGTGCAGCCGTCGGAGGTCGAGGCGCGACTGTCGGCCGACACACGCATTGTCAGCATCGGTCACGTGAACTCCGAACTCGGCACGATTCAGCCCGTGGACGAAATCGCGTCGATCACTCGCCGTTCGGGCGCATGGCTGCATATAGACGCGGTTCAGTCGGCGGGAAAGATTGGGCTGAATGTCAAGGAAACCGGTATCGGCATGCTGTCGATTTCCGCTCACAAGATACAGGGGCCCAAAGGCATCGGCGCACTTTTCGTCGATACGCGCGTGGCCTCAAAGCTGCGGCCCTTTATTTACGGTGGCGGCCAGAGCCGCCTGCGTAGCGGGACACTGCCGACCCCGCTCATTGCCGGATTCGGTCTCGCGTGCGAAATGGCGCAGTCCTCGCTCGCCCAGCGTCACACGAGAGTCGTGACATTGCGGAACTATTTCATCGAGCGTCTCTTTCAACGTGTATCGGATGCCGTGTTGAACACCGATCTCTCATGCAGCTCGCCATATGTCGTGAATGTTCGTTTCGAAGGCATCGCATCGGAGGCGCTGGTATCCGGGATGCATCAGGTCGCTATTTCGTCGGGCTCGGCCTGCAATTCCGCGGAACTGCTGCCTTCGCCCGTGCTTACCGCGATCGGCCTGAGCGGCGAGCAGGCCCGGGCATCCGTTCGGTTCTGCTTCGCGCATGATCTCGACGAGGCCACGCTGGATACGGCGCTCGAGCATCTTGTCCACAAGATCAATGCTCTTCGTCAGGGGCCCCGCAGATGACCCACGAGCCCACCCATCTTCACGCCGGTTTCTACGAACGCGCATTTGGCGGCTTCACGGTCCAGGCAATCGAGGAGGTACGCTCGGAAACTTATGGAGAGGATCTGGGGCAGAACGACTGGTCGACCGCCGATGACTTCCGTGCGTTTGGGCAGTGGCTGGGCCTGTCCGCCAATTCCCATCTGCTCGACGTTTGCAGCGGCTCAGGCGGGCCGGCGCTATTCGTTGCCAAGCAGAGCGGATGCCGGGTCACGGGTGTCGATATTCAGCCGGACGGCCTGCAAACTGCGCGACGGCTTGCGCGGGAGCAGGGGCTGCAAGATCGCAGCCAGTTCGTCGACTGCGACGTGCGTCAGCCGCTGCCGTTTCCGGATGGCAGCTTCGATGCGTTGCTGTGCGTCGATTCGATCGTTCATCTGCGCGATCGGCAGGCGCTGCTGAACGAATGGCGGCGGCTGCTGAAACCTGGCGGACGGTTCGTCTATACCGACCCCACGTTGGTTACGGGTATCGTCAGCAAGGACGAGGTCGTGGAGCGTGGTACACCAGGTTATTTTCTATATACGCCCGTCGGTTTGAATGAATGCCAGATCGCCGAAGCGGGGCTGAAACTGGAGCACCAAGTCGATCTCACGGCAAATGTGGTGAAACTCAGCGAACGCTGGCATGCTGCGCGCGAGAAGCGGCGCGCGCAACTTGTCGCGATCGAGGGCGAGGAGGCATTCGATCGCATGCAGCGTTTCCTGGCGACCACCCGGCTGGTGTCGGTCGAAGGCAGGCTTTCCCGCGCTGCCTTTATCGGACACCGCTTGTGAGCCGCGTGGTCAATCTCCGGTCAGAAATCGGAATCGAGGCCGTCTTGCACTTGCTCGGCCGCGCGCAGTACCGCGCGCGCCTTGTTCTCGGTTTCCTGCCATTCGGATTCGGGCACCGAGTCCGCGACGACGCCCGCCGCTGCCTGCACGTATAGATTGCCGTTGTGGATGAGGCCGGTGCGGATCGCAATCGCGAGATCCATTTCGCCCGAGAACGACAGATAGCCGACCGCGCCGCCATAGAGGCCGCGCTTCACCGGCTCGAGCTGGTCGATCAGTTCCATCGCGCGCACCTTCGGCGCGCCGGACAGCGTGCCGGCCGGGAATGTCGCGCGCAGCACGTCGAAATTCGTCATGCCGGGTTTGAGCTTGCCCTCGACCGAACTGACGATGTGCTGCACATGCGAATACTTTTCGATCACCATCTTGTCGGTGACGGCAACCGAGCCGATTTGCGCAATCCGGCCGATGTCGTTGCGCGCCAGATCGATCAGCATCACATGCTCGGCGATTTCCTTCGGGTCGTTCAGCAACTCGGTCGCGAGTTCGGCGTCGCGCTCGGGCGTGTTGCCTCGGGCGCGCGTGCCCGCGAGCGGGCGGATCGTGACGATTTCGTCGTCGCCGCGCTTTTCCTGGCGCACGAGAATTTCCGGCGACGCGCCGACCACATGGCAATCGCCGAAGTTGTAGTAATACATGTACGGCGACGGATTCAGCGAGCGCAGCGCGCGGTACAGCGACAACGGATTGTCGCGGTACGGCTTCGACAGGCGCTGGCCCACCTGGATCTGCATCAGTTCGCCTTCCGCGATGTATTCCTTCGCACGCCGGACCGCGGCGAGATAGTCGTCCTTCTTGAACTCGCGGTAGATCTCGGTGCGCACGCTCGCCGACGTGACGGGCGGCTCGACGCTCGCGCGCAGCCGCTGCTTCAGCTCGCGCAGCCGGTGCTTTGCCTTCGTGTACGCCTCGGGCGTTGCCGGGTCGGCATAGACGATCAGGTAGAGCTTGCCCGCGAGGTTGTCGATGACGGCGACTTCCTCGGTCAGCAACAACTGGATGTCGGGCAGGCCGAGATCGTCGTGCGGTGCGGTGTGCGCGAGCTTCTTTTCGATATAGCGCACCGCGTCGTAGCCGAAATAGCCTGCGAGGCCGCCGCAAAAGCGTGGCAGGCCGGCGCGCTGCGCAACTTTGAAGCGGCTCTGGAATGCCGCGATGAATGCGAACGGATCGCCGTCGTTCGTTTCGACGACTTGCCCGTCCGTCACGACTTCCGATATGCCGTTTTTCACGCGCAACCGCGTGCGGGCGGGCAGACCGATGAACGAATAGCGTCCGAAGCGCTCGCCGCCGACGACGGATTCCAGCAGGAACGAGTTCGCGCCGCCGCGTTCGGGCTGCGCGAGCTTCAGGTATAGCGATAACGGCGTTTCAAGGTCGGCGAGCGCTTCGGCGATCAGCGGAATGCGGTTGTAGCCGGCGTTGGCGAGCGATTGAAATTCGAGTTCAGTCATGTTCCGGTCCTTCGTCGGGACGATCGGCGCGGCGCGCCGGGAATCGGGTAGGGCTGCGCGTGACCCGGGCACTGTCTCTTGGGATCGTCGACGAGCGGAGGACGAACCGGTGGATGAGGGCCCGGCGATCGCACGCCGTGCATCGGCCCTACGCACGAACGGCAAGCATTCGAATGCGGTGAGCCAACGGGTTGGACGACGATCGGGGCGCTTGGTGCGCAGCGAAACAAAAAACGGGGCTGAAGACGAGCTTCAGCGTACCTCATTGAGGTTAGCGCGACCAGCGACGCCAGGGCCAGGCTCCCCGGTCGATGCTGCTCAGACTCCGTTTTTTGTTCAGAAACATGCGGATGGAAGAAAAATGATCAAACGGCTGAACTGGCCGAATTGTGTGCGGCAATTGCTTGCGCGGCGGCCAGAAGTGAATCGACTATACCATCCGATTCGATCATTTGTATAGCTTTGCCATGGTTGTAGCCATACGGTACGGTCAGCGTCGCCATGCCGGCCGCGCGGCCGGCGAGCGCGTCGTTTTCCGAGTCGCCGATCGCGACCGCCGCATGCGGCGCGACGCCGAGCGCATCGCACGCGGCGAGCATCGGCGCCGGGTCGGGCTTTTTGCGCGGCAGGCTGTCGCCGCCGAGCACCGCTGAAAAATAGCCGACCAGCCGATATTGCGCGAGCAGCTCAGCCGCGAAGCGGTGCGGCTTGTTCGTCACGCACGCGAGTTTCAGGCCCGCATCGTGCATCGCTTGCAAGCCTGCGGCGACATCCGGATAAAGCCGCGTGTGGCGGCCGTTGATCTTCGCGTACTCGTCCTGATAGAGCGCAAGCGCCTCGGCGAAGCGCGCTTGCGCCTCGGGCTGCGCAAAGCGCGGCGCCAGGACGCGCTGGATCAGGTTCTCCGAGCCTTTGCCGACGTAGTGCATCACTTCGTCGCGCGTTGCCGCCGGCGCGCCGAGGCGGGCAAGCATTGCATTCAAGCTGGCCGTGAAATCGTCAGCAGTGTCGACCATCGTGCCGTCGAGATCGATCAGCGCCGCGTCGATCCGCGGCGCGGCGGCAAGGCGAGGGAGCATTGCCATCGCCGTCACGCGCGCTTGACGGCGGCGAGCGCGTCGCGCATCTCGCCGATGACCTGCCGATAGTCAGGCTTGCCGAAGATCGCCGAGCCCGCGACGAACGTGTCCGCGCCTGCCGCGGCAATCTCGGCGATGTTGTCCACCTTCACGCCGCCGTCGATCTCGAGATGGATCTCGCGGCCGGTGCGCTCGGTATATGCGTCGATCCGCGCGCGCGCTTCGCGCAGCTTCTCGAGCGCGTGCGGAATGAACGATTGGCCGCCGAAGCCAGGGTTCACCGACATGATCAGCACGAGATCCACGCGATCCATCACGTGATCGAGGTAATTGAGCGGCGTCGCCGGATTGAACACGAGGCCCGCCTTGCAGCCGTGGTCGCGGATCAGGCCGAGCGTGCGATCGATATGGTCCGACGCCTCCGGGTGAAAGCTGATCACGTTCGCGCCCGCCTTCGTGAAATCCGGCACGATCCGGTCGACCGGCCGAACCATCAGATGCACGTCGATCGGCGCCTGCACGTGCGGGCGGATCGCTTCGCAAACGAGCGGGCCGATCGTCAGGTTCGGCACATAATGGTTGTCCATCACGTCGAAATGGATCCAGTCTGCGCCGGCGGCGATCACGTTGCGGACTTCTTCGCCGAGCCGCGCGAAGTCGGCTGACAGGATGCTGGGGGCGATGCGAAATTGCGTCATGGCTTTCAGGAGCGTGCGTGGGGAGCGCCGCGATGCGACGAAAGACGCCATTTTACCGCCCATGCGCGTGCCGCCCGGTTGCGGGCCAGAGCCTCATCAAGCAGAATGCCGACCAATGCGGCGACGGCGGCGCGTGCGCAAGCCCGCGCCGGACGCGTGCGGCGACCCTGACGAGACCATCATGAGCCAGTACCAATTCAGCGTGTCGGTGAAGACGTGCTATTTGCCGGAACAATCCGACCCCGAGCGCCGTCAATACGCATTCGCGTACACGCTGACGATACGGAATACCGGGCAGGTCGCCGCGCAGCTGATTGCGCGGCACTGGATCATTACGGACAGCGAGAATGACGTGCAGGAGGTCAAGGGGCTCGGCGTAGTCGGCCATCAGCCGCTTTTGCAGCCGGGCGAGCAGTTCGAGTATACGAGTTGGGCCGTGATCGCGACGCCGGTGGGTACGATGCGCGGCGCGTACTTTTGTGTCGCGGAGGACGGCGAGCGTTTCGAGGCGCCTGTCGAAGAGTTTGCGCTGCATATGCCGCGTACGCTGCATTGAAGCGTGCCGCGGCGGCCGCGCCGGCTAGCGGCAGGATGAATGTCGGGAGGGGGCGCGTTCAGCGCTGGGGCTTGTCGGGCTGGTTGGACGATTTCTTTTTGCCCGAGGTCGTCCAGAAGACGATGAAGACGAGTAGCGCGAGCGCCAGCAAAGATTCCAGCGCGAAGATGAGCATTGGGTATTGGTCGAGCAGATCGGACATGGCAGTTTCCATCAACAACAGACATTGTATGAGTTTTAGCCGGCGGTTTGCCGGGTGGGCTGCTGCTGCGGTGGCCGCCGTGCTTCTGGCCGCATGCGGCGGCTCGCCGGTGCGCACGAAGCCGCCGACAGGCGCCGCGATCGTGCCGGGGCAGATCGCCGCCGCTCGGCTGACGCCGGTGGCATGGCAGCAGGTGCCGGGCTGGCAGGACGACAGCCTGGTCGGCGCGACGATCGCGCTGCGGCAAAATTGCGTGCGTCTCGAGCGCCAGCCGAACTGGCGGCGTGCGTGCGCCGCGGCCGCGCGGCTCGACGATCTCGACGTCGGCAGCGCACGCACGTTCTTCGAGACGTATTTCACGCCGTTCCAGTTCGCGAATAACGACGGCACGCTCGACGGTCTCGTGACCGGCTACTACGAGCCGCTGCTGCGCGGCTCGCGGGTGAGGCGCGGCGCGTACCAGTACGCGCTCTATCGCTGGCCCGCCGGCTACCGGGCGGGCGCGCCGCTGCCAGCGCGCGCGCAGCTCATGCGCTCCGGCGTACTGAATGGCAACGAACTCGTGTGGGTCGACGATCCGATCGAAGCGTTTTTCCTGCAAGTGCAGGGTTCTGGGCGGGTCGTGCTCGACGACGGCACAGTGATGCGCGTCGGCTATGGCGGCACGAACAATCAGCCGTACCGCTCGATCGGCAAATGGCTGCTCGATCGTGGCGAACTCAGCGCCGGACAGGCGACGATGCAGGGGATCAAGGCGTGGGCGCGCGCGAATCCGGCCAGGGTCGATGCGCTGCTCGACACCAATCCGCGCTTCGTGTTTTTCCGTGAAATGCCGTCGCAGGAAGCCGTTCCGCAAGGCGGCGCGGACGGTCCGGTCGGCGCGCTTGGCGTGCCGCTCACGCCTGAGCGGTCGATCGCGGTCGATCCGTCGTCGATTCCGCTCGGCACGCCGGTATTCCTGCAGACGACGCGGCCGATGACGAACGCACCGCTCAACCGGCTCGTGTTCGCGCAGGATACGGGAACCGCGATCAAGGGCGGCGTGCGTGCCGACTATTTTTGGGGGCTCGGCGACGACGCGGGCGATCAGGCTGGGCGGATGAAGCAGGTCGGCCGGATGTGGCTGCTTTTCCCGAATTCGTAAGCGATGACGTTGGGGGCTGGCGCGAGCGGCCCGCCGGCTGGGCGGGCAGAGGCACGCGACTCGTTTTTCGCGTGAGGTTTCGTCCGGCCGGGGCCGGTTGGTTTGCCTGATTGGATGCGATGCGTGATGGCGTGCGTTGCCGGCGCGAGCCGGCGGTTATTGACTCATGCGTCCAATACTCCATTATTTTTTGCGTTCGCGGTTCGCGGTTCGCGGTTCGCGGTTCGCGGTTCGCGGTTCGTCAAAAAGACGAATCTCGCTTCACGGCCGACGCTTGTCGACGATTCGGCGTGCTTTACCCACGGAGCGCTCGATACCGCCGACAGGCAGCACGTCGATGATCGCCGTCACGCCGACCATCGCCTTGATGTCATGTGCAAGCGCCCGGCGGCCCGCTTCGATCGCGGCCGCGTCTGGCGAAATGTCCGAATTGGGCTCGATATTGAGCGTCAGCACGTCGAGCGGCCCGTCCTTTGTCAGCACGATCTGATAGTGCGGCGCAAATACGTGCTGCTTGAATAGCTGTTCTTCGAGCTGAGTCGGAAACACATTGACGCCGCGCACGATCATCATGTCATCGCAACGGCCGGTAATTTTGTCCATCCGTCGCATCGTGCGCGCTGTGCCTGGCAATAGCCGCGTCAGATCACGCGTGCGGTAACGAATGATCGGCATTGCCTCCTTGGTGAGCGAAGTAAACACCAGCTCGCCGAATTCACCATCAGGCAGCGCTTCGCCGGTATCCGGATCGATGATCTCCGGATAGAAATGATCTTCCCAGATCGTCGGGCCGTCCTTCGTTTCGACGCATTCCGACGCGACGCCCGGACCGATCACTTCAGACAGCCCATAAATGTCGACGGCGTCGATTCCAACCCGGCGCTCGATCGCCTGCCGCATATCGTTGGTCCATGGTTCCGCACCAAAGATGCCAATGCGCAGCGAGCACTGGGCAGGATCGAGATGCTGCCGCTCCATCTCATCGACGATCGACAGCATGTAGCTCGGCGTCACCATGATGATATCGGGCCGGAAATCCTGAATGAGCTGCACCTGTTTTTCCGTCTGGCCGCCGCCGAACGGGATGACGGTGAGCCCGGCGCGCTCCGCGCCGTAGTGCGCGCCGAGGCCGCCTGTGAAGAGACCGTAGCCGTAACTGACATGGACCTTGTCGCCGGGCCGCGCGCCTGCCGCGCGGATAGACCGCGCGACGACGCCGGCCCACGTGTCGATGTCGCGCGCCGTGTAGCCGACCACGGTCGGCTTGCCTGTCATGCCCGACGATGCGTGAATGCGCGAGATCCGCTCGGGTGGCACGGCGAACATGCCGAACGGATAGTTGTCGCGCAAGTCTTGCTTGGCCGTAAACGGGAAGTGGGATAAATCGGCGAGCGTTTTCAAATCGTTCGGATGAACCCCCGCCGCGTCGAATTTGCGACGGTAGACGGGCGAATGCTCGTATGCATGCGCGAGCGACCATTTGAGCCGTTCGAGCTGAAGTGCGAGCAATTCGTCCCGGCTCGCTTGTTCGATGGGTTCTAGCGGAAGCGATGGGGGCATGGTTGTCTCCGATATTTTTATAGGCCGTTCGCGTAAAACGAGGCTATCGATCTCGCGGGACGACGGTTCCCGCAATTCGGGCTGATTTACCGCGGAACATTGCGACAATTTCACCGGCCTGATTCGTTACCTGAATGTCATAGATGCCATGCCGCCCATTCAATGCCTGCTCTCTCGCTTCCGCGGTAAGCGTGTCGCCTGCCGCTGCCGGCCGCAGGAATTCGATCGAACAACCGGCTGCTACCGTATTGACGTTGTATGAATTACATGCGAACGCGAACGCCGAGTCCGCCAGCGTGAAGATGAGCCCTCCATGGCAGATCTGGTGGCCGTTCAGAAAGTCAGGTCTAACGGGCATGCGCATGCGCGCATAGCCGGGCCGTACCTCGAGCAGTTCGATGCCGAGCGCCCGGCTGCAGGTGTCGGCGGCATACATCGCCTGGGCGACGGTTTCGGCGAGCGCTTCGGCCGGCAGCGCGCCGGTTGCGGAATACTCGGGCATCTCAGCGCCCCTCGAATCGGGGCGCGCGCTTTTCGATGAATGCCCGGACACCTTCCGAATAGTCGTGCGATTGCCCAAGCTCGCGTTGCAGGTCTCGTTCGAGGTCGAGCTGCTGGTCGAGCGTGTTGGTCATGCCCGCGCGCATTGCCTGCTTGATGGCGGCAATGGCGCGCGTCGGCTGTTGGGCAAGTTGACGGGCAAGCTGGGTGGCCGTGTCGATGAGTTCGCCATCGTCGACGACGCGCCAGATGAGTCCCCAGCGCTGCGCCTGCTCGGCAGAGAGTTTTTCACCTGTCAGCGCGAGGCCGAGCGCACGCGCAAAGCCGATGCGTTGCGGCAGAAACCACGTACCGCCCGAGTCGGGAACGAGGCCGATCTTCACGAACGACTGGATGAAGCTGCTCGATTGAGCCGCGATCACAAGGTCGCACGCCAATGCGAGATTGGCTCCCGCACCCGCAGCAGTGCCGTTGACGGCCGCGATGACGGGCAGCGGCAGCGCCTGTAGCCGGCGGATCAGCGGATTGAATTGCGCTTCGATCAGCGCGCCGAGATCGGTTACCGAGTCGGGCGAGGAATCGAGGTCGGCGAGATCCTGGCCAGCGCAGAAGCCGCGTCCCGCGCCGGTGAGAATCAACGCGCGCGCGTTCGCGGCTTGCACATCGTTTAATGCCGATTGGAGTTCGCCATGCATCGCACGCGTAAAGCTATTGAGCTTGTCGGGCCGATTGAGTTCGATCGTCGCAACGTGTGCGGCCTGATCGATTTCGACACGAATCGCTTGATAGGACATCGAATGTCTCCTGTCAGTCGAGATAGGCTTGCACGGCTCCTCGGGGATTCATGCATCGTAGCGAACGACGGCGTGATAGACAGCCTGGCCGAACGGGCTATGCCGTTTGGCCGGCTTCCGCGGGAGCGGCCTTGGGCGCAATATGGTGTCGACTTTGCACGACACGAAAGCGATTCGCGACAAATGCGGCGTCGGACAGCGATGCGTTCGCGGCCGGATTGGCGCCGGTCCCGTGGAAATCCGAGAAAGCCGCGGACTGGTTGACGAACACGCCGCTCGTCAAGTTGATCGACAGCGCGACGCCGCCGCGCACGGCGGCTTCATGCGCCGCATCGACGACAGCGTCATCCGTGCTATAGACGGAAAGCGTGAGCGCGCCGTGTTCGGCTGCGATCGAACCAGCGAGGTCAAGCGATTGCGCAGTCGAATCGGTCGCGATGACGAACGAGATCGGGCCGAACCATTCCTGCGTGAACTTCGCATGGTCTGCTGCGTCGAGCTGTAACACCAGCGGTGTGCGCACGCGGGCGGTGTCGAATGCCGGGTGAACGAGTGCTTGACTGTCGATGAGCACTGGGCCGAGCTTGCGCGCTGCGTCGATGCGCGTCGCGACCCCTTCGTTCTGGAGCGCGCCGATGAGTTCGACCGCACGTTCCGGATCGCCGGTCAGCTTCTTCACGGCATCGGCAATCGCCCGCGCGACTTCGTCGAAACCGATGTGCCCGTCCGCAGTGCGAATGCCGTCGCGAGGTACGTAGATATTTTGTGGCGCAGTACACATCTGGCCCGAGTAGAGCGACAGCGAGAACGCGATGTTCCTGGCGGCGGCTTTCAGATCGTCAACGGAATCGATCACGATCTGATTGACGCCCGCTTTCTCGGTATACACCTGCGCTTGATGAGCGTTTCGTTCAAGCCAGTTGCCGTTCGGCGTGCTGCCCGTGAAGTCGATCAATTTGATTTCGGGGCGCAGCGCGAGCGCTTGAACGAGAGCGCCGTCGTCGCCTTCGGTTGCGAGCAGCGTGACCACATTCGGGTCGAAGCCCGCGTCGCGTAGCGTATCGCGCGCAATGCGTACGGTGATTGCGAGCGGCAGGATTGCGCCGGGGTGTGGCTTGACGATCACCGTGTTGCCGGTGGCGAGGTCGGCGAACATGCCGGGATAGCCGTTCCACGTGGGGAACGTCGAGCAGCCGAGCACAAGGCCCGTGCCGCGGGGCACGACCATATAACGCTTGTGCATCGCAAGCGGCGGATTCTTGCCTTGCGGCTTTTCCCAGTACGTATCGGCAGGAATGCGCTGCAGTTCCTGCCACGCGTAGGCGACGGCTTCGAGTGCGCGGTCCTGCGCGTGCGGCCCACCTGCCTGGAACGCCATCATGAATGCTTGGCCGGTGGTATGCATCACGCTGTATGCGATTTCGAAACTCGCGCGATTCAGGCGGGCAAGGATTTCGAGGCAGACACCTGCCCAGGCGCTCGGGCCGGCGGCGCGCCACGCAGGTTGCGCGTTTGCGGCTGCGGCGATCAATTCGTCGGGGGATGATTTCGGGTATCGGATGCCGAGTGCGAAGCCGTATGGCGATTGCTCGGCGCCAACCGTGCCGCCCGACGCGGGCTGGTCGAGTGTGAACGGCTGATTGAGCTGCGTTTTGAAGGCGGCTTCACCGTCTGCGTTCGCGCTTTCCCCGTACACTTTGGGGCTCGGCATTTCGGCAAACGGGCTCCAATAGCCGCGCGTTTCGATCGCGGAAAGGGCTTGCTTCAGCGTGGCTTCGTGCTTTGTGAACAAGGAGTGTGTCATGACGGCAGCCTAATGTGCGATGAAGTGATCGATGTCGATTAATTAACCGACCGGTTGGTCGATGAATGGTAGCATCAAATTATTTGCGTGTGCGCGATGTTTCGCGCTGCCTTGATCGAGGAGGAATAGATGGCTTACGAAAATATCCTGACGCAGACGCGCGGCCGGGTCGGGCTGATTACGCTGAATCGCCCGAAGGCGTTGAACGCGCTGAATGATGCGTTGATGGACGAACTGGGCGCGGCATTGAAGGCGTTCGATGCTGATGAAGGTATCGGTGCGATCGTCATCACCGGCAGTGAGAAGGCGTTTGCTGCTGGCGCCGATATCGGCATGATGGCCAAGTACTCGTACATGGATGCATACAAAGGCGATTACATCACGCGCAACTGGGAGACCGTGCGGCAGATCCGCAAGCCGATCATCGCGGCTGTCGCGGGATTTGCGCTGGGCGGCGGCTGTGAGTTGGCAATGATGTGCGACATCATTTTCGCAGCGGACACGGCGAAATTCGGCCAGCCGGAAATCAAGCTTGGCGTGATGCCAGGGGCGGGCGGCACGCAACGTCTGACGCGTGCGGTATCGAAGGCGAAGGCGATGGACATGTGTCTGACCGCGCGTTTCATGGATGCGGAGGAGGCGGAGCGCGCTGGGTTGGTTTCGCGGATCCTGCCCGCTGACAAGTTGCTTGATGAGTCGATTGCCGCTGCCGCGACGATTGCTGAGTTTTCGCTGCCGGCCGTGATGATGGTGAAGGAAGCAGTTAATCGAGCTTACGAGACGACGTTGGCCGAGGGTGTGCATTTCGAGCGACGCTTATTCCATTCGCTGTTTGCCACCGAAGATCAGAAGGAAGGAATGGCCGCATTCGTTGAAAAGCGCAAGCCGGCGTTCAAGCATCGTTGATTGCATGGATATCGGCGTGCATAAAGCCGCCGACGAAATTTTTTTCGATATGGGGTTGCGCGAAGGGCGCGGGCTGACTAGAATCACGCCTCTTTCACGGAAACGGAAACGAGGC
>NZ_LOWB01000084.1 GCF_001522865.1 Burkholderia sp. TSV86 | reverse complement strand
TGTGGACTCCTTGCTGTTCGCGGCGCGCATTGCCGCTACGGGCTACGCCCTTCGCGCCAATGCGCGCCAGCATGAAAAACCAACCACTGTCAGATTTAGTCTAGTCCACCGCAATTGATGCGGTGGAGCGGGCGATGGGAATCGAACCCACGTCATCAGCTTGGGAAGCTGAGGTAATGGCCATTATACGACGCCCGCGGAGCGCCGCAGTATAAGGTAATTTCCCAGGTTGGGCAACGCATCTACGCTCCGCAAATCACTTCACGGAGCCAGCTACCTTCTTACCCGGCGAAGCCCGTGTCCTCGGAGATCGAAGCGCCTGCGCGCCGCGACAAATTCGAGACCGCTTGATTCATAGCGTGCGGCACATCGTCCGCTGTGTTTCGCGCGTGGCTCGTGCCGTCAAAACGGCGTGATCTCTTCAGCGCGCCCGGATGGTTCTTCGCCGCTTTCGTGCATGCGTTTTCGACGCGGTGGCGAAGCGAGCCTGTTATGAGCTTGCCGCCTCGCCGCTCGAGCGCAAAAGCCGCGCTTAGGCGATGGCCGAGTGAGTGGCCGATACGGCCTGACACTGCGTCTCGAGCCGCTCACGCGCATGCCGAATTGCCCTTCGTCGCCGATGCGGCGATACATATCGTGTGCGCCGCGCTCATGGGCCGCTTGCGTTTGCCGCAAATCATGAACCGGTTGGATATCGCCATCGAATGGACGGCTTTCGTCTGCCGGTCTTCCTCGAGGTCACGCAGCAACGCGCAAGCGCCGGTGTTCGTTGGCGAACGCCGCTGCCCTTTGCGTGTCAGTTACCGGCTCCCAGGCCGCTTGAGCTTCGTGCGCGCTTGCTCGGCCTTTGTTCTGATCACGCAATCGTCGGCGTGATCGTTGACGATTCCCATCGCCTGCATGAACGAATAGACGGTGGTCGGCCCGACGAATTTCCAGCCCCGTGCCTTTAGCGCCTTTGACAGCGCGATCGATTCGGGCGACGTCGACACCACCGCCTGCGCTTTGGCGCGCGGCTCGGCACGGCGCTCGTAACGCCAGACGAACGCCGCAAGCGATCCTTCCTGCTCGATGAGTTCGCGGGCCCGTTGTGCATTGTTGATCACCGCCTCGATCTTGCCGCGATGGCGGACGATGCCTGCGTCGGCGAGCAGGCGATCGACGTCGCGCTGGGTGTAGCGTGCGATCTTGTCGAAGTCGAAGTGATGGAACGCCGCGCGGAAATTCTCGCGTTTCGCTAGGATCGTGCGCCAGCTCAGCCCGGACTGGAAGCTCTCGAGGCACAGCTTTTCGAACAAGTGGCGATCGTCGTCGACCGGAAAGCCCCATTCGCTATCGTGATAGGGAAGAAATTCGGGGGCGGCGCTGCACCAGCGGCAGCGCAGTTTTCCGTCGGGCCCGGCGATCGTTGTGGTCATGAGCATTTATCCCGATTCGGGAACGTATGATTTCGGCATCCGCGATGATAGCGTCGATTCGACGCATGTCCAGTTTCGACCCGTCACGCAGGCCAAGTGACTGACGCGTGTTCGTTTGCCTTTGGCTCGCCGTGCCGATCTGCCCACCGCGCACGCGCGCCCCGGCGGCCGGGCGTGGTGCGAATAGTAGGCGCGCGCATCGTCGAGCGGGCGCGCGCGGCGGAGCGGCCCAGCCGGGCGTGCTGGCGGCCGCCGATGCGGCAAGCGATGCGGCGCGCGGGAGGCGGACGTATGATGACGGGTTTCTCGCGCTCGAGCGCCGGTTGCGTCGGCACGCCGAAGTGTGATGGGTATCTACCTCTTCATTCAATGCCAGATAGGAGCAGTCTTGTTCTATTCGATCGCAGCCATTTTCGTCGGCGCCGGGCTCGGCGCATTGTTGCGCTGGTTTTTGAGCCTCGGCCTGAATGCGGTCTTTCCCGCCGTGCCGCTCGGCACGCTCGCATCGAATCTGATCGGCGGCTATCTGATCGGCGTCGCGATCGCCGTGTTCAGCGCGAAGGCGGGGTTGCCGCCGGAATGGCGGCTGTTCGTGATCACGGGTTTCATGGGCGGCCTCACGACGTTTTCCACCTATTCGGCCGAAGTGATTTCGCATCTGACGCAAGGTGAGCTCGGTTGGGCGTTGGCCGTCGCTGCTCTACACTTGATAGGTTCATTCACGTTGACGTGGCTCGGCATGGTGAGCGCGCGAGCGTGGCTCGTGCCAGGCTGATCCGCCGTAGGCGGGGGAGGGAGCGATGAACGGGATCGTCGGCGAGGCGCGCGCGCAAGATCGGGTCTTGCTGCGCTTTTATGTCCATGAGGATCATCGCCTGCACTGGAAGCCGCTCTGGGAGTGGCTGCTCGACGAGGCGAACCGGATGGGCATTGCCGGCGGCTCGGCGTTTCGCGCGATCGCGGGATTCGGCCGGCACCGGATGCTGCACGAAGCCCGTTTTTTCGAGCTGCAAGGCTCGCTTGCGATCGAAGTCGAATTCGTCGCGACCGACGACGAAGCGCGGCGGCTGATCGAGCGTGTATCGCGTGAGAAAGTGCGGCTTTGTTACGCGACGATTCCGGCGTGCTTCGGCGTGATCGACAATCTCGACGAAGGCGCGGCGTCGGCGGCGCCCGGCGGCGCGCGATGATGCCGCTGGTGCCGGAGCGCGCGGCGCATCAGATGCCGAACAGCGTCAGCGAAACGGCGGCGCGCGTGACGATCATGATCAGCACCTGGACGATCACGAACAGCAGGAGCGGCGACAAATCGATGCCGCCGAGATTCGGAATCAGCCGGCGCAGCGGATTCAGGAGCGGCGCGGTCAGTTGATAGAGGATTTCCATCGCGGGCGAGCGCGGATTGAGCCATGACAGCAGCGCCATCAGAATCGTCAGCCACAGCACGAGATTGAGCGCCCACTTCACGACCGTCAGCAGCGCGACAATGACGAGCGTTGGCACGATCGACAGCGCGTCCACCCCTGCCATCGACACCATCAGCGTCACATAGACGAGCGACGTGATGACGGTTGCGGCGACGCTCGCCCAATCGATCCCGCGCACGCCCGGGATGATATGCCGCAGGGGCAGCACGAGCCAGTTGGTCGCTTGCAGCACGGTCTGCGTGACGGGGTTGTACGGCGGCACGCGCACGGCTTGCAGCCAGACGCGCAGGAGCAGCGCGGCGCCGAACAGCGTGAAGACGGTATTGAGTAGAAAGCGGGCGATCTCGCCGAACATCGTTGGCATCCTTTTCTGGGTACTGGCGGTCGGGTAGCGTGCCGGCGCCGTTCGCGGACGGCGCGCATCGGGCGTCACCTTATCACGGCTCGCCGTCAGCGGGGCGGGTTGCGGCGCGCCCGGGCGCGAGCGATGCGGCGACGGCGCGCTCGATCGCATCGAGCGACGCGGGTGGAACGGACGACGGTGTGCGCCGCCGCGCAAGCGCGAGCGCGCGGCGGGTATGGAGCGCGTAGAACGCCGCGTGATCGCCGCCTTGCGATGCGAGGCGCGCGAGCTGCCGCGCGACGACGCCGGCGTCGCCGCGCGACACGGGGCCTGACAGTGCGTTGGCGAGCCCCTTGTCGCGCGCGGTTTCGAGCGTGCCGGCAAGCATTGGCAGCAGCGCGCGCAGCGCATCGTCCTCGGCTAGGCCGAGCGTGCGCCACAGCTCGACGCATTCGGCGAGATTGGACAGCGTGAAGCTTGCCGCATAGTGGGCGGCCGCGTGATAAAGCATCCGGTCGTCCGGTGTCAGTTTGCCTTGTGGAAATGGCAGCGGATGGCAGCCGAGCGCGGCGGCGAAGGCGGCGAGCAGATCGTTCAGCACGCCGTCGGCTTCGATCGCTACCGAGCAGCCTTCGATGCGCGTGAGGTCAGCATCGCCGCCGCCGAACAGATAGAGCGGGTGGAAGCTGCCCGTCGCGGCGCGTTGCGTGCGCGCGGGCGCCAGCAGCGCGAGACTCGATGCGCCGCTGCAATGGACAAGCGCTTGCCCGCGCGCACGGTCCGGCGCGAAACGCAGGCTGGCGGCGACCTCGGCGAGCGCGTCGTCGGGCACGCTCAGGAAGATCAGCTCGACGTGGTCGACGACCGCTTGCGGCGAGTCCAGCGCCACGCAACGAGCGGCTTGCGGCGCCGCCGGGCGGGCGTCGGCGTGAGCTTCGCGAGCGGCCGAATCGATGTCGACCAGTTTGGCCAGCGCCGCGGCCGACGCGGCCGAGCGGCTCGCGATGGCGGCGACGGAGTATCCGGCGCGAGCGAGCCGGCGCGCGACGCAACGGGCAAGCCGGCCCGCGCCGATGAAGCCGATGCGGGGCGAGGCGGATAAGGGCATGATGGCGGTCCTGAGGTGGGGGCGCGCAATCCATCAGTATCGCGTATTTGGTGGCGCCCGGTGCGTTCCAGCCCTAAAATTGGTGTGTCTGCCAGAGCGGAATCCGGCTTTTGCCGGCAATGTCTTGTCTCTAATTTGTAATCGTTCATTACCGGCCGCGCAGCGCCCGGCGCGGCTGTGGCGCGCGTGTCTGCGGCGATCGTCCACGATCCGCCGAACGGCCGACGGGCCGCCCGCGCATGGCGTTTCACGATGCCGCGCACGCCAATGCCGGCCCGATTTTCGAAATTGCAATTTGCAACAAATGGCCGTGGCTGGTGATACCGGTTTTCGCTACATTCGTCGCATGCAGCAAGCTACCTTTGCTGCCGATGCGGCCGGCGCCTGATGCCTGTCGCCCAGGAGAACCAAAGTGAAAAAGCTCGTTCCGTTGATCGCCGCCGCCGCGCTGGGTCTCGGCATCACGGGTGCGGCGCACGCGCACGTGTCGATCGGCGTCGGCATCGGAGTGCCGCTCGTCGCGCCGGCGTATCCGGTTTACGCCGCGCCGCCGCCCGTCGTCTACGCGCCGCCGCCCGTCTATTACCCGCCGCCCGCGGTCGTGGTTGGCGGTTACTACGGGCGTCCGTACTGGCATCACGGCTATTACGGCGGCTACGGCCGGCCACACTGGCGCCGTTGACGCTGGTGGGCCGGCGTGCCCGGCAGGCGGCGCGCCGCATGACGGCGCGGCACGGAGCGATTCGTGCCGCGCCGTTCGTATTTCTGGGCAGCAAAAGCCGGGTGAAGCTGGGACAATATTCGCTTCATTCCAACCCGTCGCCTCGTTGCGCCATCGCCCATGTCCACTTCCCCCACCCGTGATTCCGTCGTTCTTCCCACCTATGACGACGTCACCGACGCAGCGGCCCGGCTGGCCGGCGCCGCGCATCGCACGCCCGTGCTGACGTCCCGCACTGCCGATGCGCGCACCCGCGCGACGGTATTCTTCAAATGCGAGAATTTTCAGCGGATGGGCGCATTCAAGTTTCGCGGCGCATACAACGCGATTTCGCATTTCGATGTCGAGCAGCGTCGCGCCGGCGTGTTGGCCTATTCGTCCGGCAATCATGCGCAGGCGATTGCGCTCGCCGCGCGGCTCGCGGGCATCTGGGCGACGATCGTGATGCCGCAAGATGCGCCCGCCGCGAAGATGGCGGCGACGAAGGAGTACGGCGGCGAGGTGATCACCTATGACCGTTATACGGAAAGCCGCGAGGAGATTGGCGCGCGGCTTGCCAACGAGCGCGGGATGACGCTCGTGCCGCCTTATGACCATCCGCATGTGATCGCGGGGCAGGGGACGGCGGCGAAGGAGCTGATCGACGAAGTGGGTGAGCTGGATATGCTCGTCGTTCCGTTGGGCGGCGGCGGATTGATCGCGGGCAGCGCGTTATCGGCGGCGGCGCTCGCGTCCGGCTGCAGCGTGATCGGCGTCGAGCCCCAGGCGGGCAACGACGCACAGCAGTCGCTGGCGCGCGGCGAGGTCGTGCATATTCCGGTGCCGCGCACGATCGCGGACGGCGCGGCGTCGACGCATGTCGGTGTGCACAATTTTCCGATCATCCGTAAGCTCGTTGAGCGAATCGTCACGGTCAGCGACGCGCAACTGGTCGACACGATGCGCTTTTTCGCCGAGCGCATGAAGATGATCGTCGAGCCGACCGGCTGTCTTGCGGCGGCGGCGGTGCTGGATGGCGTGCTGCCGGTGGCGGGCAAGCGCGTCGGCGTAATCCTGAGCGGGGGCAACGTCGATCTCGCGCGCTACGGCGAGTGGTTGCACGGGTGAGCGATGTGCCGTGCGCGGCGGGCTTGGCGGCGGGGCAACGCGAGCGCGGCGAAGCGGTCACGCCGAAGCGGTTCGGCCGCGCTTGGCACCGCAGCGTCCACGGTGGCACACTTGCTGCCGAGCTGCCGAGCCGCTCGCCTGCCGCGTTGCGGCCCATGCAAGTCCGGCCGCTGTCAGGCGGCGGCGCTCAGAATCAAGTCGCGATAGCCGCCGGCGATCACGCCATACGAGAAATAAGCGAACAACAGCGCCGATATCAAATGGCACGCGCGCATCAGCCCTGTGCCCGCGCGCTTTCTGCCGTGGTTCGCGAGTGTGCAGATAAAGATCGTCCAGGCGAGCCCGCCGAGAAAAAACCCCGCCAGAAACACCGACGCAGCGGCAGGCGTGGTCGCGCCCGCCTTTGCAATCAGCGCGCCGCCGACCGCGGCGAACCACAGGATCGCCGACGGCGACGACATCGCGAGCAGCAGCCCGCGCGTGAAGCTGCGCCATGCGCCGGCACGCGCGGGCGCGCTTGAATGCGGTTGCGCTCCGGCTGGCGCGGGCAGCAGCGCGTCACGCGTCATCTTCCATGTGAGGAACAGCAGCATCGCGCCGCCGCCGAGCCACACGATCCAGCGCACCGCGACAAACTGCAGCAGCGCCGCCATGCCGGCAAGCGCAAGCGCCGCGTAGACGAGATCGCCGACGCACGAGCCGAGCCCGAGCCAGAAGCCCGGTTTGAAGCCGTGCGACAGCGTGAGCGACAGCATCGCGACGTTGACCAACCCGATATCGAGACACAGTGACAGCGACAGCAGAAAACCGTCGGACAGCATCGATGCAGCGCTCATACTTCGTCGTCCGGGCTCATCGCGCGATGACGGCGCCCAACGCCACGGCAGCGGCGGCGCTCACGACAAACCGATCTCGGTCCACAGCCGATCGACGCGCGCCTTCACGGCGGCGTCCATCTCGATCGGGCGGCCCCATTCGCGCTGCGTTTCGCCGGGCCATTTATTGGTCGCGTCGAGGCCCATCTTCGAGCCCAAGCCCGCGACAGGCGACGCGAAATCGAGATAGTCGATCGGCGTGTTTTCGACGAGCACGGTGTCGCGCGCCGGATCGACTCGCGTCGTGATCGCCCAGATCACTTCCTTCCAGTCGCGCACGTCGACGTCCTCGTCGACGACCACGATGAACTTCGTGTACATGAACTGCCGCAAAAAGCTCCAAACGCCGAACATCACGCGTTTTGCATGGCCCGCGTAGCTCTTCTTCATCTGGACGATCGCCATCCGGTAACTGCAGCCTTCGGGCGGCAGGTAGAAATCGGTGATCTCGGGAAACTGTTTTTGCAGCAGCGGCACGAATACTTCATTCAGCGCGACGCCGAGCACGGCCGGCTCGTCGGGCGGTTTGCCGGTGTAGGTCGTGTGATAGATCGCGTCGCGGCGCATCGTGATGCGCTCGACGGTGAACACCGGAAACCATTCCTGCTCGTTGTAGTAGCCAGTGTGATCGCCGTATGGACCTTCGAGCGCGTGCTCGTAGGCCGCCGCCGGGCCGGTGGCCGGCCGGGGCGGCGCGCCGGCCGGCGCGGGCGCCGCGTCGTGGTCCCGCTGCGGATGGATGAAGCCTTCGAGCACGATCTCGGCGCGCGCGGGCACTTGCAGCGTATCGACGCCGGGCGTCAAGCATTTGGCGAGTTCGGTGCGCGCGCCGCGCAGCAGGCCGGCGAACTGGTATTCGGACAGTGTGTCGGGCACGGGCGTGACCGCGCCGAGCGTCGTCGCCGGATCGGCGCCGAGCACAACGGCGACCGGATAGGGCTGGCCGGGATTGCGCAGCGCGAACTCGCGGAAGTCGAGCGCGCCGCCGCGATGCGCGAGCCAGCGCATGATCAGCTTGTTGCGGCCGATCAATTGCTGGCGATAGATGCCCAGATTCTGGCGGGTCTTGTTCGGCCCGCGCGTGACCGTGAGCCCCCACGTGACGAGCGGCGCCGCGTCGCCCGGCCAGCAAGTCTGGATCGGCAGCCGCGCGAGATCGACGTCGTTGCCTTCCCAAACGATTTCCTGGCACGGCGGCGCGGATACGGTTTTCGGCCCCATATCCCAAACGGCCTTCGCGAGCGACAGCAGCTTGCCGGCATCCTTCAGGCTTTTCGGCGGATCGGGCTCCTTGAGCGCGGACAGCAGCCGGCCGATGTCGCGCAGCGACGCGAGCGCGGCCTGGTCGTCGGCATCGACGCCCATGCCGAGCGCAACGCGCCGCGGCGTACCGAAAAGATTGCCGAGCACCGCAAACCGATAGCCAGGCGGCGCGTCGAACAGCAGAGCGGGGCCGCCCGCGCGCAGCACGCGATCGCAAAGCTCGGTCATCTCGAGCACGGGCGATACGGGTTGCGTGACGCGCCGCAGCTCACCGAGCCGCTCGAGGTTGTTCGTGAAATCGCGTAAATCTTTGTATCTCATGAAGAATATCCGGGCCGCGCGCGGCAGGCGGCGGCGGTGAGGGCGGGCATCGAATCCACCCGTAAGCGAGCGCCGATTTTACCCGGCCGAATGGTCAGCCGCCCGAAATCTCAAAAATGGCGGCGGATCGGGATGCCAGACGGCAAGCGGCATCGGCCGCGGCGCGCTGCCGAATGATTACTTTTTGTTATGAAAATGGATTTCTATAGTGTTGACGATCTATAAAACCCTGCTAGAATCCGCTCACATTGGTTGCAGGCTCAAGTTTTTTGAACCAATCCATCCCCGGTCCTATAGACGCAACGCGTCTCCGTCGGCCGACACCTGCACGGTTTTTCGACGGTCTGTTTGTTGCCCTGGCCAGCGCCCAGTCAGCGCTGGCTTTTTGCGTGGGAGCCACCGCGCGTGTGCCCGCCTCTGTGCGCAGGCTCAATTCCGCCGTGGCCCCCGGACGGTACTTATACCGTTTCTCCGATACCGATGCGGTCCAACCAAGACGCTCGGTGTCTTGATTCCGCGGCAGCGCGTCACGTCTCGCCATCCAGAGCCGAGCGAGCCGCAGGAGTCATGCTCATGGAGGATCTGAATGAATGCTTGGTTATCGTGGCGTCCCAACGAGCGGCATGCGCAGCTGTTGCGCGTCGCGCTGCGTCGTGGGACGCGTGTCAGTCACCATTTGTTTAGCGTCGTCGGTTGCTGCGCGGTGGGGGTTTCGCTCGCGCTGTGGCTGCTGCCGAACGTGCGCGGCACGTTGGCGGCGAAGCTGATGCCTTTCGTGTCGGCTGCGGTCGAAGCAGGCCCGGCGCGGCTGCTCAGCGGTCATCCGCTGCCGTCGTTCGGCCCGTCGGGCGTGAACGAGAGCGAAGCGGCGGTCCGTGCGGAGACGGTATCTGCCACGCCGGCCGTGGCAGCCGCGGCGAGCCCGGCGGACGCGACGCTCGATGCGGTGCGCAATGGCGCGTCGCCGGTGTCCCTCGCGAAACTGATCCCGGCGCAGCGCGTTGCCGCCGATGCGCGCGACAATCGCACGCTCGTATCGAATCGCGAGCAGGCGCTCGTCGCGACTTATCTGGCGCGGCGCTACCGCGTTGCGCAGGAGCCGCTCGGTCAACTCGTGAAGACGGCATTCGAGACGGGCCGGGACGTCGGCATCGATCCGCTGCTGATCCTGGCCGTGATGGCGATCGAATCGGGGTTCAATCCGTATGCCGAGAGCGGCGTCGGCGCGCAGGGCCTGATGCAGGTGATGTCGAAGGTCCACTCAGACAAATTCGAGTATTTCGGTGGCACGGGCGCGGCGCTGCAGCCGCTCGTCAACATTCAGGTCGGCGCGCTCGTGCTGAAGGATTGCATTGCGCGCGGCGGCTCGGTCGCCGGCGGGTTGCGGCTGTACGTCGGCGCGACGTCGGCGGATGACGGTGGCTATGGCGCGAAGGTGATCAGCGAACGCGATCGGCTGCGCGATGTCGCGCGTGGCCGCAAGGTGCCGATCTTCACGCCGCCGCAGCCTGCGCAGGGGGCGGTGACGACGGTGGCGGTGTCGGCGCCGGGCGCGACGGGCGGATCGCAAAAGCGCGTGCACGCGACGCTCGACAGCGCGCGCCCGCTGACGATGAATTCTGCCGCGTCGAAGGCGCAGCCGCAGGACGACGATGCCAGTGTCGATACGGCGGCGAAGCACGATCCTGCTGCGTCCGATCTCGGTACCTGACTCGGCGCCTCGGCGGGATCGCCGCTGTTCCGGTTTCGGCCGGAACGGTTGAGGAGCAGGAATGAGAAAAGGCCGGGCCGCGCTTTCAGCGGGCTCGGCCTTTTTGCATCCGGCCAGACCGTTTTTCGGGCAGACGGCTGGAAGCGTCCGTGACTTGGCAGCGTTGGGCGGCGAGCCCACGCCGCGCGTCATGCGGGGTCGAGCGGTGTGGTGTGATGCGGCCTGGCGCGGATCGCGCGACGCACCGCTGAACGACCGGGGCGGTACGCCCGGGTCAATCGCGCTGGGCGGATACGGCGCGCCGAGCCCGTTGGGTCAGCGTTTCGTTTGCGCGGGCCTGTATGCCTGCCCGCCCATGCAATCTGGCGCGGCGCGCGGCCTTTGATTACCCGCCAAATAGTTTGCGCAGCCGCTCGATCGCTTCTTCCAGCCGCGCATACGCGGTTGCATACGACAGCCGGATATAGCCGCGCGGCGCGTGGGTGCCGAAATCCATGCCCGGCACCAGCACCACGCCCGCGTCGTGCAGCATCGCCTGAGTGAGCGCGGCGCTGTCGCCGGCCGCCGGGTGCGCGACGCCGCCGCACTGCGCGTATACATAGAACGCACCATCCGGCATCACCGGCACTTTGAAGCCAACCGATTCGATAGCCGGCACGATGAAGTCGCGGCGGCGCTGGAATTCGGCGCGGCGCGCTTCGTAGATGGCGAGCGTATCCGGCTCGAAGCACGCGAGCGCCGCATGCTGCGCGAGCGCGGAAGCGCAGATGAACAGGTTCTGCGCGAGCTTCTCGAACGTGGCGACGAGCGCCGGCGGCACGACGAGCCAGCCCAGCCGCCAACCCGTCATGTTGAAGTATTTCGAGAAGCTGTTGACGGTGACGACGTCGTCGCCGAACGACAGCGCCGATACCGGCGCGCCGCCGTAGCTCAATCCTTGATAAATCTCGTCGACGATCGCAAAACCGCCACGCGCGCGCACCGCGCCGATGATCCGGCCGAGTTCGTCGGGCGCAAGCGACGTGCCCGTCGGGTTTGACGGCGACGCGAGCAACACGCCGCGCGTGCGCTCGGTCCAATGGGCGTCCACGTCGCGCGCGGTGAGCTGGAAGCGCGCTTCGGGGCCGCTCGGCACGAGGATCGCGCAGCCCTCGGCTGTCGCGACGAAGTGACGGTTGCACGGGTATGAAGGGTCGGGCATCAACACTTCGTCGTCGCGGCCGACGAGCGCGAGGCAGGCGAGCAAAAGCGCGGCTGACGCCCCCGCCGTGACGACGATGCGCTCGGGTTCGATCGCGAGCCCGTATGCGCGCGCGTAGTGCGCGGCGATCGCTTCGCGCAGCGGCGCGATGCCGAGCGCGCTCGTATATTGCGTGACGCCGCGGCGCAGTGCGGCGGCGGCCGCCTCGATGACCGGCTCCGGCGCGGTGAAATCCGGCTCGCCGATGCTCATGTGGATGATGTCGCGGCCCGCGCGCTCGAGCGCGGCGGCTTCCTTGACGATTTCCATCACATAAAACGGCTCGATCGCATCGACGCGCGACGCAAGCCTGACGAGCGAATCGGCGGCGGTGTTCATCGTCGGATAAAGGCGGTTACAAAAAGGGAGCGAGCGAAGAAAGGATCGCGGCGGGAAACGCCCGCGCGCGACGGCGGCGCAGCCGCATGAGCGCCGCGCGCGGCATCGGCCGGCAGGCGGGCGGGCCGGCAGCCGCCCGGCGCGCCTGCCGGGCGCATTACGACGGGTCGCGCCGCGCCTGCGTTTCGGCCGGCCGCAGCTTGACGGCGAGCTTGTCGAGCACGCCGTTCACGTACCGGTAGCCGTCCGAGCCGCCGAACGTCTTCGTCAATTCGACCGCTTCGTTGATGATCACGCGATACGGCGTTTCGATCTGATGCGTGAGTTCATACGTCGCGATCAGCAGCACCGCGCGTTCGACGGGCGAGAGCTGGTCGATCGGGCGATCGAGGTTCGGCGAGAGCGCGTCCGAGAGCGCCGCGTGTTCGCGGATCACACCGTGCAGCAGGGTATCCAGCAGCGTCTTGTCGGCCTTGTCGTAACCCAGCGCGCCGCGCAATTGCGCGTCGATCTCGCCCGGCGCCGCGTTCGACAGCAGCCATTGATACAGGCCTTGCGTCGCAAGCTCGCGCGATTGCCGGCGGGCGCTCTTCTTCATGCGCGTTCCTCTTCGTCGTCTTCTTCGTCGTCCTCGTCCTCGTCCTCTTCATCGTCGCTCAGTTGATCGAGCGTGATCGTGAGGTTTGCCATCTCGACGGCGACGCGCGCGGCGTCGCGACCCTTTTCGGTCATGCGCGCGATCGCCTGCTCGTCGGTGTCGGTCGTAAGCACGGCGTTCGCGATCGGCGTGTTGAAATCGAGCGCGATGCGCGTGATGCCCGCGCCGCTCTCGTTCGACACGAGTTCGAAGTGATACGTTTCGCCGCGGATTACCGCGCCAAGCGCGATCAGCGCGTCGAACTGGTTGCTTTCCGCGAGTTTTTGCAGCGCGAGCGGAATTTCGAGCGCGCCCGGCACCGTCACGAGCAGCACGTCCTCGCCGGCAACGCCCAGCCGTTCCAGTTCCTCGACGCATGCATCGGCGAGGCCGTTGCACACGGGTTCGTTGAAGCGCGACTGAACGATGCCGATACGCAGGCCTTCGCCTTCGAGATTCGGTTGATATTGTCCGATTTCCATGTTTTTTCCGTAAAGTGGATGAGCGGTGTGATTGACTGCAGCGCAGGCTGACGACAAGTACGGCACGAAAGCCGTGACAAAACCGTTACGCGCCGCCCGGCATCGGCTCGAAGCCGACGACCTCGAGGCCGTAGCCGGACATGCTGCCGAGCTTGCGCGGATTCGACAGCACCTGCATCTTGCCGACGCCGACATCGCGCAGGATTTGCGCGCCGATGCCGAACGTCTTGAAATCGACCGGCCGGCGCTTGAGCGCGGCCGCCTTCTCTTGTTCGCCGAACGCGAGAAATACGTCGACGAGGTGCTCGTTGGTATCGCCGCAATTGAGCAGCACGATCACGCCGCACTCGCGCTCGGCGATCGCCTTCATCGCGGCGTGCAGCGTCCACGAGTGGGTCGACACGCCGGTTTCGAGCAGATCGAGCACCGATAGCGGCTCGTGCACGCGCACGAGCGTTGCCTCGTGCGACGCGGGCGTGCCGCGCACGAGCGCGATATGCGGCGAGCCGCTCGGATGGTCGCGGTACAGCACGGCCCTGAACGTGCCGTGCGCCGTTTGCATCGTGCGCTCGGCGACCCGTTCGATGATCGATTCGGTGCGGCTGCGGTAGTGGATCAGATCGGCGATCGTGCCGATCTTCAGCCCGTGCTCGCGGCCGAATTCGATCAGATCCGGCAGGCGCGCCATGGTCCCGTCGTCCTTGATGACTTCGCAGATCACGGCCGCGGGCGTCAGGCCCGCGAGCGCGGTCAGGTCGCAGCCCGCCTCGGTGTGACCCGCGCGCACCAGCACGCCGCCCGGCTGCGCCATGATCGGGAACACGTGGCCGGGCTGCACGATGTGCTCGGGCCGCGCGTCGTGCGCGACGGCGGCGGCGATCGTGCGTGCGCGGTCGGCCGCCGAGATGCCCGTCGTCACGCCTTCGGCCGCCTCGATGCTGACCGTGAACGCGGTGCCGTACTGCGTGCCGTTGCGGTACGTCATCAGCGGCAGGTTCAGCAGCTTGCAGCGTTCCTGCGTGAGTGTGAGGCAAATCAGCCCGCGGCCGTAGCGCGCCATGAAATTGATCGCTTCCGGCGTGACGAATTCAGCGGCGAGCACGAGGTCGCCCTCGTTTTCGCGGTCTTCTTCGTCGACCAGGATCACCATCCGGCCGGCTTTCAACTCGGCGATGATGTCGGGCGTGGAGGCGAGCGTCATAAAGGGATGCATGAAAGGGAAAGGGCGTATTTTACGCCACGCGCGGCGGGTTATCGCCGTGGATGGCGCGACGGCGCGTTGCATTGGCCGAACGGCCGGTGCGGCCGGGCGCGGATGAATCCGCGGGCGGGGCGCGGGCCTCGCATTCCGCGGGTTGCCGGGGCACATGGCGGAGCGGCCTGGATCGGCCCGCGCGATCCTCGGCCCAGCCTGGTCTGGGTTGGCAAGCGCCCGGCTTACAATGTCCGTTGCCGCGCGATGCGCGAGCCTGGAACACGATGATCTGCGCCGATGCCTGAACCACCCCGCACCCCGCTCGACGCGCTGCTCGCCGATATTCGCGCGTGTCGCGCGTGCGAGGCCGAGCTGCCGCTTGGCCCGCGTCCAGTGCTGCGCGCGCGGCGCGGCGCGCGCATCCTGATCGTCGGGCAGGCGCCGGGCGCGCGCGTGCATGCGAGCGGCGTGCCGTGGGACGACGCGAGCGGCAAGCGGCTGCGCGAATGGCTCGGCGTCGATGCTGGCACGTTCTACGACGCGTCGCGGTTTGCCATCGTACCGATGGGATTTTGCTATCCGGGCCGCGGCGCGAGCGGCGACAATCCGCCGCGTCCGGAATGTGCGCGGCTGTGGCTCGACCGTCTGCTCGCGGAACTGCCGGCGATCCGTCTCACGCTGCTGATCGGCCAGTATGCGCAGCGGCATTTCCTGCGCGACGCGCGTAAGGCGTCGCTGACCGAAACCGTCCAAGCGTGGCGCGAATATGGCCCGGCGGTGCTGCCGCTGCCGCATCCGTCACCGCGCAATCAGGCGTGGTTCAAGCGTCATCCGTGGTTCGGCTCCGATGTGCTGCCGGAATTGCGGCGGCGCATCGCGCGGCAGCTTGGTGGGGCTGGCGGCTGATTCCGGCAATCGATTTACCGGGAAGGCTGGCCGCCGGCCGCGGATGCGGTGGCCAGCATCCGCTCCACATACCGCGCGATCAGATCGATTTCGAGATTGACCTGCGAGCCCGGCTGCAAATGCTTGAGTGTGGTCACCTCGACCGTATGAGGAATCAGGTTGATCGAGAATTCGCAGCCGTGCGTTTGATCGTCGACCGCGTTGACCGTGAGACTCACGCCGTTGACGGTGATCGATCCCTTGTATGCAAGATAGCGGCCGAGTTCGCGCGGCGCGACGATGCGCAACTCGTGCGACTCGCCGACGCGCGCAAAGCGCGTGACGACCCCAAGCCCGTCGACGTGCCCGGACACCAGATGGCCGCCGAGCCGGTCGTGCGCGCGCAGCGCCTTTTCGAGATTCACGTCGCCGGGCGCGGCGAGGCCGACCGTGCGGTTCAGGCTTTCGCGCGAGATCTCGACGTCGAACGTATCGGCCGTCTTCGCGATTACTGTCATGCACGCGCCCTGGATCGCGATGCTGTCGCCGAGCGCGACGTCGGCCAGATCGAGCGCGCCCGCGTGCACGGTGGCGCGCACGCCGGCCTCGGGTTCGGCGCCCAGCGGCGCGATCGTTTCGATGCGGCCGACTGCCGCGACGATTCCGGTAAACATCTTGGTCGGTTTCCGTTGTCAGTGAGTGGAGGGCGCAGCGGCGTGAGCGCCGGCGAAACGCGCGAGCACGCGCAGGTCGCCGCCGATGCGCTCGACGCTGTGAAATGCGAGCCGCGCGCGGTCCGCGAGCGACGCGGGTCCGGCGAGATCGAACATCGATGCCGCATCCGCGCCGAGCAGGGTCGGCGCGATATAGACGAGCAGCTCGTCGACGCAATGCTCGCGCAGCAGCGAGCCGTTCAGCTTATGGCCTGCTTCGACATGAAGCTCGTTGATCTGGCGCTCGCCGAGCGCGGCGAGCATCGCGGGCAAGTCGACCTTGCCGTGCGCGTTCGGCAGGGGCACGATCTCGGCGCCGCGCGCACGCAGCGCCTGCGCGCGCTCTTCGCGCTGCGCGTCGAGCGCGCCGCAGAAAATGACGGGCGGCGCGCCTTCGAGAATGCGCGCGGTGAGCGGCACGTCGAGGCGGCTGTCGATCAGCACGCGCCGCGGCTGCCGCGGCGTGTCGACGCCGCGCACGGTGAGCCGGGCATCATCTTCGCGCACGGTGCCTATGCCCGTCAGAATCGCGCACGCGCGCGCGCGCCATTGGTGGCCGTCAGCGCGCGCGTCTTCGCCGGTGATCCATTGGCTCTCGCCGGAGGCGAGCGCGGTGCGGCCGTCGAGCGACGCGGCGGTCTTCATCCGCACCCACGGCCGGCCGCGCGTCATCCGCGACACGAAGCCGACGTTCAGCTCGTGCGCATCGTGCGCGAGCAGGCCGCAACGCACGTCGACGCCCGCATCGCGCAGCATCGCGAGGCCGCGTCCGGACACCTGCGGATTCGGGTCTTCCATCGCGGCGACCACCTTGCCCACGCGCGCGTCGATCAGCGCGTGCGCGCACGGCGGCGTGCGGCCGAAGTGACTGCACGGCTCAAGCGTCACGTAGACGGTCGCGCCGCGCACGTCGTTGCCGCGCGCGCGCGCGTCCTTGAGCGCCTGCACTTCCGCGTGATCCTGGCCGGCCGGCTGGGTGAAGCCTTCGCCGATCACGGCGTCGTCCTTGACGATCACGCAGCCGACGCGTGGATTCGGCGTCGTCGTGTACATTCCGCGCGCGGCGAGCGCGAGCGCGCGTTGCATGTAGATAAAGTCCTGTTCCGAAAACATGGGCCCGTCCTGTGGTTCGAGCGGCCGCGCGCTCAGCCGGCGAGCGCCGCGAACGCGCGGCGGGCGGCGGCAAGCGTTGCGTCGAGCGTCGCGTCGTCGTGCGCGCTCGACACGAAACCCGCCTCGTAAGCGGACGGCGCGAAATACACGCCTTCGTCGAGCATCAGGTGGAAGAAGCGCTTGAAGCGCTCGATGTTGCTCTTGGTGACGTCGGCGAAGCTGGTCGGCACGCGCTCGGTGAAGTAAAGGCCGAACATTGCACCGATCGCGTCGGCCGAAAACGGCACGCCTGCCGCGCGCGCCTCGGCGGCGAGGCCGTCGGCGAGCCGGCGCGTCTTGCCGGCGAGCGCATCGTAGAAACCGGGCGCCTGGATCAGCCGGAGCGTCGCGAGCCCCGCGGCGACCGCGACCGGATTGCCTGACAGCGTGCCGGCCTGATATACCGCGCCGAGCGGCGCGAGTTCGGCCATGATGTCGCGGCGGCCGCCGAAGGCGGCGGCGGGCATGCCGCCGCCGATCACCTTGCCCAGGCAGGTGAGATCCGGCGTGATGCCGTAGTGCTGCTGCGCGCCGCCGAGCGCGACGCGAAACCCGCACATCACCTCGTCGAAGATCAGCACGGCGCCGTGCTTCGTGCACAGCGCGCGCAACGCGTTCAGGAATTCGGGCGTGCCGCGCACGAGATTCATGTTGCCCGCGACGGGCTCGACGATCACCGCGGCGATTTCATCGCCGAACGCGGCGAACGCTTCGTTCAGCGCGGCGACGTTGTTGTATTCGAGGACGGTGGTGTATTTCGCGACATCGGCCGGCACGCCCGCCGACGTCGGGTTGCCGAGCGTGAGCAGCCCCGAGCCCGCTTTCACGAGCAGGCTGTCGGCGTGCCCGTGATAGCAGCCCTCGAACTTGACGATCCGGCTACGGCCGGTGAAGCCGCGCGCAAGGCGCAGCGCGCTCATGGTCGCCTCGGTGCCGCTCGAGACCATGCGCACCTGCTCGATCGACGGCACGAGCTTCACGATTTCCTCGGCGATTTCGATCTCGGCCTCGGTCGGCGCGCCGAACGAAAAGCCGTCGGCAAGCACGCGCTGGACCGCCTCGAGCACCTCCGGATGCACGTGGCCGACGATCATCGGCCCCCACGAGCCGATGTAGTCGATATAGCGCTTGCCGTCGGCGTCCCAAAAATACGCGCCTTGCGCGCGCTTGACGAAGCGCGGCGTGCCGCCGACCGAGCGGAACGCGCGCACCGGCGAATTGACGCCGCCCGGATTGGTTCGTTGCGCGCGTTCGAAGAGAGTTTGATTGTTCGACATGAATGGGACCTGCGACAGAGAGGGCCGTGCGCGCGAGCGGCGGGGCCATGGCTCGCGTCGGACGGCGTATCGGGGATGGCTATGCGCTAACCGCTCGATTGTACCTAAGACGCGTGCGGCGCGACTCCGGCTCGGGCGTGACGGTTTGGCGCGCCGGGACGGCCGCTCGACGGCGCCGCTGCCATCCGCCGCCCGTGCGTGCGGCTACGCGCGCCGCGGCGGCTTGCGCTTGCCGGTCAGCTCGGCCCAGCGCTTCTCGAGCGGGCCTTCGACCATCGGCTTGATCGACGTGCCGGAGGTCTGCGCGTCCCAGGTCTGCACCGAATACGGGTGCGTGCGCAGCGCGTCGCGCGTGATCACGACCTGGCGATGGCCGTCGACCAGCCAGTCGTAGACGAAATCGATGCAGAGCCGGTAGCCGCGCTTGGTCGCCGGATCGGGCACCTCGTATGGCGCGCGCGTCACGTAGCCGGAGCCGAACACGCCCTTGGGCTCTTGCGCGACCCGGTGCAGAAACACGCGGTCGCCCGGCAGGATGCTGCGCGAGAAGCCGCAGCCCCAGACATCCGCCACCGCTTCGCCTGCCTGCACGCGCGCGGCGAACTCGGGCAGCTCGGGCCACGGCCATTTCTTGGGGCTCCAGATCAGCAGGAAGGCAGTCATGTCGGCAATTCGGCGGGCGGGCGTCGGACCAAAATGAGAAGCTTAACCGAAGCGCCGAAGCGGCTCGCTTACAATCACGGGTCCAGGGCGGCGCGGTCTGTCGCCTTTTTTCGTTGTCTTGCCGGGCTAGGCGGACCGGGCGTGCGCAACTGCTGGCGCGTGCGCGGCCAAGGCGGTTCGGCTGCCCCTTTCCGTATGGAATTCCGATGCGTCACGTCACCCGAGGCCGGCCCGACGGCCGGCTGATCCTGTTGCTCGGCGCGCTTGCCGCGTGCGGGCCGATTGCCACCGATATGTATCTGCCGAGCCTGCCCGCGATCGCGGCGGGCTTCCAGGTGAGCGCCGCCGCCGCGCAGCGCACGCTGACAAGCTTCATGGCGGGCTTCTCGATCGGGATGCTGCTCTACGGGCCGCTGTCCGATACCTACGGCCGCCGGCCGGTGCTGCTCGGCGGCATCGCGCTGTTCACGCTCGCGAGCATCGGCTGCTTCGCGGCTGCGTCGATCGACCAGCTGATCGTCGTGCGCTTCCTGCAAGCATTCGGCGCGGGTGCGGCGTCGGTGCTCGCACGTGCGATCGCGCGCGACGCGCACGAGCCGGCCGACGCGGCGAAGGTGTTGTCGATGGTCGCGATCGTCACCGCTGTCGGGCCGCTGCTCGCGCCGCTCGTCGGCGGCCAGGTGCTGCGCTTTCTCGGCTGGCGCGGCGTGTTCGTGGTGCTCGCGCTGTTCGGTGCGGCGTGCGCGGCGGCCGCGTTTCTGCGCGTGCCGGAGACTTGGCCGCGCGACAAACGCGGCGGCTCGGGCGTGCTGCGCGCGTTCGCCGCGTATGGGCACATACTCGCCGATCCGCTCGCGTGGGGCTACGTCCTGTGCGGCGGCATGGCGTTCGCGTCGATGTTCGCGTACATCACCGCGACGCCGTTCGTCTACATCGAGCATTTCCACGTGTCGCCGCAGCATTACGGGCTGCTGTTCGGGCTGAACGTCGTCGGCATCATGATCGGCAACTTCGTGAGCACGCATCTCGTTGGCCGTGTCGGCTCGCTCGCGCTCATCGCGGCCGCGGCGCTCGTGAGTTGCGTGGCGTCGCTCGCGGTCGCGTTCTTCGCGATCACCGGGCTGGGCGGGCTGTGGTCGATCGTCGCGGGGCTTTTTTTCGTCGTCGGTGTCGTCGGCGTGCTGTCGGCGAACTGCACGACCGAACTGATGCACCGCTATGCGCGCAACGCCGGCGCGGCGGCTGCCGTGTTCGGCGCGATGCAGCTCGCGCTCGGTGCGCTCGCGAGCGTCGTGATTGGCGCGCTGTCCGACGGTTCGCCGTTCGCGATGGGAGTGACGATCGGTGCGACGGGACTGCTGTGTTTCGTGGGGCGCGTGCTCGTGCTGCGCTGGCACGGGCGGCCGGTGACAAACGCCGGGTAGGGCCGCGGCGCTCGGCGGCCGGGGCGGCTCAGGGTTTGCGGCGGCGGGGCGGTGATGGTGGGCCGGGGCCTCGGGTTTGCAATGGGCGGGCGGTGATGGTGGGCTTGCGATGGCGGACCTACAGCCTTGGGCCCGCGATGTTGGGCAGCGATAGCGGACCTGCGATGCCGGGCAAGCGATGGCGGATGGATGGCAGGCTCGCGATGTTGGGCTCGCGCTGGCCGTGCGGCTCGGCAAGCGCCCAATGGCTAGCAGCAAGCACCCAATGGCTAGCAGCAAGCACCTTCTTCGCATCGGGCCGCGGGCAATCCAAAAAATCAGCGCCGCCGGAGGTCATGCCGGCGGCGCTTTTTCCGCGTTCGGCGCAACGCGTCGCGCCGAGCGGCCGCGCTAGTCCCGCGCGACCGGCGACGCGCCGTGGCTCAGCCAATCGAGCACGTCCGCGCTTTCGTCGTCTGCCTTCGCGCCCGCATGCGCCTTCGCGCGCGCCATCGCCCCGGCGAGTTCCGCATTGGGTGTTGCGCGGCGGATCGCGACGCCGACCGCGAGGATATCGATGATCACGAGATGCAGAATTCGCGAGATCATCGACAACTGCGATTCGCGCATCTCGATGTGATCGGTTTCGAGCGCGACGTTCGCGCGCTTGGCGAGCGGCGTGTTGCTCGACGTGATCGCGATCACTTTCGCGCCCGCCTGCATCGCGACGTCGAGCACGCGCAACAGCTCCGGCGCGCGGCCGGATTTCGACACCGCGACGATCACGTCGCCCTGGCCTAGCAGCGCAGCCGATGCGGCCTGCATGTACAGATCGCCGTATGCGATCGTCGGGATGCCGAAGCGGAAGAACTTGTAATGCGCGTCCTGCGCGACGATGTTCGAATTGCCGAGCCCATAGAACTCGATGCGCCGCGCGTTGTTCAGAAGATCGATCGCGTGCTCGACGTCGCCGAAGTTCAGATGCTCGCGCAACTGCAGGATCGCGGATACGGTATTGTCGAGCACCTTCGCGCCGAAATCGGTCGCGGTGTCGCCCAGATGAACCTGGCTGTGGCTCATCGGGATCGTGCCCGTCAAGCCCGTCGCGAGCTTGAGCTTGAAGTCCGACAGCCCCTGGCAGCCGAGCGAGCGGCAGAAGCGGATCACGGTCGGCTGGCTCACGTCGGCCTTGCGCGCGATATCGACGATCGGATCGTTGATGATCGAGCGCGGATGGTTGAGCGCGAGATCGGCGACGCGGCGCTCGGCGGGCGTGAGCGCATCGCGCATTTGTCTGATGCGCTCGAACACGGCCGACGACGCGCTGCCCGAGCGGTTCGACAACTGCTCGGCGAGAATCGCGGAGACGCCGAGAAATGCCGGATAGTCGGCGGTGATCAGATAGGTCGGGATGTTCGCGAGATAGGTGTCGAAGCGGCCCTTGGCCTCGAAGCGTTCGCGAAACGGCGAGCGCATGAACAGCTCGCCCAGTTTCGGCACGACGCCGCCGCCGATGTAGACGCCGCCGAGCGCGCCGAGCGTCAGCGCGAGGCTGCCGGCGAACGAGCCGAGAATTCCGCAGAAGCATTCGACCGCTTCGAGCGCGAGCGCGTCGCCCGCGTGCGCGCGCTCGACGATCTCGGCGGTGTCGACGCTCGCGGCGATGCGTTTCTTGTCGCGCGCGGCGAGCGCGCGATAGACGATCTCCATGCCGGGGCCCGCGCACACGCGCTCGAACGACACGTGCTGAAATTTCTTGCGTGCGTACTGGAGCACGAGATCCTCGCGCTCGTCCTGCGGCGCGAACGACGCGTGGCCGCCTTCGCTGCCGAGCGCGATCCAGCGGTCGTCGGCCGGAATCAGGCCCGACACGCCGAGCCCCGTGCCCGGCCCCATCAGGCCGATCACGCTGTTCTGCCGCCGCGTGCCGCCGCCGACCTGCAGGCGCTGCGTGTCGGTCAGGCCCGGTAGCGCCATCGCGAGCGCGGTGAAATCGTTGACGACGAGCAGCGTATCGAAGCCGAGCGCGCGGCGCGTCGCCTCGATCGAAAAGCTCCAGTCGTGATTGGTCATCTGCACCTGATCGCCGTCGACCGGGTTCGCGATCGAGATCGCCGCGTGGTTCACGCGGTTGATCTTCACGTCCTTCAGATACTTGCGGATCGCGTCGGTGAGCGTCGGATAGTCGGCGACCGGGTAGACGCGAATCTGCTCGATCTCGCCTGCGGCGGTTTCGAGCGAGAAGCGCGCGTTGGTGCCGCCGACGTCGGCCAGCAGGCGCGGGCCGTCCGCATGCTGGGTCGCGGCGGCGGCTTTAATTTGCGCACCAGTAGACATCGAGTATTGTCCCCTTGTCGTTGGCCAATTGCGAAATCGCGTTCTGTTGCGGCGCGGCGGCGGCGGCTTCGAGCACCTCGCGCTTGCGGCTGCCTGCGATCAGCAGGAACAGGCGATCGATGTGTTTGAGCGCGTCGAGCGACAGGCTCACGCGCGCATGCGGCGCGGCGCCCGGATGCACGGCGACGAAGCGCTCGGGCGTCGTGATCGCGTGCGCCCACTCGGGCGCGTCGGCGAACAGCGACGCGGTGTGGCCGTCCTCGCCCATGCCGAGCACGGCGACGTCGGGCAGCGCATGCGCGGCGCTCGCGTTGAGCGCCGCGATCCGCGCATCGAGTGTCTCGCGCGTATCCACCAGCGGCGTGAAACGCGCGCCGGCGGCGGCGTTTTGCAGCAGCGTCTCGCGCACGAGCTTCGCGTTGCTGGCCGAGTCGGTGTCGCGAACCCAACGGTCGTCGACGAGCGTCACGTCGATGCGCGGCCAGTCGAGCGCCGCGTTCGACAACGTTTGCAGGAACGGCCGCGGGCTCGTGCCGCCCGATACCGCGAGCGTCGCGCGCGCGCGCTGCGCGAGCGCGGCCGCGAGCGCTTCGCCCACCGCGCGCGCCAGCGCGTCGGATTGAGCGCTCGGGGTCTCGAAAGCGTGAATCTCGATCACTTCTCCTCCATCCAGACTGTCTTTATTGAATTCATCGAATTGTGCGGGGCTGCATCGATGCTGCTCGGCGCGGCGGCGGCCGGCGAAGCCGCGCGCCGCCGCGCCGCATTCATCAGTTTTCTTCTTCGAGCCAGCAGGTGCCGTGCTGCGCGAGCATCGCGCTCGCGGCGGCGGGGCCCCAGGTGCCGGCTGCATACGGCTTCGGCGGTTTCAGCGAGCGCGCCCACTCGTTGAGGATCGGCTCGACCCAGCGCCACGCGGCCTCCTGCTCGTCGCGACGCACGAACAGCGCGAGGCGGCCGTTGATCACGTCGAGCAGCAGGCGCTGGTACGCCTCCATCTGGCCTTCCTTGAAGAACTGGTCGAACGCGAGATCGAGGTGCACGCTCGCGAGGTTCATCCCTTCGCCCGGCTGTTTCGCGAGGCAGTACAGGCGGATCGACTCGTTCGGCTGCAGCCGGATCACCAGGCGGTTCGCGCCCGCGCGCAGCGCAGTGGGCCCGAGCGCGGAGTGCGGTACCGGCCGGAAGTTGACGACGATCTCGGCGACGCGGTCGGCCAGGCGCTTGCCGGTGCGCAGGAAGAACGGCACGCCGGCCCAGCGCCAGTTCTCGATCTCGACTTTCAGCGCGACGAACGTCTCGGTCTGGCTATCCGGCTTCACGCCGGGTTCGGTCGCATAGGCCGGCACCTGCGCGCCCTTGATCACGCCGGCGTGGTACTGGCCGCGCACCGCGACCTTGCCGATGTCGCGCTGATCGACGGGCTTGAGCGCGCGCAGCACGCGCAGCTTCTCGTCGCGCACCGAATCGGAATCCATCGAATGCGGCGGCTCCATCGCGACGATCGACAGCAGTTGCAGCAGGTGGTTCTGCACCATGTCGCGCAGCGCGCCGGTATTGTCGTAGAAATCGCCGCGCGCCTCGACGCCCAGTTCCTCGGCGATCGTGATTTGAATGCTCTCGACCCATTCGCGGCGCCACAGCGGCTCGAAAAGGGCATTGCCGAAGCGCAGCGCGAGCAGGTTCTGCACCGGCTCCTTGCCGAGGTAGTGGTCGATCCGGTAAATCTGCTCTTCGGCGAAGATCTCTCCGACCGCGTCGTTGATCGCGTTCGACGAGCGCAGATCGTAGCCGAGCGGTTTCTCGAGCACGATGCGCGCGCCCTCGTTGAGGCCCACCGCGGCAAGCGCGTTGCAGATCGGCACGAACAGCGACGGGCCGGTCGCGAGATAGAACACGCGGATGCCCGACAGCTTGTTGACCGCGTCGCGCAGCAGCGCGTAGTCTTCCGCGCGGCTCGCGTCGAGCTTCACGTAGACGATCCGCTCGAGGAAGCTTCGCCAGGCCGTCTCGTCGAACGCGCTGCCGGCCGCTTTGACCGCGTGCGGCTTCACGTGCTCCTCGACCCAGCCGAGGTAGGCGTCGCGATCGGCCGCGCCGCGCGCGACCGCGACGATCCGCCCGGCTTCGGCCAGCATGTTCGCGCGGTGCGCCTCGAAGAGCGCGGGGAGAATCTTGCGCATCGACAGATCGCCGGTGCCGCCGAAGAGAACGAAGGTGAAGCTCGAGTCGGTATGCATGTGTCTCCCACGGATTCGGGCGCCCGCGATGCCGCGCATCGTGGGCCGTAGTGCGATAAAAATATTTTTGACACTGAATTGTAGTTTAACTACAATCCGGCGCAAGGGGTAGCACCTGAATGAAGAAAAGAAGCGCACGGCATGAAGAGGCGCGAACTTCGGACGGGGCGTGCGGCAGGTGTACGCCGCACGTCGGATGGTATCGGACATTGATGATGCGCATATGTGCACGTTGCTGCCCCTGGGGTGCACGCCTGGCAATGGTCGGGCAGCGCAACCGGATAGCCCAGGAGGAGACAGTCGTTGAAGCTCGAGTCAGCACTCAGCCTCTGAGAGCCCGCGGCCGGCATCGGCCCGCACGCCATGCGTCGCGTATGGCGCGTCGTTCGCGGCTCGATTCCCCATGTCTTCTTTCCTGTGCCGTTTGTTTAGTGCCGTCGTGTGTGCGGCGACCTAGCCAATAAGCCGGCTTTCGCGCGTTCGGCGCGATCGAAAGTCCGGCGAGTGGATGACCCAAACTGGAGGAGATAACTGATGAAAGTTCGCGCGATCATGGGCGCGTTGTGCGCCGCAGGCCTGATGTTCGGCGCCGCCGCGGCGCAAGCGGCCGAGAATGTCACCGTGCTGCATTGGTGGACGTCGGGCGGTGAATCGAAGGCCGTCGGCGTGCTCAAGGACGATCTGCAAAAGCAGGGCTACGTGTGGAAGGATTTCGCGGTCGCGGGCGGCGCGGGCGCCGCGGCGATGACCGCGCTGAAGACCAAGGTGATCAGCGGCGATGCGCCGTCGGCCGCGCAGATCAAGGGGCCGCTGATTCAGGAATGGGCCGATCAGGGCGTGCTCGTCGACATCAACGCGGCAGCAGGCGACTGGAAGCAGAACCTGCCGGCCGAGATCGACAAGATCATCAAATACAAGGGCAATTACGTCGCGGCGCCGTTCTCGGTGCACCGCGTGAACTGGCTCTACATCAACAAGGCGGCGCTCGACAAGGTCGGCGCGAAGCCGCCCGCCACGTGGGCCGAGTTCTTCCAGGTCGCCGACAAGCTGAAGGCCGCCGGCATTCAACCGGTCGCGATGGGCGGCCAGCCGTGGCAGGATCTGACGCTGTGGGAGGACGTGGTGCTGTCGCAGGGCCCGGCGTTCTACAAGAAGGCGCTCGTCGATCTCGACCAGGCTACGCTGACCTCCCCGCAAATGCTCGACGTGTTCAACACGGTCCGCAAGATCCAGAGCTACTTCGACTCCGGCCGTAACGGCCGCGACTGGAACCTCGCGACCGCGATGGTCATCAACGGCCGCGCCGGCATGCAGTTCATGGGCGACTGGGCGAAGGGCGAGTTCGAGGCGGCCGGCAAGAAGGCGGGCAAGGATTACATCTGCGCGGCGGTGCCGGGCACGGCGAACGCCTACACGTTCAACGTCGATTCGTTCGTGTTCTTCCAGCAGAAGGGTCAGAAGGCGGCCACGCCGGGTCAGATCGCGCTGGCGAAGACGATCATGACACCCGCGTTCCAGGAGCAGTTCAGTCTGCTGAAGGGGTCGGTGCCGGTGCGCCAGGGCGTGAAGATGGACAAGTTCGACGATTGCGCGAAGAAATCCTACGCGGACGGGCAGGCGGCGATCAAGTCGGGCGGCTATGTGCCGTCGCTCGCGCACGGCATGGCTCAGGGCGACGCCACCGCAGGCGCGATCACCGACGTCGTGACGAAGTTCATGAACTCGCAGCAGGACGCGAAGAGCGCGGTCGCCGCGCTCGCGAAGGCCGCGAAGGTGAAGTAACGAACGGTGCGCAAGCCCGGTTGCGCGGATCTTAGCGCGCCGGGCATTGCGCGCGCCGCATGTGCTGCAAACGGGCCGGTTGCCGGCTCGCGCCCCATCCGCTGTCCGCTCGCGGCGTCGCGCCGCGGCGCCGGCGATCTTGTTCCAGGAGTCGAAACACGTGGCTGCCCCACTTGGCGGAAACGGAACCAGCGCGGCCGCCGCACGCCGCACGTCGCCGCTGTCGGCGCTTGCCGATCGCTGGATTCCGAAACTGGTGCTCGCGCCCAGCATCGCGATCGCACTGGTGTTCATTTATGGCTTCATCGCCATCACCAGCTATCTGTCGCTGACGAATTCGCGGCTGCTGCCGAACTACACGTTCGACGGCTTAGGCCGCTATTCCGATTTGTTCGGCAACGACGTCTGGTGGACCTCGGCCGCGAACCTCGGCTGGTTCGGCATTCCGTTCATCGTGATTTGCGTCGTGCTGGGCCTGTTGCTCGCGATCCTGCTCGATCAGCAGATCCGCAACGAAGGCGCGCTGCGCGCGGTGTTCCTGTATCCGATGGCGCTGTCGTTCATCGTCACCGGCACGGCTTGGCAGTGGATTCTGAACCCCGGCCTCGGCCTCGAGAAAGTGATGCATGACTGGGGTTTCACGAACTTCTCGTTCGGCTGGCTCGACGATCCGGACAAGGCGATCTTCTGCGTCGTGATCGCGGCCGTCTGGCAATCGACGGGCTTCGTGATGGCGCTGTTCCTCGCCGGGCTGCGCGGCGTGGACGGCGAGATCTTCAAGGCCGCGCAGGTCGACGGCGCGACGCTGCCCACGATTTACCGCAAGATCGTGATTCCGAGCATGCGCCCGGTGTTCTTCTCGGTGCTGCTGATCCTCTGTCACATCACGATCAAGACCTTCGACCTCGTCGTCGCGCTGACGGCGGGCGGGCCGGGCACGTCGTCGTCGCTGCCCGCGATGTTCATGTACACGTATTCGTTCAACCGCGGGCAGCTGGGCGTCGGCGCGGCATCGTCGGTGATGATGCTCGCCACCGTCGTCGCAGTGCTCGTGCCGCTCATGTATCTCGAATCGAGGAGCACCCGCAATGCAGCCTAAGATGACGATCGGCCGGGCTGTGATCTACGCGGCGCTGATTCTGTTCGCGCTGTACTTCCTGTTCCCGCTGTACGTGATGCTGTCGACGTCGTTCAAGGATCTCGACCAGTTGCGCACCGGCAATCTGCTCACGCCGCCGTCCAACTGGACGATCGCTCCGTGGGTCAAGGCGTGGAGCGAGGCGTGTACCGGCGTGCGCTGCGACGGGATGAAGCCGTTTTTCTTCAACTCGCTCAAGATGGTGATTCCGGCCGTGCTGATCTCGTCGCTGATCGGCGCATTCAACGGCTACGTGCTCACGCACTGGCGCTTTCGCGGCGCGGATGCATTCTTCACGATGCTGCTCGTCGGCTGCTTCATCCCGTTCCAGGTGATCCTGCTGCCGATGGCGCGCCTGGAGGGCTACTTCGGGATGGCGAACACGATCCCGGGCCTCGTGTTCGTGCACGTCGTCTACGGCATTGCGTTCACGACGATGTTCTTCCGCAATTTCTACGTGAGCGTGCCGGCCGAGCTGGTGAAGGCCGCGCGCATCGACGGCGCGGGCTTCTTCACGATCTTCACGAAGATCCTGCTGCCGGTGTCGCTGCCGATTTTCATGGTGTGCGTGATCTGGCAGTTCACGCAGATCTGGAACGATTTCCTGTTCGGCATCGTGTTCTCCGGCGTCGATTCGATGCCGATCACGGTCGCGCTGAACAACCTCGTCAACACGTCGACGGGCGTGAAGGAATACAACGTCGACATGGCGGGCGCGATCATCGCCGCGCTGCCGACGCTGCTCGTCTACGTGCTGGCCGGGCGCTACTTCGTGCGCGGGCTGACGGCGGGTGCGGTAAAGGGATGACGCGGGCGCGGCCGGCGCCGCGCGGCGATACGGGATTACGAGACACGACGCGGCGCGCGCGCCGCACTGAAGACAGAGGATTCACAGCATGGCAAGCCTTTCCATCCGTGACGTGTACAAGACTTACCCGAACGGGGTACCCGTCCTCAAGGGCGTCGATATCGATATCGAGGACGGCCAGTTTCTGATTCTCGTCGGCGGCTCGGGCTGCGGAAAATCGACGCTGCTCAACATGATCGCCGGGCTCGAAACCGTGACGAAGGGCGAGATCCGGATCGGCGGGCAGGTCGTCAACGATCTGTCGCCGAAGGATCGCGATATCGCAATGGTGTTCCAGTCGTATGCGTTGTACCCGTCGATGACGGTGCGCGAGAACATCTCGTTCGGCCTGAACATCCGCAAGGTGCCCAAGAGCGAGCAGAAGAGCATCGTCGAGCGCGTCGCCGCGATGCTGCAGATCGAGCACCTGCTCGATCGCAAGCCGGGCCAGCTCTCGGGCGGCCAGCGCCAGCGCGTCGCGATGGGCCGCGCGCTCGCGCGCGATCCGTCGCTCTTCCTGTTCGACGAGCCGCTGTCCAATCTCGATGCGAAGCTGCGCATCGAAATGCGCTCCGAGATCAAGCTGTTGCATCAGCGCCTCGGCACGACGATCGTCTACGTGACGCACGATCAGATCGAGGCGATGACGCTCGGCGATCGGATCGCCGTGATGAAGGACGGTGTCGTGCAGCAGTTCGGCGCGCCGCAGGAGATTTACGATTCGCCGTCGAACCTGTTCGTCGCGGGTTTCATCGGCGCGCCGCCGATGAATTTCATCAACGGCAAGCTGGTCGAGCAGGGCAGCGGCGTCGGTCTCGAACTCGACACGGGCGCGATGCGCGGCGTGCTGCACCTGCCGTTCGACGCGAAGCGGATGAACGGCCACCTCGGCCGGGACGTCATTCTCGGCTTGCGGCCCGAGCGGATCACCGATGCGCGAAGCGCGCACAACGGCGAGGCATCGTCGCTGCAGCCGATCGACGTGACGGTCGACGTGACCGAGCCGACCGGCCCGGACACGCACGTGTTCGCGCAGGTCAACGGCAAGCGGATCGTGAGCCGCGTGCATCCGGCCGCCGATCCGAAGCCGCAGCAGAAGCTGTCGCTGTTGTTCGACGTATCGAAGGCGGTGCTGTTCGATCCGTCGACCGAGGCGCGCATCGCGTGACGCGCGCGCGGCGCCGCCGTGCCGCGCGAGGTCAGCCTGCGTCCATGACGAAGGGCCGTTGTTCCGGCAGGAACGAACGGCCCTTTGCGTTTTCGGGTGCGCGGCTCAGTGCGGCAACCGGATGTCGAGTTTATAGGTGACGAGCCGCGCGGCGAGGATGAACGCGGTGGCGGCGAGCACGCTGTAGACCGAATCGAGCTTCAGCCACACGAGCAGCAGATAGAACCAGCAGCCGACGAACGCGCAGGTTGCATACGGGCGCGAGTCGCGCAGGATCAGCGGGATGTCGTTGCACAGCACGTCGCGCAGAATGCCGCCCGCGACGCCGGTGGTCACGCCCATCATCGCGGCGATGAAGCGCGGCATTCCGGCGTCGAGCGCGATCGACGTGCCCGAGATGCTGAAGATGCCAAGCCCGACCGCATCGACGATGAGCAGCGCACGCTCGGCCGACAGCCGCGACATCATCCGCAGCACGATCGGCGCGAACATCGCCATCGCGAAGATGGCGATCACGTAATCGTCGTGGACGACCCAATAGAAGGGCCGGCGCTCGAGCAGGATGTCGCGGATGGTGCCGCCGCCGAACGCGGTCGCGAGCGCGACGACGAACGTGCCGACCGAGTCGAGCCGGCTCTTGCGGGCCTCGATGAAACCGGAGATCGCGAACGCGAGCGTGGCAAGCGCCTCGAGTACGGTGATCGCCAGCGTCAGCCTAGGATGCGGCACGCGGCCCTCGCTCGCCGCCCGCGCCAGCCTGCCGCAGCAGCACGAGCACCGCGCCCGCGCCGCCGTCGTGGCCGAGCGCTTCGCAGAATGCGATCACCTCGTCTTTCTGCACGAGCCATGCGCGCACCTTGCCTTTGAGCACCGGCTCCTTGCCGATCGAGCCGAGCCCCTTGCCGTGGATCACGCGCAGGCAGCGCAGCCCCTTCCTCGCGGATTCGCGGATGAATTCGGCGAGCGCCTCGCGTGCTTCGTCGCGGCGCATGCCATGCAGATCGAGCTGCGCCTGGACGATCCACGCGCCGCTTCTGAGCTTGCGGACCACGTCGCGGCTCAGGCCGGGGCGGTGGTAGTACAGCGATTCGTCGGCGTCGAGCAGTGTCTCGGGATCGAATTCGTCGGACAACGTGGCATCGAGCACCGCCGCTTCGTCCTGCCGCGTGTGTTTTGGCACGGGAGCGGGCGGCGTGCGACTGCCCGCGGCGCGCTGCGGCGCGGCGAGCGGCTGGATGTCGCCGATTTCGCGGCGGAATAGATTGGCATCCGCCGCGGCTTCGCGCGCGGCCTGGGCTGCCTGTGCCTGCGCGCGGGCGCGTTGCTCGGCTTGACCCTCGAGCGCGGCGCGCAGCGCGCCGAGCCCGGCCAGCCCCTGGCCACGCAGCGCGGCGGGTGGCGGCGGGCTGGCGGGCGCGGGGGCCGGCGTGGCGGGCCGGGCGGCGGCTTGCCGCTTCGCGGGGTCGCTGGGATGGGGCTGGTTCTTCGCCATGATCGGTCGGATGCGAGGGGGCGGCGCGCTGCCGCCGGACATGAAAAAGCCGCGGCGCGATACGCAGCGGCTGGCGGCAGAGGCATTGAGCCTGGAGCGGGCGGCGCGCGACGACGCCATTGTAGCGTCGCGTCGCGCCCGTTATCGTCACTTGCGATCGTGCAGGCTTTCGAGATAGCGCTGCGCGTCGAGCGCCGCCATGCAGCCGGTGCCCGCGCTCGTGATCGCCTGACGGTAGACGTGGTCCTGCACGTCGCCCGCCGCGAACACGCCCGCCAGGCTGGTTGCCGTCGCGTTGCCCGCGAGGCCGCTCGACGTGATGATATAGCCGTCCTTCATTTCGAGTTGCCCGTTGAAGATGTCGGTGTTCGGCTTGTGACCGATTGCGATGAACAGGCCCTGCACGGCGACGTCCTGAGTTGCGCCCGTTTGCGTGTGCTTGATGCGCACGCCGGACACGCCGCTGTCATCGCCCGTCACTTCGTCGAGCACGTGATTCCACTTGATCTCGACGACGCCTTCCTTTTCCTTTTCGAGCAGCCGGTCGACCAGGATCGGCTCCGCGCGGAACTTGTCGCGGCGGTGAATCACCGTCACCTTCTTCGCGATGCCGGTGAGATACAGCGCTTCCTCGACGGCGGTGTTGCCGCCGCCGACCACGGCCACGTTCTGGTTCTTGTAGAAGAAGCCGTCGCAGGTCGCGCAGGCCGACACGCCGCGCCCCATGAACGCCTCTTCCGACGGCAGGCCGAGGTATTGCGCGGACGCGCCCGTCGCGATGATCAGCGCGTCGCACGTGTATTCGCCGGCGTCGCCGATCAGGCGGATCGGCTTTTCGTGCAGCTTCGCCGTGTGGATGTGGTCGAACACGATTTCCGTGTTGAAACGCTCCGCGTGCGCGAGAAAGCGCTGCATCAGCTCCGGCCCCTGGACGCCATTCGCATCGGCCGGCCAGTTCTCGACGTCGGTGGTCGTCATCAACTGGCCGCCTTGCGCGATGCCCGTGATCAGCACGGGCGACAGGTTCGCGCGGGCGGCGTAGACGGCCGCCGTGTAGCCGGCGGGGCCGGAACCGAGAATCAGGACTTTCGCGTGTTTGGGCGTGGACATGAGGATGATCCGTAAAAAGCGGCCGGCCGGATGACGCTGGGCGGCACGATGCGAGCGGGATAGCGTCGCAGATGGGGGCAAAGAGCGCATTATAAAGGCCCGCCCGCCGTGCCGCCGCGCGCGTTTTCAATCGGCGCGATAGCGTCGCGCGGGCTTCACGCGCGAGGCCCGCGTTACCGTCATTTACACTTGGCCGGGCAGTGCAGCGTTTACAATAGACCGAATCGAACGATCGGCGGCCCGCACCCGGTGTGACGCCGTCTCATCGCCTTCTTGACGGATTCATGGCAAAAGCTCCTTATACCGCGCAGGCCCAAGCGCTGCCGCATCGCATGTCGCGCCTTCTGGTCGAGATCCGCTGGATCCTGCAGGTCGCGCTGCTCGCGTTCCTGCTCATGGCGCTCTTGAGCTACAGCCGCAGCGACCCGAGCTGGACGCACGCGGCGCAGGTCGATCACATCGCGAACTGGGCGGGACGGGTCGGCGCGTGGACGGCCGACATCATGCTGCTGTTGTTCGGGCTTTCCGCCTATTGGCTCGTCGTGCTGCTCGGGCGGCGCGTGGCCGCGAACTATCGCCGGATCACGCGCCATGAGACGCTGGCCGACGAGCCGGAAAAGCCCGGAAAATCGATCGGCTGGCTTGCCGAAGGCTTCGCGTTCGTTCTCGTGCTGCTCGCGAGCGACGGTGTCGAGGCGCTGCGCATGTGGTCGCTGAAGCTGCCATTGCCGCGCGCGCCCGGCGGCGTCGTCGGCGAGACGATCGCGCGCGGCGTGTCGCATGCGTTCGGCTTCACGGGCGGCACGCTCGTGCTGCTCATCGCGCTCGCGATCGGGCTGTCGCTGTATTTCCGCTTTTCGTGGCTGTCGGTGGCCGAGCGCGTGGGCGGCGCGATCATCTCGGCCGTCACGCTCGCGCGGCTGCGCCGTGAGGCCGAGCGCGACCGCAAGCTCGGCGAGGCGGCGGCCGTCAAGCGCGAAGGCAAGGTCGAGGAGGAGCGCGTGCGCATCGAGGAGCACGAGCCCGTGACGATCGTGCCGCCCGTGGTCACGCCGGCCAAATCCGAGCGCGCCGAGAAGGAGCGCCAGCAGCCGCTTTTCACCGACTTGCCGGGCGACTCGACGTTGCCCGCGATCTCGCTGCTCGATCCGGCAAGCGCCGCGCAGGAGACGATCTCCGCCGACACGCTCGAATTCACGTCGCGCCTGATCGAGAAGAAGCTGAAGGATTTCGGCGTCGAGGTGAGCGTCGTCGCCGCGTATCCGGGGCCCGTCGTCACCCGCTACGAGATCGAACCCGCGACCGGTGTGAAGGGCAGCCAGATCGTCAATCTGTCGAAGGATCTCGCGCGCTCGCTGTCGCTCGTGTCGATTCGCGTCGTCGAGACGATCCCCGGCAAGAACTACATGGCGCTCGAGCTGCCGAACCAGCGCCGCCAGACGGTGCGGCTGTCGGAAATCCTCGGCTCCGAGGTCTACGCGGACGCGCCGTCGATGCTCACGCTCGGCCTCGGCAAGGACATCGGCGGCAAGCCGGTGTGCGCGGATCTCGCGAAGATGCCGCACTTGCTGGTTGCCGGCACGACCGGCTCGGGCAAGTCGGTCGGGATCAACGCGATGATTCTGTCGCTGCTGTACAAGGCGAGCGCCGAGCAGGTGCGGCTGATCCTGATCGATCCGAAGATGCTGGAAATGAGCGTCTACGAAGGGATTCCGCATCTGCTGTGCCCGGTCGTCACCGACATGCGCCAGGCGGGCCATGCGCTCAACTGGACGGTGGCCGAGATGGAGCGCCGCTACAAGCTGATGAGCAAGCTCGGCGTGCGCAATCTTGCCGGCTACAACAACAAGATCGAGGATGCGAAGAAGCGCGAAGAGAAAATTCCGAACCCGTTCAGCCTGACGCCCGACGATCCGGAGCCGCTCGGCCGGCTGCCGAATATCGTCGTCGTGATCGACGAGCTTGCCGATTTGATGATGGTGGTCGGCAAGAAGGTCGAGGAACTGATCGCGCGGATCGCACAGAAGGCGCGCGCGGCCGGCATTCATCTGATTCTCGCGACGCAGCGCCCGTCGGTCGATGTGATCACGGGCCTCATCAAGGCGAACGTGCCGACGCGCATCGCGTTCCAGGTGTCGTCGAAGATCGACTCGCGCACGATTCTCGATCAGATGGGCGCGGAATCGCTGCTGGGCCAGGGCGACATGCTGTATCTGCCGCCCGGCACCGGCCTGCCCGTGCGTGTGCATGGTGCGTTCGTCTCGGACGACGAGGTGCATCGCGTGGTCGACAAGCTCAAGGAGCATGGCGAGCCGAATTACATCGAGGGGCTGCTCGAAGGCGGTACGGCCGATGGCGACGAGGGCTCAGCCGCGGCCGGCGGCGACGCGAACAGCGAGGCCGATCCGCTGTACGACCAGGCAGTGGAGATCGTGATCAAGAATCGGCGCGCGTCGATCTCGCTCGTGCAGCGTCATTTGCGCATCGGTTACAACCGCGCGGCGCGCCTGCTCGAACAGATGGAGCAATCAGGGCTCGTTTCGGCGATGTCGTCGAGCGGCAACCGCGAAATCCTCGTGCCCGCGCGCGACGCCGAGTGAGTTCGCGCCGAGGCTGCCGCCCAGGCGCCCCGGCCTTCTACGGAGAAAACCACAGCATGCAGGATCAGTCGTTGGCAAACCATCCCGGCTACACCGGCTCGCCGCGCGCGGCGCGGCGAGCGTTCGCGCGCACGGTGCGCGCCGCGCTGGCGTGCGCGGCGCTCGCGCTTGCCGCGTCGCACGCGTTCGCGAGCGGCACCGAGCAATTGAAGGCATTCGTGTCGAAGGTGCGCGGCGCGAAGGGCGAATTCACGCAGCAGATCGTCAAGACGCCGTCGAAGGCCGCGAGCGGCGCGGCGCCGAGCGTCAAGCCCACTGACAATTCGAGCGGCAGCTTCGAGTTTTCGCGGCCGGGCAAATTCATCTGGTCGTATCAGAAGCCGTATCAGCAGGTGCTGCAAGCCGACGGCGACAAACTCTACGTGTACGACAAGGATTTGAACCAGGTCACCGAGCGCAAGCTCGCGGGCGCGCTCGGCGCGAGCCCGGCCGCGATCCTGTTCGGCAGCAACGATCTCGAGAAGAACTACACGCTGCGCGACGCGGGCGAGAAGGGCGGGATCGACTGGCTCGAAATGCTGCCGAAGGCGCAGGACACGCAGTTTCAGCGCATCGGCATCGGCTTCAAAAACGGCGTGCTCGCCGCGATGGAGCTGCACGACGTGTTCGGCAACGTGACGCTGCTCACGTTCACGAATATCCAAACGAATCCGCCGTTCAAGGCCGACGAGTTCAAGTTCGTCGTGCCGAAGGGGGCGGACGTCGTCAGCGGCTAAGCGCCTCCCGCTCGCGCCAATGCCCGCCCGGGCCCGCCAGCAGTGGCGGGCCCGGTTCGTTTCGGGCGGCGCGCCGACGCGGCGGCGCCGCGCATCTTGCATGCGGCTGTCATAATGTCCGGTCGGGCGGCGCATGCGCGCCGCCATCGTTTTTCGTGGGAGCCAAGGTCATGTCGGACCTGTTTGCAGTCGAACCGCGCCGGCCGCTTGCCGAGGCGCTGCGCCCGAAAACGCTCGGCGACGTGATCGGGCAGACCCATCTGCTCGGAGAGGGCAAGCCGCTGCGGCTTGCGTTCGAATCGGGCAAGCCGCATTCGATGATCCTCTGGGGGCCGCCTGGCGTCGGCAAGACGACGCTCGCGCGTCTTACCGCGCTCGCGTTCGATTGCGAGTTCATCGCGCTGTCCGCGGTGCTGGGCGGCGTGAAGGACATCCGCGAATCGATGGACGCGGCGCGCGACACGCTCAACCGCACCGGCCGCCACACGATTCTGTTCGTCGACGAAATCCATCGCTTCAACAAGGCGCAGCAGGATGCGCTGTTGCCGTTCGTCGAATCGGGGCTCGTCACGTTCATCGGCGCGACGACCGAGAATCCGAGCTTCGAGGTGAATTCGGCGCTGCTGTCGCGCGCGCAGGTGTACGTGCTGAAATCACTGACCGATGACGAACTGCGCCAGCTGCTCAAGCGCGCGCAAGACACCGCGCTCGCGGGCCTTACGTTCGACGAGCGCGCGGTCGACACGCTCGTCGGCTATGCGGACGGCGACGCGCGGCGCTTTTTGAACCTGCTCGAACAGGCGCAGACGGCGGCTTCGTCCGCGGGCGTGTCGACGATCGACGCGGCGTTCGTCGACAGCGCGATGACGATGAACGCGCGCCGCTTCGATAAGGGCGGCGACAATTTCTACGATCAGATATCGGCGCTGCACAAATCGGTGCGCGGTTCGAGCCCGGACGGCGCGCTGTACTGGCTGTGCCGGATGTTCGACGGCGGCGCCGATCCGAAGTATCTCGCGCGGCGCATCGTGCGCATGGCGTGGGAAGACATTGGTCTTGCCGATCCGCGCGCGATGCAGATCGCGAACGACGCGGCCGAGACCTACGAGCGGCTCGGCTCGCCGGAGGGCGAACTGGCGCTTGCGCAGGCGGTGCTGTATCTCGCGTGCGCGGCGAAGAGCAACGCCGGCTACAACGCGTTCAACGAAGCGATGGCGTTCGTCAGGCAGGACAAATCGCGCGAGGTGCCGGTGCATCTGCGCAATGCGCCGACCAAGCTGATGAAGGAACTGGGCTATGGCCACGCGTACCGTTATGCGCACGACGAGCCGAATGCGTATGCGGCGGGCGAGACCTATTTGCCGGACGGCATGCGCGAGCCGCGCTGGTACAAGCCGACGCCGCGCGGCCTCGAAGCGAAGATCGCCGACAAGCTCGCGTGGCTGCGCGAGCTGGACAACGAAGCGGGCAAGCAGGACTAGCGCGGGGCCGCGCCGCGAGCCATGCGGCAACGAACCGGTCCGCCGCGCTCGGCCGGCAATGGCCGGGCCGCGATGCAGGGCGCGGCCCGGCCATTGCCGGCTGAGCCGGCTGGTCACCGGCGCGCGGGCGCTGTGCGTTAAAATCCCGGTTTCATTCAACGAATCCTCGTCCCCCCATGCTCGACATCCAGTTGCTGCGTAAAGACCTCGATGGCGTCGCCAAGCGCCTCGCCGATCGCGGCTATACCCTCGACGTCGCCGCGTTTTCCGCGCTCGAAGCGCAGCGCCGCGCGATCCAGACCCGCACCGAGGAGCTGCAGGCGCGCCGCAATAGCCTGTCGAAGCAGATCGGCGCGATGAAGGGGCGGGGCGAGGATACGTCGGCGGTGATGGCCGAAGTGAGCGGCATTGGCGACGAGATGAAGGCTTCGGCGGCGAAGCTCGACGAAATCCAGGCGCGCGTATCGGAGCTGATGCTCGCGATGCCGAATCTTGCGCACGAGAGCGTGCCAGTCGGCCAGGACGAGACCCAGAACGTCGAGGTGCGCCGCTGGGGCACGCCCCGCCAGTTCGATTTCGACGTGAAGGATCACGTCGACGTCGGCACGCCGCTCGGCCTCGATTTCGACACGGGCGCGAAACTGTCGGGCGCGCGCTTCTCGGTGCTGCGCGGGCCCATTGCGCGGCTGCATCGCGCGCTCGCGCAGTTCATGATCGACACACACACGCAGCAGCACGGCTACAGCGAAACCTATACGCCTTACATCGTCAACGCCGACGTGCTGTACGGTACCGGCCAGTTGCCGAAGTTCGCGGACGAAATGTTTCGCGTCGAGCGGGGCGGCGACGAGAACGCGGCGTCGCAATACCTGATCTCGACGTCTGAGATTTCGCTGACGAACACCGTGCGCGACTCGATCATCGACGCGGCGGCGCTGCCGCTCAAGCTGACCGCGCATTCGCCGTGCTTTCGCTCGGAGGCTGGCTCGTATGGGCGCGATACGCGCGGGATGATCCGCCAGCATCAGTTCGATAAGGTCGAGATGGTGCAGATCGTCGCGCCAGAGACGTCGTATGCCGCGCTTGACGAGATGGTCGGCCACGCGGAAGCGATCCTGCAGAAGCTCGATCTGCCGTATCGCGTGATGGCGCTTTGCACCGGGGATATGGGATTTTCGGCGGCCAAGACGTTCGATCTCGAAGTGTGGCTGCCGGCGCAGAACACGTATCGCGAGATCTCGAGCTGCTCGAACACGGAGTCGTTCCAGGCGCGCCGGATGCAGGCGCGGTTCCGTAATGCGCAGGGCAAGCCGGAACTCGTGCATACGTTGAACGGCTCGGGCCTTGCGGTCGGCCGCGCGCTTGTCGCGGTGCTGGAGAACTACCAGAACGCCGACGGCTCGGTGACGGTGCCGGTCGCGCTGCGCCCTTACATGGGCGGTCTCGAGTTGATTGCCGCACCGGCCGCGGCCGCAAGCGCGAGTTAAACGGACAAGGAGTCGCGAAGAAGGAATCGCGGCTTCGAAATTTTTTTGAAGAAGGGCTTGGAAAGCTGCTGCGAGTTGTTCTATAATCTTCGCTTCGCCGGGGCGACCTACCGGTGAAGCTGAAAAGGAAAGGTGGCAGAGAGGTCGAATGCGCCGGACTCGAAATCCGGTATACGGTTATACCGTATCGTGGGTTCGAATCCCACCCTTTCCGCCAGAGATTGGGCTAAAACCCCGCAGGAAGGATGCCCATCAACATAGCGTTTCACGCATGACTTTTTCGGTCTAATCGCGTCAATCGCTCCGGCGACGCCAACGACAAGACGCAAAAAGTCTTTTCTGGCGCGCGCCGCAATCCTAAAAACTCACCTCATACCAACCTTCTGGCATTGGTCATCAGTGCCGGGTAGTAGGCCATCATTTCCGGCAGTTCGGTCCAGACAGCCACAGGATTGCGCATGAGTGTGGCAGTGCGATGTCTCAGCAGGTCGCCATCCTCCTATCCGTTGTTAACCGATCGCACGTTGATTTGAGAGGCGGAGTGAAATATGGGCAAATTGCATCTTCTACGCGCGCATACCAAGGTGTTCTATCGTCCCATTGAGGCGGCAATCCGGTGGACGAGGCTGTTGCGATTTGAACAGCGCATCTTGCGCGCGCTGACGCAGCATAATGGCTTGCCGGAACACGCTGATTTCCCGCGCTAGTCTCAGCTTTGCCTGAACCTTGAACGTTTACGTGACGCCCTGGTTAATCGTGACTTGCCTTATGGCAAGAACGGCATCACCTGCGACGACGCTTCGCTTCTGGATACGCCCGACCTGACCATCCGTCACGTCGATCTGAAGGCATGGATGATTCGCTTCTACCCCGAGCAGCGTCCTGCTTTTCTCTTCGATGCTTTCGAGCGCCATCTTCATCCTGCGATCAGCATGGATGCGGTGCAGGCGCTACTCATGGATCGCGAGGCGCTCAAGCTCCAGCTTGCCGATCGGCTGAAGGCATGGGACGTGTTGCATCAGGAATTCCAGGCGTTGAGCGGGGCTCGTGCCGCTGAAAAAAAGCCGGAGGGTGAACTCGGCCCACGCAGCGAATCCACCTACCTGAATATCGTCGGCGGCCTATTGACACTGTTGCTCGGCAAATCCCCGAGCGGTATCCCGTACCGGCCGACCAAGAGCGGCAGCATGACGTCGGCGGCGATGGCGTTCATGCGTGATCACGGTGTATTGAAGGACATCTACTCCGAGAGCACCGGCACGGCGCATAAGACCGCCAAGGGCTCGAAGATATCGGTGCGTACCGTCAAGGCGCCGGGGTTTTGGTCCTAAGGGCGTATTGCGTTGCGTACTGCCATTCACGGTCTTCCTCAAGTTGAAGGATATCGGCGGGAACGTGCTGCCTCCTTATGACGAGGAGTTTCGCGAAGTCGCGATGGAAACGGCGCAAGCTGCTGCTTATCGGGATCTGTCGGGACGTCTGGAGGACTACTGATGGCGTGGTCGCTACCTTGGCCGCGCAAGGCCGTCCCGCGTGCGGGCGCCGATGCTGGCGAGCCGGATGCGTGGGAGCAGCACGTTTCTACCTTGGCTGTGCACAGCATCCCTGCGCCGGGCGACGCCCTGCATCGCGGCAAGCGCAAGCCGGCCACCCAGGCGGATGTCGAGGCGCTCTATGGTGTCGCGCCATCCTTCGCGGATCTGTTGCCCTGGGTCGAATACCTGCCCGGCTCGAAGAGCATGCTGCTGGATGACGGGCAGTCGGTCGCCGCCTTCTTCGAGCTGCTACCGATTGGCACCGAAGGCCGCGAGATGGCGTGGCTGTGGCATGCCCGCGATGCGCTCGAGAACGCCTTGCAGGACTCGTTCGACGAACTCGACGAGCATCCGTGGGTGGTGCAGTTCTACGCCCAGGACGAGCCGGACTTTGACGACTACCTAGACGCGCTGCAGAACTATCTGCGTCCCCGCGCGCAGGGCAGCGCCTTCGGCGCGTTCTATCTCCGGTTCTTCGCGCATCACCTGCGCGCGATCGCCAAGTCGGGCGGTCTGTTCGAAGACACGACCGTGACGCGCCTGCCTTGGCGCGGGCAGGTCCGACGCGTGCGCATGGTCGTCTAGCGCAGAAGGTCATCAAGCGGAATCCGTGCGTGGCAGAGTAAGGGGTGACGGGCGGGCAGCGCGGCAAACAGCGGCTCGCGCCAAAGCTCGTGAGTTTCGATGCTTTCGCCCACATCGGCCGAGCGAGCAAAGCCTACGTCGAAAGTCGCATCGCGTAGGCCGCGTAGTAGTTCGGCGTGGGACACCTCGGTCAAGCGAATTTCCACCGACGGTTCCTCTTCACGACACTGCGCAAGCAGGTCCGCCAAACGCGGATGGGTTGTCCCATCCGCCAGTGCGACATGCAGCAAGCCACACTTGCCTGCCGCAGCGGCACGTACGTCGTTTCTGGCTTGTTCGAGCAGGGTGAAAAGTCGGCGCACGTCCTGGAGAAACACACTGCCGGCCTGGTTGAGGTGGGTGCCACGCCGATCGCGATCAAACAGCCGTGCCCCCAGGCGATCTTCCAGTTCCTTGATCGTGCGCGATAAGGAGGATTGCTCCATGTGCAGTCGTTCGGCCGCCCGGCCAAAATGCAGTTCTTCCGCAACGGCGACAAAGCAACGTAGATGTCGAAGCTCCATGATGCAGTTCCTTGCACCCGTGGACAGGTTCCACAGAGCACTGGGCTCTGTCTGAAACTGGCACCAGCGAGGCGAGTTGTATCATTTCCGTGGTCCCAACAAATCGGGGCGGGGTAGAGTGTTCAACCGTGGTCATGGCAGACTGAACCGCCCCGGGAATTGTGGAGGCTGGTTGGTTTAAGTTGATGCGGGTTCAGCGGCAGCTGTTTCAAGTTGCCGATAGTAGTTTGCCTCAGCTTCGGCGGGCGGGATATAGCCGAGGGGTT